>CAWBGK010000001.1:0-121099 GCA_963788305.1 uncultured Chloroflexia bacterium
CGCCACGTATTGCTGTTCAGCCCGGACGCTCATTCGATCGAGAGGAAATGAATGAGCGCTAAATACTTCATTGATACAAACATGTTTGTATATTCTTTTGACGATCGCCAGCCGCTGAAGAAAGAGGTCGCTTTAGAGCTGATCCAGGAGGCGCTGAAAACCGGAAGGGGCATGATCAGCACCCAGGTCATTCAGGAATTCCTGAATGTGGCTACCCAGAAGTTTTCTGTCCCGATGAAGATCGAGGGAGCAAGAACCTATTTAAAGCTGGTGATGAATCCGCTGTGCCAGATTTACCCAAGCCTGGCGCTTTACGAGAGCTGCCTGGAGATGCAGGCTGAGACCAGATATTCGTTCTACGACTTCGACTGATCCTGGCTGCAGCCTTGCAGGGCGGGTGTGATGTGCTGTACTCGGAAGATTTGCAGGATGGACAGCAGGTGAGGGGGGTCAAGATCGTTAATCCATACCGATGAATTGGAAGACCTGACTAGAAACAGGTAAAGAAATGTCAAAGGGCGATGCGTTGAGGAAGCACCTACAGTCTCGCCGAATTAAATCGAATTATGGCAGCCAAGGCCGGAGTTGCTGAGGACGGATCGGAATGGGGGGCAAGGGATCGGCACCGATGGGGAGATGATGTGGGCGGAGGTCGGAGAAATAGTATTTTGGGCAAACCACATACCACTGCTTTGGTCCTAATTGTGACGAGTAACCAGCATAGATGTCGTCATCCCCAGTATACATCGCAGGCAAACCATGCTGCATGTTTGCTATGATGCGGGCGAATCAGTAATCACAACTAAGGCATCTACTTAAGGACTAATGGCAAGAAAACATTGCATTCTTTACCACCATCGGTGATCGTCCATAAGTCTGAATTGATCATGTGGTTTCGAGCGGATTCACCGATAGAATACTTGCTGATTCCACCGTCGAAGTTCACAGAAGTCTGTAAGGTTTGTGCATCCCAACCGATGAGCAGGGCGTCATAATTGTCGGTTGAGAGTGTTACACCGGAAAACATACCGTCCGCATTCACCAGCGCGCCGACATTCCAGCCACCGAGGTTTTGGTTGAAGGCGCTGGCGTAGTAGAACATGCCAACTCATATCGGTCACGTTGGCGGTGTTCCAACTGCCGATATCCTGGTTGAAGGCGCTTGCGCCGAGAACATGTAGCTCATATCGGTCACGTTGGCGGTGTTCCAACTGCCGATGTCCTGGTTGAAGGCGCTGGCGCCATCGAACATGCCACACATATTGGTCACATTGGCGGTGTTCCAACTGCCAATGTCCTGGTTGAAGGCGCTGGCATCGTCGAACATCCCACCCATATCGGTCACACTGGCTGGTGTCCCAGCTGCCGATGTCCTGGTTGAAGGCGCTAGCGCCAGGGAACATGTAGCTCATATCGGTGCACGTTGGCGGTGTTCCAGCTACCGATGTCCTGGTTGAAGGCGGGGGCATTGCCGAACATGCCAGACATACTGGTCACGTTGGCGGTGTCCCAGCCGCCGATGTCCTGGTTGAAGGCGCTGGCGTCGCAGAACATGTAGCTCATATTGGTCACGTTGGCGGTGTCCCAACCGCCGATGTCCTGGTTGAAGGCGCTGGCGCTGCGAACATGCAGCTCATATCGGTCACATTGGCGGTGTTCCAACCGCCGATGTCCTGGTTGAAGGCGCTGGCACTGGCGAACATGCAGCTCATATTGGTCACGTTGGCGGTGTTCCAGCTGCCGATGTCCTGGTTGAAGGCGCTGACGCTATGCGAACATGTGGACTCATATCGGTCACGTTGGCGGTGTTCCAACTGCCGATGTCCTGGTTGAAGGCGCTGGCGCTCCTAGAACATGTCGATCCATATTGGTCACATTGGCGGTGTTCCAGCTGCCGATGTCCTGGTTGAAGGCGCTTGCGCCTAGCGAACATGTCACTCATATCGGTCACATTGGCGGTGTTCCAACTGCCGATGTCCTGGTTGAAAGCGCTGTGCACCGTCAGAACATTCAACTCATATCGGTCACATTGGCGGTGTTCCAGCCTCCCGATGTCCTGGTTGAAGGCGCTTGCGACAGCCGAACATGTAACTCATATCGGTCACGCTGGCGGTGTTCCAATCCCCGATGTCCTGGTTGAAGGCGCTTGCATCGGCGAACATGGAACTCATATCGGTCACGTTGGCGGTGTTCCAATTTCCGATGTCCTGGTTGAAGGCGCTTGCACGCCGGAACATCGCACTCATATATGTCACATTGGCTGTGTTCCAATTTCCGATGTCCTGGTTGAAGGCGCTTGCGCCGTCGAACATGGAACTCATATCCGTCACGTTGGCGGTGTTCCAATCCCCGATGTCCTGGTTGAAGGCGGTCACGTGAGTCGAACATGTAGCTCATATCGGTCACGTTGGCGGTGTCCCAACTCCCGATGTCCTGGTTGAAGGCGCTTGCGCGGTCGAACATATGAGCCATATCCGTCACACTGGCGGTGTTCCAATTTCCGATGTCCTGGTTGAAGGCACTTGCGTAGTAGAACATGTAACTCATATCCGTCACGTTGGCGGTGTTCCAGTTCCCAATGTTCTGGTTGAAGACGCTTGCAGTAGCAGAACATGTAACTCATATCGGTCACACCGGAGAGATCGGGGCTGTCCACTGCCTGCCCCGCCAGGTTCGAGCAACCATAAAACGCGTTTGCCATCGAAGTCCACTTGCCCGTGCCCCACTGTTCGATGGTTAGCAGTTTCAGTTTATCCCCGGTATTGTTGAAGTAGATCCTGGGGAAGCCCGTCCCGGCGCCGCTGTTGTCCTTGATACGCACGGTGTAGGTTCCCGACGGCGGCATAATTGCAGGTGTAGTTCCCGGTCTGCGCGCTGGCTTCATTCGTCCCATCGTTGTTGCAGTCCACGTTGTAGTTGTATCCACTGCCGGTGGTTGGAATGGTGAACTGCGTGCTGGAGGAGGTGCCCGGGTTGTCCGTCTTGACGGTGATCACAAAGTCATCTTCCAGAGCAGCGCCTGTAGGCGTCACCCTCAGCGCGCTGAAGGTCATTGCCAGCGAGGTTGCTGCCACGATCAGTGAATAACGAAATGTTTTCTTCATTTTTACCCTCCCAAAAATCGAAATCAGAAAGTGGTTCTAACCTTAGAAAAAAGTTTTTGTGGGTTCTGGGTTGGTCAGGGCATAACCTGATATCAAATTGAGAATGCCATCCGTATAAAATATTATAGCTCCAAGCGGTGGAATTCGTTACTCTTGTTGATTGGCAATCTTTAATCGAACCAGGTTAATACTGAGATCCACGTTATCCCGCCGTTTCCGTCATCAACCAAAATAATTAACTTAGGGTCATGATCCATGGCTGCACCTAGAATTAACAGGGGTGCACAGATTAATATACCAGCGGCTAAAGTAAAGCCAACCAGCGCAACCCCGGCAATTACAACCAACCCAAGCAGTGCCTTACCCGAGCCAGGAAAATACTGTTCTCGGTCGATGGCAGGGATACCACAGGCTTCGCAGGAATGTGGGAGGGATTTGTCCTGCGCTGATCATCGGCAATGATTACACCCTGGATGCGGACTCCTGCATTAACAATCTGAAGAACTCTATCAACTCCCTCAGCCGGTATGCTATACTCATATAAATCAGCAGGGATTAAATTCCAGCCCAGGGATTCCAGAGGTTGTGAAATCATGTCCCCAGATCCGAAAATCTCACAATCTTTCCATCCATTCTGTTGCGCAATATTTAGAACAAGGTCGACCTCGCTTACGACCTTTAAATCTTGCCATTGGACGAGCTGAGTGCTGGGTTGTGTAAACATTTGGACCTCCTCTTGAACAATTAACTTATACACCAAGAGGTTGAAATTGACATCCAATTTACCTCCATTTCCTCCAAATACCTCTGGTTTTTAAAATTATGAGATTCGATTATGGCAAATAAAGAAAATATTTCTCTCTTATCGAAATACCAGATGAAAGTTCTTTACTACAAATGTAAAGAAGGCGCCACGCATGAGGAAATTGCCGAAATACTTGACAGGGATGTGAAGACAGTTCAGTATCACATGACCAAGATTTATAAAATATTAGAAATTAAAGGGCCGGGTAAATCAAGAGAGGAAATGGATTCTGAACTGAAGAATGAAATATGTCCATTTATCCGGCAAATGTTCCCCACCTTTGATGACGTAAAAATATGGGCACCTTCTACAAAGAAAACCCCAGATGAGGAAAAAGAAGAACCGGCACGCCGTACCAACCCCCGCCAAGCCTGGAAAAGGTTCTGGAGACAAGCCGAAAATCAACCGTTACCCCCCGAGATTCTTGAACCGCCGCCCCGCAGGCAGAGTCCGCATCATGTGGAGGCGTATAATCATATGGTTAATCATCGGTTTTGCAATCATAGCCGGTTGGAGAATCTTTTCGCATAATTTACACTCCTGAACAACGCCAATCGATACCCCTACCCAACCCACCCTTGCCCAATCTTTACCTTCCCCTGAACCAACGGTCTTTCAGACCATCACGCCCACGATTACCATCACCCCTACGCCGATCCCGACAGTCACCCAAACCACTATTCCTACGCCCACCGTAATGATCACCCAAATTTCACCCATGGATGGAATGGTGCTTGTCCCTGTTCCGGCGGGGGAGTTCAAGATGGGCAGCAGCAAAGCCGAAGACCCTGAGGCGCTCGATGAGGAAATACCGCAGCACATCGTGTACCTGGATGCTTACTGGATCGATCAGACTGAAGTGACCAACGCACAGTATGCCAGGTGCGTAGCTTCCGGGTCTTGCTCAAGACCAAATGAACTTACCTCGTTAACCCACAGCAGTTATTATGATGACCTTCAGTATGCCAATTACCCGGTGATCTTCGTGAGCTGGAGCCAGGCAACTGCCTACTGCACCTGGGCTGGCCGTCGATTGCCAACTGAAGCGATGTGGGAAAAGGCAGGGCGTGGACCAGACGGATTAATTTACCCTTGGGGAAACACCTTTGATGGGACGAAGGCAAATTATTGCGATATAAACTGCATTAATGGATGGAAAGACGATCGTTATGATGATGGTTACATCGACACTTCCCCGGTGGGGGATTATCCAGCAGGCGCAAGTATCTACGGTGCGTTTGATATGGCTGGCAATGTATACGAATGGGTAGCCGATTGGTTTGAACCGTATAGACGAATCAGACAGGAAAACCCGACTGGCCCTCTCTCAGGCTCGGAGCATATCATCCGTGGGGGATCGTGGGGGGACGATTCTTGCCCACATTCGCGCCGCGGTCCGTTCCCATGTGAATGTGCCAGAAAGCTCAAATTTCATCGGCTTCCGCTGCGCTGTTGACCAAAAATAAAATTCATGAGCTTCTATTGAGTGCTTCGTTGGTTCTATACAAAGAAATTTGTGCTGTATAACCCGAGAGCTGAAAAACGACATCGACTTTGGGTTTGTTTTTGAGGGTTCAAGTTTGAAATCGCCGCCGGCCTTTTTGTGCTGGCCTTTGACCGGGCGCTCGGCCGCAGGAAGAGCCTAACGGCTGCCTGGGCTGGGATCAGGCTGCACGCCCTGCCGGCACGGGCGGTAATGGGAGTCATCCGGTTTGCGATTATGGGACGACTGGCGGATTTCGCTCGTGGAGGGCAAGCTGGAGGAATGACACGGGAGGTCATTTTACTTATCCTTTATAGGCTTCCTTCAGCTTAGCTATGTCCAATTTCTTCATCACCAGCATCGCTTGAGTCACCCGATCGATGCGGTCCTGGTCATCGCCTCGCATCATTTCATCCATGTCCGCGGGTACCACCTGCCACGAAAAACCATATTTATCTTTGAGCCACCCGCACTGCTCCGCTTCGGGCACGGCAGAGAGTTTTTTCCAATATGATCAATCTCTTCTAGGGTCTCGCAGTTCACGATGAGTGAAATCGCCTCATTGAAACTGAAAGGATGTTCATGAGCGCTGTCCATGGCTCCAAATTCCTGGCCGAACAGGGAAAAAGATGCATATTTCAACGTCCCCGCTCTATCCGGCGCCTCGCCGTCTGCCGTAATGGACGATATTTGCGACACTTGATTCGGGGAACACAGATGCCCACGATTTGACGGCTTGCTCCGCTTTGCCGCATACGCCGCCCACGAACATGACCACCGGAACGATCTTCTGCCTGGCCTGTTCGCCACCCGAATAATTGATCTGCCAGGAAAGCCCGTACTTATCCTGCAGCCAGCCATATCGCTCACTGTGAGGGTACGCGCCGAGCTCCATGAGCACCTGCCCGCCGCCTGGAGAGCTTTTTCCAGATTGCGTCAACATCTTCCTTCTTATTCAAAAAGACCAGGAACGAGACCGACGGATTGAACTTTAAATAAGTGGACCGGCACTGATAGCCTGGAATTCCAGACCTAAGAGCTCGAAAGTCACGATGTCTACGGAACCCGAAGGGGTATTCTGAAGGACATTCGTGTTCTTGACCCTTGAGCCGGGAAAGATCGAGACATAAAAATCCGCCGCTTCCAAGGCTTCTTTGTCGAACCATAAATGTGGGGTTATTTTCTGCATGATCTGCCTTCGCTAAAAAAGCAGGATGATAGAGGATAGCTTATGATCCTGGGAATGATGCCTACCCCATTGGGGTCACCAGCTGAAAGTAATTTCCATCCGGGTCTGCCAGGGTCGCAATCCAGCCGCCTTCCATTTCATAAGGCGCCTTGATTACCACAGCTCCCAGGGCTTTCATTCGCTCAAACTCTTCTTTGACTTGCGTAGTCTCAAAATTGAACATGAGGCGCCCTGGATCTTTGGTGGGACCGACCATTTCGGAATGATCCAAAACGGAAAGATAGGCTGCGCCCACCTGCCAGCCAAAAAAACCATGCTCTTCATCGACCATTCCTGGTGGATTTCCGAGGACTTTTTCATAGAAAGCCGCCAAAACCTTGGGTTGTTTTGTCCCGATCATGATAGAGTTTAGATTAAGCATGGAGAATAATCCTTTCTGTCTGCATTCAATTGGGCTGATTGTGCTGCCGGTGGATGGTGATAGCGCAGGGCGTTATCCTACGCCGAATTTATATGATAAATTATATCATAATTATCCTGTAGGGAATGCATGGCTACAGTCATGTAAGAAATTATTCGATCAAGAATATTCCAACCAGCCGGAGGACAGCTTAATGTCAGGTATCATCCTGCGAATTCTATTTCGCCATCTTCCCGGATTTGTTTTGGATTATCTTTAAGAGGCTCTTGGGTCACTGGCGAAGCCTTTCAGCGGGCTGTAAGGGAGTTCCCTATGATGTCGTTCCGGCGATCACGCCCGCGAGGGCTGTGCAGGCTGAGCTCGTCCGGTTGGAAACGCCTGCTGCTGGTTGGAGCAAGGATTGTGCTGCGAAGGTGTAAAGCGCTCAGGACCGAATGGAGCGGCTGGATCAAGCCGAGATTGAATGGGGAGCAGATGCGGGAGGAGATGGAGAGGAAGCAGCGCACGGTCTGGTTTTCCCTGCGAACGTTATCGATGGACTGGTTTGAAACCATCCAATCCTGGCGCCCCTTTTAATACCGGATCAATACGCCGTCAGATCGCCCACTTCCTTCACATAGACCGGCACCCCGTTGATTTCGGATGGAATCAGTTCTTCCGAGGGCAGCAGCGCCTCCGGTACCTGCTGGCTGACCAGCACCACCAGCCCCAGCTCTCCGGCGGGCATGCCGGCAGTCCCACCCCGCCCGATCCCAACCCCCACCACGTTCGGCCTTGCCATCAGCTCGTCCAGGTGGGCTTCTTTGACAGCCTGGACTTTCTCGATCTCGGCCCTTCGCCCCCCGACTGATTTTGCTCGAGTTGCGGCGAAATCCACCTGCAGGCCGTTCAGCACCGCCTGGATCGGGTTAACAGGGTCGCCTGACTGGAGCCGGCAAAGAGCAGTCCGACGGCCATTTTGCTCCCGCTCTCGAGCAGCAGTGAGCCCGAATCGCCCCCTTCGGACATGGCGGTGGAGACGAACTGGTGCTCAAAAACGGCGTTGCGGTCTCCGCCGTAGCCAACCGTCAGCGTGGCATCCAGGATGTTGATCACACCGGTCGTGAAAGCGGTCGTCCGCCCGGATTTCACCACGGCCATCCCCAGCGCAGCCTCTTTGACCCCGGCGACTTCGCCGACCTCCAGGATTTCGTCCAGCACCTCGCTGTCCAGGATAGGCCGGGCGATTGCGGCGTCGATCAGGTTCACGGCCTGCGGCCGAAATTGGATGGCTTCGACGCGGTGCTGAGATCCCAGCCAGCGCGCCAGCGTGTTGCCGACGTTCGCATAGGCCTGAGCCAGGCTGCAAGCGGCTGGCTCTTCGTTGAAATTGATCCGCTCGAAGCGCTCGAGCAATGCGATGGTGTCATGTTCCTGCGTGCCGCCGTCCGCAGGGCCGGGCTGCAGGATCGGGTCGCCCGGGCTGCCGCTGTTGCGGTCTGCAAGGACGTGGTTGTTGGAGAGGATCATGCGCGCCCCGCTCTGCCGGTCGCGGACCACGCAGCCGAAGGTGCCGGCTGTGATGCGGTGATGCCCGATGCTCATCCCACCGGGAACCGGGCGGACCCGCTCGGTGCGGGTTTGCAGCGGGCGCAGAATGCCGACCTCGACTACGTCTGTGCGAACCCCGCCCACTTCTGGAGGGATAAAATCTACATCTGGCAGGCTCACCGGCGGAAGCTTCTGCTGGACCATCACGACTACGCTGATCTCGTCAGACTCCCGCGAGCCGCTGACTTTGTAGCCGACTCCCACGCCGACCACATTGGGCAGGGACAGAATCTCGGATTTGTAGATTGACTTTGCCATTACGGCATCTTCGAGGAATGTCATAGCGAGCCTCCAGAAGGATTGAGACGGATTAGACCATCGATGCTTGCGCCTCGAAAATAGGTGCAGGAAATGTACCAGGGAGTGTTGTGAGTCAGGTTGTCATGTTGCCTGCTGGCAGGCGAACTAACAGTTCGCCCTACGATAGACCCATAGAGCCGACAAGCCCGCTCTTACCGGATTCATCATCACATACTCAATAATCCGGTTAAATTCAATAAGATCCCGAACGACGTGGTCGTAGCTTTCATGCTGCCAAAACTCTCCCTGTCGGCCTAAGATCAGGTTCGCCTTCCGCGCCGTAAGTCCTTTCAGCGATTGCATGATTTCAGGTAATGGGATTGGCACCCCCGTTTCTGATAATGGGGTGCAAACCAGATGGACATGGTTCGGCATCACACAATAGGCTTCCAGTGTGAACACACGTCCGTCCCGGTAATGCATGGCGCCACAGACCATGTCTGCCACGGCATGATTTGAAAGCCAGCACGGATTCTGACAGGCCGTGTCCAGCGCGGCGTCCCAATGTGCAAAGAGCCTCTTTTGTGCCAGGGATGCGGCTTCCTTCCTCGTATGAGGGTCGGGAAGGAGGTCGATTTCACGCTGCTTGATCCGGGTTTCCTCTGTCAGGCGCCGAAGGACCTCTGGCGGCAGCGAACCCGCCAGCCGGAATGTGATAAACTGCGTAGCTCCGGGGGGTTGGAAGTGCGGCAGGTGGCGCTGGTAGAAAAGTCGGTATTCCAATGGAGGTATTTCCTTGCTGTTATTATATTGCAGGATATGCTGTCAGCTTGCTTTGGGCGAACTAACAGTTCGCCCTACGATAGGGTTTTGTAGGATACGCTGTCAGCTTGACTATGGCGAACTAACAGTTCGCCCTACGATAGGTTTTGTAGGATTTGCTGTCAGCTTGACTATGGCGAACTAACAGTTCGCCTTACGATAGGTTTTGTAGGATATGCTGTCAGCTTGACTATGGCGAACTAACAGTTCGCCCTACATTAGGCAAGTCCAGAACCCAGAAGCCCAGCAGCTCAAGGTCCTGGGGGAGCCGCACAGCGGAAGCCGACAGCGCCGTAGCGAGTAGTCGGATCGTCGACGTCGTTGCGGTACGCCGTGCGCAAGTAGTCGCCGTCGTTACCAGCTGCCGCCCCGGATCACCTTGTAAGACCCTGTCGTCGGCCCCGGCGGGTTGAGATACGGCAGGGTGCTGTAATAGGTGCTGCTGTACCAGTCGTTCACCCACTCCCAGACGTTGCCGGCCATGTCCAGGGCGCCGTACGGGCTTGCCCCGAGCGGGTAGTCGCCCACCTGCGAGGTGTCGCCCACACAGTAGCCGTTCAGAACCATTCACTAAAGAACAGGTCGGGCTGGCGTCGCCCCACGGGTAAGCCCGCACACTCGTGCCGCGGGCGGCCTTCTCCCACTCGGCTTCGGTCGGCAGGCGCTTGCCAGCCCAGGTGCAGTAATCGTTGGCGTCGTACCAGGAGACATAGATCACCGGGTATTCGGCGTAGGTCGGGTTGTCGTAGTAGTGATCGCGAGTATAAGAACTAACGTATGCCGGAGCGGCGCAGGCTCCAGCTCCCACGCACCCGGCGTACTGGGCGTTGGTTACTTCGTACTTGTCGATCCGGTAGGCGTCCAGGTAGACGGTGTGGAGGGGCAGCTCGTCGAAGGTAGCAGGAATACCCGCCGTTGTGGAGGGGGTCGCAGCCCATCGGGAATTCACCGGCGGGGACATCCACCATTTCGCCGGGGATGATGGTGCCGCCAGGCGGGTGAAGTTTTGATTGGATGCATTAGGAGGCAATGTCGCTTCCCTGGTTGAGGGACTGAAAACATAGCTGCCCAGGCTTGGGGTGATGGTATAGGTCGCCGGTCAGGCAATCCGCTGAAGGTGTAATACCCATTGGCATCAGTAAGGATTGTATAGTTCGTCTTCGACTGCAACCTATTGATAAGTTCAGGACCTGAAGTTTGCGCGTTACGAGAGTTATTGGTAATTATTGGAAGATAAACCAGCTTTGGAAGCTGAAATCATGGAATGAATATGCATCCGTCTGGTAATAGGGGTCCTCGGCCTGGATCAAATTCGTGGTTTCGGTGTCATCCAACAACAGGACATTGCGGATCGTATAGGGACCATCCTGACCTGAAGCAAAAATCTCTTCAGACGAGAACAACAACTTGATATTTTGCTCGTCATCTGTCCACTCGCATCCCCCATGTTCCATCCATTTCACGAGTAGGCGTTCCAATCACCGTGGCAGGATTTCTAACTTATTACACGAATTGAAAAGGCATAACTTTTGCTTCTACGCTGTCGCTCGCTTATCCCATGCTCATCTTTTCGTCATAACCACATGTTTCTGTCATCAAGGCAGGATTTCTGAACTTCTATTCAATAACTAATTCGCACTCAGTCAACAATCCAACGAGCAATTCATCAGGAGAAGATCAAGAACACAGCAATCAAAGCGTAAAATTTGTTATTCATCCCCAACATCTTTCTTATGACCAGCGGCTTTTAGCCTACCGGATCGGATCTATCGTCCCCGATCCGGTTCAGGTTCTAAACACAGCTTTACATGTCTGATACGAAACATCTATGCACCATTTTGCAGATAATTCAGGGTCTGTCAAGCGAATTTCTTTCACGTTTTCTATCTCCTCCCCCACAGGCTGATGCTCTCGATATGGTAGGTCTGCGGGAACTGGTCGAAGAGGGACAGCTTCTGCAGAACGTAGCCGCCGGCGGTCAGGCGTTTTGCGTCGCGGGCCAGGGTCGCCGGATCGCAGGAGACGTAGACCAGCGTGGGGGCGGCGAGGCGCAGCAAACTGTCGATGACGGGGCGGGCGAGGCCTTCGCGGGGCGGGTCGACCACGACGGCATCAGGGCGCAGGTCGAGGCTCGGGAGCACAACCTCGGCCGCGCCCTGATAGATTTCAATCCCATCGAATTCGTCCAGGTTGCAGGCGAAGTCGTCCACAGCCTGCTCGGAGGCTTCAACGCCGACCAGCCGGCAGCCGCTTTCTGCGAGAAAGAGGCTGAACAACCCGACGCCGCAGTACAGGTCAAGCAAGGTCGCATCCGGCCGAAGCGCAGATCGTTCACCCAACCATTCACGCACCTTCAGCGCCATCATCGCCGCAACGACCGTGTTGGCCTGAAAGAACGACCCGGCTGAGACTCTAAAGCGGCGCTCGAGCACTTCCATCTCCAGCGTGGGACTGCCGGCGAGTGTTATCGCCCCTCCGGGGCTGAGGTGGACGACCGAGACCGGCAGGTCTTCGACGCTCAGCTCCGGCGTCTCGAGCCCGCCGCTTTCGAGGATGATCTGGAGGTCGCCGTCGCATCCCAGCCGCAGCCCGACCCGATCGACCCCGGCGCCCGGCTCGAACTCAAGCTGCGGCCAGAGCTCCTGGAGCGGCAGCTCGGGCAGATGGCACTCGCGGATGGCCAGGACGTCATTGGTGCGGGCTTTGTGGTAGCCGAGCGAGCCGTCTGGTGCTAGGTGAAACTGGACGTGGTTGCGGTATGCAACCTCAAATATTGAAGGGGCGATGCCAGCAACCTCGGGGGATGCCAGCCCGCCGATCCGCTCGAGCTGGTCCTTGAGGATGGTCGTTTTCGCCGCAAGCTGGGCAGGGTAGGAGAGGTGCTGGTAGTGGCAGCCGCCGCACTCGCCGTAATGCGGGCAACGCGGGGAGACACGCTCCGAGGACGGCTCGAGCACTTCGAGCAGGCGGGCGCGGGCGAACCTTTGCTTTTCTTCCACCAGCTCGAGGCGGACCACCTCGCCGGGGATTGCATACGGAATAAAGACCGCCCTCCCGTCCGGCAGGCGAGCAATCGTCTCACCGCCGTAGGCGTGCGAAGTTGGGATCAGATCATATGAAGTCGACATGGATTTTCCTTGATCGGATTCTACCATCCGCGCCCCGGGCTGAACTTGCTGGTTTCCGGATACGCCGGGGTCTCAGACTGCTATAATGGATGGTGATGCACAGGTTTCTTCTCTTTATGGCTCTGGTCCTGGTCTCCTGCCAGGCGTCTGGACCGGCGATTGGATCGTACAACGCCAGGCCGACTGCCGCGCCGACGGAAACGATTGAAGTCCCGGTCTTCTTGCCAACGATAGCCACCGAAACCATCCAACCGGTCTCTCCCACAAGAGCGGGGATCACCCCCTGGGTGACAGAGGGACCTGTTCCGGTGCAAAGCAGATTCGATGTGCAGGTGCATCCAGATGGGGCGCTGTATCTCGGCGACCAGGTCAGCTTCGAAGTGATCGCACCGGAGGGGTTCCCGGCTGCCGGAAAAAAGGCTGAAGTCCGGCTGGGTGGACCGGAGGGCGCCTTGATTGGCGAAGGCGAGTTTGGGCCGTTTGGGCTGGACGAGCGGATCCAGGCGACGGTCCTGTGGGGCTGGGATACTGCAGGGCTCGCTGCGGGAGAACAACTTCTGACCTTTATGATCAAGCCGGATGGCCCGCTCTGGAGCGAGACGTTCACGCTGCTGCCGTACGGGCAGCTTTCATCGGCAGAGCGCCAGGCGCATTGGGCAACTGCACAGAACGGCTGCTGCATCGTCCATTACATTACAGGCACTGCCGCCGAGCGCGACCTGCCTGACCTGCTTAAGATGTTTGACGACCAGGCTGACCTGGCCGCCAGCCGATTGGGTGTGCTCATCGGCAAGAAGGTCGAGGTGGCGCTTGTTCCACGGGTGCTGGGGCACGGAGGGTTCGCCGGTGAAGGGATCACCCTGTCCTATCTCGACAGCAACTACGCCGGCGGCAGCCGCGAGATGCTTTTCCACCACGAGCTGATCCACATCCTGGACGCCCGCCTGGGCGGCAGGCTGCGCCTGCCTTTTCTGGTTGAGGGACTGGCGGTTTTCTTATCCGGAGGGCATTTCAAGCCTGAGCCGCTCTTACAGCGCGCTGCCGCCCTGCTGCCCCCGGAGCCAGGCTGCGAGCGCTCCGAGATGCGAAGAATACAATAGAGGCTTGCGGTCTGGAGATGTATATCCCGCTGCCCGAGCTGATCGACTTTTTTTATCAGCAACAGCACGAGACAGGCTACCTGGAAGCTGGAGCATTTACGGCGTATCTGGTTGAGAAATATGGTTGGTCTGCATTCTCTAACTTTTACCGGGATATCCATCCTGGCGACGAATCGAATGGAGAACTGCATCCTGATGCCAGTTTTGTGGATGCTGCTGCAGAACGCCATTTCGGCCTCAGCCTGGACCAACTCGAGCAAGGTTTTATCGAGAGGTTGAAAGCCGAGCGGCTGACCCTGGAATGGGCCGAGGACCTGCGATTGGCCGCTACTTTTTACGACCGCGTCCGGGAGTATCAGCTGTCTTTTGACCCTTCCGCCTATTTCCTGCATGCCTGGCTTCCGCCGGTCGAGCAGATGCGGATTCGTGGGATCGTCGCCGATCCATATCGCCGGCCGGACGCACCGTCGAACCTTGCGATAGAAGCCATGTTAGCGCAAGCTGATTCCCAGATTCAGCAGGGTCATTATCCGGAGGCAGACCGGCTGTTGGGATCGATAACCAGGATCTTAGCCTTTGAAACCAAGGAAGGCTTTCTTGATTTCTCGATCGATCCGCTAGCCGCAGATTTTTATGAACTGGTGCTGCGGACGCTCGATGAAGGCTTTCGACCGGTACGGATCAGCGTGGAAGACGAAACGGCCCGGATTTGGGTGAGCATCTCCGGGTCGCGGTCTGATAGAGTTCGTTTACGTTCGAAACCAGAACCAGTGGGTCGCTCTCACGACACTGGCAAGCGATTAAGGGCAGGAAAAGAGCGAGTCGAAGGGAGCGGTGCAGTAGAGGTCGAGCGTATCAAAAGCGATCGCCCCGACAACCACGCAGCAAAGCATGATCAGCAAGAACCCCGCAGCCGACATAGAGCCATGTTCGCGAGCGGCGCGGCGCTTCTTCTTCAACCGGCATCTCGTAAGATACGGCGGGATAGGGTTCTGCCGGCCCTGGGGGTACGTTGCCGCTGTAGAGCGGGGGTGATGCAGGCGGCTGGTAATAGGCAGGCTGCTGAGGCGGTTGGGCGGGCGGCTGATATCCATAGTTGGACGGCTCGACGCGGAAGGTTTCGCGCGAAGCTTCAGGCTGAGCCTGCTGTCCCGGTCCGCTGATCAGGGTGGCGTTTGGATCGAAGCCCAGAACTTCATATTCCAGGCTGATTTTCTCGCCCATCATGACTATTTCACCCGGACGAAGCATATGCGGCCCAATCAGGCGCTGACCGTCCACAAACGTGCCGTTGGTCGATCCCAGGTCTTCGATTACGTAAGCTCCAGATTGGAGGGTCAGACGGCAGTGCTTTCGCGAGACTTCTGGGTCGTTGATCACAATCCGGTTGGTTATATCCCTCCCGATCGTCAGCTCATCTTGCACCATCTCGAAGATCTTGCCCGGGTTGGGACCTTTGTGCATCACCAGTTGATAGGTTTGCGAAGCCATTCTCTGCCTCCTAAGCTTATGATGGGATATAGTGTAATGATTTTTGGTCTAAATGTCAAACCGAAATTTATCAGGGACTAAAGATATTTCTCGCCAACGGGAAGAAGCTGAGGTCGACATCGACGAAGACAGCCGCTGAGACAGTCTGTGGGGCGTTGCACGAGTTATTGGCGGTCAACTTGACCACATAGCTGCCGCGAAGGTTGAAGATGTTTGAGACCGTCGACCCAAATGCGGTATCACCGCTCCCAAAATCCCAGGAAAAACTGATCGGATTGTCGCCTACCGCTGACGGTACCGCTGAATAAAACCGTCTCATCGATCGAAGGATTCCAATTCGATGCGCTGATCTCGGCATCACGAACAAAAATGCACGGCGTCAGGACCGCATCGAGCGGTGTGTTCAGGGTATTGGTGATCGAAACATCGAAAACCGATTCAGATAGGTGGTCAACGGCCGAGAAACGGACGGTATAGGTTCCTGGCTGAAGAGCAAGGTGATAAGAGCCATCTGCCTGCGTGACGACAGAGCGAATTTTCTGGTCATTCTGCCAGGCTTCAACGCCGGCCCCCGCGATCGGGGCGCTGGTCATTTCATCTCGTACGAAACCTGAAAGCTGGCCTTCCATCAGGCAGCCCATGTGAGCGAAGGCAGCCAGCGCAGCCCTGGCAAAATTGGTGTAGTACGTGAAATTCAGGGTCTCCAGCTGGTCGCCGGTCGTATGGTAGTAAGGCGTGTGGTTGGTCCAATCTTCGATCGCCATCACAGCCGGGTAGCCATATTTCCAGAAAGAGGCGTGGTCGCTGAAAGCCTTGCCGTCCTGCAGAATCCGCGGATTGAGCTGAATAGAATATGCCGGGATGACGTCAGCGAAGAGATTGGCAATTGCAAGATCGCCAGCGTTATCCGGGCGGGCGTGCAGCTCGAAAACCGGGCTGCTTCGGGTGTGATAGCCGAGCATGTCAAGGTTCAGCACGCCCTGCAGGTCTTCACCCAGGGAGTAGAGGTCGGCAGCATAGGCGCTGCTTCCAAACAGGCCTTGTTCTTCTGCGGTAAACAAAGCGTAGCGCAGGGTGCAGCCAAAGTCGGATTGAGTCAGGATTTCAGCAATGCGCATCAGCGCGGCGGAACCGCTGGCGTTATCGTCCGCGCCCGGGGCAAATGTCCCAGGATCAGGATTATCGACCAGGGAGGTTGAATCCAGGTGAGCGGTGAGCAAGACGATCTTTTCTGGATGAATCAGCCCTTCCTGCTGGGCGATTACGTTCCTTAACTCTCCGCCCGAAAAATAATCGTACCAGGTCGTCAGGCCCAGAGAAGCGAAGAAGTCGTGGGTGTAGCGGGTCACTTTTGTGATCGATGTGGCGGCAAAGGTATAGCGAGTGAAGAACGTGAAAGGCGAGGCGTTCACGATCACCGGCCACTCGCCGGACAGCCCGCCAACATGGTCATAGAGGGATTGAGAATCGAGCTCGTCAACCATATCCTGCACAATCTGGGAATAGGTGACGGAGTCAGGCAAGGCGGGAAGATAGGGCTGACCTTCAGGAGCGATCAGCGGCTGCGGCACGAGCGGGGCGACATCAAGCCCCAGCGCAATGAGGCTGCCGGTTTGATCAGCATTCATCCGGGCGACGGCCATGCTTCCTTCGATCAGCAGCACGTCTGTTTGCATTTTTGCATCGCTCAGGTCTTGCGTTGATCCGTAGAGCAAGCTGTACTCAGCGCCGGAAATATCTGGATCGAGGACTGTCAGCGGAAAGCCGCGGCGGAGGATATCCTTTTGGTCCAGCACATCCACCGCAGCGACCAGGACGGGTTTTCCCTCGGTCGTATAGAGGGTTGCGTATACGCTCAGGCCCATTCTGGCAAGCTCGGCAAGCCCCAGGCTGTCCGCCTGGATCAATCCGCACCAGCGCGGCCGGATTGTCCTGTCTGGATAAAGAATAATGCGGGGCTGCCCAACCAGGCAGCAGCAGGCTCACGAAAAGCAGGCTGTTCAAGAAAGATTTCCGGAATATTTTCAAGGTCGTTTGACCCCAGCCATGAAAATGTCTATATCCTCTTCCACCCAATTCGATTCAACCATCTCGTAATGGAACACTTCGGCGAAGGAATCCTTCACAGCATTTTCGACTTCATTCATATCAGGAATCGGATGCAATAATTCTGCCAGGCTCACCGCTTCAAAACCAGCCAATCCGCAGGCGATAATACCCTCCCAGAAGCTCATATCCGGGCTTACATTTAGAGCAAAACCGTGCCTGGAGACCCCGCGCGCATCCAACTTTACCCCGATGGAGGCGATTTTTGCCGGGGAACCCCGCCCGGATGAATCCGAGGGAATCCAAACGCCGGTCTTCCCTTCCAACCGGATCGCAGGTATGTCAAAACCTTCCAGCACCTGGATCAAGACCAGCTCAAGCTTGCGAAGGTAGTCGATTAAATCTGCCCTGGGGAGGCTTTTGGGAGGGGAAGAAGACCCGAGGGGGCTTTCTCCAGCGAAGACCCCGCTGGCGCAAGCGGCAGGAGCGGGTAGCCAATCAGCTGACCGGGGCCGTGGTAGGTCACGTCGCCGCCCCGATCAGTCCACAGCGCCGATATGCCCCGGCGCGTCAATTCATCGGCCTCCCAAAGCAGGTTGGCCGGGTTGCCGCTTCGACCAAAAGTGAAGACATGCGGGTGCTCCAAGAGCAGCAGCGTGGGGGGGTGCTCACCTGCGGCGATTTGGCAGGCAAGAGCATCCTGGAGCTCCCAGGCTCGCTGGTACGGGATCATCCCGAGCTGATAGACACTGCAAGAGGCGGACATTTGCTCAAGTATACCCCGGTCGCTGAGAGCGGCTGAGGATTAGATCTTTCCTACATCCGTCTTACATTTTATTTACAAATTTCAAATCATCCCAACCTATAATTATGGTTGACCAAAGAACAAACAGGCCCTTGCTTTCTTGAAATACTGGGGCTTGAGGAGAAAACAAATATGAACATGGAAAAATTCACTGAAAAATCTCAGGCTGCGCTTCTGGGATCTCAGCAGATTGCCGAGGAGCTGAGCCACCAGGCGATCGAGCCCATCCATATCCTGCTTTCCCTGCTACGCCAGGACGACGGCGTTGTGCCGGCGCTCGTGACGAAAGTGGCGGGAAGCATCGCTGCATTGCGGGAGGAGGTTCAGCAGGAGCTGGAAAAACGCCCAAAAGTCTACGGGGCGGCTGCCCAGATTGGCCTGTCGAGGCCGGCTTCCGAAGTTTTGGATGGAGCGGCGCGCTACGCCAAAGGGATGCAGGATGACTATGTCTCCACCGAGCACATCCTGCTGGCTCTGACCGAGAGCAGCGAGGGAAAACGGCTCAGCCAGTACGGGCTGACGAAAGATGCGATCCTGAAGGCGCTTGTAGGAATCCGCGGCACGCAGCGAGTTTCGTCGCAGACCCCTGAGGACACCTACCAGGCGCTCGAGAAATACGGCCGCGACCTGACCGCTCTGGCGCGACAGGGAAAAATGGATCCTGTGATCGGACGCGACGAAGAGATTCGCCGCGTCGTTCAGATCCTCTCGCGGCGTACGAAGAACAACCCCGCGCTGATCGGCGACCCCGGAGTCGGCAAGACCGCGATTGTGGAAGGGCTGGCTCAGCGGATCATCAACGGTGATGTGCCGGAGGGGTTAAAGAAAAAGCGCCTGATCCAGCTCGACATGGGAGCGCTGGTCGCCGGGGCGAAATACCGCGGCGAGTTCGAGGAGCGCTTAAAAGCAGTGCTGAAAGAGATATCTGAAGCATCAGGCGAAATCCTTCTGTTTGTGGACGAGATGCACACCGTCGTCGGCGCCGGGGCCGCGGAAGGGGCGATGGACGCGGGCAACATGCTGAAACCGATGCTCGCACGCGGCGAGCTTCACCTGATCGGCGCGACTACATTGGACGAATACCGCAAGCACGTCGAGAAAGACCCGGCGCTGGAGCGGCGTTTCCAGCCGGTTCTTGTCTCGGAGCCGAGCGTGGAAGAGACGATCAGCATCCTGCGCGGCCTTAAGGAGCGCTACGAGGTACACCACGGTGTGCGGATCACTGACCCGGCGGTCATTGCCGCGGCGACGCTTTCCAACCGCTACATTGCCGACCGCCACCTCCCGGATAAGGCGATCGACCTGATCGACGAGGCCGCGGCGCGGCTGCGGACGGAGATCGACTCCAAACCGCAGGCGCTGGATGAGGTGGACCGCCAGATCATGCAGCTGGAGATCGAGCGCGAAGCGCTGAAGAAAGAGCGCGACAAGGCCTCGAAAGAGCGGCTCGAGCGGCTCGAAAAAGAGCTCGCCGACCTCAAGGAGCGCTCGAACCATCTTAAAGCCCGCTGGCAGACCGAGAAAGAAGCGATCTCCAGCCTGCGCGATACGAAGGAGAAGATTGAGCAGACCCGGGTAGAAATGGAGCGGGCCGAGCGCCAGAACAACTATGAAGCCGCGGCGAAGCTGCGCTACGGCACATTGAACGAGCTCGAGAAAAAGCTGATCGAGGCAGGCAGACGGTTGAAGGACATCCAGGCTGAGGGGGCTCTGCTGAAAGAAGAAGTTGATGCAGAAGAGATCGCCAGCGTGGTCTCGCGCTGGACGGGAATCCCGGTTTCGCGCCTGATGGAAGGCGAGATGGATAAGCTGGTGCACATGGAGGAACGCCTGCGGCAGCGCGTGGTCGGGCAGGAGGACGCCCTGCAGGCGGTGGCCAATGCAGTTCGGCGCTCGCGGGCCGGCTTGCAGGACCCGGACAAGCCAATCGGCTCGTTCATCTTCCTCGGTCCCACCGGGGTGGGCAAGACCGAGCTCGCCCGCGCCCTGGCCGAGTTCCTGTTCGACGACGAGCGGGCGATGGTTCGGATCGACATGAGCGAATACCAGGAGAAGCACACCGTCTCGCGGCTGGTGGGCGCGCCGCCAGGCTATGTCGGCTACGAGGAGGGCGGCCAGCTCACCGAAGCGGTGAGACGGCGGTCCTACAGCGTGGTGCTGTTTGACGAGATCGAGAAGGCGCATGCAGAGGTCTTCAACGTGCTGCTGCAGCTGCTGGACGACGGCAGGATGACAGACGGCCAGGGCCGAACGGTCGACTTTCGAAATACCGTGGTGATCATGACCTCCAACCTGGGAAACGAGCTGTGGATGGGGGGCGAGAATGAAGTCACCCGAGACATGCTCACGCACGTACTTCAAGCCCATTTCCGGCCGGAATTCCTCAACCGGATCGACGAGATCGTGGTATTTCAGCCTCTGAGCCGGGAGGATATCGCCCAGATCGTCGATATCCAGCTGCGGCGGGTCTCGAGCTTGCTGGCAGAGCGAGGCTTTCAGCTTGAGGTCAGCGAGGCGGCCCGAGAACACCTGGCCGAGGCCGGCTACGACCCGGATTTTGGAGCGCGCCCGCTCAAGCGGACGATCCAGCGCGAGCTGCAGGACCCGCTGGCGATGAAGATCCTCTCGGGAGAGCTCCACGAGGGCGAGCTGATCCGGGTGGATCGCGGCGCAGACGGACTGACCTTTACACCGGTTGTCGTCGGGGAAGTGGTCGAATCTTGATATCCCGGTGACACGCACGATCGTGGTGCGTGTCACCGGTCTTAATAACCAGCTATCCTTGACTTTAACGATCTGCAGCAGCACCATTTCTTCAACTATAATGGTCTGGTCAGCGGATCGTTTTCAATTTTTAGCGACGGCACTGCAGTCATGGAAAACCAGTACTACATCTACCTGCTCACAAATTCCGACGGCTCGCGGATTTATACCGGCATCACCAACGACCTGAAACGGCGGGTGCGCCAGCACCGTTCGGGGCAAGGGGGGCGCTATACCCGCGCCTTCCAGGTCTCCAGGCTCGTGTATTTCGAGACCTGCGAGGGCCGAGATCGGGCATTAAAACGCGAGCTGCAGATCAAGCGCAGCGGCAGGAAGAAAAAGATCGAGCTGATCGAGCAGATGAATATGGAAAGGCGAGATTTATTCGAAAACCTGTGATTTTTCAGGCCAGGTTTTATTGGCATTAACGATCTACAGGGAAGAAGACGGTTTCTGAAACTTTTCGGAATCTGCTGCATCTAATGTAGTGAGCATGCAAAGAAACTATTTTATAGACCTCAGGACGCCTTTCCGGCGTCCTGATTGTTATGGAGCTAAAAATGGAAAACAAAAACACAGACTTCTTCGAGCGACTGCGCCAGAACCCCCGCCCGGTGGTAGTAGATTTTTGGGCTTCGTGGTGCGGGCCGTGCAAAATGATCGAGCCGCAGCTGAAAAAACTGAGCAGCGAGTATGAAGGCCGGGTGGACCTCTGGAAGGTGAACGCCGACGAGCAGCCCGAGCTGCTTCGACAGCTGAAAATCTACGGGATCCCAACGCTGATCAGCTTCAAGGACGGTGCGGAGGTGTTCCGCCAGACCGGTGCAGGGGGTTATTCGGCGATGGCCGGCATTTTTGAAGGGGCTTTGAACGGCGAGCGGCCGGAGCCGGTCGCTGTCCCGCTCACGATCGTGGACCGAGTCCTGCGGATTATGATCGGCGCGGTGCTGCTGTTCCTGGTTTATTCACGGGGACTGCAGGGGATCTCCTGGCTGCTGCTCGGACTGGCCGGGCTGGCGTTCTTCAGCGCGGTCCACGACCGCTGCCCGGTCTGGCAGGCGATCAAGCCGCGCTTAAAGGCGCTGGTTGGCACGAAGCAAGACAGCTAGAGCTTCGGCAGCACGATCGTCTGCTGCTTCTGGTATTTCCCCTTCTTCTCCGCGTAGGAAATATCGCACGGCTCATCGGCTTCGAAGAAGAGCACCTGAGCGATGCCTTCATTGGCGTAGATCCGGGCGGGCAGCGGCGTGGTGTTGGAGATTTCCAGGGTCACATAGCCTTCCCATTCTGGCTCGAAGGGCGTGACGTTGACGATGATCCCGCAGCGGGCGTAGGTCGATTTACCGAGGCAGACGGTCAGGACGCTGCGCGGGATGCGGAAGTATTCGATCGTCCTGGCCAGGGCGAATGAATTGGGCGGGATGACGCACACTTCGCCCTTATAATCGACCATCGACTTCGGATCGAAGTGCTTTGGGTCGACGACGGCGGAATAGACGTTGGTGAATATCATAAACTCGTCGGCGACGCGGATGTCGTAGCCGTAGGACGAGACCCCGTAAGAGATCACGCCGTCCCGCACCTGGCTGTCGGCGAACGGCTCGATCATCCTCTGCTCGACCGCCATCTTGCGGATCCAGTGGTCAGGTTTCAATCCCATTTCATGCCTCCAATAAAAGAATAAACCCAGAGACGCAAAGAACACAAAGGAAATATAACATTAGCGTTCTTTGCATCTTCGCGTTTTTAACCTATTCGGCTCTGAATGTTACCACGGTCAGCTGGCCAGGATAAATCTGCACCAGCTCCTCGCGCAGGCCGCCCATCGGAAAAGAGAGCCGGTACTGGCCGGCAGGAAGGCTCCCCAGGCCGAAGCTCTCCAGGAAAGGCGGCTGACCGACCAGCCCCTTCTCCTCGTAAGTGATCAGAGCGACCTGGAAATCACTCGGCCCGTCCGGACCACCCGGCAGGCGCTGGATCGTTATGCTCGGCATCTCCAGGTAATCCCCGTAGGAATCAAGGAAGCGGCCGGCGAGCGCGCCCATCGGCTGACCGTCGGAATCCAGCCTCGGAGCAAGCCAGAGCTCAGGATTGCGGGAGGCTTTGTAGCTGTTCTCGCCAAGGCGGACCTCAAAATGGAGGTGGCTGCCGGTGGCGATCCCGGCCATCCCGACGCTGCCGATGCGCTGCCCGGCCTGGACGGACTGCCCAACCTGCACAGCGATTTCGGAGAGGTGCCCATACAGGCTGTAGATCGGGCCGGTCATTTCGGGAAATGCTTGCTGAACGCTCGCGGGCAGCGGGTGCTCGATCACGACCAGGTTTCCGTAGAAATTTGAGTATGGACCATAGAAGGTGATCGGCCATTCTCCGTGGGCGGAGGTGGGATCGAGATCCGTACCGGCGACAACGACGACGCCATCCCCGGCGGCCTGGACAGGGGTCCCGAAGCGGTTCAAGAACTCAACCCCATGGTGCGGGTCGCGCATCCCGGACTGCGTGCTGCCGAAGCGGTAGGTCTGGTCAACGACGTCATTATCCGGCGGGGAGATCGGATTCTGCAGGAAGAGCGAGCCTGGAACTACGCACAGGTCCCCCAGGCAAGGCGCGGCTGCAGGCGCGGTTGGGGTTGGCGAGGGGGCTGCAGGCGAGGGTTGGATGGTTGGAACGGGTGAGCTGGGGAGCTGAATTTCCTGCGGCTGCGATGTTTTAATGGATGGGACGACCGGGCTCATAAGTGTGATCGGAGTAGGCTGCTGGGCCGCCGCAGGCGAGCAGGCAGCTCAGCAAAACGAAAGCTCCGGCGGCCAGCAGAAGGATCAGCGCATGCGGACGCCGCAAGAATTGGTATTCCGACTTCATGGCAGAGAGATGCCCCCCCGCTCGGCCATCACCTGACGCACCAGCGCTTCTACTTCGTCTGCCTGCGCTTCCAGCTCGCGAACTGCCGCGAGGAGCGCGGCGCCATCCGAAGGATTACTCAGGCTGGCGACGTTGATGCGGACGTTGTAGCCAGCGCCGGTCAGGGAGGCGCGGCCGAGGGCAACCCCAGTGGCCCCGTCGCTGATCGCGTTCACGTTGCCGACTTCGACCGTCCGGGCGGCGAGCTGCATCACGCGCAGCGCCATTCTCGCGGTTTCCAAAGGCACCTCCGCGGCGACGAGCGTGGCGAGGTCGATCGCTTTCTGGCGGATTTCGGCCTCCTCGTCGGTATCGCGGGGGAGCTTGAAGGTCTCCATCACCGCCTTGAACGCATCGGCGTCATTTTGGATCGCGTCTTTCAGCTCCTGACGAAGTTTTTCGGCTTCAGCGAGCAGGGCATACATCTCGGTTTCGACGGCCAGGTATTTCTTTTTGCCGAGCGTCAGGCGGGCGACCATCGCTGCCAGCGCTGCGCCTGCGGCGCCGGCATAGGCGGCGGCCGAGCCACCACCGGGGGCGGGTGTGCCGTCAGCCAGGGCGTCCAGAAAATCTTCTGATGCTGAAGCGCTTGATTCGGCTTGCGATGCAGCCAGCCGATATTCTAAGATCTGTTCGGGTTCAAACTGGTCCAGCTGCAGGTGCCAGCGGGCAGCATCGACCAGCGCCTCTTGCGGCACCAGCCCGACCAGCTCGCTGTGGTGGACGCCCACGCCATAGCGGGCAGCCTCGCGGCGGATCAGCTCGACGACCCGGGCAATGGGCGTGCCGCGGTAGTTGGTCAGGTTCATCGAAACCTGGGCGCGACCCTCGACCAGCAGCCCCAGGGCTTTCACATAGCGCAGCCCACCGGATGAGTTGCGGACGGCTCTGGCGATCTTCTTGGCGATGCTTACGTCGGCTGTGGTCAGATAGACGTTGAAGGCGACCAGGGGCTGGCGCGCGCCGATCACGGTTGCGCCAGCCGGGCCGACCTTTTTCGGGCCGAAGTCCGGGTCGCGTTCGGGGTTGACTCCAATTTCGTCTTTCAGGGCTTCATACTGGCCGCGGCGGATGTTCTCCAGGTTTTTTCGCTCCGGGCGGGAGGCGGCCTCTTCGTAAAGGTAAACCGGGATGCCGAGCTCGAGGCCGACCCGCTCGCCAAGCCGGCGAGCCATCAGGACACATTCCGGCATGCTGATGTCCCGGATCGGGACGAATGGGACGACGTCTGCTGCGCCGATCCGGGGGTGCTCGCCGGTGTGCTGGTCAAGGTCGATTCTTTCTGCGGCTTTGGCGATCGCACGAAAGGCGGCTTCTTCAAGCGGCTCTGGCGGTCCGACGAAAGTCAGCACGGTCCGGTTGTGGTCTGGGTCAGAATGACGGTCCAACAGGTGGATCTCGTCAACCGAGAGGATCGCCTGGACGATCTCTTCCACCACTTCGGGGCGGCGGGCTTCAGAAAAATTGGCAATACACTCGACAATCGCTTTTGACATGCGGCTCCCTCAAATCAGTTCAGGTCAAACGCCTATTATACTCACAATCCCCATCACCCAACGCCCAGGTGGAACGCAAACAACACCATAGTTGATGGCTCAAAAAACGGCTGCCAGCTTTTTATTCTTTTGGAAGCCAGTGCCATCTTTGCGGGTTTGATCCGTTGAGATTGACGGCTGAAAATTCAGCTGTGACTGAGCGAGCGGAGCTTCTCAAAAAGCTCCTTCTCCTGCTTGCTCAAGTTCTTGGGCAGCTGGACCTGGATGACGGCAAAAAGGTTCCCGCGAGACTTGGGATTTTTGATTTGAGGCATGCCCAGGTCTCGCAGCCGAAAGAGACGGCCGTTTGCAGTTTCGGGGGGGATGGTCAGCTCAACGGGGCGATCCAGGGTTGGTACGCTCACCTTACCGCCCAATACAGCTGTATACAGATCGACTGGGACGCTTACTTTCAGATCGTCACCCTCGCGCGTGAAAATCGGGTGAGGCTGGACCTCGATCTTGAGATAGAGATCCCCGGCCTCTCCGCCGGCTGTGCCCATCTGACCCTGTCCGCTCAGGCGGATCTTTGAACCAGATTTTACACCGGGTGGGATCTTTGCTTCGATCTTCCTGCCGCCCTCCCACTGAAGGCTGAGCGTCGTGCCCCGAAAAGCATCCTCCAGTGAAATCTGGACGGGCTGTTCGGCGTCGCGGCCCTGCTGTGAGCGCTGTCGGCTTGCAGCCGCCCGACCGCCGGATGCACCTGCCCCGCCAGAGCGGCCGCCGCGGTTTCCAAACAGCATTTCGAAGAAATCCGAGAAGCCGCCAAGCCCCCCCATGCTCCCGCCGAACATCTGCTCAAACTCTTCTGGAGTGACTGTGTGGGTGTAGGTCTGGCTTCCAGGACGGGCGGTCCACTGACCCCAATCGAAGTCCTCCGGCCGCCCACCGCTGCGCTCATACTGCTGCCAGGAGTTACCGAAACGATCGTATTTCTCCCGCTTGGAATCGTCCGACAGCACTTCATTAGCCTCATTAATATCTTTGAACTTTTCTTCGGAGGCCTTGTTGCCGGGGTTCATATCCGGATGGTACTGCCGGGCAAGCTTGCGGTAGGCTTTTTTTATATCTTCCTTGCTGGCCGTTTTACTCACACCCAGGGTTTGATAATAATCCTTGTAATTCATCCCATTCTCCAGCGGCTGCGAGCTCGATCGCACTCCACCATCCTATTTTACGTTATTTATTGATCCATGCCTCGTCTGAAAGCAAATATTTATAAAGCTCATATATTTTTCCTGCGATGTTCTAACACTGCCTGGATATAGTATGTCTAGATAAACCATGAAATTCGTGAAGTGACGGAGGTTTTGAAAAATGTATCGACGATATAGTATCCCCACATCCTGGCGTGAAATGGACCGCCTGCAGCGAGAGATGAACCGCCTTTTTGAAGAAAATAATCCCACCCGGATGCGGCGCGCCCCCAGCTTCCCGGCGATGAACGTCTGGACAAGCGATGAAGGTCTGGTCGTCACGGCCGAAGTACCCGGCGTGGACCCGGAAGACATGGACATCAGCGTGGTTGGCGAAACGCTGACCCTCACCGGCGTGCGTAAGCCCGAAGAGCTGAAAGAAGGCGCCCGCTACCACCGCCAGGAACGCGGCAACGGCAATTTCACCCGCTCGGTCCAGCTGCCATTTCCTGTGAATGTCGGGAAAGTGGACGCGACTTTCAGAGACGGCGTGCTGAATATCT
The DNA here is from genome assembly GCA_963788305.1 of uncultured Chloroflexia bacterium. GTDB lineage: Bacteria > Chloroflexota > Anaerolineae > Anaerolineales > UBA4823 > UTCFX2. The sequence continues at coordinate 27,126 of CAWBGK010000001.1, forward strand.
CCCTGCCGCGCGCCGAGGAAGACAAACCGCGCAAGATCACAGTCAAGAGCCTGTAAACAGGATCAGGATTTTAATAGTAGAAAAGATGCGGAGGAATCAAAATGGCTAATTCACAAGCAATGCAGGTGGAAAAAGAAGAGCTCACCACGACCGAGAATACCGAACCGACCCGCGATGTCTGCTGCTTCATCCCGCGGGCTGACATTTACGAAGTGGACGACCAGATTGTGATCGTCGCCGATCTGCCAGGCGCAAACGAGGAAGCAATCAATGTAACGCTCGAAAAGAACGTCCTGACGATCAACGCCCTGGTAGACGCAGATCTCCCAGCCGGATATGCCCTGGCCTTCTCTGAATATGAAGTGGGCGATTACCAGCGCAGCTTCCGGCTTTCGAACGAGATTGACCGGGACAAGATTGAAGCGGTCGTGAAGGACGGCGTGCTGCGGCTGTACCTGCCGAAGTCCGGCGAATCCCGGGCGCGCAAGATCAACGTAAAAGCTGGTTGATCCAGTCTTCTCAATAGAAAACATTAATCAAAAAACCTCCTGTGGTGTTTATTCCGCCGGGAGGTTTTTCTTATTTATTTTCCCGGGTTCAGTGAAATCAACGCCAATCCACTGGCCAGCAAAATGACCCCTGCCCACCCAACCGGCGCCAGCTGTTCGCCGAGCACAAACACACCCAGCAGGCCGGCGGTGAGCGGCTCAGCAAGCGTGAGGGTCACTGCTGTTGAGGCGGAGATCGATTTTAATCCTCTTCCAAAGAAAACATAAGCCAGTGCAGTCGCCGCCAGCCCGAGGTGGAGCGCAACTGCAAGCCCGCCCGGCTGACCGAGCCAGCTCAGGTCAACCAGCATCAGGATTGGTGCGAGCATGGCTGCCCCCAGGCAGAAGACGACCGCCATCACTGCGTCTGGCGGTCGACCCTCCAACAGCTTCTTGCTGAAAAGCGTAAAGACCGCGTAGCATGCGCCTGCGCTGACTGCCAGCAGGATTCCCCAGGCATGAAAAACAGCCCCGCTGGAGGAGAACGCCAGCAGCGTACAGCCGAGGATCGCCAGGCCGGTCGCACCAGCCCAGCGCCGACCAGGTCTCACTCCCTCCACCAGCCAATCCAGCGCCCCCGCCACGACTGGAGCGCTGCCGATCCCTACGAGCGTTCCAGCAGCGACCCCGGTTGCCGCTACTCCGGAAAAAAAGCATACCTGATAACCGGCGATGCACACCGCCGCAGCGATGAGGGTGCGGATCGGCCAGGGGCGGCCTGCTCTCAGCGTGCCGCGCAGCACGGCAATTGCCAGCAGGGCAATCCCCCCAAGCGCCAGGCGCATCGATCCTACCGTGACGGGGGCGGCATCAGCCGGGGCGAGAGCCTGGGCGGTGCCGGTGGTTCCCCAGAGCACTGCGGCAGCAAGGACAAGCCATTCTCCGCGCAGTTGTGGTATCGTTGGTTTCATAGGCGAGGGCTCGATATCGGGAATTTCTCGAGTATACTTCATCCCGTTCAAATCTGGCATCCCGCGAATGGACCGTATTCAATCGAATGGAGAACAGCTTCCATGTCCTTTCGAGACTACCTCTCAAAACTAGATGAGCGCGGCGACCTTATCAGGGTCCACGCTGCGATCTCGAAGGACTTTGAGATCGCAGCGCTGCTCAAACAGCTTGAACCGAAGCCTGTGCTATTCGAGCAGGTGACAGAGTTGCCTTTTCGGGTTACAGGAAACCTATTCTGCGGTAAATCCGCCTTTGCCGATAGCTTCGATATCCCGGTTTCGCAGATCATCCCTTATATGACCGGCGCGATCGAAAATCACTCGCCCGGCAGGATCGTTGAACAAGCCCCCTGCCAGGAGGTCATCTCGACTGAGCTCGACCTGGATGATCTGCCCATCCTGCGCCACTGCGCCCTGGATGGGGGAAATTATATTTCTTCCGGGGTCGTGATTGCGAGGCACCCGATTTACGGTCAGAACGCTGATTTCCACCGCGGAATGCAGTTCTCGGGTCGGGAGCTGGCGCTGCGGATCGTGCGCTCGCGCCATTTTGACCACTTCCTGCGCGATCTGAAGTCGCTTGATGTTGCAATCTGCGTTGGAAACTCGCTCAACGTGCTGGCTGCAGCGGCTACCTCGGTCGAGCTCGGGGTCGATGAGCTGGAGATCGCGAATGCCCTCGAGCCGCTTGAGCTTGTCCGCGCCTGGAGCGTAGACCTGCTCGTCCCGGCGGAGGCGGAATTCGTCCTGGAAGGGACCGTCTATCTGGACCGCCTGCACGCCGAAGGTCCTTTTGTGGACCTGACCGAGACCTACGACATCGTCCGCCAGGAGCCGGTCTTTGAGCTCAAGGCGATCACGCACCGAAAGGATGCGATCTGGCAGGCGCTGCTGCCGGGGGCGCTGGAGCACAAGCTTTTGATGGGGATGCCGCGTGAGCCCACGATTTTCCGCAAGGTGAATGAGGTCGTCCGCTGCCTGGATGTCAATATCAGCCCGGGCGGCTGCTCGTGGCTGCACGCGATCGTTCAGATCGAGAAGCGAACCGAGGAAGACGGAAAGAAAGCGATCCTGGCAGCCTTTGCCGGGCACCGCTCCTGCAAGCACGTCTATGTAGTCGACCCGGATATTGACATTTATGATCCGCTTGCGGTCGAATGGGCGCTGGCGACGCGCTTCCAGGGCGACCGAGGGCTGGTCGTGCTGGAGAAGTCGCCGGGCTCCAGCCTGGATCCAAGCGCCGAACCGGGAGATCACCGCACCACCCGGGTCGGCTTTGACCTGACCATGCCGCTGGATGTGAAGGGCAAGGATTTCAAGAAAGCTCCGTTTCCACAGGTGGAGCTCGGGCGTTTTCTGGGCGAAGGAAAGGGATGATGGAGCTCACGAGGGAAGAACGTGGGATGCTGGCTGGCGAGCAGGGTAGGGCAGTCCGTAAGGCGATGGAAATCCAGGTTGCGCTGGGCGAGATTTACGGCGCGCAGCGGATGATCCCGGTCAGCTCGGTCCAGGTCTCCGGGGTGAGCTTCGACAACCTGGGCGAAGCCGGGCTGGCTTTTCTGAACGAAATGGCTGAAGGAGGCGGGAGGGCGCGGGTCTTGACCACGTTGAATCCTGCCGGGATGGATGTGGAGAACTGGCAGGCTCTCGGGATCAGCCCGGATTTTGCCCGCGACCAGCAGCGTGTGATCGACGCCTTCCTTCGGATGGGGATCGTAGCCACCTGCACCTGCACGCCGTACCTTTCCGGGAACCTACCGCATTTTGGAGAGCACATCGCCTGGGCAGAAAGCAGCGCGGTTTGTTTTGCCAATTCCGTGATCGGAGCGCGCACCAACCGCGAAGGGGGTCCGAGCGCGCTGGCAGCAGCGCTGACCGGACGAGCCGCCGAATACGGCTGTCATCTGGAGGAAAACCGCCGCCCTGATCTGCTCGTGAACGTGCAGGCTCGCCCGAAAGGTTCGCACGAGTTTGGGGCTCTTGGGAAGGCAGTTGGGGAGCAAATGCAGGCAGCGGGTCAGCGGAGGATCCCCTATCTCAGGGGAATTGATGGGGCTGCTCTGGAGGAATTGAAATCCTTCTGCGCCAGCCTGGCGACCTATGGAGGTGCGGCACTATTTCACATGGAAGGGATCACCCCTGAGGCCGGGCTTTTCGCACCTCCCACAGGAAGCTGTGACCATCACCCGAAACGACCTGGATCAGGCTGCAGCCAGCCTGTCCGACGCCGAATCAGAGGAAGTGGATTTCGTCAGCCTGGGCTGCCCGCATCTCACGATTAAGGAGATTAAGCGGGTCGCCGAGCTGCTTAATGGAAAGCAGGTCCACCGAGAGTTTTGGATCACCACAGCCCGGCCGACAAAGCAGGTCGCTGACCGGATGGGGTATACCCGGGTCATCGAAGCCAGTGGGGCAAAGTTCGCGGTCGACACCTGCTGTGTGGTCGCTCCTATTCAGGGCCGGTTTTCAGCGCTTGCGACCGACAGCGCCAAGGCATGTTATTACGCAAGCTCGAAAAACCGATTCAAGCGGCGATTTCAATCCTTTGATGAGACTGTTCTGGAGGCTTTAAAGCCGCTGCCCAAAAAAGCAAGCCGAGATCGTTAGCGATGAAACTTCAAGGACGGAAAATCTACCCGGGAATTGTCCGTGGGGAGGCCCTGGTCAGCACCCAGGCGATTTCATTTTACGGTGGGGTCGATCCGGAGAGCGGCGTGGTGGTCGAGCGCGGCCACGAGCTGGAAGGCTGGTCGATCGCCGGGAAAGTGCTGGTCTTCCCAACCGGAAAAGGCTCGACGGTTGGCTCTTATACACTTTACCGCCTGAAAGCCGAAGAGAAGGCTCCGCTTGCGATCGTCAACGCTGAGTGCGAGACGATCACCGCGGTGGGCTGCATCATCGCCGAGATCCCTTGCGTGGATCGAGTGGATTTGACCGCCCTGCAGACTGGCCAGCTCGTCGCGGTGGACGGCGAAGCTGGCGAGGTGAGGATCCTCGAGCCGGCGAACCAGCCCCCGCCGCTTTGCGGCAGCGAGAAGGGCACCTTCACCGAGGAAACGATGCGCCGGCGGCTGCCGGGTCTGGTCGATCGGGCGCTGGCAGAGGACGGCTGGTCTGCGGAGTCGCAGCGGCGGCTGGAGGCTCTCAGTGAGGAGATGCCGGATGGGCTGATCCGACCGATACTCGACAGAGGCGCCCCGGATGAGGCGCTCTGGAATGATTGGATGCAGCCTCACATCGGAAAGAGCTGGTTGGATGCGCCCTGGTTCCCGGCGGAGACCTATTTCTTCCGCCGGATCCTGGAAGCCAGCGGTTATTTTCAGCCTGGTCCTGACGGCGGCAGAGACCCCTTCCGGTCTCAGAAACGGGAAGGGTTAACGGGGTGCGGCGGCGGCTTGAACCGATCTGTGAGGGGCTGCAGGCGTCCTCTGCGGGAAATCCCTGCGAGACGCTCTCCCAACTGCTGCATACCGTGATCTGGGGCAATCAGGCCGATCTGAGCATATGGCCGGTCGGCGAGGAACAACCCGCCGATCACACCGGCGACGACCGGATCGCTCACCTGCTGGTGGACCATGCCGCTGCGGCAGCCAAATGGATCTCCAGCCAGCCGGGCGGTCTGACGCGAGTTGATATTTCTCCTGGATAACGTCGGGCTGGAGCTTGCTTATGACCTGCTGCTGGCCGACACCCTGCTGGCACATGACCTGGCGGAGAGCATCTGCTTCCATCCTAAAATTTATCCGACCTATGTCTCGGACGTGACCGTCCCGGATTTCCACGAGATGGTCGATCACCTGCGGCTTGCGGATGAGCCGAACGTCCGGGAGATGGGACTGCGGCTGCGCAGTTATCAGTCCGAGAAGCGCATTACTTTACAGACCGAAAACTTTTGGATCTCCCCGCTGGTGTGCTGGGAAATGGATGAGCCGGTGCGGGATGGTCTGCGGCGGTCCAGCCTGCTGATCAGCAAGGGCGATGCCAACTACCGCCGCTGGGTAGGCGACCGGCACTGGCCTTATGATGCGCCGATCGAGCCGATCCTTGCCTACCGACCAGCCCCGCTGCTGCTGCTGCGGGTGCTAAAGGCGGAGGTGGTTGCAGGGTTAAAATCGGGTCAGGCGGAAGCGATGGATCAGAAAGAACCGAGCTGGCTCTACAACGGTGCATGGGGGGTCATCCAGTTTGTCCCGTGATTTGTTATGTGTTCATAAACTCTCTACACCGCCTTCACAGTTTCTTCATAATTGACGGGTATTATTTCCAAAATTGTTCGCATTTATTAAAGCCCTGGAGGCTTCATGTTCACATTGTTTGGAAAACGCTATCGTCTTTTTCGACCCCGGACCATTTGGATACGGAAAGTCGTCCAGGCTTTCTTCTTTGCCCTGATCGCGCTGATTTCTATCAACCACAGCCTGGCAGAGACCGGAGGTGGAATTCCCTTCTTGAGCAACGCTTCGCTGCATGCCCTGTGCCCGTTCGGTGGAGTGGTGACGATCTATCAGTTTGCCACAACCGGGACGTTTGTCCAGAAAATCCATTCATCCGCCTTTATCCTGATGGTGATTGGCTTTTTCCTGGCAATCCTCTTCGGACCGGTTTTCTGCGGATGGGTTTGCCCGCTTGGCACAATCCAGGAGTGGGTCAGCCGGTTCGGCAGGAAGCATTTCAAGCGCCGTTTCAATCATTTTGTCCCCGCCAAGCTGGACAATGTGCTGCGCTACACCCGCTACCTGGTTCTGGCCTGGGTGGTCTACATGACCGCGGTCAGCGGCACGCTGATCTTTTCCCAATTCGACCCGTATTTTGCGCTTTTTAACTTCTGGAGCGGCGAGGTTGCCCTGTTTGGATTGGTGATCCTGATCATCACCCTGGTCCTCTCGTTTTTTGTCGAGCGACCGTGGTGCAAATACGCCTGCCCGTACGGCGCAGTGCTGGGTCTTTCCAACTTTTTCCGAATCTTTGGCATCCGGCGAAATGCAAGCACCTGCAAAGCCGACGGCGCCTGCTCGATCATGTGCCCGATGAACATCCCTGTAGACAGCAAGCTGGTGGTGCATGACCACCAGTGCATCTCCTGCCTGGAATGCACTTCCGAGGCGATTTGTCCAGTCGCCGGAACGGTATCGTTTTCAACTCGAGGTGCGAAATGACGCTTTATTCAAAAACGCTAGCAGTAATCATCGTCCTGATCCTGTTCGGTGGGATTCTTTTTAGCACAGCGATGGGGTGGTGGCAGACCGAATCAAGCAAGGTGGCAGCAGCTTTTGAAGAAGGTGAGTTTGCCGGTCAGTCCAATCCGGCTGATATCCGCGGCTCCTATACCTTTGGGGATGTGGAGAAGAATTTCTCGGTTCCGACTGAAGTCCTGGCCCAGGCTTTCGGCGTGCAGGATCAAAATCCCGCAGCGTTTACAATCAAAAACCTGGAAGACCTTTATGCGGGAAGCGAGACAGAGATAGGCACGTCATCCGTGCGGTTGTTCGTCGCTTTCTATACCGGGCTGCCTTTTGACCTGGCTGGCGAGATTTACCTGCCAGAAGGGGCTGAGGAGGCGCTTGCCGGCCGCGAGCTGAGCCCGGAGAGGAAGTCGTACCTGGAGAGCCACCTCGTCCCTGGCTCGGATGCGGCTGCGCCGCCGGCAGAGGTCACTCAAGTTCCGGAAGCGGAAGCTACCAGTGGTCCTGAAGCGACTGCGGCAGCCGATTCGGAAGAGCGGTTCGTTAAGGGAAAGACGACTTTCGGCGAGCTCCTGGGTTGGGGTGTGTCGAAAGAGGCCGTCGAGGCCATCCTGGGGATGCCGATTGGCGATCCAGGCTTAAAGATTAAAGACTTCTGCAGCGCCAATGGGCTGGATTTCGAGACGATCAAATCCGCTCTGCAAGCCGAAGTGGACCAGAGCTCAATAATTCTCTACTGAGACCAGTGCTTCGGGGTGCGGTCCCAGCGGTGTGGTCTTAATGCCCGGTGCAGGTCTTCTGGAAGCGGGCCGAGGTCGCTGGCGCGGATGTTCTCGCGCACATGGCGCTCCTTGCGCATCCCGGGGATGATCGTACTGACGGCCGGCTCGTTCAGGATGAAGCGCAGCGCCAGCTCGGGCATATCCATCTTGGGTGGGATGAGCGGTCGCAGCGCTTCGGCATGCGTGACGCTGGATTTCAGGTTCTCGGGCACAAAGTAGGTGTTGCGCCAGTCTCCTTCCGGCCACTTGCTGTCGAGGGTGAGTCTGCCGGTGAGTGTGCCTTCGTCAAATGGGACGCGGGCGATCACCGCGACGTCCATCTCAGTGCAGGCAGGGAAGAGCTCGTCTTCTGGATTCTGGTCGAAGATGTTGTAGATCACCTGGACGGCGTCGATCAGCCCGCTGCGCACCGCCTTCACCCCGTTCCACGGCTCCCAGCGGTTGATGCTGATCCCGACCGCGTGGACCAAACCCTGACCGCGCAGCTCGTCGATCTTCTTCACCCAGCGGTTATCTTCAACCCAGGAATCCTCCCAGGTATGGAACTGGATCAGATCGATCGATGCCAGCCCGGTGTTCTCCAGACTCCTGTGCATGTATTCCTCGATATAGTCTGGCGGGTAGCAGTCGTCCAGCGTGAAACTGCGCTGGCTGGGCCAGGCGCGGTTCTTTGGGGGGATTTTACTGGCGGTGTAGAGCTTCCTGGTCGGGTTTGCCCGTACGACCTGGCCAAGCAAGTTTTCACTGTGCCCGTTCCCATAGGCCCAGGCGGTATCAAAGAAGCTGCAGCCCAAGTCCACAGACAGCTGCAGCGAGGCCAGCGACTCGGCGTCGTCGGATCCCTTCCAACCGGCCATCCCCCACATGCCGTAGCCGATCTCGCTCACCATCCAACCGGTTCGTCCAAAACGTCGATAACGCATCTTACCCTCCTGATATGACCTGATAACCTACTGCATCGCTTTATAGCCGTACAGGTCGTCGAACAGCACCTTGATCCCACCCTGCGGCGCATCGCTCCAACCCATCACGCCGAACAGCATGATTGAGTCCTGAACGGGCATATTGACCGGCAGCTCATAGACCAGGGCGTCGTTGATATAGACGCTGATCATGCCCGGGGTGCAGTCAACCGCGTAGCGCTGCGCTCCCTGTGATTTCGGGAAATCAAGCCTCTCCGTCAGATCGGTCCATTCCTGATTTTCGACTTTACCGATAAAAAAGTTGTTGCTTTCCAGGTCGAAGTAGATGTAGTGGTGATTGTCAAAATCCTGCCAATAACAGGCCATGCCGAAAGCGCCGTTCGATGCGCCGGAGACGACTTCAGCCGAGAACTCCATGTGGGTCTGCGCATCCAGGGGTGTGAAGACCATCTGGCGATAGTCCGGGACATTCACCTGGATGAAATACCTGCCGTCTTCGTATCCCGTCCCGGAGTTCGCGTCCATTTCTTCGTTCCAACCTAAAGATTTCGATGAAAAGTCATCGAAAAAGCTGGTATCGCTCAGCTCCTGGCGGCCTGTGACCGCGGGCTGTGTCGGGGTCGAGATGATGGGCGGTATTGGTGTCGATGTCGGCGGTCGTTTCGTCGGAGTCTCTGTGGGATTTTCGAACACAGCAAGCGGGGAATCGGAATCGCCGCCAAATACAGCCTTGCCGACCGCATATGCCCCGCCAAGGACGCAGCAAGCCGCGACGACCAATCCTGCCGCGATCAAAATCAGACTGCGGTTCGATTTCTTCGGGGCGAGCTCGGAGGCATAGCCGATCCCGGGATCGTAACCGGGAAACGCGGATGCCTGGGGGTAATCCATTTTTTCAGTCGGCGGGATTGCCGCTTGCATCGCAGGGGACGGCGGCCAGGCGTCGGCTTTGATGGGGTACCCGCACTCGGGGCAGAAACGAACATCTGCCTGAATCTGCGATCCGCAATTCCCGCAGTATGACTCGTCGCTCATTTCAGGATCTCCTTGTTTGGACATGATTCGATTGTGCGCAGCCCTGACTTTATTGCGTTCGACATTTCATGAGCCTGGAACAAGACCTCGTGCACAAAAGCGAAAGAGATTCAGGCTTGTGATTGAACAATTTTACTCAATTTTCCTTATGCTGGGCTTTCAATTATTCGAGGATATCTGGTTGGCGTTGCATTGTAATGGTGAACAATCAATTAATATGAATTCGGCTCGGGATATAATTAGCTCTAATCGAAGCTGTGGTGTACCAGGTAAACAGCCGCAGTCCACATCCGATGGAGCTCATAAGGAGGCTCGCTTTCAATCGCTGAGCTGAACAGTTTGATCGATGATCTGGAGATGCGCCCGACGCTGGCGCTTGTGAATGGGTAGAGACGATGGGTTATCAGCTTGCACGCTGGTTGATTAATATCTTCATCATCCTGACCTCACGAGTGGATGTGGAGGGGCTCGAGCATATGGACGGGCTGCAGAGCTTCGTGCTTGCCTCCAACCATATCGGACGATTGGATGCGATCCTGGTTTACCGTTTCGTAGACCGAAGGGATCTGATCATGCTGGTTGCTGAGAAATATCGAGAAAACACCCTGGCGCGCTGGTTCGCGACCAAGCTGGATGCGATCTTTGTAGACCGCTTCAACGCTGACTTCACCGTCCTACGCAAGGTGCTCCAGAGATTGAAGAAAGGCGGCGTCCTGGTGCTCGCGCCGGAGGGGACGCGCAGCCCTACAGCTTCCCTGCAAAAAGGCTGGCCCGGGGTGAGCTATCTGGCGGTCAAGGCGGGCGTGCCGGTCCTGCCGGTCGGGATAACGGGTTCGGAGGACAAGGTGTTTTTCAGCAACCTGAGGCGGCTGCGCCGGACGAAGGTAGCCATCCGGGTTGGGGAGCCGTTTATGCTTCCATCGCACCAGGATCGTGACCGCGAGGCGGGATACCAGCAGAACACCGACGAGATCATGTGCCGAATAGCCGCGCTGCTGCCCCTCGCCTACCGCGGGATTTACACAGACCACCCGCGATTGAATGAGCTGCTGGCAGATGCTTAGCCAGCCTGGGAGCGCTCCAGCTCTGCTCGACGGGCAAGCTGGTTTCTGAGCGTATGGATATCACGCGGGACAAGCCAGGCTACCAGCGCGAAAAAGATCCCGCAGAGGATCCAGGTCGATGTGCAAATCAACAAGAAAGCGCTTTTGAGCGAGGTCTGGTCGGCGATCAGTCCGGCGATTCCGGGCGCCAGAGCGGCTCCGGAGGAATTCGATCAGATATTGGATCGAGAGAGCCGAGCTGCGCACTTCCGGCAGGGTGATGTCGTATACCGTCGAGATCATATTTGGAGCGGAGAAGGGGATGAACAGGGCGGTAAGCGCAAGCATCACCATGAACAAGCCCACGTTTTCGTTTGGGATGTTCAGGGTGATCGTCAGCAGTAACGCTCCGGTCAGGATGCCAACCATCGCTACCAAAGCCCTACCGCGCGGCGTACGTTTGAAGAAATAGTCTCCTAATGCCCCGCCCAGAGGGTACCCCAGGGCAAGGACCAATATCGCGACCACCATCGTCAGAAACACTGCATTTTGGTCATAACCGCGCTCGGTCTCCAGGTAATTAAAGAACCAATAAGTAATTACATTCCAGGGGAAGACCCCGAAAAAGCCCTGGATAAACAGGATCCGCAGGGTTGGTTTTCGAAAAAGGTCGCGCGCAGTCTTCCATTCAAACCGATAGGTGCTGGTATGCTCCAGGCCGATGAGCTCGGGTTCGCTCCCGCCGCGTGCAGGCTCGCGCACGCCGAAAAAGATCACGAAGGCGAGCACGATCCCCATCCCGCCGGTGAAATAGAAAACGCCTCGCCAGCCGATTGCCCCACCCAGGAAGAGACCCAAGATCATCCCTAACAAATAGCCAATCGGCATAGAAAGCTCAAGCAATCCGTAAATCTTGCCTCTTATGCCCGGCATAAAATAGTCGGAGATGATGCTGTACACACCCGGGTAGCTGGAATCGTCGATTCCGGTCGTTGCCCGGGTGGCAATGAACACCGGGTAAGTAGGAGCAACTGCGCTGAGCCAGGTGGTCGAACCCCAGATGAGAGAGGCCAATGCAAGCAGCCGTGCGCGGGAGTAGCGGTCGAAGAGATAACCCCAAAGGGGGAAAAAGAACCCTGCGACGATCAAAGATCCAGTTGTGATGAACCCCATCTGGGCGCGGTTGATCCCAAATTCTTTCATGATCGGCGTGGTTAAAGGGCCAATCAGCAGCTTGTCGCTTTGATGCAGCAGCATGAACAGGAAAAAGACTGTAACGACAAACCAACGATATCGAGATTCGGTTTTCATGGCCTTCTCCAGCGATCGAGCCCATCTTGATTCACCTGGAAAACCCGAGGATAAATTCTCGGATACCGGGTTGGCTGACCTTTTTCAGAATAACCGATTGAGGATGTGCCTGGCTAGTGACGAAAGGCCTGATTTCAAGCGAAGTACTTAATGAAATTCTCATGATATAATTCGACCGGTTTGATTAAAATCAATACTTGTTTCTGCTCTGACAGGGAAACGGCCGTTTTCTCAGAATGAGCAGAAAGAGCAGAGTGATTTTTTCTGAGAGCCCGCATTTCGTGACAAACCAGAATTCTGCCTTCAATAACCAGGATCCAGTGGAGGTGTGCATATGGAAATTAACAGCTCTCAATATAAGCATTGTGATTTAGTTAAAGCTCAAGGTCGCGTTGACAGCGCCACTGCCCCGCAGCTGGCAAAAGTCCTGGATGACATTACAAATTCTGGTCGCTACAAAATCATCCTGGATCTGGCCGAGGTTGATTTCATGTCCAGCGCCGGGTTAAGGGTATTGATCAGTACACAGAAGACCTGCAAGCGCTACAATCGCGGGGAAATTGTCCTTGCTGCCGTGCCAAAGCGCATTCATGATGCGCTTGACCTGGCTGGCTTCATCCCGCTGTTCAAGTTTTACGACAATGCCCTGGAAGCCGTCGGCCAGATGTAGCTGGTGCTTGCTGGTATGATCATCTGGAGGCTGAAGGTCCTGGCTACCTTCAGCCTCTATCTTTCATAGTGGAGTTGCGCGGAGCGCATGGTTGATCCAGTTTGTTCTAACTCGCTGCCGAAAAATATAGCCGGGCAAAACCCTGAGGGGACAGAACCCTCGTTGCCTGATGAACCAGCAGAGATTCGTTATACGCAGCTGTACAGCGCCCAATTCGAAAACCTGGCGCTGGTGCGTTCATTTATCGTAAATGCTGCACAGCAATGTGGTTTTGATGAACAGGCGACATGCGCTGCTGAACTTGCGGTCGATGAGGCTTTCAGCAATATTGTTGAGCACGCCTATGGGGGAGAGAGCCAGGAGATCATTGAATGCACTTGCTTGATAGACAAATCCGGCCTGACCATCTCATTACGCGATTGTGGGAAACCATTTGATCCAACGACAGTTCCAGATCCAGACCTGAGTGCAGATCTGGAAGACCGGGATGTCGGCGGGTTGGGTCTTTTCTTCATCCGACAATTGATGGACGAAGTAAGCTTCAAATTTGTTTTTGATCAAAAAACCGGCAAGCAGTGCAACGTCCTGAGAATGGTCAAATATAAGGAGAGCTAGATTGGCAACTGGGCTGCCGGTAGAGCGGTCGCCTTCCAGGGCATCGCTGCGCCACGTTCTGGAGCTGGGCGAGAATCTGCTGTGTATTGCCCAGGAAGCTTCAGCCGATGGGGCTTCTGCTTCAGAAATCCTTCCGGCGCAATGCGACCTGATTGCCCAGACAGCTTCCCGGCTTTTTAACGCACGGACTGGATTGTGGTTTTCCGACTCGGCCCTGGCCGGTTTGATAGGCACTCCGAAATTGCTGCTGCAGGCTGAGACAGACAGCCAGCTCCTCCGTCATCCCACCCCTCTCATCCAGACCTGTGTTCACACCCTGAGACCTGCTGCTGCCGAGAGCGCCGCCAGCGTCGACACCTGGGACATTAAAAAATCAAGGATGGGAAGAGAAATCCGGGCGATTACTGCTCCCCTCCTGGTTAAAAACAGGATCGACCAGACGAGCAGCCTGCTGGGAGTGATCCAGTTGGAAAGGAGTGGCGGACCAAGCTTCTCAAGGGCAGAAATCGAGCTGTTCAATGGTCTGGCGGTTCAATCGGCTCTGGTGATCCAATCCAGCCTGGGTACGGCAGGCGAGCGCTGGCGAAGGGAGCAGCTCGGATTGGTCAGCCGGGTAAGCCTGGAGATTGCCGCCCTGCGAGACCTGGATGAGATCGCCCGCAGAGTGACCGAGCTGGTGCTGACCACATTTGATTACTATTACGTGGCCATTTTCACGCTGGAAACCGATCAGGATGTGCTCAGCTTCCGCGCCAATGCGGGACCGGGTTTGGAATCCGGAAATGACGGGAAGATATTTGCTCCGGTCAGCCTCGGGGAGGGGATTATTGGAACAGTTGCTCAGACTGGTAAAGAGCTGTTAGCTGCGGATGTCCAACAAGAGCCGCGCTACCGCCATTTTGAATTGCTCCCCGAAACGCAGTCCGAAATTGCTCTGCCGCTGATTTCGCAGGACAGGCTGGTGGGCGTCCTGGATGTCCAAAGCAACCAGCTGAATGATTTTGACGAGGTGGATCTCCTGGTCCTGCGAGCCCTGGCTGGCAATATTGCGATTGCTATCGAGGGCGCCCAACTTTACCAGAACTTGCGCCATCGAGCAGTTCAGCTTCAGACCGTCTATGAGGTCAGCAGGGCAATCGCTTCAATCCTTGATCAGGACCAGCTCCTCGATGAAGTTGTGACACTGATTCAGGAACGGTTCAAATATCCTTATGTCCACCTATTCAGCGTGCATAGCGGACGGCGAAAGATTTTTTATGAGGCCGGGAGCGGTCTCCGCAGCCGGCTTATCCAAAAAGAAGCCTATACCTACGACCTGGACGATCCGCAGGGGTTGATCCCATGGGCGGCGCGCAATGCAGAGACACTGCTGGTGAATGATGTCCGTAAAGAACCGCGCTATCGACCGTCTGGGATCCCATCTGAGGAGACCTTTTCCGAGCTGACTGTGCCGCTTGTATTTGGGGGGAAAGTATTGGGCATCCTGGACGTGCAGAGCGACCAGATAAACGCCTTTGGTGAAGAAGACAGGTTTTTATTTGAGGCGCTGGGAGATCACATAGCAATTGCATTGAGGAACGCTTCCCTGTACCGGACAGAGGTTTGGAGGCGCAAGGTGGCCGACAGCCTTCAAGAGGTTGCCGGTATCCTCTCGGCTGATGTCGACCTGGATCAGGTGCTGGAAGCTGTGCTTGGAGAGCTGGAACACACATTACCTCTCGATGCAGCTGCAATCTGGCTTTTAGATGAGATCGGCTCAGGTGGATGGAATTGCACCGCCTGTACTTCATCTTGCTGCAGTACGAGTAGAGGATGCTGACGACCTGGATTTAGAGATTGGACTGAAGCCGGATGAGGTTTTAGAGTACAACTTGAATCATCCAGACCAGGAAGTTCTGCTCCAGGCTTCTACGTGGCTGTTGGATGTGCTGGACGCTGATTCGCCGATTGTCCGCTCTGCCCGAGTCGCTCTTTGAGCCGCTTGGGGTTGTTCTTGGTTTTTCAGATGAATATTCTGCGATAGGCGCGCCACTGAGGATTGGAGACCATACGCTGGGCGTGCTCAGCCTGGTTCACAGCAGCCGTGGGCGATATGGCAGTGAGGCTCAAGCGATGACGGCAGCTTTCGGCAATTATGCAGCAGTCGCGATTGAAAATGCCCGGCTCTACGAAGACGCCCATGAACAGGCATGGATCTCGACAGTTTTGCTCCAGGTGGCGAATGCAACCCAATCTGTAGATAACCTCACCGAACTGCTCGATACTGTGATCCGGATCACCCCCATGCTGACCGGTGTAAAGGCCTGCATGCTTTATATTCTGGACGATGACGGGACTTTTGTCCCGGCTGCCGCGACGGGTTTGTCCTCTGAACAGCAAAGCGAGTTTGAGCGCTGGCGTTTTGCCCCTGGCGACGCTTCAGCCCTGGATCGGCTTGTGCAGGAGTGCAGACCTGTGATCCTGCACCGCGGCGAACAGGATCAGAGGCTGGCAAGCATTCTCACAGCAGGCACAGACGACGATGATGGAACCGAATTTGGCTTTCCTGTGTTGATCCCGCTGCACGCGCGCGGCGATGTGCTGGGAGCTTTTCTGGTTGATTACAGCGCAACCCTGCCAACCCTGAGTCTGGGTAAATCATTTGAAGCGTTTTTTGATGAACGGCTTGCGATCTTACAAGGTATTGCTCACCAGACGGCTGTTGCAGTGGACAACATCCGACTGCTTAAGTCCCAGAAAGAAGAAGCATACGTTTCGGTCGCCCTGCTTCAGGTTGCCCAGGCTGTGGTCAGCTCGAACGACCTGAATGAGGCTCTTGGATCGATTGTTCGCATCACCCCAATTCTGGTAGGCGTTCGAAGGGCAGCCATCTTTCTGTGGGACGAGTCGCAGAATGTATTCAGGCTTTCGCAAGCCTACGGCCTGCCTCGTTCAGCCGAATCGCAGGCTTACCGCCTCGGAGAGTTCCCGCTGCTGGATGCCGTCCTGGTGGAAAACGCGCTGCTCGCTCTGCCGCTTTCGAGAGAAGATGATGAAGATGAAGTCCTTGACATCCTGGGTGAGGCTGGGCGCCCCAGAGCGGGATGAAGTTGACCGTAATTTGCTGGAAGAAGAATTCTTGCTGATTGCATTCCCGCTCTCGGTCAAGGGTAAAGTGTTGGGAGTCTTTCTGGCCGAAGAGCCAAATCCAATCCCTGGTGAGGCGATCACCAGCGGGAATGCCAACCGGCGCTTGCGCCCAAAACGGATGGAGATCGTCACCGGCATTTCGCAGCAGGCTGCGCTGGCGATTCAGAATGACACCCTGCAGAAAGAAATCGTGGAGCACGAACGCCTGGAGCGCGAGATGCAGCTCGCCCGAGAAATTCAGGTTGCCTTCCTGCCGCAGCAAATTCCTGAAATCCCAGGCTGGGATCTGCAGGTGCACTGGAGTCCGGCGCGAGAAGTGGGGGGGGATTTCTACGATTTCTTTGAGCTGCCCGGCGACCGGCTAGGATTGGTCATCGCTGATGTCGCTGATAAAGGTGTGCCGGCAGCACTCTTCATGACCCTGGTGCGTACGCTTGTTCGGGCAACTGTGCAGGTGCTTGATTCGCCAGCGGAAGTGGTGGAAAGAGTGAACGATCTGCTCGTCCCGGATGCACTCGGCGGCATGTTCGTCACGCTTGTCTATGCAGTGCTGGACCTGAAGTCCGGTGAGCTTCTAATCGCAAATGCCGGTCACAATCCACCGCTTACGCTCCACAGCCCCTTCCGGTTTACGCGTGCGGAGCCAGGTGGGATGGCGCTTGGGGTCGAGCCAGGGATTAAGGTACAAGCATCCCACGAGCCAGCTTGAGCCGGGTGATTTGTTGGTCCTGTACACGGATGGGGTGACCGAGACCTTCTCGCCGGATGGCGAAATGTTTGGGGAGGGCAGCCTGACTGGAAACCATCGAGAAGGCTGCCATCTGATGCTGATGCCGAACGACAGGTGGAAGTACTGACTGCACGCGACCTCTTGAACGCGATCGACAACCGGGTGCTCGAGTTTTGTGGTGGAACCGCGCCATTTGACGACCTGACCCTGGTTGTTGTTAAAAGGCTCGCTTAAAAGTGATTACCGGACGTGTTTGTCACGTCCGGTAATCATAGGAGGGCCACCGGAAGCACAGCACGGGGGGGACGTGCTGAAAGCGCTGTCCGGTGTCACGACACCTGAAAATACCAATAAAAGGGGAGGCAGGTGTCGGCAGCTAAAATATACACCAAAACGCTCCGATTACAATTAGAGTTGAATGAGAATACTGGACACAAACAGTCCTAATTATTCGGTCGGGATCGGTTGTTTTTCCCTTAGAATTCTTATTCTTCCCCCTGCTCCCCAAAAAGCTTCAACCATTCATCGAGCTGATCTTCGCTCATCTTTGCGTCCGGCTGTGCTCCTGCATCCTGAAGGCTTTCATCGAGTGCGGCAGTCATCAGACCAGAGAACTCCTCAGATGACAGCACCCGCGCCTGCGAGGCGCGAGCTTCTGCCTGTACAGCCAGATCCGAGCTGACCACAGTCCAGTTTCGCGCAGCTCGGCCCAGCCTATTTAGTCGCTGACGGATGGCTTGATCGGCTGTTGAGCCTTGCCGGACAAAACGGGCGATCACCGATCCGAAATTCCGCGCTCGAGTGCCGCCTGGAGGACGCATTGTCAAAGTAGACTTCTACCTGCCGGCGCTGGATGCGGCAATATTCTTGCAACAGTTCAATCAATTGCTGCTCGTCATCTAACTCCCCCAGGCTCAGGCCGGGGATTTTAGGGATCAAATTGTGCCCGTCGATGAGGTAAGGCATGTGAAAATTGTATGCCCAAAGTGAATACCCGTCAATCGAGAAACTGTGCTATCATTTTTTGTGATGGAAAAACCATTCTATTCAAGATCTGATTGAAAAAAGAGATGAATTCCTGGAAGCGATTGTTCTTTTATCTGTCTTTAAACGTTCTGGTCTCTGCCTGTACGGTGCTGGCAGTTCTTTTTACCTGGGACCAACTTTCTGGACCGATGCCGCGCGGACTGATGGTTAAGGCATTCAGCAGGTTAAGCATCGCTTCGACGCCGACCCCACTCCCTCCCAGTCCAGGCACTCCCGAGGTTCAAGCTACCCCGACCCCGGCTTTCTTGTATTACCAGGTCGTGTCTGGGGATACTTTTGAAAGTCTGGCGGAAAAATACAATATTCCGGTAGAAGAGCTGATCGCAGTAAATGGTTTTTCTAAATCCCAACCGCTGGGGGAAGGCGAGTCGCTGCGTATCCCGCTGGAAGCCGCAGCGAGTGTTGTAATTGACAGCGTGATTGGCGCAGGCGACCTGGATTCTGAGCATGTTCTGCTGAAACAACGTGGAGAAGGTGAGCTTTCGCTGGTTGGCTGGCGGATGGAAGACAGCCAGGGGAATATTTTCATCTTCCCTCAGTTTCCGCAGCTGATTCTCTACCGGGGTGGGGCGGTGAACATTTTTACGAAGGCGGGCAGCAATACGGTCGTCGATTTGTATTGGGGGATGGAACAACCTGTCTGGGAATCCGGCGATACAGTGACTTTAAAAGACCCGCAAGGCAAAGTACGCACCACCTATCAGGTACCGTAAAACAGCCTTGTTCCTTGTTCAAGAAATAATTCGGGGTGCTGGCGAGCATTGACCGCAGCCCTGCTCTTTGATACACTCTGATCATGTCTCAAGCTCTCTATCGAAAATGGCGCCCCCAATCCTGGGAGGCGGTGGTCGGACAACCGCATGTGGTCCAAACGCTGCGGAATGCGCTGGCTGCCGGGCGAATTGCCCATGCGTATTTGTTTGCCGGCCCGCGCGGCACAGGTAAAACCACAACCGCCCGCTTGTTGGCAAAGGCAGTCAACTGCCTGGATGAAAACCTGGCCGCCCGCCCGTGCGGAGAATGCGAGTTTTGCCAGGCAGTGAACCAGGGCCGCTTCCTGGACCTGATTGAAATAGACGCAGCCTCGAATACCAGCGTTGACGATGTCCGCGACTTACGCGAAAAAATCAATTTTTCTCCAAACCAGGGCAGATACAAAGTCTATATCATCGACGAAGTCCACATGCTTTCTACGGCTGCGTTCAATGCTCTGCTTAAAGACTTTGGAAGAACCACCGAGCCATGCGATCTTTGTCCTGGCGACGACGGAAGTGCACAAAATCCCTGCGACGGTGCTCTCGCGCTGCCAGCGCCATGAATTTCGGCGTATCCCGGTCGTGGAAATCGTGGCCTATTTGAAGCAAATGGCCACCGCAGAAGATATCGGTGTTGATGATGAAGCCCTCACTCTGATTGCCCGTCAATCCACGGGCGCGATGCGTGACGCGATTTCGCTGCTGGATCAGCTGGCTTCGACTGGCCAGGAGATCAACCTGGTGCTGGTGCAAGAAGTGTTGGGCACGGCTGCCAGCCAGTCAGTACTGGACCTGGTTGAAGCGTTGATTGGGCAGGATTCTGCCAGAGGGCTGGACTGCATTCACGCTGCGCTGGATTCGGGCAGCGACCCGCGCCAGCTGGCCCGGCAGACGGTAGACTATCTTCGTGATGTGCTGGCGGTGCGGATGGGCAGCGCCGGTCAAATTGACGCAACACCAGACCTGCGCATCCTGATGGCGCGGCATGCCCAGGCTTTTACTCCTGCGAGTCTTTTAAAGGTGATCCGCAGTTTCAATTCAGCTGCGGTCGACGCCCGCGGTACCTGGCAGCCTGCGCTGCCGTTAGAGATGGCATTTGTCGACTCGCTGAACCCAGAGCTGCCTGCTGACCAATCGAGTCCATCACCTATCGCCCGTCGAATCGAGCCGCCCGATGAAGGAGGGACAATCTCGACGCGTCCAGGCGCCGGTTCCAAGCTTCAACCGCAGCAGACCGAGAACCTGTGAAAGCTCCGGGACCGACGGATCAGATGCCTCAGATCGATTTATCTGCAGTATGGGATCAGATAGTCAGCTTGACCCATCAGCAGAAGCCGAACTCAGCTGCGCTATTGAAATCTTGCAAATCGCATTCGATCCACGGCAGTCAGGTGATGATTGGTTTTGCCAGCGATATTCTTAAAGAGAAGATGGAAAAGGACGAAAACCTGAAACCTGCCGAAGCGGCGTTCTGTCAGGTCCTCAAACAGGCGATCACCATTCGCTGTTTTGTCGACATGAAGCAGCGCAGCGCGATCCCGCCTGGCGTAGAAGAAGACGGGATTGTGGGGACGGCCTTACGCGACCTTGGCGGTGAGCTGGTCGATATCAGTTAGAATTCCAATGCTGCCTCCGAAGCGCTGGACGGCGCTCTCGGCGGGCGGAACCGTTATCAAACAGGAGTTAAGCATGGCAAAAGGTTTCAAAGGACCAAAAATGCAGAACCCGATGGGTATGATGGGCCAGCTTCAGAAACTTCAGGAGCAGATGCAGCAAATCCAGGAACAGTTGGCAGATGAAACCGTGACAGCGACGGCCGGAGGCGGTGCGATTAAGATCACGGTTACCGGGGCGCAGGTCTGTCGGGCAGTTGAGATCGACCCTGAAGTGCTGAAGGATGCAGACGTGGAAATGCTCCAGGATTTGATCCTGACTGCGGTGAATTCTGCCCTGGATGCCTCACGCCAGTATGCAGCCGAAAGGCTTGGCCCTCTGACCGGGGGTCTGCCGTTCTAGGCAGCTTACAGGATTTTTCGATAATCCAAGAGATCATGAATGCTGCTTCCTGAACCGATCCAAAAACTGATAGATGCTTTTTCACGTCTTCCCGGGATAGGTCCGAAGACCGCCTCGCGCCTGACTTTTTACCTGCTGCGCGCCCCAGAAGATGCCGCCCGCGATCTGGCTGAAGCGTTGTTTAACCTGAAAGCGGGGACGACCTACTGTCATATTTGCCACAATATTACGGCTGCCGGCCGGACAGAATGCGAGATTTGCAGCAGTCCGGCTCGAGACCCCGGGCAGATATGCGTGGTGGAGGAGCCGTTAGACGTTCTGGCATTGGAGAGAACAGGCGGCTATCCAGGTCGTTACCATGTGCTTCACGGCGCTCTTTCTCCTATCGAAGGGATCGGCCCAGAGCATCTTAAAATCCGCGAGCTGGTGGAACGACTGCGGTCCGGAGCGGTGCGGGAGGTCATCCTGGCGACCAATCCGAGTATGGAGGGGGATTACACTTCGGCTTATCTTCGCCAGCAGATTCAGCCAATGGGAGTTCGGATCACGAGGCTGGCCCGCGGTCTTCCGGTCGGCGGAGACCTGGAATATGCGGATCAAAACACCCTGCTGCCGCGCCCTGACTGGACGCCAGGAAATGCCGGATTGACCGAAGGCAAGTTTACCTGTCCAAGTGAATTTCATCCCCTGTGTGCTCGGTTCCATATCCCCCCAGATTCTGCAGCAGCCGCCGGAATCTCGCAGAGGACAGGGTGTCGAACATGGTAGTAAACGTTGGATTCTCGGTTTGATCCTCGGGGAACACCAGGTCGAAACGCTCCTCAAAGAGCGGGACAAAGTCTAGCTTGAGTTTTTGGGCTGCAGCCAGCAGCCCGAGACCCATATCGGCCTTGCCGGTCTGGATCGCCTCGGCCACTGCACTGTGAGTACGCACTTCTCGGTTGTAACCGATCAGGATTCGCGGGTCGATTGAAAGTTGATTAATCTGGCGGTCCAGCCAGAGCCTGGTCGCTGAACCCCTGTTGCGGTTGATCATCCGAACATCCCCGCGGGCGAGGTCAGACATATCCCGAATCCCAAGGGGATTTCCCGGGGCTACCAGGAGACCTTGCTGGCGGTGAGCGAGTGTGATCAAACGAACTGATCGGTCCGGGAAAATGTGATTGATAAAAGGCAGGTTATATTCCCCGGTTTCAAAATCCAGCAGGTGGCAGCCCGTAACCTGGGAAATTCCCTGACGCAGGGCGATCAAACCGTCCAGGCTGCCGATCGGCAAGACAAACAACCCCAGAGGACGATATTTGAGGATTCGCAGCTGAGAAGCAAGCGTTTCCAGCGCCAGGTCGTGGCTGCCCAAACAGGTCAGGGAAGCTTCGTCGTCGGTTTTTGGCACGACGATCTCCTGGAACAAGAAGGAGCGTGCTTTAGCCCGGTAGTATTTCTCAACGAAGCCCCTCACGACGCGCTGATTCGTCAGCTCTACCAAACCGGCTTTTTCAAGCAGCTTAAGATGATGGCGAACCCGGGCGGGGTGCTCGTTCAGCGCCTGACCGAGCTGGGTCAGGGTTGCGGGAGCTGCCATCAGCATCCGGAGGATGGCCAGGCGGCGGGGATCCGTCAATATCTTGATTTGCTCGAAATCCTGGATACGTTTGAAGTGCTCCATCGATGATCCATCGAAAAAAACAAAAGGCTCATTGTAAATAAATTCTTAGCGCTATGCAAAAGTCTATCATGACTGAGTTTGCACCGTAAAGGAGGGTATTCTGACGATAGCTTTCCTAATAAAACGGTGATCAGCGATCCCGTTTGACATGCCTTGTTTGCCCGTGGTACACTGACTCACTGCCAGGACGATTTGAAGATTGTTCGATAAGGATCAGGAAGGTGTGATTTGTCAGCCAGTCATTACAACCGGTCATATTTGGATGCACTCGCCGGCTCTGTGCTTGTATTTGATGGAGCAATGGGCACAAGCCTGCAGGCTCAACACCTGATTGCGGAAGATTTCGGGGGAGAACGTACTAACGGGTGTGTGGATTACCTGGTAATCAGCCGTCCTGATGCGGTGGAAAAGGTCCACCGGTCTTTCCTTGAGGCAGGCGTCAATGTGCTTGAGACCAACACATTTCGCGCCAACCGCCTGACCCTGGGTGAATACGGGCTGGGGGAGCGGGTAGTTGAAATCAACATGGTTGCCGCTGCGCTGGCTCGCAAGCTTGCAGACGAATACTCAACGCCAGACATGCCGCGCTTTGTAGCCGGTTCGATCGGGCCGTCTGGAAAACTGCCATCCGCTGCTGACCCGGAACTCTCTAATATATCTTTCGGTGACCTGGCGGTCATTTTCCAGGAACAGGCGGTTGGCCTGATCCTGGGAGGCGTTGACCTGCTGCTCATCGAGACTTCTCAGGATATCCTTGAAGTAAAAGCTGCAATCACAGGCATCCGCCAGGCTTTTGGGGAGACGCGGTAAGGTCCTCCCTATCCAGGTCCAGGTGACGCTGGACACGACCGGACGGATGCTGCTGGGAACCGATATTGCGGCCGCGCTGACCATCCTTGAAGACATGGCCATCGATGTGATTGGTTTGAACTGCTCCACCGGTCCCGAGCACATGCGAGAGCCGATCGCCTACCTTGGCGAGCATTCCAGGCTGCCGGTTTCATGCATCCCCAATGCCGGGCTGCCTCTCAATGTGGATGGTGAAGCGGTTTACCCGCTGCAGCCCGAGCCTTTTGCTCAGGCGCTCGTAGACTTCGTCGAGAAGAATGGCGTCCGAATCGTGGGAGGCTGCTGCGGGACCACACCTGCTCACCTGCGGCTGCTGGTGGAGAAGCTGAGCGTAAGCACTGCGGCACGCCAGCCGCTGGTCTTGCCTCCGAAAACCGCTCCAAGGCTGGCTTCTGCAATCCGTTCGGTCGCGATGCAGCAGGAGCCGCCACCGCTGCTGATTGGGGAGCGCTGCAATGCCCAGGGCAGCCGCAAGTTCAAGCGCCTGCTGCTGGCGGAGGATTATGATGCCATCCTGGAAATCGGGCGAGAACAGGTCGAAGGCGGCGCACATGCGCTGGATATCTCGGTCGCGGTTACCGAGCGACCAGATGAAGCCGAGCAGATGCGACAGGTCGTAAAAAAACTCGCTTCAGGTTTGGAAGCTCCGCTGGTGATCGACACCACCGAGCTTGATGTGCTTGAAGCAGCCTTGCAGACCGCCCCTGGGCGCTGCCTGATCAACTCGACTCACCTGGAGGGAGGGCAAGCCAAAGCCGATCGCGTTTTTGGATTGGCAAGAAAATATAATGCAGCTGTCCTGGTGCTGACCATCGATGAAAATGGGATGGCAAGGACGGCTGATCGAAAGCTGGCCGTCGCCCAGCGGATCGCGCAGATTGCCGTGCAAGACCACGGCTTGCTCCCAGGCTCGATAGTCTTCGATCCCTTGACCTTCACCCTGGCGACCGGAGACCCCGAATTTGCCAATTCGGCCGTGGAGACTCTGGATGGGATCCAAAGGATCAAGCAAAGCATCCCGGGTGTTCTGGTATCGCTGGGTGTGAGCAACGTGTCGTTTGGTTTGGATCCCGCGGCACGACCAGTGCTGAACAGCATTATGCTCTATCACGCCGTCCAGGCTGGCCTGGACATGGCGATTGTCAATCCCGCCCATATCACACCATACGCAGAGATCCCACCCGAACAGCGCCAGCTGGCGGAAGACCTGATTTTCAACCGCCATCCGGAAGCTTTAGCGCGCTTCATCGAGTATTTTCAATCCAGCGAGTATGCTGGCTTGAAACGAGTTGAAACAGCGGCAGATCCTGCATTGGAAATGCTCCCTCAAGAGCGTCTGGGTTGGCAAATCCTTCACCGCCGAAAGGAAGGTGTCGAAGCCGACATCGATCTGATCATTGAGGAGAAGGTCAGCAAGGAAGAAGCGTCGTCCCGGCATGCAGCCGCAGTTGACATTCTGAACAGCATCCTGCTACCGGCGATGAAAGAAGTCGGTGACCGCTTCGGGAAGGGAGAAATCATCCTGCCGTTCGTGCTTCAATCGGCCGAGGTCATGAAGGCAGCGGTCCTCCACCTGGAACGCTACCTGGAGCGGAAGGAAGGCGCCAGCAAAGGAACCATCGTCCTGGCGACGGTTTACGGAGACGTTCACGATATCGGTAAGAACCTTGTCAAGACGATCCTCGCAAACAATGGTTTTCGTGTGATAGATTTGGGAAAACAGGTTCCGGCAGAGACGGTCATAACCAGGGCTGTGGAAGCCGAGGCAGATGCGATCGGGTTAAGCGCACTGCTGGTGAACACCAGCAAGCAGATGCCGCTGATCGTGAATGAGCTCCACAGGCGTGGGCTGAAGATTCCCGTCCTGGTCGGGGGAGCGGCGATCAACCGGCGGTTTGGCTGGCGGATTCTGTACACGGAAGATGGGTCGATCTACGACCCCGGGGTTTTTTACTGCAAAGATGCTTTTGAAGGGCTTTCGACCATGGAAGCCCTGATTGATGATAACCGGCGCTTAGGCCTGAAAGAGCAGGTGCGAAATCAAGCTGCCGCTGAGATTGACCGCCCGCTCTCGCGTCGGGTGGACCGGGTGCAAGCCAGCCGGTCAGCGGTGGTCCCGCTTCCGCTGGAGCTCCCGGCTTCGCTTGAATGGGGCGCACATGTGGCTCGCCAGATGCCGCTCGAAATGGTCTTCCAGAACCTTTCAAAAAACGAGCTCTTTCGCCTGTCGTGGGGAGCAAAAAACGCTCACGGTCAGGATTGGGAAAAGCTTCAGGTCGAATTTGAGCAGAGGTTGGAGAGAATGATCCTTCAGGCGCGCCGAGAAGGCTGGCTGAAGCCCCAGGGAATTTACGGCTACTGGCCATGCCAGGCTGACGGGGATGACCTGGTCCTGTATTTACCGGCTTCACTTGCGGGGGGGACATCTGGAGTGAAAGAAGAGACCGCTCGATTCGGTTTTCCGCGCCAGCCGGACGGCGAGCGGCTGTGCCTGGCGGATTATTTCGCCCCGAAAGATGAAAGCAGATTCGATCTTGTTGCCCTTCAGGTAGTGACGGTCGGGCAGGAAGCAACGGAGCGGTTTGACCGGCTGCAGGAGAGCGGCGATTACGCCGAGGCGTATTTCACCCACGGTCTTGCGGTGCAGACGGCTGAGGCGACCGCAGAATACCTGCATCGACATATCCGGAGCGAGCTGGGCCTGGAGAAGGGCCGCGGAAAGCGTTATTCCTGGGGCTACCCGGCTGTGCCCGAATTGGATGACCACCGGATCGTGTTTGACCTGCTCCCGGTCGAACGCGAGCTCGGGATGAACCTGACCACAGCCTGCCAACTCGTCCCGGAGCAGTCGACTGCGGCTATCATCCTGCATCACCCGGACGCGAAGTATTTCAGCGTTGGAGCAAGCCGCGTGGAGCAGCTGACGAGGAAATAACCGTGATGGAACAGAAATTACGCGCTCAGACGTCCTGCCAACATGGATGCTGCCTCACCAATTCCCAGGAATATCCCGGTTTTTGAGAAAGGAAGCCAGGGCATCCCGAGGAAGTATAGACCAGAGACGCTTGTTTCGCCGTTTTGGGAGATAGGAAAACCGGTCTCGTCGAATATAGGCAGGCGGACCATGCTGAAGTCAAAATTATAACCGAGCGCCCAGATGATGGTTTGAATCCCGGCCCTCTTCAAATCAAGCTCATTCAAGATTGGGGTGTCAAATCCATCACTCAGCAGCGCGAGCTTTTCTTCGGGGACATCCAGGTGATTATTATTAATAAATGCGTCGATCTTCTGGATGATATTCGCTTCAAACGCATCCACCTGGACCAGCTTTTCGTGTAAATCGGGCGACAGGTAGATTCTTCCATCTCTCGTGTCTACCAGGCGTCCTAACAGGTGCACGCCATCCCTGGCAAACCGGTGAAGGTTAAGATCGTGGCCACCATTCTTGCCAGAAACGTGGGGATTTCCGGAAAAACGATCTCGCCGAGATGGCAGCTGGTCAACCGTCCTGTTCATGAAGCCGATCAAAACCAACCATTCAACCAAATCCCTTCCGCGGTATCGGCGCGGTACCCGCCCTGTTTTGCCAACGCAGAGAAAAACGGACCTTCCAGATTGGTAAAGCTCTTCTGCGATCTGGCAGCCGGATTGGCCCGAACCGACAACCAGGACTGCGCCGGAGGGCAGGCTCCCGGGGTTACGATAGCTTCCTGAATGAAGCTGAAGGATTTCCGGAGGCAGGCGGGCGGCAAAATCTGGGAATTTGGGATGCTGGAAAAGGCCGGTTGCGACCACGACATTCGCGGATTTGAAGCTTCCATTCTCGGTCTTCACCAGAAAGCCGCCATTGGATTGCTCTACCGACGTGGCCGTCACCCCGTAATTTACCGGCAAACGATAACGTTCGATATATGCTTCGAATGTCTCTACGATTTCTTTGCGTGGCATGAAGCCATTCGGGTCGTCGCCGGTATACTCGTTTCCTGGCAGGCGAAACGTCCAGTTTGGAGTGACCAGGGTGAATGAATCCCAGCGGTCGTCTCGCCAGGCGCTGGCGGGGCGGCTTGCTTTTTCTAAGATAATATGTTCGTGATGGCTCTGGGTTAAGTAATAACTGATAGACAGGCCAGCCTGCCCACCACCAATGACAACCGTCTGATAAGTATCTGCCATTTCCTGATCCCCGAATAGTCTGCGTATAACGGACTAAAACGATATTTATTATACAATTATAAACCTGATATTCATTTTCGTCAATATGTTCAGACAAATAAAAACCCAACAATATCCCAATTAGTTCTTCACAATTCCATAACAAGTTTTTTTTATACTCACCTTCGGACAACCTTCCAAAGGCCTGTCTGCCATTTCATGTTTCTGTAAAACACCTTCAGGAGAAGCAACATGCTGAAAAAAAAGCGATTTTGGGTGGCCATCATCAGTGTCCTGGTCCTTGCACTGGTAGGGGCAGGCTATTATCTTTTCTCGAGGCGCACCGATACCGCTCAGGCAACTGCTGACGTAAATACTCTGCAGACAACGGTCTCTAAAACGGGCGATCTGACGCTCCTTGCCACAGGAACTGGATCGATCGTCCCTTCGAAAGAGATCAACCTGGGTTTCGATGAAGCCGGGACTCTGCTTGAGCTGAATGTCCAGGAGGGCGATTCGGTTAAAGAGGGGATTTGCTTGCCCGTTTGCAAACGGTCCAGACCGAAGAGGAGATCGCTGCCACCATTGCCGAGAGGCAGCTTGCCGTCGTCCAGGCCCAGAATTCGCTGGACAACCTCTATAAGTCGGCGGCAGTTTCGCGGACCGAGGCGATCAATAATATTTCCACCTACTCCGAAGAACTGCGAGACGCCCAGTACACGATGGAAAACTACACGATGCCGCTCTATTTGAAAGGGCTGGAGACCGTCGAAGCGATCCAGGAAATGAAGGCAAATCTCGATGCTGCGCTTGCAGCATTTGAGCCCTATCGATATTTTTCAAAATATGATGATACCCGGGAAGACAAGCTGGAATTGTTGAATAATGCCCAGGCTCAGTACGATGCAGCGATCGACCGGCTTAATAAAGAATATGCGCTCCAAGTGGCGGAAGACAACTTGAAGAAAGCGCAGGAAGATTATATTAAATATAAGGATGGTCCGGCGGCTGATGAGCTCGCTGAAGCTCAAGGTTCTTTGGAAAACGCCAAGGCAAAGCTGGAGCTCGCCAGCGCAGAAAAATCCATTCTGGATCTCACTGCGCCGTTCGATGGGACAATCCTTTCGGCAGAGGCGATTGTGGGGGGGACGGTCGGAGAGGAATCGATCATCACGATTGGCGTGCTCGAGCCATTGACCCTGGAAGTCTATCTGGACGAGAGCGACCTGCAGATGGTTGTGGTTGGTTATCCGGTTGAAATTACATTTGACGCTTACCCGGACGAGATTTTTTCGGGGAAAGTTACGCAGATCAGCAAAAGCCTGCAGAGCGTTTCCGATGTATCGGCCATCAAAGCAATCGTTGAATTGGAGGACGAAGCGGTCGACGCTTCGATCTCACTCCCGGTGGGCTTGAGCGCTACCGTTGATGTGATCGCAGGTCGGGCGGCAGGCGCCGTGCTGGTGCCCATTGAAGCGCTGCGCGATCTCGGAGATGGGGAGTACGCAGTCTTTGTCGTGGTCAATGGGCAAACAGAGATGCGCCCTGTTGAAGTTGGGCTGATGGATACGACTTATGCTGAAATTAAATCCGGCCTGCAGGCGGGTGAAACCGTCTCGACAGGCACAACTTACGCATTCGAATAAAGGCAATTATTAATGGGAAAAAACCACAATGGATTTGAGAATCCACCGACTGACGATCAGCGCCTGATTCGGATTGTCGATCTAACCAAGGTCTATGGGATGGGTGATATTCAGGTCGTTGCACTTGACAGGATCAACCTGGAGATTGGAGAAAACGAGTTTGTTGCGATCATGGGGCCTTCGGGGTCAGGAAAAAGCACGCTGATGAACCTGGTTGGATGCCTGGACCGGCCGAGCTCGGGCAGCTATTTCCTGGCCGGAGATGACATCAGCAAGCTGGACAAAGCCCAGCTTGCCGCAGTGCGCAGCAAGAGGATCGGATTCATCTTCCAGGGTTTCAATTTGCTGCACCGAACCACCGCCCTGGAGAATGTCATCTTGCCGCTTTACTATTACCGGAATGGAAAGATCACTGAAGAGGAGAAGATCGAAAAAGGCATTAAGGCGCTTGAAGCAGTTGGATTGGCAAATCGCGCCCATCACCAGCCGAGCGAGCTATCCGGTGGGCAGATGCAGCGGGTGGCCATCGCGCGCGCCCTGATCAATGATCCCCTGATCGTCCTGGCGGATGAGCCGACCGGCAACCTGGACACTCATTCCAGCTATGAGATCATGCTGCTGCTGACCCAGCTCCACGAGCGCGGCCGGACGATCGTGATGGTTACCCATGAAAATGACATCGCCACCTATGCCAACCGGATCATCCATTTTCGTGATGGAAAGATTGAAGCGGACGAGATGAACACAAATCCCCGCTCGGCCAGAGCCGAGCTGGAGGCGCTGCATGGATCCGATTAATATTATCAACACCGCCTGGCGAGCTCTCAACCGCAATAAGCTGCGCACGCTGCTGACTGAGCTGGGCGTCATCATCGGTGTTGCGGCAGTGATCATCATGATCGCAATCAGCGCGGGCACCGAGGCGACTATTAAAGACCAAATTACCGCCCTGGGCTCCAATCTGATTTACGTCCAGCAGACGATGAGCGGCGGCGGGCCCGGGATGATGATGGGAGGCTCGTCCGGTGACAACCTGGTATATGACGACGCCCTGGCTATCGCCGAAAAGATCGATGGCGTGGCGGGGGTGGTCGTCGATCAGACTACATCCGAATCCGTGAAATACTCCAACATAACCCTGGATGATGTCACCCTGGTTGGCACTTCGGCTGATTTCCCCCTCATCCGGGAGATGGAAATCGCTTCTGGACGTTATTTCAACGAGTCGGATATTGATAAGAAGGCGAAGGTCGTGGTCCTGGGATCTGATATGGCAGCCGAGCTGTTTGGCAGCAAGAATCCAATCGGTGAGACGATCACCGTCGGAGACACTAAGCTGATCGTTATCGGGGTGTTTGCAGCGCGCGGCCTGGTGGGAAGTGAGGACTATGATGCTCGGATGTACACACCCATCACGGTCATATTCTCAAAATTCATGCCGGCGTTTTTTGCGCGTGTGGCTGGCAACTCGGTGCGGATGATCACGGTAAAAGTGGAAGAAGAGGCCGACCTCGATCAGGTGATTTCCATGATCAAGCTCTTACTTGCCAAGCGCAAAGACACCACGGTCGATGATCTGCAGGTCAATGTGCGCACACAGGAGGATTTGATTGAGACGCGCTCCTCGACCACGGAGACATTCCGTAATCTTCTGACATGGGTGGCAGCGGTCTCCCTGATCGTCGGTGGGATCGGGATCATGAATATCATGATGGTGAGCGTCACCGAGCGCACCCGTGAGATCGGCATCCGCCAGTCGATTGGCGCCACCCCGAACGATGTCCGTTTGCAGTTCCTGACCGAGGCGCTGCTTTTGAGCCTGATCGGGGGGCTGATCGGCGTCATCATCGGGGTTGGTGGATCCATCCTGATTTATAAGCTGGGAGGGATGCGCACCGTTGTGGTACCCAGCTCCATCCTGCTGGCATTCAGCTCGGCTGCAGCAGTCGGGATCTTCTTCGGCTACTATCCGGCCAACCAGGCTGCTCAGCTGGATCCAATCGAAGCGCTTCGGCACGAATAAGCTGTAATTTCGATTGACTTCAAAAAAACCAAAGATAACTTTTGAGATATGTTCTCTAATGGAGATTGTTCGATGAAGAAAGCTGCGAGTACCGTTGCCATCATGGGGATCATGGTTTTGCTCATATTTCTGTCAGCTTGTGGAAGCGCCGGCGCGAAGATCACTGCCACTTCACCGGCTGGCGGTAAAAGCTCAACTGGAATCATCAAAACGGACTACGGAAATGCCCTGCCGGTTGTCAACCAGCTGGCTCTGGGCACTTTCAAGCTGGAAGAAAACGGTACGCCGCTGACGGCTGAGCAGGTCAGCCAGCTGGCAACGTTGTGGAAAGGCTATCGCGCCCTGACAAACAGCAGCACGACGGCACCGATGGAGCTGGAGAATTTGACTGGTCAGATTGAGCAAGCATACACCGAAGGCCAGCTTCAAGCGATTGCTGGTATGGAGCTGACCATGGAGGATATGATCCAGATTGCCCAGGAGATGAAATTTTCCCTCCAGGCTTCCGAACCAGAACGCGGAAACAGAGAAATGACTGAAGAGCAGCAGGCTACTCGAGCCGCGCTGCGCAGCGCCTCTGGCGGTGGTTTTAGCGGCGGTCCGGGCGGAGGTGGACCACCCGGAGGCATGCCTCCGGGTGGGGGGATGCCTGGCGGCGGAGGTTTTGGTCCAGAAGCAATGTCGACCCCTGGAGCGATGGAGACCGCGAAAGCGCGGGGAATGCCGGCGCCGGGCGGAGGAGGAAATTTGAACAGTGCGCTGGTCAGTGCATTGATAGAGTATCTCAAATCTAAGGCGCAGTGATACGGATTGCTGTTATCATAGCCTGTTGAAACGACCTGAGACCTGGGGCTGTCCTTTTCTGAGGGATAGTCCCAGAGGTGTCTGAAGGCGTAAATCATGAGACAAAAATTAGCCATTCTTGCAGCCATAACTCTTCTGCTGATCAGCGCCAAAAGTGTGCGGACGGTGCGCCTGACGGTCATCAACAAATCGGGCCTGCCGGTTGAAGTCCGTTTGACTGGCACATATTACGAAGAAACATATTATCTTCGCGTCCCCGAAGGCGATCGCGATCATGCTTCCGAAGCGCATATCGACGTGCTCCCGGATGATTATTCGATGCAGGTTTTTTACAAGGAATATTGGGACCCGGTGTATGGATACGATTGCAGCGAGGGTGGGAAAAATATCAAGCTGACCCATTCGAGCAAGGCTCACATTCCTGGGGTGCAACTATCCGACGCCGAACAACGGCGAGCCGTCTTCACTGCTGCTGAAGTATCCCGAAGGAAAAAGCCGCTGCCGGATGCCAATGAGGATGCCGGAGGGAGCCTCACCCATTTGTAAATAGACAAGAATCACCCGGAAGAACTTAAAGATCCTCCGGTATCTGCAACAATTCACAAGTACTCTATTCAAACCCGAAAGGCATGCTGGTCCTTTCGGGTTTGAGCTTACGGTCTAAGCATGTTTATGATCTGGGGAATGAAATGATGAAATGTGCGCCTAGTCCGGGTTCGCTCTCCAGCAAGATCTTGCCGCCCTGGGCTTCGACCAATGATCGGGCGATGGCGAGGCCGAGACCCGTCTCGCCGTTATGCGTTCGGGCCTCATCGCTGCGGTAGAAGCGGTCGAAAACGCGCTTATGTTCTGCGAGGGCGATGCCGGGGCCGTTATCCCAGACGTGCAGCTCAACTTTGCTTTCCAAGAGCCGGGCAAAGAGTCGGATTTGTCCATCCGCCGGCGCATACCGGATCGCGTTCGCGAGCAGATTTCCAAGGACCTGCGCCATGCGCTCCGGGTCGACGAGAATAGATGGAAGGTCGGGCTTCAGCTCCAGCTCCATCTGGATGCCTTTTTGTTCACACAGCGGGCGGTGGGCGATCGCGGCACGTTCCAGCAGCACGTTTGGCTGCATCTCTTGCGGAATGAGGGCCAGCTCACCGGCGTCGGCCAACGAAAGCGTGCGGAGGTCATCG
Organism: uncultured Chloroflexia bacterium; assembly: GCA_963788305.1. GTDB lineage: Bacteria > Chloroflexota > Anaerolineae > Anaerolineales > UBA4823 > UTCFX2. The sequence continues at coordinate 60,181 of CAWBGK010000001.1, forward strand.
ATCAGCCGGTTTAAATGACCAGCCTCTTTGTGCATGACTTCGTAAATCTCTGGTTGCCCTTCCAGCTTACCGTCGCTGAGGGCTTCGGTATAGCCCAATATGACGCTCAACGGGGAGCGCAGGTCGTGGGCAATATCGGCAGTCATCTGCCGCCTGGCCTGCGTGGCGTTTGCGAGGTCAGCGCTCATTTTATTGAAGGAAGTTGCCAGGCGTCCTAACTCGTCTTTTGAGCGGATGCTGACCTGCCTCCCGAGATCGCCCTTGGCCAGCGCCTGGGTGGCATCCGTCAACTCGCGAATCGGACGGGTCAGGTTCCGCGCCAGTGCAATGCCCAGCAGCAAGGCTACCCCTACTGCCGCCAAACCGCTGATCAGGATTACCTGGTTGATCGTCTCCAAAAACCGGTTCTCTGGAGAGCCGCTCATGCGGTCGATAATGCTGGCATTGACGCTGAGCCAGCCCATCACATTTCCGTCGATCTCAAGGGGGACCCCTTGAGAAATCTCTTCATCGGTAGCCCGGCGCCCCAGGCTGTCGGTGCTGCCATAGATGATGCTTCTGTTTGCATCCACGATCACCAGGGGAATCCGGCGCCCGTCTGGAGGCGGCGGATTATTTTCTGATGGAGGATTGAAGGATGGGATCCGCTGCGTTCGTTCTAATTCTCTCATTAACTGGTCGACGCCGTCCCAATCGCCGTTCTCGCGGTAATACTGTGTCAGCGCGCTGATCATGTTGGATTGGAGCTGATCGGAAAGATAACGAGTGAATTCGCTTCGGGTGCGTTGTTGAATGATAAAAGAGGTTAACACGGCTCCTGTCAGGCTGACGATCAGGAAAGCAAGGATTAGCTTCAGGGTAAGTGAACGCATGGCTTGAGGATTATACGACTTCTTTTACTGGTGTGAACCGATAACCTGTCCCATAGATTGTCTCGATGTATTTTGGCTGGGAAGGATCAGCTTCGACCTTCGCACGCAGATTGCGAATGTGCACGTCGATCGTGCGCTCGTAGCCTTCGTAGGTTGTTCCTTGAAGGCGGTCAAGCAGCTCCAGGCGGGTGAATGCGCGCCCAGGTGCAGCCATCAATGTTGCCAGGATATCGAATTCGGAAGGGGTCAGATCGATCGGGCGTTCAGCGACTGTTGCCAGACGGCCGGTTCGGTCCAGGGCAATATCGCCCTGCCGCAGCATCACTGCGGGTTTCTCCTGTTTTTCGACCCGGCGCAGCACTGCCCGGATTCGTGCGGTCAATTCGCGTGGGCTGAAGGGTTTAGTGACAAAATCATCGGCTCCCAGCTCAAGCCCCGTGACCTTATCGGTTTCTTCGAGCCGGGCGGTCAATACGATGATCGGCGTATCGGCTTCGCGGGAGTACGAGCGAATAAAATCATAGCCGTTCATCTCCGGCATCATCAGGTCCAGCACGATCAGGTCCGGTTTTGCTTGACGAGCGACGAAAAGCGCCTCTTTCCCGTCGCTTGCTGTGACTACTTCATAGCCTTCCTGAGTCAGGTATGATTTCAGCAGGGTCCGGATCTCAAGTTTATCGTCTACTACCAGGATTTTCTTTGCCATTGACGCCTCAATCTGCCCCATTGGGGGGATGGTTCCTAATCTGAGGCCAAGTATAGCGGAAGATTGTTAGGAAATTATGAAGACGCAATTTAGAAATTATGGGGATTGAGGCTTTCATTTTGTTTTCTTATCAGAGTGAAAAATCTCATGTTATTATCGGAGGCTGTACTGTTATTGAGTCCGAAAAAGCACCTGCGAGCAGCAGGAACACCCACAGGAGATAAGCGATGGCCGAACTGAAGACAAAACCTACCAACCAGAGCGTAGAGGTATTTCTCGATTCCATCCTTGATGAGCAAAAGCGCCAGGATTGTCTGGAAATCCTGGCGTTGATGAAGCGAGTTACAGGCGCCGAGCCGGTCATGTGGGGTGAAAGCATCGTCGGCCTGGGCTTGTACCATTACAAATATGCGAGCGGACGGGAAGGCGACTGGCCATTGACGGGTTTCTCGCCTCGCAAGCAGAATCTTACGATTTACATCACATCTGGATTCGACCAGTTTGGTGAATTGCTCAAGAGGCTGGGCAAGCACAAGACGAGCGTATCCTGCCTGTATATCAAGCGCCTGGCAGATGTCGATCGAGAGGTACTGGAACAGCTGGTAAAGCTCTCGGTCGAGCACATGACCAGGACGAATCCCTGAATTCTACTGACCGCGGGACCTGTCGTATTCGGCGATCCGCTGAACTTTGGGCTCTGAGCGCCCTCCGGGTGTGTACTCCGCCTCCAGCCAGGTCTCGACGAGCTTTTTCGCCAGCTCCGGGCCCACAACCTGTGCGCCCATGGTCATGATGTTGGCGTCGTTGCTCATGCGAGCCCGTTCAGCAGAATAGACGTCCGAGACCAGCGCGGCATACGCACCGCGAACCTTGTTCGCTGCAATGGATACCCCGATGCCTGTCCCGCAGAGCAGGATGCCTCGGTCGTGCTCGCCGCGCGCAACCGCCTCTGCCACTGCAAAAGCCACATTAGCGTAAATCGGGTCTTCGCTGCCGTAGTCCTGAACGGTATACCCCAGCGCGTTGATGTGATTCTTAAGGATTTCCTTCAATCCAGATGCATTCGGGTCGCAGCCGATTGCGATTGGTTTCATTGCAGGCTCCTGTTCATTCGATCAATGATCTGAAAGCTGGGTTCGATTTTACCACTTTAGGATGTTGTTCATCCATTGGGGACATCGAGAAGAAAAAGCAGAGCGCAACCAGAAAAAAATCGAGATCCTCCTGCAGAATTTCCCTGCGGATTCGGGATTGGATCGATGCGCATGACCGGCTCAGAAGCTCATCGAGAACCATTGGAGCCTCCTTCCCCAGGAGGCCTTTCGTCTAGTCGAATTCAAGGAAATTTCTCAGCACCCAGGCGCTGCTGTGTTCCAAATCTCGAGCAGCAAAAACAAATGTGACTGTCGGGTGGTCCCGCAAGCACCAGCCGAATGAGCTCCAGGGCAGGATTTTGCTGGAGCTCGATTTGGTAAAGTCCCTGGAATTCATCCCATTTGGTTGGATCGTGGCTGTACCATGCCCGAAGCTCGGGGCTCGGGGCGATTTCTTTCAGCCACAAGTCGACCTGGGCACGCGATTTTGACATGCCGCGCGGCCAAAGCCGCTCGACAAGCACTCGATATCCATCGGCATGGTCTGGCGGTTCGTAAATTCGTTTAAGTTTGATCATCGCTTCTCCAATGAGGAGGTACAGATCGTTTACCGGATCGCGATTGCCTTCCAGGGTTTCAGATATTATAGACCGGGCTGCGCCCTGCTGCAACACTGATTGATGCCCTGAAACCAGGATGCGTCGATGCCTGTAAATATCCTCAAGCTTGTGATCCGCCTCGATATGGTAGAATTCTTGCAACCAGTAATGGATAATGAGAATTTTACCGTTTAGAATCAGTCGGCAGTCCCTGTTTGCAGCTGCCGTACTCCTCTCCACTATTTTAGCCTGTGCTCGCAGCCAGTCCTCTGGTAGTCCCTCCTTCTGGTCTATTTCAGGAAAGAGTCCCCCGGCTGCTGAAGCGACCGATTCGACTGCCCCTGGCCAGGCCTGGGGTCTTTCCCCGCGCCGCTCCCCTGGTGCGCCGCTCTTAACTCCCACACCCGACAGCCCGCATCCCTTACCTGCCATCCGCACAACTCCCGAGATTTACCAGGTACAGCCTGGCGATACGCTGGGGTTGATCGCATCCCGTTTCGGGGTCGGGCTGGAACAGCTTATCGAAGCGAACACATTGGCCGATCCGAACGTGCTGGAAGTTGGGCAGACTCTTACCGTCCCAGCCCCAACCCCAAAAGATCCTGGACCGGCTTTCAAGATTATTCCTGATTCCGAATTGGTATACAGCCCCTACAGCGCTTTGTTCGAAGTTGAGGAATTTGTCCAGAAACAATCCGGTTTTCTCGCCACATATAAAGAGGAAGTGAACGATGTCTCGCTCAGCGGCGCCCAGATCGTCGAGCGTGTGGCGCAGGATTACTCGATCAACCCGCGAATCCTTTTAGCTGTCCTTGAAAAGCAAAGCGGGTGGGTGACGAGCAAGAATCCAAAAAAGGAAACCCGCGATTTTCCGATAGGTTGGGCGGACCCGCAGCGCAAAGGGCTGTATCGGCAGCTGAACTGGGCTGCCAATAACCTCAACCGCGGTTATTATCTTTGGCGCGCCGGTGGGATTGGCAGCTGGCTGCTCAGCGACGGGGAAGCCGTCCCCATCGACCCCACCATTAACGCTGGCACAGCAGGCGTGCAGCAGATGTATGCGTACCTTTACGACCGCGAAAATTGGGAGCAGGTGGTCACCCAGGAGGGTCTGTTTGCGGTCTATAATGCCCTGTTTGGCTACCCATTTGACTACGCCTTTGATCCCGTAGTACCCATAAATCTCAATCAACCTGTTATGCAGCTGCCTTTCGAGCCCGGCGTGGTCTGGTCATTCACAGGTGGACCGCATGGAGCCTGGGGCGACGGCTCGGCCTGGGCTGCGCTTGATTTCGGTCCACCAGGCGAGGCGCTTGGCTGTGTTCCGAGTGAAGCCTGGGTGAGTGCGGTTGCGGACGGGATGATCCTGCGGGCAGGCGATGGAGCTGTGATCCAGGATCTGGACGGAGATGGCCTGGAACAAACCGGGTGGGTGCTGCTCTATATGCACGTCGAGCAGCGCGACCGGGTTGCCCCCGGGACTTTTGTCAAAGCTGGCGATCGAATCGGGCATCCTTCTTGCGAGGGCGGGGTTTCGAGCGGAACTCATTTGCACGTGGCCAGGCGTTATAATGGTGAGTGGATCTCTGCAGATCAGGATATCCCCTTTGTCCTGGATGGCTGGGTTTCAAGCGGTCTGGGAAAGGAATACGATGGGCACCTCAACCGTGGTGGAAAAAAGATTGAAGCCTACGCAGGAAACTCGGAGATAAACGAGGTCCAACGCTGATGAACAGACGCACTTCGACCTGGCTTTCCCGTTTCACGGTCCTTTTTAGCTCGTTGATGCTTGCATCCTGCGCGGTGAGTGGTGGATATTGGATTCCCCCAAGCGCGCCACCGACACAACCGGTCTTCATCCCGCCGGCAATCGGCTCGGGCAGCGAGCTGGTTGATGAGCTGCCGCAGGTCTTAGATCCGTCTTTGATGGAGACTTTGCAGCCAGCTGGGCTGGATCTAACCCCAGAGCCACCGAGCTCGGAGGTGTCCGCTTTTGATCAACCGACACCCGGTTTATCGGACATTCCAACCCCCACCGTCACGCCCGAGGTCTATGTGGTGGACACATCGCCCATCCTGTATTACTCCCAGGCTGCTGATACGCTGCGTGTGGTCGCAATCCGTTTCGGGGTTTCTCAGGCTGAGATAACCTCACCAGAGCCGATCCCACAAAACGGTTTTATTAATCCCGGCCAGCTGCTGATCATCCCTCGCAGGCTGACGAACACGACCGCTTCTCATCTGTTGATGCCGGACAGCGAGGTGGTGTACTCGCCTTCTGCGGTTGATTTTTCCACCGAATCCTTCGTGGACCAGGCTGGCGGAGCGCTCAAGTCCTTTAAGGAATGGCATAAGAGCACTGGCAATAAGTCTGGAGCTGAGATTGTAGAGCGAGTGGCGATCGAGAACTCGATCAATCCACGCCTGCTGCTCGCTTTGATGGAATATCACAGCCATTGGATTTACAGCCCTAAGAACAGCCCGGATTGGAATGCTTCCCCGCTTGGACGGGTGGGCGTGAGGGAGCTCCAGCTTTATAACGAGCTTATCTGGACTGTCAACCAGCTTTCGATCGGCTATTACTCATACCGTGAAGGCCGCCTGACGGATATCCGCTTTTCAGATGGAGCAAAGACCCGGCTTGCACCCGACCTGAACGCCGGGACAGCTGCATTGCAGTATTATTTTGCCCAGCTTTATGAAAGCTCGCGCTGGCTGGAAGCCCTGGACCCTGAGTCAGGCTTCCCGGCATTGTATACCTTGATGTTTGGCGATCCGTGGGCGCGGGCGCGAACGGTCGAGCCGCTATTCTATACGGACATCGCCCAACCTGCTCTGACCCTGCCTTTTTCTCGGGATTGGACGTGGAGCTTTACAGGGGGGCCGCACGGCGCCTGGGAACACGACGGCGCCTATGCTGCGCTTGATTTTGCACCCGGAGCAGATCAGCCTGGCTGTGTGGAGACGCAGGCGTGGGCGGTGGCATCTGCAAACGGGCTGGTCGTCCGCACGGGTCCGGGGCTGGTTGTCCTCGATCTTGATGGGGACGGCCGAGAGCAAACTGGATGGGTGTTGGTTTATCTGCACCTGGCAGAGAAAGGCCGTGCAACGGTCGGCAGCATGGTCAGCGCGGGCGATCCGCTCGGTCATCCTTCTTGTGAGGGCGGTTTTTCAACGGGCACGCATCTGCATTTCGCCCGCAAGTTCAACGGCGAGTGGGTCCCTGCCGACGGCGCCTTGCCTATGAACCTGGGCGGCTGGATCGCCCATGCAGGTCCGCTGGCGTATAAAGGAACGCTGACCCACGGCGATGTCACCCTGGAAGCCTGTACATGCAGCAATTACAAGACTTTCATCACCCGGACTGAATCTGACCCCTGATCATGATCCGAATGATTGATCAACGGATTCGCAGGCTGTCGGCTAATCGATTAACGAATTCTCCGCTCCAACCTGCGGGACCTCACCTCATTAAATCCGGATTGCGAAGAACACTCAGCCAGGTGACCGGGCTGGTTGGGCTGGCGGCTGTCATGATGAGCTCTTGCAGCCCTGTTGCGCCCCCTCAGGACCTGACATCCCTGCACCGAATAATCCCGGAAATCTGCAAGAGGGCAGCGCCATTCCGGAAGACCTCGCGCCTTCACCGACGCCCTTCTATCCCCAGCGGCCGCGATTCGAGCCCGGTGAGCTGGTGGATTACACAGCCCAGACCGGAGATAGCATTACCTCAGCTGGCGGTGCGTTTCAACACCAGCGTGGAAGAGATCCTGGAGGCAAATTCATTCATCCCAAAAGACGCCACTACAATGCCTCCCGGCATGCCGATGAAAATCCCGATCTACTACCTGCCGCTCTGGGGCTCGCCTTACCAGATCTTGCCGGACAGCCTCTTTGTGAATGGTCCATCTCAGGTGGATTTTGACATTGAGAAATATGTCAGAACCCAGCAGGGCTGGTTGAAGGATTATTCAGGTTATGTTTCGGAGGCCAATCGGAGCGGTGCACAGATCGTTGAGCTGGTGGCTCATAATTACAGCATCAGCCCTCGCCTTCTGCTCGCGCTACTGGAATATCAATCTCAGGCATTGTCGGACCCGATCATAAAATCCGAAGAAGAGCAATTCCCGCTCGGTTTTCAGCGCTGGGACCGAAAGGGGCTGTTTTTACAGCTCGCCTGGGCAGCAAACCTGCTAAATCAAGGCTACTACAACTACCGGTCTGGCGGTCTAACCGAGATTGAGTTGAAGGATGGTCGATTGGAGCGGATCGATCCATGGCAGAATGCCGCAACCGCCAGCCTCCATAATTTTTACAACAATCTGTTTGAGTACGATCAATATGCCCAGGCGATCTCCCCGGAGGGACTTTCAGAAACTTACCGGAAGTTATTTGGAGACCCCTGGCAGGCGCCTGCGCACCTTCCCGGCAGCCTGGCACAGCCGTCCTTCCTGCTTCCTTTTGAACCGGGTGATGTCTGGGCGCTTACGGGCGGACCGCATGCTGGTTGGGGGACAAGTGATCCACTGTCTGCCCTGGATTTTGCCCCGCCATCCAAGTCTGCAGGCTGCGTGTACAGCGACCGCTGGGCAACAGCAGTCGCTGACGGCGTTGTGGTCCGCTCTGAAGAGGGCCAGGTGATGCTCGATCTGGATGGGGATGGGGACGAGCGAACGGGTTGGAATATCTTCTATCTCCATATCGGCACTGGAGGCAGGGTACCATTGGGGGCTAAACTTAAGCGGGCGATCGGATCGGCCATCCTTCGTGCGAGGGTGGCTCGGCGACTGGCACTCATATTCATATTGCCCGCAAGTATAACGGCGAGTGGCTGCCTGCAGAAGGTTGGGGTGGGATCCTGGCGTTCAACCTGGAAGGATGGACGGCTCATGATGGGAGCGAAATCTACCTGGGGACGCTCACCCGCCATGCCCAGGTGGTCACTGCCTGCACCTGCTCGAATGCAGCCAGCTGGGTGAAGTCTGATCGAATCCCGGCCAACAAGCTATCTCCTGCAAGCACACCCGAAAACAGCCAGTGATTAATATAAATAAACAATAATCTTAATCATCGGTCGGAACAAATATGTCTACCGATTAATTATTTCAATATTTATATTGAAATAATTAATTATATACTTGACATTTTTAATACACACGTTATAATACAATTCAAAATGGACACCCTAAAAATGAGGTAACTATGAATCCAATTCCCACGCGCTGCCCGCTCTGCAGCGGCGAGCTCACTGTTACAAAAATATACTGCCGCGATTGCGACACTACTTATGAGGGCCGGTTTTCAAGCGGCCCATTCAGCAGTCTTACCCAGGAACAGCTGAATTTCATCATCACCTTTGTGAGGTGCGAAGGCAAAATCACCCGGGTAGAAGACGAGATCGGGCTCTCTTATCCCACCATCCGAAATCGTCTTCATGAAGTGATCCGCGCCCTGGGTTTTGAGCCCGGCGGGAGTGATGAGGCACCAGGGCTTACTGACAAGGACCGTCAGCGCATCCTCGAGGATCTGGATGCCGGCGTGATCGGTGCTGAAGAGGCAATGCGCCTTTTGAGAGAAGCGGAGGCGTGAGATGGCAAAACAGGTGATTGAGACCAGCCTTACCCCAGACTGCCTTGTCGGCGATGTGCTGGGCGACTTGAAGGTCAAGGGTTGGGAACAGCCCCGTATCATGGTCCAGGCAGATCCGGATGTCCTGGACTTTCACGAAGAAGAAGACACCGTGAGAATCGAGCTGCCGGGGTGACCTTGAACTCCGGCTACCGTACGGCGCTACCCTCACCATAGAAAGCGTTCACGGCGATGCTCAGATCAGGCTCCTGGACGAACCGTTCAAAATCTCGGCTGTCCATGGAGATTTCAGCCTACGTAACGTCGCCGGCATCGAATGCGAGCTGGTTCATGGGGACTTTTCTGGTAAGAACATTAGCGGTGATCTTTCGATCCAGCAGGTGTTGGGTGATGCAGCGGTCCATCAAGTTGACGGCTCATGCACTTTAACGGACGTCCGCAGCGACCTGGATTTGCAGAACGTGCGATCGGATGTAAGCGTTGCTGCTGGCGGCGACATCCGTCTGCGGCTGGCCGCATTTTATGGCGATCATTATATGGTCCGGGCTGGTGGGGATGTCCATTGCAGCCTGCCCCCTGATTCCAACGCAAGGCTGCATCTGGTAAGCAGCGGACAGTCCATCAAAGTCCAGCTGCCCGGGCACGCTCAAACCTACCGCCAGGAAATGGTCGAACTGGCGCTTGGTCAGGGTGAAGTTGAGTTTTCCATCGAAGCAGGCGGGGATATTCTTCTGATGGCCGAGACGCCTGCTCTGGAAGGATCTGCACCGGATTGGACGGATTACAGTGAGCAGATATCCCGCCAGGTTGAAGCCCAGATCGGTCTCCAGATGGAAGAGGTGACCCGTCGGACGAAAGAGCAGATCGATCGTTTGACGGAATCGCTGGCGCGCTCCGGGTTGTCACCTGAGGAAACCCGGCAGGTGGTGGATCAGGCGATGCGGGCAAGCGAGCGCGAGGCTGCCCGCGCCCAGGAAAAAATGCGCCGGGCTCAAGAAAAGATGGAACGAAAGATTCAAGAAGCTCAACGGAAAGCGGATCAAAAAGCGCGCGCCGCCGAGCGCAGCACCTGGGCACGCAGCCGGCACAGCTGGGGCCGTGATTATTCTTCCACGCCCCCCCCTTCGCCGCCGCCTCCACCTTCGGCCGCGGTCGCCAACTCAATCACTGAGGAAGAACGCCTGATGATCCTGCGCATGCTGGAGCAAAAGAAAATCAATCTGGAGGAAGCTGAAAAGCTGCTCTCCGTATTGGAAGGCAAGGAATAGTATGGGAGATCCTGAGGTCGATTTTTCTGAAGAACGGATGCGCATCCTTGAGATGATCGAACAAGGCCGGATCTCTGCGGACGAAGGCCTGGGCTTAATCCAGGCGCTCAATGCAGCTGCAGATCGGGTGGATGATCGAAGTCAGCAAGCCCAACCGCAGGATTCTACGTTTGTGATGCCGTCGGCAGTTGGCGAGATTCCAAACTACAGCAAGCCTTCACCGGAGGAGTATCTTCCCGATCCATCTGCTGCGGATCCAGATCAGCCAGAGGTGATCCTGGAAAGCAGTTCATCGGATTTTGTTTCTGACCAGGCTGCCCGCAAGTGGAAGCGCTGGTGGATCATCCCGCTATTCATTGGGCTAGGGAATTGCCCTCTTTGGCGGATTGTTCATGTTCCTGGCTCAGCAGTCTTCTGGAATCGGTTTCTGGTTTTTATGCGCATCGATCCCATTCATGATTGGCCTCATACTCATTGTCCTTTCGGTGCAGAGCCGCAAGATGCCCTGGCTGCACCTGAGAATTCAACAGCCTCCCGGAGAAACGCCCGAGCGGATCAGTTTCAGCTTTCCGCTGCCGGTTAAGTTTGGAGCCTGGGTCTTGCGGACTTTTGGCCGATGGATCCCGGGAATGGGAGACCAGAATTGGGACCAGGTCCTCCTGGCGCTTGGTCAGACGGCAAATTCGGACGCCCCGCTGGTCATTCAGGTAGACGAGCCAGAGACCGGAGAAAAGGTCGAGATTTTTATTGGTTAGCCTGAAGCAGAACTTGGAAGGAGAGCATCAGGCTCTCCTTGACTGATAAACAATTGGATCGTGGTTATCGCGCTGAAATAAGAAGGTCAACCTGACCGGGAAAGCCCCCTCTCTGGGCGCGACGATCAAGGAATTATTTTTGGAGGATATCGGAATGGCAAGCAACGAAGAACGCATGAAGATTTTGAAGATGATCGATGAAGGCAAGATCACGGCCGAAGAGGGAGCCAGGCTGCTTTCAACTCTGAGTGAGAGCCGCAAAACGATCAAAAAACCTGCTTCGAGCACTCAAATGGGAGGGGCGCACTGGTTAAAAGTCCGGGTTACGGATATGGTGACGGGGAAAGCCAAGGCCACTGTAAACCTGCCGCTGGGCCTGGTGGACGCCGGGCTGAATATCGCTTCGAAATACGCTCCGGACGTTGCTTTTGATGAGCTCGTAGAAGCGATCAATGCTGGAGCCGAGGGGAAGATCATCGACGTCTATGACGAAGAAGACGGCGAGCACGTCGAAATCTTTATTGAGTGAGACCACCGAATCCATCCATCTGGCAGAAAAGGTGATGAAGCCGGCTATGCAATTCGGAAGACAGTTGACTCCGGTGGTATGTGACGTAGAAGTCCGGATGCCTGAAGAAGTCTCTTCTCAACTTACTGAATCTTTCACAGCAGCAGTCCAGCATTAATCTTCGATGTCAGGATCGTTCAAGGAGTATCCAGCTTGCCTCCATGCCAGGACTCCTCCTTGCAAGCTGTAAGCTTCAAAGCCTCTCGCACGGAGCCAGCGCGTCCCCGGCAGGCTCCGGTGTCCGCTCAGGCAAATCAAGACGACCGGTTTCTTCAGATCGAGATCTAAAGCCGCCACCGAGTTCGGCATCCCTATGACCGGGGCGCTGCGCGCCGATCCGATTGTGCCCTGCTGATATTCCAGAGTGGTGCGGGCATCTACGATCTGTAAGCCTCGCCCGTTTTCCAGCCATGCCTTAAGCGTGGCCGGGTTGATCTCAGCTGTTTTCCCGACAGGAAGCCACCAGGGAATCCTAAGCATCATGGTTGAGCCAGCAGGGAGGCAGGATCGTATGTTCCGCTTGAGCCGTGAGCTCTCGCTCCCCATCTGAATTCACTTCATAGATGTTGTAAATCAGTTCGATTGGGAAGACATTTGCGAACATAGCCTGGGCAGGGCAGTAACGGGAAGCAGAAAGCTCGATTGCACGGAGGACTGCAGTTTCGTCGATTTCATGACCCGAAACTTGATATTCGATCCGGGCCTGTGTAAAGACTCTGGGATGTTCTTGAGCTCGGTCGGCATGAACTTTAACCTCGAAAGCTGTAACATCCTGGCGCTTCTTTTCTAGGATAGAGATCACATCCATTGCTGTACAACCAGCCAGACCGATTGCAAACAGCTCCATCGGCCGGAAGCCTTCTTTTTCTGCCCCTAGACCAAGCTCGAAGCCCGAATCGGAGATTGCGGTGAAGTTGATCGCTTCGCGCCAGGTGACTTTTGCGTCCATAATTTATTGCTCCTTAATAAGCGGAGTTACATATTCTTCTAATATTGAACGGTTAATCGGTCCACTCCAGGCCAACCGGACTGTGCCGCTGCGATCCAGGACATATGAATTTGGCAAGCTGCCGTTCCGGAACGCAAGCAAGGCCTCCGATTTCGGGTCCAGCCAGATGGGATACTCAAGCTTGTAGAGCTCAGCGTGGTATTCCACGTCCTCTTTTTCTCCACCAGATTCGATCCCGATGATCGTGAAACCATCAGACTCGTGATCCTCATAATACTGCTGCAGCTCTGGCAGCTCGGCGCGGCAAGGCGGACACCAGAAAGCCCAATTGTTGACCAGCACAACTTTTCCGGTGTAATCGGCAAGGGATGCGGAATTCCCATCAAGATCGACCAAGGCGAGCTCTGGTGCCGGGTAGCTCACTTTTTGAGGGATAGCGGGTTGATAATCTTTCGATTCTTCCGGCACAGCCGCAGAGGACCGATTTTGAAGCACCAGCACCAACCCGGCCAGGATCAGTAATCCGACCCCCATAAACGCCAGGGCGATGGTCTTCGCTGGATTCGCAGGATGCTGTTTTGTTGACGTCCTTGTTTTCATTCAAAATTGCCTTGTGATACCAAGTTTCTCTCTTTTTTGATCAGCTGATCGATAATGGCTCGTTTCAATCAGCGAAAGCTTTCTTCGTGATCCTTGAAACCCTGTGATGGAGTTTTGAGTATCGAGCAATTCTTCCGCTGCTTTTCTGTTTTGGTTTCAAAGGATATCCTATCGGTCCGATTATAATTCTGGCTCGCCGTCCCAACTGGACGGAATGCAGAGGATTTATCAGGTAAAGCAGCCGAAGGAAAATAAAACCCCGCATTTCGGGCAGGCAAGATTCAACAGGCCATCATAATCCAGGCTTTCTGTTTTGCAGATGGGGCAGGGATTACCTGCCTGGAGTGGTAAACCAACCTTTTGGAGGTTGATCGGATGAGCCTCTAGTTCTTGCGAGTGTGAAGGGATTTTGACGGTTATTGGGCTGGTCAGTTTTTTCATACGTTTCTGGTTGGCGAAACCCTTCGAGCGGCTGTTGTTGGTAGCGCGGTACTCTCTGTACACCCAAACTGACAGATTAGCCCGAGTGGTTCAAGAAATCGCTCAAATCCAGGCGTGTGAAAAGGCGCTCGCGCACTTCATCCGGCATGATAGGAGGCTCTGCAGTAGCGTGATATAGATATACGGTCTTGCGCAGAGAGTCGATGACAATCCGGCAGTTATCGCAATGTTCCAAATGGCGGTCAATCTCTGCGCAAAGCTCTGTTTTCAGCTCGCCATCGACATATTCGGAGAGCGAGTCCAGCAGATATCGACAAGATTCGTGTTCCATTAAGCTTCACTTCCTTCAAATAACTGCGGGCTCGGCATCCGTTTGCCGAAATAGGCTGTCAACTGCTCTCGAAGCCGCATGCGCGCTCGCGACAGCCGGGTTTTGACTGCTGCTTCGCTCAGCTTGAGGACATTGCTGGTTTCCTCTGTTGACAGACCTTCGAGATCCCTGAGCACGAACACCGCCCGTAAAGTTGGAGGCAGCTGCTCGACCGCACGGCTCATGTAAGCACGGGCTTCTGAAGACATCAATTCTTCTTCTGGCATGCAGCACCAATCGACAATTTGGATGGGTTCTTCGATCTGCGATTCGGTCTCGGACGGCTCGTCAAGCGAAACCGGGGTGTTCTTCCGTTTTCGGATCAGCATCAGCGCCTCATTTGTAGCGATTCGGTAGAGCCAGGTCGAGAGGCTTGACCGTCCGTCAAAATTCTTGAGGTGTCGAAAAGCCTTGATAAAAGTCTCTTGCAGGATGTCTTCAGCATCCTGGGGATCATCAAGCATCTTCATCCCCAACCTGTATATCACACCGGAATAGGCTTCTACTAACCTGGCAAACTCGGCCCGATCGCCTGAGCGCAGGGCGTCAAGCGAAAAATCCTCTTCTTTCCTTGGTTCTATACTCATTAGATGCTACCGCTTCCGAAAAGTCACAAATTCATCCATTTGCAGAGCCTGAAGGAATATCCGGGTGAGAATTGTATCATATTGACGGAAGACAGGCGCCGTGCTATAGTCACAATATCCATGCAAGCGATCACTTTGCTGACCGATTTCGGTTTAAGAGATGGATATGCAGGTGTGATGAAGGGTGTAATCTGGGGGATTGCACCGGAGGTGCAGATTGCCGATATCACCCATCAGATCCATCCTCAGAATGTCATGGAAGGCGCGCTGGCGCTTGGGAGGGTTGCATCCTTTTTCCCAAGCGGGACAGTCCACCTGGTTGTCATCGATCCTGGGGTCGGGACGGATCGCCGCCCGATCGCAGGGAAGCTGGGCGACCAGTTCTTTGTTGGACCGGACAACGGCCTTTGCACTGTTATGGTCCAGCAAACCCGCGAACGGGGAGGCGAGGTCCAGTTTGTTCATCTGGATCGACCGGAATTTTGGCTTGCCCATGTTAGCAGCGTGTTCCACGGGCGGGATATCTTCGCTCCCATTGCAGCCCGGCTTGCTACCGGAAAAAACCTCTTCGAGCTTGGGTCTCTGATGCATGACCCGGTCCTATTAGATCTCCCCATTCCCAGGCGAACGAAAAACGGCTGGTACGGCCAGGTGATCATCGTAGATCGTTTTGGCAATCTTTCCACAAATCTGAACCGATCGCACCTCGAAGGATCGGGGAAAATTACGGTCAACATCGGTGGAAGGCAAATTCACGGGCTTGTCGATACATTCGGAGAGGCGGCGCCGGGGGATCTGGTCGCGCTATTGGGTGAAGCGGACGATCTTTCTGTTGCCGTTGTCAATGGGAATGCAGCGGAAATGCTGGAGGTAGGCGTCGGAACCGATATCGAAATCCTGACAGGATGAGATGAGCCGGATCGTTACACTTACGACGGATTTTGGGGAAGGCGATTATGATGCTCGGTGTGCTGGTCGGTGTGATCTGGAGCATCGCCCCTGGCGCCCGGATCGTTGAATTGAGCCATTCCATTGCCCGACACGATGTGCTTGAGGCGGCGTTGATGCTTGAACGGTGCACGCCCTATTTTCCCAGAGATACGATCCATCTTGTCGTGGTTGATCCAGGCGTCGGGACAGCCCGGCGAGGTCTGGCTGCCCGGCTTGGAGCTCAGTGGTTCGTCGGACCGGACAACGGGCTGATCACCCAAATGCATGCCGGCGCGGTCCGATCTGGAGAGCCAGTTGAGATCGTTAATCTCAACCAGCCGACCTATTGGAATCCAGAGGTGAGCGCAATTTTCCACGGCCGGGATATCTTTGCTCCAATCGCCGGTCACCTGGCAGCAGGTGTTTCAATAAGAAATTTGG
This sequence comes from uncultured Chloroflexia bacterium, assembly GCA_963788305.1. Lineage (GTDB taxonomy): Bacteria > Chloroflexota > Anaerolineae > Anaerolineales > UBA4823 > UTCFX2. The sequence continues at coordinate 75,950 of CAWBGK010000001.1, forward strand.
GCAATTCTATCGCCGACCCGGTTTTATTGGATATCCCCCTTCCATCGAAGACTGAAACTGGCTGGATGGGTCAGGTGATGCATGTAGACGCCTTCGGAAACCTTTCAACAAACCTGGAAAGGTTGAATCTTCAATGGACAGGTGCTGCATCTACGCCAGGGCGGATCGAAGTGCGGGTATTGGGGGTACGGCTCTCCGGGTTGGTCCGGGCGTTTGGCGACGGCAAATCAGGCGAACTGGCGGCTCTTATCGATAGCTCGGATAAATTATGCATCTGCGTGGTCAACGGAGATGCAGCCAGGCGGCTCGGGGCGCGGGTGGGGGACCCGGTCGAGGTGATCCTTGATTGACGCCGCTCAGATCCCGCTGGAGATAGAGGGGCTGACTTTCCGCTACTACAGCCGTACGGAACCTGCCATTCAAAATATTCACTTGACGTTGAATGAAGGTGAAATTCTGCTCCTGGCCGGAGCAAGCGGGTGTGGAAAAACGACCTTGATGCGCTGCATCAATGGGTTAATCCCCAGGGTGTACCGCGGCAGCCTGGAAGGCCAGGTTCAACTCCTTGGAAAGCCTGTGGCTAGTCTGAGCATGTCCGAGCTCTCTCGGAATGTCGGGACGCTGCTCCAGGACCCTGAGCGCCAGATTGTGGCGAGCTATGTGCTCAACGAGGTCGCATTTGGATTGGAGAACCTTGGGATGCCTCGGGAAGAAATCCACGAGCGGGTCGACCGGACGCTGGAATACCTGGGCATCGCCCACCTGCGTGATCGGGAGGTATTTAACATCTCAGGCGGCGAGAAGCAGAAGATCGCGCTTGCCGGGGTTCTGGCAATGGCGCCGCGCGTTTTGCTGCTGGATGAGCCGCTCGCCAGCCTGGATCCAGCTTCTTCACATGAAGCGCTTCAGCTGTTTCGCCGACTGGCCGACGACGGGATTTCCATTTTACTGGTGGAACACCGGGTGGATGATGTCTGGGCAATTCAACCAGAGCGGGTGCTGTACCTTGAGAACGGCGAGCAGGCTTATCTGGGGAATCTCGAAGGGTTGCTGGATGTGATCGATTATCAGCGTGTGAAGCTGCCTGCAAGGGCGGTTATCGAGCGCGCCCGCAGGTCAAAGCCTCCGGTCGAAATCATCTCTGCGCTGCCGCCGCATTCCGAACAGTCGTTGATCGATTTCCAGAATGTCTGCTTCAGCTATAAGCCTGACCTCCCCGACGTCTTGAAGGACGTCAATTTTCAAGTGCATCCAGGTGATGTGATCGCAGTATTGGGGCATAACGGGGCAGGGAAGACCACCCTGGTAAAACACGCGCTGGGATTATTAAAGCCTTCTGAAGGAAGGGTTCTGCTGGAAGAGAACGATACGCGCAAGATCACTGTTGCCCAGGCTGCCCGAACGGTGGGTTATGTCTTTCAAAGCCCAACCCAAATGCTTTTCGCTCCGACGGTCGAAGCGGAGCTGATGTTCGGGCCAAGCAACCTTGGCTACCAGGTTGAGCAGATAAAACAGAGCGTTGCCTGGGCGATCGGCGCGGTTAACCTTGAGCCGGAGCTTAAGACCCCTCCACTGGCGCTCTCTTTTGGCCAGCAAAAAAGAGTGAGCATTGCCGCCGTACTTGCGATGCGATCGCGCATTTTGATGATGGACGAACCGACTGCCGGGCAGGACTATTGGAACTACCGGACCTTTATGGATGCTATCCTGCAGATGCCGGGCTTTGACGCCATCCTTTTCATCACCCATGACGTCGATCTGGCTGTGGTCTATGCCAACAGGATCCTGCTTGTTTTTGACGGCAGACTGATCGCCGACGGCCCCCCTCATATCGTCCTGGGGGATATAGAGCGCCTGCGGACCTGCCGTGTTCTGCCCACCTCGCTTCTGGAATTGAACATGCAATGCTTCCCAAAAACGGGGCGGTTTTTACGCGCCGAATCGTTAGCGCAGTATACTTAAGACATAAGGAGGTGTAAGGCAACGCAATCCGTCTGATCGTGTTCAATCAGGGAAAGAAATCAAAAATTATTATTTAAGGAGAAAGGTCATGGAAAAGAAATCATTGTGGGCTTTTGGGACGCGCGAAGTAGTCTATTCCGCGATCGGCGCCGCCCTGTATGCGGTGCTTTCAGTAGCGACCAACTTCTTGCAGATTCCGGCTGCGGCGAACGTCTCGTTCCGCCCGGCGGTCGCAATCCCAATGTTCTTCGGACTGGCTTTTGGACCCTGGGTCGGGTTCCTCAGCGGGTTTGTCGGCAATGTGATCAGCGATTTGGTTTCCGGTTATGGCTTCTGGCCCTGGTGGGATCTGGGCAACGGTCTGATGGGATTTATCCCGGGCTTGATTTGCTTGACCCTAACCGATTTTCGCTCCTTGAACGACATTATCAAGGCAGAGATCATGGTCGTGGTTGGTGTGGCGGTTGGAATGTTCGTCGCTTCGGTGAGCGAAATCTGGGTCTCGGGGGTCGATTTCGCCACAGCCATTGCCACAAACTTCATTCCTTCATTCATTCCGAATGTGATCAACGGATTGATCCTGGTGCCGATCTTGATGGTCGCTTACGCTGCGGTGCGTGGGCGATCCGGGCGTTGATTCTCATCTGACTTCGTACGCAGCCGCCCGCCGCGGCAGGCGGCTGCGAACTTCGGATATCATTCAGGCATGATTGTTTCATTCAATTACAGGAACCGCTCCAGCCTGGTCGAGCGTCTGGATCCGCGCGCTCGCTGGATTTTTTCAATCCTGGTGCTCTTCTCGATCACGATGTTCTGGGATATCCGGTTCCTGCTCTTCTTTCTGGTCCTGACCTTCGGGCAATATTTTTTGGCGCGCCTGACCTGGAAAGAGACCCGCAGGGCCTGGTTCTTTGTCATCTTCCTGATGATCATGATGGTGGTTGTCAACACGATCTTCACCAGCAGCGGCACGATTGGGGATGTGATGCGCGGGACGCACACTGTGGTCCAATTTCAGATCACGATCCCGATTGTAGGCTGGACCTGGAATTTCAACCTGACGATCGAGCGGCTCTGGTTTGCGCTCACCCAGGTCGTCCGGATCCTCTCGATCTCGGCGTTATTCCTGGTGATCCCGTTCACGATGGACCCGCGCCAGTATGGGGTGACTTTTCGCGGGCTTGGCCTGCCGGATCGACTGGCTTATACCCTGGACCTGGCATTCCGATTTGTACCCACGCTCGGAAGGGATTTCCAGGTCACGCTGGACGCACAGAAGGCGCGCGGTTTTGAAGTGGACAAACTGCAGGGCGGGCCGCTTGCACAGATCCGCAAGATGGCGCCGCTGGTTGTGCCGGTGACGATGAACGCGATCCTGAGCGGCGAAGATATCGCAAATGCAATGGACCTGCGCTGCTTTGGGCTGGGCAAGCGGACATGGATTGAGAAGCTCCGCTACCGCTGGCATGATTTTATGCTGATTGGTTTCGGGATTTTACTTCTGGTGGGCTCGATCCTGTTTTCTGTGCTGGGTTATGGCGAATTCTGGGTGCCACCTGCACTTTTAAGCTAGAATCCGACAGAAGCAAAGAACTACATCCGTAGGCTAGACCAGGACATTCCCTTCTATCCGTCGAATCAGATCCCTCAGCGGAAGATCTGTGAGCGAATTCAAGCACCAGGTCGGCCTGGCTGATGTCGGTTTGACGGGTGAGGTCATTGGGGACCGCAACACAATACAGCCCGGCGCGTTTGGCTGCGAGGATCCCGTTGGGGGAATCTTCAAATGCGATCGCCTGTTCGGGCTGCACTCCCAGGAGCTCGACTGTCGAGCTGAAAAGCTCTGGATCGGGCTTGGTGCGCTCCACGTCGTCGCTTGCCTGCACGACTTCGAAAAAATTACGCAGTCCCAGGCGGTTCAGCTGACCCTCGACCCATCTGCAGGAGGAGCTGGATGCAAGCCCGATCTTAAGCCCGAGTGCGCGCGCTTCATCCAAAATATCGATCACTCCGGGCAGGGGTTGGTCGCCGATCAGCTCCATCTCGCGCCTGTGCCGACGTTGAAAAGCCTCGCTCAGATCGACCTGGGGCCCGACATGTTCGCTCAGGATGCTCACGGGGTCGAAAAGCTCATCAGCGGTGCCAATGTTCTGCGCCCACAGCTCGAAAGGCAGATCCAACCCATATTCCTGAAACAGCTCCAGCCAGGATTGAAAGATCGGGACTTCTGTTTCCAAGATCAGGCCGTCAAAGTCAAAAACGAGCGCTCGGATCATATACTCAATAACCTCCCTTGATGGATTGGTTGACTTAAAGGGTGGGCGCCAGGCAGAAAGGACTTTTTAGCGATGCTCGATTGCGTGTTCTTGCGAATTCCATCTAACCTCCTGTGCAGCGTCGAATGTCTGAAAAGTCATCCGCCAGGCGCCGCGCTTCTTCAAGAATCTGGACCAGTGCGGTTTCGGCGAGACCCTGCCCGGGCTGAAGCCATAAACTCATCCATCCCAACATATCCTTGAAGCTGATACACAACGGCCTGTAAACCCATCTCGAGACGGTCCACCTGGCGCACCAACCGCGCTTCTGGTGTTTGACCCTGTTCGAATTCCTCCCACAGTTCCAGGAGGTCCGAGTCCACGGGCAGGTTTTCGGCGATCCGGCGGACGGATTCTGCTTCCAAACGTCGTTTTTCCGCCGAATCGACCAGATCTGACGGGATGATGTCTCCGGCGTAGATTTCGCCGAGGTCGTGGACCAGCGCAATCTGGATGATTTTCTGCATATCCAGCCCTTTGAAATCTACCTCCGCCAGCCACATCGCCAGCAATGCCGTGGCGAAGCTGTGTTCGGCGACACTCTCGCAGCGCTGCTCGGCGATGCCGCGGCGCAGCCAGCCCTGGCGGTAGAGCTGCTTGAGCTGGCAGAGATCGATATATGCCCGAATCAGCGGGTGGACTTCCTTGTCTCTCAGAAAAGCGATCGGAATGTCGGCTTTTGTTTTCATCACAACTCTCCCGAGGGCTAGCGGGTCAGGATTTCGACCAGGACCTGAGCCAGCATGATTTTAAAAATCAACGCGGCCGGATAGACGCTGGCATAGAAGAGCGTCGGCAGATCACTCTCAGACATGTCGTTGGCTGCCCCCAGCCCGGGCGGATTGGTCATTCCCGCGGTGAGCGCGCCCATTGTTGCGAGCAGGTTCATCCGATAGCCCAGGTGCATTAAGGCCAGGCCGGCAGCCAATGCGGCGACCGTGATCAGCGCCCCGCCAATGAGAAGGCTGAGCCCTTGCTGGGCCAGGATCTCGATGAAATGGGCACCCGCAGTCACACCCACCCCTGCCAGGAAAAGCATCAACCCCAGCTCGCGGGCCAGGTTCTTGGCTGCCGCCGGAACATAAAGACGCAGCGGGCCCAATCCGCCAAAGTGACCTACCAGCAGGCTGACCAGAAATGCTCCGCCGGCGCTGCCCAGCCGCAGCTCCACTCCGCTGGGCAGCTTAATCGGGACCATCCCGAGCAGAATCCCCAGCAGCAGACCGGCAAGGAACGGCAGCATGTTGGTTTCCTCGGCGCGGCGGGGATGCCCGTGGACCAGCTCGACAAAGCTCTTGACGGCTTGCTTGTCTCCCACCACGCGGATGCTGTCGCCCATCTCGAGGGTTGCGCTGCCGGATGGGGCGATCTCAAATCCCTGGCGGCGGATGCGCGTGATCACGACCGTGAACTGTTCAAACAGGCGCAGCTCGCCCAGGCGTTTTCCGGCAAGCGACCCTTCGGTCACCTCGACGTCAACGCTCAGCACATCGGCGTTTACATCCATGCGTTCCTGGGTCTGCTCACCGAGCAGCAGGCCTAATTTATCCAGCTCCTCGGGCGGGCCGACCGCCATCACCACGTCGCCCATGTGGAGGATCCGGTCAGGGGTCGCGGCGAAGACCTGCTCTTTGTGCTTGATGCGGGAGATATTAGCCTGGATCATTCGTCCCGGGTTCACTTCGCTGACCTTTTTCCAGACGCAGTCCGGATTGGTCACTCGAAACGTACGCACCTGCAGGGCGGGGTTCTCGCCCTCCTTTTCAGCCTGCCACTTTGCTTCTTCCTTTGCTAAACTGCGTCCCGTCAGGCGCGGCAGAAATTGGATCAGCAGGACCGTCCCGATCATGCTGAACGGGTAGGCGATGCCGTAACCGACCGAGATATTTTCGCCGGCTCCAGGAGAATTCCGGAGGGCGGCATCGATCGCCGCCGCCAGCGCCGGTGTGCAGGTGAGCGCCCCTGCGTACAGTCCGGCTGCCAGGTCGTAAGCGAGGTCCAGCCAGCGCTGGACTGCGACGGTCGCCAGCGCGCCTGTACCAGCGACTGTCAGGGCAATCGCGATAAATCGGAAGCCGTGGCGGCGAAATGTCCGGAAGAAGCGCGGGCCGGCCTGCAGCCCGACTGCGTAGACAAAGAGCAGCAAGCCAAGCTCGGTCACCGGTTTCGGGACGCTTATGCCAAAATGACCGAAGACCATCGCCGTGAAAAGGACGCCAGCGGCGCCGAGCGAGAAGCCGCGCAGCGACAGGCTGCCGATCCAGGATCCAACCACCAGGATAATGAATAGTGCGAGCATTTCCTGGGCGAACAGTGCGCTCATCGAGGCGGGCCGGCCTCCACCCGGCTGATCATTTCATCGGAGGAGCCGCGAAAACCATACAGCGACTCCAGCCACCAGGTGGCTCCTGCCTGAGCGTAGCGAGCAGGCAGCTCGGTCTCACCCGGCTGCGTGCAGCCGCTGATCGCTGCCTCGAATGGGCCGGCGTCCAGGCGCTGAGAATGGATGTACTCGAGCCTGGCAGCCAGGTCCTCCGGTGAGACCGTGATCTGGGCGTCCATGTCGATCCCGGGGATCACCCAGCCGTCCCAGCGGGCGGCGCGGCGCAGGGCGGGACGGCTCTCTCCGCCGATCCAGATGGGCGGGCGCGGCTTTTGGATCGGCAGCGGCGTGAGCGTGACCTCCCGGGCGGTATAGTGCGCACCGTGGTGGTCCACCTTCTGGCCGCGCAGCAGCCCGTCGAGCATCTCCAGGGCTTCGTCCAGCATCGCGGCCCGAATGCGCGGCTCAGCCGGATCGCCGAAGCGGTCAAACTCCTCCACCATGGCACCCAACCCGGCCCCGAAGATCAGCCGTCCCCGGCTGAGCAGGTCGAGCGAGGCGAGGGTCTGCGCCAGCACGTGCGGCCGGTAGCGCGGCAGCGGGCTGACGTTCACCCCCAGCTTGATTTTCTCGGTGACTGCAGCTGCGGCGGAGAGGCCGACCCACGGGTCCATCCCAGGCCACCCAAACACATAAGCGAGGTGGTCCCAGAGGAACAGCCCGTCCCAGCCGGAAGCCTCGGCAGCCTGCGCGATGCGGGTCAGCAGGCGCGGGTCGGAAAAATCGCCAAATGGAACGACTTCGATCGCAAAGTTCATCAAGGTTCGCTCTACACGGGATAGGGTCAGATTATGGTGGCGATGAGCGATAGTATAACACCGGATGCTTTGGGGTCGTTCTCAGCCAGGATGGTCGTTGAAAAAGCCATTATTAATCAAATTGCGTCGAAGTTGAGTCGGAGCGTGAAGGATTTGCAGGTTATTGGACCTGAAAGCCAGGCCTAAGAAAATAAACGGTCGATTCCGCCATTTCGCGGTCCCAGAGGCGGGATTTTACGGTTAAAATGGAAGCCATGAGCGAAAAGAATCCCACCCGCCTGGTGACCGTGGACGACCTGCCGCTGATGCGCAGCGGTTTGCGTGCTTTTCTGACGGCGTATGATGAATTCAGCCTGGTCGGCGAGGCAAGCAACGGCGAGGAAGCAGTCCAGCTCTGCGAGCTGCTGCAGCCCGATATCGTCTTGATGGATCTAAAAATGCCGGTGATGGACGGCGTTGCGGCGACGCGCCAGATCCACCAGCGCTGGCCGCAGATCAAAATCCTGGCCCTGATCAGCTTTCGCGACAAGGAGCTGGTCGAGAAGGCGTTTGAGGCCGGCGCCTCAGGTTATGCGCTGAAGGATTTGACGGCAGACGAGCTGGCCGAGGCAGTCCGGCGGGTCTCCCAGGGCCGGCGCAGCGCTTCGATAAAGACACGGCAGAGCCCGGAACAGGCTGACCTGCTTGACCGACTGGCCCAGGCGATGGATCAGTCCTCAACCGACCTGACCCGGCTGGCAGGGCTGCTGCGCAGCCAGCTCCCGGCGCTGTTCCCGAGCTGCCAGATCGAGGTGCATCTCTACCCAAGCCAGAACCTGCTCTGCTACCCGGCCGACCGACCGGACCTGTTCCCGGAAGCGGCCTGGCGCTGGCTGCAGATGCACATGGAATCCAAGGTGTTTGCGCCAGAAGAGCCGGCGCCCTGGGGGGACACGTCAGCCCGGGAGGGGCAGTTCCTGCTTGCGCTGATGTCGTCCCATGCCGGCCAGCCGCTGGGTGGGATCGGGATCCTGCAGCACGGCGACGACCTGGACCTGTGGGAGCACCTTCAGTTTGTCAAGGAGCTTGCGGGGAAGGTCTCGCAGGCGGTCGAGAAGGGCCGCCGGATCGAGCAGCCCTACCGCCACCAGCGGATGGACCAGGAGCTTGCGAACGCTGGCAAGATCCAGTCTGGAATCCTGCCCGAAAATCCACCGAAGCTGCGCGGCTGGGACCTGGCTTCACGCCTCGAGCCTGCGCTGCAGACCTCCGGCGATTTCTTCGATTTTATCCCCCTGCCCAACAACAACTGGGGTTTCGTGATCGCGGACGTTTCGGACAAGGGGATGGGCGCAGCGCTTTTCATGGCGCTGAGCAGCACGCTGTTCCGGACCTACGCCACCCAGTACGCCACGCTGCCTTCCTTTGCGCTCAGGCAGGTGAACGAGCGCATCCTTTCGGATACGCGCAGCGAGATGTTTGTGACGGCTTTTTATGCGGTGCTGGAGCCGGATACCGGGCGGATGCGCTATGTGAACGCCGGCCACAACCCGCCCTACCTGATCAGCAATCAGAAAGGCAAGCCTTTTGACCGGCTGCGGGCCACCGGAATGGCGCTGGGTGTGATGGAGGAAACGGTCTGGGGCCAGAAGGTGATCAAGCTTTCGCCGGGCGATGTGCTCCTGCTCTATACTGACGGCATCACGGAGGCACAGAGCCGGAACGGGCGCTTCTACGGCGACCGCAGGCTGCAGGAAGTGCTCCGCTCGGTCGGCAGCCGCCCTGCCCAGGAAATCCTGGAGGCGATATTGGAAGATTTGAAGATGTTTATGGGAAGCACACCCCCGCAGGACGACGTCACGCTGATCGTGATCCGGCGCAAGCCGGAATAAGCCTTTGGCCTCGATTTTGGAATTCCACCGAGACCGTGGTGCGGGACGGCTGAGAAAATCACCCCAGATCGCCGAATTCAAAAAAAAACCGCACCCAGATCGGGTGCGGTTTTTTTTATCATGATATGCTTGCTGGGAACTTACTTCCCGGAGGCGTGGCTGCCCATCATGCCACTCTGAGCCAGATCGCTGACCAGATCACCGAAGAGGGCGCCGGTACCGCCTTCAACGCCGAGCAGGGCAAAGTGGACCCGCCAGACGCCGGGCTCGCCATCGATCAGGGTGCCCCAGGAGCGGCCGTTCGGGTTCGGCTCGCCAGGTGCGGCAGAGCTGAGCCAAAGGAAGCGCCAACCAAAACAGCTAAAACCAGTGCCGACATCAATAAAATGTGAAGTTTCATCGTAATCTCCATTTCTAAAGTTGTTTGAACTTGAACGTACCCGTATGATACAATGATATGTACTTATTGTCAAGGTATTGTATATTAATAGTATATGAATGTTTCGTCCTCGGGCGGAAATTATTGGGTATCGAGCTGCGCTCATAAAGATTCAAGAATTGAGAAAGCACGTTCTTCGAGGACACTTGAAGAAATAAACCCCCCTAGGAGCTAAGGGGGTGGTCTGTGAGGGGGCTGGTAGGTCAGGTATACAGAAATCAGCGCACTTCGACGCTCCAATCCGTCGGCTGGAGCGAGATGTTGGGCGGGAAGGGGGTGTGGGAGAAATGTACGGCGCTCGCCTTCTTCAGGAATTCGGGGAAGCCGTCCATAAAACTGGTGATGACCTTCTTTATGAAGTCAGCGTCTTCACAGGAGACCGAGAGCAGCGCGAAGATCTTCAGGCTGCCCGCTGTGCCGGGCCATACGTCGGCGCGCTTCAGCGTAAGTTTGGCGAATTTCCGCTCCTGCAGTGCTTTGTCGCCTTCACACAGGTCGAGAGCGGCCGCGTTGATGTCTGCGGGCATGTCTTCGAAGTACAGGTTGAGAAGCTGGCGGGCGTGCCGGCCGCCGTCGGGCATGTTGATGGTCAATTCGATGGTGAAGAGGCTGGTCATGGGTTTGCTTGAATCCTCTCAAAAAGCCTGGATCAAATCGGCCAGTGCCCATGAAGCGAGCTACGGTGATATTTCACGGTGAAACTTGAGGTTGTCTCTGCAGCTGGGCGAGAGCAGGCGCCAGTCAGGAATATTGTACATCAAGATTACGGAATGCCCAGGAAATGTTGTGCGAGATTTCTGAATTAAACAACTGTGCACCTTGCTTTCGGGACTGCAACAGGAAGAAAGCATCCCCGTTAAAACGGAGGGGACTGACTCTGGGCTTTGAGGGACTTGTACCTGCTATCTCCTCACTCCGAGACCAGCTCCTCGCTCTTCTCCCACAGCGCCCTGGCCAGCTGCGGGTCGCACGCCTTGCGGCTCGCCCTGACCGCCTTGCGCTGGCGGTAGTATTGGCCCGATTTCCAGGCCTTTCCGGGCTGCGAGGACGCCAGCCAGGTCAGCGCCTCGGCGCCCCTCTGAGGTGTGACGAAGCCGACCATGCTGCCGAGGCGGGTGTGGTAGGCGAACCGGATCAGCCAGGCGGCTTCCCCGCCAAAATTGCTGGCGACGATGCCCGGATCGGCCGCGGCGGTCGAGAGCCCCTGCCCGTTGAAGCGCAAGTGCAGCTCGTGGGCGAGCAGGATGAGGTACAGTTTCGTGTTGGCGTAGGCCTTGAAGGACGAATAGCCCTTTTCAAGATTAAGGTCGTGCATTTTTGGATTGCCGAGATAATGCGAAAGGCTGGTGGTGTTGATCACGCTGGCGCCGCTGCGCACCAGGATGTCCAGGAGCGAATGGGTCAGCAGAAAATGGGCGAGATAGTTGACCTGGAAGGTTTTTTCGTGCCCGTCGGCGGTCAGCTCGCGCTCCTTCAGCATGCCGCCGGCGTTGTTCATCAGCACGTCGATCCGGTCGTAATCCCTGCGCAGGCTGGAGGCCAGGATGCGGACCTGGTCCAGATTGGCAAAATCAGCCAGGTAGTATGGGGCGTTCAGCTCCCTGGCAGATGGATACCGTCTTCTGTTCCGAGCGGCCGACGACCACGACCTGCGCACCCTGGGCGGAAAGAGCCCGGGCTGCTTCCGCGCCGATCCCGTCGCTCGCCCCGGTGATGACCACAACTTTATCTTTCAAGACGCCAGCTCCAAATCAATAAATATACATGCATCCTTCTTAGATGCATTTGAGATGTGAATCGTTTCACGAAACCTGTTAAACCAAAAAAGCCAGGATAATTCCCGGCTTTTTCTGTGGGCCCGGCAGGGATCGAACCTGCGACCAAGCGGTTATGAGCCGCGCGCTCTGCCGCTGAGCTACGGGCCCCTGTTAAAGTGCTGCGTGCTCCGGCGCCGAGCGCCAGGTACGATCACCATGACACCTGACACTGGAACACGACTTAAAGCGGGCGACGGGATTCGAACCCGTGAATATCAGCTTGGAAGGCTGACGCCTTACCCCTTGGCGACGCCCGCGCGCCCCTGATTGTACCCGACCCCAAAACATTTGGCAAGCTTCCTTTCTTGATCCAGATGCTAAGAGATTGTTAAATATTTCACGATCCCCTTGACATCCTGCATCTCCTGGGTTATCCTATTGGGGAGATAAAGTCTACTATTAGAGTGGGCTTTATAGACACTAAATCCGAAACGAGATACCTGGACAAGCGATGCGACTTTCTAAACGCGGTGAATACGGCCTGCGGGCTATGATCGACCTGGCTACCCAGCTGAACCTGCGGGAAAAGCCCGGCGGTGTCGTCCAGATCAAGGAAATCGCCGCGCGCCAGCACATCCCCGCCAAGTTCCTCGAGCAGATCCTGCTCACCCTTAAGAACAACGGTTTGCTTCACAGCCGGATGGGGGTTGGGGGCGGCTACTACCTGGCCCGCCCTGCCAATGAAATCAGCCTGGGGCATATCGTCCGTGTCCTGGACGGACCTCTGGCGCCGATCGGCTGCGTCAGCCAGATGGCTTACGAGTTATGCGGCTGCCCGGACGAACGCACCTGCGGGCTGCGACTGGTCATGCTGGACGTGCGCAACGCAATCTCTACTATCCTGGACAACACTACGTTGACTGACGTGATCAACCGCGTCGAGCTGGCGAATGCTTTATTAAAAGGCGCGGACGACCTGCTCATGATTTAGCGAGCAGGTACATTGGTGGATTCGTCGAGAGCCGGGCTGTTTTTTTTGAAACTTAATGTCTACTAATACGCTAGTACTAATAGGCTAACATCCAGACTCAAGAACCGGTTTTCATCCCTGGTGAAGCCAGGGTCTGAAATATGTAAAAGAATTGCTGGAAAGGATGATTAAAATGAAGAAAACTCGAATTCTCTTTGTTTGGCTCTTCGTTCTCGTGCTGGGACTTCCCCTGGCTGCCTGCGGCGGCTCGACCCAGGTTGGAAAGGCCGGTGAGCTGAAAGGGACGATCGCGATCTCAGGCGCCTGGGCGCTCTATCCCATGATGACCCGCTGGGGGGAGGAATTCCAGAAGATCAACCCCGATGTGCAGTTTGATATCTCAGCAGGCGGGGCTGGTAAGGGCATGACAGACGCCCTCGGCGGCGCGGTCGACATTGGGATGGTTTCTCGCGCTGTCACCCCTGAAGAGGAATCAAAAGGCGCTTACTGGATCGCCGTCACGAAAGACGCGGTGCTTCCGATGGTCAGCCAGAATAACCCGGTGTTAGCCGACCTGCTCAAGATGGGCGTCAAGCAGCAGGTTTTTGAAGGGATTTACATCACGGGTGAGATCACCACCTGGGGTCAGGTGGTCGGAAGGGAAGATATCGCCGATACGATCAACGTATACACGCGCTCTGATGCAGCCGGTGCGCCGGAAACGTGGGCCAAGTACCTGGGCAAGAAACAGGAAGACCTGATGGGTCTTGGCGTGTTTGGCGACCCAGGCCTGCTGGAAGCAGTCATAAAAGACCCTCTGGGGATCGGCTATAACAACCTCGGCTATGCTTACGACAACACAACGGAAAAACCCGTGGCTGGCGCCGTGCCTGTGCCGGTGGATTACAACAATAACGGCATTGCCGATCCGGAGGAAATATTGGAGACCAAGGATGAAGCCGTGCAGATGGTCGCCCAGGGCAAGTATCCATCACCGCCGGCGCGCGACCTCAATGTGGTCACGAATGGGAAACCGTCCGGGCTGGTGCAAGCGTTTATCCAGTGGATCCTCACAGATGGACAGGCTTTTGTTGGAGAGGCCGGCTATGTGAAGCTGCCGCAGACCCAGCTGGATGAAGGGCTTTCAAAATTAAAGTGAGCGATGATTCCGCTGGCTCAATTTCTAGCCGCCTGGCAGGTTTTACCTACCAGGCGAGGAATGCGTTGATCCTTGGGAAGGGTTGATATGGCTGATCGAACGCTTTCAGCCCCGGAAACGAGGCGCCGGCATTCCAGGTCGATCCAGGTGCGTCGAAAAAGAGACCAGACTGCCAGCCGGGCGTTCTTTGTGCTTTCGCTGCTGCCCCTGACCCTGATTATTGTGATCCTGGTCGCGCTGATTTTGCGTTCGCAGCCGATCCTGCGGGTCAACTCGATCTGGGCGCTGCTGAGCGGACAGATTTGGAAGCCAAACCAGGGATTGTTCGGCTTCCTCCCCTACATCATCGGCACGATCTGGGTTACATCCGTCGCGATGATCATCGCCATTCCACCCTGCCTGTTCACTGCGATTTACCTGGCAGAATATGCCAGCCCACGCGTGAAGGCGGTCATGAAGCCGCTTCTGGATATTCTGGCGTCAATTCCTTCGGTCGTTTATGGGGTCTGGGGAGTCGTCGCGATCGTACCCTGGGTACATCGGTTTTTGAGGCCTTTCCTGCAGGATTGGCTTGGATTTATCCCGGTTTTTCAGTCAGAAAACCCGACCGGCTACAGCATCATCTCGGGCAGCATCGTCCTGGCCGTCATGGTCGCGCCATTTATTATCGCACTGACCTATGAGGTCATTCATACCGTGCCGGACGGGATGCGCCACGCCTCCCTGGCGGTAGGGGCGACGCGCTGGCAGACCGTCCGCTATGCCGTCCTGCCGCAAACGACACCAGGGATTGTTGCCGGGATCATGCTCGGCTGCTCGCGCGCCCTCGGGGAAACGATGGCTGTGATGATGGTCGTCGGGAATGTCGCCAAGATCCCGGCTTCGATCTTTGACCCGGCGTATCCGCTGCCGGCCTTGATCGCGAATAATTTTGGCGAGATGATGTCGATCCCGCTTTACGATGGCGCACTGATGGGCGCCGCGCTGGTGCTGCTTGTGATGGTTCTGATCTTCAATATCACTTCTACCCTGGCCTTGCGCCGGATTCTGAGGAGGATGAAATGATCAAACGCCGACACCTTGAAGAAGCCTTTTTCAAGGCGATCATGCTTGTTTCGCTTGTATTAGTAGCCGGCAGCCTGGGGTTCATCCTTCTTGTTGTGATTATTAAAGGATTGCCTGCGATGAACCTGGACATGATCACCCAGACACCAAAAGGTGGATTTTACCTGGGAAAGGAGGGAGGGATCTTAAATGCGATCATCGGATCAATTTACCTGGCAGCCGGAGGCACCATCCTGGCAGTGATCTTCAGTTTACCGCTGGCGCTCTATCTTCAATCGTATATTCGTAAAAATCCCTGGGCAGATGCTGTAAGACTGGCGCTGGATGTGCTTTGGGGGATCCCTTCGATTGTCTATGGTGCATTTGGTTTTACGATTATGCTCGCTTTGGGGATTCGGGCGTCATTGTTGGGGGGGATCGTGACCCTGGCGATTCTGGAGCTGCCAATCATGACGCGGGCGATGGATGAGGTGATCAGGATGATGCCATTAGAGATGGAGCAGGCGGCCTATGCGCTGGGTGCAACCCGGCTGGAGACAGCCTGGCGGGTGGTGACGCGCCAGATGCTGCCGGGCATCATAACGGCTGTGATGCTGGCATTTGGGCGCGGCATCGGCGACGCGGCTTCAGTCCTGTTTGTAGCCGGATATACGGATCGGATCCCATCCTCGCTGTTTCGGCCGGTAGCCTCACTGCCGCTGGCGGTCTTCTTTCAATTAGGAACACCCTTTCCAGAAGTTCAGCAGCGCGCCTATGCCTCGGCGTTGATCCTGACTTTCATTGTGCTCGTCATCAGTTTGGGCTCGCGCTGGATCGCCGGACGTTTAAGCCGCTACACAATACATTAGGAGTCTCCAGAATGGAATCGCACATAAAAATCCGCAATCTGGAAGCACATTACGGGGAAATGCAGTCTTTGAAAAATGTTAACCTGGAGATTCCCAGGCGTGAGATTACCGTGATTATGGGTCCCTCTGGATGCGGGAAGACCACACTTTTGAAGAGCCTGAACCGCTTCCTGGAATTGACCGACGGAACGAAAATCCGAGGCGAGGTTCTGATCGATGACGAAAACATCTATGCCCCGGGGGTGGATGTGACCGAGATCCGGAAGAGGACCGGGCTGCTGGCCCAGAGGCCTTTTCCGCTGCCGATGTCCATTTATGACAATGTGTCCTACGGGCTGCGAATCCACGGGCTTTGCAGCAAGGGCGCTGAAATGGACCGCCGCGTTCGCCACTACCTGGAGCTGGCAGGGCTCTGGGAGGAAGTCAAGGACCGGCTGCACGCTCCAGCCTCCAGCCTTTCGATTGGTCAGCAGCAGCGGCTCTGCCTGGCGCGCGGCCTGGCGGTGGAGCCGGAGATTTTGCTGGGTGACGAGCCGACTTCTGCGCTCGACCCGATTTCAGCTCAGAACATTGAAAAACGCCTTCTGGAATTGAAAGACCAGTACACGATCGTGCTGGTCACGCACATCTTACGCCAGGCCAGGCGCCTGGCGGATCACGTCATCTTCATGTACCTGGGCGAGGTCGTGGAAAGCGGTCCGGCGCACGAGGTCTTCGATCATCCCCGCGAGAAACGGACCCAGGCCTACCTGGAAGGCCAGTTCTAAATGCTATAATTGTCTCATGCGAAAAATAGCCTGGCTGACACTGCTGGTTCATCCTGCTCACAGGCTTTTCTGTGAGTGCGCGGCAGGAGGGACCGCTCGTCTTACTGCTGACTGCAGATGGGGCGGTTGCGCCGCCGATGGTGGAGTACCTGGAGCGCGGCCTGGAGCAGGCTGTGCAGAGCGGCGCCGAGCTGGTCGTCCTGCAGCTGAACACGCCTGGGGGAAGTATTGATGCGATGACGGATATGGTCCAGGTGATCCGTTTGAGTGCGGTGCCGGTGGTGGTATACGTCGCGCCGCGCGGGGCTATGGCAGGAAGCGCCGGGACGGTGATCGTGCTGGCAGGGCACGTCGCTGCGATGGCGCCAGAGACGGCAATCGGTGCTGCCAGCCCGGTTGGCAGCCAGGGGGAGGACCTGGGCGAGACCATGCAGGCAAAAGAAAAGAATATCCTTAAAGCGACCGTGCGCTCGCTCGCTAAAAACCGCCGTCCGGAAGCAATCCAATTGGCCGAAGAGACGATTGAGTCGGCTGAGGCAGTCTCGGCGGATGAAGCATTAGAAGCCGGATTGATCGATTTCATCGCAGCGGATATTCAGGACCTTCTCCGCCAGATGGACGGTTATCCTATCGAGCTCGGCGATGAAGAGCTAACGATTGAGACGACGGGGGCAGTTGTTGAGCCGCTCGAGCAGTCGTTCATTGAAAAACTGCTCTCCATTTTGACCAACCCGGCAATCGTTTTCCTCCTGATCTCGATCGGTGTACAGGCGATCCTGATTGAGATTTCCAGCCCCGGGGGTTGGGCAGCAGGGACGATCGGCGTGGCCTGCCTTGCGCTCGCTGGATATGGATTGGGGGTGCTCCCCGTTAACTGGTTTGGGATCGTCTTCCTGATTTTAGCCTTTGTGCTTTTCATACTGGATATTAAGGCTCCGACACATGGTGCGCTGACGGCAGCCGGGGTTGCTTCGCTGATCACGGGCTCGCTGGTGATGTTCAATTCGCCGAGCGTCCCGGATTTTGTGCGTGTGCCGGTACCGCTGATCGTTGGGACATCCGTTGCGACCGGGGCGATTTTCTTCGCGATCATGATATTAGCCGTGCGCGGCCCAGCACACTCCGGTGCGGGTCGGTGCCGAGAGCATGATCGGGCGGATTGGCACGGCGCGGAGCGAGATTGCACCCATTGGATTGGTGCAGCTCGGCGGCGAGCAGTGGACGGGTGAGTTGGTCGCGGGTGAAGATCCTGCCCCAGCTGGCAGCCGTGTGGAAGTGGTCGCAGTTGAAGGCCTGCGGATCAGGGTGAGACGGGTAAATTGATTGGGATGGGAATATCAATGCGGACTATGGCTTACCGCTATCCAAATGAGCGCTTGATCCTGGCAGCGACATTTTTTTTGGTGGTTACCGTGATCGGATTGACTGTAACCGCCACAGTCTGCGCCAGCCTTCTTTTTGTCGGGGCGTTCCTGGCGCTCTCCTATCATTTCAGCGCATCACACCATCAGCAGATCATCGCCACCGCCCGGCGCGTTGATCCGTTGGAAACGGATGATTTGTCCGATCTTGTCCGGCGCGGGGTGAGCCGGATTCGGCCCGGATCGGTGGAAGTTTATACCCTGCCTATGCGTGAGCTGAACGCGTATACCTTTGGGCTGAGCACGCCGAAGGTAGTCGTGCTGTATTCGGGTCTTTTCGAGGTGATGGATCAAGATGAACTCTTATTCATCCTGGGACATGAGCTGGGCCATGTAGCCCTGGGTCATACATGGCTGAACTCGCTCGTCGGTGGGATAGCGGGCATCCCCAGCTCTTTTTCGGCGGCAGCTGTGATGACCGCAGCGCTGCTGTGGTGGAACAGGGCGTGCGAATATTCGGCGGACCGGGCCGGGATGCTGGCTTGCGGCAAGCCGGAAAAGGCAATCTCGGCTCTGGTTAAACTGGCAGCCGGGCCGCAGGCGGGCAACCAGCAAGCCCTGCAGATCGTCTATGAGAAGATCGATGCCGAAGACGATACGATCTTCGGCACGGTCAATGAGGCGCTGGCAACCCATCCCATGACAATCCGCCGGATCGAGCAGCTGCGGACATATTCCTTGTCCGGGCAGTACAAGCATCTATTAAGCCAGCTGGATAGAAGCGGCGGCTCTCAACCAAAATAAAATAGAGAAAGCTCGCCTGACATGCCAGGGATTCGGCTATTTTTTTGTCAGGTCTTTCTGGCAAACAAGTCATAAGTCGTATTGCCAAAGCCCCAAAAAACGTTAAAATACCAGGCGAGATTAGTCTAGAAACTAGGCCGTTCCATCTGAAGAAAAGGAGAACAACCATGTACGTCCGAACAGATATGAAATCCGGTTCAGCTTGCTACACTGTTGCGTCGGGTGATAGCCTGAGCACAATTTCCCAGAAGTTCTATGGAAACATGTCGTCCGACAACGTCAGCAAGATATACTATTCGAACATGACCACCATTGGCCCGAATCCGAACGTCATTTTCCCCGGTCAAAAGTTCTATATCCCCGCTTAGTCCTGTGGAAAACAAAAGCGTTTGGTTCTGCAGGCAATGAAACAAGGAGAATAAACTTATGATGAATGAGCGGTACATCCCACAGATGCAGGTTCGTTCGAACCTGCGGAGCGGTGCCAGCGGCGGTTACGTGAACGGGGTATGGTATCCGGATCAAAGCGGCGTTTGCGGAACAAGCACAACGACCCCCCCCAACGACGCCTCCCCGACGACGCCTCCTACAGACGACCGGCGGCGGATATGTCGGCGGTGTCTGGTATCCTGATCAAAGTGGCGTGTGCGGGTAATCAGCCCACACGCGTTTCTGAAACGTGAACTCAGGAATCTATGACGATATGAACGCAAATACCGTGACCAGTCCAAAGACAGCCAGACCGGAACACGTTCGGCAAATCCGGGTTCGCTGTGACCTGCGAGCAGGCGATGATCTGGCAACCTGCCAGATGAATGTGAACAAATGGCGCGACCGCTATTACGCTTCGTATAACGAAGCTGTTAAGCGCGGTTGTATCTAGGCAGAGGAGGATAGCGATGAGAACACGAACCGACCTCCGAGCTGGTGCAGATGAGATGACAGCCTGCAAAAAAGAGAAGGAATACTGGATGAACCAGTATAACTACATGCAGAGCGTGCTTGCAAAATGCGGATCGACCACCCCCACCACTCCACCTCCACCAGGACCCTACCCGGGCACTGGCGGCGGCTATGCAGGTGGAACCTGGTATCCGGACAAAAGCGGCGCCTGCGGATAAGCCTCCGCCCGGCGGATGAATGGAGCTAACTTATGAAAGTTGAAACCGATCTTAAAGCAGGTGCGTTACTGCAAGATGCAGCCCAAACTGTTGGCGGCGCCGCCAATCAAGTCGCGACGGTGTTCTCTAATGCGAGCCAGCAGGCTGCCAGCATGACCGACAAAGTCCTGACCAAATCGACGGCTGTCTGGAATGCCCTGATCAGCTGATCTGGTCGGGTTATGTAATCTGCTTACTTAAACTTCACTCTCAAGAACAAGACAGGCGAGCCCTTCGCGGCATTCGCCTGTCTTGTTCGTATTAATCGGAATACTCGGTAGGAATGGAGTGAATTGAGGCAGACTTCAATTCTAGTGTCAATTTCTGATTCAAAGCATCACTGTGCGATCGAGTCATAGACATCAACAGCAAAGCTGTTGATGTCTCGAAGGTCGGCATCGGTGGCGTTGTTTGTGCCCAATCCCTTGAAATCGATCCAGATCACGATCGGGTTGGTCTGTGAAGCGTAATAAACCTCGGAATTGACCTTATTCAGCCTGCTCAGCCAGCCCTGGACCAGGCTGACTTCGTCCGAGTTCAAGCCGCGCAGACCCAGCTGCTGTGTTCTGGTTTCACAGGTAAAAGCTTCTGCAACCCCATCATTAAAGCCGTTCATCCGAATCCGCAGTTCCTGGCAGGAGTCACTATCCGGCTCGCCTGTTCGGCTCCAGGACAATACATCAGCGTTAAGCGAACCTCCATTCTGGACCCTCGGCAGGAGCCAGAAGGCGTTTGCAGCCTGCCAGCGGCCGAGGTTGGAAGCCTTTAAATTCAGCCAAACCATATTTCCAGCCAGGCTGGAGAGGTTCACCTCGACCTGGGTGGTTCTACCGTCGTAGGTTTCCCGCCAGGTCCCTAATGTGCCGTTCTGTCCGTTCGAGGTCTGATACTCGAGGCGGAAGCTCAGGTCGCAGCCTGAACTGTTCTGCAGGCAGCCGATTTCAGAGAGGAATACATCGCCAGATCGGATATTGAACAATGGAAATTGTCCGTTGATCGTGCCGTTAGGGCTGTCGTCCGGACGAGTCAGCAGGCCGTAGCCGGTCCGCGGCTGGGTTTCGAAAATGGGCATTTGCAGCAGCGAAACTGATCCGGTACGGTCGGATGCAGGACCCCGGGCAGGACAGAAGGCCTGCTCCGGTGATCCAGGTCGCGGAGCAATAATTGACAGCAAGGTCATAGGATGCGCCGCCGGTAAAATCTGATTGGAAAGTTCGGATGTTTAATTCAAGCGGAGTTGAGCCATTTGGATTGACGCCATACAAGCTGCCAGAAGGCTCTTGCAACATCCAAAAGCCCCGGAATTCGCCAGGGTAGGAAGGCGCCTGCATGGTAACAGCCAGGTCGACGACCCCACCCGCCGGGACCGGGGCGGGCAGGAAGACAGGAGGTGCTGGATTTGGAAAGTTTCCGCCGGTATAGACCAGCAGATATCCAGTCGTCCAGCTGCAGGAGCCAGTGTTCATCAGCCTCCAGATTTTTGTGAACGATGATCCAACCAGGATCGGTGAACCAGCCGGCAGACTGACATCGCCCATGAAGATCGCCTGGTTGCAGGGGATGACTGGAGGAGCAGGGGTGGGTGAGGGAGGAATGGATGTCGGGGATGGGAGGGTAATCGGAGTTTCCGAAGGGACCTGAGAAGGAGTCGAGGATGGGGAGGTCCCCTTCTGAGGGACTGTTCTTGTTCCCGATCTGGCGAGCTCTGTAAGCTGCAGCGAGGCTGTCCTTTCGGCAACAATGGTTTGCTGAGCGATCCGAATCTCGGCTTCCAGCGCCTCGGCAGCAGCTGTTTCCTGAGCGGTGCGGTTCGTGCCAGAAAGCGTCAGGCAGGCGCTGAGAATGATCCAGAACAAACCGGTCGCAAACCAGCGCCAGAAGCGCAACCCTTGCATCTCAAAATGCAAGCGCTGATCGTTCATAAGCTGATTATATACCGAAAAAGCAGCCTAAGTCGGAACGTCTCCGTTCTGGCGCGAGAGGTCAAAACAGGGTAAAATCCGAAAGAGGTCAAAATGCCATTTACACCAACACGCGATCGTGTCAAAACACAAGAAGCTGAACCTACCCCCAAACGGCGCCCGGATTGGATTCGGGTGCGGGCTCCCGGGGGTGAAACTTATGAATGGCTGCAGGAGCTGATGCGATCAAAGGCTCTTCACACGGTATGTGAAGAAGCCATGTGCCCGAACATGGGGGAGTGCTGGGGCTCCGGGACGGCAACTTTTCTGATGTTGGGGGATATCTGTACCCGCACCTGCGGTTTTTGCGATATTAAACGCGGCCAGCCCGGCCCGCTGGATTGGCTTGAGCCAGAACGGGTGGCCCAGGCCGTAAAAGCCATGAAGCTCAAGCATGCTGTGATCACGAGTGTAAATCGTGATGACCGCCGGGATGGCGGAGCGCCAATTTTTGCGATGGTTATCCGCCGCATCCGCGAGCTCCACCCGGGCTGTTCGATCGAAGTCCTGGTCCCGGATTTCAAGGGAAGCCTGGAGGCCTTGAAAATTGTCATGGATGCCCGGCCTGAAATATTGAACCATAATGTTGAGACCGTACCGCGGCTCTTTCAAACTTGTCCAACCGCAGGACCGCTACGAATGGGCGGCGGCGACGCTCAGTGGCGCCAGGAAGCTGGACAGAGAGGTGCTGACCAAGTCGGGCATCATGGTTGGGCTCGGCGAGACGATTGAAGAAGTCAAGCAGGTGATGCGAGACCAGCGCAGCTGGGGTGTCGATATCCTTACTCTTGGGCAGTACCTGCAGCCGAGCAAGAAGCATCTTCCGATCGAACGTTATTACACCCTTGAGGAATTTGCCGAGCTTAAAGAATACGGGCTTTCGATCGGTTTCAAATGGGTGGAAAGTGGGCCTTTGGTGCGATCTTCGTATCACGCCGCGGAACAAGTACGTGTATTGAGCCCGGTTCACCGTCAGCTTTACGGCGAAACCAGGCTTGAAGGCTAGGTTTGCGGAGGTACTTTTGTCCAAGTTTTCATTGATTGGCGCGTGGATGGTCGTATGTTCTTTGCTGCTCAGCGCCTGTGGTTCTGGAAGGTCTGATAAGGCTACGCTGGCCCCTGAGGCAATATTTACATCTGCGGCTCAAACGGCCGAAGCCAGGCGGATTGAGCGCTTTGCCCAGACAGCTACGCAGCCGGTGCAAGCCCTGATCGAGACCTCAGCATTTGAAAGCCCGACAGCAACTCTTTTTCCCAGTGAAACACCTTCAATCCAGGGCACACCCACAGGGGGAGTCCCTGAGGCTTCCCAACCAGCCGAAGGGGGCGAAAGGGGCGAGTTTGTGGCGGATGTCTCGATCCCTGACGGGACTGTACTTGCGCCAAACCAGAGTTTTCAGAAGACCTGGCGGATTATGAACACCGGCCAGACGACCTGGACACCGGATTATGCGCTGATTTTTATTGATGGCGAGCTTATGGGCGCCCAACCAACCGTAGCTCTGCCGACCAGCGTTGCGCCGGGAGAAAAAGTGGAGATCGCGGTGGATATGGTCGCTCCGCCGAATCCTGGGGCATATCGTGGGTATTGGGAGCTGCGCAACGCAACCGGACAAATCTTTGGGTTTGGAGCGAATGCCGACGAATCCATCTGGGTGGACATCGCGGTCCAGGGCGAAGCAGCTGCGGGTTCGCAGACAACCACTCCGGCTGCGGGTGGAGCGATCGCCTCGCTTTCCCTCAGTGTCGACAATCCGGATGTGAGCGATGAATGCCCACATACATTTGTGTTCACGGCTCGGATCACCCTGACCGAGCCGACCAGGCTCGCTTATCTGCTGGAGGGCGGCTCGTTGTCCGGGGAAGAAATACATCTACCTTCTCCAGCGGCTAATAACTTTACCGCTGGTGAGCATCCTGTAGTTTATGAATTAACCGTGCCAGCAGGCATGACAGCCTGGGCCAGGTTTCACGTGACCGACCCAGGGAATGCGTTTTCGAACCAGGTCGATTTTTCGCTAACCTGTGGTTGATCATCCCCCCGCATCAAGTTATGCTGAGAATTTACGCCCGCTGCGGCAGCTGATCCGGGAAGAGGCAGCCCGCCAGGGTTTTGAGCTGTTTGGGATCACCACACCTGACCCACCGCCGCACCTGGAAGTGTTTTCAAACTGGCTCTCGGCAGGCAGGAACGGCGAAATGGCGTATCTGGCGGGTGATCGCTCATGGTCTCGCCGATGTGATCCGCGCAAAATTTTACCGGAATGCCGATCGATCCTCGTCCTTGGAGCTCGCTACCCTGCTTCCGGATCTGCTTTGCAGGCGGAAGACCAGGCTGATGGATTGCTTACTGGCAGGATTGCCAGCTATGCCTGGGGGGATGACTATCATGAGATCTTGCCGACACGTTTAGCCCGGATTGTGGCGTTCATAGAATCAGAGCTGGGTGTACAGGTGCCGAACCGCTGGTACACGGACACCGGACCGTTGCTTGAGCGCGAGCTTGGACAGCGAGCCGGGTTGGGGTGGATCGGCAAGAACACCTGCCTGATTCATCCGGAACATGGTTCTTTTTTTCTGCTTGCTGAAATCCTGCTTGGCCTGGAGCTCGAACCGGACAGCCCTTTCCAGCATGACCGCTGCGGGTCCTGCAGGCGCTGCCTTGAAGCCTGTCCCACCGGATGCATTCTATCTGACCGGACGATCGACGCCAGGCGCTGCATCTCTTATCTGACGATCGAGCTAAAGGGAGCTATTCCTCAAAACCTGCGCCCTAAGCTGGGGGATTGGGTCTTTGGCTGCGATATTTGCCAGCAGGTCTGCCCCTGGAACCGGCGAGCTGAAAATTCGAAAGCCAACCTGATATTTTCCTCGAGACCGGGAATCTCAAAGCCGGACTTGGCTCAAGCGATGGCGCTTACACCAGAAGAGTTCAATCAAAAGTTCAGGGGCAGCGCTGTAAAACGCGCAAAGCGGAGAGGCTACCTGCGAAATGCCGCCGTGGTATTAGGTAACACACAAGATCCTGCCGCACTGCCTACCCTGTCTGCTGCGCTTGGCGATCCGGATCCGCTGGTGCGGATGCATGCCGCCTGGGCAGTGGGCAGATTTCCTGGTCCGGAGGCTTATGCTGCTTTGCGCCGGGCAGGTCAAACTGAAAATGAACCTGGCGTTCGTCTGGAAATCCAAACAGCGCTTAAGAGTGGGAACCCGGCTGGCGAAGCTTAAAAACTTCACATCTGGCGATGTTATAATCCCCGGTCATGCCAAATCGCAAGCTCTCGGTATCACTGGCTGCCTTGGCAGTGCTCGCAGCTGGCTGCCTGGCAGCAGTTTTGATTTATCAGCAGCCAGACAATTCAAGAGCGCCTCGGATGGCGGATGGACGCGTATGCTGCAAAGCTTCGCCGGATTTTTAACCGACCTGAGCAGGTCGTCTTTATTCCAGCCGGTGCGAGTCCGGCACCGGTCGAGACTCTTCCGGAGGTTATCGCAGTCGTCCAACCAGAGACCACAAGCGACTTTGAACCTTCTGCGACCCCTGCCGTCGCGGCGACAGCGTCCACCCCGGAACCTGAACCGACCTCGACCTTATCCCCTACCCCTCTTCCAAACAGGATCAACCTATCCGGGATCGTTCATGAATACCAGCAGTTCAACAACTGCGGACCGGCTAACCTGGCAATGGCGCTCTCCTTTTGGGGTTGGCCGGGGGACCAGCGAGTTACTCGGAGCTACCTGAGGCCGAACCTGAGTGTGGATGATAAAAATGTCAATCCCGCTGAAATGGTTGACTTTGTGGAGCAGTTCAGCGAGCTTAAGGCAGTCGCCCGCGTCGGAGGCGACCTGGACCTGCTGCGCAGCCTGCTATCAGCGGGGTTTCCGGTGCTGATCGAGGCAGGACACCATCCTCCGGATGACTGGTGGATGGGGCATTACCTGGTCGTCAGCGGGTATGATGATGATCGGCGCATCCTCACGGTCCAGGATTCGCTGTTGAATCCCAATTTGCCCATGGGATATGAGGAGCTCGCAATGGGATGGTGGCGGGATTTTAATTATGTCTATATCTTGATCTTCCCGGTCGATCGCCAGGAACAGGCTGAGCAAATCCTTGGAGCACGCATCGATCCGTCATACAGCTATCAGGTCGCCGCCCAGAATGCGATCGCCGAGACTTCTAATCCTACAGGGTCGCGACCAGTTCTTTGCATGGTTCAACCTGGGAGCCAGCCTTGTTGGTCTGGAAGATTTTGGTGGGGCGGCCCAGGCCTATGACCAGGCATTCGAGATTTATCAATCTCTTCCGGAAGACCTGCGTCCGTATCGGCTGATGTGGTATCAGGACGGGGCATATGCGGCTTATTACCACACTGGGCGCTTTCAGGACGTGGTCGATCTGGCAAACACGACATTTACCTGGGCCGGCCAACCTGTCCTGGAAGAGAGTTATTTCTGGCGTGGCATGGGTTACCTTGCGCTTGGAAAAGAGAACCTGGCTTTGGCTGACCTGGAGAAATCTGCAAGATTGAATTCGAATTATGCTCCACCGCGCAACGAGCTGCTTAAGATGGGCGTAGAGCTTCCCTGAAATGGCTTTACAGGTACTGGATGCGTAGAACCAATCTTTTTCTTATCCTAGCAACCTTGATGGTTTTTAGCTGTGGGATAGGCTTCTATTTCTATCCTGCCACTCAACGATCGGATTGCCTGGCGGGTGGAGCAAGTTTCACTGCGCTTGGGCTATCTGATCCATCCGCCGCAGAAGGAAGTATTTGTGCCATCACAAAAAGGTCTGGCACCGCCACAGATCACACGGATTTCGCAGGCGACTGCCACCCTTTTTGTCAGTCAGCTGGCTACTCCGTCTGGCGCTGCGAAAACGGAGGTTTTTCTGGCTACCCCGACATCCACACCGGCTGCGACTCCCCTCCCAGGAAAAGCTGCGCTTTCAGGCGTCGTTTATTCGGATCAACATGGGAGCCGCCGCAATTACTGCGCCCCAGCGAATTTGACGATGGCGCTCTCCTTTTGGGGGTGGCAGGGGACCCGGGATGAACTCGGACGGATCATCAAGCCGGACGATAATGACAAGAATGTGATGCCTTACGAGATGGTTGATTTCATCGAGGACCATACAAACCTGCAGGCAGTACTCAGAGTTGGTGGAGATAAAGATACCCTGCGCCGATTCATCGCGGCCGGCTACCCCGTGCTGATTGAGAAAGGCGTGTATTTCAACGACCTGACTGGTGTGGTGAGCTGGATGGGCCACTATCAGGTTGTTACCGGGTACGATGATGCAGGCGGGTTCTTTATTACCCAGGATTCTTTCCTCACCCCGGATTATCAGGTCTCATATGAAGAAATGGTGCAGGGCTGGAGGGCATTCAACTATCCTTACATTATCGTTTTTCCTCCAGACCATGAGGCGATGGTGTTTAATCTGCTCGGAGTGGACGCGGATGAGACGGCAAATTACCAGAATGCGGCTCATAAAGCCTCCAATGAGATTTATGGGCTCTCAGGGATCGACCAGTATTTTGCGTGGTTCAATCGCGGCTCAAGCCTGGTCGATTTGCAGGATTACGGCGGGGCAGCGGCCGCATTTGATGAGGCTTTCAAGATTTATCCATCCATACCTGAAAACAAGCGTCCCTGGCGCATGCTCTGGTACCAGACGGGTCCATATTTCGCATATTACGGCGTCCAACGCTATTATGATCTGTTATATTTAGCAGATGGAACGCTGCAGGCCATGCAGGGTGATAAAAACCTGGAAGAATCATATTACTGGCGGGGGATGGCAAGATCGGCGCTTGGAGATGCCGCGGCAGCAATCGAGGATTTTCAACTCAGCTTGAAATATCATCCGGGATTCGAGCCTGCCATCTATCAGCTTAAAATGTCAGGGATTGAGAACCCTTAATCCATAAAGAAACCAGCTATGCGGAAGTCCTTGGAATTCATCATCATAATCATTGTTGTCATTGCAATCTGGGGGGGAATCCTCATGATGCTCTCGTCAGACGGGCTGAACTGGCGGATTTCGGCTGTGCTGGCGGACGTGAAATATGCCCTCAATCCGCCTGAACAGGCTGTATTCGTTCCGGTTGTCCAACCCACAGGCACGGCGCAGTCCGCCGTTGTCATTCAGCCGAGCTCAACCCCGACGATTTCATTGGCGACGCCGACGATGCAGCCAACGGAACCTGTCCATACGCCGACGTCAACCCTGGCGCCGACCCCGCTGCCCTCCCAGGCCAGGATTGAAGGCGTTGTCCATCAATTTCAGATGTGGAACAACTGCGGACCAGCAAACCTCGCTATGGCGCTCTCATTCTGGGGCTGGAAAGGCGATCAGCGAGATGCGGCGGCATTCCTCAAGCCAAATTCACGCGATAAAAATGTGATGCCCTACGAAATGGAGACCTTCACCGAGCAGGAGGCAGGCCTGGTGTCAGCAATCCGGGTCGGCGGCGATCTGAACACGATCAAAGCGTTCATTTCTGCCGGATACCCGGTGATTGCTGAGAAAGGTTTTGAGGGCGAAGGCTTTGACGGTTGGATGG
This sequence comes from uncultured Chloroflexia bacterium, assembly GCA_963788305.1. GTDB lineage: Bacteria > Chloroflexota > Anaerolineae > Anaerolineales > UBA4823 > UTCFX2. Next base: position 104,102 of record CAWBGK010000001.1, read on the forward strand.
GACACTACCAGGTTGTCACTGGATTCGATGACGCTGCTGGTGAATTCACAGTCCAGGATTCCTATAAAGGTCCAGATTACAAACAGCCGTATGAGGATTTCTTGAGGGATTGGCGCCCTTTCAACTTCACCTACGTGGTGGTCTACCCCATGGAACGCCGTCAGCAGGTGCTGGATATCCTTGGGATGCAGGCATACGACAATTTTAACATTCGCACTGCCCTGATGAAATCCGAGGAAGAATCAATCCGGTTATCAGACAGAGACCTGTTCTTCGCACTTTTCAACCAGGGGACCAACCTGGTTGAAATCCAGGATTATGCCCGGGCAGCGACCACTTTCGACACGGCATTCGCAAATTATGCCGCTTTACCTGAAGAGATCCGTCCCTGGCGGATGATGTGGTACCAGACAGGGCCGTATTTCGCTTATTATTTCACCGGACGCTATCAAGATGTGATCAATCTTGCCACCCAGACGCTCGAAGCAATGAGCGAACCGATCCTGGAAGAAAGCTACTACTGGCGCGCCAGAGCTTACCTGGCGTCAGGGGATACCGATTCCGCAGTTGAAGACCTGAATTCCTGCCTGGAAGCCCATCCGGATTTTGATCCCTGCGTGGAAGAGATGCGCTATCTTGGGATCAATCCGCCAAATTTTACGCAATAAACAGGTAGAATCGGGGAAAGACGATGCCGAGAATCCTTCATTTTGCAGACGCGCATATCGATATGGCCAACTATGGCCGTCACGACCCCCAATCCGGCCTGCCGTTACGGGTGCTGGATTTTTTAAAGTCATTGGACGCGATCGTCGATACCGCCATCCAGGAAAAGGTCGACCTGGTGATATTTGCCGGAGATGCCTATAAGGACCGCAATCCTTCGCCCACCTTTCAGCGGGAATGGGGCAGGAGGATGATGCGCCTCTCGAGAGCTGAAATCCCCACGCTGTTATTGGTCGGCAACCATGATCTTTCACCCGCATTGGGGCGCGCCCACGCATTGGAAAGTTTTGACACGCTGGATGTGCCGTATGTGAGCGTCATCGAAAAACCGAAGCTGATCAAACCTGAGGGCTTACATGGCGTACCACTTCAGGTAATCGCGCTGCCCTGGATTTCACGTTCCGGGCTGATTGCCGCTTTCGGGAGCGAAGCAGGAGAGACATCCCGGTCTCTGGAAATGCTGACAGACAGGCTGATCGAGTTTGTAGGATTGCAATTCTCGAATCATATCGATCCGGGTTTGCCAGTGGTGCTGGCAGCCCACTGTTCGATTCAGGGAGCCATATACGGTGGGGAGCGGATGGTGATGCTGGGCAACGATCTGGTACTGCCGGGTTCGCTGGTTAAAGACACTCGCCTGGATTATGTTGCCCTTGGTCACATTCATAAATCTCAAAACCTGAACGAAGGCGCACATCCTCCGGTTATTTATCCTGGCTCGATCGAGAGGGTCGATTTTGGCGAGGCGCAGGATGAAAAATACTTTGTCATTGCAGATGTTGAGCGAGGATGTACTCGAGTGGAATGGCGAAAGCTGGAACATGTCCGCCCGATGATCCACCGGTTCGTTCGCTTGACCGAACAGGAAGGGGTGACCGAGCGGCTGAGGAGCGCGCTGCTGCCCACGGAACAGCTCGTTGAGGCGATTGTTCGCCTTGTGATAGAATATCCGCGCGATTGGGAAACATTAATTGACGAGGCGGCACTCCGTGAAGCTGCAGCAGAAGCATTTGAGTTTCAACTGATCAAGCGGCCTCAGATTGACCAGCGGATTCGGCTGCCTGGCGACCAGGCAATTGGCAGCCTGACTCCACTGGAACTGCTGGAAAAATACTGGCAATCCATCCATATGGACTCGCAAAGAATCCAGGATTTAAGTCGGTTGGCGTCACAAATCCTGGAAGTCCAAAGCGATTCCAAAAAGCCAATAGAGAATTAATCGATCGGGAGGAAACCATGTTTGTTCGTGCTTATATGACAGTCGATCCGGTTTTTGCATCGCCTGAGGATAATTTTCACCAGGCGATGCACTTGCTGCGCAAGCAGGGAGTCCGCCACCTGCCGGTGGTCGATAAAAACGAACTTGTTGGAATCGTGGTGGAAAAAGATCTGCTTTCCAACCAGCCTTCACCAGCTACCGCATTGAGCCTGTATGAGATCTACTCGTTATTAGAGACGCTTCGGATTCGCCAGATGATGAGCCGACCGGTGATAACCGTTGAGGGAGATTGCCCGCTTGAGGAAGCTGCGCGGATCATGGTGGAGCATAAAATCAGCTGCCTGCCGGTGATGGATGGCGAAAAAATTATCGGGATCATCACGGAGACCGATGTGTTTAAAGCGCTGGTCGAAGTCCTGGGCGGCGGCGTGGAGGGACTGCGCTTCATGCTACGAGCTCCTGAAAAGGTCGGCCAGTTAGCCCTGATTTCCGACCGGATCGCCGATGCTGGTGGAAATATCCTGGCAGTTGCAACACGTCAGCATGAAGATGGGTTTCGAGAGGTCATGATCAAAGAGACAGGCGCTCGCCGCGAATCTCTGATGAAGCTGGAAGAGGGAACTGAAGTTGAAGTACTGGACGTGCGCCCGAGCAGCCATTATGAGCCAAAGCTTTTCGGTTAATTGATCGCTTCAATGGTTAGATCAGTTGATGAAAGACATGGACACCAAAGCAAGGCTTGAAAACGATTTGAAAGATGCGATGCGCGCGAACAACGCGCTTCAAAAACGGACGCTGCGCATGGCTATTTCCGCAATTCGGCTGGCGGAAGTGGAGAAGGGCGGCGCGTTGGATGAACCAGCGGTTTTAAATATCATCCAAAAAGAGGTCAAATCCCGTTACGAGTCGATAGAAGACGCCCAGCGAGCGGGCCGACCCGAGCTGGAACAGGACGCCAGGGCTGAGATCGCAGTGCTCGAGAGCTATTTGCCTCGTCAGCTGAGCGCAATTGAGCTTGAGGAACTGGCTCGAGCATCTATTTCCGAGGCAGGAGCAAACAGCCTGCGCGAGATGGGTCAGGTAATGAAAATCCTGATCCCGCGGCTGGAGGGACGCGCTACTGGCGAACAGGCGAGCCAGGCAGTGCGCAAACTGCTTCAATGAATCCATACCATCGAGGCAAGCGGCGCAAGATTTTTCTTGGTTTGCTGCTGATCATCAGCACAATGCTCGCTTTAGCGGCTGTCCTAGTTCCGCTGCAGCAGAGCTCATCCACGCCAGAGCCGCAAGAAGGGATGGTGGCACCGCGCGACTACCGCGCTTCCCAGGCTGTTTCGTTTGTTAGCGAGGTCCTGACTTCTCAGCGCCGTGAATCTGCTGAGAATGCTGTCAATCCCATCTATACCTCTCCAGATACTCGGGTTGCTCGCCGCCAGGTGGAACAGCTGCGTTCAGCTCTGGCCTATATTAATTCTATCCGCGAGGATGCCTATGCATCTCTCGATCAAAAACTTGAAGACATTTCGGTGTTGGAAGATATCAAACTGAACAGGGAAACGGCAGAGGCGATCCTGTACACGGCCGACAACCGCTGGCAGGAAGCTCAGCAAGAAGCGATCGCGGTTCTGGAACAAGTAATGAGCAGCGCCATCCGTCCGGAAAACCTCATTGAGGCGCGCAGCCGTGTCCCGGCACTGGTATCTCTCTCTTTATCAGAAGAACAGGCAGCGATTGCCGCCGAACTCGCGACTGCATTCGTCGCTCCAAACAGTCAATATTCAGAAGGCCTGACAGTATCTGCCCGACAGCAAGCTCGAGATGCAGTGGAGCCTGTGACCCTGGCTTTTGTACCCGGCCAGACGATCGTGCTTCAGGGGGAAGTCCTGACCGCCGAGGATATGGAAATCCTGGAGAAATTTGGGCTTAAGGATCCGGAAAGAAGCACCCAGGATCTTGTCAGTGGAGCTATTGCTGACGATCCTGATGGTATTTTTTACGGTTTTTTACATACGCCGAAAGCAAATCTTGCTGGCAGCTGACTTGAGGAAATGGGTAGTTTTGGTTGCCTTGCAGCTCGTTTTCCTGGTAAGCGCCCGGTTGATCATTCCGCTCAATTCGCTCCTGCCATACGCTTTTCCTCTGGCAACTTGTGGAATAGTCACAGCAGCCCTTTTTGGCACCGAGCTGGCTCTGGTTACATCGATTCCGCTTTCGATCCTGGTCTCCTTCGGTATGCCGAACGCTTTGGAAATCACCCTTTTTTACCTGATCAGCAGCTTATTTGGAGTGCTGGCTCTCGGCCGCGCTCGCCGGCTGGCAGTTTTCCTGTGGGCTGGACTCGCGGTAGCATGCTCGGGAGTGGTGATTGTTCTGGTCTTCAATTTTTCGCTGCTCACAGAAAATCTGGCGACTCTTTTGGCTATGTGTTCCGCAGCTTTCTTCAACGGCCTGGTTTCAGCCAGTTTTTCGATCCTGCTTCATTCGCTGCTGGCTCCTTTTTTGGGAATGCTTACACCCTTACAGCTGCTTGATCTCACCCGTCCGGATCATCCGCTGCTCGGGCTGCTGCTGAGAGATGTCCCAGGCACATATCAGCACAGCCTTCAGGTCGCCAACCTGGCTGAGCAGGCTGCCGAACGGATTGGAGTCGATCCAATGTTGATTCGAGCTGGCGCTCTATACCATGACGTGGGCAAAGCGGCAAACCCGGCTTTCTTCATTGAGAATCAACCCCCTGGTTTTGAAAATCCGCATGACAGAATCGATCCTCAAGAGAGCGCCCGGCTGATCATCGCCCATGTCTCTGATGGGTTGAAGCTGGCACGTCAGCATCGCCTTCCGCGCAGGATTCAAGATTTTATTTCAGAACATCATGGGACGAACATAACTCGCTACCAATATTTCAATGCATTAAAGGCTGTCGGAGGAAACGAGGAACTGGTCGATCAAGGACATTTTCGTTATCCCGGACCGCGCCCCAAAGCCGCGAGACAGCAGTGTTAATGCTGGCAGATGCCTGTGAGGCGCGCGTCCGAGCCGAACGACCGACTGAAGATGATTTGCTGCGTGATCTGATCAAGAGCGTTGTTTCCGACCGAATCTCGAGCGGGCAGCTGGATGACACACGGCTTTCCATGCGAGACCTGAATGAAATAGTCAACTCGTTTTCGGCTACTTTACGCGGTGTCTATCATCCTCGCCTGCATTACCCAGATCAAGACGCATTCAAATCGAACGAATCGATCACGATACCGCTGCCGAAACGGGCGGACTCCTCAGCGGACCTGAATCTGCGTTGAAAGAGTGAAAAATAGCGATGATCCAGGTGCAGATCGACGAAGGTTTGAAAGGGTATGATGGGATCAACCATGCCGTGAGCGAGCTGCTGGAGCAAGCAGCCCGGCTGACAATTCTACAACTCGCCGACCAGCCCCAGTCCGATGCCACGCTAGTGTTGAGCGATGATGAACAGCTCCAAACTCTTAACTCTACCTACCTGGGGATTGACGCCCCGACTGATGTCCTGGCGTTCCCAGGCGGCGAGGCTGACCCAGAAACCGGGGTGATTTACCTGGGTGATGTCGTGATCTCTTACCCGCGCGCGGTTTCCCAGGCTGCTGATGGCGGTCATCCGATTGAAGCTGAGCTGCAGCTTCTGGCTGTGCATGGGATGCTGCACCTTTGTGGTTTCGACCACGCCAACCTGCAGGAGAAGGAAAAGATGTGGCAGATTCAGGCTGAAATCCTGGAATTGTTAGATTGTCCGATTCGAGGCCCTGCGCCTGAAACCGGATCCTGAACAGCACGAATCACCTGTGATGTCCGATTTCTTGAAATCCCGCCTTTTATCCTTTCAGTATGCATTTGCTGGATGGTGGTACGTGCTGCGCACCCAGCGCAATGCCAGGATTCATGCCGCAGCAACCGCAGCGGTGGTCCTGGTCGGCATATGGCTGGGACTGCCGAAAAGGGAATGGGCGGTGATTGGTCTGGCAATCGCCCTGGTCTGGATGGCAGAGTGTCTCAACACTGCGCTTGAAGCTGCTGTAGACCTGGCAAGCCCACAGCAAAATCCGCTTGCCCGAGCTGCAAAAGACGCTGGCGCTGCAGCGGTATTGATCGCCTGCATTGGGATCGGTGTGGGTAGGCATATTTATTCTTGGACCACCGCTGTGGCAGCGGCTGCAGGTTTGGTTCAGCAAGCCATGATGGACCCATCCGGCGGAGTCGATTATTTGTAGAAATGAGGTGGAGATGATGGCACAGGCATTTTCATTCGGCACAGTAGGCTCACCGCTTTCCACTCCGAAAAAACCCGGCGGAAGTGTTGGGGCAATCTTACGCCTGACTGAGATGGAACTGGATGCACTTGAATTAGGCTGGGTGAGAGCAGTTCGGGTCAGCGAAGAGACCTGCCTGGCGATACGAGAAACGGCCAGGGAGAATGGCGTCAAGATCAGCATCCATGCGCCTTACTATATCAATTTAAATGCGGACGAGGTCGAATGGCCCAAGTCGCGACAGCGCTTGATGGACGCGGCTACATACGGCTATCTGGCTGGGGCGACAGACATTATCTTCCATCCAGGCTCATACTTTGGGAATCCAGCCGAACAGGTTATGCCTCTGGCGATCGAGCGATTGACTGGCTGCGTGAATGAATTGCGCTTTGGAGGAAACCCCGTTTATCTAAGACCAGAGACGATGGGAAAATCCGCCATGATCGGATCACTAGAAGACGTCTTGCAAATGAGCCGTGAGATCGAAGGCGTCATCCCCTGCCTGGATTTTGCCCATCTCCATGCCCGCCCAGGAGATGGTACGATGAACTCATATGACGAATGGGCTGAAGTGCTTGATACATATGGGAATGCGCTGGGAGAACCAGCGTTTCAAACGCTGCATATCCACCTATCCGGAATTGAATACGGTCTAAAGGGTGAAAAAGAACACCTGCGGGTCGAAGAGGCGGACATGGATTTTAGGGCGCTGTTTCGCGCCCTCCACGATTTCCACTGCAGCGGGCGGATCCTCTGCGAAAGCCCCGTTATGGAAGAAGACGCCCTGGTGTTAAAGGGAATCTGGCAGGAAATCGCGGGATAAGGGCGGCTATTTACGGACTTGAATAAAATCGATGATGATCAGGTTTTGTTCGCAGCTGTCGTAGGTATCAAAATAAACCTGATCGGAAAGCGGGCCGCCAGATTGATTGAGAAGCTGGACCCAAAGCTGACCGCTGGAAGCGATCGGCTGATCTGCAATTTTGAACTCATAACCCGAACGGCCGTAGTTCAAGGCAAGACCGGTGAGGCTGATGTAATCTTCGGGGATCTTCACGTCAGGAAGCCGACCGCCTAACCGAATGATCAGACCGATCACCGGGGCGTTGCTCATATCGATCACCTGCCCGCCAACTCCCATCCAATTGCATTCTAATTCCGGGTGATAGATATTTGGGATCGCTTTTGGATTGCCTGTACGTACCCGGAACGGATACCCGCCGAGGGGAGGAATCGGCGTGTCGGTCGGAGTAGGGGTAATCGTTATGGGAGTTGGCGTCGGGGGCAGCGTCGCCGTTGGAAGCGGAGTTTCCGAAGGAAGCGGCGCAATAGTATATGTAGGCGTCCAGGTCGGGGGGAGGCTATAGACCGCGTCTGTGGGGGTTGGTGAAGGCAGCAGCAAAGGAGGCGGCAGCGTAGCTGGTGGAAATGGATTTAATTCAGAGTACGGATTGGTGAAAATCACCAGAAATACAGTTGTCACGCAGATGACCCCCAACAGGGTAAGGACAGTAAGGATGCCCCAAATCACACTACTTCGGCTGCGCGGTCGGGAATATTCGTAGTTTTCATAGCTTTTCATGATGGGTTCCTAACAAATTCAGCCAGCGCCATGAAGGGGGATATGGACGTTTTATGGTGCCAGGACCTCGATCTCACTCTGACTGCGGCGCTGCTCCAGCCAGTCTTCAACGGCTTTGGTTTGCAGCACGAGAAGTGCATCAGGGGACAGCTGCCGCGCTGGGTCTCGTTCGAGGACCTGCACAATATGGAAACCTGCTGGAGACTCGATCACCGGACTATAAGCCTCCGGTTGGAGGTCAAAGACAGCATCTTCGATCTGGCTGGCGGGAAGGTAGCCGCGCGGGAACCAGCCAAGGTCACCGCCTGTGAGCGGATCGTATTTCAGCGCCAGGTTTCGAAACGAATTTCCCGCCTGGAGCTGCTGATAGATTTCTTCTGCCTGATCGGAGGTGTAGAGAAGAATCTGGCGGGCGTGGATCTGTTCGGTTGAATTTGGGATTCCAGCAGCGATCTGATCTCGCATCCAGGCAGCTGCAACTGAGCGCTCCAGTGCTTTCCTAAAGGTGCTATCACTGTATTGATAATTGGACATCCAGCTTGAAAGGGCATCTTTGCCGCCCAGCTGGACTGTCAGCTGTTGGATTCTCTCGTCCAGGATCGCATCATTGACGACAAATCCTTTTTCTACGGCTGCCTGAGCGAGCAGCGCCTGGTCAACCAGCTCATCCAGAACCTTTTTTTTGTCTTCAGTCGTCATGTCTGCACCGCTGGCAGACTGGAACATCGCCAGCTCGGCCTGATATTCTGCAAGAGAAATTTGCCACCCGGAGATGCGCGCTGCAAGCGTCTCTTCGGTCGGAGAGGGTGTTGCGCTGGGTACAGGGTTCTCGGCAGTAGATTGCGGGGAGACGGTTTCGGAGGCAGCAGCTGAAGTCTGGGCTGGTGTGGAAGCACCCGGCTTGCAGCCAGCCAGCATCAGGGAAAGCAACCCCCATAAGATCAGAATCAATAATGTAAAAGAAGATGCGTCTTTGCATTTATTGACACCTATCCTTGAAATTGGGATTATACGGTGAAAAAGGGTTTCGTGCAATGACGGTTTCGTAATGTAGGTTGGAAGAATGATCTTGACACCTGTTTCCGCTCAGGTATAATCCGGTCATTCCAGTCCAAAAATCAGCGCGGAGACGAGTAGGCTGCCGGTTTTTTCAGAGAGCTGTTGGGTGTGTGAAGCAGTAAACTGGCTTTTCGAAATCCCCTCCGCCGGTCCAATCTGGGCCAGATGTGCCTGCAGAGAGACAGGAAATTGGATTATGCGGTGATCCAACTCCTGGATCGTAAAGGTGCCGGGTTCGCCCGTTAGCGCGTTGGAGAGGTCGCGGCCAGATCGAATACTCATCCCAATTGATCCGCGGCAAATGCAGGTGGCACCACGAGCGCTCCCCTCGTCCTGCGGGTAGGGGGGCGATTTGATTCTAGATGAGGAGGTGCTCCAATGCTCGACATAAACTTGATTCGAGACAATCCGGATGCTGTTCGCAAGTCGCTGGCAGACCGCCAGATGGAACCTGGACCGGTTGATGATGTCCTGGCTCTTGACGAAAGACGGCGTGAGCTGATTTTAGAGGTGGAAGCGCTTAAAGCTCAGCGCAATTCTTCCTCCAAAATGATCGGGAAGATGAAAATTGCTGAAGAACGCCAGGCAAAAATCGAGGCCATGCGCGATGTCGGTGAGCGGATCGGTGCGCTGGACGAGGACCTTCGCCAGGTACAGGAGCAGCTGACTTCAATTCAGTCCGGCCTGCCGAATATTCCGGATCCGCGTGTTCCTTACGGTAAGGATGACACCGAAAACCAGGTCGTCCGCTCGCATGGCGAGCTACCCAGATTCGATTTTACTCCTAAGCCTCATTGGGAGCTTGGCACCGACTTAAATATCATCGATTTTGATCGCGGTGTGAAAATCACAGGGTCGCGCTTTTATGTCCTCAGCGGATCAGGCGCCCGCCTTCAGCGAGCTTTGATTGCATATATGCTGGATCTTCATATCCGCCAGGGCTATACCGAGAAGTACCCCCCTTTCATGGTCAAGGGGCTGACTCTTTTCAGCGCAGGGCAGCTCCCGAAGTTTGTGGATAACCTCTACCGGGATCATGAAGAAGATCTTTGGATGGTGCCGACTGCCGAAGTGCCTCTGACCGGTTTGCATATGGACGAGATCCTCGAAGAAGCTGTCCTTCCACGCCTGTATACTGCTTACACTCCTTGCTTTCGCAGGGAGAAAATGAGCGCCGGGCGGGACGTGCGCGGCATCAAGCGAGGCCATCAGTTCGATAAGGTTGAGATGTATATTTACTGTAAGCCGGATGATTCCGAGGCAATGCTCCAGAAGATGCTTTCGGACGCAGAAGAAACCTGCCGGCTTCTGAATTTACCCTATCGGGTAAAACAACTCTGCACTGGAGATTTAGGATTTGGCGCGTCGATCACATACGATATTGAAGTTTGGGCTGCAGGGTGCCAGGAGTGGCTCGAGGTTTCATCTGTATCGAACGTGACGGATTTTCAGGCCAGGCGGGCGAATATCAAGTATCGTCCTGCCGAAAGCGGGAGACTTCGTTTTGTGCACACCCTAAACGGCTCGGGATTGGGAATGCCGCGCACGCTGATTGCTGTCATGGAAAACAACCAGCAGCGCGACGGCTCTGTTGACGTGCCCGAGGTGCTGCGCCCGTGGATGGGCGGGATCGAAGTCATTCGTTCTGAGTAAAGCCGTGATCGATCGAGGTTGGCTTATTGCCGATCAAGAAATTCCTGGAGGTATGTAGATCTGATGTCCGAGTTTCTTTCCGCTTCGATCCTTTGGGTGTCGCTGATTTTTATGGTGGTGGGATTATTCAGCGTGCTGGTTCCCATCCTGCCCGGCCTGCTGATCATGTGGTTGGCCGCAATGGCGTACGGGATTGTGCGCGGATTTGGAACATTAGGGGCAGTCGTGATGATCTTCATTACAATTCTGGTTGTCGCTGGCTCACTTGCAGATAATCTTCTGATGGGCGCTGGGGCTAGAAAAGGTGGGGCTTCATGGCTGACGATCTTGATTGCGCTGCTGGCTGGTGTGATTGGGACTGTGGTCTTTCCCCCGCTGGGCGGCTTTATCGCCATCCCGTTGGCGATTCTGGCTTTGGAGTACGCTCGCCGCAGGAATTTTGCTCAGGCCTGGCAGGCGCTGCTCGGGCTTGCGACTGGTTTTGGCGCGGCTGTCGCTGCCAGGTCTCTGATCGGGTTGGCCGTTCTGGGATTATGGCTGCTCTGGGTCTGGAAGGGTTAGGGTTTGAAGAAGACCATTCCGACGCCCATGCGCTCCAGCCCTTCGTTTGCCCAATACTCAACGAGCATCGAGCTGTCGTCCAGGGCTGAGAAGAGAGCTGGGATCGCGCCTGGGTCCTGGATGCAGGCGAGAGTTCGGACAGCAAGCAGACGGACTGTATGTGTACCCTTCTCAACAGCCTCCTGCAGCGCCGAGACGGCAGGCCCCCCGATAGCTGTTAGAGCGTCAGCTGCCAGCCTGGCAGCAAGCGGGTCTGGATCATGGAGGGCGTGAATCAAATCAGGAACGGCAAGGGGGTCAGGTTGGAGTCGGATGCCAAGGGCAGCGCATTGGCGGATTGCCAGGCTGGGATCTGCGAGAAGTTTTGTTAATAGAAACGGAATCCTGCTGTCTGGGATTTCGCTCAGCGCACGTACGGTCCACCAGCGAATGTCTTCATCAGGATTTTCGAGAAGTGCGCCCAATTCCTGGATTGCTTCCTCACGCTCTGCAATGGAGAGGGCGGCAAAATTTTGGGCTATCTGATCGGCCAGGGCATCATTTCCCGTAGAAATTGATTCCAGAAAGCGACCGAGCAATTTTAGTCCGATCTATTAACCAGGGGGAGGCACAGGCAAATCTTCCAATTTCAGATCTGCCCACTTGTCGCCTTCATCGATCAGCATCACAGGGATATCGTCGCGAATCGGGTATTTTCGACTGCAATCCTGGCAGACAAGCCAGCAATCATTTACCAGTTCCAGCAGGCCTTCTTTTTCTCGAACGCAAGCGGGACATCGCAGGATTTCCAACAGTTCTTTGCTAACCATAGGCACTCCAGATCATCAAATTGGGTTCTGATCCGCTGATCGACGTCAGGGGATCGTGAACGGTGTCGGGATTACTCTTTGGTTCTTCTTGATGAGTTTTGATATGTTCGTCCCAGGACCATATTGGTAGACATCAGCCCAGGGGAGGTAGTGGGTGGAGACCGAATCGCTGAGGATGACCTGACCATCGCGAGAGACTGTTCGAGTGACCGTCACATCTGCGCCTTCTGCCGCCCAATCAACCTGCTTAACCACGCCCCTGGCCAGCTCTGGATTCTCTTCATAAACCGGATCCGGAGGTTCGACTACATTTTGAGGACCGGTTGACTGCCAATCCACTTTTCGCCCGTCTGACGTGGAATAGAATTTCCAGGTCAGGCTGCGAGAATTCGGGTAGAAATAAGTCTCCATTAACAGCCAGTATGGGGTGTTGTTTGTAAATTTGAAATCTACCATAGGGACGAAGACGGTTGCATCCAGACCAGCGAGGTCCTCGTCATACCCACCGGATGTTTGCTCGTAATAGCCTACCCGATAAGCATGAGGATGTCTTTCAACAATCGGAAAACCAGCCAGGAAAGCGGCGCGGAAAAATGTAGTGCTCACCTGACATACTCCACCCCCCACGCCTTTGATGGTGCGTCCGCCAAAAATGATCCAGGCTTCGGCATAACCGGAATCCAGGCTGACATTCCCCATCGCGCTGGCCATTGAAAACGTCTCGCCAGGTGGAATCAGTAAGCCGTGGAAGTTGGCCGCCGCGGTTTTTATGTTCTGCAGCCGTTCATTTGTAGAACCCCGAAAATACGATGTAGTAGTGATCACGTTTTCAGTGACCCCGAGCTGTTCTCCAGTAGCGCTGTCGGGCACTGCAGGTTGGGCGATCACAAGGGACATGGGGACGGTATGCTGACCTTCAGCAAGGCTTTTCTGGATCACCTGGATTGTTGCAGGGATATCAAGGCTCCGGCCGATCCTGGAAGGCTGTAGCAGGTCGAGTTTACGGGTATCGTCATTGAAGATAAAACGGGCGTTGACCGGATAGCGATCAATATCGCCTGCCAGGGCGCTCAGGTATGTAGTGAGCGCCGCTTCACTCAAGCTGACCTGAATCTGAGCCCCTTCCTCGGCGGTAGTTCGCTCGACGACCAGCATCTCGGCAAGCTGAGATGGAGGAATCTTCCATGGACCAGGATCGCCTTCTTTTGCATCTGGAATTGTCAGCGTGAGGGGCTGGCTTAGGATCTGGCGGGCGGTTTCAGCCTGCTGGCTGGCGTCCATGATCTCTGGAGGTGTCTCTACGACTGCCAGGGGGACCAGGCCGTCGGTCATGCGCTGGATCTGTTGCTGCAGTCTCTGAAGAGACGCCTCGATATCCAGGGTGCGCCCGACCTGACCTGGTACTGCGATGACCTCTACACCTTCCAGCTTCAGAGAAGCTTCGAGAGTCGGACGATCGACCTGGGCGCTGATCTGACCCAGATAATTCAAAGCGACCTGTTCGTCATAAGTCAGCGACGGGGCAAGATCAACACCGCTGCCCCAGGCTTGGAGGCGCTCAGTCAGGCGCTTTATAGGACCACCGCTACGACCATAGGCATACGCGCTGCGGGAATTAGCCTGGAAATCCAGATTGAGGCCGAGCTCAGCCGGGCTGGCGATCCACTTTTGTCCGTTGTCCTCGAAGACAATCTTGCCAGTCTGTGCGAAAAGCAGGCCGCGCGCCAGTTTATCATTGGCCTCTGACAGGGTAAGCCCGTTTAATCCGATCCCGGACATCGAAATGCCAGGATAAATCTTTCCGCCATAAGCAATGCTGAAACCAACCAGGATCGCGATCAGAGAAAAATATGAACAGACCCAGACCGCCAGCCAACAAAAGAACAATTTGTGAAAAGACAGGATCATGGCGTTGCGGTCTTGACCTGGACGAGATCGTTGTTGTACTCATGTGTAATTTTCACCACTCTCGCATCGGAGGCTTTCCATCAGGCCATCCGAACGGGAATTTTGGATAATTTTACCAGAAAATGACCGATCTACCTCCTGTCGACCAGCTGGTATGGTAAGTTATAATGTCCGTTTAATGGAACCAGGAAAGAAGGTTTCTCGTCTCAAAGGTAGTCAGGAGAAGCGATGCCTTTTCATATCAATCAGCTTACCACTCGGCGAAAGAAACCCACTGCAATTCTGGCGATCTTTGCGATCTTGATCGTTGGACTTGCCTGTGGATTTCCCATCGGCGGCGATCCAACCCCTCGCCAGCCGGAGATCCTCCCCTCGCCGACCTTACCCCCACCACCCACAGCGACGCCGAATCCTCTGCCGCCTGGTCTTGTGGAAAGCGATCCGCCAGCTCGAGCAGAAGTGCCATCGAAAGGCCCGATAACGCTGTTTTTCAATCAACCGATGGAACGATCTTCGGTAGAATCGGCGTTGGCCAGCCAGATGCAGCAAGAGCTTACATTTACATGGGTAGACGACACTACGGTGATCGTCTATTTCAATGAAGAATTATCCCCCGATTCAAAGCTGGCACTGGAGCTTGGCGACAGCGTTCGCTCTCGCCAGGGCCTTCCACTCACTCGGCCGATCAGCTTGAACTTCCGCACAGCCGGGTATCTGGCGACTGTGCAGGTCCTCCCGGAGCACAACTCAAGTGATGTCGATCCATCTTCGGCGGTGGTTGCTGCTTTCAACCGACCGGTTGTCCCTCTGGGAGCGGATCAGGCAGCCCTGCCTGCAGGTTTTACACTCGACCCGGAAAGCGCCGGTAGAGGGATCTGGCTGAACACCAGCACGTATGTTTTCTATCCAGAACCTGCGCTCGCCGGCGGAGTGACCTACACGGTCAGCCTCAATCCGGAGCTTAAAAGCAGCGATGGTATGCCGCTTCGAGAAAGTTACGCATGGAATTTCACGACAGCTCTTCCGAAGCTTCTCGGTGTTGAGCCGTCGACGGAGATTCCATGGCCGCTGGACCCCAACATCGTTTTGAGCTTCAATCAGCCGATGGACCGTACCAGTGCGGAGACCGAGTTCTTCGTCGCTTTTCCAGATGGTCGTCCTGTTGAAGGGGTGTTCGAATGGGAAGAAGATGATACCAGGATGATCTTTACTCCGTCAGCACAGCTTCCGCGCAGCACGACATTTAACCTTTCTTTGGGTTCACAGACCCGGTCAGCAGGAGGCACTGCGCTGGGCGCAGACCTTTCGGCAATGGTTATCACAGTCCCAGAGCTCAGCATTTCTGGCTCTGAACCGGCGCAGGGGGGTACGATCGGCACATACGACGGGATCGGGCTTTTCTTTACTTCTCCGCTGCCTTCGAACCAGGATTTTCTCCCTTACCTAACGATGGAGCCAGCCATAAGCAACCTCCAGGCTACGGCAGACCAATCGTCGCTGGCCATCTACGGCAGCTTTTCTCCGAATACCGATTACTTGCTGAAGGTCGCACCTACACTGACTGATCAGTGGGGAGGTGCATTGGGTGAAGAGTTCCAGCTTTCCTTCCGAACCAGCCCACTTCAGCCCAATGTCTCGATCCTGACAGGCGCGGACGCAATTTTCCTGACGCCCGAGGATATCAGTCTGATCCTCCAGGCTGTTAATGTTCCCGAGATCCCGCTGACGGTCGGTTCGGTGCCTTTAAATGATCTCTATGATTTGTTAGGACCGAATGGGTATGAGCTGCGCCAGAATTATCAGGGTGAAAACTCGTTTACTCTGACCCAACGTGTTGACCTGCCACCAGACCAGACCGAGGCCGTTCAGGTTTTTCTGACGCGAGATCAGCAGTCCTTACCTTCAGGGGTCTATTATGTCCGGCTGAATTATTCACAGGATCAGGGCTCAACACTGGCAAATATCTATCCTGGCCCTTATCTTATTGTAGTCAGCAACGTGCAGCTGACGTTTAAGTACAGCCCGACGAATGCACTTGTTTGGGCGGTCGATCTAAGTACGGGATTGCCGCTTCCCAACGCTCCGGTCACACTAGCAGGCGAAGATGGCACGTCTTTTGCCGCTGGCATAACAGACGACGACGGGATCTTCAGGGCGGAATTTGAGCCGCGCCAGGATCCATACAGTCCAGTATATGCGGTGTTAGGCCAACCAGGTCAGGAGACCTTTGGAATGGCATTTTCCAGTTGGACTTCCGGGATCGAACCCTGGGATTTTCAGATCGAAACCAATCCCCAACCGCCAGGCTTAACCCTCTACATGTACACGGATAGGCCGATCTACCGACCAGGACAGACGGTCTATTTTCGGCTCGTGGCGCGCCAGGCTTACAACGGCCGTTATTCTCCGCCGCAAATTTCCAGCCTGCCGATCACAATCTTTGGCGCCGAGGGACGTGAACTCAAGACGATGGAGCTTCCGCTGTCTGCCATGGGCACCGCCCATGGGGAGTTTGGACTGCCAGAGGATGCCCAGCCGGGTAATTACTCGATCAACAGCTCAGCCGCACAAAACACAAACTTGAATTTCCAGGTTGCCAATTATCGGAAACCGGAGATCAATCTGACAGTCCAGTTCGCTCAAGAGCAGGTCAAAGCCGGTGATAAGATCGATGCGGTCATAAATGCTCGATATTTCTTCGACTCACCGGCCGGCAACCTGCCTGTCAAATGGGCTCTCTACGCCAAGGATGAAAACTACTCCTTGGCCGGTTACCAGGTGGGTCCGGCGGATTTAAGTTGGATGAATGCATATCGGCTGCCGTATTTTGGACAATCATTGGGAGAGATGGTTTCCCAGGGAGAGGCATCCACGGATTCCGATGGAGTCCTGACGTTGGAATTCCCAACTGAGCTGAATGACAGCTTGCAGCGTTATAGTTTAGAGGTCACGGTTCAGGATGAAAGCGGTCTACCGGTTTCTGGGCGCAGCAGCACACTTGTACACCCGGATTCTTTTTATATCGGCCTGCGGCCTGATGCCTGGGTAGGCAGCGCCGGCAGTCTGATTGGATTCGATGTTTATACAGCGGACTGGCAGCAGAAGCCTGTCCAGGATATCCATTTAAGAGCAGAGTTCCAACGGGTTGTATTTGAGCGAAGCGAACCTATCCCGGGTGATCCGTTCCAAATGCCAGGTTAT
>CAWBGK010000002.1:0-98276 GCA_963788305.1 uncultured Chloroflexia bacterium
GAAAGGAAAAATGAATTATTCTGGCGAAATTGAAGGTCCGCAGATAAAGACTAAATATGGCGCCAAGAATTCGGTCGTACCCTTGGAGATCATTGTTAATAGATGATCAGACAGCAGACGTAAAAATTGGAGATGTAATTCAGAGATTATTTCTTGGAGAGTGGAGCCCTATCCTGGAGCTAAGCTTCAAAGCAAGTTGGTTTGCGTCAGTTCACGCTATCACCCGGGTGATCGTGACCAGTATTCAACCATTTCTAACTATATATTTTCTTCCCCTTCAAATCCACCCCACTCACCCACTGTGGCGTTATGGCACGCCTTCTTCGTTTGTGAAGGATGCATGGAAAACGTGCGGTCCTTTTCTGACGCTTGGTTGGCCGCAAGACACAACAGGGCTGGAAGATAGGTGTATTACTGATGATCAGTTCCTGAAGTCTATGCGATTCAATCTTCCAGGCACGCGCCAATTTACTCTTTCATCATCTTAGAATTTTTCCAGGAAGGTTTGCTCGCATCTGTTTTTGATTCACTTGATCGGATCCAACACATGTTTTGGAAAACCCGACCCGATGTGATTGAAACCTGGTATAAAAAATATGACCATCTTGTTGGAGATATGCTAAATAAGTTATCGAAAAAACCAGGAAATAATATTCAATTAATTAGTAGTCTCTGACCATGGTTTTAATAATCTCAATTTCAAGGTACATCAAAATCACTGGTTATTGGATAAGGGTTATCTTTCTGGCAATAACATCGATGGTGCAGGGGACTGGAAAACTATCGATTGGGCGCGGACGAAGGCATATGCCATCGGATTAAACAGCCTATACCTTAACATAAGGGGGCGCGAAAGAGATGGCATAGTTGATCCGAGCGAACGTGATATTTTAGTCAAACAATTATCAAAAGATCTTACAGAGTGGTTAGGGCCAGACAACAAACCGATAATCTGGAACGCCTGGTCAAATGAGCAAGCATTCTCAGGTGCTCTTTCACCCCAGGGTCCTGACATCCTTGTAGGATATGCTCCTGGATTTCGAGCTTCATCTGAAACGGGACTTGGTGGCTGGCGGTCAGTTTCTATTGAAGAAAACCTGGATCATTGGGAAGCTGACCACTGTTTCGATTCCATAGCTGTACCCGGTGTATTGTTCTCTTTGAAAGATATTGGGAATTTTCCAAATCCATCTTATCGCGATATACCAGCACTGGCAATACACGCCGCACCAGACCCAAGTCGAAGCACCTCTTCGCGGAAATTGGCAGCTGAAGAATCAGGATGAAGTCGAAGAGAGATTGCGAAGCCTTGGATATTTATAGTATTTATTCATGTTAATATCTTGGGATATTAGAAACATGACTGACTTTTTTGGAGTAACCGCATGACTGATATTCATCTTTTTATTCAATCTTCGCACAATTTAATACTATCACCACGTGCTTATATCGATCCAAATACTGGCGGTATGCTGTTTCAAATGTTAGCAGTGATACTTGCAATTTTCTCTGGGATAGTCTTCTTTTTTTCGAGGCAATTGAAAATCATCTTCGCGAAATTTCGCCGGAAAATCACCAGACACGATCCAGAAGAAATAGGCGACGGAAACAACCAGGACCAGATGAGCGAATGACCCTTGAAACGAAATTCTACTGTCCAGCCTCTGTATCTGCAGGTTTATCAGATATTTTTAGCAATCATTTTCCCCGTTAGTTTTTGGACATTAGTTTTCTTTTTTCGCGAAGTTACCTTCTTATTTGATGCGAATGCCTAGCTGGGATATTCTGGGTGTTTTTGCTTACTCTATGGTTATTTCCCTTTTGGATAGTATGCTTATCACTGCAACAGTGATGTTAATCGCATTTATCCTGCCTAATAAGGTTCTTCCGCGATCATCTGCTCGCACAAGGCATAGTCCAGTCCTATCTAATAATTCTTTCGGCGGCACTAGTCCAACTGGCTTCAACCAGCAATCTGCTTCCTGAAATTACAAGAATTCCCTGGATCATTTTTTTGTCAATTGGGTTATTCATAGGAGCATCAATTTCATTGAATCGATTGGTTATTGTCTCCGAAGATTTCCAGGCGAAAATTCACCTTTTTTTTGATAGGCTAACAGTTCTCGCTACGATTTATTTACTTCTCAATCTCGGTGCCGTTATCATCGTTATATTCCGAAATTTCGGGGTAAGGTAATGAAAAGTACATCAAGATTTTCGAGGCGTGATTTTTTAAAGCTAGCAGCACCAGCTGCTCTTGCCCTTTCCGGATTTAATTCTCGAATGGAAAGCCTTGCATCAAATCAATTCACCTTTTCAATCGCTACCAAATCTATTTGTCCTGGTATTCGATGCCCTCAGCGCTAAAGACATGTCCTTATACGGATTTCAGCGCAATACGACACCCAACATTGCACGTTTTGCTGATCGAGCAACAGTGTTCCACAGACATTATTCTGCAGGCAATTTCACTACCCCAGGCACCGCTTCACTTCTCATGGGTATGCATCCCTGGACTCATCGAGCGATTAATCTTCAAGGAACCCCGATCAAAAAGCTGCAGACATCATAATATTTTCAACTTGCTGCCTGCCGAATATCACAAATTTGCCTATACGCATAACACTCTGGCACAGATTCTTCTCGAATGCTTTCGCGAGTCGATCGATGATCTTCGTCAAATATCTGACCTTGCGGTCTTTTCAAATCTATGGACCGACAAATTCCCCCTGAATGAATTCCATACGCCAGTCGAAGCTGAATTATTAACCCTGAAGAACAGCTACTCGACAGATGCATCACTTGTCTTATCCATAATCGATCAGGTCCAGGGAGAAATTCGAAGCTCTCAAATTAATAAATCATATCGTAAACAATTTCCGCAAGGGTTACCAAACTGCGGTAGAGGTAAGTCTTCAAATTCTGTATGTTTTACTATTGAAACCGCGAGTTGATTGGATCCATGAGCAATTCAAGACTTTTGCTCAACCATTTTTTGGTTATGTTCACCTGTTACCCCCTCATGCTCCGTATAGAACTCGGCAAGAATTCATAGGCACTTTCGACGGCGGAACAAATCCGCCGCCAAAACCAGCTCATTATTTTTCAGAAGATAAGGGGAATAAAAATCTTTCAAGGCTACGGCGTAAATATAATGAGGCGATTGCCTATGCGGATAGCGAGTTCGGGCGATTAATCGAGAAGCTTGAAAGCATAAATGCCCTGGAAAATACCTGTTTTGTCGTCACTTCAGATCATGGCGAAATGAATGAGCGTGGGATCAGCGGTCACAACACTCCTGTGCTTTATGAACCAATTATTGCATATTCCGCTGATAATTTCTTTCCCCCACCAAAAAACTCGTAAGGACATTTTTTACACCACCAGCGCTGTTGATCTTGTCCCAACACTATTGAGGCAAGCCGACCAGCAATCCCCCTCTGAACTCCCAGGTCGTAATCTTCAAATGATTGGCGGTGAGAATTTCCCTGAGCGCGACATCATCATTGTCGAGGCGAAATCCAATCCAAGTCTCAGCCCCTTGCGAAAAGCAACATATGCGATTATCCGCGATCGGTATAAATTGATTTACTATTCCGGTTACAAAGGATTTGATGAGATTTTTGAGCTTTACGACCTGTTCGATGATCCAGAAGAATTAAATGACCTATATATGATTAAGCAGGAAATTGCATCAGAGCTTACAAATGCCTTAAAACTCGGAATTGAAACATATCGATAATCAGCTAATTACTTACTTCTTTGACGATAAAGGTCAGGTTTAATCGCGTTCTTCATTTTATCTTCATCCAGTTTTCCCCCAAGAAATAAGTTGATTTTCTTGATTTGAGGAGAAGGATTGATCACTAATTCGTTGTAATCGACAATGATATATTCGATATTCGGTTGATTTCTTAACCAATCGATTACATGAACAACATGTTCTTCAAAATATTTACCCATTTCCTCGTCTGAGATCTTGTCAGGATTTTCGCCTCGATGGATGAGCATTTTTCGTTGTGATGCCAGGATTTCGGGCAGCGCTCTTCGCATGAAAAGTACCTTGTAATGATATTTATCCGGAAGATATTGGAGCAACGCAGAAATTACCTTAACCGCACGCCCTGGCGCCAATTCCATCCACCCAACTTCACCTTCTTTTAATTTCTTGACTCGCTCGAATTCATAATAACCGTTGGGATTATCTTCATCAGCACTGCGTTCATGATCTGCGAGCAGTGGTATTCCTGCAGAATCAAGGATCATCATCATCAAGGAAGTTCCAGATCGAGGCAGACCAGAAACAATAAAAACGGGCTTGTTTGCCCGTTTGCCCTTAAGGAAGTTTCTAAATCCAGAAATGGTCATTGGTTAATGGGTTAAGCCTGATTATTACTGTTGGAAACAAGAGATGCAAGTTGGTTTGAACATAGTATTCCCATTCACCTGACCGTTGCAGTCGCGGCACGTCCAATTTCCGGATTTAAGATCGGTTTTCACTCGGTAAGCCCTCAATGAAGGCTTGGTTTTTCGTAACTTGGGATGGAAGTTGAGCTGGAGTATGGGCATTATCATATCCTTTGGTATCATGGTTTTTACAGAAAACAGACTTCACAAGCTGCATTCGAAAGTGTACCTGGTGAGGTTGAACTACCTGTGCACGACTGGCAATTCAACCACTGCACGCCAGGTTCACTAGGGGGGATCGGGGTTGGTGGTACCGGAACAGGATCTGAAATCGGAAACCATACTCCATTTATTTCTTGGAAGCATATTGTTCTACCGGCGATTAATCCAGATCTGAGTTTAAATCCCATTAGCTGATTGCCTTTCTCTACTAGAACGTCATTAAGATGGCTACGAATTTCAATTGTAAACAGTATCCAGTTTTTTGACAATACGTCTTTTGTCCATTCAAGCATTCTTATAAAAATAATTTAGTCCCGTTCAATGGATTCTTATAATAAGCTTATGAATTATCGGAAAATTCAAGCTATACTATTGGACTTGATTGTTGCCTATTCAGTTTCTTGTTCCAAGAAAGTGAGTTTATCTTTGAAGTCGACCACCAAACCAATATTTCTCCTGGGATTGATGTTACTTGCATTCTCAATAATTGCTTGCGGTTTTTCTATTAACACTGGTCCAGAGGAACCAACGCTGAAGCCGGTAGCAACTCTTCGTGAATTGACACCGTTAAAACCAGACGAGCCTGTGAAACTTATTTCGCAACCTACTTCTGTATCGTATGCGTTATATGACAACTTCAGAAGAAGGAATCCTTGTTGACTTGTATCGGCGCGTAAATCCAAGCGTAGTGAATATCATTACGTATATAATTGATCAGGGCATTTCCAGCCTGAGTGGACAAGGTTCTGGTTTCTTATATGATACAGATGGGCATATTGTTACCAACTCCCATGTAATTCATGGTGCGGATAGCATCGAAGTCATTTTTTCTGATGGATTTTCCGTTGGAGCTCAGGTTGTTGGAGAAGATTTGCACAGTGACTTAGCTGTATTAAAAGTAGAGCAGCTTCCCGATGATTTGACTCCCCTACCATTAGCAAACATGGACCAAATCGCTGTGGGTCAGACAGCTGTAGCACTTGGGAATCCATTCGGTCTGGGTGGGACCCTAACTCGTGGAATCATCAGCGCTATGGGACGATCCATTCCAGCATTAACACCTTTTACCATTCCACAAGCAATTCAAACAGACGCTCCAATTAATCCTGGTAATTCTGGTGGTCCGCTCATGAATTTAGCTGGAGAAGTTATAGGAGTGAATGCCCAGATTGAAACCGACGGAGAAAGTCGGTCAAACAGCGGCGTTGGATTTGCCATCCCAGTCAGTATAATCTCGCGGGTTATCCCTAAATTGATCTCAGATGGTTTATATGAATGGGGTTGGTTGGGGGTTATGGGCGGTAACTTGAATTCGACACTGAGAGAAGCGATGGAATTATCAGTCGAAAAAGGGGCTTATATCTCTCAAGTTGTCACGGATGGCCCTGCCGACCGTGCTGGTTTGCGCGGATCCAATCGTGAAGTTATTGTGGATAACCGCAGGCTTGAGATCGGCGGCGATGTCATAGTTGGAATTGATGGTATTGACGTCGGCTCTTTTGAAGATATATTAATTTATCTTACTCTCAACACTATTCCCGGTCAGGACATTGTCCTGACAATAATTCGGGATGGCGGAGTACAAGATATCACTCTCACGCTTCAACCACGTCCTAATGGAGCAGTCGAGAGCAATCTTCCATAACAAGATAATTGAAATATCCTGATAATCTTAAGGCACATTTTCGGGTAGAACACCAAAAAAGTGCCTATTTCTGGTTTAATAATATTTCTCTTCTAATTCTTTCAACAAATGGGGTAATTCTGCAAGGCAATCAATAACTGCGTTCGGAATTATTGGATTGACTTCTGGATGTTTAAATGGATATCCTGAATGGCGGTTGATCCAGATTGAAAAAATTCCAAGATTTTGGCCACCTGCAATATCCGCAGTTAATGAATCCCCTACCATCACTGCTTGCTGAGGAGAGGCATCCATTAGCCCAAGAACTTTCAGAAAGATTTCGGGGTTCGGTTTGCGAACTCCAGCATAAGCTGAACTCATTACGAAATCAAGATATTTTCGAACGCCAAGCTTATCAACCAGAACTTGTGTGTTCTCATCGTCAGCGGCATTTGATATTATGCTCAAGCGGTAACCAGAACGGCGAAGTGCCTCTAAAGTATTTAATGCATCAGATTCCGGATGCCAATGCCCCTGTGTCACCGCGTACATATCAGATAAAACGTTAGATAGCATATCTTGCTTGATATTGTTAAAACCCCAACTTCTCAAAGTCATCTCAAGGATTGTCCTGGTCGATAATTCTAAAAGATCAATATCGCGGACTAAATAATATGCTTCCATTCTTGAAGAAAAATCGGAAATAAATTCTTTTTCCAAACGAATCCCATGAATTAGGAGGCTGTTTAACATTGCAAGTTTTGAAAGCTCGAAAATGGAGGGCCAATCGCCATCAAAATAGATCAGCGTATTTCCCAGGTCAAATAAAACGACCTTGAATCGGCTTGGTATTCTACCAATATTGTGGAATTCATGACTTCTTGGTGAGGAGATTTTTGAAAAAATCGGTTGTCCGTCCTGTTCTAATAACCCAGATCGACATCAATTTGATTTAGAAGTGGTTCTTTTTTTAGATATCGTCTTAGGTTTTCTGCGAATAGATCCATCGCTTTTTCATCATACTTCGGACTTATTCCAGAAATATGTGGAGTAATGATCACATTTGATAATTTCCATAACGGATGATCTACAGGCAAAGGTTCATCTGGGAAAACATCTAATGCAGCTCCGGCAATTCTCTTTTCTTTTATTGCCGCTACCAGGGCGTTTTGATTGGTCACACCACCGCGGGAAGCATCGATTAAGAAGGCTGTTTCTTTCATGATCTGAAAAACATCCGCATCGATCAGATTTCGAGTTGAATTTGTCAGAGGGACACAAACCACCAAAAAATCTGCGACTTTTGCCATCGATATTAATGCCTCGGCTGGATATAATCGATGAACAAAATCGCCACCTGGATCTCCAAATCCTCCGATAGAATATCCAAGGTCATCTGGATGCATCGCGTTTCGTTTGGTTGCAAACACAGTCGCCCCAAAGGAATGCATCAATCGAGCAACCTGCCTTCCGATGCTTCCGTAACCCACAATTCCGACCGTTGAACCGTTAAGCTCAAGAGGAAGAAAGCGCTCCCATCGGTCTTTTGGCCAAAGGTTTTTTCGCTGGTGATCGATCATATCTGGCAGACGGTGACCTAAGGCTAAAATCATCAAAGTTATATATTCTGCAACCTGGGAGGAGGAGGCTCCGCTCATCGTCGTTGCAACCAATCCTTCCCGCTGAAGGATCGGAGCTTCACGGGCATGATCCACACCGGTAAGATGGAATTGGATCCAGCGGAGGTTTGGCGTCAATTCAGGTGCAGGGAGGACTCGACCGGTATACAATATCTCAGTTATTGCCCAGATATCTGAAGGAATTTCATCTACCCTGCTCGCTTTATGGATATGGATTTTTAGGCGAGGAGAGATTAGTTCGAGTTTTGACTGCAATTCCTCAGCGATGTTTACAGTCATTAAAATATCAATATTTTCGTCCATGAGAATCGTAGGCCTCAATAATATACTACTTTAAGACTTAATCTCTCTTGAAATATTGGTTTTAAAATGGATTTTCGAAGTATTTCGGAGTTTTTCTGCAGCAATTTCTGGCGTCAAGTCTCGCTGCGGCATTGCTAACATCTCGTATCCAACCATAAATTTTCTGATTAAAGCGGACCGAAGCAGCGGAGGATAGAAATGCAAATGCAAATGCGCTTCGGGGTGTTCTTTTCCATCCATAGGTTTCTGATGAATACCCATCGAATAGGGAAATGAGATTTCAAAAAGGTTGTCGTAGATTATTGTAGTTGTATGAAGTATCTCAGCGAGAGAATATAAGTCGTTCTGCGAAAGGTCTGCCAGAGCACCGAAGTGGTATTTTGAGATGATCAACAATTCAAAAGGCCACACAGCCCAGAAAGGGACAATTGCTAAGAATTGGTCATTTTCGTTAACAATCCGGCGACCATCTTTTCGCTCTGACAGGATTGTATTACATAGGATGCAGCCGCCAGTTTCTTTTTGAAAGTTACCAAGATGCCATAATTCTTTTGCTGGCTCATTCGGAATGAAACTAGTAGCCCAAATTTGGCTGTGCGGATGTGGATTGGAGCAACCCATCACAGCACCCTTATTTTCAAATACCTGGACATATTCGATTTCATCCATACCACCGAGTTCTCACCGTTTGTTTTGTCCAGGTATCAATCACCGCTTTGACTTCGGTTAACGGCAGCTCCGGTAAGGTCAAATCATGACGAGGTGAAAAACATACAACCCGGCAGATTCCGCTGACTGGATCAGACCAAAAGATTGGGTCGTCCGGCACAAGTGAATTACCTACATCAGCTCCATTCAATTGGAAGAGTGCGGGAAAATCATTATCGAAGACATATGTTCCTGGATATTTTGGATTTCTTATGTTGCCGGCTCGCAAGTTGCCCGGACATAAGTAGCAATCTGGATCATAAGCAGGGATTTGATCAGATGGGACTTCCTCGGTTTGACCAAGCCAGGGTCTCGTTGCTCTTTGAGGCGAGACAAGAACCCATTCTCCAAGTAATGGGTTATAACGGCGGTGCGGTCGATCGAACTCCATTTTAACCAAACTGACAATCGCTGGAGCAACCGATTTTCATAGAATAATTCGATTCGGGTTTTTACTTCATCTTCACATTTACAATTTTACACACTTCAAATACGTAATCATACGATTTGTTTCCAATTTCAACAGAGTATGAACTCTCAAGAGGCAAGTAAAAAACGTTGTTGCCTTGTTGGACCTGACGGCTCGATCCATTTATTGTAATTTGCCCTTTTCCAGGAGAAGTTTTAAAGACCACCAGGACAAAATTACCCTGCTGGTACATAAGCCGGACAAGCCCCTTTTGGGGTCGGTGTCGGAGTAAATCGTGAACCTGGTGTTGGTGATTGATAAGTTGACGGTTGGGTTGCCATTCCGGCTGGCGCCGGAGGAGCTGGTGTGACTGGGGCAAGTGTCATAACCATCGCATCATTCGCTAAAAGGCGAAGTCCATCAGATTCCACAGAGAAACCTATTCTTCCCTCTGTGAAAGGTTGCGGGTCCTTAAAGCTGGCTATTTGTTCTCCATTAGCATACAGCTGTATACTCCCTTCCTGGTAGCTGACACCGATAATATTTATAAATGGATAGAATTTTATCGCTGCATTCGCCGTCCAGTCAATCAATTGCACCATCTGATTATTGGTCGACTTCCATAAGCTGTATTCAGCTGATGAAGGGCGGATTTGAAATGCATAAAAACCCGATTTAGCCTGATTGATGGCAAAAACCAAGCCAAGTCCGAGGGTGGTAGGACGATCTTCAACGATCTCTGCCTGGTAATAATAGTAATCTTTATAGGGACCGCAATTTTCACTTTGACAGTACCCAATCGCTGGCTTTCCTGTATCCGAGCTGCGCAATTGCAACTGATCCTCCTGGATAATGACTTCGGATACTTGATTGAAACCTTGCCAGGTATTCGAATTATCTGAAAATGTTTCATCCAGGATTGGACCGCCTTGCGAAAGAGCCATCACCGAAACTGGAGGCATTGGCGGAGCGGTAGGGATTTCTGTAACAGAAGGCGCCAGTGTCGGAGTTTCTGTATCTGGCGGTCGAGGAGTAAAAGTTTCAGTTGGAATTAATGTCGCGCTGGGCACTGGAGTCTCACTTGCCAGAGCGCCAACAGCAAATGAAAGTATTTTTGTGCGAGCCAGAAAAAGTGCGACTAAAATCGCCAGACATAGAAAGACAACTACAACTCCAGCGATCCAAATCCAACGTGGAATTCGACTCTCTGAGGTGTGGTATTCTTCTTCTTCCACGGTAAACCTCCTTCACAAATTCTTTCTGGTCAAGAAGCAGGATATCAATTTCATTAGTATACATTGATTTGAATAAAATTCCTGACTTTAACCCTGAAGTAGATCAGTAGCATAACTTTCTACGCTTGAAGGTGAATTATACTATCAACGTTAAGGAGGGTTTCAAGCTGAGAAAATCCGAACCCAGACCGAAATTGAGAATGTGCCATGCGTCAAATCGTCAATTCTCTAGAAATGGTCTTACTTCAATATTACATATTGCAATATAGTGAGGCTTCTAAAGAATCAATACTCATAGGTCTTGAACATCATCTACCAAAATTCCCATCTCAATAAGTGTGGAAGCAACTTTTTTCCAGGCTCCATCTTGAACAATGATTGTGACAGGTCCAAGCTGCTCCCCGAGGAATCGTTTCGCTTTTGATTCTTTAAGGAGCGTGAGATCATCTGTGGTTCTTAAGGCGAAGAATAGTGACTTTTTCAAATCGGGCTTCAATGCTTCGAGATTCCCACCTCTGGAGGGCAGAGATTAGGGTGGGCGGTATATTCCGCGTAGATTTAGCCAAAATATGCAGGATGTGCTGCACTTTTAACCCTTGTTCGCGCGCACGACTCAAAGATTGAGGTGTGATATGATAACGGTAGGTGTCCATGCTGAAGCCGTCCCAAATGGAAAAGCGGGCGATCTGATATCTTACAGATCGATCATAAGATCTTGGGACAAATATTTCAGCATCCATATTTACCTGGATAGGTTTGTTTTCCATTGCGGATTCCTTCAGAGCAGTAAAATTCAGTAAATTCTCAGCTCTTATTGAAAATCGAAATGCTGTTGGCTGAACCATATTTCCAGCATCTTGTGGACCGTGAAATGCAAGATCCAGGATACCTAACCAGTGCAGCGGCCCAGCGAGAATGAAGCGGATCAATTCACCTTCGATCCGATCCCAATATTCGAATCCGCGTAAATTTTGACCCGATTGACCATCAGTAAAAAACCAGCTTTCGTATTCCCCTGCAGTCCTTTGAAAATCAGGGTTCGTTCTTTCTACCCATGCGATAAATGACGATAGACTCCAAAAGGGGTTCTCTGTTCCATGGGATTCTGCTTTTCGCACTCTCCAACAACGTTGATAAAGAATCTAGAATAAATAGCCGGGTGGTTAATGGATCATTTTTCCATTCTCCTTCTGCAATAACACCAGGCAACATTTTCAATTCATTGATTTCCTGACTTTTTACCCAAGAACGGGTAAGCTCTAGTAATGCATTTTCAGGTGTAATTTCAAGAAAATGACGGATAGGATCTGGTAAAAGAACTTTTGAAGGATTTAATAAACCTAATGCAGCAGCAAAATCGAATATTATTTTTGCAGTTAATCGATAAGGTAAATTCTTTGAAGAGATCAAAAAACCATCAATTTCATCGAAAGGATATCCAAGCCGAAAACCTGCGAGTGCCGTACAAATGTCGTCGACCAAATAATCATTCGCAAGGACGATATATCGACGTTCGGATGATGTTGCAGGTCTTGTTGGAGGTTCTTCATGATTGGAAATCGCATCATGAGCAAGAAGGCCAAGAAACTCATCCGGAACATAAGCGAATTCCTGTGGTCCCTCCTGGGTATCAAAAAATGCTCGAGCTACCAGACCTCTATAATATAATGTTTCAGACATGCGTGCATTCGAATCTTGATACGGCAATTCCCTATCCCGACGCGCAGAACCCATTTCCCTGATAGCACCATATCGTCTTGAAAAAATGGTCCAAGACAATTTTCCGCCATTAGAAATTAGATCGTCAAGAGCATGCTGGGCGCCATCAGGGAGTGAATTAATTGTGTCAATAATGGTTTCAGGATTTATTAATAATGGGGCGATACGAGATAATCCGGTTTTGGTATCCGGCGCATGAAAATCGATTTTCCAGAGATTAGCGATTATTCGCAAATGCCCAAGATCTCGACCTTGAAGGCTCTGCTCTAGTGTGGGCATGCACAATTATTCCAAAAAATTGGTTAAACAATGATTTCGAGACTGCCAGGTAAAATCTCGGTCCCAAATGTGCGGACGTCCATCCCCCATCCCGCGATGATTTCTCCGTCGGAATGGATGTAGAGCGGGCGATCCGATTTAATTTCAAGCTTTTTGAACTCGCCCATCCGAACCTGCTTCTTGCCTGATATCGCACCGGACATAAAAGCTGGAAGCAATCGTAGCATAGTTAGCCGTGAAACCTTACGGACAGCTGTGTAATTAAAAATCCCATCATCTGGTTTTGCTTGAATTGATACGTTGAAACCGC
The DNA here is from genome assembly GCA_963788305.1 of uncultured Chloroflexia bacterium. Lineage (GTDB taxonomy): Bacteria > Chloroflexota > Anaerolineae > Anaerolineales > UBA4823 > UTCFX2. Next base: position 12,857 of record CAWBGK010000002.1, read on the forward strand.
CTCCTTCACGTCCGCCATTGCATAAAACAATCATGATCAGCTCATCAGTCCATTCCTCTAGATCGGTTTTAATTTTCATCAAAGGAGCATCATGATTAAAGAGAATCGTCTGTAAAACTGCAACAAGATAAATCATAAAACCGTTGAGCAGGGTGATTCTTCGAGAGCGAATTGTCACAGTAGTATCAAATCCGATACCGATTGCATTCACAAAAAATTCGTTGCGACCCAACCCATCCCAAAAGCGCCCAACATCAATTTTCTTAGTTTGGCCAGTCAGCACCTGTCGAATTGCAATTTCAGGCCTGCTGTCAATCCCGATTGTATGGGCGAAGTCATTTCCAGAGCCCAAAGGGACAACCCCCATGCGCGGTCTTCGTTCGGCAGGAATTTGCATCAAGCCGTTCGCGATTTCATGAGAAGTCCCGTCACCTCCAGCTGCAATAACAAGTTCATATCCTTCTTCGGCTGCCTGACGAGCTAGTTCAATTCCATGAGTTGGATAGACAGTACCAGCCCATTCTGCGCCTCCCAACTCTTCAATAATTGGACGCAAATCAGCTGCACTATGCCATGCACGCCCTAAGTTTGCATTTGGATTCACGATAAGTTTTGCTCGGTATTTTGGCATATTCACTATCCTATTGATACGTTGGTTTAAGCTCTGATACAGGAATGATTATCTGGCCTTCACGAATGTCTCCAACCGCGAGAACATTTTTCGGTTCATTGTGGACCAACCAGGCTGTGTACGCAGCTCCCAATGCATCTAATTCAGCTGAGGAGAAAATATTCTCTAAAGGCAAAACCCCATTCAGCAGTTTATGGCGTGTGATTTCTTCGAATAATTCCATAGGATCTGGGATTCTCAGCCCACGTTCATATAACACAAGCTGCCGCTGTAATCTTCCTTCCAGAGTAGATTTTGGAAACGGAAGAACACCAAGCAGAGCACAAAATGTTGCGTGAGGATAAACTTCAAAACAAACCCGATTCGATGACTCATCAGGATAGATCTTATAACCTGTTTCAACCAACCTTCGGAATAGTAAAAAACCCTGACGCATCCATTTTGGACATAGTTCATCTTTTGCAGGGATCGGAAGGGTGAAAATGTGGTGCTGACGAAAGATATAATCTACCAGGCGGAAATTTTCCCAGCGACCCGGAGCTGGGGGAGGGGATAATTTCTCACGTATTTCACTTCGGGACATTAATCGAGCGTTAGGATTTCGAGGCGCACAAATGGCGACTACTGCATCATGCTGCCCTCCAGTAAAAGCAAGGACATCGTCCAATCCACCATTTCCCAAGGCCAGCAAGCTGCGTTCTTGATCCAAAGCAACATAGATCATTGGTTTTTCGCCTGCCGTGGGATCGATCCCAATGAATACTTTATTTTCGAACAGCAAGAGGTGCCTCCAAAAGGTAATTTGGGGAATATTTCAGGACAATTTAATAATACCATGACAGGCGAAAGGTGAAGGCTTCGAGTTAGAAGGCTCACCTTATTACCTTGTTTGCGTCCTACGATATAATCAGAGAGAAAATTTGGAGTAAGTAATTACATATTGTTATTAATCCTCAGACTTGATGGCTAAAAGGTATGCTCGATGAGTTCCAGCTCTGGACTAGAAATTTATAAAGGAATCGTTCTTTTGAATTTTGATGATTATCTTTCAAATAATACGCGTCCAGTTGATAAAAGAATATTCTAATTATTCAATAAGTGGAGATAATAATGTCAAAAAAAGATTCTGTCATCCTTTTTTCTCGGAATGGCATGGGAAATGCCCCAGAACCGCTTCCCCTAACTCTAGCGGGGAAGTATTTATCGCTGACCCTTGAATCCGGAGATTATCCTGCAAAAATTCTGTTCTACACAGATGGTGTCCGTCTGGCATGTATTGGATCCCCGGTTTTAGAACAGCTTCAGCTGCTCGAAAGCAAAGGTGTTGAGCTAGTACTGTGTAAAACATGTCTGGATTTCTTAAAACTATCCAATCAGGTCCAGGTAGGAATAATCGGCGGGATGGGGGATATCTTAGAAACGATCCAAAAAGCTGACAAAGTAATCTCCTTGTGAACTAACAACTTTTTTCTCAAAGTAAGTAATTCCTAATAAAAATAAAACTTGCGACTCGTCTTTTTGAAGTGTCTTTGACGGGAATGATCATGTAAGCTAAAATTGTTTTAATCACATCCTGGCTTCCAGGGTGTAAAGAAGAAAAGTTCCAGCGTGGGAATATAAATTTTATGAAGGAGTCCTAAATGGCAGAAAAATTCAAACTCACTTACGCCACGATGTACAACCCCCCTGAAGAGTTACATGAAAAATTCGATCAGGCAATAGCCTCCACGAAAAAGAACTTGGGTAAAGAATACGCGATGTTGATTGGGGGAAAAGAGATATTTGCTGACGAGAAGTTCGAAGATAGAACCCCGATAAACACAGATCTTGTGCTGGCAGTGATGCAAAAAGGCAATGAACACACAGCGCATGAAGCTTTAAAAGCAGCAAAGGAAGCCTTCCCAGGTTGGAGCTCGTTAGATTGGAAGGAAAGGGTTAAATTGCTGAAGAAAGCTGCAGATCTGATCGATGAGAGGATTTTTAGCATGGGGGCAGCGATGGCCTTGGAAGTAGGGAAAAATCGGATGGAATCGCTTGGCGACGTCGCAGAAACAGCTGATCTCGTCCGTTATGCTTGCTATCAAATGGAAAAGAACGATGGGTACATTGTTGAGATGGGACGAGACCCATTAGTTGGCTACAAATCGACGAATTTCTCTGTTCTCCGACCTTATGGCGTTTGGTTAGTTATCAGCCCATTCAATTTTCCAACAGCCCTAACAGGTGGACCCATGGGATCGGCATTGGTTGCTGGCAACACGGTTGTTGTCAAGCCTGCAACCGATACACCCTGGATAGTTCGATTATTGGTGGACTGCTTCCGAGACGCAGGATTGCCAGACGGCGTTGTCAACTTTGTAACTGGTCCTGGCCGAACATTAGGTCAGGCACTAATCGAGAGCCCAGAAGTAGCAGGGGTTACTTTTACTGGCTCATTTGATGTCGGTATGAAAATTTTCCGTGATTTTGCCTCAGGCAGCTGGGTAAGACCGACGATCCTTGAATTGGGTGGAAAAAATCCTGCCATCGTTTCGCGAAATGCCAATCTCGAACATGCCGCTACTGGGATTGTCCGATCTTCGTTTGGATTGCAGGGACAAAAATGCTCGGCATGCTTCTCGTGTCTTTGTCGAAGCGCCGGTATACGACCAGCTCGTTGACCGGTTAATTGAGCTCACAAATAAATTGACTATCGGCGACCCTGTAGAAAGATCCGTTTTCTTGGGACCAGTCGTTAATAAAGATTCATATGACGATTATCAGGGCTTTGTTAAAGAGCTTGCAGAAGCTGGAACAATCCTGACGGGCGGTAAAGTAATAAAAGATGGCGATTTTGCAAAAGGATATTTCTGCGCACCAACATTCGTTGCAGATCTCCCTTTGAACCACCGTCTCTGGAAATATGAGATGTTCCTACCTATTACGACAATTGCTAAAGTTGGCAGTCTGGATCAGGCCATGGCTGAAGCAAACGATGTTGGATATGGCTTGACAGCAGGTTTTTACGGTTCAAAAGAAGAGACGAAATGGTTTTTTGATAAAATCCAGGCTGGGGTTACCTATGCGAACCGCCCTCAAGGCGCAACTACAGGAGCATGGCCAGGATTCCAGCCATTTGGCGGTTGGAAAGGCTCGGGGTCAAGTGGAAAAAATGCTGGCGGTCACTATTACCTGCCGCTGTATATGCATGAACAAATCCAGACAACGGTCGAATAATCCAGGGAAAAAGGTGATCGATCAATTCAAAATCTAGGACAGTATTACTAGACCAACGGGGAAGTCCTGACAATATTTATCCGGCTGGGGTGTTTACTTCAAGCACCCCAGCATCTCCTCTAACAGGAAATGAAACTATGACAAAAATAATGAAATTATCACAAGCCGTTCATGATCTGGTTCATGATGGCGACTTAATATACGCGGCTGGTTTCACCCATTTAATTCCCTTTGGCTGTAGGTCATGAAATCATTCGTCAGAGAAAAAGAAGATCTGACACTCGCGCGCGGCGACCCCAGACCTTATTTACGATCAGATGGTTGCTGCTGGCTGCGCACAAAAAGTGATTTTCTCGTACATGGGAAATCCTGGAGTTGGCTCTTTAAGGATCGTTCGTGCAGAGATTGAAAAGGGACAGTTGGAGTGGGAAGAGTATTCGCATTTTGCCATGATAACAAGACTGCAGGCTGGAGCTTCTGGATTACCGTTTTTGCCAATGAATTTGACTGCCGCCGATGATCTTGAGAAAGCAAATTCAAAATATCGTTATATTAAGGATCCCTTTTCTGATGAAAATGTTGTTGTTGTACCGGCGCTCAAGCCAGATGTTGCGATTATTCATGTTCAGACGATGCGACATCGAAGGGAATGCTCATATTTGGGGGATTATCGGCGAACAAAAAGAAGCCGCGTTTGCAGCAGAGCGAGTGATTCTGACCGCCGAAGAAATAGTCGATGAAAGCGTCATCCGATCGGATCCAAACAGGACTATGATACCTGGCTTCATCGTCGATGCTGTCTGTGAAGTTCCTTTCTGCTGCCATCCTTCCTATACCCAGGGTTATTATGACCGAGATAATGACTTTTACCTGGAATGGGACCGGGTGAGTCAAACCCAGGAACTCGTGAACGAATGGCTGAATGAATGGGTTTATGGCGTCCAGGACAGAGTAGAATACTGGAATAAATTGGGTCCAACAGTCCATGGTCGATTGCGAATTCGCAAACGTCTCAGCGTTCCTGTTAATTATGGAGAATATTAGGACCATTTTTTATCTTTCAGGTTTTTCTTTTGATGACCTGATTATGAAGACCACAATCCCGTTTGATGAATTCTCCGAAACAGGAAATCCATTGCATTTTTCTCACGCAAATGGTTATCCACCGTTAGCATATCAACCACTATTCGGGCATTTAAAGGAATATTTTCATATTTACGCATCAAGAATGCGCCCTCTTTGGCCTGGATCGAACCCAAATTCCATCTCTAATTGGAAACCTTTCTCAACAGACCTACTTCGGTTTTTGGAAGAGAAGAATCTATTTGGAATTGTTGGAGCAGGGCATTCAATTGGTGGTACAACGACTTTAAGGTCAGCTTTGAATGAACCTGATCGGTTCTCTCTTCTCATGTTGATAGATCCTGTCATTTTTCAGCCGTCGACAATCCTTTTATGGCGATTTATATCATGGCTGGGCATTGGAAAGCATATCCATCCCTGGGTTAAAGGGGCTTCGAAGCGAAGGGTCAAATTTGACAGCAGAACCTCAATGTATACAAACTATCGAAATAAACCAATTTTTTCAGGGATCAATGACGAGAATCTCACAGCCTATGTGAGCTCTATTGCTGAACCAATGATGGATGGCAGTATAAAATTGTCCTATCCTCCTGCCTGGGAAGCTCAAATCTACTTAACTGGCATGAATGATGGATTGGATATATGGAATTGCTTCTCTCAACTTCAGTTTCCTATTTTGATTATTCGAGGAGATAAGTCAGATACTTTTTCCGAACGCACAGCAGAAATTCTTAAAAAGCGGCTGCCTGCGCTTAAGATTAGAACGATTGCAAATGCCACTCACCTTGTGCCACTTGAAAAACCCGGTGAAGTTGCTAATCTGATGATTGAATTCTTTCAGAAATCAACCCGTGATTGTGAATCATGAAATCTTAAGAGAAAAAAGAGGAACCTAAAATAAATGACTTCGAATGAATATTCTCCATCTGAATCAATGATCATCAACGCTGCTCGTTTGCTTAGAGATGGCGATGTGGTGTTTGTTGGTGTTGGTCAGCCAAACCTTGCGTGTAATCTCGCCAGGAGAACACATGCTCCACGTTTATTGATGATCTACGAAGCAGGCGTTATCGGTGCACAACCTGCCCGACTGCCGCTCTCAATAGGGGATCCTAGCCTTGTGAGTGGAGCAATCGCCGTTTGTTCAATGTATGATATTTTTTCATTTTATCTTCAGAGAGGAAATGTCGATGTAGGCTTTATGGGCGGAGCCCAGATTGATCGATTTGGGAATATCAATGCGACAGTTATTGGTGACTATGCGCATCCCAAAATCCGCCTTCCCGGTTCTGGTGGATCTAAGGAAATCGCTGCCTGGGCGAATTGTTGCTACATCATGACCCCTCACCAGAAGCGAAGATTTCCTGAGAAATGCGATTTTCAGACATCCGCAGGATTTCTTGGAGGGTTCGGTGAACGTGAAAAAATAGGATTGCGGGGAGCGGGTCCTCAGGCAGTAGTTACCGACGTCGGGATTCTCGAACCAGATCACAATGGAGAGCTCATTCTGACAGCTCTTCATCCAGGGAAAACTATTGATAATGCAAAAGATAACACTGGCTGGGATTTAAAAGTTTCAGAAGGATTGCGATATACCGAAGCCCCTCATCCAGAAGAACTTCGAATCCTTCGCGAAGAGCTTGATCCGCAGGGTATATATACTGGAGGGACTGGCGGCTAATCCAAAATGTCTATTGGAATGTGATCGACTTGATCAGAATGTTTTCTGGACCTAACATACCATTTAATCTTTCGATCAATTCTGAGCAAACCTGAGTACTCGAGTTCGGAAACTCAAGCAGAAAACTCCTGCCTCGTTCGAACACCTGGATTGAAAAGCGGTCGATCCCTGGATATGTCATCATAATTCCATGGATTCGGCGAAGACGGAGTACATCTCGAGTTTTGTCTCCGCTAGCCCGTAAAATTACCGTCAACATTCGAACTTCGTCTGTATCTTCAATATTCTGGTGAGGAGGTACCAGGAAACTCGCGAAGTGCTGATTTTCGGCAGATGGTTTCCTTTGAGGCAGGGACAATAATTGGCGGAATGTTCTGATTCTCAAAAATTATTGTTGAAGCGGGGACTACTGCCGGTTGTAACGTTAAGCCAGTTTGTTCCGGTTGGCTGCTCGTTATTGGGTCTTCAGAATGCAAATTGTCCATCTCAAAACCAGGAATAATTGATGGCGATTTTAAACTATCCCTTAAATCAAGATTTTCGAATTTCACTGAGTAAGCACCGGCTTCATCATCCTTTAGCTCGGGTTCAGATAGAGAAACATCATGACTTTGATCGTCGGGAATCCCTGGAATTAGCTTCTCTGTTTTAGTTGTTTGAAGCTCAAACCAATCTGGAGGCTCTTCTGGAACTTGTGGAATTAGGTTATTCTCCAGGTTTATGTTTTCAGGCTCAGGTTCTAAGGAAGAAGTATCTTCGATTGGATAGGAGTTGGACGAAATTGACCCCACTTTCTGAACATCTTGATGTTTTTGCGAATTAGCCTTATCCTTCTTTAATGATTCTGCAGCTATCGTTCGGGTGAATTCGGTCGTAATATTGTCGACTAATATCTTAGGATCGCCGCCAGCCGCATCAACCTTTCCATCCACCAGGATTATTCGATCTACTTGTGCCAACTCGGAATAACGATCCCATGCCCGAGGGAAAATCACCAATTCAATACTACCTTGAAGATCTTCAATTGAAACAAAGGCCATAGGTTGACCAGATTTGGTGACATGGCTGCGAATCCTTGTAACAATTCCAGCGACTCGAACAGGCTCAAGATGAGTCGCCTCGCCAAGCTGTCCAGAAAAATGAGTGACCACGTCCTCTAGTTCGCTAATTATTGAATTCAATGGATGGTCGGATACATAAAGACCGATTAATTCCTTCTCCCAATCAAGAATATCTCGGCGATTGATCCCACTATTTACCGGAGATAAGGATATCTTCTCCATTACACCTGTTGCTGCCCCAAACAGGCTCATCTGCCCACTTTCAGCAGCACGAAAATGTGAAGCGCTTGATGCGATGATCCGATCGATCGATTCGAGTAATGAGGTCCTTTGACCAAATTTGTCCAATGCACCAACTTTTATCAAGAACTCAAGCGACCTCCTGCCAACCTGGCGCAAATCAACCCGTCTGGCAAAGTCATCAATACTGGCAAATTGCCCATCTATTCGTGCGCTTAATATCGTTTCTACAGCGGCTTGGCCAACATTCTTTACCCCACCAAGGCCAAATCGGATTACTGAGCTGCCGTCACCGCAATCTTCAATAGCAAAATCCCAATCGCTGGCATTGACATCAGGCGGGCTAACGCCAATCCCCATCTTTCGAGCATCAGCGACATATATCGCAACTTTTGCAGTATCATTCTTCGAGACAGAAAGCAACGCCGTCATATACTCTACAGAATAATGCAGTTTTAAGAATGCTGTTTGAACCGCAATTACCGCATAATCGACCGCGTGACTCTTGTTGAATCCATACCGCGCAAATTCCTCCCACTCTTCGAAGATTTTCGCAGCAGTATCTTTGTCAATCTCCTGTTTACTCGCTCCGTCGATAAACTTCTGCCGATGCTTAATCAGCTTATCAGGCATCTTCTTAGCGATTGCTTTTCGCAAATCATCCGCTTCAGGCGCGGTATAGCCTGCCAGTTTCATTGCAGCAAACATCAGCTGCTCTTGATAGACCGGATAACCGTAAGTCTCTCTGAAGATTTCTTCCAACCATGGGTGAAGGTATTGGACCTCTTCTTCGCCATGCATCCTACGAATGTATCCTGGGATAAAATCCATCGGACCTGGCCGAAAAAGAGCCACCATAGCGACAACATTCTTGAGTTCGGTGGGTTTCATCTCCATCAACCAGCGACGCATACCCGATCCTTCGACTTGAAAGACACCTGCGGTATCCCCGCGACCTAGCAGTTCAAACGTCGGAGGATCATTGGTTGGAATATTGTCTAGGGTAAATTTAATCCCGTGCCTCTTCTCAATCAGATCACAGGCCTTCGCCATAATCGTCAGAGTGGATAATCCCAGAAAATCGACTTTCAATAATCCTAAAGAATTGAGAATATTCATCTCGAATTGAGTGACCGTCTTTATTGGGCTTTCACCTGCAGTGTTCCCCGTGGGCCGATGGAGCGGGATGTAATCAATTATTGGCTGATCTGTGATGATTACGCCCGCAGCATGGGTTCCGGCATTTCGCACAACTCCTTCAACATCTGAAGCAGTATCAATCAAGTCCTTCATGTATGAAGTCGAACTGTATGCTTTCTTAAAATCCGGGACTTCCTCAAGTGCCTGGTGAATAGAGATTGGTTTTCCAGGGATATTCGGAACAAGTTTTGCAACTCGATCCACTTCCGTTAACGGTATGTCCATTACTCGACCTACATCGCGAATTGCTGCTCTGGCTCCAAGAGTGCCAAAAGTAATAATTTGGGCAACTTTGTCATCACCATATTTCCTGGCGGTGTATTCCATCATCTCAGCCCGCCGGTCATCTCTGAAGTCCAGATCAATATCTGGCATCGAGATTCGCCCAGGATTAAGAAACCTTTCAAATATCAGTCCATGTTCAATTGGATCGACCAATGTGATGTTTAAGGAAAAGGCAACAATCGATCCAGCCGCCGACCCACGCGCGTTGTACCAGATGTCTCGGCTTTTTGCGTACCTGCATAAATCCCATACAATCAAGAAATACGGATCAAAACCCATCTGGTGGATTACATTAAGCTCAAAATCAAGCCGCTGCAATAAAATTGGGTCATCAGCTCTTGAACCGTATCTGTTTTTCAAACCTTCCGCACATAATGTTCGCAAGTAGCTGTCTGGGGTGAATCCTTCAGGGACTTCAAAATTGGGTAAATGATATCCTTTAAAACTAAGGTCAACGTTACACCGTTCTGCGATGGTCAGAGTATTGTTTAATGCATCCGGTACATCTTTGAAAAGGTTTGCCATCTCTTCGGATGTTCGAAGATAATAGCTCCCATCGGTCATCCGCATCCGACCAGGGTCGCTCAGCAGCGTACCAGTCTGAATTGCAAGCATGATATCTTGTGAGCGAGCATCCTCAGGTTCAATATAGTGTACATCGTTTGTTGCCACAAAACTGGCATCATACCGTCTTCCGAGCTGAAGTAAATTCCTGTTGATGCTATCAAGCTCCGGGATATCGTGCTGTTGAAGTTCTAAATAGAAATTGTCCTTACTAAAAACTTCGTAATACCAATCTAACTGTTTTTGGGCTACGCTCAAATTCCCATCAGCAATTAATCGCGGCACTTCGGCTGACATACAACCTGAAGTACAGATTATCCCTTCAGAATGGGCTGCAACTAATTCATGATCAACCCTCGGATAATAATAAAACCCGTCCAGCTGTGCTGCACTTGCGAGTTTTAGTAGATTCTGATAACCTTTTTGATTTTCTGCCAACAGCAGGAGGTGGGTTGCCTTCTTGTCAAACTGAGGGTCTCGTGATTTCATTCCTCGAGGGGCAAGATACGCTTCTATTCCAATAATCGGCTTGACTCCGGCATTCGTAGCCTGATTAAAAAATTCGATGACACCAAACATCGTTCCATGATCAGTGAGGGCTAAAGCCGGCATCTCCATCTGCTTTGCGCGTTCAACCAGCTTCTTGATGTTGCTAAAGCCATCTAAAAGAGAATATTCAGAATGAACGTGCAAGTGGACGAAGGACATGGGTTATTTCTGTGCACTCTTCCTTTGTCTTTCTCTTTCTGACTTATACCGTAACCGTCTTTCTAGTACGTAATCGTCAAATTCTTCGTAGTTTTCGTCCAATTCATCAAATCCGCCATAATTTTTTGAAGCCAGATGCTGTTTACCTTCAAGAGGATTTTTCTTGTATCCTGAATGATGCGTCCTATCCACACCATTTCCAGAACGATCCGGCAATTCAAGCTCCAGTGGATTCAATGAAACCACGCGCACCGATGTAAGACAGGTCGGGCATGTGATTCCCTGATACAGCTTTACTGATACGCCAATTGAAATTATGTCATTACAAACAGGGCATCTTGCAGGAGCCATACCATCAACTCATGTTAGAGAAGCAATCAAGTATTAAGAAAGGATTATACCATTTTAAAGATTCAAGTTGGTTTTCATGCACGCAGCACTCGGTTATAATTTGAACTATGAGAAGAAAGAAGGGTTTGCCTACAGATAATATTTTTTACATTGTTCGCAGGAATTCTTGCTGGTATATCAGCAATAGTTATATTGCTTGTCTCCAAGAGATCGGCATCAGAACACCAGAAAATGCATGTCAATAATAGTTCAATTCCACCAGGAATAGTCCAGCAGCCCCAATTATCAGAAACGAAGATTACTGAAGCCGCTCCAGCGATAACTGCTAAAGCCTCCTAAAAATCGAGATAATGTCAACGTGGTTAATCCACTGCCTGCACAGACGACGATCTGGTCCCCACCGACCAAATACCTTGTTGGAACCGGATTGTTCATTTTTCTTCTTTTCGGCATTTACATTGGCCGAAGCGTTATCCCATTGGTTATCCTTGGCGCTTTGATCGCTTTTATCATCCAGCCTATTGTCAATTTCTTACAGGTACGATTTCGATTTCGTCGGGCCCTTGCAATTTCCTTCACATATTTTATTGTTTTCCTTTTTATTCTGCTCATCCCGCTGATCCTCATCCCTTCGATAATCAATGCAATAGACCTAGTTACAGAAATTGATTTTCCATCCTTAATCTATAATATTTCGATCAGCATCGCTGAATTCCTCGGGCGTATAACGCAAATTCCTCTCATTGGTCCTGTTCTTGGTAGTTTATTTGATCCTTTTCTCAAGACAATGGCAAATCTTACTGCCGAACAACCAGCAGAAGCGCCGAATCTGAATATTGCATTTTCTGAATTGATCTCCCGCCTGGCTTCCACCCTTGGTGTCTTGGTGCGTGCAGTTGGAGCTGTTGCTTCAGCCTTGGTCGCGGTATTTTTTGCCTTTTTATTCAGTATCTATCTTAGTTTTGATGGATATAAGTTTAAGGCGGTACTACCGCGGCTGATTCCTTCCGTTTATAAGGATGAAATTGAGATCCTTCTGCACAGCCTGGGTTCAATATGGGAATCATTCTTACATGGTCAAATAGCATTAATGGTCATTGTCGGTGTAACAGTTTGGTTAGGCACAACAATATTAGGTTTACCACAGCCGATTTTCTTTGGTTTCTTATCAGGAATGTTAGAGATGATCCCAACGCTGGGTCCTCTGCTTGCTTTCATCCCTGCTGTGCTGGTCGCGCTCATATTTGGATCTTCTACCCTTGCGGTTAATAATCTGATTTTTGGGATGATCATCGCTGGATTTTATTTACTTGTTCAATTTTTTGAAAACCAATTTATTGTTCCTCGAGTTCTCGGGAAAGCCGTAGATTTGCATCCATTAGTCGTACTCGTGGGCGCTTTGGCAGCCGGGTCTCAATTTGGCATCTTAGGGAATTTTCCTTGCTGCACCTGTGATTGCTTCAACAAAATTGGTTTTTCTTTATCTCTACGATAAAATTCTCGAGACTCCCACTCCACCAACTTTAGAGACTAAAGAAGGTTTTCTTAAAAACTTCCAATCTTTTTTTCGGAAGATTGGCGGCAAAATCTCCAAACCGTTTAAACGCTCCGTGCTATAATCCGCCACTTAGAGGAAAAACTAATGCTTAAGAAATTCATTCGTCTGGTCGGAGGCGACCCGAATAAACGCGAAATAGAAAAGCTATCTGAAATTGTCGATCAAGTCAACGGCCTCGAACCACAGTACGAATCATTGAGTAATGATGAATTACGTGCTAAAACGATCGATTTTAGGCTTCAATTATCGAACCAAACTGAGAGCATCGAAGAAATCGAAGAGAAGCGGAAAGCTGAGCAAAATGTTCTGGATAGAGATTTTACCTGATGCTTTTGCTGCAGTGCGAGAAGCCAGTAAACGCACTATTGGGCTCCGACATTATGATGTTCAGCTGATTGGTGGGATCGTCTTGCACCAGGGAAGAATATCCGAAATGAGAACTGGTGAAGGAAAAACCTTGGTCGCTACACTCCCACTTTACTTGAATGCATTAACTGGTCGAGGCGTACACCTCATCACAGTTAATGATTACCTGGCTCGTCGAGATGCGCGTTGGATGGCCCCGATTTTTAATGCACTTGGCTTATCAGTCGGGGTGCTTCAAATGGCTGCTCGGACCGAGAATGGGAAAAAAGCGTTTCTCGTCGACCTCGAGCGGGAATCCCCCCATGAAGATCAAAATCAACTTCGCCTTGTCCAACGTGAAGAAGCCTACCTCGCTGATATCACCTATGGGACGAACAGCGAGTTTGGGTTCGACTACCTGCGGGACAACATGACGATGAGTTTAAATGATCGTGTTCAACGCGGTTATTATTACGCGATCATTGATGAAGTCGATAATGTACTTATCGATGAAGCAAGAACTCCATTGATAATCTCTGGTCCAGCTCAAGATGAAGCGGATTGGTATATCCGCATTTCTCAGGTCGCCAAAGCGCTTCGTCCAGAAGATTACGAAGTGGAAGAGAAAGATAGAACTGTAACTTTGACCGAATTGGGTGAAGCTCATGTCGAAGAGCTACTAAATATGCCGCTGCGCGATCCTGATCGTCCCGAAGACGTTACTCCCGAACAAGAACGTGTGTTGGGCTACCTTGAACAAGCTTTGCGTGCCCAATATCTCTATCGCCGAAATAAGGATTATCTTGTACAGGCGGGAAAAGTAATCATTATCGATGAATTTACTGGCCGAATGATGCCTGGCAGGCGTTGGTCTGATGGACTTCATCAGGCAGTAGAAGCTAAGGAAGGTGTTAAAGTCCAAAGCGAATCAGTCACATATGCCACAATCACTATCCAGAATTATTTCCGTATGTATCAGAAATTAGCTGGTATGAGCGGTACTGCTGTGACCGAATCCGAAGAGTTTGACAAAATTTATAAACTCGGTGTGCTGGCGATACCAACCAACCTGGAATATCAGGCGATGCTTCCCGACTCGGAAATCGAAGAATTGGAGAGCAAGGATGAGCAAGGTTACAAATTTGGCTATTATGCCATCAAAGAAGATCCCCTGAAATCTCCCATTTATTGGCGTCGAAAAGATTACCCAGATGTTGTCTTTCGTAATGTCGAAGCTAAACTTCGTGCGATCTGCCAGGAGCTGCTTCAATTCCATGTTTTAGGTCAGCCAGTGTTGGTTGGAACTACTTCCGTAGAAAACTCGGAGCGGCTTTCAAATCGACTTCGCGCCGAACCATTAAAACGGCTTGCCCAGGTACTTCTCCTCCGAAATACGTGGATAATTAAAAATAATTATCAGGAAGATGGTCGGCAGATTCCAGAGCTGCAGTTCCTTAATTCCCCACTCGAGGAGTTGGACCAGAGTTCGATGAGACGGTTGGCAAGAGAACTTGAAATCCCCTTCATCCCTGATGATCCAATTAACCTCGAGCGGTTGTCAAGCATCTTAAACATTCCGGAGAAGTCTAAAGATCGACTAATTTCCAGTCTCCAGGCAGGTATCAACCACCAGGTCCTCAATGCTCGAAAACACACGGAAGAAAGCCAGATCATCGCCACCGCTGGTGCATTTGGAGCTGTCACCATTGCAACCAACATGGCAGGTCGTGGAGTGGATATCAAACTCGGTGGCGATCTCGCAGAGGAAATTATTGCCGACGTGAATCGGATTTTAAGCAGAACCGGTCTAAAAGATCCTTATGAAATGTCCCACCTGGAAAGAAAAGCCGCTCTGCTTATACTCAGTCGGGACGATTACGGCATTTATGAAGCAGAAATTGACTATTATCTAAAATACCTAAGTGAAATGGAGCAGGTGCGCGAGCTTGGTGGTCTTCATGTGTTGGGATCAGAAAGACACGAGGCGCGACGGATTGATAATCAGCTGCGAGGAAGGTCTGCTCGCCAGGGCGATCCTGGATCTTCACGTTTTTACCTGTCGATGGAAGATGATTTAATGCGCCTTTTCGGCGGACAGCAGGCGGATGGAATGATGCAGCGGTTGAAAATTGACGACGCTCTACCTCTCGAGATTGGGCTAGTTAGCAGGTTGATCGAGCAATCTCAAACAAGAGTTGAGGGCGCAAATTTTGACGTTCGGAAACACTTGCTTGAATACGATGATGTATTAAATGCTCAAAGAGTACGCATTTATGCCGAGAGAAATCGCGTATTTGTCAAGCCTGATTTAACTGACGATGTGCTCGTGATGCTCCAAACCGAGCTTTCACGCCGTGTTCCTGAAGCGTTAAAAGATGAAGGTGGTCCCTGGAAATTGCTGGCATGGCTTGAGCAAATTCAGCCGTCTTTATCAGTAAACGGCCAAATCTTCCCTTCCTTCTCACTAAAGCTGTTAGCTGATGAAATCAAGCAATTGCTGCCAGAGGAGCCCAAGGCTGCAGACATCCGCACTGCCCTCCTGGCAATGGCGAAGAATTCGCTTCAAGCGGAAACGGAGCATCAGCTTAAGGCTATTTCAACTTTTCTCGATCAGAAGTCAAGACCGGATGGAAACTCAGCTCCAGGAGCGTTTTGATTCATTAGATACCTTTTTCGAAGGATTAGAAATATCTGAAGAAGCGGAATCTCAACCGCGGCCAACGAATGAGCTGCTAGCTGAGCTTTCAAATATCGCTCACCTCCCTCTGAAGTTATCCAGCGGCCAACTGCGCCTCCTTAGAGAGATCCTTCCGAACTGGCCGAATCGATACGCATGGAAGTTGAAGCCAGCCTTCAATCGCAGACGATCGCGCGAATAATAAGCACAATCGAAATGCGAATAGGTGAACCTCTCGATCTCCAGGAAAACAACTCAACTATTCGAAATTGGAAATTGCACACTGAGACAATACTGGACGCTTCATTCCAGGCGTTCAATAAACGCCAGGAAAAATTAATTGGAGAAAATGGACAAATATCCAAAGACTTGGATATTTTACTGGGAAAACTACTGCCTCCCTATTCCGATCACGAGATTTTCTGGCTGCTGCTTCAAATCCCGAAGGGGTCGAAGGCGATGTTTGACCGCCGCACACATAGACGAATTTTTCAGCAAACCAATCGACTGGTCTATTCTTACTTTGCAGCGAAATTATTGGAAGAACAAAAATCTGAGCAAATAACTGGTATGGTTTTGGAACACCTCGAATCCGCGCTGATCGCCTTATGGAAGATTTGGGGACAGGCAGAATTCACCAGGCTTGAAAATGCCAGTCTCGATGAGTTTGAAGCCGACACAAGAAAAGAATTTCTCGAAATGCTTGACCTGGAAAGCGATACCCCGCTTGGAAAGCTCACCCTTTCCAGCCTTGATCTTGACCAGCGCGAGATCATCTCCGAGCAGTTAGGCAGAAGGATACTATCCAATATCTATCGACAGCTACTTCTTGGTGTCATTACCGAATTATGGGTGGATTATCTTACCCAAATGGAAGCTCTGCGGGTTTCAATTGGCTTGGAAGCCTACGCTCAGCGAGATCCACTTGTCCAATATAAAGGTCGAGCTTCAGAGCTGTTCCAAAATTTACAGTCAAATATTCGATTAGGTGTGATTTCAAGGATGTTTACTTATCAACCGCGCGATGTCAGCCGGTTCCAAACCGGCTTGATGCAATCCGAATCCACTACTGCTGTAGAAAGCGTAGATGAGATTTCTGATTATGAATCAGGTAGTGACGATCAAATGAATCAAGAGGCCGGCGGACCTGTTGGAGAAATACAGAAAACGAGTGAACACATCCAAAAAAAACGCCGCCGTCGAAGGAGATAATCGCTGGCGTGCGTTCTTAGAGAATTGCCATGATAAGGCGACGGCCCTTCTGGTGTCGTCTTATTTATTTTGCTCCCATTCTGCCACACTTTCCTGAATCAGCTTCTTAAAATTATTATCCGCCACATCATAAACGCTCTCGTAAGACTTATCATCGATGATCACTGCGATTCCACCATCCTGTGATTCGATAATCTTCATTGAATGATTGTTAAATGGAGATAAGCGGAGTTTGTTTTGAAGGATACGATCAATTTGAGCTGCTATGCTGATTTGTAGCGCTTGTTTTTGATCCAATTTTTCTTGCCCTATCGATTTTGAGATTAATTCTTCAATAACCACTTCCTTTGAATTAATCGACTTGGAGAAACGAGATGATCGAACAGGCTGAATCTGATTAAGCATCGGTGATAAACTGTCTGTCTGAGAAATCTTGATATGGATCAATTGACAAATTGGGGTAAGGTGCTAAGGAAAGAAATGCCCAATTTTTTAGCTCTAATAAGATCTTTTCCAACTTTGAACGCATCTGAGGAGACATTTTTTCAAAGGATGAAAAAGTCTTTTCTTCCATTTCTAGCACCAATTGATTATTCTTGCTATCACGCCAAATTCTTAGCAGGGTCCTCCCATTTTTTGTAGTCAAAACATCTCTCGATGTGCCAGGTTTTTGAGATGCACCAACCAGCAGTGCCCCAATCAGGCTGCCTATAATCAGTCCAATAAGACCAATGGTTAGAATTGGGAAGATTGAGTTGATGAGCTCAGAAGTCATGCTTCTGATTATAGTTGGTCGTCTTCTGGGAGAACCTGACAAAATGGACAGTAATATGTGCTTCTTTGACCAACAACACTGTGGACGATCATCCTGCCACAAGTAAAACATGGCTGGTTAACTCTGCCGTAGACGCTGAAATGATTCTGGAACCCTCCTCCGCGAAAAACCCAATCGATGCTTGCGCCATTCTGCTGAATTCCTTGTTCTAATGTTACCCGAATGGACTTCCAAAGCTTGAATGCATCTTCTTCGAGTACCTGCGATGATAAAAGATTTGGATGCAAACCGGCAAGGTGGAGGCTTTCGTCTGTATATATATTTCCCAATCCTGCAATAAATGACTGGTCAAGCAGAAGCGGTTTTAGCTGGCGCTTTTTTTTCTGAAGCATTGTATACAGAGTTTCTGGAAGAAAATCTCGATCGAATGGTTCCGGACCGAGTCTTGAAAGGACTTCAGCAGGGTTCTTGACTAGCCATATCCGGCCGAACTTCCTGGGATCATTAAAAGTTAATCGATATCCCTGGCTGAATATTATCCAAATTCGATGGTGAGTACCTCGCTCTGCATCATTCTCCTCCACCCATAAATCTCCACTCATCCTGAGGTGGATGATCAAAAATAATTCCGAAAGTGAAAAGATTAAGTATTTTCCACGTCTTGAAATATCTATGATTTCCTGCCCTTTGATTTGATTTACTAACTCATCGGAAGTTGGAACCTGAATACTTCGTTCCCAAAAAACTTCTGCTCTGCTGATCTTCATCCCTGGAAGTGGAGGTCTATCCTTCTTGCCTGCTACCAGCACCCTTCGGATTGTCTCAACTTCAGGAAGCTCAGGCATCGTTCTGGTGCCACTCCTCTCTCAGTACACTCATGATCAAGATATCCATGTAACGACCATCTTTATACATAGCCTGCCGTTTTCTGCCTTCATGAATGAATCCCGCCTTTTCATAAGTGCGGATTGCGCGGTGATTGGAATCATAGACATCAAGCATGAGTCGGTTCAAATTGAGCGTTTGAAAACCGTACTTTAATAGCAATCGCATCACCGCTGTACCGTAACCTTGGTTCCAATACTTCTTTTCTCCAATAAAAATCCCTAATTCGGCAGATCGACAGCGCCAATCGATATTATGGATGCCGCAGTTGCCAACCATAATCCATTCATCGCCCTCAAGGACTTCAATAACCAGCGGACGTTCATCCTTTGACCTTTCGAGCATGTGATTGAACCAATCTTCTTCTTCAGCTCTCGACAAAGGAGCATAGATCATCAGGTTTTCAATTATTTCAGGATCATTGAGCCATGAAACAAATTGGGGAATATCCTGACGTTCTGCGCTTCGTAACCGAATTTTATCCCCGTAAATCATCATTACCTCCCGTCTGATTATCCTGTAACAATATCATAAACCGCCTGGCGCGGGAAATCTCTCTTTTGTTCAAACGATCGATGATTTCCATATATATTGATTCCGGCACACGCTCCTGCCACCTGGCAACAAGAGTTTCCCGCAGAAGTATATCGAGTTCAGATTTCAATCGACTTTGATTTCGCCTAGCCAGCTCTCTTGTCTCTAATATATTCTCATAATAACGGGAAATTTCATTTTGAAGCTCAGATATTCCAATCCCTTCTGTTGCGACCGTCCTGATTATTGGGGTTTCCCAGAGCTGCATCCTGCTTTCTGCCGGATCCTTTCCTTCGACCGCTAGATTGGAGGACACATTCTGACCATGATGGCCTGGTTTGTTCAAGTTATCCTGAAAAATGTGAAGGGAAGGATGAGCCAGCTGAAGCATGCTTCGCAGTGCACGTTCTGTTGATTCAACTCCTGGTCGGTCAGCCTTGTTGATCACAAGGATATCGGCGATCTCCAATATCCCTGCTTTTATCGCCTGGATATCATCTCCCAAACCAGGGGCTTCAACTACGATCGTTGTATGGGCAAGTCGAGCGATCTCCACTTCAGCCTGCCCTGCTCCGACTGTCTCAACCAGGATGATCTCAAAACCAGCCGCATCCATAGCTTGAACCACACCAGAAGTTGCTGTTGCCAATCCACCAAGAGAACCGCGAGTGGCCATTGAGCGGATAAATACACCAGGATCTCCTGATAAATCTCGCATTCTCACCCGATCGCCCAAGATGGCACCGCCGGTAAAAGGGCTGGATGGATCTACGGCAACAATTCCAACTCGTTTTGGTTGTCCCTGAGTTGGTTTTCGATAGGCAATTGCGAGGCGATTAACAAGCGATGACTTTCCTGTTCCAGGAGCACCGGTCACCCCGATTAGATGAGCATTTCCTGCATATGGGAACAGTTCATTGCTGAAATGACGACCCTGGGGTGTGTCATTCTCGATTTGAGTCAGAACTCGGGCCAACGCAATTCTGCTGCCAGCCAATAATTCGGACGTAAGCTGCATTATTCTTGATTCCGGCTTCAGGAAGATTCTTGCACTGGTATTGCTTTTCGGATGTCCTGGACGATTTGATCCGTTGAAGTACCAGGGCCGTAGATCCCCTTTACCCCCATATTGAGCAATACCGGCACATCTTCGTCTGGAATGATCCCTCCAAGAAACACACATACACTTTCCTGCCCGTTTGCGGAAAGGAGCTCGAGTACACGCGGCACTAGAGCCATGTGTGCCCCGGAAAGCACTGAAAGGCCTACTGCATCAACATCCTCTTGCAAGGCGCTTTCAGCAATCATCTCCGGTGTCTGGCGCAGTCCAGTATAAATTACCTCCATACCTGCATCACGCAGTGCTCTTGCGACAACTTTTGCCCCGCGATCGTGTCCATCGAGTCCGGGTTTCGCCACCAAGACGCGAAATCCTTGGATTGTTCATGATCACCTCATCGGTAGTAGATTGAATAATTGAGATTAATTATACCCGCTGGGAGATATTTTACTCTGCTGAACCCGTGATTCGCTTTGCCGATTCGATTATTTCATAGGCTAAATTAACAGGTCTCAGAGCGTTGATGAATCCCCCCACAGGCACACATGCATCGCGTTGATTTACATTTCCATCACCATTCGTATCTGCGATGACCCTGCAGTCTACGACCTCTTCATTATCACCATTTCCCAGCTGTGTTGGGATGGCAACCATCTTGACCCGTCTCATCCAAAGCCATTCCTCCGCTTGTCCCCCCGGAAATTGTCGCGGCTGTTTTGATATATGCTCGATCTCCATAAGATTTCTGACTCGAAAATCCTCCGACATTGCCCGTTGTAAGCGTGATCGTTTGCCCACCGATGGCAGGATATCCAAGTATCATAATCGGGTCCCCAAGTTGGAGCGAATCCGAATCGCCAAGACTTGCTTTTGGAAGCTTAACTGCATTCCAATTCACTGGCTTCATGTTCATATCACTAGATATCTTCAGGACAGCGATGTCCAGATCCTTGTCCGTAAGGAGGGCATCCGCATAAAACATTTCTACCGGCGGCGAGGACGGATCTTCAGTCATCGCGATGATAAAAGCATCAGGTTCATAGCCATCAAACGGAAGAACCAGATGAGCATTTGTGAGGATTAGCCCATCATCGGATATGATCGTTCCTGAGCCATCCCAAAGATTTCTAAGATAACTCGAATATTTATATTTTGCATAAATCTTGACAACTGACTGGTACGGCACTGCCAGGGGCGCAGTTGTTGGCATGATCGTCGGCACCAATGTAGGCTTGGACGTCGGCATGGGTGTAGGAGGTCTCTGTTTCAGTCGCAACTAGGACGATTTCGGGATGTTTGTTGAATAAAATTCGGAATCCAACTTCTCTGACCTTTCCACTCGTCATCACTTCTATCTGGCCGGCCACATCCGCAATCTGCCAGGGCATAAGTGTTATGAAGAATTCCTTTCGCTCACCAGGTTCCACCATCATGCCGATAAAATAGCCTGTCTTATCCCCGTAAAACTCCTGCCGACCAGGCGTGAGAGATGGAAATACATCATTAACCACGGCCGAATCGGTTAATAATGCGGGTAAACGGATTTCATCAATCATTTCATATTCTTCACTGAAATTTTCGACCATTAATGTCATTCGCACATCTTCACCAAGCTCTGCGAGAGGCGGCGACTGGATGTAAATATTTAGGTCAGGTTTGTTTCCGCCGAAAAAATGAAATGGACCTTGCCATAAAATTGCCATTGCTGTGGCCGACAATATCAGGGTGAAAGTTCCCATACCAATCAAAGAAATAACCCATTTTCGATTCATGAGATTATCTTCCAAAAAAGCATCATTTCCTAAGGGATCGAATAAACCATGTGGATTCATTATACGCGCAGGTTCCAATTAAACTCCCAACGAATTCGTAAGCCAGTATAATGAAGTTGTGAATGTGAAAATAATTCGGTCAAAGAGAAAGACTTTGTCCATAGTTGTCAATGCTGATGGCAATGTGACTGTGCGGTCTCCATTATTATTGTCCAAATCAAAAATTGAGCGGATTTTAGCTGATAAAGCAGAATGGATAGAGAAGCAGCAAGGGGTAATCCGCTCAAATTCAGTTTCGAAACATAAATTTACAGAAGGCGAATCTTTTTACTTCCTTGGCAAATCTTATCCTTTAATTTTCATTAAGTCACAGAAACCGGCATTAATAATTGAAGATGCACTCAAACTGGATTGGGATTCAAGAAATCAAGCTGAAGAATTAATTATTGTTTGGTATCAAAAGCAAGCAAGGAAGATTCTTTCCGAACGATTGAAGCAGCTCGCCGAAATCCACAATTTCAAGAATTATAAATTCAGGCTCAGCGGAGCACGCACTCGCTGGGGTTCTTGCAGCAGCAAAAGAAACATAAGTATTAGCTGGCGCCTGGTGATGGCACCGCCAGGTATAATCGATTATGTCCTGATTCACGAACTGGTGCACCTAGAAGTCCATAATCATTCAAAGGAATTTTGGCGACTTCTTGAAAGCATCATGCCGGAATATCAAAAACACAGAATGTGGCTAAAAAAGAACAGCACCAACCTGCATGTGTAAATGCATTTGGATTACTGGTTGCGTGTGTACTAATTGGGAAGGAACAATCTCGTGAGTAAAAGAACGGTCTTGAGAAGCTATCTTTTGGTTGCCTTGACCATTATTCTGTATACTGCGTCCTGCTCGCCTTCTCTGACTTCGCAAAACACAAGACCAAGTCCTGCGTCTCCCCAGAATCAAGAAATTCCAGAGGTGACTGCTTCACTTCCAGCAGAATCCATTACAGTGCCAAAAACCCCATCTCGAAGCCCAACTGCTTCTTCGCCGACTGAAGAAACGACAGGACCATTTACCTCACCGGCTGTAGGAGTTCCCCCATCATCGATCCCGAATTTCGGTCCAACGCTTGCATTTCTCAAAGATGGTGATATCTGGATGCTAGACCAACCTGGCAGTGAACCCTATCCATTGACATTCGCTGGAGATATCTTGGGATTTACCTGGTCCCCAAATGGAGAACGCCTGGCAGCTTTTAATGGGAAGAATATTTGCTTTTTTTATCGTGATGGAAGCATCAGGTCGGCGTGCCTGGATTTAGGGCTAAATGATGAACAATCCGTTATCCCACGCCAGCTGGTCATGTCTCCAGATCAACATTGGATTGTCTTATGGAATCCATCGACTCCTCAGGAAGAAGGAACAATCGGCTGGATGATTGTTGCATTGGATACAACGAATATTATGTACCGGATTGAAGATCCCGTTGATTGGGGAGCCACTTTAACGCCAGAAAATGAACCTGGAGGTTTTACAGGTATGCCGCTCTTCCTTGAGGATGGGCGTTTGGTCGGGACGATCTCGCATCAATCACTTTGCAGTGAATATGACTGTCAATATGATCTTAATATATTTAATTTTGAGACCCACGCGTTCGAGCTTTTTCAAAATTCTTCAGACGATATTTTTAGCCAGGGTATCAGCCTTTCGCTTGATGATAAGAACAGTAAAATTTCAAATCTTAGGACGCTTTACTCAAGCTGTGAGGATTTTACGACGATGGTTGATGTTCTCGACCTGAATTCTTCCGATCATTCGAAATGGAGTTTCGAAGGGGAGGCTTTCACAGATGTCGCTTTTCATCCTTCGATGGATCAGGCGATTTTTGCTCGAAAATCAGGATGCAGCGAAACGGAAGACGATTCCTGGTCTGAGACATGCGGGTTAACCGAAAACAGCGAGATTATACCAATGCAGTTCTGGAATCCAGAGACAAACCAGCGCGATGAGTTTATTCCCGGGATTTCACCGAAATGGTCTCCGGATGGGAATTGGTTTGCATTCCGTTCATGCCTTTCTGAATCGTCATCCGGAAAATGGAGCCAGAACTCTGATGTAGAACCAGAAATATTTATCTTCAATCCCCAAAAAGAGACAATGATCATGGTTATGGATGGCTTGACACCGCAGTGGCAGCCTCACCAATAACGAGCGAACAAATTATTAGAATGTCACTCAATTCGAACTGAGCTTTCCTGTGTTATCGATTGTTGATCACGATTGCACCAATTACACCAGGTACCCAACCGACTAGCGTAAGGATTGTCACAATCAAAAGTGACCCACATCCTTTATCCAATACCGCTAAGGGGGGAAAGAAAATGCACAATAAGACTCTCCAGATGCTCATTCTAAGTCCTTTCAATCAAGCCGATTAGAATAATTTATTCTAGATTATTCTAACGTAAAACTAGCTAAAAAGTTTCAAGAATTGGCAAGCCTTACTCATTCATCCCAAGAGGGCTGGTGTTAGACTGTATAATTGCATAAATATGCAAAGAAAAAAGGTTCGAGATGTTTTGATCGCCCGGGCTTTCTTAGGCACAGTGTGTCTGGTTTGTGTTTCGCTTTTTAGCTGCAATTTTTTAGCAAGCGCACCGCAATTTCTCGTTTCGCATTCTCCATCTCCTCAATTTATAAGTTCCCCTTTGCAAATTTCAACGGAAACTCAGGTTCAAACGACTTCTACACCACTTCTGTCCACGATTATCCCGACCCAAACCAGAAAAAATACGCAAACACCCAAACCAACAAAAATCCTCACACCAGAACCGCTTAACTCGCCTATCGGATCAGCGACAAATGTTCCGCCTTCCCATACGCCGGGTCCTGATCAGCTCACCAATGGACTTGATGTATGGAATCTGGTCTCAGTCGATTTTCCGAGTTATATAACCGCTTTGGGACGTGTCTATTCCCCGCCAACCAGACGAGATCCTTTTCCAGCATATGTCTTTATTCGCTTAAATTTTGAATGCACCACAGGTAAATCTTTGATTGATCTGTATTCTGGATTGGTGATGGGGTTGAATTTTGTCCATAAACAATCAGGCTACCCAGATCTAAGTATTGAGGACCTTCAAGGGCATAAATACCTCGCTACTTTGTTGGGAGCGTGTTGGCTGGCAGCACCAATGCCTCGGACTCGTGTAAAGGATGCTTATTTCACCTTGAATTTTAAGGACCTCCCCCCTTTGACCTTCTCTTCTGAGGCAAATTTAACGGAAAGCCAAGAAGATATTTGCTTCATTTCTGACATGTATGGAACCGAAGAGGTATACAGCGCTAACCCGAATGGAGAAAATATTCTGCGATTAACAACTAATTTCAGCCGTGCTGCAGAACCGTCATGGTCCAATGATCATCAGAAAATTGCCTATGTCAGTTATAAAAAGGGCAATGGAGATATTTCAATAATCGATCGGACAGGCGTTGGATTAGCAGAATTGGAAATCTCTTCATCAGATGAAGGTGGACCTGTTTGGGCCCCATTAGACCAAAGAATTGCATTTCATACTCTTCGAGACGGAAACTGGGAAGTCTATTCCAGCTCTACTTCCGGGACCGAGCTTCTAAATCTATCCAGAAGTTCTTCAGATGATATGTACCCCACCTGGTCCCCAGATGGGAAACGGCTTGCTTTTCAAACGGTCAGAGACGGAGATTGGGAAGTTTTTCTGATGAATTCTGATGGAACTCAATCGGAACGATTGACCAACAATGAAACAGACGAGATTCTCCCAACCTGGTCTCCCGATGGATACCAGATACTTTTTTGGACTTTTCAATCCGGAACTTGGAAGTTAATGTCCATAAATCCCGATGGGCAGAATTTATCAACCTTAACCACATACGAGAATCCTGGCTCAAATCCAAGCCGCGCAGCTTGGTCTCCAGATGGGGGAAAAATCCTTCTTTCTCTGATTCGGGACGGTTTCTTGCAACTCTATGCGATGAATGCGGACGGCACTGAAGTCACCCGGCTCACCAGATCTCCTGCCAATTTTTTTGATCCTGGCTGGTAGGCGAGTTACTTTCTCGCATGGAGTCAAAAACAAGCATGAATGTTGATTTGCCTGACCATCCGCAAGAAAATATCGTCATCTTTATCCCAGGATATATGGGCAGCCGGCTTCGCAACCGTATCACTGGTGAGACTGTTTGGATCGATATCCAAAAGATTCTGAAAGACCCATTAGAAATCCATTCCAATTTAATTCATCTTTTCAAGCAAATGAAATTCCCAAACGACGACCTGGTTCCAGACGGGATTGTCGAAGAAATCCTGTTCATTCCGCCATTTTTAAAGCAAAAACAATACGGACCACTAATTGATACGCTGAAATCTTGGGGCTTTTCTGCTTCCATGGGAAAAAAAGATGGAAAATCATCCAGGCTGTACACGTTTGCCTACGACTGGCGGCAAGATAATCGAGAATCAGCCAGAAAGCTTTCTGCATTGGTTCGATTTTTAAACAAGCGGCATCCCAATGCATTAATTTGGATCATTGCGCACAGCAATGGGGGCACCGTGGCACGTTGGTATATCGAGAAGGAAGGTGGGAAGGAATTTATCGATCGGCTGTTCTTAATTGCATGTCCTTGGGACGGAGCCCCAAAATCCATCCAAACTCTACTTCAGGGACCAGAGGTCTTCTTTTTACGTCTATTCAATCAATTCGGCATTCAGCACTATTTCCAGGAGACTGCTTTGACATTCCCGTCCTTTTACCAACTGATTCCTGGGTTTCTCCCCTTCCTCAAGCAGGAAAATGGGAGTAAATTTGATCCATTTATCGATCAGCGCTGGTTATCAAATTCCAGGCAGCGTGATATGCTCGAAAATGCCAGGAATTTCTACGAGGAATTAGGGATGGATTTGAGTGTGGAAACACTATGCTTTTTTGGTATCAACCAACCAACTGTTAGCGAAGGGGTTGTATCGCAATCAGCTTCTGGAAAAATTAACAACATTCGCTGGATAATGGATGAGGAAGGGGATGGGACAATACCTGTTCACAGTGCAGTTCACCCAAATGCGTCCCAAAAACTCCCATATTCTGCAAACCATGGGGATATCTGCAATTACACACCCATGTTGGAAAAATTGAAGTTCGAATTAATTCAGCGGTACACCATTGGGGAGCTTGCTGCAGTTCCTACTTCTCGAATAAAGGTAAATTTTGACTCTGATCGAGACATGTTCCTACCAGGTGAAGTAATTCCAATTTCCATCATGGCATCATCAATCGATACCGGTCTGCCAATTTATGATCTACATGTGGAAGTGAACATCCACCAGATCGTAGGGTTAGAGAATTATAAATGGATCGAATATCCAGACCAATCAGAAACAATTTCCGAACCGGTTTTATTGGTAGAAGCTATCAAATCTCCAGGTCGATATGAAGCGAGGGTTACTGCACCAGCCAGGGCGGGATATTATGAGATGACCGCAAAAATCAAAACAAAAGAATTCGGTGGAGTAGATTGTCGTCGATTAATCCTGATTGAAGGAGATAAGACCGAATTTTCCAAAGGAAAGATCCCAGAAAATTAATGATATTTTTCGACCAGCTCTGTTCTTTCAAAATCCGTAAGAAATGCTGCCTTGAGGCCATTTTCTTGGAGTTGTCGAACCTGGATCTGGGATAAACCCGCTGCTGGGGCAGCAATTTCATATTCATGGATCAAGTTAATACCGCTGATGCCCGGGTCATCCGTATTAATCGTCGCCAATAATCCTAACTCCATGAAGCTCCGGAGAGGGTGGCTTAAGTAATCAGGAACTGTGCTGGTCTGGAGATTGCTGGTCAGGTTGCATTCGATAGCGATTTGATGTTCCCGAAGATATTCGATCATCTTAGAATCTTTGAGAGCAGCCA
Organism: uncultured Chloroflexia bacterium; assembly: GCA_963788305.1. GTDB lineage: Bacteria > Chloroflexota > Anaerolineae > Anaerolineales > UBA4823 > UTCFX2. The sequence goes on from CAWBGK010000002.1 coordinate 40,632, forward strand.
CACCGTGCCCGATCCGTTCAGCCTTCAATTCCAATACTGCCTGCCAGATGCTCTCCGGACCCGAACTTTCTCCAGCATGCGCTATGACATGCCAACCGGATTTGCGTGCCTCAAAAAAATGCTCTTTAAACAATACCGCCGGGTAATTCGCCTCATCCCCTGCCAGATCGAGCGCAGTAATTCTTTCACCCTGGCTGAGTAGAGCACGCAGCTCTTGCCAGCCAGATTCTGGACCATAAGTGCGGCTGATGATTCCAATCAGTTTTGATTTAACATCAAACTCTTTTACTCCGGCATCCACCCCATCACACACTGCTTCAACGACCCGCCGAGGGTCTAGCTGATGCGCACCTGACATAAAAAACGGGGAAAAGCGCAATTCAACATAATCCAAACCTTCAAGTTTCGCATCCTGAACATTTTCATACGCTATCCGCCAACAGGAATCATAATCGACCAGGATTTGTATCATCCAATGAAACTTGCCAATGAATTCCATTACTCCCGGCTGAGGATCAGTCACCTGTACATATGGCCGCAATCCCTCGACATCCCAGGCAGGAAGCTGTAGATTGTGCTTCCGGCTCAGATCAATGATCGTCTCAAGTCGAACACTTCCATCCAGATGGCGGTGGAGATCAACTAACGGGAAATTGGGATCATGGTACATTATTTGAATTCTGCCTTTCAATTTCTACAAAATGATACTCTACCTCAGCAGCCATCGCAAGTATCATTGTTGAAATCCGCCCTTGATTCGCCAAGAGATCGACTATAATAGCCGAGTTAATTTAGTTTCGAGTGACATTTACGATCAGCAATCGAAAATGCTAATTAATTTCCAATAAATTCTTTAAGGAATATTCAGGAAGAGCGAGGGAGCATGATGGAAGGTGACTATATCGAACCAGCAGAAGTAATCGAACCAGCAGAAGTAATCGAACCAGATAGCGGACAAAAAAGTCGGATTCTGATCATTGGCATTGGGATGCTTCTGGTCGGGTTAATCCTAGGCTACTTGGGCCGTGGCGCATTTGGACCAGAAGCAATTTCAGCCCGGAAGACAGAAACTGCAGCTGCCGCTGCTGTCCAAACCCAAGTTTCGGCAAATCAGGAGATGATGAAATCGGTTGTAGCCGAAACTATTCATTTCAAGGGAGATCCTGCCGCACCCATTACTATGATTGAGTTTAGCGACTTTCAATGACCTTATTGCGGCCGATGGGCAGCTGACGCGGGTCGTCAGATTGAAGAAAATTTTGTCAATAAGGGTGATATACGGTTAGGTTATTTTCATTTTGCTTTTCTTGGTGACGAGTCAATAGTCGCTGCTGAAGCGAGTGAATGTGCTGGAGACCAGGATAAATTTTGGGAATATCTCGACTATTTATTCTCGCATCAAAACGGAGAAAACCAGGGTGCGTTCAGCGTGGAAAATCTGAAAAAATTTGCTCAAGAGATGGGACTCGACCAGGAAGCTTTCAACTCATGCCTGGATACAGGCAAATACACTGAAGCTGTCAATCGACAGAATGAGTTTGCTAAAAAATTAGGGGTTCAAAGCACGCCAAGTTTTCTGATTAATGGGATTCCATTGGTTGGTGCGCAGCCGATTGAAAAATTTCAAGCATTGTTCGAACAATTGAAGTAGAAAATCCGGCTTTTCCTTAAGATTGCAAGGGCAACAGCTTGATATACCCGAAAAAAAGGCGATGAATGCATCGCCTTTTTTCTAATCTTGTGGATTTCTCTTTCGTGCAATTCTGCCTATTGATTAAATAAATTCCCGTTCATACAACCTTGACCACTTCCTTATCTTATGGAAAAATACTTTTTAGGGTTTAAAAATCAATGAGTGCAACCAGAGACATATACATAAACTTAATTGTTTTTGATGGAGATGATACCCTTTGGTTTGGCCTTGATGGAGGTTATATCTCTGGGATCAATTATTCTGATTATGGGAGCGACACATATACTTTTCGAAGAATTGAGGAGGATCTTATCGAACGCAATGATGGACAGAGATTTCGTTTATATCCAGAAGTCCGAAGTTTGCTCGCAAAGCTTACGAGTATGAAACTGCTGATCTCTCTGGCAAGCTACAATCATCCTACACCAGTTGAGAAAGCATTATACGCATTCGAAATTAATCAATTCTTTTTTCATCCTGTTGTCGAATACAGCAGTCAAAAAGATAAAATGCTTAAAACGATACTTCGCAAGTTAACCCAGTCAGGTTGGCTAGTTAATCCTTCAACAACCCTCTTTATAGATGACGATCACCAGAACCGCTATTTGCAACAAATGGAGTCAATCGGTGTACATTTCCTGAAGAAATCTTCAGATATCACAAGTCTCAACGAGTTGATAAACAATCCTAAGTTTCAGCTAGTTCCTGCACAGAAGAGTCTGATTTAAAAATATAAAAAACTTTTTCGAGGACTTACTTATGAAATCGTATCGTAAAGAGATCTGGCTAAATATTCCTGCGAGGCGCAGTTTTATCAACATCACTTCGAAAATTGAGGAGTGTCTGCGAGAAAGTGGGATTACTGAAGGCATTACATTGGTAAATGCCATGCATATCACTGCTTCTGTTTTCATTAATGATGACGAAAGCGGTTTGCACAGGGATTATGATGACTGGCTTGAACAACTAGCGCCCCATGATCCAATTTCTAAATATCGACACAACAGGACTGGAGAAGACAACGCTGACGCCCATTTGAAACGCCAGATCATGGGACGAGAGGTCGTAGTAGCCATCTCAAATGGCCTCCTGGATTTTGGTCCCTGGGAACAAATATTCTATGGAGAATTTGACGGGCGTCGTCCGAAACGGGTGCTTGTTAAAATTATAGGTGAATAATCGATCAAGCCTGCCTTAATTGCCAGATTCAAAGGCTGGCTTTCCTCTTTGGGAAGTCAACTTCTCCATGCAGTTGGAAATGATGTATGATTGGGTACAGTTTACTCTTATCAAGGAGACAAAAATGAAAGCGATAGCCTACATTGCCGCAGCGATTCTGATCTTCTTTGGTGTGCTTTTTGTCTGGGGCGCTTTCAGTTCAGAAGGGTCCCCCGGTTGGATTCCGGTTGGCCTGATCAGCATTGCAGCAGGCTTTGTGATCGTCTGGTTTTTCAGCCGTCCTAAAAAAAGCGAAACGGGATCAAATATCACCTATCAGGTAGATTTACCGGCAAATGTCAGTCTTGACACCCTTAAATGCAAGTCATGCGGTGGAGCATTGACCGCTGATAACATCTCAATGGTTGCTGGTGCACCGGTTGTTAAATGTCCTTACTGTGGAACGAGTTATCAGCTCACCGAGGAACCGAAGTGGTGACTTGCCTCTAGGAGAAAAGGATGCTTTCATGAGAAAAATTTATATCTCATTTATTCTTATCTGCTTGATGTTGATTTTCCATGGAACTGGATCGGCACAATCCTATCTATTCCAGCTGGAACAGCTGGAAGTCAACATTTATGTGAATGATGATGGATCTGCTTCCATTGATTATCGCTTTACATTCGTTAATGATCTTTCAGCACCAGCGATCGAATACGTTGATGTTGGGATGCCAAACAGTCAGTTTACACTTCAGGGTGCAACCGCCGAAGTGAACGGCCAGATTGTCGCAGTATCTGAATCGGATTATGAGGGTGACGGATCGGGGTTTGCCGTAGTGATGGGTGGAGCTGGTATACCCCCAGGGCAGCGGGGGGTAGTTCATGTGAATATTCCAGATGCCGGAAGTTGGCTCCGGTATGACAGCGAGGATGATGGTTACGCCAGCATTGCATTTACCCCTACCTGGTTCGGCTCAGAGTATATCAAGGGCACAACAGAAATAACGGTTTCGATTCATCTTCCGCCTGGGATCCAACCTGAGGAACCTCGCTGGCACCAAGCTCCATCTGGATGGCCCGAACAACCGGAGGTAGGCTTGGATGAGGAAGGCCGGGTAGTTTACACATGGACGAATTCGGCAGCATCAGCTTCGAAAAAATATATATTTGGCGCTTCTTTCCCAACTCAATATGTACCACCAACAGCAGTAAGTAAGCCCTCCTGGTTTGAAATCCTTGGCATCAGTGAAGATACATGTTTCACATTTCTTTGCTGCGGAGGGATTTTTGCTTCGGTTATCGGTGTGGGATGGTGGAATAATGAGGCATCCAGAAAACGAAAATTAAAATATCTCCCACCCAAAATCACGATCGAAGGTCTCGGGATCAAACGCGGACTTACTGCTGTAGAAGCGGCTATACTTATGGAACAACCCCTCGATAAAGTGATGACCATGATCCTGTTCGGAGTTCTGAAAAAGTCAGCTGCGACGGTCCGCACAAAAGATCCGCTTGAATTGGATGTCGCAGAAACACTTCCCGATGGGTTAAATCCATATGAAGTTGATTTTCTCAAGGCTTTTCGTATACAGGAAAAATCCGAACGCCGAAAAGCGCTGCAAACAGTCACCATAGATATTGTTCAAGCCGTATCCTGCAAAGATGAAGGGATTCAGCCGAAAAGAGACAATCGCATATTACCAGGATATTATGGAAAAAGCTTGGAAGCAAGTTGAAACGGCCCAAACACCGGAAGTGAAGAGCGAGATGTTTGATAAAAACCTGGAATGGACCATGTTGGATAAAGAATATGACGACCGCACCAGGGATGTTTTCCAATCGGGTCCTGTTTTCCTGCCAAACTGGTGGGGACGATTTGATCCAACATACAACAGACCAATCAGTACCTCCCGGCCTATTTCTTCCCCTACCCAGGTAGGACAACCTTCTGGAGGTGGCGTTTCCCTTCCGACACTTCCCGGCGGTAGTTTCGCTGCATCGATGGTCAAAGGAGTGGAAAATTTCTCTGCAGGCGTCATAGGCAATGTAAATGATTTCACCGGGACTATCACAAACAAAACAAATCCAATCCCGGTTCCAAGCGTGACAAGAAGCGGCGGCAGCAGCAGCGGAAGGAGCGGTGGGGGATGCGCATGCGCCTGTGCCTGTGCTGGTTGTGCTTGCGCTTGCGCCGGTGGAGGTCGATAAGATTTAAATGGTGACATCATGATGAATTTTGTTCATTGAGGTCATGTTAGATGGATTTCTGGAAGTATTTCGCAAGATCCAGGCAGACTCAACTTGCGAACTCACATGGTATTCAGCTTTCATCCTTTATTCGCCAGAATGGTTCTGAAAAGGCACATATTCACCTGCGAATTGATACGGACGGAAGCGGTCTCTTGATCATCAACGCCAACAGCGTAATTCACTTGAATCCATCAGCAGCTTCGATGGCGCTCCTGGCGTTACAAGACACTCCTAAAGCCCAAGCAGTTCATGAACTTAAAAGGATATTCTCAATCTCGACTCGCAAGTTATCTGACGACTATACGCAGTTTGTTTCGCAATTAAACGAACTGATCGATCCAAATGGCGCCTGTCCTATTCATGCTCTAAATCTTGAAACCATTCCGCCTTTCACATCAAAGCCTTCGGCTCCCTATCGAATGGACCTGGCGCTGACCTACCGCTGTAACAATGATTGCTTGCATTGCTACAACGCCCGACCTCGTGATTTTTCAGAAATTTCGACAGATTTTTGGAAGAAAATTATCAATAAAATTTGGGAAATTGGCATCCCGCATTTGGTTTTCACGGGTGGAGAACCGACTCTCCGGTCAGACCTTCCGGAATTGATTTCCTATGCGCAGCACATTGGACTGATCACTGGATTAAACACCAATGGTCGCCTCTTAAGCAAGCCTGATTACCTGGATACACTGGTCAGCTCTGGCTTAGACCACGTCCAAATCACCATAGAATCTCACGACCCTGAAATCCACGACCAGATGGTTCGAGCCAGGGGCGCCTGGGCCCAAACTGTTGCTGGAATTCGCAATGCATTGGACACCCCCCTCTACGTCATGACGAACTCTACGATGTTGCGCCAGAATTCACCAGCATTAAACCAGACACTTCATTTTCTTGCCAAACTTGGAGTGCCGACGATCGGCCTGAATGCTTTGATCTTTTCCGGCCAAGGCGCTACATGCGGAAGCGGGCTCCATGAGGCAGAATTACGGCCAATTCTCGAGCTTGCTCGAAACATGACCGAGCAGCATCATCAACGGCTGATCTGGTACACACCAACGCAGTATTGCAATTTTGATCCAATGGAATTGGAATTGGGAGTCAAAGGATGTACTGCCGCCCGCTACAATATGTGTATCGAACCGGATGGAGCAGTCATCCCATGCCAATCTTTTTATTTTCCTCTGGGTTCGATGCTCAATGATCCATGGGATAGCATCTGGGAACATGATCTGGCAAAACAGCTTCGGAATCGCCAGGAGCGGCAGGAAAAATGTAATTCCTGTCTATTATTTTCTGAATGTGGTGGTGGGTGCCCGTTATCTTCCACGCATATAACAAATAAAAAAGAATAGTCAGAGGAAAAAATGCCAGGTTTGCTCCGTCCAATTCAGCGTTTTTTTTCCAACAACAAACCAATTCCTGCCGGTCTTTATCATTATAAAGCACCACAGCACGATCCACGTAACTATCAATTGCACTTACGTATCGAAGAAAACGGTGACGGGCTGCTGATCATTAACGCTTCGACGGTTCTTCATCTTAATTTGACAGCTGCAGAATATGCGTATTATCTCATCTGCAGTAAATCCGAAGAAGAGATCGCTCGTTTAATTGTTTCTCGCTATCAGGTCGATCGTGATCAAGCGTTGCACGATTATAGGAATTTCTCAGATCGAATCCACACGATCATCGAGACACCCGATTTGGATCCGGTCACTTTTCTTGACGTCGATCGCCTTCAGCCATTTTCTGGTAGGTTGACTGCACCGTACCGATTGGACTGCGCATTAACCTATCGACTTCCCGAGGATGAAATTCCCGAATTAGAGCTGATCGAGCGCGTTGCAAAGGAACTGACCGCTGAAGACTGGAAAACCATAATGCAGAAGGCGTGGGATGCAGGCATACCCCACATATTATTCACCGGCGGAGAGCCAACGCTTCGTGATGATTTACCTGAGCTGATCCGCTTTGCAGAGCGAACCGGTCAGGTTACTGGAGTATTAAGTTATGGATCAAAGCTCGTTGATTCCGGCTATTTTTCTGAACTCCTTCAATCCGGATTAGATCATCTGATGTTGATCTTGAGATCTGATAACGAGTCTTCATGGAAATCCGTTCAAAGTTCGATTGCTGAAGATCTATCCCTGACAGTACATCTGACAATTGATCACGAAAATAAGGGAGATTCCGAGGCGATCTTACGCCGACTTGCCGAGATAGGAATAATGAATGTCTCGCTGAGCGCAGTTGATGATTCACTTACCGAATACCTTCTATCTGCGAGGTCATGGGTCGCTGCTCTTGGCCTGGAGCTGATCTGGAACCTCCCAGCTCCATATTCGTCCCTTCATCCGGTTGCGCTAGAAATTAAGAGATGCAGGTATCGAAGGTGCAGGGCGAGCATGGATTTACGTTGAGCCAGATGGTGATGTGCGTCCATCACAAGGCAATCCAAAAATCTTGGGAAATTTTCTGACCGATCCCTGGCACAAAATTTGGAAAGGTTGAACAGGAAATCGAGATCCACAACACTCCCCCAAAACAAAAAATCGATTGGCATCCCCGTTTTGTCCAACAGGCACGCTGGACCGAAGATTTGCGCAGGTTTATTTTTCGCCAAATCGATCTTATTGATAAAAGCAGCGTCCTCGAAGTGGGCTGCGGGACTGGCGCTGTCCTTGAAACGATAACGAGGCTCGCACATGAGAATAATTGGATTGTATATGGATTGGATATTAATAATAATTACTTGACTTCCGCACATAAGACTTGTCCTACATTCGTTCTGACTCAAGGTGATGCGCATTTCTTGCCGTTTTCTCAGGGATATTTTGATCTTGTTTTTTGCCATTTTCTGTTGATGTGGGTCTCAAATCCAGCAGCTGTATTATCTGAAATGAAACGTGTTGTCCGTCCTGGAGGTTGGGTTGTAGCGTTCGCAGAACCAGATTATGGAGGCCGAATCGATGAACCGGAAGAGTTAGAGAAAATCAGCGCGATTCAGGAATTAAGCCTGAAGCAGCAAGGTGCTGAGACTCGGATGGGGCGAAAATTATCAGGGTTATTCTACCAAAACGGTTTCATCGATATCGCATGCGGCGTGATAGGGGCTCAGTGGAACCAATCGTCAATGTGCAGCTCTGAAGAATTCGATCAGGAATGGCAGGTGATGAAATCTGATCTGAACCACTCTAATTGTGTTCAAGATTTCGAGGAATTCCGATTAATGGATCTGGCTGCCAGACAATCAGGGACCCGCATCCTTTTTGTACCTACATTTTATGCGATGGGACGCGCACCAAACGATTAATAAAAGATCATGCTGGGGTTAAAATCACCAACATGATCATGGAATGCTTCCTAAGAATGCTTCGTAAGAATTCTTATTGAGATATTGAATTGGCCTTGATTTTTTTCAATCGCTTCATGACATCATTCTCCCCTCTTCCAAAATAGTCATGCAAAGTTAAGTATTCTGCAAAGAGCTTATCATAAACAGCACTGTTCTCGGGGATTGGCTTATAAATGATATCTTTCAACTTCGCCATTTTCTTTGCTGCATCGAATATCGAATCGTAACCTCCGGCATGCTTACCAGCAGCAACAGCTCCAAACATCGCGGATCCCAATGCCGGGGTCTGGCTTGATGCAGTAATCTTCATCTCACGACCGGTGACATCAGCATAAATTTGCATAAGCAAGCGATTGCGATCTGGAAGCCCACCGCAGGCGACCAGCTCGTTAACAGGGACTCCATTCTTCTCAAAGGCTTCGACAATCACGCGAGTGCCGTACGCAGTCGCCTCAATCAAAGCCCGATAAATCTCTTCCACTTTTGTAGCCAGAGTAGCGCCGATCAGCAGCCCAGTCAGATCAACATCTACCAACACGCTTCGATTACCGTTCCACCAATCGAGAGCCAGCAAACCGCTCTCGCCAGGCTTAAGCAAAGCGGCTTTTTCCTCGAGCAGTGAATGAGTGGAGATCCCTCGCTTCCTGGCTTCATCCTCATATGCTGCTGGAATGCAATTTTCTACAAACCAGGCAAAATGATCCCCAACACATGACTGCCCGGCTTCGTATCCAAACAGTCCGGGGATGATTCCATCTTCCACATATCCGCAAATACCAGGCACTAGCTGCTCACTGTCGCCAAGCACCATGTGGCATATGCTGGTTCCCATGATCATGACCATGCGGCCGATCTCAGTGACTGTTGCCGCCGGTACTGCGACATGTGCATCCACATTCGCAATTGCTACAGCCGTTCCTGGCTTGAGACCTGTCCAATCAGCAGCCTGCTTCGTCAATTCGCCGGCCTTCTGACCGATCGGTATGATCTGCTTGCTCATCTTCTTCTCGACAACATCAGCCAGGCGCAGGTCTAATGCTCGAAAATAATCTTCGTTTGGAAAACCATCCCTTTTTGACCACATGGCTTTATATCCAGCTGTACAAGAGTTGCGGGTCTCAATCCCTGTCAGCTGCCAGATCACCCAATCTGCAGCCTCGATTAATCGATCTGCAGCTCGATAAATTTCAGGTGCCTCATCCAGGATTTGCAGAGTTTTCGAGAAAAACCATTCGGAGGAAATTTTGCCCCCGTATCTTTCGAGCCACTCCTGGTTCAAATCTCGAGCGGTCTCATTGATCTTATTAGCCTCTGGCTGGGCTGCATGGTGTTTCCAGAGCTTTACCCAGGCATGAGGGTTGTTGCGAAGCTCGGGTAAATTGCATAAAGGTGTTCCATCTGATTTCACCGGAAGCATGGTGCAGGCTGTAAAATCAATCCCAATCCCGATTACATCGGCAGGGTCCACTGCTCCCATTTTAATTACGGTTGGGACAGCTGTTTTGTATACTTCGATGTAATCATTAGGATCCTGCAGCGCCCAGTCCGGTCCGAGTCGAACGTTCGTTTGGGGAATTTTTTCGTCAATAACGCCATTTGAATAAGGGTGGACGGATGTGGCGATTTCTTCACCTGTGGCCACATCCACAAGCAGAGCTCGGCCAGATTCAGTCCCAAAGTCTACACCAATGGAATACTTCTTCGCCATTTTGTTCTCCTAATCATTTAGAATGCGGTTCGATTATGACTTTTAATCCATCGCGCTTTGCGGCTATTTCAAATGCCTTTTCAACCATTTTCAATGGGAACCTGTGGGAGACCAATGTTCTAACATCAATCAGCCTATCTTCTACCAACCGAATCGCACGAGGATATGTATTATTCATTCTGCGACAAAAAATGATCTGAAGTCCCTTTCTGCGTGCAGTCGAGGCACAAAATGTTACTTTGATCTCTGGCTGGTATCCCCACAATAACAACAGTCCCCCCTGGTCTGGCAGCAGCAACTGCACTCTCTACTGCCTCCGGCTCACCAGCCGTCTCAAAAACAATATCTAATCCTCGATTCCCAATTTGTTGATTTAGCTGCTTCGGATATCCATCTTGATCAACAAGCAGCTGAAGATCTGACCCAAGCGATTCGGCTTTCCTCAGACGATGTTCGAGACGGTCAGAAACGGCTATCATCCTGGGACGTTTCAACTTCAGAAGCTGAATCAACAACAGGCCGATGGGTCCACACCCAAAAACTCCCACCTGCATTCTTGGAAGTATTCGTACCAGATCATGGGCATAGATCGCCACTCCAAGCGGCTCGAGCATCGCGCCATCTACTGCAGTTAAATCCTTCGGCAGCTGATACATATTTTTAATCGGCCAGCAAATATATTCGGTTAGCGCACCATCCATTTGACCATGACCCGCAAATCTTACTTTCGGACACAGGTTGTGATTTCCTTCACGACAGGATTCGCATTTTCCACACGGAACCGCTGGATCTAATGCAACAAGCTGCCCGCTAGCGGTATCAAATGCTGAGAATTCATGACCTAATACGAGTGGTTTTGTTAAGACAGAATCCCCGATTGCCGTGTCGATCATCCAGTGGATGTCCGATCCGCAGATGCCAACAGCTTCGACTCTTAAAAGAGCTTCTCCTTTACCTGGAGATGGGCGCTCTTCTTCATGAATTCTAAAATCATTCTTGCCGTGCAAACGCACTGATTTCATGTTACTTCAAGAATTGCCGGTCTTTTAATATTCTGCCCATCGTACTCTATTGGAATCATCGGCCAATCAGGAATTTGCGTAATTATCTCGTTCTCAATCTCGCCCACCAGGATTGTATCCTCTGATTTTGTACCTCTGATCGAAGGATTCCAGGCATAAGCCTGTCCAGTCGATATCAATTCATCACTACCCGGAACAGCGAGATATTCACGCGGCTCATAACCTGCCGGTCCACCCTGATGATGATCCATCCATTCATCGGCAAAACCAGTCTGTGAATACTCGTTCTGGGCAGTTTCAATTACATCTCCCAGGCTGCTTCCAGGGTGGGTATTGCAGGATCATTCCAGCATCTACCCTTGCCACTGCATGAGATTTTCTCACAAGTTCTTCCGGCAGGCGTCCAAAATAAACCAGCCGGGTAATTGAGCAAACCAGACCTTTGTACCTCCCGCACATCACAAGCATTCCATATTTTTCAAGCCGCTTCGAGGTAGGGAGTGGATGACGATGAGAGAATATGCGGTCATCTGTGGCAACAAGGTTGACGATCGGTTGAACCTCGCGGCTTAAAGCACCGCCAGCGACGAGCGCAGCAATCTGGTATTCGCTCATTCCCGGAGTGACTAATCGGGTTGCAGAATTCATCGTTTCTGCGCAAAGATTACCTAAGATGCGGAAACGGTGGCGTTCTTCAGGGGTCAGTAAAGCCCTCAAACGGGAAATTTCAACGGAAAGATCCAATCCATCCAAGTTGGGTCCATCACAACCTATTCTATTTCCACCTGCGAGAGAGGCAAGATCTGCAGGGTTTCCATGCCATTGTCTGATATGGAACCTCCAGCCCTGATCCTCGAGCATCTCTTCCCCCTTCAGGCGCGTGGCTTCGATATTGTCAGTCAGAACAAAACGACCGGTCCGAGTGATCAGCAATGATGCAGCACCATCTGTTGAGGCGGAATTCACAAAAGACGCCGCTCCGCATGTCGCCCAGGCGAAGCTGCTCACTCTTTTTAATAACAAACCGTCCAGACGATGTTTGTCGAGAAGGGATCGAATTCGTTCCAGCTTGGTTTCTAATTCAACCATAGCAGCCTCTTTTTACTCTGAAACATTAACTCATGTGGTTATAAACATTCCACCCAAAGTACTTTGTGAATGACTCATCTAAGATTGATGAGATATTGGATGGGTTTATCGCGACGTGATGCTCAAATCCATTGTTGCATATGTATGCAAGGAGCTTTTGCAGGTTCGGGATTCTGACGACTCCGTAACCACCGAATGTTTTCAAGGGGTCGTTTGTTAACTCTCCCTCGCCGATGTATGCAGAAATTTTCCCATTGAAATCATCTGTGGAAACCCTGCAGTATGAAAAAGGCATCGCTTTAACCCTTCCTACGATGGTTCCGTAAGTGCTGTCTTTTCCAACAGTGCCTGCGATAATCGCCTGGTAATCCATGGTTGGGATATCTTCGGCAGAGATCGTTTCATCGACAAAAATGTCCTTTGGAAGATTCGAACAATGGAAGACAACTCCCATATCAGGTTCGTTGGAATAATTATTGTTCCAATCGACCAGTGCACTAGGTTTCCCAGAAGCTAAAACCATGGCATACATACCTACTACTCCTGCAATATCTGTCTCACAGGCAGAAGGCATCAATCCGTTCGACATCATACTCATTAGAGTGCAAGGCACCACTCCATAAAATTCTTCCATGGCTGTCCAGCACTGCAAGGCGCTTGCATCAAGGTTATTCTCTTCCATCCACGTGTCAATGACAGTACCCAGGCGCGCCATGCGGTCCAATGCTGCCTTGGGAATACCAGTGGTTTTCACATAGGACAGCATTTCCTCCTTTTTTGCCTGAAACCTTGGATCTTCATCTTTTATTCGAATTGCTTTTCCGAACATTTCTGAAAGATCGATCGTTGTCGTTGAAATCCCACTCCGTTCCAGCAGTTTTTCGCTATAACGTACGGTGTTGAAATTGGTCGGTCGTGCTCCAATCGCACCCAACCTTGCCCTTCGAAGACCTTTTACAACCTTACAAATACCCACAAAACGATTTAGATCGGCGAGAAAACTTTCGCTTTCAGGATCCATCGTGTGCATTGTTGTAAGAGTAAAACGAATGCCATACTGTGTGAGGTTGTTACAGCATGACATTTTTCCACAGAATGAATCTCGCCTGTCTGCAATCGTCATCTTTGACATATCATCAGGAAACGCATGGATAAGCACAGGAACATTTAAATCCGCCCAACGAAGTGCGTTTGCCACCGCGCGCTCATCGCCAAAATTAGGCAGCGTAACCAAAACGCCAACGATTTCATCCTTATGCAGCTTAAAAAGATCCGCGCATTTCTGCGAATCCGAGATCGACTCAATGCTTCCGTTCAGCGTATCATTTGGAGTTAATGCAATCGCTGTAATCCCCTGGCTTTCAAGAACTTTTAATATTGTTTTTCGACCACTCTCACAAAGATGATTCGGGAAAAATCCACGATTACCAACAATAACACCGAGTACAGGTTTCTTTTGAAGAATGTTCATTTTCTACTCCATTTCTAGATTGAATAATTTCAACTCGCATTTTTACATTAATTCTTAATGTTTAATTTTTTAAAATATTATGACTAAGACTGCACTACTTATTATTCTTTTACAATCCCAAGATCGAATAAAAATTTATGATTACATCAGTTTTAATTCTTGATTGCAAACAAGACATTATTAAAATTACGAGTTCAGAATTTCATTAAAACGCGAAATAAATATTTGTTACCGTGTCCGGGAACGTTATCATTCTATCACGATATTAAACGCATCACTAGAGAACCAGGTTATGTTTTATTCCCCTGAAATTGAACAAACCCTCCACTAGAAATTGCTTATCAAACTCTGGGAATGCCGATTTCAATCATACCGGCATTGGTTCTTACCGGATAAGCTGGAATATCCACAATTGCTGGCAAGGAAAGTGCTTTTCCATCCCTGATATCGAACCTAGCCCCATGTCTCGGACACACAATCTCGAACCCTTCAAGCTCACCTTCACCAACCGGACCATCGTCATGGCTGCAGATATCTTCTATAGCGAATAATCTACCTGCAATCTCGAATAGGACAAGTGGAATGTTATCGATCTCAAAAAATAATCTTTCACCTGGTGTGAAATTATCCTGTTGAACAACTGGAATAAATTCACAATTTCCAGAGTCCCGCATTGAATAATTAAACACGTAAATCTCTCGCCACTTAATTGAATCAGTCAACTAAATCGTCGCTGGCTTCTCCCAAACCATAAATCCCCGCCTTCAAGACTTTTAGCGACAGCAAAGCGCATTTAAGACGAACTGGACCCAGCTCCAAGCCTAATAATTCTAGCAGATCATCTTTTGATAATTGCTTGACTTCTTCGACCGTTTTATTGATAACAGAATCTAACAATAGATCCGCAGATGCTTGTGAAATTGCACATCCATGACCTTCAAAGACAGCCTCGTTGATCCGATTGCTCGAGTCTACTCGCAGTTCAATTCGAATATGATCCCCACAAAGCGGATTATCGTCTTCGAAGGCGATGTCGTGCGGAACTAGATTTCCGCGATGTTGAGGATTTTTATAACGATCAATAATTATTTCTCGATACAGGTCATCCATAAAAATTACTTTCTTATATTCTAAAGAATTCACGAACCTTGTACAGTGATTCGGCTAGCTGATCAACTTCTTCTTTTGTGGAATATAGATAAAAACTAGCCCTGGCAGTTGCGGGTAATCCATATTTCTCATGAAGGGGCATCGCACAGTGGTGTCCTGCGCGAATTGCAATCCCAGATCGATCTAAGACTTGAGAGATATCATGAGGATGGATCCCAGATAGCGTAAAAGAGACTACACCGCCGCGGTACTCGGCTTTTGGACCAATGATTTGAACACCTGGTATTTCTTCAAGCCGTTCCATAGCATAAGCCACGATCCATTTTTCATGGTCAGCAATCGCTTGCATGCCAATCACATTTAAGTAATCAATTGCAGCATTGAAACCAATACCTTCAGCAATCGCTGGCGTTCCAGCTTCGAACTTATAAGGCAGCTCGTTTGGTGCAAAAGACCTCAAATGGACTCGTTTGATCATATCTCCACCACCTAAGAATGGTGGCATTGCATCCAGCAGTTCTCTCTTCCCGTATAATACTCCAATTCCGGTCGGACCGCACATCTTGTGAGCGGAGAAAGCTATAAAATCTGCATCCAGTTCTTTGACGTCGACCGGCAAGTGCGGTACTGATTGTGCTGCATCTACAAGCGTTATGGCTCCAGCCTGATGCGCCAGGTGAATAATTTCCCTGGCTGGATTAATCGTCCCAAGGACGTTAGACATATGGGTAAATGCAACAAGCTTTGGTTTAAGCTCAAGCAATTTATTATAATGGTCGAAATCCAGCAAACCATCTTCGCCGACAGGGATAAATTCCAAACGCAGATCTATCTCTGATCCAAGGATGTGCCATGGAACTAAATTTGAATGGTGTTCCATTTCTGTGAGTATGACGACATCGCCTGGCTTGAGAAATTTTCTCCCCCACGAATATGCAACAAGATTTATTGATTCTGTTGTGTTTCTGGTAAAGATCACCTCTCTTGATGAGGCGGCATTGATAAAGCTTGCAACTTTTTTTCTTGCTAACTCGTAACCTGCAGTCAATTCCTCGGCGAGCACATGAATCCCTCGATGGATATTTGCATTGGTCATCTCTGTAAAAATGATCCATGGAATCGATCACAACCTGGGGTTTTTGGCTCGTGGCAGTTGAGTCCAGATAGACCAGTTTGATTCCAGGGTGGACATCACGATTCAAGATTGGAAAATCCGAGCGAATTCGATTTATATCAAAGGATTGTTCTGGTTTGTGATCCATCATGTTTTTTTTCGCCGAATAATCTTTAAGTAAATTCCAACGTTATTCTTCGTCTTCCGACTCGGAAGAAGCAGGTGGTTGGACTACACGACCACCTGTTGGTCGTTTCCGTCTGCGGCGAAGCGGTTTTCTGAGATTATTTGAACCTTTAGGACACCAAAGCACATGATCTGGGACCATCCAGCCGTCGGTCAAGTAGACATTTTCTTGAAACTGGACAGCAATCAATTTCATATCCACCTGAACTATAGTCCCGACAAGCCAATCCCGAATTCGCTCGCCTTGTCTGTCGTGATCGCAAAAGACCTCGATTAAATCACCCACTCGAAAGTTTTCATCTCGATCGGGAGCTGTGGAAAAATATAGACTAGACAAATTATCCTCCAAAATGATTCCGAAAAGTATTCAAAATAATTATTTATCCCATTTTCGCTTCGATAGCGTTTTGAAATCGAGAGCGAACTCCTTCGAATGGGATTCGCTGCATAATAGGATCAAAAAAACCTTCCACGATCAAGCGTTCTGCGTCACTATACGAGATACCCCGGCTGCGAGCATAGAATATTTGATCCTGATCAATTTTACCTACTGTAGCCCCGTGCGTGCAGCGCACATCGTCAGCCAGGATCTCCAATCCGGGAATGGAATCCGCCCGGGCTTCCCGGCTCAGCACAAGGTTTCGATTTGCCTGATATCCGTCTGTCTTCTGGGCGCCAGGGGCAACATAAATCATCCCCTGCCAGACTGATCGACTTTTATCTCGGAGTGCACCTTTAAAGAGCAGGTCACTTGTTGTATTTTTCGCCAGATGGTTTTGTTGAGTATCGTGATCGAAATGCTGGCTACCGCTCGAAAAATAAAATCCAGACATCCGACCGGTAGCTCCCTGGCCTACAAGCTCGATTTCGGAGAAGTTTTTTGTCAGCCGGCTCCCGATGGCGCCAAAAATCCAATCCAAATTTCCGTCTTTCTCCACCCTTACCCTCTCATGGCTGAAATTCCAGACATGTTCGCCCCAAGATTGGAGCTCTACAAAACGTAAATTAGCCCGCTCTCCAACATGAATTTCTACAACCCCAGCGTGCATTGTATGCCCATTCGGTTCAGTTGGAGATGCTGTCTCATGAACATAAGTCAAGGAAGAATCGTCGTCTAACCAGACAAGGATATGGGTCAAGTACGCCAGATTTATCCCAGGACCCCAAAGCATGCTGTGCAAAGGCAGCTCGAGCTGAAGGTTTTTCGGAACATAAATCAATAAACCCAGATCAGCATATGCACTTGCCAAAGCTGCGAACTTACCTTCAGATGGCTGGACAATTTTTCCAAGAATTTTTTCTAGAATCTGTGGATGTTCGGTTTGTGCTGTCTTAATATCTGTGAAGATAACCCCATTTTGGGCTAAATTTTGATCCAAATCAATCCTTGTTTGGTTAGCCGTTAGGATAATCTGACCACCATGTTTGTCACCAGTTAAAGGTTCCAGCAAAGCCTTTGGAGGTTCGGAAAGCTGCTCTTTGCTCCGATCAAGCTCAATGGGTAGAATAAAATTTTCTGCAGGCAAACCTCGCAGATCCGTCCTGCGCCAGGGTTCGTCTTTCACTGTGGGCATGCGGAGCTCATTGTATGTAGAAAATGCGTTATTGCGGTAGTCTCTGATAAAAATAGGAGTACCATTACTATCTGCAGGGTTTGGTGGCAGCCTTTCAGCAAACGCAAATTCCTTGCGTTCTGAATGAACTCTTTCTCCAGATCTTGATATGACGACTCGTTCTTTCATCTTCGCTATGCCTCTATCCGATCGATCCTTCCATTTGAAGTTGAATCAACCGGTTCATTTCAATTGCGTATTCCATTGGGAGTTCCTTTACAAGAGGTTCGATGAAACCTGATACAACCATTGTGGTCGCCTCATCTTTACTCAAACCCCGGCTCATCAAATAAAAAAGCTGCTCATCACCTATCTTGGAGACTGAGGCTTCATGACCAACAGAAACATCTTCTTCATCAATTTCAATATATGGATAGGTATCAGATCGAGCCTTTTCGTCCAAGAGCAGTGCGTCGCAAACTACATTCGACTTGACATCATACGCACCTTTGTAAACCTTCAGCAATCCTCTATATGAAGACCTCCCGCTGCCTCGGCTTATTGATTTTGAAGTGATCTTGCTGCTGGTATGGGGAGCAAAATGGATCGCTTTACCCCCGGCATCTTGATGCTGTCCAGGTCCGGCAAACGCCATCGACAATATTTCGCCATGTGCTTTGGGACCTAGTAAATATGTGGAGGGGTATTTCATCGTCAATTTGGAACCCAGATTTGCATCCACCCATTCCATTGTCGCGCCTTCATAAACCAAAGCACGCTGGGTGACCAGATTATACACATTTGTTGACCAGTTCTGTATTGTTGTATACCGGACACGCGCATGAGGTCTCACAACAATTTCAATCACACCAGAATGAAGTAAATCGGTCGTATATGTTGGGGCCGTGCAGCCTTCAACATAGTGAACCTGCGAGCCCTCATCAGCTATGATCAGTGTACGCTCGAATTGACCAATATTCGCGATATTCAGACGAAAATATGCCTGTAGTGGAAGGTCAACCTTGATTCCCTTCGGAATATATATAAAAGAACCACCGGACCACACGGATCCGTTCAAGGCGGCAAATTTGTTGTCCTCTATTGGAATAACGGTCCCAAAATATTGCTTGAAGAGGTCTGGATGCTTGCGAAGTCCATCTTCGATGCTTAAGAATATCACACCTAATTTTTCGAGGTGATCTTGCACCCGGTGATAGACCATTTCGAACTCATATTGAGCTCCAACTCCTGCCAGAAATTTACGTTCTGCTTCAGGAATACCCAGCTTGTCGAAAGTATTCTTGATCGTCTCCGGTACATCATCCCACGATTGGCTTTCTGAATCCGATGGTTTCACATAATAATAAATATCTTCCAGATTCAGATTTGTGAGATCGCCTCCCCAGGCTGGCATTGGACGTTTTTGGAAATGATCAAGGGCTTTTAATCGAAATTCGAGCATCCATTCGGGTTCACCCTTCATTTCAGAAATCTGCTCGACGATACTTCGATCCAACCCCTTGCGACTCTTAAAGACATAGGTGTCGGGGTCATTAAAACCATACTTATAATCGCCAATATCCTCTAAAATCTGGGAATCGCTTGACATTCATACCTCCACGTAAACCCCATCCCTAGAAAACAATAGGTGATTGTGAGGATGGGGGCGATTAGTTTAAGTCGGGATGGTTGCCCCATCACGTTCACGCAACCAATCATAACCATGCTCTTCCAAATGAAGCGCCAGTTCAGCTCCACCAGATTCCACAATCCTCCCATCCAGCATGATGTGGACAAATTCTGGTTTGATATAGTTCAAGATTCTTTGGTAATGCGTAATCACCAAAACGCCCATCTCTGGACCTCTGAGTGCATTTACACCTTCAGATACAATTCGAAGGGCATCGATGTCAAGACCCGAGTCCGTCTCATCCATTACTGCGATCTCGGGTTGCAAAGCTGCCATCTGCAGGACTTCTGCGCGTTTCTTCTCACCCCCAGAAAAACCCTCATTTAGATATCGTCCCGCGAAAGCATGGTCCATCTTCAATAAATCCATCCGCTCCTTCAATAATTTTCGGAATTCAGGGATTGAAATTCCTTTATCTTCGGGATTGATCGCTTTTCGGCGAGCATTGATGGCCGCTCTTAAAAAATTGGCAACAGATACACCCGGGATCGCCACCGGGTATTGAAACGCAAGGAATACACCTAAATGAGATCTCTGATCAGGTTCCAATTCAAGAATATTTTGCTGTTTAAAGATAACTTCGCCTTGAGTGACAGAATATCCTGGATGACCCATCAGCGTATAAGCAAGGGTAGATTTCCCAGTTCCATTAGGTCCCATAAGCGCATGGACTTCCCCCTGTTTAACGACCAGGTTCACACCTTTCAGGATCTCACGATTATCAATACTTACATGTAAATTTCGAATTTCAAGCTCAGACATCCAGCTTCTCCTTGCATTTTGAAAATACTCACAATTCGCTATAACGATCAGGTAATAACGTTCAAAAATTCTAGGGTAAACGTGGTATTTAAGTCTTGGATTAGCCGGAATTATAGCAGAAAAATGGTTTTCAGTCAATAATATTTCTGATAATAATCTTAATTATTGACAAAAATATTTTGACATGCTATACTCACATCTAGGTGGCAGAGATTCTTCCTTTATACAGGACAATCATAATGGTAGAAGAAAACGAATACAAAACATCTAGAGATCGAGTTTTACAGACATTGCTAGCACGGGAAAAATGCACGATCAACGAGCTGGCGGAAGCCGTCGAACTCAACCCAATTTCCATTCGTCACCATATCGTTAAGCTTGGAAGCAGAAGGTTTGGTCAAATCGGAAGAAGAACGTCATGGTGTAGGCCGGCCGCGCAGAACCTATTCACTCACCGAAAGAGGTCACGAACAATTTCCGACCCGTTATATTCGGTTGACGCTTACGGTTGCTTGAACAATTGAAAGAGAATGCGACACCCGCATTTATTCATACACTCTTCACCCAGATGGCGGAGGCGATGGCTTCCTCTTACCAGCACGAAGTTCAGGATCTTTCCATTGAGAAAGCGATTGATCATCGTCCATCGTCTGCTTGCATTAGAAGGATTCCATGTAGAAATCGAGAAAGAAGGTAGTAATTATTTAATTCGAGAATCTAGCTGCCCATATTTTCATATTGGTCAAACCCATCCCGAAGTTTGTTCCGTGGATCAAACTCTTATTTCTATTCTTCTCAATATCCCGGCTCAGAAAATCCAATGCTTGCTGCATGGTGATTCGGCTTGTACTTATGTAATCCCAAGCAATCTCATCCCAGAATCTGAGCTTTCTACCTTTGGTTTATGAACCAATGAATTTCTTTTATTGATAGGAGCGAACCTTAATGACAGACGAACGAAAATAATCCAACTTCAAACCCGGCGGTTTGGGACCTTGAAAATACCCATCCCGAGATTGTTGCGGGCGTCAAAGAAAAAATCCGCGAAGTTGTTGATCCTGAAATTGGTCTTGACATCGTCGCATTGGGCTTGATTCGCAATATCAGGATCGACGAAGGCGGCGTGAACCTGAACATGATTTTAACAACTCCATTTTGTCCGTATGGTCCAGCGATGATCGAAATGACAAAGCAAAAAGCCGAAGAAGCATTTGAATTACCAGTCCGAGTTGAGCTGGGGCTCGAGATGTGGGATTTTTCTATGATGGAGGAAGGTGCAATGCCTGAGTGGGGTATGTGGTAATTGCTGGGGGATATTTTCTACAAGCTTTCAAATTCGTAAGCCTTCATTTCTTATAACCGAAAGCTGTAAGGCTCTCGGTAAAATCTCGTCATTCCTATCCGATAATGGAATCATATATTCGGTTCCGATTCTGATCGTATTTGTCATGATAGATTTATCTATTCCGCCCCGTTTACAAATCTGCGAAGGATATCTTCACAAGAAAGGTACCGGTGCAATGAGACAGAGCCTAACCTGCGAGGAAGCTGTGAAGATTTCATTTTCTTCTCTGGTGAAATTTGAAGTTCTTCTAAGTATCTCGCTTTTGGTGATCGGCGACATTGATCCGACTTCTGCATACCAGCAAATGATACCTGTGTATCATAATGCTCCTGGTAAGACAAATTTTGAACTTTTCTTGCCAGTCATCCAAACTCCTGGTAGTTTATTCGTTGGCGAGATAGAATTATCGCAGGCGATCCAGAACCTGACTTCTCCAGTGAAACTGGTAGCCGGTCGCCCGACGATCTTACGAATTTATGCCCGATCCAATACCAGCGTACAGCAAACTGGTGTTACGGCATCCGTCAAGGCGTTTCGAAACGATACCTTGATCGGACAGGTATCAATATCGAATGGTCGTGCTTTTCCACTTTCTTATCACTAGAAGTCTATGCAAGCCGATAAGGCAAAAAGCATAGTTCTGCAACTTCCATCCTCCTGGATTACTGAAGGTTCAATAAATTTGCAGATCCAGCTCACTGGACCATCGACATCTCTTGCCAATTCATATTCAGTTGTATTTCATAATGTTCCAGCCTTGAATGTTGTCGCTGTTCCAATTCGGCTGAACGGTGAATATGAACCTGCGGATACTACTTTTGTTCAAGATGCGCTTTTTCGGATGTATCCTGTGCCATCGGTTACAGTCCAAAACCACCTGGCATTTTCATTCAACGGTAATCTCAACAATTATTCAAATGGAGATTGGCAGCGGCTACTTGATGAGATAACTGCTTTGAGAGATACAGAAGCGGGTGCGAATTCAAAAACTGTTTATTACGGTGTAATTCCTCTAAAAGATAGTGAAGGTTATACATGGTTTTCTGCTGAGGGCGGTGTTGTGGGGTTGGGATGGTTAGGCTACAGAGCTTCTATCGGAATTTCTAATGATGCATTTCGCTTTCCAGGCATCAATGGTGATTACAAGCTGCCTGCTGCTGATACCGCTGCCCATGAGATTGGTCACAATTTTGGGCGTTTTCATACTACAGGGTGCGGAGCAACCAATATTGATGAAGAATTTCCTTACTCGAATGGGATCATCGGTCAATATGGTTTTCAGTACAGCAGTCAGACGGTCATCCCCTCATCTGCAAACGATATCATGAACTATTGTTCAAATCAATGGATCTCAGATTATACATACAATGCCCTGATTCAAGATCAGCTAGTTACATTTCCTAACTTTAATTCACCAGTTCGGCAAATGGTATATATCCGTGGCGGATTTGAAACAGATAATTCGTTTACATTTCAGCCCTTTTACGAATTCGAGACCTCAATCGACTCTCGTGATGAAAGAGGTTTATATTCCATTCGATTTATCGATGAAAATGGTGGTGTAATATCTGAGCACCCGGTGAGTGTCCATGTCGCACAAGAGAAAGAAATATCATCAAAGAGAATTCATTCACTTCTACCAAAACCAGAAGCTCATTTTTCTTCTGTTGAATTCTTATTCGACCATCAGGTCTTGAGTACTCGCAAAGTTTCCGACGTTATGCTTCAACCGCAACTGACACCTGGATTTGAAATTAAGGATAAGACATTGCTCATCAATTGGGGAGAAAGCGATGTCCCTGTCCTTTTTCGAATGTCTCAAGACGATGGGCGATCATGGACGACGCTCGCCGTGGATAATATCATCGGGAATATTGAAATTCCAATAGTCGATCTTCCATCAACTCCTATCAAATTCCAGATGATACTGGCAGATGGAGGCGGAGAATATTTTCTAGATTGGAGACGTTAAAAAAATACTGACCACTCTTTCAAAGCAATAGAAGTCAAACCTCGTTTTAATTTTCGTCATCCATTTTCTTCGATTCCCGAAATTCTATTTCAAGTCACATATTCGGCGGCAATAGGATTGAGCCTGTTGGCTCGTTCTATAGTATTCAACTGCAAGCAGGCACAATCATTGCATTAAGCTTCATGAAGCTTGGGTTCATGAATCCTTTTTTCGCTCAATCTGGTTCTCAAAAATTCAGGTTATAATTTCAGCATAAATATGGAATCATCACAAGAACTCAATTCACAAAGGATCTGAAACCGAGCCAGAGGCTGATCAGTCGGTTAAATTCGCCAGAATTGATAGATAAATCTGCCGCGAATACGGGGAAACAACCGCCTCGAAGATGGGCTATTTTCAATCCGCCTAAATCGTTCAAACCGGCTCGAAAAGGTTTTCTTTTCCAGATGGAATTCATGCTTGGCGTTGCGATCCTCCTTGCAACCCTGTTCACCGCCTGGACGCCTGGACGAACCAATTCAATTTTCCCTATCCCAACAAAACCTGGCATCCAACAAGCGCTGGTGCCGACACCTACATTTCTCCCTGGACAGCCAACCCCAACTCTTCCAAACCCTCGTCTGATTGGCATTGTAGCCGGACATTATAAAAACGACGCTGGTGCGGTCTGTTCAGATGAACTCACGGAAGTTGAAGTCAATCTGAACATCGCAACAATCGTGCAGAAGATCCTTGTTGATCAAGGATACCAGGTTGAGCTTCTGCAGGAATTCGACAAACGCTTAACAGGGTATCAGGCAGCTGCCCTTGTATCCATTCATAACGATTCATGCGATTATGTTAACAATGAAGCCACGGGTTATAAAGTAGCCCAGGCTTTTGCAACTCAACATCCAGACCGCACAGCACGGTTGACCTCCTGTTTGCGTGCCAGATATGGTGAAATCACTGGGTTACCGCTTCACAGCACAAGTGTGACACAAGATATGACGGGGTACCACGCCTTTGGAGAGATTTCCGAAGTCACTCCAGCTGCGATTATTGAGACTGGCTTCCTGAATCTGGACCGCACAATTTTAACTCAAGAACCTGATAAAGTCGCAAAAGGAGTTGCAGCCGGGATACTCTGTTATCTTCGAAACGAGTCGATGAGTTCGCAAAACAGCTCTACCCCCAATCCAACTACAACCTCATTTCAGCCATGAGCCCCCGACCTGAGCCGATACACAATATAGATCAACGTGAAATGTCTGCGCAGGCACTGCAGAACGCTCGCCAGGCACTACGGAATGGCGACCGCAGAGCTGCTCGTCGGTATTCCGAACAGGCTGCTGCATTTGCACCTGATACAGAGGATCCCTGGCTGCTCTTAGCAGCACTTGCCAGCCCTCAAGCCAGCATTGCATATTTAGAGCAGGCTCTTCAGGCAAATCCAGCTAGCAAACGAGCAAAAAAAGGCTTGATCTGGGCAGAAGAACGGCTGCGGTTGATTGATACCAAGCCAGCTGAGCGATCTCCACTTCCATCTCCCGGCAAGCCTGCTGAAATCAATATTTACCATTTTGGTGAAGAAGGGGTCTCATCTTCCAATCAGCTTGTCGCTTCTGCTGAAACTGCCCCTTTACTCAAGCGTCAGGCCATCTCAATTCGCACATCATCCTCGGATTCTCGGCACTCATTTTTAACGATCTATTCTTACGGAATCGCAACGATTTTTATTTCTCTGGCTTTATTTGCCGCGTCCTTGATACCATATTACCCACAGATACGATCAAGCCTTTCAATGGACCAACTTCGTCAATTAACGACCATTTTTGAGAGATCGGACGAAGAGATTATGCTGAAAGCTGCTTTTAACCTTCCATCTGAATTAAGGTTATTTGCGATCAGCACCAGTGAAACACCCATATCTAGTCCTGGAATTTCAGCCTCTCCTACTCCAACGCCTCCCAGTCTCAACCCATCTGCATTCGATTTAACCCCAACGAATAATCCAATCCCTACAGCATCTTTTACACCTGATATTACAGAAATTCCTGACTATACAGATACACCAATTCCAACAGAGACACCCGAAGCAACCTCGACTTCAAGTCTGGAACCCACATTGCTCCCAACGGTAACGCTCTCGCCGCCATCGCCAACATCACCACCGGCGCCTACCCGAAAAGCAAAAAAGAAAGCAAACGCAGGGCCTGGTTATCGTCCGGCTAAAGTATCCTTAGCTGACCGCTGGGTAGATGTGGACATTTCCAACCAAACGACCTATGCGATGCAAGGTGATCAGGTTGTTCGCAGCTTTCTGGTCTCAACTGGACGCTGGCCAACGGTCACCATTGAAGGTGTTTTTAAAATTTATGTTAAATATCGCCATGCAGATATGACTGGCGATGACTATTTCCTTCCAGATGTGCCGTATGTTATGTATTTTTTCAAAGGTTATGGATTGCACGGAACGTACTGGCATAACAATTTTGGCACACCTATGAGTCATGGCTGTGTTAACCTCGATTCCGAAGATGCTGGTTGGTTATACGATTTTGCTTCAGTCGGAACGATTGTGAGTGTACATCAGTAATCAAGACATGATGTGGCTAATGTAATTTTGATCATTTTACCCTGCTTAAATTTAGAATATTTCATTGAGGTATAATCCAGTCATGCCCAAACGTGCCTTGTTTGAAGGATTGGTATTCGATGAAAATGACTCCCCCACCGAAGTTGTTTCCATCGGTGATGAGCCATGTTATGTTGTAAATGATCAAGGATTTAGAAGACATATACCCAGTGCTCAGGTTGATTCTCAGGTACTCGAAGCAATCGCAAAGTCGATTGAAGGTCATGAAGATCTTCTCAGTGAGCAAACTGCAAAGATGATGGGTTCAGAAGATCCGTTTTCAGTAGCGCTTATTGAATCGCAACTGAAGAACATCGGCCGCCAAATTGATCAAATAATGGAAGTTGGAATTAATGAGGATTTACGAGCATATCTTGGGATGATGGGTTTTCGAATCCGAATTAATGTTCACGGCGAATTGATCGAATTATCCCAACCTGGGATGATTTCAGACGATGATGAATGAAGTAAGTAATTCACTGTTGGTTTAAAATGGGGAAGTAACATAAACCTGCGGTTCCCGGCCCAGAATGCACCCCCAGTGCAGGTGATAATTCGCAGAAAAGCTCCTCGACAATTTGCATTCGAACATCAATAAGCTCTTTGATCTTTTGAGTTTCTTGCAATGCTGCAGCATGCACATAGGCAATTTTTATTTTGCCACCTATTCCAACTGATTTTTCGACTAAATCGGCCATCATGCTGTATGCTTGCTTCTTGCTGCGCGCAGTACCCAGGGCGACAATTTCTCCGTCATCCATCCCGATCAACGGCTTGATATTTAAAATGGAGCCAATTAAATGCTTTGCGCGTCCAATTCTTCCGCCTAGATAGAGATATCTCAGCGTATCTGCAGTCTGGATCATCCTGGTGATTGGGATCATCTGCTTCACCTGGATCACGATTTCTTCAAGTGACTTATTCGCCATGGCAGCTCGTGCGGCTTCGATGGCTATCCAGCCATGGCACATCGAGACGTTTAGGCTGTCTATCACCTCGATTTTCAAGAACGGCAGCATTTCAGATACCATTGCTCTTGCAGCAATTGCGGCTTGATAAGCCCCACTACCTTTTGAAGTCATGTGGATGCTGATAACCTGATCGACTCCTCTCTCTTCTGCCAGCTCCTGATAAGCTGATACGTAATCCCCAGGACCAGGACTCGCGGTTTTTGGCAGCTCATTTGCAGTTGGGAGCCATTCATAAAAAGTATCCCGGTCAATAGTGACCAGATCTCGCAGTTCCTCATCCCCTCGGTGAATATAATACGGTACCGTTATAATTTTTAAGGATTCAAGCAAGTATTCAGGAATGCATGTGGTGCTATCAGTCACAACTGCCACTTTGGCCATTTTTACCTCCCATAACCACATAATCCCTAAAACTCTACCATGAAACAAATTCAATAGAAAAATAGAATTTTTGGAGGAGGGATTAGCGAATTTCAGAATCGTTATTTGGATTATCCCAGTTTTTCAACCTGCGCTTTAATCCAGGGGTAAGTGCGCTCAATACCTGCATATAAATTGAATTTGGACTTCCAACCTAGCGAATATATCCGTTCATTACTAAAATTTCGTGATTGGACTCCAACTGGACCTTGAATATGCTCGATAACAATTTGCTTACCAGCAACTTCCGCCACTGTATCAACCAGTTCATCCACAGTAACATATTCGGGGCATCCAATGTTCACAGCCCCCTCCAAGTTGGATTGCATCAGCAGAAAAATCCCATCAATCATGTCATCTATGTAAGTATAGGATCGTATAGCACTACCATCCCCCCAAACTTCTATCTGACCGCCATCAGCAGCCATCGCCACTTTTCTACAGATTGCCGCAGGAGCTTTTTCTCGCCCTCCCGTCCAGGTTCCTTCTGGGCCATAACAATTTTGAAATCTCGCGATTCGCACCTTGATTCCACGATTTCGGGCATATGCCATGGCCATTCGCTCCGCATATAGCTTTTCCCATCCGTATTCGTTATCTGGATTGGCAGGAACAGCTTCGGCTTCGGTCATTTCTGGCTCTCCGGGCTTCATATCGCGATAAACGCATACCGATGATGAGAAGAAGTAACGCGAGACACCAAGATCGGCTGCGGAATGGATCATATGGATATTTATCAAAGCACTATTATGCATGATTTCGCATTCAGCTGAATGGATGAAACCCATTCCTCCCATGTCTGCAGCCAGCTGATAAACTTCATCGAAGCTTCCATTGTTTAGAGTTAACGCTCTCCGACAATTTTCCTCGCTGCGAAGATCTAAAAGGAGAAACTCGTCGGCTGATTCGGGCGACCATTCATGGCGCTTCTGATCTGCTCCGCGCACCCAATATCCTTCACCTTTTAATTTCTTCACAAGGTGCCCCCCAATAAAACCACCCGATCCACAAACCAGTGCTTTTTTCATCTGCGATTTCTCCATCATTCTTGAATGGGATTGCTTCTCAAATTATAAGGGAAAAACTTGCAGGTGACATGAGTCATAGAATATTTAGTGGGTTCTTGATAAAATGATCTGATACTGTTATGGTTATGGGTGAGCGATGAATCCAAAACAATTACTGAATGCATTTGTAGATCCTGAAGGTAGACTAATTTTGCCAGAAAAAATGATTGAGAAGTATCATCTCGTTCCTGGCACCCAGATTCATATCGAAGAAGGAATCAATGAATTCCATGTCCTCCGGCCGATCGAGCAAGTTGCAAAGATTTACATTGAAGTCACAAATATGTGCAATCTCGATTGTGTGACTTGCATGCGAAATATTTGGGATGAGCCTCTAGGCAGGATGAGCCAGGTAACTTTTAAAACAATTCTAGAGAGTATCTCTCAAATTACACCACGCCCAAAAGTATTTTTTGGAGGCCTGGGAGAACCACTGGTTCATTCCAAAATTATTGATATGGTGACTGAGGTAAAAAAACTCGGTTCTCATGCGGAGCTCATTACAAATGGTGTTCTACTGAGCGAAAACATAATTGTCCAGCTAACGAAGGCAGGACTAGATATTCTCTGGGTTTCTCTCGATGGAGCTTCACCTGAGAGTTATGAAGATGTTCGACTCGGTTCCTCCTTACCAAAGGTTATTGACAATTTAAAACGATTGCGACTCATTCGTCATAATCCCGGCTACCAACACTCACCAAAACCAGAATTAGGGATAGCTTTTGTTGCGATGAAGCGAAATATCGCTGACCTACCAGAAGTGCTTCGTTTGGGCACTCGTCTGGGGGCAAAACACTTCTCAATCAGTAATGTGCTGCCTCACACTGAAGAACTCCGCGAGGACTCGGTGTTTCGAGGGGTTTATTCTCACCATGATTATTGGCAGAATAATTCACTTGCAGTTGTTAATATGCCTCGAATGGATATCAATCAACACACACGGGAAGCGCTAGGTGAGATCCAATCCCGGCAAGTTGTAATGCACCTGGCAGGAAAACCGACAAACCGCGCCTTGGATACCTGTCCATTCATAGAACAGGGCAGCACCGCTGTTCGATGGGATGGCTCTGTTAGTCCCTGCATCCCCCTACTTCACAGCAGCGGAAATTTTATTGGAAATTACCACCGTCAAACTCAAGCCCATTCGATAGGAAAACTTGAAAATCGCGGGCTGCTTGATTTATGGAATGACAAATCTTATTTGGATTTTCGAGAAAAAGTCCGATATTTTGATTTTTCACCCTGTACCAGCTGCACTGGCTGCGACCTGTCCCGCTTGAACGTTGAAGATTGCATTTCAAGCCCTTTTCCAACCTGCGGTGGTTGTTTGTATGGGCAGGGTTTAATTCAATGCCCCTGAGAATTTAGAAAGACGGTATCTGGCCATATTCACAGGGGAAGAAGTAAAACTATTTAATAAACAGTCGTTTTGTTTAAGCTAGGTCAGACAAGGTATGGTCTGAGGTCCTTCAGGGATCACGCACATCTTCAATCCGCTGCCGTAGCTCGATCGAAATTTATCCAAATTACCAAGTAAATTATCTACAGGTCTGAAGAGAGCATCTCGGATTTGTTGCTCTGTCAATCCATCACTGTAAAGATAAACGGTATGTTTCAGGAGAATCTGAGCTTGGATCTGGACCTGCCATTGATCTGGTGCAGAAAATCCTGGTGAAGAAAGGATTTCAAGGATTCTTTGCGGAGAACCTGCCTGGCGAAGCAAATCCGCATACATTCCATGTTCGGGCAGCCCATCCTCGCAAGCGCTGAACATGATGATTGTCCCATTCTCGTGAATTGCTCGCTCGGCTGCACTGATTCCCTTCAGGGATTGATACAAGTTTTGATCCAATGGATAGCCACCATTTGTCGTCAGCACAACATCATAAAGGCTTTCTATTGGTACCATCGCACTTTCACGGACAAAATCACACCCTGCTTTGTGAGCTTTAATCATATCGCCAGCAAATATTCCGCTGATGTTCTGATCGCAGTTTAAGGCAACGTTCAATAAGAAAGTGGGTTTTGCAAGTAACGCAGCTTCGAGCATTTCTTCCCAAATCGGATTGCCGTAGGTTTTCCCCCATGTTGCATCAGGATGTGCGATCATCGAGAAGCTGTGGTTCGATAAAACACTTTCTTCACCGGCGATGGAAGGCAGGATACCTTTCGGTCCTCCGCTAAAACCAGCAAAGAAATGCGGCTCGATGAAGCCGGTAAGAATTCGAATATCCGCATCAAGATAAAACTTGTTTATTCTGATTGGATTCCCTGACCGGGTCTTTCCAATCAGCGCGAGATTTTCTTGATCGTTGTAATCGTGCTGGATGCAGCGATAATGCTCGACGATATAATCACCAAGCAAAGCTCGATTTTCCAAGTCTGTTTGTTTGCGGTGGGTTCCGAGGGCGTTAAGGAGAGTGATATCCTCGCGACGAATGCCTGCCAGTTCGATTTCTCGCAGCAATATCGGGAGAATGCGTTGATTAGGCGTAGCCCTTGTGATATCCGTGTGGACAATCACAACGCGGTCTCCGGGATGAATATACGTGGAAAGCGGTTCTGATCCGATTGGGTTGAGAAGTGCGGCTCTTATCGCTGCTGTTTCATTTTCCAACCCTGGAAAATATCGGCTTCGAAGGATATCCATATCATCTGGTAAATCCAGGCATAATCCAGTTCGGCCATATTGAAGGTCAACTTTCATTGCATCTCCAGGTTATTAAAAAGCTTAAGATAATTGGTCGCTGGCTGGATTTAATGACCTGACTGATATGCGCAGCGGTTGAAGACACATCTGCTGCATTCAAAACGCCAACTTGAAGATCCATCTGCCAGCGTTCTCCAGGTGGTATGGTCTATTAGATTTCCTTTAGATTTCTCTGCAGAATAGCCTTCGACTTCTGAAGTCCCTGGTTCGATCAATCCCAAAGCTTGCTGATCTTCGGTCCTGACGATCCAGCGAACCGCACGAGGGAGCTGAGCGGGAGTATGGCGAACGTAATCGGCGGTCCCATCCGGGAAAATATGCATCGTATGGGCAAAGCCATTTTGGTCAGCCAGGTAATCGATGAAAAATACAACTTCAGGATCGTAGCTCTGGCCCGAAGAAAAACGGTGATGGATTTCTGGATGACGCTTCAGCTGTTGCATGAATTCAGAATAGCCTGGACCAGGGACAATGTGAGAAGGAATGGAACTCCTTACGCGCACATGCTCCGGGGTGGGAATTGCAGAATACACGATAGCTCCATCATCTACCGGGCGAAAATTGATGTGTGCAAGATACATCAGCTCCATATCAGTATTTTTTAAGATTCTGAATGTTCATTGCAATTGAGAATACACTGGAATCGCTTGTAAAGTTTTACAACTGGCTCCGCAATATAGTTGTGTGAAAATGCCACGGTGTGATGATATCGACCTGACAAACCGATATATTCTCCGTGTAGATCTTCACCCAACAGGATCCATGCCTCCTGATAAGGAGCATTTGGAAGCTCACCGTGAAGCACATGCTTATCTTGAGGCGACGAAGGTGCTCCTGTTCCTGTCACTCCGCAATGCAGGAAGAACCCTCCGAAGGTTTCCAGGAACTCGCGGGTGGGTCTCGGTTCATTGAACATGGAGATCATCGTCAATGGTCTTCGATTGAATTCTGCAGACCAAATCTGTTGACCCTGGAATGGAAGAAGGACCATCTCACCATAAAGATTCCTAAGACGCAAGCCGGAAACACCGCTTGAGAATTGAAAGAGCGATGCAGAGAGGCCGTCTTTTTCAATCAAAAGCCGCTCATTGACTTCGAACATGTTTTTTGAAAGGTGGATGATTATTTCGCTCATTTCAATCCTTTTATTATCGTTAAGGATTTCCTATTTTATCTCGAAATTTCTTGACTGGTTTGTAAAGCATGATTGTTCATGATGCTCATCCATTTTTGATATGCATCATCCCAGGCTTGTTTTTCCCCAGGCTCAAACATATTCATAACGAATGAAGAACGCACTAAATTGCGAGCTTCAGAAAGCGTATCCATTCGACCCATAGCGATTTCTTGAACGAGGATATTCCCGACAGCTGTGGCTTCCACAGGACCTGCGATGACCGGGTATCCGGTGGCACTCGCTGTGAATTGGTTGAGGAGATGGTTCCTACTACCCCCACCAACAATATGGACAACTTCGATCTTGTACCCCAGAACATCTTCAAGATTTTCGATCACCTGGCGGTAGGTCAAAGCAAGGCTTTCCAGTGTACAACGAACTACCTCACCAATGGTCTCTGGGACCGGCTGGTGGGTGGACCTTGCATATTGGCGAATACGGGCAGGCATATCACCAGGGCTGAGAAAACAAGGATCGTTTGGGTTTAGCAAGGTTCGAAATGCTTCAGCCTGTGATGCCAGATGGACAATTTCTTCGTAATCGCACTCAAATCCCTTAGACGCCCAATCCCTTCGGCATTCCTGTAAAAGCCAAAGTCCAGGTATATTTTTCAAGAAACGGAAATTTCCCCCGAAACATCCTTCATTTGTAAAGTCATACATCTGGCTTTTGTGATTTATGATTGGCTCTGGGATCTCAGTGCCTACTAATGACCAGGTACCCGAGCTAATAAATGCATATCGTCGAACTTCTGCCGGGACAGCAGCGACTGCTGAGGCAGTGTCATGGCTGGCGATAGCCGCTACCTGGACTCCAGAAATGCCCAATGCTTGAGCCAGATTCGATCGCAGCGGAGTGTTAGGTCGTTCCAGGTTCGATGATTTCTTTGAAAAATATCGGTGGGAAGCCCCATCCGTGAAAGCAAATCCCTTGACCAATCTTTTTTTCGTGGATTAAAACACTGGGTTGTCGTGGCAATAGTGAATTCACTTCCCTTTCGATCCGTCAGCCAAAAATTAATAAGATCCGGTAAATTCAAGAAAGTTCGTGCGGTGTCCAGGACAGGATCATGACTCAGTTTCATCGATAGCAGCTGATACAGGCTGTTCAACTGCATAAATTGATTTCCAGTCAATTTGTAAATCTCTTCCCGGCTGATGAGTTTATCTCCCTGTTCAATCATCCCATCCGTGCGCTTGTCACGATAGTGAAATGGATTGCCGATCAAGGCATCCTTTGAATCCAGGAGCCCAAAATCCACTCCCCATGTATCCAATCCGATACTGATAAGTCCACTGCCGCATTTGCTGCTTGCGAGACGAAGCCCTTTTTGAATTTCGGACCATATTGCCAGGATATCCCAATAAAGATGATCATTCAGCCAGACAGGTCCATTTGGAAAACGATGGATTTCCTCAATTCTAAGAAAGCTGCCTTCCTGTCGGCCTAGAATTGCTCTTCCACTCTCTGCACCCAGATCAAATGCAAGATAGTATTCAGAGATATTTGACTTCAGATTCATATTTTCCAGCTTTCATGCTATTTCTAGCTTCGTTCCGGAATAATCAAGTTAAGTCGATGAACTGAAACAGTTCAATGGATCGGCTCTCTGATTATTTTCAGGACATCATCTCGATGTTGCTCCATGTCTGTCCGCGAACGAATAGATTCCAGGTTCAATCGGAGAAGTGGTTCGGTGTTTGATGGACGAACATTAAAATGCCAATCGGGATAATCAATTGAGATTCCATCCAAAGTATTCGATTTTTCCATCAGAGAATCGCCGTCTAAGTAGATCCATCTTGCTTTGGACATTTTCTACCTTTGTATTGATCTCGCCGGAGAGAAAATATCTCTCCTCGAGCGGTGAAAGCAGTTCTGATAGGCGCATCCCTCTTTGCGATAATAATTGAAGCAATATCAAGGAAGGGATTATTCCTGAATCAGCACTGAAAAAGCTGCGAAAATAATAATGCCCGGTGACTTCACCGGCAAATAATGCCGATTCTTCAGCCATTCGCCGTTTGATAAAAGCGTGACCGACACGCTCCTTCAAAGGTTCGCCGCCAGCTGTTTCGAACTGTATCTAGGAACAGCCCAGGATGCTCTTACGTCATATATAATTTTAGATCCTGGATCGCGTGCGAGCAGATAATTGGCAATGATCGCTGTTAGAAAATCACCCGGCACAAAATGACCACGATCATCAATCGCAAAAAAACGGTCACCATCACCATCATAAGCAAAACCAATCTCTGCGTTTTGTTCAAGTACCGTTCTTTCCAGAACTGCACGGTTTTGTGGCTGGAGGGGATCCAGACCATGATTGGGAAGGTTTCCATCAGGTTCAAAGTAGAGGCGGGTTAATTTCACAGGCAATCGTTGAAGTATCTTATCAAGGAGCGGGCCAACCATCCCATTTGCGGTATCAGCGACGATATTCATAGGCCGTATCGTTGAAAAATCAACAATGGAGAACACTTTTTCAACGAAATCCATTCAAGGTAAGATCGATTGATCTGTTTTCCGCGACTTGCGAGGGGATTGAAATTGAGCCTTCTCGGCAATCCGGCGAATATCCTGGATCCCACTATCGCCACTCAGCAGATACGGCATCTCCTTGACCATCTTAAAGCCGTTGTATTGCTTTGGATTGTGTGATGCCGTTATCATTAAACCCGGTAATTTTTCTGTTGCACAGGCGAAATAAAATTGATCCGTGCTGACCATTCCGATACTTATGACATTCGCACCCTGGTCAAGAATTCCTTCGATTAATGCTGTTTCAAGGGATGCACCGCTGAGTCTCATGTCTCTTCCGATTATGATTTCCTCTGGTGCGAGAAGTGAAACAAAAGATCGACCTACCCGATATGCTACATCTTCGTCAAGCTCGGAGGGATAGATCCCGCGGATATCATAGGCTTTAAATATTTTCGGATTAAGGGTCAATTTTTACTCCAAGATTATGCATTCAGGTATTGTTTATACTAAATCAGAACGACCCTGTATTTTCAGCATTTCTACCAGATTCTTCACTTTTTGCTCCTGATCTCTGCTGCAAATCAGTAGAGCGTCTTCCGTGTCTACAATGACAAGGTCATTGATCCCTATCGTCGCAATCAGTCGTTTACCACCGATAATCAGGGAATTTTCAGAATTTATCCCGATATGATCACCCTTGATAGAATTTCCCAGATTGTCTGATGGCAGAAGATCGATCAAGCTGCTCCAACTTCCCACGTCGGTCCAACCCATTTCGACAGGGATTACTGCAGCCTCTCGAGCTCCTTCCATGATCCCGTAATCAATGGTCTGTTTCGGAATCTGAGGCCAGGTTAGTTTCAGAACATGATCATAACTCGTTGTACCGATGGTTTCATAAATTCGCATCAGCATGTCATAAAACTCAGGCATTTGGATGGAAAACTCTTCGAGGATTCGCTTTACTTTCCAGATAAACATGCCGCTGTTCCACGAATAAATTCCAGAGAGAGACCATACGAGCAGCGGTTTCATGGTCTGGTTTCTCGGTGAATGCCCTAAGCGCGGTAGGTCTGGAATCCTTCGACTTGCTCCAGGGCCTGACCGTGTTCGAGATATCCAAACGCGGTAGATGGACTGGTTGGTTGGATTCCCAATGTGACGAGAAAATCCTGCTGAGCTAAATGTTCTGCTGCATGAAGGACGTTTATGAATGTTTTTGAGTCTTCAATGTAGTGATCAGCGGTTAAGACTGCCATCACAGCATCAGGATCTTGCCTGTTGAGGTGAATTGCAGCCAGACCGATCGCAGGTGCAGTTCCTCGCCCTTCAGGCTCAAGAATAAATTGAGAGTCCGAAAGCTCAGATTCTTGCTGCTGGAGAATATCCTTATGTTCTTGTCTGGTTGCAATTAATATCCGATCGATCGAGAAAATTGGTGAAATTCGGCGGACAGCATGCTGGAACATGCTCTGTCCGCCGACCAACTGCAGCGATTGCTTTGGTTTTTGTTCGCGGCTTAACGGCCAGAGTCTGGTCCCTGAGCCACCAGCCATGATGACGGCATAGTACATGTGTCATCCTCCATCAGGCAGTCAAAGGCAGCCGCCAATAACAACCACCGCCGCCCTCTCGATCCATAAACCCATAACCTACCAGGTATCTTCGCATCAATGCGGTGTCAGAATTATAACGAGAAAGGATTTCGTTGACTTCTTTTTCCGTGTATCGAATTTCCGGCTCAAAGGATTGGACAACATATTTCAAAATTACAAGAAATTTCTTCTCTTGTGCTGGAAAGCTCATGATACGCCCTTCCGTATCGAGAAATGTTGAGAGCACTTTTTGTTCGTAGGCATCTTCACTTATTTTCCGGGTGAGACTGGTCAAACTGCTTTCATGCAGCATATCTTTTGCCATTTCTTTCAGAGTTTCTAATTGCAAGAGAATATATCGCATAATGACCTTGTGCGCGCGCTGTAACCAACCCTGCCTTTGCCAATTTCGATAAGTGGTGGGAAGTTGTTGAAACGCTCAGGTTTAGCGACTCCGCTAGCTGTTCAACATTCGTCGGTTTTTGAGCCAAAAAACCAATGATCATCAGTCGCTTTTCATCGGCTAATGCCTTGAAGAAATTTAACAATATCTCAAAATTATCTTGTTCATTCATTTCTATAATCCTGCTAACATTTTGATGTATATAGTAATGATTTTATCAATTTCCTTCATTTTGTCAAGTGTTGGAGCAAATCATCCAGGTCTGCACGGAGGAAATATTTCCTGAATGCATTTGACTCTTCCAGAAGTTGACTGATTTGATTCGTAAGCTGCTTAGTTTGGATAGAATCATTCGGATTGTTCACTTTCTCAAAGGAAAAGGTGACAGTTGAGCAAACATCCGAAAGTAAATAATTAGGGAGCTGATCCTCGGTAATCAAGATTTTAATATGGCCTGCTGCCTCCAACCAGGCCAAACCCAGGCGAACTGTTTTTTCTAAATGACCCGTTAATCCAGCCAGAGTTTTTATTGTGACATAATTAACGCCTTTGGAATATTGATACCGAAGCAATCCGCTTAGTTGTTTCATGAATGATTTCAGCGTACCAAACTCGGGATCAATCCCGAAAACTTGCACTCTTAATGGTCGACATTTCTCTAGAGCTTCTGCAAGCTCGCGCCTACCAGGAGGCACGGTCCATATGATCAGGGAATGGCATGGCATAAGGTATTCCCTCGACAAAACCAGATCATCTGCGTCGTAAAATCCTGCATCTTTTAGAACTTTCTATCAACCGGCTGTGCTCTCCGGCTTCTGCCCAAATGATAGTTCCTAGAAGATTATTGTTTGAAAAAATCTTTAACAGCTCTCGATGAGGAGTATGCAAGAGACCTCCGATCGATTACCTCAAGTCTTGTGTGGACAATATCGATCCGGTCATCCAGGGCATCAGATCGCAGGTCTTCAAAAACGATTGATAATTCATCTTGACCTTTATAACTGGAGCTTCTTACTTGATAAGCCAGATCAAACTTTCCACTTGGAAATTGGTATTCGTCACCGGATTCAGAACCACCCCACCATGTCACTTTTTGCACATTACCAAATTGG
Organism: uncultured Chloroflexia bacterium; assembly: GCA_963788305.1. GTDB lineage: Bacteria > Chloroflexota > Anaerolineae > Anaerolineales > UBA4823 > UTCFX2. Next base: position 78,675 of record CAWBGK010000002.1, read on the forward strand.
TCTTTTATCAAGAGTTTGATGTGCTCAGATTGCCGACCAAATTTTCGAAATACTCACCAACTCTAAGTCTCGACTTGCAAGGATGATGGGAGGATTTCCATGTCCGAATGGCGCCAGTTGATTCAGTGAATTTGCTAGTTCCAGGTTAATCTCACCCCAATCCAGAAATCCTTCAATTAGAAGTGAATCGTGCTTTCAATGAGTATTCATTCTTCTGGGATTGGATATTCTGGCAAATTCTTTGCACAAATATGGGGATATTCTTGGGGTCAATCGAAAAACCAGCTGCCATCGCATGACCTCCAAATCCTGATAGGAGATCAGACACATTCGATAACGCCTGGGTGATGTCCACTCCTTCCACAGATCGAGCTGATCCACGGGCCAATTCTCCTTGAGGCATCGAAATTAGGATTGCAGGTATTCGATATTTATCGACAAGTCGGCTTGCGACGATGCCTATCACTCCTGCTGGCCAGGAAGGACTCGCAAGGACCAGCGCTGACGAGGTCTAGTCGGTATCCTTGCCAATTTGATCCTGTGCAGCTTTGAGGACCTGGCCGGTCATCAATTGCCTCTGGCTGTTCCATCCTTCCAACTCCATTGCCAGGACACGTGCTCTTCCAGCATCCTTTGTCGTTAACAACTCAACAGCTGGATTAGCATCACTCAATCGGCCCAACGCATTCAGTCTGGGCGCCAGGACAAATCCAATTTGTTCTTCGGTCATCGAAGCCGGAACAAGTCCAGACATTTCATAGATAGCCTGCAGACCCACCCGTTGCGACCCACGCAGACATTCTAATCCGCGTTGAAGCAGAAAGCGGGTTTCACCGGTCAGCAAAGCAACGTCTGCAACAATCCCCAAAGCAGCCAAATCCTGATATTTACTTACTCCTCCAGGATATCCAGCGTGTCGATACAGTGCCTCAGCAAGTTTATACGCCACTCCCGCACCAGGAAGCCCACTTAACCCATGATTTTGCGGCAGCAATCTCGGAGAAACAATTGCATAAGCCAAGGGGAGCAGCTCCTGAATTTCTTCAATCTCATCCTCGCCTGCATGGCGGGTTGGCAGCTCATGATGATCGGTGACAATCACGTCTACATCTCGCTCATTGGCATATGCGATCGCATCATAAGCGGAAATTCCTGTGTCACAGGTCAGCACCAACCTCGGTGGATCATTCGAAACCTCTAGAAGTTCCCGCAGTACGTTTAAACCGACCCCATGCGATTCTTTCGCACGGATTGGGATATGGTAGCTCACCTTACCCCCCAATTCGGTCAGTGTTTCCACCAAAATAGCCGTAGCAGTCTGTCCGTCTACATCAAAGTCGCCCCACACAAGGATGTGCTCGCGGTTTTGCATCGCAGTCCAAAGACGGAGTTTTGCCCGATCCAACCCGGGCATTTCACCAGGCTCGGCTGGCTGGAAGCAGTCTGGATCAAGGAAAGCCCTTGCCAATCGTACATCAGCATAACCGCGCCGGGCAAGCGCCCTTGCTGCCAGCAGGCTGCCTCTCGTCAGACTGAACAAGCCTTCGGCTATCGTTTGATCCGACGGCTCAATCCATTTTCGCATTTGAATGATTCTAGCATATTCAGCAAAGAGCTCTGGCTCACAAACAGCTGCTTGACAAGAACATTTGTTCTATTTATAATCATTTCAGGATGATCAGATTTCAATCTCTGCCCCATATTAATAGAAACAAGGCCGAGGAGCACGTGTTGTGTCGTTCCTGGATGCTTTCCTGAAGAGGCTGGGCTTGCGCCGGATTGAACGCCGCCGTTACACATTGGACGGTCCGTTGGTAGATTATGTCGAAGCGCTTGCCGAGCACGAGCAGCGAAAACCCACAGAGGTGGCTGCCGATCTGATGGCCAGCGGAGTTGCACAGCGCGATCTGGATCTTGATACCTTCCAGCGCTGGCAAACCCTCTCCCAACGCGAGCAGGAGGTGGCGGCGTTCGTTTGCCTGGATTACACCAATCGCCAGATCGCCGCCAGGTTGTCTATCTCCCCGGAAACGGTCAAGTCGCACATCAAGAGAGTCTTATACAAATTTGATCTGCACAGCAAAGATGAGCTGCGCATGCTGATGAATGATTGGGATTTCAGCGCCTGGAGATAACAAGGTGTATCTCTCTTTGAAAAAATATCAATCCATGGAAATACCCAGGTGGCTGATGATGATCTCCATTGGCCAATGTCGGTGATCGTCAAAAGCGCGCTGGGCATCAGCCAGGGCACGGCGTTTTTCCTCCCGATGAGACACGAAAATGCCTTTTACTTCCAGCTCGTGCAGCCTTTCGGCTGTCCCTTGCACGCTGCCATTGCTCTGCCGAACCGCGTTGCGTACATATTCATTCAAATATTGTTGGTAGAGCTTGATATCCATTCGAAAGCTCCTATCGTGATTGGATTATACTCGAACACTATCCAGGACTAATACTTGTTCGAGAAATGAAAACGGGTCAAAAGACGTATTGTCAAACAGGACAAGTCCGGTAAAATTATCATAAGTTACGAACATGCGATAAGACTGGTGTAAACACACAAAATGCACGTAAGAACCGACCTTCGCTCAGGAAATTCCTCAAACACGCCGCAGCTCAAATCAGTTGATGGGCTGAATGCCGCAATTGACCTGTATAAGACCGCCAGTACGATCGTCGATACCTCGATGGTTGATCCGAACGCGCTAAAATTATTTATGAATTACCTGCCGCCCGCAAATCGATAAGCAATTTTCTGTCATTCTTTCTTTTTATAGCCAAAAATCCGAGCCATCTCTCGGATTTTTGGCTATAATCGATCATTTCAGCGATCAACCCGAGAAAAGCGCAGCTGAACTAAAAATGCTGCTCCAGAAGCAGTGATTCCTCCGTCAGCCCATGCCGGCGGTAAAACCGAACAGCTAACTCGTTGGTGGTCATGGGTACTGACAGAAACCTCAGCACAATCAATTTCCCTGGCACGTCGAATTACTTCCGTCAATAATTTACTGCCGATGCCCCGGGATCGATATCCGCTCGCAACAATGAACTCTTCAATCAGGCAAACCATGCCGGCATGGTAAAGATTCGGTCGAATCCAATAGCTGACCAAACCAACAGCTTCCTGATCTTCCTCAGCTATCAGGATATTCGCACCGGGTAATCTTAAATAGGACTGGACAAAGGCGAGATCGAGCGTACATTCTTCATGATCAAAACTGGCAAGTTCGTGTACCAGCCGAACTACCGAAGGTCCATCCTCAACAAAAGCCATTCGGATCAAGGTATCCATGTGCAATAGGCTTCCCGTATTTGGGTGAAGAGATTCAGATTAAAACTTCAAAAAGTGTAAGAGTGATAATTGTTAAAATAACAACTGCTCCCAATTATTAGGAGCAGTTGTCCGGATGACCCCGACAGGGCTCGAACCTGTAACCAATTGATTAAAAGTCAACTGCTCTACCATTGAGCTACGGGGCCGGGTTGGGCTAAATATAAGCCATGCGAAGGGGAATTATACCCCAAAGATAATAGATGTCAACTTTCCCAAAGAATCAAGACGAGAATATCAATCACCATTTAGGTGAATTGGATTTGATACAATCATTCCCATGAACACATCCTCAATATCAATTATCGATATTCCTGGTATCCGAGTAGGTCATGCCTCGAACACAGAAGCGCAGACTGGATGTACAGTGATCTTATGCGAGACCGGCGCAGTTGGAGGAGTAGACCAGCGCGGTGGCGCTCCCGGTACACGGGAGACTGACGCTCTGCGCCCCATCCATCTTGTTCAAGAAGTGCATGCGGTCGTTCTTTCAGGTGGATCAGCATTCGGGCTTGATGCTGCAACTGGCGTCGTCCGATATCTTGAAGAACGCGGGAGTCGGTTTTGACGTTGGTGTGGCAAAAGTCCCCATCGTACCCTCTGCAATCCTGTTCGATTTAGGAATTGGTCGACCAGACATCCGCCCGGACGCCCAGATGGGTTATCAGGCTTGTCTGAATGCAACAAATAAACCACCTGAGCAGGGAAATGTCGGTGCCGGCACCGGGGCAACGGTCGGAAAAATTCTTGGGATGGGAAGTGCAATGAAGGGCGGGGTGGGGAATGGTGGGGTATCAGCTCGTAAATGGAGTAATCATCGCAGCAATTGTGGCAGTCAATCCTCTCGGCGATGTAGTCGATCCTGCAAGCGGAAAAATTATCGCAGGGGCACGAAATCCGTTCTTCGAAAAAGCTTCTATCCAACCGGCGAATCAATTCGTTAATGCTCTCGAGGTCATGCAGAAGAATTCATTTGGTTCACATCAAGAATTCGCCAATGGGAACAACACTGTGATTGGTGTCGTCGCGACCAACGCCAGGCTCTACCAAAGAGGAAATCAATAAAGTTGCGCAAATGGCCCAGGACGGAATTGCCCGCACAATCCGCCCTGCCCATACTATGCTGGATGGAGATACAATTTTTGCATTGTCGATGGGAAAAGAGAAGGCAGATGTGAATGCTATTGGCGCTTTTGCCGCCGAGGCTGTTAGTCAAGCAATCCTTAACGCCATTATGAATGCCAGATCGATTATTGGAATGCCATCTGCATCGATTTATTCATGACCTCGCTGGATGGTTGAGCTTCTTAATCTCCCCATAGACCGCAACCAGGACGTAGTATTAATGATCAAAACTGCCCCAACGATCAATAGTGCAGAAAAGATGATTTGGAAATTCATCGGCTCATTGGCTATTATACTTCCCAAAAAAACCGCGACCAGCGGATTTACATATGCATATGTCGCGACAAGCGGTGTTGGGGCAACTCCCAAAAGCCAGGAATAGGATGCAAATCCTACAATCGAGCCAAAGAAGATTAAATACACCAATCCGACTATGGATGAAATTGAGATTTCAGCAATATTTAATCTTCCCCATTCTCCTGCCAGCGTCCCAACTATGAATAGTCCTACTCCTCCAACCAACATTTCCATCCCAGAAGCTAATAGTGGCTGATTGGGAAGCTTATGATGATTTTCTCGACCGTAGATCGAACCAATCGACCAGAGCAAGGAAGCGATTAATAGTGCAATTGCTCCAATCGTATCCACTGCGTTCGAATCATTATTGCTTGAGCCGAATGGATTGACAAGGATTAGGATCCCCACAAAACCCAGGACGACTCCAACCACAGTCAACCAGAATGGCTTGCTTCCACCAGGTCGGACCGCATCGATAAGCACAATCCATAGAGGCATTGATCCAACAATCACTGCAGCAATACTGGATACTACCCGCTGTTCCGACCACGATACCAACCCGTTTCCACCAACTAACAAAAATAAACCAATGATTCCAGCTGTCTTCCATTCACTCCAGGTCGGCTTGGCTTTTTTGGATACCCGCATCCAGACATATAATATCAATCCCGCCGTCAGATTACGGGTTCCAGCCATTAGAAACGGAGGAATTGTCTCAACCGCGAAGCGAATCGCCAGGTAAGTGGAACCCCAGACAATGTACAAAGAAATAAGAGCCAACCATATTTTTACTTTCAAACGAAAATCTCCAAAGCTCATTCAAAAAGTGAGCCAAATTTTCAGGCTCACTTTTTGAAATCGGCAGAGAGTTACATAATCTTTCAATCAGCGGCTTTCAATTTTGGAGCAGGCTTCTTGCTGCGAGTGATGCTCCAGATCACACCGGCCAACAAAGCGATGACTATCACCCATTTTGTTATACCTAAATCCGAATAAGCGACCAGAATTGGAGCTGCGATCAATGAAACCAGGTTCACTACTTTAATCATGGGATTAAGCGCCGGTCCCGCGGTATCTTTTAACGGATCACCGACCGTGTCACCAACCACGCTTGCTTTATGGCGCTCTGAACCTTTACCGGTGTTTTTCTCCAAGTTGCGAGGCTCATCCTCAATTGTTTTCTTTGCGTTATCCCAGGCGCCACCGGTATTTGCCATGAAGACTGCCAGCAGCTGACCGCTCAGGATTACACCTGCTAGGAAACCGCCGAGTGCCTCAACTCCAAGCACCAGACCAATTAGCAGCGGCATAAGGACTGAGATTGTCGCCAGGGGGATCAGCTCTTTTTGGGCGGATGCGGTCGAAATACTGACCACTCTGGCATAATCAGGCTTGACTGTTGCCTCCATTACACCGGGGATGCGGAACTGGCGGCGAACTTCCATGACGATTTCTCCCGCGGCCCGGCTGACCGCACGAATCGAGAGTGAGCTGAACATCCAGGGGAGTGCACCGCCTATGAGAAGCCCTACAAATACTGAAGTGCTGGAGACCCGAATCGAATCCAGTACGTCCAAACCGAGTGATGCCTGAACTCTACTGACATCCGTGATGAAAGAACGCAAAGAGACTCACTGCGGCAATCACTGCCGAAGCAATCGCAATTCCTTTCGTAATCGCTTTGGTCGTATTTCCAACCGCATCCAGATCGGCCATGATTTGTCGAGCTTTTAGTGTTTTCTCATCGGTTTGATCGTGCCAGGCCATCTCGCCAATCCCATTCGCGTTGTCTGAGATCGGACCGTACGAATCCATCGCAACATTGTTCCCGGTGTGGCTCAGCATACCAATCCCCACCAGGGCAACTGCATAAAGTACGTACAGCGGTCCATCTCCTTGGTATAGAATGATACTGAAAATAAACGAAACGGAAATCGCGATTAACGCCCAAACGCTAGATTCCATCCCAACAGCCAATCCAGAGAGGATGGTCGTTGCAGGTCCTGTTTCAGTGGATTCCACAATCTCTCTGACAGGTTTTTTGGTTGCCGATGTGAAATAGGATGTGAGCGGGTTAAAAACGACAGCCAGACCGACGCCAATCGTCGTCAGCATCGCCATCCGCCAGTCGTTTGCATATAGGATTGCAACGATGAACGACAGGATGATAGTATTGACACTCGAAACTTCATAGGATCGAAACATCGCTTCTTCTGAATCATGCGCCCGCAGGAACTTGAGCGGAAAATTTTCCCAAATCGGAACTGTGAAGGTACCCAGGATTGAGCTGATCACACCGATCCCGCGGATGATAAGCGGATACACAATCCATTTCAAGCTGTGGGTAGGGTCAAAAGCCATGAGAGCGATCCCAAGGATCAGCGTCGAGACGATCGTCACTTCATAGCTCTCGAAGATATCGGCAGCCATTCCTGCACAATCACCGACGTTATCTCCTACCAGATCTGCAATGACTGCGGCGTTTCTGGGATCATCTTCCGGAATATCCTTTTCCACTTTCCCTACCAGATCAGCACCGACGTCCGCAGCTTTTGTGAAGATACCACCACCTACACGCATAAACAGCGCGATCAATGTTCCGCCCAATCCAAATCCTAATAATGCATCTGGAGCTGCGCGTCCGAAAATGATAAAGATGATTGTGCCTCCAAGCAGACCCAGCCCATCGGTTAACATTCCGGTCACAGTGCCAGAATAATAGGCAATTGAAAGAGCTTCATTAAACCCTCGCCGCGAAGCCGATGCGACGCGCACGTTCGCTTGAATAGCCATGCGCATCCCTAGTTGTCCCACAAGGAGTGAAAACGTAGCCCCTACGATGAATGCCAGCGTCCGTCCTCCCGCAATGATAATTTTAGTATTTAGTGGAAATTCTTCCAGTGCTTCCTGACTCGGTTTGACGATGTAGACACTGAAAAACAAAGCCAATGTCAAAACTGCTATCGCAGGTAAGATAGTTTTCAGCTGTCGACTGAGATAGCTATCCGCACCAATCCTGATAGCCTCCCAAACTTCCTGCATCTCAGGTGTCCCTTTGTCTTTTTTCAAGACCAGGTTCTTCAACAGCCAGGCGTAGATCAGGCTGATGACCGCTACTACAAGAACCGCAACAATCGCAAATTGCTCAAAGTCATTTAGCCCATGCCGGGCAAGTCCAAATATATCCATATTTTCCTCTTTATCGATATGATGGGAATTATAAAATCGCCGGTGGCATATCAAGCCGCGGTTTAATAAATTTGTTCATCTCCTGTTGCCAGATCGGGGAAATTCTTTTCAACTTTCAAGCTGCAAATCCCTCCTGCAAACTTGTTTTATAGTGTTCGGAAATTGGAAAATCCGGAAAAGAATTATTGGTTACTGCGATTTTTCTCTCTACTCGCTAATAATTCTACCACCTCATCAATTATCCTTCAACGTAGTAATCTAACTGAAAATTTATCTAAAAAAATAATTTGTCAGACAATTGACATTCAATCCATTTTTTGATAAACTAGGCCCTGATCCAAGGCAAGAATAGGTAGATTAGGTGCATCGATGGCTGAAATGATATCCGATTTTACTCGCAAACTTGTTGACGTCGCCATGGGACGCCAACCCGCTGACCTCGTAATTCGAAACGGGCGTTGGGTATCGGTCCAGTCTGGTGAAATTATCCCAAATACAGATATTGCAATTTGTGATGACCGAATTGCATATGTCGGTGAAGACGCTTCCCATTCAATTGGTGAAACTACGCAGGTGATTGATGCGCACGGTCATTTCTTAGTTCCAGGACTGATCGACGCCCACATGCATGTCGAATCAGGCATGTTGACTGTCAGTGAATTTGTTCGAGCAGTAGTGCCGCATGGCACTACTGCAATGATGGTCGATCCGCACGAAATTGCTAACGTATTCGGATTACGCGGCGTACGACTTATGGTCGATGAAGCGAGCCTCCAGCCAATCCATGTCTGGGTTCAGGTTCCTTCCTGCGTGCCTTCAGCCCCTGGTTTGGAGACACCGGGTGCTGAAATCGGACCGCTGGAAGTTGCAGAAGCATTGAAATGGCCGGGAATTATTGGCTTGGGCGAAGTCATGAATTTTCCAGGTGTCTATCTCAATGATATGAAAATACATTCCGAGATGGCAGAGACCTACCATGGCCGGAAAAGTTATCGGCGGTCATTACGCTTCTTCCGATTTAGGGAAACCGTTCCACGGTTATGTTGCCGGTGGTCCGGAAGACGATCATGAAGGGACAACGAAGGATGACGCAATAGCTCGTGTTCGGCAAGGGATGAAAGCAATGCTACGCCTTGGATCCGGTTGGTTGGATGTTGCCGAAGGAGTGCGGGCTATAACAGAATTGAAACTCGACCCTCACCGGTTCATTTTATGTACCGACGACTTACATTCAGAGACTCTTGTTTGTGAGGGTCATGTCGATCGTGCGGTTAGAGAAGCTATTGCGAACGGTGTAGCTCCAATCACTGCGATACAAATGGCGACAATCAACGCAGCAGAGCATTTTGGCCTTTCTCGCGAGATCGGGATGATCGCACCTCGCCGTTACGCTGATATCCTCATCGTCGAAAACCTGGGAAAATTCAAAGCTCAAACGGTGATTGCCCGAGGAAAAATCGCTGCAGATAATTATCGATTTCTTGCCAGTTCTCCCATTTTTCAATATCCCGAATGGGCAACCAATTCAGTCCGATTGAAACGTGAAATCTTGCCTTCCGATTTTGACCTGATCAGTCCGATACCGGGCAGGGCACTAGCAAACGTTATCGGGATTTTTGAAAACCAGGCACCTACCCGCCGTACGCACTTTGAGATGCCTGTCAAAGATGGGAAAGTGAATATTGACACCCAACGAGATTTGATAAAAATTGCTGTGATTGAAAGACACCACGGCACAGGCAGAGTTACTGTGGGTCTGGTCCATGGATTTGGTTTGAATCACCCATGCGGAATCGCCTCGACAGTTGCACATGACAGTCATCATCTGCTTGTGATCGGAACGGATGAAGCGGATATGGCTGCTGCAGCCAATTATCTGGCAAAAATCGGAGGCGGACAAGTTGTTGTAAGTGAAGGCAAGGTGATTGGTCAGGTTGCTTTACCAATCGCTGGATTAATGTCAAATATTCCAGCTGAGGATGTCGCTGCTCAAGCAGAGACGGTCCTGGATGGATTCCGAGCCTGCGGCTGCAAGCTGAACAATCCCAATATGCAGCTCAGCCTACTCGCTTTACCTGTGATCCCTGAGCTTCGGATTTCTGATCTGGGATTGATCGATGTAACAAAGTTCCAGATGATTCCCGTCCTGGAAAAATCGTAGGAAAGACCAGACCAGATAGCAGATCATTTAATTTATGGCTGAATCATCAATAACTCTAAGATTGCACGAACAGCTAAGCCAAATTATTACGGCAACAGAAGCAGGTGGGCGTTTGCCACCTGAACCCGAACTAGCGAAGTCGCTCGGAGTCTCACGAGCGACCTTGCGCGAAGCGATGAGAATATTTGAAACTCAAGGATTTATCCGCCGCAGGCAGGGTTCAGGAACCTTTGTTAATCATCCGGCACGGACGCTGGAAAGCGGATTGGAAATCCTGGAAAGCATCGAGACAATTGCAGAACGAAACAATCTTCTAGTCACGATGGGGGAGCTAGATGTGGAACGCAGACTTGCAACGCCTGATGAAATCTCGAAGCTCTCGCTCGACGATAGTAAGGAGGTGATCCAAATCTCGCGTGTCATCCTGGCAGAGAACCGTCCAGTTGCATTTCTCGTGGACATTCTACCAGTGCATATTTTGACACCAGAAGAATTAACATCAAAATTCAGCGGCTCTGTGCTTGACCTTCTAATCAATCGAGGCGATCCGCAATTACTGTCTTCACGGACTGAAATTAATGCGAAAACTGCCAATTCATCCGTTGCGCGTGCGCTTGGCGTTCAGCGAGGAGTTGTTTTGATTTATTTAATTGCGGATCTTTATTCAACAGCAGGAAATGTCATCGACCATTCTTACAGTTATTTCCTGCCTGGTTATTTTCACTTCCATGTCGTCCGGAAGGTTGGTTGATCCGGACTGCAGAAAATGTTCATGTGTATCCACGCATCAAATATGCGTTTTTACAAATCCTATCAACCCTTAGAATATCGGAGGTTTTGAAATGCGTAGTTTTTCTGGTCGTGATATCCTTTCGCTGAAAGATTTTGAAAGGAACGAATTTTTCCATGTGTTAGATGTCGCAAAACAGCTCGAGCCAATTGCTCGGACCCGCCGCAACAGCAATATGCTTGCTGAGAAGACCATGGTCACTGCTTTCTACCAGCCTAGCACGCGCACCCGTCTGGCTCACGAAGCAGCTATGCACCGGCTTGGTGGTCATGTAACCGGCTTTTCGGATGCAAAGATGACCCGCGCCGGAGACTTCTACCAGGAGTTGATTAAAGACACAGTTAAGATGCTCGAGTTTTACGGCGACGTGATTGTTATGCGCCATTTCCAACAGGGCGCTCCCCACGAAGCAGCGAAATGGGCGTCCGTGCCGATCATCAACGGTGGCGACGGCTGGGGTGAGCATCCAACTCAGATTCTGACTGATCTTTATACTGTTCAGCGTGAAAAAGGCCGAATTGATGGCCTCAAATGGCTCGCAGTTGGAGATATGCGTATGCGCACGATGCATTCACTGGCATATGCCTTGACGCAATTTGACTGCCCGGTTACTTTTGTCGCTCCACCTGAGATTGGAATGAAGGATGAATTCAAAGCTGAATTGAAGCAGTATAATCTGAACTTCAAGGAAGCAGAACATGTCGAGCAGGCTATCGGCGATGCAGATGTAATCCTCGTCGAGCCGGTTGTTCAACCAGATTATACAAAATCGCGCGACGAGCGAGCCGGAGATGTCGGTTTGACCCCTGCCAACTATAAGATCACCCGCGAACTTCTGTACACCAAGGCAAAACCGGATGCCATTTTGCTCCACTCGCTTCCCCGAATGGACGAAATTCCTCCCGATGTCGATATCACCCACTGGTCTCGCTACTGGCAGGAGGCTTTCTACGGTGTCGTGATGCGCATGGCTCTGTTAGCTCTTGTCATGGGAAAAATGGAATAGTTATTTTAGAATAGAGAGGTCCTCATGCAAACTGATCTTCGCAACCGCGATTTAATTGGTGATCTTGACTTCACAAAAGAAGAAGTCGAAACTGTATTAGAAGTTGCTTTTGACCTGAAACGCAAGCGTGCCCTCGGTGAATCACATGCCTATTTGCGCGATAAAGTACTGGCGATGCTCTTTTTCTTTTCCAGCACACGCACGCGTGGCTCTTTTGAAGCAGGTATGGCACAGCTCGGCGGGCACGGTGCTTTCATCGAATCCAAGTCGACACAGATTTCTCATGGAGACACACCCAAAGAAATCGGCGAAATTTTTGGCCGTTATTTCGATGGAATTGCAATTCGACATGTGGATTGGGGCATTGGAAACAAGTATTTGAATGATGTCGCCAAAGCATCACGAGTACCGATCCTAAACATGCAGTGCGATATTTATCACCCGTTTCCAATGTTTGGCCGACCTGATGACGATCGTTGAGAAAAAAGGCCGTGACCTGCGGAAAAAGAAAATGGTCGTCTCATGGGCATACGCAGCGTCGTATCAGAAACCTATGTCCGTCCCACAGTCTTTGATCCTGCAAATGCCTCGTTTCGGGCTGGATGTTGTCCTTGCCCATCCGCCGGAATTCAAGCTGATGCCCGAGATCATGGACCAGGCCCAGGAACAGGCGCGCAAGTTTGGTGTCGGTTTCGAAGTCATGGATGATATGGAAGCAGCATTCAAGGACGCCGATATTGTCTATGCGAAATCCTGGGGTGCGATGGTCCATACTCCAGATGCCGAAGAAGGCGCCCGCATCATAAAGAAATACGAGCATTGGATCACCGATGAGCGAAAGATGGCTCTGGCGAAGCCGGACGCGATCTACATGCATCCTTTGCCAGCTGATCGAAATATCGAAGTCACCGACGGCGTTATGGACGGGCCACACTCGGTTGTGTACGACGAAGCTGAAAACCGGATGCATGCCCAAAAAGCCGTAATGGCACTCACGATGCGCTAGGAGAGAGAAATGAGTAAAAAAGTTGCAGTCGTCGCAATCGGTGGAAACTCACTGATTCTAGATAAGCAGCATGAGGACGTTAATTCGCAGGTTTCAGCCGTTGAGGAATCCTGTAAGCATATCGCTAATATGATCGAACGCGGCTGGAATGTGATCGTAACTCATGGTAACGGTCCGCAAGTTGGATTCATCCTTCGACGGAATGAGCTTGCATCCCCTGAAGTTCATTCCACTCCATTGGACGTGATTGGAGCCGACACCCAGGGATCTATCGGTTATATGATCGCACGAGCTCTGGATAATGAATTTAAAAAGCGTGGAATTAAACGATCCGTCGCAGCAGTCGTCACCCAGGTCTTGTTGGATAAGGACGATCCCGGATTCAAGAATCCCACCAAAGGCATCGGGGGATTTCACAACCAAAGAAAAAGCGGATGTCTTTGCTCAGGAAGGTTGGGTTGTAAAAGAAGATGCTGGACGAGGTTGGCGTCGGATGATCGCATCCCCAATCCCGAAAAAAATCGTTGAGATCGAGGCTATTAAGAGCTTGATCGATGATGATTTTATCGTGGTTGCAGTAGGCGGCGGTGGTATCCCTGTTATCGAAGACGAGAACGGGATGTTGCAAGGAACCTATGCAGTGATTGATAAGGATCGTGCCAGCAGTTTATTAGCATCTGATTTAAAAGTTGATCTTTTCCTGATTTCAACAGCCGTTGATCAGGTTGCGATCAATTATAATCAGCCCAATCAACAATGGTTGGACAAGATGACACTCAGCGAAGCGAAAAAGCTTTATGCCGAAGGCCATTTCCTATCAGGCAGCATGGGACCGAAAATTGAAGCCATCATTGCCTTCCTGGAAGCGAATCCAATGGGAAAAGCGCTTGTGACCAGACCTGAATCGATCGCAGATGCACTTGATGGCAAGACAGGGACCTGGATTTTACCTGATTGATGTTAGCTCAGGCAGGTTGGCCATGATTTCGAACCAACCTGCCTGTTTTTTTGATGAACCAGCGCAAATACTGAAGGGTAGGTGAGCATGTCAAATGTCAGTCCTGCCAGCAAGAATTTTATTTATAAATATTAATCCACGAAACATCCGTTGGAAGGAGTTCTTCTATGCGAGCGTCTTCCCTATTCTTGCTGTAGTACTTGCGCTGGTTTTTGGGGCAGTTATGCTTCTGCTCTTGGGGGTCAATCCAATCGAAGCTTACGCTTCGATGATCGGAGGTGTATTTGGCAGCGTTTCAGGGATGACCCAGGCTTTAGTTAAAGCGACCCCCTTATTGCTTGTTGGACTCGGTATTTGCATCGCGTTTCGTGCAAGTGTGATCAATATCGGTGGCGAAGGTCAGATTATTCTGGGTGCCCTGATGGGAACATGGTTCTCTTTGACTTTCCGGACATGGCCTGGATGGATGTTGATCCCAACAACAATTCTAGCCGGATTTATTGCTGGAGCTGCATGGGGATTTGTTCCAGGAATTCTGAAAGCCCGATTTAATGTGAACGAAATCTTGAGCACAGTCATGTTGAATTCGATCGCAATTCTGTTGATGGATCTGCTCATACGCGGACCACTTACCGATCCTGCGGGGATATCATCAGGCACCTATCTTGCTCAAAGCGAAAGACTCCCAGAACAGGTTTGGCTTACCAGACTTGTGCCGCAGACCCTTCTTCATACGGGTTTGATTCTCGCAATCTTATTAGCTATCGTAGTCTATTTTTTCCTCTGGCGGACAACAATCGGGTATCGAATTCGGGCGGTAGGATTAAATCCTGATGCTTCACGATACGCTGGCATCAGCATTCAAAGTTTTCAGGCATTGTCTCTGACTCTGGCGGGTGGTTTTGCAGGTCTGGCAGGCGTTATTGAAGTCATCGGCGTGCAACATCGACTGGTTGAAGGGATCACAAGCGGGTATGGCTTTACAGGGATCGTCGCAGCCTTATTTGGCGGCCTTCATCCGATTGGGACAATACCTGCTTCGATTCTCTTTGGGGGGTTGTTGGTTGGCGCAGACAAAATGCAGCGTGCCGTCCAAGTCCCATCTGCCCTGATTGATGCAATTCTGGGTTTGATTGTCTTGTTCGTTGTCGGTTCTGCTTATCTCTCACGGAAATGGGCAGGAAGAAGAATGATTTCTGAAGCTGAAGTCAATAGGAGCCTCAGCACAAGCGAGGTACTTTCATGAGTGAGTTTATCTCCCTTTCTATCATCGTTGGAATATTGACATCGGCTGTGCGATTGGCTACTCCATACCTTTATGCTTCAATTGGAGAGGCCTTTGCCCAGACGTCTGGCGTGTTTAATCTTGGCGTTGACGGGATCATGTTGGTCGGGGCATTTATTGGTTTTTACGTTGCACTCAACACCGGCAACTTGTGGCTCGCTTTGCTTGCAGCCGCCCTCGCTGGATTGTTGATGGGATTGTTGATGTCATTCATCAGCGTCACCTTGAAGGCTGAACAAGGAATAAGCGGTATCGGTTTGTATATGTTTGGTCTTGGCCTTTCTTCGCTGCTGTTTAAGAAGCTGGTTGGCACTGTCCAGACCATTCCAGGCTTTTCGGCTGTGCGAGTGCCTGTTCTGGGTAATATCCCCGTTATTGGTGATATTGTCTTTAACCAGAGCCTGCTGGTGTATGGGGCATTCTTGCTTGTCCCCTTGGCATGGTGGGTTTTAGATAAGACAACCCTGGGGTTGAAAATAAAATCAGTAGGACAGAATCCGGCGGCGGCGGATACCCTGGGTGTAAGTGTCAACAGAATTCGATATTTTAGCGTTTGCCTGGGAGCAGTACTTGCCGGTATTGCTGGGGCTTCGCTTTCATTATCGCTGGTCAATCTGTTTCAGGAAAATCTCACCGCTGGACAAGGGTTCATCGCTGTCGCTTTAGTATATTTTGGGGGCTGGAGACCCCTGGGAATTCTGGGAGGAGCATTATTGTTCAGCTCCATCAACTCCCTCCAACTCTGGATGCAAGTTCTAAATGTCAACATCCCATGCGATATTTTGCTAATGATGCCTTACATCTTGACTATCGCTGCATTGGCTTTCGCATCCAATAAAGCGCGCCAACCTGCAGCGTTAAATCACCCCTTTGAACGGGGAGAAAACTAATCCATTTCAGTTCGAATTAGAGGAGATATTGTAATGAAGACTAAGCATATGGTAATTTTTCTTTTGCAGCTCGTTTTGATTTCTTCACTGGTTTTAAGCGGCTGCTCTTCTGGTGCTGGTCCTGCAAGCGGAGGCGATGCGAAAAAGCCAATCCGCGTCGCTTTAGTGATGGCCAGCTCCATTTCGGATATGGCATGGGCTCAGTCAATGTATGAAGGACTGAAAAAAGTCCAGGCGGATATGGGCGGAGAAGCTGCCTTTGAATTAGTTTATTCAGAAAACATGTTCAAGGTTCCGGATGCTTCTGCAGCAATTCGCGACTATGCAAGTCAGGGTTACGATATTGTCTTTGCCCATGGCTCACAATATGGCTCGTCATTGCAGGAAATCGCGCCGGATTTCCCAAAAACCACTTTTGCCTGGGGAACTGAGGTAAATACATTTGGGCTGGACAATGTCTATGCCTACACATCAGCATCGGAAGAAGGCGGTTACGTCAATGGAATTATGGCCGCCATGCTGACGAAGAGCAAGATCATCGGTGTAACCGGACCGGTGGAAGCTGGTGATATTAAGACGTATGTTGAAGGTTTTGTCAAAGGCGTCGCTTCGGTTGATCCAGCGATCACTGTATCTCAGACCTGGACGGGATCATACTCTGACGTGGCGCTGATGACTGAAGCTGCGAAAACCCATATTGCAGCAGGAGCAGATGCGTTGACAGGTTCATCCCAGGCAGTCGTTGGCTCAATCGGTGCTGCAAAGGAAGCAGGCAACGTCCTGTGGTTCGCAACCCAATACGATCAGTCCGCGCTGGCGCCGAACCTGGTTGTCGCAAGTCAGGCGTATGATTGGAACAATATGATCAATGAAATGATTGCAGGCCGTGAAAAAGGCGTACTGGGCGGTGTTTCTTACAAGCTCACCATCAAAAACGGTGGTCTGAACATGGTCTACAATCCTCAATTCAACCTGCCAGCTGATGTGAAAGCTGCAGCCGATAAGGCGATTGAAGGCATTAAGAACGGAACGATCGTCGTCCTGCCGTAACCTATTTCGAGTAACGGGTGTCTCATAAGTCAGGAAATGACAGGAATCGGATTGAAACAACTCAATATCCTGCCGTATTTCCAGAGAGCGATTTATTCCATACGACTCTAATGACTTATGAGACACCCAGAATTCATGATCTTTAACCGAAACCATTGTGAGGTCGTATGATGACATCGATCGACAGCAACCCATCCATACCTGGAAAGCCACGGATCCAAACGTT
The DNA here is from genome assembly GCA_963788305.1 of uncultured Chloroflexia bacterium. GTDB lineage: Bacteria > Chloroflexota > Anaerolineae > Anaerolineales > UBA4823 > UTCFX2. Next base: position 95,989 of record CAWBGK010000002.1, read on the forward strand.
GGAGATGTGCAATATCACGAAAAGATTTCCTGGTGTATTGGCCAATGAGGAAGTTTGCATCGATGTTAAAGCTGGTGAAGTCTTAGCACTCCTTGGCGAGAATGGAGCAGGTAAAAGCACTTTAATGCGCCAGCTTTATGGTCTTTACCGGCCAGATCATGGCGAGATTTTGATTAATGGTCAACCGCAGGTTTTTCGATCGCCATCGGACGCTATCCATGCTGGCATCGGAATGATTCATCAACATTTTATGCTCGTTTCAACGTTAACTGTTGCACAAAATGTAGCCTTAGGATTGAAGTCATCACGCGAGCCTCTCCTTGACCTGGAGAAAATCACCCCAGAAATTGAAAAGCTTAGCCAAACTTATGGTCTAAAAGTAGATCCATCAGCATATGTCTGGCAGCTTTCGGTAGGCGAACAGCAAAGGGTTGAGATCATTAAAGCTCTTTATCGCGGCGCCAGCCTGATCATACTGGATGAGCCAACCGCAGTCCTTACTCCACAAGAGGTGGATGATCTCTTTATCACGTTGAAGAGAATGGTAAACGAAGGACATGCATTGATCTTCATTTCCCATAAATTGCATGAAGTATTAGCCATCAGCGACCGTGTAACTGTGCTGCGAGACGGGAAAAGTATCGGAACTTGCAATACTTCAGAAGTCGGTCGCGACGAGCTTGTTCGAATGATGGTCGGTCGAGAAGTAAAACCGCTTGCACCTCAACCACGCATTGTGGGATCTGCTCGATTGAAAATCGAAAATATCCATACGATGGGGGATCGCGGATCAGAGGCTTTAAAGGGTGTTAGTCTCGATGTTCACTCTGGCGAGATTGTTGGCCTGGCCGGGGTCTCCGGAAACGGGCAGCGCGAGCTGGCTCAATGCCTTGCTGGACTTAGGAAAGTCACCAGCGGAAAAATCAATTTCAATGACCAGGATATGACCGAAGCTACTCTGAAAGAACGGATAAAGGCAGGTCAGGCCTATATCCCTGAAGAGAGAATGCGCGATGGTGCAATCCGAGATTTTTCAGTGGAGGAAAATGTCTTTTTGCATGAGCACAATTCCCCCGAATTCACAAAATGGATCTTCTTAAACCTCCCTAAAATGGCTTTGCATGCCCAAAGTCTTATCGACCAATTCTCGGTCAAGACACCTGATTTGAATACTCCGATCAAGAATCTTTCAGGCGGAAATATCCAAAAAATTATCCTTGCACGCGAGCTTTCGCGCAAGCCGAAAATCCTGATCGCCGCACAGCCTACTCGCGGCGTGGACATCGGTGCTACTGAATATATCCACAAACGACTGATGGAACAGCGTGAGATTGGAACTGCAATTCTCTTGATCTCAGAAGACCTGGACGAAATCAGGACGCTATCCGATCGGATTGCAGTGATCTTTGAGGGTCAGATCATGGGTATTGTCGGAAGAGGCGAGGCAACCGTTGAAGAGATCGGTCTTATGATGGCAGGCGTTCCATTGGAGAATCAAACTGCCGCAGCGTGATGTTCTCCATAGACAAAGCAATAATCAAGAACAAATCCGGTAGAATGGGTGTCAACCTACCTGAAGAATCCAGTACAAATTGCTATGGACTAACTGGCAGTCTCGATGTATGCTTAAGCACTAGAAGTTCTGCGCAATAATCAGATCAACAATATTGTGGTCATATCCATTATAGAAATGCTGGTGTGCTTGAATGAAAGGAGGATGACTTACCAATATCATCGCATGAAAGAAATTGATGGATGGTTAACCAAACATTTTTCAGATAAATCTACGGAGGAGTAATATGCAAACCAAAACGCTTTGGCGGCTCGTAACCTTCCTCGCGATTTTTGCGATGGTCATCTCTGCTTGCGGACAAGGTGCTAATCCACCTCCCGCACAACCAGCAGAGCCTCAGCAAACTCAGGCTCCAGCAAGTTGAACCGACAACCCCACCAGCAGAAACAGGTGGTTTTCAAATCCCAGACATTGAAGCGGGGAAGTTCAATGTTGCGATTGTATTGATCGGCCCACATGATGATGGCGGCTGGTCGCAGTCTCATTATGAGGGTCTGGATTATGTTCAGCAGAATGTCCCCAACGTCCACACTGCCTATATCGAAAACGTCCCGGAAGGGGCGGATTCAGAACAAGTCTTCCGCAGCCTCGCACGCAAGGGATTTAACTTGATCTTCGGTACTTCCTTCGGATTCATGGATCCGATGGAAATCGTAGCAGGTGAATTTCCTGATACTTATTTCATCCACATCAGCGGTTACAAATCGAATATGAC
>CAWBGK010000003.1:0-132408 GCA_963788305.1 uncultured Chloroflexia bacterium
AACACAAGAAAGGACATAACCCAGAACGATAAACACCGGACCGAAGCGGTGCTTTTTCGCCAAAATGCGATCCATTTCTCGGATGCAAAAATCCCTTAAAGGGATTTCCTTATTCTTCACCCGGTCCACCATTACCCCAAACTCAGAGACGATATCCAGCTGCAAGGAAGTCAGGCGTTGAATCGCCATGTCCACGTGTGCCTCCGAAGAAAGGCCACTTTAATAATGAGAATATTCGGCAATGCCATGATCTCATAGTTCATATTTGTACGCCTGGGCAATCTCGGTGAGTGTGTTTCAACGACCCCAACCGAAACGCCTGATGCGATCAGACCCTGCTAAGTACCGATCTTCCGAAGGCATGTACAGCAGCTCTACCTCATCATACGATGATACGCTCAATATCCTTCGGAATTACCAAATCTTCCATCATCTATCCTGCATGACCATTGGAATTTCTGATAACGGCTCCGCGGCAGCGCTTTTCTGGTTTCAAATGCATGATGTTAATGCCCATGAAGCCGTAGATCATACCAATCAGAAAATTCGCAAAGTTAAAAGAAACAATAGGGTAAATACACCAACGTGGAAGAGACTCCCAGCGCCGCCGACATATATGCACCGCAGGAGTTCCACGGGATCAATGGGGACGTGACCGTACCGGAGTTTTCGACCGCCGTCGCCAGCGTCTCTGGATGGACACCGCGTCTGCGGAACTCGACCATGAACATGCGTGCCGGTAAAACTATGGCGATGTACTGGTCGCCGGCTGACGATGTTCAACCCTAAGCGGTGCACATCACCATCGTGATCATGCCGCCGACGGATTTTACCTTTCCGATGATCGGCGTGATCAGGCGGGCATTGAAGCCGCCGTAATCCATCATCGCTCCAAAAGACATCGCTCCCAGGATCAACCAGATCGTGACCAGCATGCTGTCCATGCCGCCGCCCGAGAACAGGGTATCGATCTGCGCATACCCGGTCGAGGACGTAAAGCCGGTCGCCATCGCCATCCATACAATTTTTAACGAGGCCAACCCGTAGCCCAGGCTGGGGTCATTGGCAAAATGCTACTACAACCGCAGGCTGCAATACCACCGCAACCAAAGCGCCTGCCAGCGTCCCGATAAGGATCGATAGAAATGCCGGGAACTTTTTCATCCCAAGCAGAAGCAAGACCAGCACCGGCAGCAGGTTCCACAAGCTGATGTTGTAAGACGACTTAATGCGCCAAGCGCAGCAGCTGTGTCGACCGGCGGGGCGCCCGTGGAGCTGCTTCTCCCGATGAAGAAGAAGATGACGGAGTGAAATCAGGTAGGCCGGTATGGTCGCCTTCGCCATGCTGCTGATGTGAGTATAGACATTGCTGCCTACGATCTGCGGGGTCAGGATGGTTGTCTCTGACAGGGGGGTCATCTTATCGCCAAAATATGCCCCTGAGATCACCGCCCCGGCCGTTATCGTGGTCGACGTGGCCGATTGTATTGGCCATCCCGACAAAGAAACTCCAGCGTCGCCGCAGTGGTCCATGAGCTGCCGGTCACGATCCCGACAATTCCACAGAGCAAAGCTGCAGCCAGGTAAAACCAGGATGGATCGATATATTTGACGCCGAAATAGACCATCGTGGCAATCGGTGCCGGACATATTCCAGACTCCGATCAAAGCCCCGACCATCAGCAGGATCATGATCGCGGTCATCGCCAGCGAGATGCCTTTTACGATCTCCTCACCAAGCCGCTCCCAGGAATGACCATTCTTGTGGGCCACAACAGCCGCCACCACTGCGCTCATGAGTAACGCCACCTGCAGCGGACCGACGGCTGCGTCGAGCCCGAACAGCACGATCGAGGTCGCGAGCAGCGCGATCATGAAGAGCAGCGGGATCAGCGCATCGACCAACGAAGGGTCTCGCGGATTACTTTTTCTTTTCCAGGCAGGTCAGCGTCCATTTTTTCTCCGATCGTACGGATTTTTTAACCAGTGTTTACTTCTCGCTTGCTGATATATCTCCAAACGGCTTCGACTGCCCAACCCGGGATGGCGTTAGCCTCGGTACACACCAGGGTAGAAATTTCTACTTACCCTTCAACCGTGAAATACTCCTTGTCCTCAGCCGCTTCTTGTTGATGGCCTTGACCGCTGCTTCAAGGTACTCGGCTTCCAGCAACCCCGCGACAGCCGGCGTCTCGATCGCTTCTGCGATAGCGTCTTCCTCGATCAATTCAGCCAGCGCCAGGGTTCGGACCACGTCTGCGGCGATCGCGGTCTTCAATGCTTCTGCCTGCTCAAGCGTCGCAAGCGTATCCAGGATCGCCGCGCTTTGCACGATCTGAGCGACCTCGATCGTTCGCTCTGCCTCACCAATTACCCGCAGCTCTTCACCAACCATGAGCAGCGCCTCGGGGGTAATGAAGCCCTGAGCGAGGGGCACACCTCCGGCGCGGCGGATGGCGTCTCGCAGCGGGATCGCCCAGGTATGCTCAAACATCAGCACGCCGAAAGCCTTACCCGGCTGGCAGGTCTTCAGACCACCTGGCGCAAACTCAGCTCATCCAACCCGACCGAATTCGAGGCGGCGGCAAGAATGTTTTCCACAGCGCTTGCAGCCAGCTCGCCAGCGCTCACACTCGAGACGCCCAAGCAACTTCCCGACGACACTGCCAAGTTCTACGGATTCCTGCTCGGTCAGGTCGTTCAACTCAACAGCGACGATATCCCCGGAGGGCGCTTTGAGCGCCACGAACAGGTCCAGCAGCCGGATCACGCGCGCCCGCGCAGGCTTGTCAGCTCCTCCAGCACTTCGCCACGGAACTGGTCGGTCCGGTCAAATCCAAAGACGATTAATTGCACTGGTCCGACTGTCATGGCTACCTCCCGTTGCTGACCATCATGTCGATGACCACTGTGATCGCCAGGATGAGGCAGTCATCTTGACCAGGAAGAACGTCAACCACATATTGATCGCGGCCGATCCAGGAAAACTGCTTGGAGATCTTCGCCACCTGCTGTCCGCCCCGTGAAATGTCGTACTGCGCCCAGATGACCTTGCCCATCGTGATCATGTCTTCGGCGCCGGGGATCTCGATTGTGAACCGCTCCCGCAGCGGATCAATAATGGCGTTGTGCACCTTGGCCGCCAGCGAACCATCCGGTTTCAAGATATCGAAGGATTCGCGAATGCGAAGCACCTTCTCGTCCAGCTTATACAGGAGATTCCCCTGCATGTCCCAGAATTTCAACGACTTCTTTAACCAGTCGGACTTTTCCGTCAATTTTGAAGCAAGGCTGCCCGGCAGCATTATTGATGTAGAAATCCTGCCCAAAGGCAAACATCCGCTGGCGCATGATGTAACGGTTGACGCCTCCAGGCGTCTGGGGTCCTGCCGTCGGCTGGGCCGCCGGCGCCGCCATCGGGCTGATGATTCCGCCTGGTCGAGCCAGGCCTCCACCTCTTCGCAACATAAAACTTATCTCCTTGTTTTCACAATATTATCGGGTCAGCTTAAAGACCGCATAAGCGTAAATTTCCATCGACTTGAACAAATTCTTGAGTACCGCCCGCTCATTGGGCTGGTGCTCAGTCAATTCCTCGTCCACGGTCAGTGCACCAAAAGCCACGCAGTTGTTGATCGCGGCGGCATAGGTCGCCCCACCCGACGACTTGGGTTCAGTGACCAAATCGCCGCTTCGCTCCCGGTAGACTTCCATCAATGTCTTTACCATGAAGTGATCCAGCGGCAGATAGATCGGTGCCAGCCAATCGAACTCTTTATATTCCAACCCATATTTCGCTGCGGTAGCGCTCAGCTTCGCAACCATCTCTTCTTTTGATTCTGTGACCGGGATGCGGGAATCGATCGAAAGCTGTTCCACGCCGCCGAGCTCGATCATCCCAACGTTGAACTTGAGCTTGCCGGAAGGCGCGTCGGCGCAATCGCCAAAGATGCGCGCGGCGTTCGGGTCTTCTTTGATTTCCTGGGCGATAAAGTCGATCGCTTTGGAATGGATACCGATCGCGTGCAGCGCGATGCACAGGCGGGCGATGGCGTTGATGCCTTCCTCGGGGATCATCGCATGGGCAGCTCTGCCCTTGACTTCAATGCCGTCCTCGTTCCACTCGTATTCAAAACCCAGTTGGTCGAGCTTTTCCGCCAGATCATCCTGGCGCTCGCCCTCGTAAAAAATCATGTCAGGCACTGCGTTGAATGCTGAACCACCTGTCAGCCTGATCCCGCTCTCGTTTTTACCTTCCAAACGCAGCTGGAGCAATCCTTTTTCAGCATAGGTGACCGGAAACCTCGAATCAGGTGAAAATCCAAAGCCCGGCATTTCTTCTTTTTCCAGATAGCGCTTGATGCATCGCCAGAGGGTCTCTTCATCAGTGCCGAAGATAAAGCGGACGCGTTTGTTGAATTTCACGCCTGCGTCCATTAGCGCCTTAACAGCAAAGAGCGATGCCAACAGCGGGCCCTTGTCATCCTGAGTGCCACGACCGTATATCATCCCATCCATTTCTACTGGGTCAAACGGGTCGCGGTCCCAATCCTGCAGCTTCCCTGGGGGAACAACATCAAGATGCCCAAGGATGCCCAGCATTTCTTCCCCTTCGCCAACATCTGCGTAGCCGTAATATCCGCCTTCACCGTAATGGGTCTTGAAACCAAGCTCGCCGGCGACCTGGAGCGTCTTTCGAAGTGCCTGATCCACGGCTTCGCCAAACGGGTACCTGCTGTCGCTTTCATCGCAGACGCTGGGGATCCGCACCAGGTCAATCAGAGCGGCTTTCAGCGGCGTCTGCTGGGCTTCGAGATGGACGTCAATATTTTCAAGCATTGCCTTCCTCCAGATACACCCAGAATTACTTAATTTATGCTGTGTGTACATTGTGAGTGCAGCTCACAATGTACACACAAATTAGCATTACAAATCTAGTCTCCCAGCGTGGCGACCATGATCGCCTTGATGGTGTGCATCCGGTTCTCGGCCTGGGCGAATACGATAGACATCTCCGATTCGAACACCTCTTCGGTCACCTCAAGGCTATCCATGCCAGTCTTTTGATAGATGTCCTCGCCAACTTTCGTCTCGCGGTTGTGGAAGGCCGGCAGGCAGTGCATGAACTTGACCTTGGGGTTGCCGGTCTTAACGACATCCATGTTGACCTGGTGGGTTTAAGAAGCTTGATGCGCTCATCCCAGACTTCTTTAGCCTCGCCCATCGAGACCCACACGTCGGTATACAGGTAATCTACACCTTTGACGCCTTCTTCAACGCTCTCAGTTATAGTCAGGCGGGCGCCGGTCTCGGCTGCGACCTTCCGGCAGGTCTCAACCAACGCTGCCTCAGGCCAGAGCGCCTTGGGTGCGCACAGGCGCACGTCCATCCCGAGCTTGCAGCCGGTCACCATCAGCGAGTTGCCCATGTTGTTGCGGGCGTCTCCCAGGTAGCAGTAGGAGATTTGGTTAAGGTGCTTGTCGCTGTGCTCCATCATCGTCAGGATGTCGCAGATCATCTGGGTGGGATGAAACTCATTGGTCAGGCCGTTCCAGACCGGCACGCCGGCGTACTTGCCAAGGATCTCTACCAGCTCCTGTCCGAAGCCGTGGTATTCGATCCCGTCGTACATGCGTCCCAGCACCCTGGCGGTGTCTTTCATCGACTCCTTATGGCCGATCTGCGAGCCGGACGGTCCAAGGTAGGTGACTTTAGCGCCCTGGTCGTAGGCTGCAACTTCGAAGGCGCAGCGCGTCCGGTGGAGGTCTTTTCGAAGATCAGGGCGATGTTCTTGCCCTTCAGCGTCTGCTGCTCGTAGCCGCCATACTTGGCTGCTTTGAGGTCAGCGGACAGTTTAAGCAGGAATTTGAGCTCTTCTGGCGTGAAATCCAGCTCTTTAAGAAAGTTGCGGTTGCGTAAATTGAATGCCATGGTTGAATCTCCTTTTCTGAAAGTAATCGTACTTCTGATCCAGATATTTTATCAACATTGAAGGTTGCGCCAGCCAAGAGCTTACGAACTGCAAGCCCATTCCGACGCTGCTGCGATTTGACCTGCAGGAAAATGCTTTTCTTCCGCCCGGGTGAAAGGACCGACAAAGCGGGTAAACCAGGCGATCCACTTCTGGTCGCCGACAAAAGCCGCCCGATGGATGTGTTTGTATTCTCCCAATCCAAACTTCAGGTCCATCCTGGCAGCTTCGAAGTCGCCGTAAACCTCGAAACCGGTGAACTCGATCACCAGGGCGAATTTCTCGCAGGTTTTCAAGCGCTGACCCAGCGCATCGAGAAATTGCTGGTATTCCGCGCCGGTTACCTTGCCGCTGAAATGCACCTGCAAGCAGCTTTCTATGGATTGCGGGAGGATTTCAATCATTTAGATTAAACCTCCTCCGGCGAGCACGATGATGCTCAGGACCACCAGCAACGCCAGCAGCGGCCAGACGAACTTCAACCAGGTGCCGTACCCGACCCGGGCGATGGCCAGGCCGCCCATCACGACCGCCGATGTCGGGGTGATCAGGTTCACCAAACCGCTGGCAGCCTGGTAGGCAGTGACGATCAGATAGCTCGCTACGCCAGCGAATTCTCCGAGCGGGGCCATGATCGGCATCGATACGGTCGCCAGGCCTGAGGTGGAGGGGATCAGGAATGACAGGGGGATGTACAGCAAGTAGGTGACGATGATGAAACCCACGCTGCTCAACCCGGCGACCGCCTGTTCCGCCCAGTAAAGCACGGTGTCGGTGATCAGGCCGTTGTTCATGATCACGGTGATGCCGCGCGCCACGCCAATGATCAGCGCCACGCCTAACATATCGCGGGCTCCATCAACGAAAGTTCCACCAGGTCCTTTTCCGACAGCTTACCGACGATTCCGATCAGAATGCCGAAGAACAGGAAGCTGGCGGTCATCTCCGGGAACCACCACCACCAGGTAGGGATCGCGATGCCCAGGTCTTCCCACGGGATCACGCCGTACACCATGACGACGAAAGCCAGGAAGAAGAGCACCACGATGACCTTGTGCCTGCCGGTGAATTTGCCGAAATCCATGTCACTTGCGCCACCAGAAAGAACTGCTTCTCGTTTTCAGCCTTATCATCGTAGATCAGCGACTTGGTTGGATCTTTCTTCACTTCTCAGCATAACGCATCACGAAGATGATGCCGATGATTGTGCCGACGATCAGGAGGACCAATCGCCCGACCAACCCTTCACTCAGGGTTGACCCGGCAAAACCCGAGGCAATCCCGGTCGCAAAGGGGTTGACTGTCGATCCGAGAACGCCAATCCCGGCGCCCAGCAGGATCAGGGCTGCCAGCGCTTAGACCGTCATACCCGGCGGCCAGCATCACCGTAATGATCAACGCATAAAAAGCCAGCGTCTCCTCCGCCATGCCGTAGCTGGTGCCGCCAATCGCAAAGATGGTCATCAGGATGGGGAACATCCATTTCTCTTTGCCCTTCAGCTTTCCCACCACCCAGGCAATCCCGGCGTTGATCGCACCGGTCTTCATCGTCACGCCCAGGAAGCCGCCGATGATCAGCACGAACATGGCGACGTCAATCGCGCCGAACAGCTCGCCGGAGTTCCACACATCGACGCTGCCGATCTTCCGCCTCGATCCCATACATGCCGTTGATCGGACCTTTAAGCGCGCTGGATAGCAGCTTCTGTGGATTTTGCTCCACCGGGTGGTAAGTGCCGGGTATCGGGCGCGCCTTCTTCGTCATAATCATACGAGCCGGCCGGGACAAACCAGGTCGCGAGTGCGATCACGACGCAGCAAAAGGAACAAAATCGTGAAGGCGGATGGAAAAGCTGAAATTTCTTCTTGGTTTTTTCAGTAGCCATCTCCATAATCTCCTTCATTTAAACAAAATGATTTTTGACTATTTCACAAATACGGTGAACTCCATGGTATTAATCGAAAAATATTCTAGCTATCAATTTTTGTCTTGGAGTGTTGGTTGAATTCTTCCAGGGTGTCAATCAGCCAATCGGGCTGGTCCGTTTTGCTGATAAAGGCGTCTGCGCCGGCTTTCAGCAGCATCCTCCCATATTCAGGTTGACTGCCCATCACCACGACGATAGGTTTGGGTTTGCACCGATGCAGCATCGAGATAAGATCCTTGATCGATCTGCCTGGCAGCTCCCAATCGATCAAGGCCAATATCCGGGGAGCTGGATGCTGCCAGAGTAAGCAGAGCCTCAGCATCGACCGCCTCACCGAGAAAAACGAATCCGGGTCTCTCCAGGAGCATCGTTTTAAGCGCCCATAGTGCCTGGGGATGGTGATCTGCCAGGATTATGCGCATCAAATTTTCATCTACCCGTCAGTTGAAATTAAAGAGATGGTATCCAAGGAATCTCACCAAAACAATGCCTTCGCGAAGTCTTAAGCCGACAATCTTCATCGACACATCAATCCGGATGGATGACCATGAATTATTCAAACACTCACTTCGAGCCCAGCGTGTCAGGGGTTTTATAGGAGATGACGACGATCTGCAGTATGTTTCGGCCCGATGCACCTGAGTAGATTAAAGCAAATTACACCCACAAAGGACAATATCCACTCAGGGAGTTTAGAGGTTTAGTTTGATCCTATTCCGATGATGGGACTTCCCACCTATCCGAATGGACAGGTGGACAAGCAAGTTAAGTGGATTAACCTTTCTCAACAAGCCTGTATTGCCATGGCAAGAGTTGCAGCTTCGATCCGACTCCGGCCCCCAGTTTACTGAAAATATTGGATAAGTGATACTTGACCGTTGCCATGCTGATATTGAGCTGGCTGGCCATATCATAATTGGAACGACCCTTCACCAGCAGCGCTAGGACCTGCTTCTCCCGTACTGTCAGATCGGATCCCAATCTCGATTTTTGCCGGGTGGCGGCGATCAAGGCTTCAGCGGCTTCCGGCGCCAGGGTTGATCGCCCGGAATATGCGGCCCGGATAGCCTGTGCAAGTTCTTCGGCCGAGACATTCTTTAACAGGTAGCTGGTTGCACCGGCTTGCAACGCCTGCTCAACCTGATCTTGTTCGTGAAAGCTGGTCAGAACGATGATCCTGATCCCTTTACCCAATGCGGCGATTTTCCGGGTGGCTTCGGTGCCGTCCATCTCAGGCATGATGAGATCCATCAAGACCACATCTACTTCATGGGTCGTGCAGAAAGCCACAGCTCCTGCACCATTTTCAGCCTCGCCGACCAGCGTCATCCACTCGTATGCATATAAAAAATTCCTCAAACCGCTGCGTACCATGGCGTGATCGTCGACAATCAGGATGCGGATGGGTTGCGAATCAGTCATATCGGATTCCTCAAATCAGTTGTGCCAGATTAAAGTAACCGTGGTGCCTTGACCGGGATAGACTCTCAACGGACAGGTTCTGCATTGGATCGCTTCGGCGCGCTCGCGCATGATGGCCAGACCCAGGTGATTTGCTTCGGTTTCATCAACGGCGAAGCCGCGTCCGTTATCTTTAATCTTCAAAATCACCTCGCCCTGCCAATCATCATTGAAATTGGATGACATCGGGTTTGCGCTCAGGCTGACAGATACCTGGCTGGCCTGCAGCGTGTTTAATAATATTATTCAAGCTTTCCTGGGCGATCCGGTAGAAGCTCAAATGCACATTTTCCGGAAGCGTTGGGATTTGTTGAATCGATAACTGAAACGGCAGCATTTTCCGGCTGACGATCGCCTCAGTGAGCTGAGCCAGCAGGTCTCCAAGTGGTGTCTTGATCAAGGCAGAAGGGCGGAGCTCCAGCAGGAGGGTGCGCATTTCTGCCAGAGCGCCGCGAGTCAGCAGGCGCAGGTTATCCAGGCTTTTCAGCCCTGTTTCTGGATCGCGCCGCCAGATCTGCGGCAGCACTTCCGCCGTCAGGTTCGCCGAGAAGAGCACCTGGGTCACCGAATCATGCAGGTCACGCGCCAGGCGGTTGCGCTCTTCGGCTGCGACGAGGAGCTGGTATTTTTCGGTTTGATTGACCTTTTCCCGGATCTGGGTGATATCAAAACAGATTTTCTCAAGCAGGGCTGCTTCGCTGGCTGAAAACAGCTTCTCTGTTTGCAGGTACTCCAAACCTAACAATCCCGGATGTTCTCTTGATCGTGGAGGGGTACGAACACCAGCAGCTTGCATCCTGAATCCCGCAGGTGATCGCCAAATGGACCTGCGAGGTTGCCGAACCGTTCGAGCGGGAAATAGATCGGCTGACCGGGCTGCTGGACCAGATCAGTCAGGATTGAAATCTGAAAGTGAATATGGTTTTCCTATTAAATCCGGATGATTATCGTTGTGGAGCGTGTGAGACAGCAGCACCAGTTCTTTATTCCGAGTGTCGAGATCAGCGAAAAGAGGCCCCATTCGCACCGAACAATTTCGCAATCATCCCCACAATCTGGTGGTACGCCTGGGTGAGGTCGTCCGAATTCGAGACGTTTTGAGCGATCTGGTTGCTCAGCACCATCCATTCGAGCCGCAGGCGCAGCATTTCTTCCAGCCGGTGCCTCTCGCCGATTTCAACCCACAGAAGCTTGTTCGCACTGCTCAGCTCTGCTGTCCTCTGGTCGACCAGCTGCTCCAGCTGGTGGCGGTAATCCATGAGCTCGGTTTCGGTCAGCTTGCGCCGCGTGATGTCCTGGAATGTCATCAGCACGAATTCAATCTGGTTTCTTGCGTCCTCGATCGGCCTGGCCCAGACTTCGAGCGGGACCCGATAATCCCCGATATGCACTTCAATATCCTGACTTTCGACGAATTCACCTTGAAAAGCTCTCGTCGTCGGGCGCTGCTCACGCTGGTATGGCTCATCGCTCCCGATTTCCGTTAATTTTATCGCGGGAATGATCTCATCCAGCGGTTGGTCAGGTGAAAAAACAAGCTTAAGCTTTTCATTTGGATCTTTAAGCAAGGTTCTGGCACGCTGGTTGATGAAGTTAAGTTTTTGATTGGCGTCGTAAACCATCACCCCCACGGGCATGGCTTCAAGGAAATTCTTCAGGCGGCTTTCGCTCTCAACCAGCAAGCGATTGGCTTGTTCTGTCCCCGCCTTAAGCAGGTTGATCCGGTCGGCCAGCGCCAAAGACCACATCAACACCAGCCAGATCAGCCCAACATGGTAGAACCTTTCCGTCAGGGGAGTACTTGGGAGAAGACCGCTCCGAACCATCTCTGCCAAAATAAGTCCAATGAAGAAGCCAATCCAGGAGATGAGATAGATTACGGCAAGCTGGTGCCTTTTTCTCCAGTGGTATATCCCGGTTATCAATGCAAATAAGGGTGTTAGTAAAATCAGCGGGGAAGTGAGCTTAGCCATTAAGCCAAAGCTTGAAAATGGAATGATTACGATTATCAACCCCCATATGCCGATAAGGACATTAAAAAGTATATGGAATTGCGGCGCTTTTGTTTTTTGCTCCAAATATTCATCGCTGAACTTCAAGGATAACATGAAGAAAATCGACATCGTTATTCCAAGAAGCGGAAGTTTGAATTGGGAAAAGCCAGGCCATAGATATTGGTCGGCGAGCCCTTCATATGTGGAAAAAAATAAGATTGCGCTGGTTATGAATAAACAGAAATACAGGTAAGTGACATCCTTTAAAGAAAAATACAAGAAAAGATGAAAACCAAGAATAATCAATAAAGCCCCGTAAAACAGGCCGTTCATCAGCATATCGTAGATTTTTTCTACCGCAAAGATTTCCGGCTGCCACAAAGTGAATGCCAGGGTCATGGAAGAACCACTCTGGACGCGCAGGAAAAATGTCTGCTCGTCCTGGCTTAACAATGGGAGCTCGAATACAACGTGGTAGTAAGGGATATCGCGGGTTTCAAACGGCAGCAGCGCGCCGGTTTGCTTGACAAAATAACCTTCGTCATCCGATGACAAATACAGATCCAGATAATTCAGGTTTGGGAAATTGGCCTCCAGCAGAAATTTTTGGGTCAGGCTGGTCTCGTTGCGTAACCGCATTCGGATCCAGAACGTGGAATTTGTATATCCATAATTCGGCACGTCTGCCTCGCTTCTTCGAAAGCCGGAAGCGATTACAGGATTTGTAACATCGTTGATCGTTAGCTCACCGCTTGGATCTTCCAGGATATCGAAGTGTTTTCCCAGGATGATCTTCCCGCTCGCATCGGTGAGCACGAGCGGTTCCGGCACAGGCGGATTGCCTTCCTGCGCCAGCGTTGGGAACCAAAGCAGAAGCGCGGCGGTTAAAGCCAGGAGAAGTGCAGGAAATTTGTAGTTGACTTGTCATGAACAGAAGGTATTCCTGGGCTGAATCATCCAACCAAAGTCATTATATCTTAAGCAGCCATTCTAATCCTCAAGAACGCTTTCGGTCTTCTTAGTCAGGTCTTTATATGGGATTTTTCGTATCCGAACCCAGGAAGATCAGCTCTTGTCGCACCAGTTCTTTTCAAATTGATAGATGCGGCGCTCGATATACCCGATATGGGGGTCGGCGACCGGTCGTTTTTCGACAACGAGCTGCATGGCCTGATCGGCGGTCAGCCCCTTGCCGATCAGCACGCAGCAAGCCATCGCCACGCTGCGGTGGATTCCAGCCCGGCAGTGCACCAACACCCGGTAGCCGTCCTGGATGACCGGCAGTGCGGCTTCAACGCCCCGCTGCAAAGTTCGGATCGGCATCGGCACCAGCGGGTTATCGAAGGTCGGCAGCCACAGCAGTCTCACCGGAGGTTGACCAAGCATATTCGAAGGCTTGATCCAGTGCATGGACAGGATCAGGCGCACGTTCAAAGCTCGGATCTCTTCGGCATGGTCGCCGCGCGGCGAGGCTGAGATATACAGATAATCCGTGATTTCAGAGACATCTGGACTGCTTGATTCTGGCATCTTCTATCTCACCGTTGATTTGTCGGACTGCCGGATGTTTATAGAAAGTTCTCCCGGCGCGTTGTTCCTTGTAAGATCAAGCCGGGGTCAGGATTCTCACCCATCCGGGTACCACCTGGATGCTCACCGGCGTATATCCGGCCAGCTCGCCGTCCATCTGGACGGGCTGGGGCGGGTCGGCTTCGATGGTGATCTCGCGCCTGCCAGTGGCGAATATACTCCGGGTTGAGCTTTGCGCCGCCAAGCCCAGCACCGACTGCGACCCAGCTGCGGATGCGCGCATCTCGAATGACGATCACATCCAGCAGTCCATCGTCAATCCGGATCGATTTTAATCCCAAACCGGCAAAACCGATGTTGCCGGCGTTGTCCACCAGGCAGGAAAAGCCTTCGGTTTCATGGAGCTTTCCGTCCAGGGTAAGTCGGTAATAAGCTTTCTCAGTGTCGGTCAGGGCTTTTAAAGCCCCGATCGAATAAGCCATGATGCCAAAGCGGTCCTTCAGCTCCCGATCAGCGATCTCGACCTTGCGCGCCGCAAAACCCAGGCCGATGCGCAGCAGGAAATGGGTCTGATCGCCAAATAGACCGGCGTCAACTACTCGCACCTTACTATTTGGGTCGGCCGCGACCGCGGCAGCCTGGGCCAGGTTTTTCGGGACGCCGAGCTCGACAGACATCAGATTGGCGGTACCGCCCGGCAGGATTGCAAGGGGCGTCTGCGAGTCGCGCAAACCGCGGTGCCGCCTCCATCACCGTCCCATCGCCGCCGTAGGCTGCCACGACATCTGCGCCTGAGGCTGCTGATTGGCGGGCAAAGCGTTCTGCATCGCCGCTTTCCTTGGTGATGAAGATATCCCAATCAATCCCGAGCGGGTGGAAAACGCTGTTGAGGGTGTGCAATATCGGTTGGGGCTGGCCTGAAGCGGGATTTATGATGGCATGGATTTTTCGCGCCATAGAAATTTTCCTCTCTTAGACGGTCGAAGCTTCTGACAATGTATCTTCTAGATCGAAATCACGAATGATCCGGCTGGATCGGTGTCAAACCATCCGGTGTTCCGGGAATTTGGTTTCTCATGTTGATGATCAAAATATAGACGCTGACAATTAATACCCAGGCGGGAAATACAAGCACCATCCAGATCGAGAGAGTTGTGCTTAGAAGGAGAATAACAGAGAACAGATACGTAACCACAGTTAACCAGCGCGGCATCACACCGGTACGAAGCCAGATTGTCCCCAGCGAGATCACGAAGACGCCGGCCATGCGCAGGGCATAAATCGTGAAAAGCTGGCCCATCACGACCCGACCGAATCGAAATATATCGCTGTTCGCATACTCTTCCGGATTAATTGCGTAATTAACCGCGATCCCTCCAGCAATCGCACTGGCTGAAAAGACCATCGCCAGGAAGATCAGCCCACTCCCAAAGAAAACCGTGGAAAAGAATTGATCCTCATACGCGCCCAGCCTGTCACGCACGACGCCCATGAACCAGAGGAACGCAATTCCTGCAAATGGCATCAGGCTCAGCGCGATATTTATCTGTCTGGGCCTCGTTTCCATTCCAGACATGTTGATCCAATGGACCAGTGGGGAGGGAAATCCGGAGCAGCACAATGCTGGCAGTGAAAAGCAATCCAAAAAGGATGCCCGCAAACGCTGCCGCCTACGGCGTTGTCAATCGCTTGCCGGATAATGAGTTATTAAGTTCCCTCACAGCAAAGTTCCTCCTGTTTCAATTCAAGATTGGCAAAAGTCCTCGGGTTGGTCATCCGGAATCATCTTATCACGGGATAAAAAATAACAGAAGAGGCTGTCCCCACTGAAGGGACAGCCTTTTCCAGATTTCGGTCGCCTGTTGCTTATAAGCTGGATAAATGACCGGAATAATAAATTGGATCGTAATCAATCAATTAGTATCAATGACGACCACGAGCATAAAATGGTCTGCTTATGGTTTTTTCAGCTCATCGATCTTCTTTGATAGGGCTGTGATCTTCTGGCTCAGCGTATCAAAATCAGCTTTTGTTGGGACGCTCATCTTTTCGAAAACACTTTCAATATTCTTGCTGATGTCCTCTTCAACCTTAGCCGTCCTGCTCTTTCGCTTATCCATCATTTCATGGAGCAGCTTTTTTGCATCCTGCTCGGCGATCTCACCGCGCTCGACCAGGCGTTTTAATAACGCCTCAATTTCTTCCTGTGCGATTGCAGCAGCGCCGATGGTCGCCAGCGCCATTTTTCGCACCATTCCGAACATCTGAGATTGGACCTCTTCTTCCTCTTCCAAGATCACATCTTCAACTTTTGATTTGGTGGGCATGCTATTCCTCCTGCAAACAAATGGAATCTGATAAAAATTTTGTCCGTTTTTATGACGCACTGCGTCGCAAAAAGTATAGCACCACGGATGCCAGAAGTCAAGAGGCTTATGCGGCTAAGGCTGCGGGATCCAGATCTTCCATCCCGGCATGAGTAAGTTGGGGTTACCAATTCTGTGGAATGAACGATCTCTGACCGCCATCTCATTCGTCGCGTTATAGATATCTACCCACCGCCCAGCATCACCGTAAAAGCGGCGCGCCAGCTGGCGCAGCCAATCCCCGCGCTTGACGATATAGCTTTGACCGCCTTCCGCCGAAGCTGCAGATTCAGCGGTGGGGGTAACATTCGTCTCGCCTGCAATCTCTGTCGCTGGAACTGCTGTCGGCACTGTGATCACTTCGACTGCCGACTCGTTCAGTACTGCTCCATCTAAACTGACGGTGCGAACGACAATCGGATTGTCGCCCGATTCCAGCTGACCAGTATACGACCACTGACCATTCTCATCGACCGGGATTTCAGCCAGCTTGGTCTCACCAGCCCACAATTCGACGGTTGATCCTGCCGGTGCGGTGCCTGAAAGCGAAGCAGCGCCGCCAGGCTCGACATCGATAGTTTCGATGATTACGACGGGAACATCAGTCACAGGGGCAGCTTCTTCAATCGTCACAACTACAGCCTCAGACACCGATATGACCTGGCCGTCCACGCTGACAACCCGTGCTTGGATCTGATAATCGCCAGGTTTGAGCTGGCCGGTATAAATCCAGTTTCCTTCCGCATCCACAGGCACAACCGCCAGTTTTTCCTCACCTGACCATAGTTCAACCGTTGAGCCCGCTTCGGCCGTTCCGGAAAGGGTTACCTCGCCATCCGGCGCCACAATAGGTGAATCGATCTTTACGACGACGGCGGTAGCCTGAGGAGTGGATTCGCTGTCTTCAAGAACAACGACTTTCAATTCGCTCAGGGTTGTTCCGTCTATGCTCACGGAACGAGCTACAATCTGATTTTCGCCCAATTCCGTCTGAACCGTGGTCGTCCATACCCCGGAGGCATCCACTGGAACGGATGCAAGTCTGGTTTCGCCAGCCCATAGCTCTACGGTCGATCCTGCTTCCGCGCTGCCAGAAAGGGTCAAGCCATCTTGCGACGCAACCTGATCCAGGATTTGAACCTCGGCAGTCCCGGGGGTTCGGGGGAGACACCTGTGCACCCGAGTTTGAGCTTCTCAGGAAGGAGATCGCAAAAAACAGGAGCAGACCCAGCAGCACAGCGCCTTTAATAAGGTCAAAGCTGCGCGTACTCCACCGATCATCGTTCATTTCAATCCACCTTTCCAGGATCTGGCTCGGGCTCAGGTAATGGTTCTAGCTCAGGCAAAGACTCGGGTAGAGGTTCAGGCTTGGGTAGAGGTTCGGGTTCAGTCAACGGCTCGGCATTGGGTTCAGGCTCGGGTAGAGTTTCCAACTCTGGCAGAGGCTCGGGCTCAAGTTCAGGCTCAAGCTCAGGTTCAGGCTCGGGTAGAGGTTCTAGCTCTGGCAGAGGCTCGGGCTCAAGTTCAGGCTCAAGCCCAGGATCAAGCTCGGTTTCGGGCTCGAGCAGAGGCTCAGGCCCAGGTTCAAGCTCGGGTTCAATACGTGGCAAAAGCTCGGACACAGGTTCGGGTTCTGGTATTGATGATCTTGTTTGCCCGCGTCCGGCTATGAGGGATTCCTTGAAAGCATGAAGCTGATCCCAGTCTCCCTTTGCTGCCAGCTGGGCCTGCGCAGGCCAGCTCACAACTGCAGGCGCAGCCAGCTTAAAATTGGGTCCTGCCTCGGCCAGGATCTCGAGCAAACGGTCTGGTTCGGCTCGGGAGAGCTGGACAAAGGTGCGGATGCCGTGCTCTTTAAGACTGGCGGAGATCTTTGGACCGATCCCCTCAATCACCGTCAGGTCATCCTCCGGTACAGGCGGCTGCGGGCGGCGCACTCCACCTGAGAGCTGCTCCTTCAAATTCTGGAGCCGGACCCAATCGTGGGCAGCTGCCAGGCGGGCCTGGCGCGGCCAGCTGGTTGGGTCTGCCATCCGAAAGGCGGAGCCTCCTCCAGCGAGAATCGCCTGCAGCTGCTCAACGTCGCTTTCTGCCAGCTCAGAGTAGGTATGAATGCCGCTCTGGTAGAGCAGCTCCTAAATCTTTGGACCGACCCCCTCAATCATGGTCAGGTCGTCCCCCACATCTTCATTCAACTGCGCCAACACCACCTGCTCGCTGCGTGTCGCTGCTGCAATCCCAACACCGGCTGCAAGCGGGACCGTTCCGGCAGATGCGGTTAAGCTGCTGATTTGTTCCTCCAGCGCCCTCGTTCCGCTTCCATCCTTGCCATCAGCGCAACCAGATCTTCGCGTTCGGCTTCCGCAGCGGCCAGCTCGCTTCGGAGCGACTCCATGTCTGTATTTTCAGACTCCAGATCGCCCTCTGCTGCCTCGAGCTGAGGAGATTTCGATTTCTGAACTTCCAGCTCAGTTTTTACTTCGTCGAGCTGGCTAAGATATTCGGACTCGGCTGCCATCCATTTCTTCTGGCGCTTTCGCCAGAAGAGCAGATCTACAACCCACTCAGATACCCAGCCGATCAAAATCCCAAATAAAAAAATTGGCCAGTCCATTTTCCTGCTCCTTTTGGGCTCTCGCTGCCCAGGATTGTTTCCCTTGATCCACCATTTTAACCAAGCGATAGTTCAATACGATGGTGTCGTTGCAACTTTCGAACCGCGCCTGCCTTTTTAGGCTGGCTCGAAAAAATCAATTTTATGAATATTACGGCATCTGTTGACCTGGACGGCACGATATTTCTCAAATTTCCAAAGGAAAAAAATTGTTATGATAGTATTCTAGCCAACCATCAACATTTTTGCGTAAAAAAACCATAACAATGCAGGAAGAGATTAACCAGTGCACTCCCTTAAACTACAGCTCTTAAGGTTCTAAACTCATCCTGAAAGAAACCAAGAAACCGCTCCGGGTCAGGGATCAGCCCCGCATCTGCGTTTAAGCCAAAGTAGACCTGATCATTGTAGCTGATAATGCTCAGTCCGACTCCAATCCGGCCCGATTGCGGTACCCATCCCTTTAATGAAGTGATCTGTGCCCCTGCAAGGTAGACCGGATGGCGTGGTCCGGGTACATTGGTCGCGACAACGGTCCCTTTCATGTCCAGGATTTTTATCGCCAGATTTTCAATCCAACCGGGCAGCTGACCGAGGATATTGAGGATCGTATAGGAGGCGACATATTCTGCAGAAGCTTTCAATTTATCCATACCTTTTTTGATCGCGGCAAGACGATCCAGGGGTTTGGCTTGATCTAAAGGCAGGGTAAGAAACACCAGACCGAATTTGTTTCCGAGTTTCCTCATCGAACGTGCGGCCTCGCATGTTGACCAGGTTAAAGGCTCGAATGTTCCGCTTTCGAGGATCGTTATGAAAATCCATATAGCGCCGGATGGCACCGGAAACGACTGCCATGAAGACGTCATTTACAGTCGCTTGATGGCTCCGGGCAATTTGCTTTATCTCAGATAGACCCAAAGGCTCAGACCATACCGCCTTCTTGATATTTCCAAGTGGTCCTTTAAGCATCGTTTGTGGATCAGGCGGGCGGAATACGATCCGAACTGCCGCTGCAAGTATTTCGGTAAAATGAGGGTTTCTTTGGGCTGCAACCTGGCTGTGCGTGGGAGGTGGAGCAACCGGATCGGATTGAGAAAGAGCTGAGTTCAAATCATGGCGATGTTCAGCCAGCGGAACATGTTCAGCCATTGGATTACCGCCAGAACCCTCAATCGTTTGATGATTATTTTTATCAGCAAGGACATGGTCCACAGGCAGATCAGGAGAGGCTTGTGTCATCCGTAATAAAACCTGCATGAGGGAAATCCCGTCCGCAATGCAGTGGTGGACCCGGCAGACGATCATGCTGCCCTCTGGGGTGGTTTTCAACCAGGGTGATATTCCAAAGCGGATGGGAAAAGTCCAGCGCCGTGTTCATTTTGGCGTTGACCAATTCTTCCAGCGCAGCATCGTCCGCAGGATCCTTCAGGTTCACTCGTTCCACATAGACTCTCAATCCGGTAATCAGGGTCATCTTCCCAGAACGGCCGGCTGAACAAACGATCAGGTATGACGATCCGCTGCCGAAAACGGCGGTAGCGTCCTAACGAGCTCTTCATAATAGAAATCAGCTGGTCGTAATTGATCTGCCCCATGAACTCCATAACCACTGTGATGATCATGGGGTTGGTTGGACTGTCCATGCGAAGCCAGGCTAAATCTACATTATTTAATCGAGTTTTTGACAAAGGGTTGCTCCTTACCAATAATCCATCAAGCTGATCCCCTTAAATAGACTTGTTTGCATCCGAAGATTTCACCCATCGAGTCGAACGATCAAGACCGAAGTGCAAGGAAGAAAGCTGCGATAAACAATGCTGCCCAGACAAACCACGGGCCATTAAAAGACAGGAGCAAAGCTCCTGCCACAAGGCAGAATCCGGCGAGAATCGTGCCGCGTGCGCCGTTTAGCGGACCGGAGGGAGGTTTCTTTAGGTTTGTTTCTAACACCTTCATCCCTTCGCTTAATATTAATGGGCTTTTTCGAAGCACATCCAGCATTTCCGGCAGGATCAGGGCGCTTTCACGAACCATCGTTACCGGATTAAACTCCTAAATCAGGATGGACCGGACATGCTTGCGAGCAGCGGAAGGAATGTCGATCTCCGGGTCAAAGATGTAGCCAACGCCTTCTATTGTCACCAGGGCTTTGACCATCAGGATGATTTCACCAGGATATTGGATATGGTAGTGTCCTGCCAGCAGGACTGACTGCAGAATCACCTGGGCGAGTGAGAAATCCTTAAAATTGGGGGCCGTCAGCCAGCGTGTATATAGATCAGACGCTGCCCGGCGGAATCCTTCGATATCTGCCCCTTTCCCGGGAATCGTCAGCGAAGCAAGATAACGCGCTGCGCTGTCCGGATCACCGCTGACCAGAGAGTAAAAATAATAAAACAAACGCTTGCGCATGTCGCGCGTGAACCTGCCGACCATTCCAAGGTCGATAAAGCCGACACTGATTTCTTTCGTGCCCGGTTTTTTGAAAATCATCAGGTTCGCTGGATGCAAATCGGCGTGAAAGAACCCATCGCGATAGATCATCCGCACAACTGCGCCTATCCCCAGGTCAATCGCCTGGCGGCGCTGGTCAGCTGTCAGCTTCTTCAAGGCATTTTCATCCGGTTTTATACCGTGAAAATATTCCATGCAAAGGACGTCCCGAGAGCTGTATCTCCGATAAATCTTTGGAAAACGCACTCAGGCTCGTCTTTAAAGTACGCTGAGAAAGTTTCTGCATTGTCGGCTTCAAATCGCAGATCCACTTCACGCAAGGTGTAAGTACAGAACTCATCGATGATCCGCGCGGGTTGGTAGCGCGCCAGAAATATCTGCAGGAACCTTCCGAAGAATCGCAGCAGGCGCGTATCTCGCTCGATGAGTGTGCGCACGCCTGGCTTCAATACTTTAATAACGACCTTTTCGTTAGTGATCAGCCTGGCGCGGTGAGTCTGAGCCAACGATGCCGAACCTAAGGGAACAGGGTCAATCCAGCGGTACATCGTATTGAGCGGAAGGTTGAGGCTTTCAACGATGAGCTCCTTAAATCGCTCATATGTCACTGCAGGAAGCTTGTCAAGCAGCTTTTTCAGCTCGTCAGTTATGGCTTTAGGGAGCAAATCTTCGCGCAAGCTGAGTATCTGGCCAAGTTTTATGTAAGTTGGCCCTAATTTTTCCATCCTCAGCCTGAACTGGATCGAGAAAGGCAGGTTTATGATCTTTTTATCGAGGAAAGGCCAGGTCAGCGCCAGGAAAATGCGCAGGATCAAAATCCCTATCGAGCGGTGCTCTCCTAGCTCTTTTTTCTGGCGGACGTAATCCTGCCCGCCTCCCAGAGATAAACCAAGCAGCTGGATAGAGGTCTCAAAGAAGCGAGTTATCAGTCCAGGAGAGCGCCTTTCCTTATACAGTTCAAATTCATTATTCATGGGAGCGGCTATCTGCGCGGGATTTTTGGCGTGAATAAAACCTGCGTACCCGCAATTTTATCGTGCCAGCCTCTTCGGTTTGGGTCCCAGAGTACCCAGAAGAAACCTATGAATAGCGGTATCGCCGAAATCCAATAGGCAAAAAAACGCAAGATTGAACGCCGAAAAGATAATTTTGCGCCATCTTTTCGCACAATTTTTAAACCCATTACCGCTTTGCCAGGAGTGAAACCAACCAGAGACCAGAAAAATGCGAAATACCCGATCACAAAGAGAAAGGAGAAAGCAGCCCCGACAGCCAAATTAATCGCCGAGTTCGCCCAGATTGCTTGCAGATTAGCTGCAAGTGTTGAGAGTTCTAAAAAATCGAAGGAACGCCTGGATGAATGCCGAAGTTCCCAGCTGAATAATGCTTATAATGACCAGATCGATGACGAAAGCCTCTAACCGGCTGAAAAATCCAGCTGGATAAGATGGGCTTATCTTCAGGGAAAGCGTTCCAGGCTCAGCGTGTGATGGGATTGTGGATGCCATTTCTGATTACCCCCCCTCTGTCAGGTTTTTCGGTGGTGTCTCAGGTTTTAAATCAGCACCCTTCCGAAAGATGGATCTTAGTTTTTGTTCCAGGATCGAGTTCAACCGCTGCACTTTGTCCACGGAAATCATCAAGGACGCCACCAGCCACACCAACCCCCGTTTCTTGAATGATCTCTGCAGCTTCAGTTTTTAGGATGACATATTCGAGCAATTCGTTAACCAAATCATCAATGTTCTTTTGTTGGAGGACTTGGCGGCTGTTTTGTTCTTCGATTCTGCCTTTCATAATCAGGCGATCGATGGTGTTTTCACCCCGTGCCGCGGCTTTTTCATATTGCGTTCTGACTGGATTGAAAACCCTGCGATTAGTAATCGGGGAGAGCATCTTTGAGAACAACCGGTAAACCTTTAAAGATGCCCTCTCTGTAGACTGAAGACCTCGCTGGATGAGATCTGGGGTCTCAAACAACATCCCCAGAAACAGATATCTCAACTGTTCTAAGGAGCTCTCATTTTCATCAATAACAAAACCTTCTGGTCGGACAGATTCCTGGGCTGACTGCACTCGCCTCAACCTGAGGATATAGGCATCTCTTCCATTCAGGGCAGATCCAACGACCAGCCTCATGGTCGCTTTGAGATCATCAAGCTGTTGCGAATTCAGGCTTATGCCGGTATTAATTTCTTCCGCTGGTGCAAGGCTTGGATCATCGCTGGAAAAGGGGAAATCATCATCTATTGTCTGCATAAGCCCATCCGATTTTTTTAGGAAAAGGAAATCGTTCCATTTTCCAGTTTGATAGTTAGATCGATTACACCATTAATGATTGATGTGGGTCGGGAAATAATTTAAGGCAATAGCTAGCAGAAATAATTATACTTTCAATCGAACATTACTGTCCTTGGATTAAACAACTCTTGAACCGAAAAATCGAGAATTCTGGAATCCTTCGTGACTAATTAATAATAAAACGGTTAGCCTAGATCACGAGCAGTATCCAGCAGAATATTCTTTCTGTATCCTTATCCTCTCTGCAGCACCAGGGCACATTTCTACAGAAATATCACCGCTGCCAGTCCAAATGCAAGCAGGTAGGCGACCGGATAGATGTAATTCATCGGCGCTTCCAGGCGATCAGCTTTCTCACGATTTCCTTTTTGTTCCAGCCACTTATAGTAAACATTTAATGCGACTACCAACGTATTGATGATGAATGTGATTGCCATAATCGCATCCAGGAAAGTCAGGTAGCCCATGCGCGGGTAATTGTCTCCAAGGCTGAAGCTGAAAGCAATGAACAACAGCAGGTTGCCAGTTGCAATCTCAATTCGCCGGGTGTAATCCTTCAGGAAGAAGGTGATGTATGAAACCAGGATGATCAGCAGGACGGGGATCAGCACGCGGAAAATATAATAGTCCAGGTGGCGCGGGGCAGAGAAATGGAATGTGAAGCGTGAGATTGGAGTCTGTGTGCTAGAAATTTCGGAGCTGATTTGCGTGTCAAAATCTGTCAATATGAACTCGTCTTCGCCGTGTTTAGGATCTATTTCACTGAATCCCTCCATCGGTGCAAAGATGTAATTCTCTTCGGGGAAGAGCATATCGATCTTTATATAAAAATCCTGAGTGTCGAAGGGAAAAGCTTTCCAATCGAAATCGATCTGAAAGTTGGTCGAGAATTGTTCCAGGTATGTGACATGTCCGTTTGGTTCAATTTCGATCAGCCGGTTCTGGCTCCAGCGGTTACCCTGCTGATTAAAAAAAGTGAAATCGGGCCATTTTCCATTGACATCTTCGAGGAACTTATTGTAGCTGTTTTCCGTATATACCCTGGAGTAGCAGTCGCATTCGTCCGGATTGAACGCCAGGGCTGGATCTGTCCATTCAAGCTTCAATGTGCCGACATCATTCATAATTTCATTGGGTTGATCAATGTTGACGATTTGTTGAAGCTTAAGGCCGACTTTAACCGGGATTGCGAGTTTGACCAGGGTCTCTGTGTTTGGAATTCCTTCGCCATCCAGGATTTCCGGCGCGTTTACCCCCACCCGCAGGGTGAAGTCCCCGCTGGTTAGCTGCCCATTGGGCGATGCAGCGCTGATATCCAGGGTATAGTTCCTGCCGCCTTCCGGAAAAGCCTGCTCGAGTGATGCAGAGCTGGTCTGCCCGTTCATGTTTGCGACCTGGACGGGCTTTTTCCCAAAATCACGCAAGACAAGCACAGGTTTGAGATCCCCGCTGGTCGCCTTTAAATCGACATACAATCTGTCATCCGGTTCAAAGTCACCGAGAGTGAAAGATACGGCAGGTTTTTCAATAATCAAGCTGCCGCTCAGCTCCTGGATGAGATGCGAGCTCAGGGCTGCCTGATTCTGCACAGCGATGACCGCTCCAGTAGATTCCGCCACCCCTTCCAACACTTGTGGTGCATTAATGCCTAGCAACAGGCGGTATTCACCTGCTGTCGAACGACCCGCTGCAGAGAGCGAGCTGCTGACAAGCAGATAGTAATCGCCATTTTTAGGTACTGTAAACTCCAGCGCGGAAGAGTAGCCAGGACCACCGTCGTCATCCCAGGCCAGGGCATATTGATCCCTCAAGGCTGGTAGCTCGATCAACGGATAGTCTGAAGTGGCTGCCAGCTCCGCCACGTCTTCTTTAAAGCTCTCCAACTTGGCAGCCAGATTCCCATCATCCTGTAAAATCGAGAGGATCGGATCCAGGTTTCCGGACCTGTTTTCCATGAAAGCAGTAAGGATTTGACCTTCCTCTAAATCAGAAAGCAGGAAGACATCATTCTGGCCAGGCGCCAGGGTACCGAATAACTCCTGGACTTCCGGGTCGCCCTGTGCTTGAACGGCAAATATCGGTATAAATATTAGGATCAGCAGTAGGGATAAGTTTAGAAGAGATGCGCGCATCGTGGAGTTCCTTAATTTTAAATTGACCTGGTTTCGATTCTGCACAATAGCAATGCCACACCCTGAAGATTCTCACCCAATCCATCCTTGGAGATTTTAGCAATTTTACTCCCTGTGGGCAACAACCGCACTGGGAGTTTGGCAGTCTAGTTTAAACCTGACTGTACGGATAGCCCAACCCTCAACCGACCGGATAGGTCAGAATTTGATTTGATATGGGGAAACTTATGCAAGAGCTGTTGAACCATTCGCAGCTCACTCGCGGGTATAGATTTTTCCCAAAGCCATCGGTGCACCCGGTCTCTTACGGCTGAGCAGCAACACCAGGATTGTGACAACATACGGCAGTATCAGGATGAACTGATAAGGGATCAGATTAAATCCAGCAGTTTGAATTTGCTGTTGGAATGAATCTAAAAACGCAAACAGCAAGCATGCACCCAGAATGTTCCAGGGGCGCCAGGCGCCAAAAATCACAATCGCAATCGCAATCCAGCCACGCCCGGCGGCAATCCCATCCACGAACATCCCGGCTGAAGCCAGCGTCAGGAAGCTCCCGCCAATCCCGGACATCAGCCCCCCAAACATCAGCGCCATATATTGATACAATCCCACATTGACGCCTTTCATATCTACTGTGCGGGGATTCTCACCCAGGCAGCGCAATGCCAGGCCGTATTTGGTCCGGTATAAAAATATGAAAATCGCCGGGACCATTAGAAATGCAATATAGGAGAGGGCGTGCTGCGAGAAAAGCGCCGGGCCGAGTACCGGGATCTTCGAAAGCAATGGGATGGGTTCTTCGACGAATGGGGAGACATTCGGCATATTCCCCCCCAGGAAATCTTGATAGATCACCCTGTAAATATAAAAACTTAATCCTCCAGCAAAGATATTAAGCGTCAATCCAGATATGGTCTGATCTTGTTTCAAGGTAATTGTCAAGAAACCCATCAGCAAACTCAGCAAAACCCCGGATAATCCTGCGAAAAGCACTCCTAACCAAAGCGATCCTGTTTCGCGCGCAATCGCAAATCCCATAAAAGCACCCATAGTCATGGCGCCTTCTACATTCAGGTTCAAGATGCCACCGCGCTCCACCACCAGCTCTCCTAGGGCCGCGAACAAGATTGGAGTGGCAATCCGGATCATCCCCCCGACAAGACTGATGAAAAATACCGGCTGCAGGATATTCTCTACCATACTTCGATTCTCCTCACCCGATAGCGGATCAGGGTGTCAAAAATGAGCAAAAAGATCAACACAATGCCCTGGATGGTATAGACCATCGGAACCGGCACTGAGAACTTGATCTGCATCGAGGTCGATCCGTTCACAAGCGCGCCAAAGAAAATCGAGGCCGGGATCACACCGAGCGGATTCAGCCGCGCCAGCAGGGCGATTAATATTCCGGTGTAGCCGTAGCCAGTGGAGATATCCAGCCGCAAACGGTGATGCAGCCCGGCTAACTCCACACCGCCAGCCAATCCGGCGATGGCTCCGCTCATCAGCATAACGATCAGGACGATTACAGCATCTCGGATGCCTTTATGTTTTGCAGCGACCGGGTTTTCACCTACTGCGCGGATTTCAAAGCCCAACGGAGTTTTCCACAACAGGATGTACACGGCGATCACAAGAAAAATTGCCAGAAAAAAACCAAGGTGGATTCGGCTGTCAAAGAATGTTGGGAGGTATGTCGTGCGCTCAAAGCGAGGAGTTTGGAGGAAATGGTCACCAGCCGCCTGCCACGGTCCGCTGAGCATATAAGAAACAATGCCCAGCATGATGTAGTTCATCATGACAGTAACTACGATCTCGCTAATCCTGAACCGGGCTTTCAGGAAACCGGGGATGAAAGCCCAGAGTGCGCCAGCAAGGAAAGACGCCAGGATAATCACAACGATCAAAACTGGATTGGAAAGCTGGGCAAAATTCATGCACACCCAGGCTGTTGCCAACGCACCGGCAAAAAACTGGCCCTCGCCGCCGATATTCCAAACCTTCCCGCGAAATGCAATCACCATCGCCAGGCCGGTCAACATGATCGGTGTAGACTGCACCAGGGTCTCAAGGACGGCATCGCGGCTGCCGAAGGCTCCGTTGAAAAGAGCGCGCAGTGCCCCTCCGGCATCAATACCCGATGCATTCATGATCACTGCGCTGACGAGCAATGCCGCTGCCACTGCCACCACGATCGAGAGATTCTGCGCCCAAACGCCAACTTCGCGCTTTTCCAACCTGTACTTATAACTGACCGGATTTGCAGGTCGCTCCGAGCCAGGTTGGTTGGGATCATCACAAGGCATGATTAACAGATCATCAGACATTGGCAACCTCATGAATCCCAGCCATCAGCAGACCCACTTGTTCTTTCGTTGTTTCTTCAACCTTGCAAACACCCACAAGCCGACCTTTAAAAATTACTGCGATGATATCGGCTACATTGAAAATCTCATCCAGGTCCTCAGAAATTAACAGGATAGCAGCCCCACGAGAACGGAGCTGAAGCAGCCGTGAATAGACAAATTCCATCGCGCCGACGTCCAACCCGCGGGTCGGTGAGCTGGCAACCACACAGCGCGGAGCGTGCGAAAGCTCCCGAGCCAGGATCACCTTTTGCAGGTTTCCTCCGGACAATTTACGGGCAGGCTGGTCAGCCGATTGGAGTGAGATGTCATAATCCTGAACGGACTTATCGGCAAATCGATCCACTGCGCTGGGGTTGAACAGGCCAAAATGCTGGAAATCATTTGAACGGTGCATCCCGAGAATTAGGTTCTCTTTTACCGAAAAGTCCATCAATAAGCCTTCATGGATTCTGTCGGGTGGGATTGCAGCGAGACCTTTTTCACTGATTTCAAGCGGTGTTCTACCTGTGATGTTATTGCCAGCCAATTGAACCTGTCCCATGTCAGGTTTCTGCACACCAACAATCACGTCATACAGCTCTTTCTGCCCATTTCCAGCAACCCCAGCCAGGCCGATGATCTCACTGCCTCGCACCGAAAGCGAAAATCCATCCAGCGCTTTCACACCATTCTCTCGTGTCAGGTGCAGACCTTCTATTTCTAAAATGGGATCACCTGAAGAAAGCGGCTCTTTATCCACCTTGAAACTTACCACCCTGCCAACCATCATACAAGCCAGATCGTCCCGGTTTGTCTCGGAGGTATTGACAGTCGATACCAGCTTACCTTTTCGCAGCACGGTAACCCGATCCGACATGCTCAGCACCTCATAAAGTTTATGGGTGATCATCAGAATAGCCAGCCCTGATTGAGTCATTTTTTTAAGGATGCTGAACAGCTTCTCCAATTCCTGAGGCGTGAGCACAGCGGTCGGCTCATCCAGGATCAGCAGGTCCACCCCAACGTACAGCGCCTTTAGAATTTCCACCCACTGCTGCTGGCCGACCGAAAGCGATGAGATCCGTGCGTTGGGATCCAGATCCAGATCATAATCCTTGCACAGCTTCAAAATTTTATCTGATGTTCGCTTCAGGTCGAGCCTGATGCCTGGGATATCTGTACCAACCACGATATTTTCTGCCACTGACATTGGCTCCGCCAGGATAAAATGCTGGTGGACCATTCCGATCCCGGCATTGATGGCATCTCGAGGCGAATTCAGGCTCAAAGTCTTCCCTTTGAATACGATATGACCTGAATCGGGCTTGTAGAAACCGTAAAGACATTCAGAAAGCGTAGATTTTCCGGCGCCGTTCTCGCCAAGCAGGCAGTGGATTTCGCCTTTGCGAATATCAAAGCTGATATCATGATTCGCGACGAGGTTTCCAAAGGACTTGGTGAGATGTTCAACGCGCAACAAAGGCGAGGCGTCTTTTGATTGAGCGGATATGTTCATAGCACCTGCTTAGTAAAAAACCGAAGGTGATTTTGAACAGCAAGCTGCCCAAAATCACCTTATTTTCAATCGGCTGCTCAGTCGCCGGTCACCTGCTCACCATTTGGTGTAATGACCAGTTCGCCGGACAGGATCTTCTGGCGTGTTTCTTCCACCAGGTCTTTTACATCCTGCGGGATGATGCTGTCAAAGCCGTGGTAAGGAGCGATATCCGTACCGCCAGCTTGCATAAAGAAAGTCATAGCTTCGGTTGTGGAGGCGTTATAAGCCACGCCATTTACAGTATGTTCCCACCAGGCATCGATGATCGCTTCAACACACGGATCCCAAAGAGCCAGGGCGCTGGTGACAACGGTTTCCGGAGCCAGCTCATTCTGGTCCATGTAATGTCCGATTGCATACACGCCTTTTTCCTTTGCAGCTTCAAACGGGCCGAAGCGTTCGGCGTAGATGAAATCTGCACCGGCAGCGATCTGCGAAAGCGCAGCTTCTTTTGCTTTTGGCGGATCATACCAGCTGTCGATGTATGCCATTTTTACTTTGACATCCGGGTTTACTGACTTGGCTCCATCGAAATAGCCGTTGATGGGCATATTGACGTTTTCATAAGGGAAACCGGCAACGGCACCGATGATGTTCGTTTTGGTCATCTTTCCTGCGATGATGCCGGCCAGATAGGCGGCTTCATGAACATACATATTCACCCAGTAAAGATTTCCACCCATCGGTTCAAAGCCTGAACCACCGCCCACAAAGGCGATGTCGGGGAATTCTGGGCCAAGAGCAAGCATGGCATCCGGGTAAACGCTGTGTCCCCAGACAATGCCGTATTCTCCGCTGTTTGCCAGCTCGCGCATGACGCGCTCGCCATCAGGGGTATCGACTGATTCCTGGAAAGTGTAGGTCACTTTCATCCCGTGCGGGTTTTTAGCGATAACACGCTCAACTGCCTGAAGCAAAACGGTATTCCAGGGTTCTTCTTTAGGCGTGGTCGATAAAATCGCAATTTTCAGCTCCTTGGGTTGTTCAACTGCCGCAGGAGCTTCAGTCGCTGCTGCAGGGGCTTCAGTCGCTGCCGCAGGCTGCTCAGGAGCAGGGGTTGGTGTTGCGGCTGGCGCGCAGGCGCCCAGCATCATTGCAATCACCGCAAGTAGAGCAAATATCTTCATGGTATTCTTAAACATCATTCTTCTCCTAATTTATTGATTAGAGTATTTGAAAAAACTATTTTATAAAAGGGGAACAGTTAATTAGCTCTGGGCTGAGGCCTCCTTCTCTTACTTAATTGAATGCAAGCGCCTCCAGGAATATGACGCACATGGCACTTCATTTTCTTTTCCCCAGTCCAGTCCAAATGCGTTCCGCAGTCAGCGGAAAATCATTATACCATAGCCCTGTTGCGTCTTTTACTGCAGCAGCTACGGCCGGCGCAAACGGCATGGAAGGCATCTCACCCACCCCGCGCGCCCCCCATGGGCCGCGCGGGTCTGGAACTTCAAGCACTTTCAAGCGCAGTCTATCCGGCAAGTCCAAAACCGTGGGGATTAAATAAGTCGAAAAATTTGGCGTGAGAACCACCCCATCTTTTTCGATGAATTTCTCCATCAGCGCGTAACCCACAGATTGGATCAGTCCTCCCTGGAGCTGCCCGTCAACCTGAACTGGGTTGATTGCCTTGCCGATATCATTTGCACAGACCACATCTAACAGGCGAGTATGCCCTGTTTCCAGGTCTATTTCAACTTCAACAGCTTCAGCGGTGTACGCCAGCGAGACCATCGGGTCGCACTGACCTGTCTCTGGATCGGCAGCAGTGGTCGGAACGGCCACGTATTTGTGGGTGATTTTAACGGGGCGCTCTTCATTCTTCCATTCTTCCAGGGCCAGCTCAGCAGCTTCACGCAGCGCATGCCCAATCATGAAAGTCATGCGAGAAGCAGACACTGCACCACTGTCGTTTGATTCGTTTGTATCGGGATTGCTCACTTCAACCAGGTTGATGTCCACTCCCAACGCTTCAGCCGCCATCTGGGAAATCACAGTTTGAGCGCCCTGTCCAACCTCCGTGGCAGTATGTTTGACAACCACCCGATCTATGGATGCTTTTCCATACAACTCCAGTGTCACCCAACAAAACTCCCGATACCCGTATCCGAAACCCGCGTTCTTGAAGGAACACGCAATACCAATTCCGCGGCGGTGGTTGGGTTTACCAGGAACGAGATGGGCATACCCTTCAGGTCGGCGCCATCCGTTTTCACCTTTCTTCCAACCCGCCATCAATGCACACTCTTCCAGCGTCTCCGCCATGCTGACACCCGGAGGGAAGGGCGAACCGGTTGACATCAAGGTGCCTTCGACAGCAACATTCCGCATCCGCATCTCCACAGGATCGATGCCCAGGACCTCAGCCAATTTTGCCATCTGCATTTCGGCCACATAGACACCCTGCGGACCGCCGAAGCCGCGCATCGCACCGCGTGGTACATTGTTGGTGTAGACGTCAAAGGTGTCCACCTTGATGTTCGGGATATCATACGGTCCAATGCAGTTTAATGAAGAAACAGAGGTAACAACCGGGGTTGTAAAAAGATACGCTCCTCCATCGGCGATCAGCTTCACCTCTGCTGTCGTCACCTTACCATTCTTTTTCGCACCCCAACGAGCATAAATTTTGAATGGATGACGCTTGCAGTGGTCAATGGTCAATTCTTCGCGAGTCAACACAACCTTTACTGGACGGTTGATCCCACGTTCGTGCAGTTTCAAAGCCGCCAGACCAAGCACGATCTGGACTCCTATGTCCTCGCGTCCGCCAAAAGCCCCGCCGATCACCGGGTATGAGACCCGGATCCGATCCTCAGGCAGGTTTAGGGAATGGGCAATCTGGCTCCGATCCTTGTGCGCCCATTGACCAGTCACAATCATCGCCACCCGATCTTGCTCATCGATGAACCCTACTCCCGATTCCGTATTGAAGAAGGCATGTTCCTGAGCTGGAGTCTGGTAAACACCTTCGACAACGACGTCTGCCTCGGCAAACGCTTTTTCGAAGTCGCCTCGACGAACCTTGCGATGGGCGTACAGGTTGCTGCCTAGCGCTGGGTGCAGGATGGGTGCATCCGGCTGCAATGCAAATTCGGGATCGCTTACAACCGGAAGATCTTCAAACTCAACCTCAATCAGGCTGCGCGCTTTCTGAGCGATTGCTTCACTTTCAGCAATCACCAGCGCAACCTTATCGCCCACATAACGGACGTGATCCGCAAAGGCCGTAGCAGAACCAGGTCCGCAGAGTACCGGTTGATCTTTTGTGTAGTATCCAAACTCATTTACTGGCACGTCTTTGGCCGTCAGCACCGCCAGGACTTCCAGGATACGCCTCGGCACGCGCGACATCCAACCTTTTTATGATCGCGTGCGGTCTTCCCGCAAACAGGATTTTCATATAAGCCTGGTTAGGGAGATTGAAGTCTGATGCAAACTGTGCTTCACCCGTCACTTTTGCCACGGCGTCTACACGCAGGGTAGATTGTCCAACGTAAGTCATTGCAGCCTCCTCGCGTTTCATGATGGCAGCTCCGAAGTGACAATTCCGGCCGCATGTTCGATGGCTTCGATGATTTTATAATAGCCGGTACAGCGGCACAGATTGCCGGAGATGGCATACAAAACATCGTCATGAGTGGGACGGGGTTTCTCCTCCAGCAGCTTGGCAGCCGACATCACAAATCCCGGTGTGCAGAATCCGCATTGAACTGCACCGTATTCTATGAAAGCAGCCTGAACAGGATGTAAAGCATTCTCCTGCCCCACACCCTCGACGGTTTCGATCCGGGCGCCGTTCGCGCGCGGAGCGGGAACGAGACAGCTCATCACCGCCTTGCCGTCCAGCCACACCGTGCAGGCGCCGCATTCACCTTCGCCGCAGGCGATCTTTGTCCCAGTCAGTCCGCCTTCATCCCGCAGCAAGTTTGCCAGCGTCTTGTTCTGTCCGCTTGCAAAGATGCGCTCCACACCGTTGACGACAGCCCGGATCGGTTGATCATGGCTGAAACCGCTCTCCACCTGCGCTGGTTCGGGTGCAGTGGAAAGAAGCACAGGATCCTTTGGGACCGAGACAATTTCTGTCCCATCTGCCAGGGATTGCAGCCCTCGGCGAGCAGCAACTCCCACCATTTCAGCCCGGTAAAGCTCCGATGAACGGATGTCGCTGATCGGGCGGGCGGCTTTTTTGGTTAGCTCTGCTGCGGTCTGGATCGCCTCAGCGCTCAAGGGCTTGCCCTTCAGGTAGGTCTCAGCCTCCGCAGCATGAATGATGACAGGTGCGACAGCTCCCAGGGTGATCGCAGCTGAGGTCACCTTGCCGGAATCAAGTCCAAGCAAGATGCTGACGTTCGAGCACTGAGATCGCCTGGGCATTGCGTAGGGCCACTTTGACAAAGCAGCCGCACTGCTCTGGCTTCATCCCCGGGAAAATGACATCCACCACCATCTCGTCCGGCTGCATCAGGGTCTTGCGCACGCCAGTGTAGAAGTCTTGCAGGGAAACCAACCGCTCTCTTCGAACTGACTTCAACCGTAGTGAAGCACCCAGGGCCATCAGCGGGCTGATCGTGTCGTTGGCTGGTGAAGCGGTGACCAGGTTCCCGGCGATGGTGCCGCGGTTTCTGATCTGCGGCGAGCCGACCTGCCAGCAGGCCTGCACAAGCGGCAGCGCCTTCTCGCGCAGCAGCTGCGAAGCCAGCACATCGTTGTGTGTCGTCAGTGGACCGATATGGATCACACCATCACGATCTTCTACAATCGTATCCAGTTTTGGGATCCGCGAGATGTCGATGAGAAGTTCTCAATTCCAGTGCGGACACCACGCTCCATTTCCAGAACCAAATCAGTCGCACCTGCAACAAGGCGAGTGTGCTGGGGCTCTTGCGACAAGAGTCTCGACGGCATCCTCAACATTTGCAGCAAGAAAATATTGATCCCACATGTTCTTTCCTTCTTTATTGATTTCGAGCGTTTTTCGTTCCAATATTATTTATTTCAACCCAACCCCGAAAAGCCTTTGAGACCTTTCGGGGATGAGGCAGATTACCAATCTTATCAGGCTAACATTGGAATGCCAAGATCGATCATTTCCTGCTTCACACGTCGGTAAAGGGACTCCCATTCCTCGGTCGGTTGACCAGTCTGGACGTCATAAGCCTGCTGGTACGGTTTGCCAATGTCGGGGGTCTTCAACTTATCTTCGTAGCGCGGGACGATCTGCTTGACAATCTCATTGACTGCCTTTGGCTCCAACGGGGAAGCGGCATGGGTCACCTCAGCGGTGAACCTGCATTCGAGCGGTGTAATATAGTCGTTCAGCTTACCGCCCGCAGTGCGCGGTCCAATCGATGCAGAAGCGCCAGAGCAGGCGATAACAGCCTGGCCAGCCGCGATCTCGTAAAGCACATTTTCTGTCACAGGACCCGAAGCGATGTTGGCAATATTAACCGGCAGCGTGTGGGTGTTGCGAGAAAGAGCCTGGTTGACGATGCTCAACCCCCACAAGCCTTCGCGGTTGACGTTACTGAGATAGCGCACATCATACATCTGTCCACCGCCGGCATGGTTCTGCAGGATGGGGTATGACAGGATCGAGCAGGCGATCTCGCAGACGACCGCGCCTTCCACTGGTCCGGGCATACCGCCGATCATACTTGGGCAATCGGCTTTGATCGCGCCCCCCATGTTCAGCGTGTGGACGACTTTATTCAGGGTCCGGTAGTCAATTTTCATTTCCGATGGATACAGGATCAGCGACAGGTCTGTTGTAGGATCGAAGCCGCCGGGCGTGCCGTAAGCCCCAAATTGACCGAATTCCGTTGTGGCAGAGATTGAACCCCAGCCAGCCATCCCAGGACGGCCCGCCAGGCGGCGCGCTTCGCGGTGCATGCGCCCATACTCATAGCCCATCAGGGTCTCCCATGGGGTGCCGGTCAGCACGGTATGGCCTCGGATGGTTGTCAACGTGATCCCTTCCAGGATGTCCACTTCCCGCTCAGCCGCGATGCCGGAAAGAACCTGCATGGCGATGTCCTCACTTACGGTAATACCAAGCGAGGCAGCTACCTTGCATGGATAAGGGTCGGAAGGTGTGCGGGTTTTCAGCGTGGTGCCGTCTTTTCCTTTGCCGAAAGACAGCTCAGCAGGGGCAAACTTCAGCGCGTTTTCCAGCTCTTCCTGACTGACCTTGACAATCCTTTCGGTGTCCTCGCACCAGTAGCCAAGCTCCAACGCTGCCTCAAATCCAGCATTATAGAAACGATCTGCAAGGTCATAATCAAAATTGACTGGAGTCGCCGGATCGCAGACTTTTTCGAGCTTGTGGTCCTGTAATATGCGTCGGATAGTGCGATTGATTTTGCGAATATCCCAATCTTTTGCTGAGCAGTATTCACCATTGTGCACACGTTCAAGAATTTCGTAAATGTCGGGTTTGTTTTGCATGAAAGATCTCCTTGTATTGAAAAGTAAGAATTTATTTCTTGTGTTTGGGTGATGCTTTTTTTAGATTCTGAGCGGTATAATGTGACAGTCCACGGAATGTACGAATAATATATCGACTAGAACAGAGGTGAGAGGGCTATGATTTACGATAACGCGGTCATCCTGACTATGAATCCAGAACGCCAGATCATCACTTCCGGCGCAATCGTCGTCTCTGGAAATAAAATCCTCTCGGTTGGGAAGAGTAAAGATATTCTCGAGCAGTATCCTCAAGAGACACGAATCAATTGTAATGGGAATTTGCTTCTGCCCGGGTTGATCGACACGCACGTTCACCAGGCTCAGGCAATGATCCGCGGCTGCGCAGACGACCTGGGTTTGATCGACTGGCTGACAAAGCGCGTCTGGGTGATGCAGGGTAACTACACCCCGGACGACGGCCGTGCCAGCGCTGCACTGTGCCAGCTCGAGATGATCAAATCGGGCACCACAGCCTTCATCGAATCGATGCTCGCCGAAAGGTATGGGATCGAAGGTGTGGTCGAGACAGTGATCCAATCGGGGATGCGGGCTGCGATCGGAAAAATTGTGATGGACCTGCCTTCTTACGCTAAAGCGGAAGGCGTGATGCACCCCGGGATGGTTGAAGACGGTGAAACCAGCGTGCGGAATACGCTGGAAGCCTATGAGCGCTGGAATGGCTCTGGCGATGGCCGGGTGCAGATTTGGTTTGGACCTCGCACTCCTGGAGGGGTCACCCCAGAGCTTTATGATTGGATCAGCACCCTGGCGAAGGAACGCGGGATGGGCATCACGATCCATCTTTCGGAAGTGCGGGAAGACATCGAATACGCCCTCAGCCAGGGTTTCAAGACGCCCACTGAGTTTGCCGAGGCTCATGGACTTTTGGGACCGCGCACCGTGCTTGCCCATTATGTCTGGTCGAACCCTGTCGACTGGAAGTTTGCCGCTGCGACCGGCACGCATATCTCGCACAACCCTGCTTCTAACGCCAAGACCGCCACCGGGATTGCTCCGATTGACGGGATGCTCCAAGCCGGTGTGAACGTCACCCTGGGATGCGACGGCGGACCGAGCAACAACACCTACGATATGATCCGCGACATGCGCATGGTCAGCTATCTGGCTAACTTGCTTCAAAAAGACCCCACTATTGTCCCGGCTGAAACAGTGCTGGAGATGGCAACGATTCGAGGCGCGCGCGCCATGGGACTCCAAGACCAGGTCGGATCGATCGAGCCCGGCAAGCGGGCTGACTTTATCTTGATCGATATGGACAAGCCGCACCTCACGCCGTGTTTTGACCCGGTTTCTACGGTCGTCTACGCTGCCCACGGGAGCGATGTCGACACCGTGGTTGTGGATGGCAAGGTGCTGATGCAGGGTCGGAAGCTGCAGACGCTGGATGAAGAAGCGGTGATCGACGAAGCCCGCCGCCGAGCTCTCCAGGTGATGGAAAGCTCTGGCCTGAACATCCACTCCAACTGGCCGATCATCTAGCCAAAGAGGATTCATCGATGACTACCCTGCTTCTCGAACATATTGACACGCTGGCCACGTTTGATGACCAGCGCACCCGCCTGAACAACGCCTGGATACTGGTGCGTGATCGCAAGATTGAGGCGCTCGGAACGCACGCCGTCACGCCGCCTGATGCGGACCGGCGCATGAAATCTTGAAGGCTACGTCGTGCTCCCCGGGCTGATCAATACGCATCACCACCTGTTTCAGTGCTTGCTGCGTAATATCCCCGCCTTGCAAGACGTCACCCTGTTCAGCTGGCTGCACTTCATGTACCTGCTGATGAGCGAGGTCTGGGATGAAGACTATTTCTTCGCTTCGAAGATCAACCACGCTGAGCTGCTGCTTTCGGGCTGCACCACCAGCGTCGACCACGCCTACCTGAAGGTCAACGATATGCGCTTCGATACCCAGATCCAATCGGCGCAGGAGATGGGAATCCGCTTCCACCTGGCACGCGGCAGTTTTTCGATTGGGCAGAGCAAAGGCGGGCTGCCTCCGGATCACATCGTCGAGGATGAAGAAGATATCCTTTCCGACACGGAAAGGCTGATCAAGACCTACCACGACCCAAGTCCGAACGCGATGGTGCGGATTGACAACGCACCCTGCTCGCCATTCTCGGTTACGCCGCGCCTGATGCGGGAAAGCATCGAAATGGCGCGAAAGTACGGGGTCGGGAACCACACCCATCTGGCAGAATGCCCCGAAGATCACGAATACATGCTGAAAACCTACCAGAAACGATCTGTGTACGTGGCCGAGGATTGGGGATGGACCGGACCAGATGTTTGGTATGCCCATGGTGTGGTGTTGGACGAGGCGGAGATTGACCTGGTTGCCCGCAGCGGGACGGCGATTGCGCACTGCCCCAACTCGAACATGTACACCGCGGCGGGGATTTGCCCGGTCACACCACTGCTCCAGCGCGGGGCTACCGTAGGGCTGGGGGTTGACGGCAGCGCGGCGAACAATTCCTCCAATATGCTGGCCGAAGTGCGGAATGCGCTGCTGCTGCAGCGGGTGCGCTATGGAGGGAACGCCATGTCGGCCACACAAGCGCTTGAGCTTGCGATCACTGGTGGCGCAAAGCTGCTTCGCCGGACGGATATCGGTGCAATTGAAGCAGGTAAGGCCGCGGATATCATCGGGCTGGACACTCGCAAGCTGGGTTTTGCCGGTGGTTTTCATGACCCTGTCGCCGGATTGGTGTTCTGTGATGCGAACCACGTGGACCTTTCGATCGTCAACGGACAGCTGCGTGTGCAAGATGGCGAGCTGGTCGGGATCGACCTGCCCGCGCTTGTCCAAGAGCACAACCGCCGCTCTGCTGAGCTGGTAAGGCGCACCGAACAACGCTATCACATTAACCTTTCTGGAGTGGTCCACCGCCGCGCCTATCCTTATCAATAAACGAATCGTTGCGAACGTCCATCGCGTCCCAAAGACGTCCTTAAATTTGGGGTGGACGGTCAGCTCGACGTATTCCATCCGTCGAGCGAAATCCCGCGCCGTCCTGCGAGCTTGGGCTGAAGTCAGGATCTGGCGGGCACCCGATCCCGCAGCGTTGCCGACCTGAGAAAATCGCTCGAGCGGCAGGCTGGGGAACATGCCGATCTCGATTGCGCTGCGCAGGTCGAGATAGGTCCCAAAAGCTCCGGCGACAATGAACCGGTCGATCTGCTCGTATCCGATCCCGGCCTCAACCAGCAGGATTTCAACGCCGGCGCGGATTGCAGCCTTGGCCAGCAAAATCTCATGGATGTCCCTGCGGTTGATCGTGATTGCACGCCCGGTGCCGACTTTTTCTGCTGGGACAAGGACAAATTCACACTGCCTTCCGCTGCCCAGCACACCAGGCACACCTTCAGCCATGACCCCCCGGCGATTAATGATCCCCGTGCGGGCCATTTCAGCGACCGCATCGAGGATGCCCGAGCCGCAGATCCCCACCGGGGGCTGCCCTCCGATGGTGTACGTCCGGACTGCCTCACCATCGATCCTCACGCTCTCTATGGCGCCTTCTGCAGCGCGCATCCCTTCCCGGATATGCGCACCTTCGAAAGCTGGTCCCGATGCGCAGGAACAGCATCTGATTTGTCCCTGATGGACCAGGGAGATTTCGGTGTTGGTACCGATATCCACGGCTATCACAGTATCCTGGGCGTTATAAGCTTCCGTCGCCAGGACCATAGCGACATG
Source organism: uncultured Chloroflexia bacterium (assembly GCA_963788305.1). Lineage (GTDB taxonomy): Bacteria > Chloroflexota > Anaerolineae > Anaerolineales > UBA4823 > UTCFX2. The sequence goes on from CAWBGK010000003.1 coordinate 38,858, forward strand.
ATCCGCGCCGACATATCCGGCGATATTAGCGGGAAGATAGATAGATGCACCTGGCGCCAGCTTCAGCCCGATCTCCTGGGCAGGGATTTCCAGCGGCGCGCTGACAGCTGGAACAAATGGCAGCAAACCAAGCTGCTGCACAGGCAGCCCTGCAAACAGGTGGTGCATGGCGGTGTTTCCCACCACTACGGCTTCGATGACCTGTTCGGGAACGAAACCCGCCTCTTCGCACATCTCAGAAGTCAAGGTATTCAGGGTTTCTACAATCCGCTCCTGAAGCGTGGAGCGCCCTTTTGCGTGTTCCATGCAGTAGAATATCCGGCTGATCACATCTTCGCCAAAGTGGATTTGCGGATTCATCGCACTCTGCCGTTTCAGGATCTCACCGCTCGCCAGGTTAATCAGGTAAGCAGCCACTTTCGTGGTGCCAATATCGACTGCCAGTCCCAGGAATTCAGACCCGGGTGGAAGGACAGCACGCACTTCCCCTGCGCGGACTGCGCAGCGGGCTTTCCACTTCCATTCTCGTACTTGATCGGAAAGTGATGTCAGGATCGAGTATGGGATCGCAGCGGATGAGGTAGCCTGATCAGAGCTCGGTCCCAGAAGTTTCTGCAAGGCATCTTCAAACCTCGCGGCATCTGAACGCAGGTCACCAAGATCAGGCGGCGCAAGTTCCAGGTCGCAGAATTTAAAAGCCTGGTCCGAAAACGGGCTGACCTCCACCCCTTCAAGCTGCAAGCGCTGCGGTGTAGTTAGCGAGCCCGGCGGGATATGGACCTTGGCAGAAGCCAGGACCTCGGTCTGGCAAGCTAACCTCCATCCCGAAATCAGCTCGGACGATGTAAAGGCGGCTTCCTCTACAAGGGTTACCTTTGAAAAAGAATCTTCCAGCACCTGGACCTGGCAGCGTTCGCAGGTCCCGATGCCTCCACAAACTGCAACAATCTCAATACCGGCAAGACGGGCAGCGTCCAGGATGGTGGTACCCGCTTTGACCTCCACACGCCGTCCGATTGGCTCAAAATCAATTCTAACTATGTTTTCCGGCATGAGACAACGCCTTTTCACAAAAAGAACCTTCAGGCGAGCACCCGTGCTATCGCTGGAGCGCTCGCCTGAAAATGGTTGGATTAGAAATTATCGAGCGGAATGCCCAGCTCGCGGACTTCCTGCTTGACTTCGCGGTAGATGCGCTCCCATTCTTCAGTAGGAGTGTGGGTCGTCATATCGTAAGCTTTTTGATAAGGTAAACCGTAATCTGGGTCTTTGAGTTTACCCTCGTACAGCGGCAGAAGCTGTTTGACGATTTCGTTTACCTGGTGCGGGTCCATACCAGATGCTTTGTGCGTGACCTCGGCGGTGAAGCGGCACTCCAATGGAGTGATGTAATCGTTCAGTTTACCGCCAGCCGTGCGCGGACCTGTCGAAACAGAGGCGCCGCTGCACGCCAGTGTCGCCTGACCAGCGGCAATTTCATACAACAACGTGCGCGTACAAGGACCGCTGACATCATTGGCTATGTTATGGATCAGGATGTGGGTGTTGCGAGACAGGGCTTGGGTGACCATGCTCAGAGCCCACAACCCTTCGCGGTTGACATTCGCCAGGTAGCGCGCGTCGTAAATCTCACCACCGCCGACATGATTCTGCAGGATGGCATACGATAGAATTGAGCAGGCGACGTTCGAGATCACCGCACCCTCGGCAGGACCTGGCATACCACCGATCATCGCCGGAGAATCGGCCTTGATCATCCCACCCATATTCAAGGTGTGGACAACCTTGTTAAGCGTGCGGTAGTCGATCTTCATCTCGAAGGGAACAGGATCAAGGCAAGATCGGTGGGGAGAAAGCCACCCGGTGTACCGTATGCGCCGAACTGGCCGTACTCGGTGACCGCTGAGATCGAGCCGATTGCGCCCATGCCCGGCCGTCCGGCCAGGTGGCGTGCTTGACGGTGCAGCTGGCCGTGGACATATCCCATCAACGTCTCCCATGGAGTCCCGGAGAGGACTTCATGTCCGCGCACGGTGGTCAGCGAGCCGGCTTCGAGGATATCGACTTCACTCTCGCGGGCGATGTTCGTGACCAGCGGAAGGTAGATGTCTTCAGAGAGGGTGATGCCAAGCGAGCAAGCCTGCTTGCAAGGATAAGGGTCGCCAGGCGTGCGGGATTTGATCCAGGTGCCATCTTTGCCCTCACCGACAAAAACCTCGGATGGGGCGAATTTCAGGGCGTTTTCCAGCTCTTCTTGCGAGACCCTGATGATGCGCTCGGTGTCGTCCACCCAGTAGCCCAGCTCGAGCGCGAGCTCGAAACCAGCCTGATAAAAACGGTCGGCCAGTGCGTAGTCGGTGTTGACCGGATTGTTGACATCACAGGTGTTTTCAAGCTTGATGATCCTTCAAAATCCGCCGAATCGAGCCGCGAACTTTCTTTAGGTCCCAATCTTTTGCTGTGCAGTATTCTCCGTTATGAGCCCGTTCCAGGATTTCATAAATATCTGGTTTGTTCTGCATTTGATATCTCCACTTTATCTGTTGGCGAGCTATTGAGAAAGCAGCGCGTTTTCCAGGATCGGCTTGTCGAAGGGAGGACGCTTGCCACCTTCAACCAGCTTGAGGCACAACGCGACGGCATCCTTGGCATCGCGGCCGTAACCGTCCGCTCCAACCTTCTCAGTCCATTCCGGTGTGATCGGACCGCCGCCAACGATGCAGAAGAAATCCTGGCGCTTACCCATCGATTTCAAGGTTTCGATAACCATGCGCTGATAGGGCATCGAAGTCGTAATCAGAGTCGACATGGCAATGATGTCGGCATTTTCTCTTATGGCCGCTTCGATGAATGCCTTGGGGTGGCAGTTCACACCCAGGTCTATCACCGAAAAGCCGTTGGCTGCCAGGACAGCCATCACAAGGTTCTTGCCGATGTCGTGATTGTCGCCGTACACAACCCCGATCACCACCTTGCCCTTGCGGGAGAGCTGTGCCCCAGAAGAATCGATATGAGACATCAGGACTTCCATGGCCAACTTTGCGGCGTCGCCTGCCAGCACCAGCTCAGGCAGGTATACAAGGCCATCTCGGTACTGATCGCCGATCTCATTCATCGCAGGCTGGATGCTGGCGTTGACCACTTCAAGCGGTCCCATGCCGGCTTCAAGCGCGGCCATAGCTGTATCACGTGCAATAATTTCTTCGCCTTCGAGCACTGCTTTTTTCAATTGTTGCATTAATTCTTCGTTTGACATCTCTAACTCCTTTTCTTTTCTATCCCTGTTAAAACTTTTGATTGATTCAAAAATGATTATCGATCGGTTTAGGAGCGATTTGATTGATTGCGAATCGCATTGTACAATCGCTCCGGGGTAATTGGCGTTTCAGTGACGTGCACGCCGATCGCGTCTAAAATTGCATTTGCCAGCGCCGGCGCCGGTGGGATCATCGTCGGCTCACCGATGCCCTTCGCACCGTATGGTCCGCGTTCCTCCGGCACTTCGATAAAGCTGCTCTTGATCGGAAAAGACATGTCCAGCGCGGTCGGCAGGCGGTAATCCACAAAGGATGGATTCATGATCTTGCCGTCCTTGACGATCAGCTCTTCGAACAACCCATATCCAATCCCCTGAACAACTCCTCCTTCCACCTGGCCTTCGATCCCGGTCTTGTTGAGCACCTGTCCAACGTCATGGCAGGCGGTATAGTTGAGCACTTTCACTTTTCCTGTTTCGGGGTCGACTTCGACCTCGACAACATGGGTGGCAAAAGTAAAGGAGCCGGTCGGCCGCTCACTCATAACCTTCACCGACTTTGTGATCATGAGGCGGGTTAATCAGGACTGCCCCGCGCCCAGAATCGGCCCCTGACTTCGCAGGAAGGTGGCTTCGAAAGCGATATCGGCTACTGTTTTGGTGATGTTCGGTTGATTTTTATCAAAGACCTTCTCGTCTTTGATGACGATATCTTCCGGGCTGCATTCCATGCTTTCTGCCGCGATCACAGCGATCTGGTTTCGAACGTCTATGGCAGCCTTGTAGACCGCATTCCCGGCGTCAAAGATCGTCCGGCTGGCGATCGAGCCGGTATCATAGGGTGAGGAATCCGAATCCTGGGCAGCAATTCCAATTTTTTCAATCGGGTATACCCAGCGTCTCTGCTGCGATCTGCATCAGGACGGTCAGGTTCCCGGTGCCCAGGTCGGTGACCCCGGTGAGGATGCTTACAGTGCCGTCTGCATTTAAGCGCAGAAACGCAGAAGATGCCAGGAAACCAGTGTTTAGCATCGAGTTAGCCAGTCCGATGCCGTGGTTCTTCGGCAGCTTGCCCTTTTTCTCATAATAACCAGAGAGTTTGAGTGCTTCGTCCATCGTTTCATTGAGATGAACCGAGCGAAGCGCTTGCGTGGTCAGATAGATCTCACCTTCCTGGACCATGTTCATGCGGCGGAATTCGATCGGGTCCAGGTCAAGCTCGCGTGCAATGATATCCATCTGGCCTTCGGTCGCCCAGGCCATCTCCATCCCACCGTAACCGCGCATGCAGCCCCAATCGGGGTTGTTTGTGTAAATAGCACGGCCCCTCGCCCTTACATTGGGAATATGATATGGTCCAGGGGCGTAGGTGATCGCGTGAATTACCATACCCAGAGCGTGATCGGAGTAGGCACCCATGTCCGAAAGCACATCCACTTCCTTTGCCACCAGGCGCCCGTCTTTTTTGACGCCTGTTTTGACGTGGAACACAAAACCGGCACGCGGATGGGTAGCTGTGAATTCCTCCTCGCGAGTAAGCTCGATTTTCACCGGGGCATTGGATTCGCGCGCCAGCAATGCGCAGATACCTTCATGCAGGGTCTTCAATTTTCCCCCAAACCCGGCACCAAGCCAGGCTGGGACGACGCGCACCTGGGTCTGCGGGAGATCTAACGACGTGCAAAGCTCAGAGTGGCAGACGCTGAGCTGCTGCGTACCCGTATAGACGGTCAGCTTGCCGTTAAAATCATATTCAGCCAGGCAGGCATGCGGCTCGAGAGATGCCTGGTGCATCGGATTGGTTTTGTAAGTGTGCTCAAAGATATAATCGGCTTCGGCGAAACCAAGGTCAACATCACCCATGCTGACCCTCGCGTCCATGCAGACGTTGTCGTATTTGATATAGTCATAAATCCCTTTATATGACCTCACGTCCGGATGGATCAGCGGCGCGTTGGGTTTCAGCGCTTCATCGATGCTCAGGACCGAAGGAAGTTCTTCATATTCCACTTCGATCAGGCGGATCGCTTTTTCAGCAATCTTCTTAGATGTGGCCGCGACCGCCGCAACCGGCTCACCAATGTGGCGTACTCGATCGCGGGCAAAGATAGTGCGGTCAAAAATGTACAGACCGTAGAGCCGGGCAGGCGCATCCGCAGCCGTGATCACCGCTCGAACGCCTTCCAGTGCTCTTGCTTTGCTGGTATCTATGCGCAGGATTTTGGCGTGTGTCCGGTCGCTGAATAAAATCTTCCCATGCAGCATCCCCGGGCGGCTGAGATCCGTGATGTATTTCGCCTGACCGGTGACTTTAATCTGACCGTCAAAGCGCGGCACAGCTTTACCAATAAGAGAATATGCCATTATTTGCCTCCGATCTGTTCAGCAGCCGATTGGACCGCCTCGACAATTTTCTGGTACCCGGTGCAGCGGCACAGATTGCCAGAGATTCCCAGCCGGATTTCTTCCTCAGTGGGATGCGGGTTTTCATCCAGCAGTGCTTTGGTCGCCAGCACCAGGCCCGGCGTACAGTAGCCGCACTGGACGGCTTGATAGTCGAGGAAGCTCTGCTGGATCGGGTGGAGCTTGCCGTCTTTTTCCATGCCTTCGATGGTCAAGATGGATTTGCCTGCAGCCGCTTCAGCAAGGATAAGGCAGGATGTCACCAGGCGACCGTCCATTATAACGGAGCAGGCTCCACAATCCCCGGTTCCGCAGCCTTTTTTCGTCCCAGTCAAGCCGATTTTTTCTCGCAGCACGTCAACCAGAAGATCATCAGGATCCACTTCAACGGAATAGCGAGTGTCATTGACAAGCAGTGTAATAGTCTTGGACATTTCATTTCCCCAGGATTAAGGATTAAGGACTTGCTTCAGTGCGCGCTTTGTCAGGATTTCAACAATCCCTGTGCGGTATTCGGCTGTCGAGCGCACATCGCTGATCGGCCGAGCAGTTAGAGCGGCCATTTGGGCGGCTGTTCGTATCGCTTCGCCGTCAATTATCGAGGTCTCGAGCAGATACTTCTCAACATGCGGTAGGCGAATCGGTGTGGGAGCCACCGCACCCAGGGCAATCCGCAACTGGCGAGGCGCCTTGGGAGCAAAGAACGCAGCAACACCTACGACCGCCAGATCCATCGCCCGCCGTGGGCAGTGCTTCAGGTATACGGCGAGCGCCTCCTCAGGCGGGGTTGGGATGAAAATCGAGACCAGCAGGTCGCCCTGTTTCAGAACGGTCTGTCCGGGTCCGATAAAGAATTCTTCAAGCGGAACCGAGTGACGTTCGCCGATTCGACTCGAACTCCACCGCAGCGTTCAGGACAAGCAGCGGCGCTGAAGTGTCGGCAGACGGGGCGGCGTTGCACAGATTGCCCCCCAGGGTGGCCAGGTTGCGGATCTGCGGCGAACCTACCTGGACGGCCCCCTGGACAAGGGCGCTCATCGCTGGTCCCTGGAGCAATGGGGAACGGACGATATCGGCCAGGCGGGTAGCCGCTCCAATTCGCACCCCGCCCGTTTCAGCCCTGACCCCAGACAGCTCAGCGATATCGCTGACATCGACCAGATGGATCGGCTGAACGTTCATCCTTGGGGCTTTTAAGAGGATATCCGTCCCGCCGGCGATCACCCGGCTGCCGGGTTTCGCAAGAAGCTCGCAAGCTTCCCTGATCGTCCCGGCTCGCTGATAATCTTGGATTTCACTCATTAATCCTATCTCCCAGTTTAGCTCTTTGAATTATTTCAGTATCTTATCTACTTAGTCATCGAAAGGAAAAGCGCGGCGCCATACCAGACGGCTCAAGTTTACGTCATAGCGTTTTTCAGTACGACGGACGAGCGCCTCTGCGAGTTGATTCTGGCGCTCGATCAGCGCCGGCAAGTCGATCCCGACGAGCTGGCTGTTTTCAACTCGAATTTTTCCGTTCACAATCGACAGGTCTACTTCTCCGGCAGCACACAGCACAAGCGCCGCCAGCGGATCGTGCAGCCCGCCGGCAAAGGAAAGCCGGTTCATTTTCACGGCGATGATATCCGCGGCTTTGCCAGGGGCGATCACGCCAAGCTCAGGCCGGTTCAAAAGGCGTGCGCTTCCCAAAGTGGCCAGCTCCAGCGCCTGGGTGGGCGCCAGCGCGTTTGCGCCGTAGGCCACTCGCTGGAGCAGCAAGGCGGTGCGGACTTCATCCAGCATGTTGGATGAGTTGTTCGAGGCGCTGCCGTCCACCGCCATGCCGATCGTGACGCCTTTTTTCAGCATCGGGTTGACTTTGCAGATGCCCGAAGCCAGGAACTGGTTCGAGCACGGGCAGTGTGCAATCGCCGTCCCGGTCGAAGCCATGATCTCGATATCCTCATCATCAAGGACAACACCATGTGCATACCAGACATCCGGGCCAACCCATCCAAGATTTTCCGCCATCTTGACCGAGCTCATCCCAAAACGCTCCATCACATAGCGGTGATCGTCCATGTTTTCGGCGAGATGCGTGTGACTGCTGACGTTGTACCGGCGCGCCAATCCGATGCTCTCGCGCATCACCCGCTCGCTGACGGAGAAAGGCGAACACGGCGCGTTGGCGATCCGAACCATCGCACCCTGACTTGGATCGTGATACTTGCGGATCAGTCGTTCGGTATCCTCAAGGATGTCATCCTCTTTTTCAACGATGTGATCGGGAGGCAAACCACCCTGGCTCTGCCCGATCGAGAAGCTGCCGCGCGCCAGGTGGAAACGAATCCCAATTTCCTTCGCTGCCTCAATCTCTGTGTCAAACTTCATATCGTTGACCTTCAGATAACTGTGGTCAACGCTGGTCGTGCAGCCCGAGAGCAAAAGCTCGGCGTGCGCAGTCATCGTCGCAACGTACTGGTCCTCATCTGTGACTTCACTCATCAACAGGTACAGGTCGTGCAGCCATGGGAAAAGCGAAGCGTTCTGCATACTGGGTACATTGCGAAGCAAAGTCTGGAAGTTATGATGGTGGGTGCTGATCAAACCAGGGAGGACGACATACCCGCCCAGGTCAATTCGCCGGTCGGCATAGGTAGGCTCCTGCCCGGCTATCCCCACATCAGCAATCGCTCCATCACGCACAAGCACCCAGGCGTCGTTCAGCCTTCGGCGGTGTTCGTCAAACGTGGCAAGGGTATGGATGTGTTCTAAGAGCAATGTGGTCATGCAAATTCCTCAGCTGCTTATCGAAACCGACGATCGTACGGTCGTCCAAGCGCGGCTGGCGCTTCAATTCCTTTTGGTCGGACGAGCAAGACCACGATCGTCAGCACATACGGCAGCATCAGCAGGAACTCATAGGGTATTGTTTGCGAACCCAGGCCGACCTGGCTGAGAGCCTGGATGCGGTACTGGATAGAATCCGCCATGCCAAATAAGAGCGCGCCAAAAAGCGCCAGTTTCGGGCTTCGCCATCGGGCAAAAATGACCAGCGCCACCGCGATCCACCCTTTTCCAGCTGTGATATTCTCGCGGAACATGCCAAGCTGCGCAACTGTGAGCACTGCGCCGGCCAGTCCTACCATTGCGGTCCCGATCAAGAGCGCAGCATAACGGGTGCCAAATACGTTCACGCCAGAAGTCTCGGCTGCGCCTGGGTTTTCACCGACGGCGCGATTCTTTTGGCCCCAGGTGGTGCGGTAGAGGAAATACCAGACCAGCACTGTGAGTAGCAAGGCCATATAGACTGTGATGTCATAGCTGAACAACAGCTCACCCAGGACTGGGATGCTGCTGAGCAGCGGAATCTCCACCGGTGCAAAGCCTTCCAACCGCTCTGAAAGCGAGACGAAAGCCTGGCGATAGATATAATTTGAGAATCCAAGGCCGAACACAACCAGTGTAATCCCGCTGATCACCTGGTCGGTTCGTAAGGTGATCGTCAGCCAGCCCATCAGCAAGCCCATGACCATCCCGGCAATTATCCCGGCAAGCAGCCCCAGCCAGGGGCTCCAGGCAGCCAGGCTGCCGCCGCTGTTTTCAAAGTAGAAGGCGGTCATGAAACCAAAAACTGCGCCAATCGACATGACCCCTTCGAGACCGAGGTTCATGATCCCCGAGCATTCTGTGACAATTTCACCGAGGACGGCAAGCAGCACCGGGATGGCCAGAGTAACCCCGGTGGTGATCAGTGCAATGAGAAATCCCTGGTTAAGAATCAGGCTCCAGTCCATTCTGGGAACCTCCTGTGGATGATCGAGTCGACAGCCAGAACCGATAAAACAATGATTGCCTGGATTGCGTTTGCCAGATCGACAGGCAGCTTGTTAACCACGTGCATCGATTGCGCGCCGATGGTCAGGGCAGCAAAAAAGATCGATGCCAGCACAACCCCAAATGGGTTCATACGTCCCAGCAGCGCGACAAGCACACCGCTGAAACCATATCCCACAGAAATGTCACCTTTCAGCCGGGTGTAATAAGTCGCGACCTGCAGGATGCCTGCTAATCCAGCCAGCGCACTGGAGAACACCATTGCGAACATGATGATGCGCTCTACCCTGGCACCAGCGTAGCGCGCGACCGAGGGGCGCGAACCCACTGCTCTCAGCTTAAAACCCAGGGGAGTTGACCAGATCAGCGCATAGACGATCGGTGCGATCAGGAAAGCGATCAACACACCCATATGGATGCGCGTTCCAAAAAACGTGGGGAGGGCGGCTATCGCCGGAAACTTGGCGCTTTCTGGCAGAAAGCTCTCAGGATCCTGCATCGGACCCCGCGTCAGGTACTGCATCAGAAGGACGGCGATGTAGTTAAACATCAGAGTCGTGATGATCTCATTGATCCCGTTCTTTATCTTAAAAATCGCGGGGATCATTCCCCACAATGCCCCGCCAAGCATGCCTGCCAAAATCATAACCAGCAGCAGGAGTGGCTTCGACAGGTAGCTCGAAAGAAACAGCGCCGCTGCCCCACCAAAGAGCGCTCCCATATAATATTGACCTTCAGCACCGATATTCCAGACCCGGGCGCGAAACGCTACCGTCAGCCCTAATCCAATGATCATGATCGGGGCAGCCTGAAGCAGCGTCTCGGTGATCTGCCGCACTCCGCCGAAAGCGCCTTGAAACAGGGCTTTATAAGACATGATTGGATCAGCGCCGGCAATGATGATCAAGACAGCTCCGATCAACAGCCCAATGATCACCCCGAGAATCGGTCCAGCCAGGGTGGCAGCAACTGGCTGCCAATGGATATGCTTTTTTTGATTAATTTCGGCTTTGGAGCCATCGTTTCCTAGGTCTCGCAGCATTCGATCTGCTCCTTCACCCCAGCCATTAACAACCCGACCTCATTGGTTGTTGCGACAGCGGCATCTAAAATTCCCATGATTTTCCCGCCATACATCACAGCAATTCGATCGCTGAGCGAGAATATTTCATAGAGTTCCGACGAAATCAGCAAAATCGCCAATCCAGCGTCGCGAAAACCAACCAATCTGCGGTGGACATATTCAATCGCACTCACGTCCAGGCCGCGGGTCGGTTGGGCGGCAATGAGCACCTTGGGCTGGCGGGCCAGCTCGCGCGCCAGGATCATTTTCTGGGCATTCCCGCCGGAAAGTTTTCCCGCCGGAGTATTTACTGACGGAGTTCGAACGTCAAATTCTTCCGCCAGACGCTGCGCTTCATCTCGCACGGTATTCCAACGGATCGTGCCTCGTCGTGTGAAAGGCTTTCTGCCGATGCGCTGCAGTACCATATTCTCAGCCACCGTAAAATCTGTCAGCATGGCCATTCGGTAGCGGTCCGAGGGGATATGCGCCAATCCCAGGCTGCCTATTTTTTCGGGGTACTGGTTGGTAATATCGTTGCCACACAGGCGCACATGCCCACCTGTGGCATGTCGAAGCCCGGCAATGACCTCTTCCAGTTCGGTCTGACCGTTACCAGCAACGCCTGCGATTCCCAGGATTTCGCCGCTGCGAACCTGAAAACTGACATTGCACAATGCCTGCAGGCTCATATCATTGCAGGCACACAGATCCTCAATCTCAAGTCGCACTTCGGCCGGTTGGGCGGGTTCCTTGTTAACCCTCAGCAGGACTTCGCGTCCAACCATCATCGTGGCAAGCGCTTCTTTAGTTGTACCTTTTGCAGCTACGGTGTCAATCACTTTTCCATCACGCAGCACCGTGATGCGATCGCTGATAGACAGCACTTCACCGAGTTTGTGCGAGATGAATACAACCGATTTTCCCTCTTGCGTTAGCCGGCGAAGAATATCCAGTAATTGATCGGCTTCCTGCGGGGTCAAGACTGCGGTGGGCTCGTCTAGGATCAGGATTTCCCGCGCCGCGATAGAGCGCCTTTAAAATCTCGACCCGCTGCTGCTCGCCGACCGATAGAGTCCAGATCTCCGCATCCGGGTGGATTTGCAGTCCATATCGTTCAGAAAGCTGAATCAACCGGTCTTTTATCGTCGCTGGATCATCGATGCGCGGCTCGCGCTGCGACGGCATCCCCAGGGTGATGTTTTCCGCCACAGTAAAACGCTGGACGAGCATGAAGTGCTGGTGGACCATCCCCAGACCATGGTGAATCGCATCGCGCGCTGATTTAAAATGCACATGCTTGCCGTTCAGGATGATTTCACCTTCGTCCGGCTCTTCCAGCCCATAAAGGACGTTCATCAACGTGGTTTTTCCAGCGCCGTTTTCACCAAGCAGCGTATGAATCTCACCCTTGATCAGCTCAAAATCCACACCAGCGTTAGCAACGATGCCTGGAAACCGCTTCCAAATACCGCGCATTTGAACGGTTATTACAGATGGATTGGACACAATAAGTCGCCTTCTTTCCAAACCATTAACCCAATGTGGTTTCCTGGTGAACGGGAAACCACATTGAGTAAGGACAAAAAGATTATTCGGGTACGAACGGTACTTCGAGTGCGCCAGACTTGATATCTTCCATGGCTTTCTCGGCCGCAGCCAGGGCTTCCGCCGGAATCTTATCCTGCAGAGCCGGATTGATCGTGTAAAGCATCGCGCCTTCTTTCACACCGAAAACATACCACGGGTTGTCAAAGGTGCCTGCTTTGGTGTCGTCAAGCATTTTTTGGAGGAGCGGCTCCATATTCCAGATGACATTGGTCAGCACAACGGTCGGTCCATTTTCGGTCATGTCACCAACATATCCAGTCGCGTAGAGCCCGCGCTCTTCAGCCGCTTTGATCGATCCCAGAGCGGGACCTTCTCCGCAGGCGATGAAGTAATCGGCGCCAGCGTCGGCAAGCGCCAGGGAAGCAGCTTTGGCCTTGGCAACGTCAATCCAATCGCCAACTGCAGAAACAAGCACCTCGGCGTTCGGGTTGACCGTCTTGGCGCCAGCCAGCAGCGCTTCGCCCATCGCATGGCAAACGGGGATATCAAAGCCGTATAATGCGCCGATTTTGCCCGTCTTGGACATGTGTGCTGCGATGATACCGAGCGGGTACATTGCCTGGTAGAACGGCTGATCATAGTCAGCGACGTTCTTGGCAGTCTTCTGGATGCCGCCAGCCCAGGCATAGTTGACGTCCGGGGTTTCCTCAGCTACCACAAACGTCCCGTCGCCAAAACCAAACGAGTGGGCGACGATCATCTTGAAGCCTTGTGAGGCATATTCGCGCATCACGCGCTGCTCATCACCTTCCGCGATGCTCTCGGAATAAGCTACTTTGTAGCCCTTCTTTTCCAGCGCCATGACGGCGTTGTATCCTGCCTCATTCCAGGAGTTGTCTTCACGCGGTCCGGTCAGCAAAATCGCGATCAATTCCTGCGGTTCGGCTGGTGCAGGGGGTTGGGTAGGCTCAACAACAACAGGCGCCTCGGTCGGCGCAGGTGTCGCGGCGGGCTGGCAGGCGCTGAACAGGATCATCAGGGCTGCCAACAAAAAGAATAAAGTGGTTTTTGTCGATTTCATGTCCTTTTCCTTCTATTTATCTGGTCGTATCTTGTTCAAACAGAATGTTTTGGTACAAGCTGAAACGAGCTTAGTGAGGTTTTTTCTCTCGGATCGAATTCCTCCTTTCAATTAACAAGGTCGCTAATCGAATGACCTGGCAACCTTTAATTGCAAGACTGCACTGTTAAAGTAATTTCGTGCGGCAACCAGAGGCTGCTCTTTGTCCCCGTAAAATACCTCTTGCAGACAGACGATGGATTGCTGATTGACTAACTGGAGTTCGCGCGCGATCTCTTCTGTGACGTTTTCTGCGCACAGGTTTGAAATGCCATAGGCAAATTCCTGTCCGCACAGCCTTTTGAAGAACTTAGGAAGCGGCTCTTCTATATCGCTTCCTTGCAGAGGCTGGCACAGGATTGTTTGAGGGATTACATTTATTGAGTAAATCGCCGGCAAGCTGTCTGCCAGGAATAGCCTCTTTAATACCATCACCAGGCTGCCAGGAGACATCTGAAGCGTCTGGCACTCTTCGTCTGAGCCATCGCGGGTATCGATGCTTAATGCTCGGATGGTGGGAATATGCCCGTTTGCTGTAATCATGGTGGTGAATTCGGCGATAGCACCAAAATGGATGGTTGTGTCCAGCACTTTTCGATTGATGTAAGTGCCGTCACCCTGGCGGCGGACGATCAACCTTTCGGCTGCCAGCGTTGAGAGCGCCGTCCGGACAGTTGCCCGGCTGACCTCCAGCTCGGTCTGCCAGCTCGGTTTCGGACGGGATGCGGTTTTCCTCGCCGTAGAATCCATTGACGATCCGCTGCCTCATCAGCACCAGAACTTGATCCGCGATGGTTTGAGGTCGTTGTATCGCCGCCATTTTATTCACCCGCAGTCATTATCAATGGATCCATTGGATAAGATTGATCCCTTAGAACAAATTCATTCCATCCGGTATGTGGGATTGGGAAAACCAGGGTGAAAATACTCAAGGTCGCTTTCCCTCCACTGTCCTCCGCCTGCATCTGCGGTTTTTTGGACAGCGCTCCGAATAATTTCATGCAACCGCTGAGCAGCTATTTCTACCCGCGCATTCATAGAGACCTTCAGACTGGTTCCATGTAGTGGTGGGATTTGCGACTGCCAATCGGGCTGCTCGAGGCTCGTAAAGCTGACCTTCACTTCGCTAACATCAGCATATAGCAGGAATTTCAAGTGGCCGATCGCGGCTTTTTCGGTCTGCAAGCCATTGAGAATCATAGAGATCAGCAGGATCGCCAGATCGCGGACGTTTACCCGCAGGGCTTCGATATTGACCTCTTCGTCCAGCCAGGCCAGCTGGGCTTCTCCGTCTCCGTAGCGCTGATAATCCATATCCAGCGATTTCCACGAGCGCTCCAGATTTTCGGTTTCTATCTGCCTGACCCAGAAGTCTGACATCTTCTGCAGTGTGCGAATTGCTCATCAGGATCGTCTTATCGGGATAGCTGTCACGCGCCAGGTTTGCCAGCTCCTCGGCCTCGATGTCATCCAGAAGGTCTATCTTATTGATGACCAATAGGGGTGCCTCTTCGATTTGTTTGTCGAAGATATAGACGACATTTTCGCTGAAGGGCAGCTCTTCACCCCGTAGCCGCATTTGAAGCAATCGCCCGTCGGTGAAGGCTGAAAGACTGGTCGCAGACGCCACCTCGCGCAGCTCAATCAAGGGTTTGACCACAGTAGCGACCAGGTCACCGCACGAGCCAACCAACTCGGCAAAAACGACATCCGGATGGATGTCGTTTTGAAGTTGTTCCAATCGTTCGTCCAGGTCATCGTAATTACAACAAAAACATCCACCGGTCACTTCAACTGCCGGGATTCCGCTCAGCTGGACAAATGCTGTATCAATCAGGTATTTCCCCTGATCGTTTGTCACCACGCCAACCAGTTTCCCCTGCGCCATAAGCTGCTTAGCAGCAGCGATGATCGCCGTTGTCTTTCCACTGCCGAGGAAACCGCCAACCAGGTGGATGCGCATCTCGTTTAGAGTGCTTTTTTAATCTCACTTACCAGCTCCTGACGATCCGGGATCAATGAGGAGTATTTCAGCTCTCCATTGATATAGACGGAAGGCAGGTTGGCAACACCCATTTTGACCACCCGGGCGACGTTTTCGGGGAGTGTGAATTTGTATTCGACCACATCTACTTTCTCTCCAAAATCAGCCGCCGCCTCGACCACTGATCGGAGCATGTAGGTGCAAGCTGCGCAGGAAGCCGAGTCAAGGGTGAATACCTCAATCAGCGGCTTTTCCAGGTGGGCGTAATCAGGGATAACAACCGAATCCAGATCAAGCTGCGGTGCAGAATAGTTCTGTAGCATCAGGCGAGTCTCTTCCGTGTTCCGCACGGCCTGCAGGCAGCCCACCGTGTTCTCGATCGGGGTATCGTAGGGCATATCGCACCCGGGAGCCAGGATCAGGTTGTGATGATCCACGGAATCGAGGAAATCAACCACGAACTTCATGTTGTCCTGCTGGTTGCCCAACAGCATCTTGGTGGTCAGTGGGATATTCCCGCCCAGGGTTATGTTGTAGCGGTCAGTGATCGCTTTGGTGGTGACCATGTTGAGGTTCTCGTCGACGGCGATCGAATCCGGTCCGGTCTTGCACATGTCTTCGATGTTCTTGGTCGCGTCGCCGCAGACAAAAAAAGACGAGAATACGTCGCGCTTGCGGATTTCATCGAAGAGGTATTTGAACGGCTCGTACATGTAGGTGACAAACTGCTTTGGAGAGATCTGTGAGACGAGCGGATCCACGATCGCAATCACGTCCATCCCAGCCTCGATATAAATCTCAGCCATCCGCAGGTCGACATCGCGGATGTAATCCATCAGTTTGTGGAAGTGCTCCGGACGGCGGACCATGTCCATGAAGATTTCGGTGCCGCGCAGGTGCGATGCCAATGTCAGCGGGCCGGTAACCAGACCGTAGAGCGCGGTCTTGTGCCCGACGGCAGCCTTCAGGTCTTTCATCACCTGCAGGATCATCGGGAGGCGGCCGTCAGTCTTCTCTGGCAAACGGGTGGGGATTTCCATCTTGCCGGCTAGGGGATAGGAACCGATCAGCGGTGGGCCGTTTCCAGCCCAGATCAGCTCGCACCCCAGGATCTCGGCTTCGATTTGAAGATCAAACACCACCGGCTGCCCATCAGGGTCGTAGACTTCGTTGACTGCCAGAAGCGACTCAAGCAGCTTCTTACCATCCGTAAGAATCTCCTCAGCGCCATACCCTTTAAGCTTGCCGGCGTGGACTCCGGCGTAGGGAACCCAGGGAACAGCCGAAACTTGTTCATGCCTCAGGGCTTGAAACAACAATTCCTTGCCAGACTTAGGTGCACTACTCATGGATAAGCTCCTGCAGATATTCTATTGTTATAAACTGAACGGCGAGAATGTAATTGTATTAACATCAGACGTTTATCGTCTGAGTATTATGGATTATATGGGTATGCAGCCCGCCTGTCAATAATCACAGGCGGGCTTTTTGGTTGTTGAAAAATTTGAGGATAAATGTCACCTGACCATTATGACAATCGCCATGACCTGTTTTGGATCATTGGCTTTCTCGAGGCTTTCGCGTTTGGTCGCAGCTTGGACAGTTGGATGGGATTCGAAGGCTCAGTTCCATCGCTGTCTGCAAATTCAACGCTGTCTTATGGACGGAGAGGCAGTCCCATCCCGCGCAGCTCGGTTTTCACCTGTTCGTAAGTTTCCAGCCATTTGGCGGTTGGTTTGACTGTCACGACGTCGTATACCTGGTCGAAGGGTTGACCGATTGGGCGGGTATTCATCACCGGTTTGTACAGCTCTACCAGCTTTCGAACTATGCCGTCAGCTTCCTGGCGGCTCATACCCGCAGCAGCGCGCGCGCCACCTCGGCGGTAAAGCGCGCTTCCAAACCCGAGACATGCCCCAGGTTTGTCCCCGCAGCAGAGCGAGGTCCGATTAATCCGCACGCACCCGAAGCGACCGATGCAATCGAGATCGCAGCCACTTCGTAGAGCAGTGTTGGAGTACCAGGGCCCGAGACGGGTGTGATCACCACATCGGTCAGCAGACGGCTGTTGCGCGCCAGGGACTGTTGAGCAAGGCTGATCGACTGCAAGATCTCCGGCGTAGTGTCGTTGTCCAGGAAGGGATGGGCTGGTGAAACAGAATGGGTGTTGGTCATATATAGCATCTGGAGCAGGATGCAGCCGCCGACGATCGCGAGAGCCATGCCGTCGCGCCCGCCGCAAGAGCCGCCGTAAATAGTGTTATAAAATGAATGAATGATCGATCCCGTTCGGATCAGATGGACAAGTTTGCTGAGCGCCATGTAGTCCGTCTTGAATTCCGAGATCATCGCGATGTGGTGCCAATCGTTCTGGCTGGCGCCGCCGTAAGATGTTCCAGAAAGCTCACCCAGCTCTGAGACAGCATTCTCGATCACGCCCAGACCAATCCCCGGTCGGCCTGCCCGCTTGGCTGCAGCCTTTGATAATTCGACCTCATGCCAACCTGCAAGCACTTCCCAGGGCGAGCGGCTGCGAATTTCACGCCCGTACACCCGTTCCATCGTGCAGTTAATCACGGCGTCCACCAGCGGCTCCTGGGCATAAGACTGTGTGATCGCAAGATAGAGCTCCTCCGGCAACGGGGTTCCGACGCCCCCACCCTTGATCGTCGGGAATGCAGGGTCTTCCACCCGGCGTTTCTTTTCGGTGTGTCGGTCGTTGCCGTCACCCAGGGTCACTTCGATTGGGGCGACCTCCAGCGCATCCAGGATCTCCGTCTGGCTGAATTGGATACGGCGGCTGGTGCTTACACAGAAGGCTCCAAGCTCCTCGACCAGCTCCAATCCGGCCTGGAAAAGCCGGTCTGCCAGGTCATTGTCGCTGGAGACAATCTCCTCGGCAGGGGATTTCATTTTTATCTGGTATTTTTTCAGAAGGCCGTTGACGGCTTCAGGCACGAGCTGCATATCCCAAAGGGTCTCTTCGACGATCGGTCCGTTTTCAACACGATCCAAAATATCCATCAGGCGGGTATAGTTTCTCATCGTTTTTTCTCCATTTGGCGCCTCATCAAATCCTGACACACCGAGACAGCTTCTATCGCATCTTCACCGAAGCCATCCAACCCTGAAGCCTCAGCCCATGTCCGCGTGACCGGGGCGCCTCCAGCAATCAACATGAAGCGCTCCCGTTCACCAAGTGCGATCAGGCGGCTGACCAGGTCTTTCATATACGGCATCGATGGGGAGAGTAGAGAAGACATCGCGATGATATTGGCTCCTTCGCGTCGTGCTCCGTCAAGGAAGCCTTGCGGCGTGACATTAGTGCCCAGGTCGACCACCTTAAAGCCGTTGACCTGCAGCATCAGCGCAACCATGTTCTTGCCGATGTCATGAATATCGCCCTGGCATGTGCCGATAACAATTTTGCCAGCAGATGTGCTGGCAGATCCTTCGGCTGCTATGGCTGGTTCAAGCACGCGCACATGAACTGCTTTAACCACCTCGCCAGCCCGCATCAGATCGGGGAGAAACATCTCAAGACGAGAGAAGGCGTCACCAATTTCCTTCAGTACCGGTTCAATTACATCTCGAAACAGCTCCAACGGCGGGATACCTTCAGCAAGTGCAGCACGGGTCATCTCAACTGCGCTCTCACGGTCAGTATTTTCAATCGCAATCTTCAGCTGCATTTGTAAACCAAGATACTTTTCTTGTGTTTCAGTCATAGGTTTCCTCCAAATATGGAATGGTTTCTTCGAAGTTGGTCTCGATATCTGCGGCGGTGAACGTGTGTACTGCACTAATTTGGCAGATGCGAGGTTATGATATTTCCAATTTCCAGAGCCGGACCATCATGAGCAGATTATGTCATAAAGATATTTGAAATGATGTCAGAGGTTTGATGATTAGGTCTGACACCATCATTTTATTTGATTTGATGGAATTTTCGAAAAAGTCGAATATCTAAATAAATCCCTTTGGATATTAATTGATTTCAGATAAATTAAACCAATCAGCCGTTAAAGATCTTTCTTCTTGAGCTCTACCGTCATAATCGGATTCGGCATTTCAACCCCAGCATCTGCAAGCGCGCTGTACATGGCTTCGTTCACCCGGTCAGTACTGCGTCGGGCGTCAATATAGGATTCGATCCACCAACGAACCCTTAAAATCATTGCAGAATCTCCAAACCCCCAAAAAAGGATATCCACTGGCTTATCCGGAATGACTCCCTCGATTCCCTGAAGCGACCGGGTAATCACCTCGCGCACCAGACGCAGATCGGTTCCATATGCCACTCCGATTTCAGTCTGGATTCGGTAACGCGGATCCGGAAATGTGTAGTTGACCACCTGATTGTTGCTGATGCTCGAGTTTGGGACGATCACCATTCGGTTGTCGAGCGTGCGGATTCGGGTGCTGCGCAAACCGATGCTGACCACATCGCCCCAGGTATTCAGCTCCTGAATTTCTATCCGGTCTCCAACTCGGAATGGCTGATCAATCAATATGATCACACCGCTGATCATATTGGCGATCGTATCCTGCGCTGCCAGAGAAATAGCCAGACCGCCGATGCCAATCGCCGTCAGCAGCGCAGAGATGTTGAAAACCCAGGTGATCCAGAATCAGGACAAGGCCGATCACCACGACCATGGCGCGCAAAGCTCGCTCGCTGAGCAGCAGAACAGCTTCTTTTCCGCTCCTTTCATCCTGACCCTGCACTTTCTCCTGGTACCATAAGCTGAAGGTATCCACGAGCTTCCACAGAGCGATCACAATTAATCCGACAATAAATACATAATAGATCTGTGCAAGCCACTGTTTGAACTCCGGGCTGAGGAACTGCAAACGAGCCGTAGCAAAATAGATGATTATCACACCGAGAAACCAGCGCAGGTAGGGTTTTATCAAATCGAGATAGATCTCGTCATACTGCGTTGCCGTCCGCCTGGCGATTTTTCTCAATACTATGACGATTAATCTGGCGATCAATGTCAGGGTCAGCACCACAAACAGGAGTGAAAGGGCCAGGTTAATCCAATCTGCGACAAACAATCCCAAGAAACGATTTTCTTCAAGATTGGTGGTTTCTACCACTTGTTGAACAGCTTTGTAGACTAATCCGGGGGTCGCCGTCGGCGCCAGCGTTGGGGCGACCAGGAGTTGTTCGCTGTCCTGAGTTTGTTCAGTTGCATCCTTCTGCCCAAGAACATCCTTTGCGGCTTGTGTTGACGTCGCGGAATCAGCTGGGAGGGTCGCTAAAGCTCCTGAAGGCAAAACTGGATATGCTTCCTGATCCTTTACCGAGGGAGTCGCAACAGGAGCGCAAGCTGATACTCCAAGCAGAAAATAAAACATCAAGATCGCTGCTACAATCTTATATTTGTATAGATGCCGGGCGTCTCTCGTAATAACCATTTTGTTCTCTATGCTTTACCAGCAGCAGATGAATTAAGAGACGATCTGGTCATACCACCAAAGCCGCTCAAACAGGCTTTGTGCCAGTTTTCGGAATCTGTTGGGATTTGATTTTGCCTTAGATGATGCGCGATGAATAATTTCTTCGATCGATAGATTTCCATTTACATTTTCGACCAGCTCCAGCTCGTCATTATTAATGGGCAGGAACAGATCGTGATCTACGTGCACGGTGTTAATCAGCACCGCAGCGGCGCCTGGGGGTAATCGCTTTTGGACGCAGATTGTTTCGGGCAGTCGAATTGGGATTAGGGTCTGCCAGCCGTCGTTTTGCATGCAATCCAGTGGGTCTTCGCCGGGCTGATCGTCCCTGCTGATGATCAAATTATGACGCAGCATGGTGCCGCGAAACAGCTCGACTGCAGCATACTGCTCCTTTTGCGGCAGCTTTGCAATCCGGTCGGTGTGAAGTGTTCTTGCCAGGCTTCCGCATTGAGCCAGATAAGGCGCCTGCCGAATCCATCTGCCAAACTTCATCCCACAGCCATTTATGAGATCGAATAATTGCGGAACCGTGTAAGCTCGATCCTGGGGGTTGAGCAGCGCATCAGCGAGCGCATCCTTATTTTGAAAATCCCGCGCCCTTGCGCCGAGCAAACGCGCCAGCGCATGATTTCTCGGTAAAGCTTCCAAAGTTTTTACGAGATTCTGAATATCGTTGTCCGTATGACCGATCCCCAGAATTCTGCAGTATTCCTGCAGCATGTATACTCCCGCTCGGCCATAGGCGGCATAAACCATCAGGTTCATTACGCCGTCAGATTCCAGGACCTCTCGCAAGGCGAGCAGCCCCTGGGCAGGGTCAGGCAGGTGATGAAGGACTCCCGTACAAACGATTTTATCGAAATACCGGCCCAGCTCGGAAGCTCGCTCGATTGGCAGCTGAAAAACCTCAAGATTAGTAAGGTGATATTTTCGTTTTAGCTCTTCGGAATGGCGGATGCTTGTCTCGCTGATGTCGATCCCAACCACATGAGCAGCAGGCTGTCGCATCGCGTGCTTTACCGCCTGAGAGGTCCCGCAGCCGGCGACCAGCACCTTTAAATCCTTGCGATAAGCTTTGTTCGGCCAGTGCAGGTGGAAATCCGCCCGGCGTTTTCCTTCATCCTGCCAGGTTTGACCATAACTATCAAGATTCTCCACTGGCAGTGGATAGGGATGCCGATCATAAAAGTCTCTTACGACATCTTGGATACAGTCGCTTTCCATCAAGTGGATTTCTCGATCTAATATTCCATCATTAGACAGTTCCACAGGTGCAGCGCTTTAACGAACTTCGCTGCACCTGGCGGAATCATTTACGGTTAATTGCTGTGAAGTGATTGTTCCATCTTTTCCAGCACCTGGTTGATGCTGAAGCTGGCCGCTTTCATTCTAGGTGGGAATTCTTTGAAAGTATCGAGGAATTGCTTCACAAGGAACTGCGCGGCGTACGTCAGGAAGACGCGGTCGATCAGCCAATCATAATAGGTATTTGATGTAATATCAGCCCGTTCAAAGGGGTCGGTGCGCAGGTTAAAAATCTTCGGAACTCGCAGGAAGACAAACGGCTCAGCCCAGATGGCAACCGTGCCCTGGACGCGCTGTTCGGCGAAAACAAACTTCCAGTTATCATAGCGAAGTCCAACCAGGTCGCCGTCGTCAGAGAAATAGATAATCCCCTGGCGCGGTCCGTTCGATTCCTCACCTGTAAAATGCGGGAGGAAGTTGTATCCGTCGATGTGCACCTTGAAGTGCTTGTCGCCTGCCTGGTGCCCTTGCTTGAGCTTCTCGACGATATCCGGTTCGCCGGCTGCCGCGAGCAACGTAGGCAGCCAATCGGTATGGCTGATGATTTCATTGGACACTGTGCCTGCCTTGATTTTGCCTGGCCAGCGCACCAGCTCTGGTATGCGGAATGCACCTTCCCAGTTGGAGTTCTTTTCGTTGCGGAAGGGAGTGATGGCGGCATCTGGCCAGGAGTTCATATGGGGTCCATTATCGGTGCTGTACATCACGATCGTATCTTCTGCAATCTTTAGTTCATCTAACAGGTCCAACATTTGACCGACGTGCTTGTCGTGCTCAACCATCGCATCATGATAGTAGCTCTGCCAGCGCCCTGCCTGACCGAGGATCTCCTTCGGAGGGTGGACGCGGAAGTGCATCCAGGTCGTATTGAGCCAGACAAAGAAAGGCTTCTCGTCGTTATGGGCGCGTTTGATAAAATCTCGAGCCGCGGCCACGAACTCGGTATCGCAGGTCTCCATTCGCTTTTTCGTCAGCGGGCCGGTATCTTCAATCTTCTGCTTGCCAACGCGTCCCCAACGCGGGTGCTCGGTCGGATCATCTTCATCTGTAGCCCAGGTGTGCAAGACGCCCCGAGGACCAAATATAGCTCTAAAATTGGGGAAGTCCTTTTCAGGCGGGTAGTCAACGTTCTCGGGTTCTTCTTCGGCATTGAGATGATACAGGTTGCCGAAGAGACTCGTCAAATCCGTGGGCAGTGGGCAGGTATTTGTTTTTATCTCCGAAATGATTCTTACCGAATTGACCGGTCACATAACCCAACGGTTTGAGCAGCTCAGGGATGCTGACGTCTTCTGCCTGCAAGCCCATGTCAGCACCAGGCATACCCACCTTGGTGAGGCCGGTTCGGTATGGGTTTTGCCCGGTAATAAAAGCGGCGCGCCCCGGCAGTACAGCTTTGCTGACCATATGAATCAGTAAAGCGCATGCCTTCGTTGGCGATCCGGTCGATGTTCGGGGTTCGGTAGCCCATCAACCCGTCGCTGTAGCAGCTCAGGTTGGTGATGCCGACGTCATCACCCCAGATAACAAGGATATTCGGTCTTCCGTTTGGCATTGTTTTCTCTCCTTTGCAATAAATATATGAATATTGGGTGATCGTGGTGGTCAAATCTCTCGATTTATTCAGGTGTACCAGTGTCTTGACCCAAACTATCCGATCATTTTCTTGATAATGTTGACCTGCCTTGCGGTTGAGGTAAGTCTTTTCTCCTGGGCTTAATGCGGTCGCCCGTGACACTGTTTGAATTTGAGGCCGCTTCCGCATGGGCAGGGATCTAAACGGTTCACCCCAGCAAATTTCCAATCCAGGATTGCCATTACCTCTTTGCTTCATGTCGTTGGTCGGATCAGGTTAGCCAGGATTCTTCATCGGAAAATCAATATAATGGAAAAACTCTTTGAATCCGGCACACAATCATTGAGTCCCGGTTCTTCCGTCCGGCGTCTGGATAAAACGGTTTTTCGGACATTCTCCTCTGCAGCGGAACGCACGTCACATTCCAGGCAGTAACCTGGCAGCGTGTCGAGTTTGTCTGGCCGAATTTCAGCTGTTGGGGGGACGCCACCAAAAGTGATCATGTGTTCATCCTGGATGTTCCCCAGGAGATATTCGGGCTCGACAAAATGGTCGCACGCATAGAGGTCGCCGTTATGCTCAATCGCCAGACCGGTTCCGCAGGTATCATTAAGAACGCACATGCCTGATGAACCCATACCCAGCCAGTTTCTAAGTGTCCCTTCAAAAGTCTGGACAAAGATGGTGCCTACATCATGCCGCACCCATTCGTCAAAAATTGTGCAGAGAAAACGACCCAATTGTTCCGGGTGCACCGAGCGGTCGGAAACCGTTGTCCCTTCCTGGTATAAAGCCAATCCGTCTGTGTTGATCCGTTCGACAACAGGGATGAACTGCATCCAGGTCGTCCCGACCTCGTCGCGCAGAAAACGGTAAACATCCAACGGATAATGAGCGTTGACACGATTGACCGTCGTCAGGATATTGTACTCGACTCGATGTTTCTGAAGCAGGCGCAACCCGCGCATCACCCTGTCAAAAGTTGGATTGCCTCCTTTATCCAGACGATGGACATCGTGCAGCTGGCGTGGACCATCCAGGCTTACCCCCAGCAAAAAATCATGTTCCTTAAAGGATTGAGCCCATGCATCGTTGATAAGGCTGGCATTTGTCTGTAAAGTATGCAGAAAGCTCATCCCGGGACGGCGGTATTTCTCAACCAGCTCCATGGCGCGGCGGTAGAAGTCCAGGCCCATCAGCGTTGGCTCTCCGCCCTGCCAGGCGATATTCACCGTATCCGTCTGATGCGACTCGATCAGCTGGCGAATGTACTGCTCAAGCACCGAATCGGTCATCCGGAACTTGCTGTTGGGATAGAGTGCCGCTTTATCCAGGAAAAAGCAGTAGGCGCAATCCAGGTTGCAGGCGGCGCCGGTCGGCTTTGCCAGTAGGTGGAAAGCAGGGGGCGCTTTTTCAGGCCATTGTGAAAAAGGAGGGCAGGAATCATAGAATAGTAGATTGTATCATTTTCCCTGGGTAGTCCAGGTAGAATGCTCCTGATTCTGCCTTCTCATTCCTTCAAGATTTTCAACCAGTAAAACGAACTACAGACGAAAATTATTCGGCCCATAAAATTCCAAACGATCTATTCTTAAATATTCACTTGAACCTGATCGCGCCAGCCGCGTAAAACGCGATGGAGTTCCTTCCGCTGTGACAATCGGTTCGTCCCCGGTTGATAAGATGGTCGGGTGCATCACAAATGGATGGTTCTGCGGCCCACCGAGGCTGCCGTGATGACTGACCTGGTTTTCCAGACAATACATCAGCTGCGTCTTTGGATCATAGACCGTGTTGACCAGAAGATCCGGACAGTTTGGAAAACCCAATTCCCTCCGAAGGAGTCGTATTGCATTGGGTCCGTAATCTGCCAATGGATTCTCGCCTTCAATTTTCCCATCATCCAGATAACAGAAGCCTTTATTTCCAATCACGACATCCCCAAATTCTTTTGATCTAACCAGCACAAATCCGATCGCAGGATGTTTTACAAGCCCTACCAGTAACTCTGGGTATAACTGCTGGATCTGCTCCTGGGTCATTCTGACATCGGATTGCGGAAAATAAATCAATCCTGCTCCGCCGGATGCAACAGTCACCGCTTTGCTCTCCCCCGCCTTGATATCCTCGATCTTTGGGCCGACCTGAACCAGGTCCCCCTCTCGCCGACTCTTGAACATCCTCCCCAGGAAGTCGGCGGTACGGGTATTGTCCTGGATCAACTCGGATAACAATGCGCTCATTTTATCCCAGGTCTCGTGCGTCTTCTGCGCAGTGTATACCTCTCCTTCACCCTGTACCAAAGCATCCACCAGCTCATCCAGGCTCACACCAAATTTATTCTTTATGGTATAGCCCAGCGTCTGGCCGTGGTCCGACAGCACGATGAGATGATAGGGTCGCGGGGCTGTCTCCAGTGTCTTTTCGATCCGCGCAAAACAGCGGTCTGTCTCATGTAGAGCCTTGAACAATTCGTGGGACTCCATCCCCGCAAAGTGGCTCAAATCGTCATAGGCTGCATATAAGGCGTATACCGCCGGTATCCCGCGCAGCATGTCGCTGATCACCATATACGTCGCCAGGTCCTGCATCAAAGGACCCATAAATCCACGCAAGAATGCATACTTCGGGCTTCGGGCGGTCACCCGGAATGGGTCATTTCGCCTTTTCTGCTGCCAGGCTTCGATCCATTCGGTGAATATCTCAATGACAAATCGGGTGATCACTCGAGCCATGACATAAGGGCTGAATAAGTAAAAATAAAAACCTGGCCCGCGACCGCGGTTTTTGTTCATCATCGTGCTCATCGTCAGCGTGCTTTCCGACGCATCTCCTGAGAACATGTTCCCGCGCGATGAACCGCCATCCGAGAGCAAACCTCTGCCGGTGGAGAGCTTCGCTTCCAGCGCGGCTGCATCTTTCGGATTACCCGAAGCGACCACTCGCTTCGCATCGCGATCCCACCAGCGATAGGCAGGAAAGTTGTCGTTATTCCCCATCAGGATGCCTGTCTGCATCGCGCCTGTCTGGGAGGTGTAATCGAGTCTCCCATCCTGTGATGCGGTGTGTGCCTTTTTCCAACCAGCGCTGCAGGGTAGGCATATGGCCTTCCTGGATCGCCCTTTTCAATAATTCTTCTCCCAGCCCGTCGATCTCCAAAAAAATAAACCCGGGAACCTCCGTATGATGGATTTCTCCCGTTTTTTTAACCATGCGACCCGTGATCGCGCGATCAAAAATAGAATCTTCGTCCACAGACAGAAATCCACCTACAATCGCATTGACGACCGTCATCCAGATCGAGATCCATAAACCCGTGACCCAGCTGTCGACGGTGATGCCAGGGATCCGATTAATCACTGTAAATATCACGAATCCACTCATGACAAAAGTCAGAATGGGATAAATGTACACCGGCATCCAGGAAAGGAACTCAATGAAGATGTACCAGAAAGCTGCCTGGGCGACCGTATAAGCGATCGCTGCGGCGATAGCAGCCCTGAACGAAGGTATCGCCAGTCCTTCCATAAACCACGCTAAAACAATAAGGGTGATGGCATGGATTACCAGGATGGCAATGATTTGATATGCTCGCAAGCGATTAGTTTTCATCTCGATCTCCGTAGGGTTGCATGGATTTGAGTTGCGTTTCTACCTTCTCACAACGCTGGTGGATGCGCTGTTTGTCCGGCTCAACCAACGCGCTGGTTTCGACTCTCCTCATGGATTAAAGTCACATGGCGGAGAAGCTCCTGGCACGCCTCAGGTGATTTCGCCTCCTGACCAATCTTTTCGATTGTTTCGACGATGTGAAGTAAAACACTGGCGTTATCACAGCTGGAATGTCGCAGCATGTCAAATGCGGCACACAAGAGCTCTTTCAGCGTCGCCGGCTCAAAAATCAGGCGCAGCTTGCCATCCTTATCATAAAAGTTGGCGTTGCTCTCTCCGAACTGGACGTATTCCGCCAGGCTTTCACCTATGTAATCCAGGCAGGTCATGGCCGTGAAAGGATCATTGATTGCCGGAGACATCGCTCGCACAGCGATTTCCAAAATCTGGTTGACTGCATACTCGATATCCTGGGTAGGCGTGCGCTGGTTGCCGACCTGAACAGAACGGCGCAGGTGTTTTTCCAGGCGTGCATCAATTTTATCGGCAGGCCAGACCAAAGCCACGGTTTCACCCGCTACGATAAAATGGCCGGGCTTCCTGAGCATTTGCATGATCAAATTTCGCTCCACAGCCAGATTCATGATGATATCTGGATCAATGAACTGGATGTAACCGGTCTCACGCACCCGAAGTGGTAATGCTTCGTTTTCAGCTAACAGCTCATTTTTTCCCCCACTGGAGATCTTGATGTTTTTCCTGTCTTCGGCCTCGTTTAAGTTACCGCACACTTACAACATCCCGCAGATCTGACCCGGCAGCTGCTACAATATTTGGCGCCTGGAGCATGATGCTGATATGCTGGATAAGGACGATCAACGATGCAAAGGTTAAAAGCATCAAAAACAGTCCGATTGTGACCGTGATCTGGGGAGCAGCCGCCTGTACCTGTAAATTTGTGATTGACAATGCTGTGGCCAGGCAATAGGTAAACGTTGCGACAAACATACCCAGCACATACTGGGTGGTGCGGTCTCGCAGGAAGACCCGCAGCAAACGCGAGCCAAACTGGGCAGCCACGGTACTGAGTGGTAGGGTTAACAGCGAGAACACGACGCCTGCCGTCGCCAGGATTGTCCCTGCGATTGCAAGCATGCTGGATCGCATTTCAGCAGGGGTTCCAGCGATGATGAACTTGGAGCGGTTGAGCAGGAAATTGGGGACGTTATCATCCACCAGGCCAAGCAGCCAGGACAGGAAAACTGCTGCCACAGCCATGATCGACGGCACGAACCACAGGCTTACCTTCACGCGATCCCAAAGGTAGCGCCTGGTGGCTTTTCTCATCGCTCGTGATCTCAAAATTCTCCTCCTAAAAAATTGGTTGGTATGCTGATTATATCCCTGGAGGCTCGATAATGATTATTTCCTGCATGGAGGCTATTCCAATGCAGAGCGTCTCGAGCCGTACATCCTTGCGTAAACACGACAGCAGACGGCGCCGAGCAGAAAAATTTGGGCAAAATAATTGAAACCAACCAGGAGCATTGTAAAAGCTCCAGTCGCTTGAAGCGCCGAGTTCATCGAGCTGAGTTGAAAGAAAATCCCAACCAGAAACATCGCCGCCAACATGAGCACCGTCGTTAAAACGGCGCCCAGCCAGACGTCTCTCCAGGCGATCTTTGTCTCGGGCAGAATCTTGTAAAACAGTGCAACGATGACCAGCAGGAGGATGGGTGCAGCCAACCTGGCTGCCAGCACCTGATTTCCTCCTAAACCCAGCAGCCGTTCCATGAGGGTTCCAAAATAGCCCAATAAAAGGTTCGCAAACGTTGCTAATACACCAAACAATCCAAGCCCAATCACAATGAGGAACGAAAAAAGTCTCTTGCGGAGAAAGCCCAGGGTGTGACCTTTTTCGGGCAGCGGAACACGCCAGATGGAATTAAGCGAATACTGGAGCTGAAAAAACAATCCCGAGGCGGCAAAAAGCAGCGCGACGAAGCTGATCACTGAAATGAGCCAGGAACTGCTCGAAGGGGTATTCGAAAGCGCCAGTACCGCTTCTTGCACCAGGGAGCTGATTTCTGCCCCAAAGATTTCCTCCAGACGTGAAAAAATTTGATCCGCAGTGTCAATTTCCTTTAGAAACAACTCAGCAATGCTGACTACAACAAAAATGATGGGTGCGAAGGAGAACATGCTGTAATAAGCCAGCGCTGCAGCCAGCTGATTCGGCCGTTCCGAGATCCAGATTTTATATACCTCGATTAAATATTGTTTCTTCATGGCAGGTTTGTTCTCCGTTAATAAGAGATTTCTTTGTCGAAATCCTTCTCGTTGACATTACGACAATTTTCGGCACCAAAAAGGGCAAACTTGCCTTCTTGACCGATCATATCAACGGTGAGAAATGAATTAATTATATATTCAAACATGTTCCATCCGCACGATATTCACCCGTTGAGTTCGTCAGCTTCCGATAAAAATAAATCCGGCATCTCCTATTCTTTCCCGCGGTTGGAATTAAAGGTGTCTTTTGCTTTTCCCCACAAGCCTCTTACATGTTTTGCCGCCTCTTTTCTTTCTTCTTCTTTCTCTTCACCTGTGTAGCGCATCAAGACCGCGAGTGGGCGTGTACCCTCAAAATTCTCCATGATGATCAGCACCAGCAGGGTCATCGGCACCGCCAGGATTGCCCCAATCCCTCCAAGCAGGTAGCCCCAGATGAACAATCCGACGAATACAACCACCGGGGAAATCTTCAACCGCTGCCCCATAACTTTAGGCTGATAAAAGTTCTGCACGCCTCCGTTGATCACAACATAGCCGACCAGGACAACCAGCGCTGTATTTAAGCCATACTGAGCGTAAGCCATGAGCACAGGCGGGATCAGGGCGATCATGAAGCCGATCGAGGGGATATACCCCATGAACCAGGCCAGCAGCCCCCACAGCAAGGCGTAATCCACCCCCAGGAACCAGAGAAAAAAGGCATCGCCCAAGCCAACCAGGAAGTTGACCCCTGTCAGCACGGTCATATACTTGCGCACATCTTCGGTGAGCATCGTGACTCGCCCGATGCTCAAATTATTCGGATCGAGTCCAAGGCGCGAGGGAGCCGGCATAGCCATTGCGGCGCTGATCATAAAAAAGAAGATTGCCAGCGCCAATCCGAATTGAACCAGCATATCCATGACATTCGAAAGCAAGCTTTGGGCAATTTCACCCGTGGAAATGGTGATCTGCTCAATTTCTGAGCTTGTCTCGGAATCCGTAGTTGCGGACAGGTCTTCGCTGGCTTGCTGCGATGCGCTTGACATGTAAGCCGGAATCTCAGTGGTCAGCTTGGTGATCGAGAAGAAAACCGTTCCGATGACCAGCCCCAGGAGCAGGACGACCATCAAGATGCTCAGCACCAGCGCCAACCAGCCGGGCATGCCGCGCTTCGTCAGGCGGCTGGGGATCGGCAGGACCGTGATCGTGATCACGGCTGCCAGCAGGATCGGATTGATGATCGAGGCAGAGCCGCGGATCCCAAATAAAATCACGAATATCGCAGCTCCCCCAACCAGGTAGATAACCAGACGACCGGATAGATTATTCATGTAGTTTCCTCCATAAAGCCGAATCTCACCAGATAGTTATCACACATCTTGAATTACTTTCTCAGAATGAGCAGATTGCTCGATAAAGCTTACGGCAGCGTCAACGGTCGGGAAGACATGATCTTCGCCGATCATCTCGAAAAGCCCAGTCCGCTGGCCAAATTCCCGCACCGGCCCGTGCAGCTCGGCCACAAAGATCTCAATCCCTTTGCCCTTCAGCTCAACCAGAAGCCCTTTCAGCACTTCTGCACTGGTGATATCCAGAGAATCCTGCCCGGCAGAATCCAGGACGACGGCACGCGGCGGCGGCTGAGTTTCAGCAACCAGGGCTTTCATCCGATCTCGAATCGTGAGGGCATTGGCGTAATACATTGGCGCATCCAGGCGCACGATTAAGACTCCAGGAACCGCTGTGTTTTCTGGGTGCCGCTTCAGGTCGGAGTAGGCTCCCGGGCTTCCCGGGATGCGTCCAAGGTTAGCCAGATGCGGCCGGCTGGAATGGTAAAGCACCAGGAGCACAGAAGCAACCAGCCCAATGATCATGCCCTCTAAGACATCGATGAATAGCACCCCCAGGAGGGTGATCACCCCCAGCGCAAACTCCGTCCTTGAAACCATCCGGATCTTTTCGAGTTTCCGGGCGGTGAGGATATGCCAGACAGCGTGGATGATCAGGGCAGCCAGCACTGCCTCTGGCAGGCTGGTGAACAAAGGTGTCAGGAACAGCAGGGTCACCAGGGTGACCCCCCAGGCGACAAGGTTTGCAATTTGCGTCCGCGCTCCCGCCCCCTCCTTGACCGCAGATGCAGACATGCCGCCGGCGGCGATCATCCCGCCGAATAGGCCGCTGGCAAGGTTGGAAAATGCGTGGGCGTTCAGCTCCTGGTTGGGATCGACTTCGTAGCCGTGCTTTTCGGCGAACTCGCGTGCCACGCCCAACGCCTCGCTATAAGCCAGCAGAAATATCCCGATGGCTGGCAGAATCATCCTGAGGACGGTATCCAGGGACACCTGAGGAAGCGCCAAAGAAGGTAGCCCTTGCGGCAGCACACCTGCTACTTCTACTCCATAATTGGCATTCAGGCTGAGGGCAAGGCTTAAAGCGATCGAGCCGAACAACACCACCAGGCCCGCCGGGATCTTCTTGTTCCAGCGCGGTAGTAGAAACAGCAGCGCCAGCGCCGAAGCGCCCACTGCGAACGTCACCCAGTTGGCTTCCGGAAGCTGCTTGATTACGGCAAAGAATTTGTCAATAACATTCCCATCACCTTTTTCCACTCCAAACAGCTTGTTGAGCTGCCCCACGGCGACAAAGATCGCCAGTCCTAACACAAAACCGTCCATGACCGGCTTGGAAAGAAACTGGGTAACCCAGCCCAGGCGCGCCAATCCTGCCACCAGAAAGACGACCCCGATGACCAGGACCAGGGTGGCGGCATAAGCCTGGTAGGTTGCCATATCCGATAATGTTGCACCCATGGCAACCACCGTGGAAGCGATCAACGCGGCCGTGGCAGAGGTCGCCCCGACAGACAGGTGGCGAGAGGAACCGAACAAAGCATAGACCAGCAGCGATGCGACCAGTGTGTACAGGCCAGCCTGCGGAGGCAAGCCGGCGATCCCGGCATACGCCATTCCTTCAGGTACAACCAGACCCCATAACGTCAGGCCTGCCAGGATGTCGGCAGCCAGCCAGAGGCGATTGTAGCGTGGGAGCCAGGACAGGATCGGGATAAAACCTGCTAAGCCGCGTGAGTTTTTTGAACGCTCCAGGGATTCTGACGCCATTCGGTTTCTCCTAAACATTATTCAGGGTTGTTCGGTTTAGCTTGCGCCTGAGCGCTCGCACGCCGGGCTTGAAACATCAAAAGCAATGCTGTCAGCAATGCGCTGGAAACCACTGCGATGGCAACCACCGCCGCAGTTTCTTTCTGCACGAGAACCAATGAAAAGAGACCAGCAAAGAGCGGCGCCTTCAGAGCAGCGACAAGAGCCCCTGCCATCGTCGCCGCAACGCAGACCGCTACTGGGATACCCGGGAACAGAAGATCCAATGCGAGACCCAGGGCGATGCCAGCGAACATGATCGGGAAGATATAGCCGCCTTTCCAACCGGTGGCGAGCAGTAATGACGTGGCGAACAGCTTGACTACTGCCAGAACGATCAACAAAACCACGCCAATTTCCGCTGCATTTGCGATCAGCTCAATCGTTTCTAACTCACCCGAGAACAGGGTCAGCGGCCAGAGCGCGCCTATGATCCCCATACCCAGACCCCCAATCAACCCGCGCAGCACCAAGCGCCCCTTCATCACTTCAAAGAACTTTTGCAGGCGTTGGAGCGAGATCATGAACAGCAAGCCAACCACCCCACCGATCAATCCAAAGGGTACTGCGTAAAACATGTGTGCCAGCTTGGGAGTATAGGACGGGAACTTGTATAATGTCTCGAAGAAAGACCCGCTCAACAAGACAAAGACCACCGTAGCCGTTGCGGAAGACAGCAGGCTTGGGAAAAGCACCCAGAAATAAGCCTGCTTGCCACCGGTTCCGCCCTGTGCAAACTCCAATCCCAGCAGCGCCCCACCGAAAGGATTGGTGATAAAAGCGGCTAGCATCCCGCTGACTCCAGAAAATCCCATCGCTCGCGTTTCCTTCTCATCGAGATTGAGCCGGTCGGAGACTAATGTCCCGAGCCCGCCGCAGGCATCTGCCAGCGGCGCCTCAGGTCCCAGGCTGGCACCGGAGATGAGAGAAAATGACGCGGTAATCACGATCCCCGGGGCGTTGCGGTAGTCGAACCGACCGGTCTTGCCAAATTCAAGCATCACTTCCGCGAAGATGCCGTTGTGGTCGCCAAACAGCTTCACCAGCAGCCCGACCAGCAAACCGCCCAGGGTGCAAACCAGCAGCGTAAACAGGCGGGCATCCAATCCACTGGCTAGCTGGGCTTGTTCCCAAATCAGGCGCGTGCCTTGATGAACGAGAGCGATAAAACCAAAGGTAATTCCTGCACTGACTACCCCTAATAGGGCGACCAGGAGCATCAAGCGAAAATAGGATCTGGGTTTTGCCTGTGGATCTATCATAGCTTACTCCTCTGATTCTCTGCAGCCATTTTTTCTATCATCTGGCGAACTGAAACCAGCTCATTTTTCACGAGTTCAAGTTCTTGTTCGACTGTTAGCGATGTTTCTGTACCGGGTTCTTCCTCCTCAGTGGGGGCAGAGGAACCTACCAGCAGGCTCGCAAGGATGCTGGCCAGGGCGCCGATGATCCCGACGCCCATAAACATGATGAACATCGCGGTAATCCGTCCCGCGGTAGTGACCGGGTAGTAATCGCCGTAACCCACCGTGGTGATGGTCACAATCGAATACCATAACGCATCGCTTCCGGTAGTAATCTTTGCATCCGGCGATTGGCTCTCGAACTGGAGCACGAGCACGCTGGCGACGGTCAGAACCAGGATCGTCAACAGGATCGTGATGAAACCTGCGTACTGGCTGCGGTGTTCGAGCACATCCTTTACCAGCGCTTTTTTGTTTTCGCCGCGCAGCAGGCGAGTGATGCGCGCAAATCGGCTCAGGCGGGCCAGGCGTAAGAGGCCGCCGTATTTCGTGATCCCAAACGAAGGGATCGAGCCGAGCAGGTCGAGCCAGCCCCGCTGGCGGATAAAGTAATCCCGTTTGCTTGGGGCCGATTTATAGTTGAGATAGAAATCGATCAGGAAAATGAGGCATATCAGGTTGTCATAAACTGAAAGCAGCTGGCGGGTAGCGTCCGAAATCGGCATCAGCATCACCACCATCACTGCCAGCGAAAGGACAGTCAGGACGAGGATAAAGATGTTATACGCATTGCTGTGCCGGCGAGGGGAAGCAGTCTCCTGTGTCATAGGATAAATCCGCCTTTGACTATATTAAAGGAACCAAGGCTCAGCAGCAAGAACAACACCAATTCCCGGCAACCGCCGCAATGCCTGCTAGCGCAGCAGCCCGACGCCGTTGCGGCGTCTGCCAACACCACCGACAGGGCCTGGGGGATTTGGTCCACGGCCAACTCCGCCGACAGGTCCCGGGGGATTTCCACGGCCAACCCCGCCGACAGGGCCAGGCGGATTCGGTCCACGACCAACCCCGCCGACGGGTCCGGGGGGATTTCCAGCGCCAACCCCGCCAACGGGACCAGGGGGATTCGGCCCTCTTCTACGTGGTGACATAATGTTACCTCCTCTTGAAAAGAGATGATTGACGAGTATTGATCTTCAGAGTCCTGCGCTATTCCGCAGCAAGTCCCTGTTCGTACTGCTCGACCACTTCAGGAGCAATCTGTACGCGCTCCACCAGCTGGCCGCCAGCATCAAGGACAGCTTTGCGGAGACCTGCAACCCATAGATTTTCCCACAAGATGAGCATCGCCGCTGAACCCTCGGGGAGTTTGCTTGCCGCGATCTGCAGGTCGTCATTCGTAAAAAGGCTGGAAACATGCTCGCCTATGGGGACGAACATCGCGTACGACTCGGGATCGAGATCGTTGAGCTCGACGGTGCGTAAGTTGCCGTCTTCCTCTTTTTGGATGAAGACGATGTCAATAAAGCGCACGATGCCGCGAGCGGCCAGATCCAGTAGCTCGGGGACGATCTTGCCTGTGGGCTTGGCGTCCTCGAATTTTATCAAGGCATATTCCAGTGGAAGGTCGAACATTGTCTGACTCCTTTTGTGATTACCCGAAGGGTTCTTTAGAAGCCCTTCGGGTAATCATGGTTACTGTCGCATCTGTTACTACTGCCGCATCATGGCGATCTTCATCTCAGCTTCACTATCCTGGATCAGCTCGCCGGACAGGTCCATCGTGACACACTTGATTTTACCGGTGAAGGTAAACGCATCACTGTAGTCATCCGGCGCCACACAATCGCCGCCGTCATAGCCGCAGGTCAAACCTTCGCTTCCCCACATGTTCAGGATCGAGAACGGCATGTCGATGTGGGCAACCAGTTTCTGGTTGATGTAGAGCTGGCCGCGCGCCGGCACACCTTTTCCCTGGGCGGGGTCGGGCTTGCCGGTCGGCTCGAACTCATAACGCAGCTCGACTTCGCCTTCCGGAATCGTCTCACTGGAATGCAGCCAGAACCTGTCCCGGCCCAGGTGGTTATAAAGGAAGTGGAGCCTCTGGTCCTTGACGAAGAAGGTGTATCCGCCAGTGTTGCCGCCCTGGGCCAGCAAGATGCCCTGTGCGCCACCCTTGGGGATCACCACCTCGGCTGTGATGCTCCAGGGCCGGTTGTAGGTCTTGGGCGAGGCGGTAAACGGGACCGGCGACCCACCCGGGTAAAAGATAAATTTTTTCCGCGGTTTGGCAATGGTCGGGCGCTCCACGTTGAGGCGTTGAATAGCGGTGCCGTCGATCGGCAGCACCTGGTACTTGCCCGCTTCGGCCCACCAGCGGCCGATCAGCTCAATCAGCTTGTTGCGGTGTTCAGCGGCCAGGTTGTGGGTTTCGGAATAGTCCTCGTCCAGGTGGTACAGCTCCCAGTCGTGGGTCTCGATATCCAGGAGTACCTGGTTATCGATGGGGTTTCCAAACCGGCGACCTTTCTTGGCGGCCTCGGTGAAATTTGGACCCGGCCAGGGGCAGACCGCCCGCCAGCCGTCGTGATAGATAGAACGATGGCCGAACATCTCGAAATACTGGGTGTGGTGATTGCTGGGTGCTTTTACGTCATCGAAGGTATGGGCGAAACTGATCCCATCGATGGGCGCCTGGGTCACGCCGCGGATGTTATTCGGCGCTTCCATGCCAAGGGCTTCCAAAACTGTCGGGACGAAGTCGATGACGTGTCCGTAATGAGGTCTAATCTCGCCTTTTGCCTGGATACCCTTCGGCCAGGAGACGATGCACGGGTCGGTCGTGCCTCCCCGGTAGGTCTCGCGCTTCCAGCGGCGGAAGGGTGTATTGCCGGCATTTGCCCAGCCCCAGGGATAGTGGTTGTTGGTCTCGATGCCGCCCAGCTTATCGAGCATCTTAAAGTTGTCCTCGAGCGATTCCTTCACGTTGTTGAAGAAGAACATCTCGTTGAGCGATCCTACCGGCCCGCCCTCCGAGCTGGCGCCGTTGTCGGAGACGACCATGATCAGCGTATTGTCCAGCTCGCCGATATCTTTCAGGAATTCGAGGATGCGCCCGAAGTGGTGGTCGGTGAAGCTGACGAAGCCGGCATAGACCTCCATGAACCGGGCATACAGCCGCTTGACGTCAGCCGGCAGCGTATCCCAAACCGGCACATCCGGGTCGTGCGCCGACAGCTCGGTGCCCGGCGGGATGATGCCCATCTCGAGCTGGCGCTTGTGGACGACCTCGCGATATTTATCCCAGCCCATATCGAATTTACCCTTGTACTTGTCCGCCCACTCTTGGGGAACATGATGCGGGGCATGCCCAGCTCCCGTGGCGTAATACATGTAGAAGGGCTTGTCCGGCGCGTTGACGTGCGCATCCTGGATAAATTCAATGGCTTTATCGGCCAGGTCGCTGCTCAGGTGGTAGCCCTCCTTTGGCGTGCTAGGCGCTTCCACGGTGTGGTTGTCGTAGGTCAGCTCGGGGAACCACTGGTTGGTTTCGCCGCCCAGGAAGCCGTAATAACGTTCGAAGCCGCGCCCGAGTGGCCAGCGGTCGTAGGGTCCGGCTGCAGTGGTGTGTTCGGGGGGCGTCAGGTGCCACTTCCCGATGCAAAAGGTGTTATAGCCTTCTTGCAGCAGCATCTCGCTGAGCATCCCTCTGTCGAAGGGCAGGATGCCGTTGTAGCCGGGATAGCCGGTGGAGGTCTCAGTAATCGAGGCCAGCCCGATCGAGTGGTGGTTGCGCCCGGTCAGGATGCAGCCTCGCGACGGCGAGCACAGCGCCGTGGTGTGCACATTGTTGTAGCGCAAGCCGTTGGCGGCCAGGCTGTCCAGTACGGGCGTCTCGACCAGCCCGCCGAAGCAGGACAGCTGCCCGTAGCCGACGTCGTCCAGCACGAAGAAGAGCACGTTGGGCGCGCCCTCCGGGGGGCGCGGCGCCTCCGGCCAAGCCGGCGAGGACTTCCTCTGTCGTGCGCCCGATCACCCCTGTGAAGGGGGTCCCATCTTTGTAAATCTTGATTGCCATGAATTTTCTCCTTTTTATCTCGTTACTAGATTTTTCCTTATACAGTAGGTACCGCCGGGATGCTGAGGGACGAAAACCGTCAGCACCCCGGTGAAGAAATGAACCACTAGTACGGTGTTGCTACTGGACCCGTGTAAGGGACTACGTAGTTGCCGGAGATCCAGCCGATCCCGCCAGGCAGAACCGGGATGACCACTGAGAGCCATTCACCGCTCTTGCCGGTCACCTGCAAGACTACCCCGGCAGATATTTTGCCGTAGGAAGGATATTCGTTGCCCGGACCGGCGCGCACGTTGAGCGGCTCGACGGTAATAACCCAGGTACCGGTCGGAGCCGAGGGCGGCGGGGGTACCTCGACAGGCGGAGGCGGAGGCGGCGCTGCCACTACCGGGACGTTCGCAGTGTTGACGGCGTTGGTGTAATCGCCCGATACCCAGGCAAGCCCGTCCGCCGAGACAGATGTCTGGACGCGCACCTGCCACCAGCCGCCATCCTGGCTGACGCCGGCAATCTCGGCGCTCTGCCCGGGCTGAGCTACACCCAGGACCGGATAGTCGGTGCTCGGTCCGGTGCGGACGTTCACGGCTGTCGTGGCGGTCGCCATCGGGGCGCCTGCAGTGGACGGAGGCGGTACGGGTGCACTCGCCGGCGCGGGCGGCGCCTTGATCACCGGCGCGTTCTCAGTGTTCTTCGCCTGCACCAGGGATGCCTGCACCCAGGCGAAACCGTTCGTGATGACCTGCGGGTTCACCCGCACTACCCAGTATGCGCCGTCCTCGCTGCGGCCGATCACCAGCGCGGTCTGACCGGGCTGAGCAATGCCATAAGCCGGGTAGGTTTCCCCGGGTCCCATGCGCGCGTAGACGGGCTCCAGGACGGTTGCCTGAGGGTCATCCGGTCCCGGCGCCACAGGCTCCACCGTCGGCGGGACGGGCGGAGCGGGCATCACCGGGACACCTTCGGCAGCGCTGACGGTGACAAACTGGGCAGAAGCCCAGCCTCTCCCGGTCGGGGAAACCGGCATGTTCAGCGCCCACCACATGCCATCTTCGCTCTTGCCAACAACCGACGACAGAGCGCCAGGCTGCATCACACCAAAGATCGTGTAGTTCTCGCCCGGTCCGCTGCGTAAATTAACTGCCGTGTTCGTCTGAGCGGAGGGGGTATTCGGCGCAGGTGTGGGCAGTATCGCGATCGGGAGCATCTGGAATGTCATGACCGATTTCTGGTCTGCAGACGAGAGCACGAGCGCGCCCTGTGAAAATCCGTAGGTAGCCGTCAGTCCAAGCTGAGCCATGAAGGCATCCGCCTGCGAGTCTTCCGGGCAAGCCATCAGGGTGGTGGGGCCCATCACGATTGTCATGCTGTTACCTTCCCCAACCGTGTAGGTCGCCAGCACCGTGTTGCAGTCCGCCTTGATCGGCAGGCTGCCATCCACATTGAAGGTGACCTGGTAGCGGCTGGGATCGCCCACCGGGGTGACCTCTTCCCCAGATTGGCTGGCAGTCCACTGCCAGACGGCGCCTGTCAGCGCCGGGGTATAGACCACGGCAGCCGGTATCGGCTCAGCAGCAGGGGGTGCGGTGGGTGCCGGAGGCGCGGTCGGCGGCGGGGGCTGAGTTGGCGCGGGCGGCTGCGCCGCCATCGTGGCTGCGACCGATGCATCCACGGTAGCCTGATTGTCCACAGGTACAGGTGTGGGCTGTGCAGGCGCCTGGGTCGGTGCAGGCAGCTGGGTGGCTGTCGGCGCACAGGCCGACAGCACGAATGCGATTAAAATCAATAGTGTTAGTCCAACTTTTCTCATTCTGTTCCATCCGTTTCTAACTTTATGGTCTATCCGTCCCTTGCAAACCGGAGGTTCATGTCGGCAGGGACAACAAAGTGCAATCCAGGTCATGATGGTGCCTTTAGACGTCTGTTTACTTCACTTCGAATGACTTCTTAACGCCTGGCAGCATCATGTAGATCAAAATAACTGTGTTGAGCAAGAAGCTGACGCCGGCATCCGAAAATGTTCCTTCACCCAGCGAAACGGTGAATCCCACGATCAGGTTGAAGAGCGTGATCACCACCAGGAATAGCCAGGCCTGCTTGTCGACATTCCAGAGCATCTTCACCAACCAGATATAGACCCACACCATCAAAGCCCACATCAAGAAGGACCAGAAATTGAATGCAAACAGCTTAAAGGGACCAATCACAAACGGAATGAGCCCCAACGCTTGCAGAGCGTGGATGCCTGCCAGGACGCCGGCTAACGCTGCCAGAACGGCCAATACAGTGACACCAAACGGACGATTTTTCATGTTATTTCTCCTAATGAACAAGAGTATTAATTGTGATGGTTTGAGTTATCCAAAAACTGTCTCATCAAACCTTGCCTGAAATCCTGTTGTTCCCTCAAGCCTACATCTGGGGGAGCGAAGAGGGATCAAAAGGCTGTAAATATGCTGCGCTCACCCAGCCAATCCCTGATGGAACCGGAGCCACAACGGCAACCCAGGCGCCATCCTGGCTGATCCCCACTGCTTGCAGCGGCGTACCCATTGGTACCTTGCCGTAGCTGGGGAACTCATTCCCCGGACCAGCGCGCACAGTTGACCGGTTCGGTCGTCTGGACGACCAAAGAGCCAGTTTCTGGTGGTGCAGGGACGATATCTTCAGGCAGAGCAGGAGGTTGAACTACGGGCAGATCCACAGGCGTTGTGCCCTGCAGGGTTACATAGGTCGCGCTCACCCACCCTGTCCCATCAGGAGAGTAGGTCGTTGGGATTGTGACGACGTACCAACCTCCGTCCGGGCTGATCCCGGTGACAGGCGCCGAAGCGCCTGTGGGAGCTACGCCATAGACAGGAAAGTCCGTGCTGGGTCCGCTGCGCACGTTCACATTCGTGGTAGCGGTTGCGCTGGGTGCGCCCGAGGCAGGCGGGACCGGCTCTACCGTCGGCGCGCTGGGCGGCGGCGCCGAGGAGGGGTAATAGGCGTCATCTAACGTCCAGACTTTAAGTTCCTCGTAACGAGAGATGAAAGGATTTGAGCTGCTGGCATTGACAAAGTAGCCCAGATCACCTGCTTCCAAGAATGTGGGATCCGCCGCGCTAGCCAGGTATTTCCCATTTGCGAAAAGCTGATAGTCTCCCCCATAGGCAGCCACACCCAGGCGATTAGCATCACCAGCGTTGGTCAGGATAGTCTCCGAGCTGGTTGGCGCGATTAAATCCGTGACGCTGCCGCCCGAAACCCGCTTCAGGCTGTACTGGCCCGCACAGCTCAGGCTGAACAGGTAACCGCTGCTCGAATCTGGCGAACGGAAAAGCAGGCCGAACTGATCCCCCGCTGCACACAAATCCGGCATCACTGTCGTCGTCTCAATGTAGAAATCCTGGATTTGCGGCCAGGAAGTCGTCCAGCAGTAGATCCCCGCCACTCCGTTGGCCGCCATGACAAA
Organism: uncultured Chloroflexia bacterium; assembly: GCA_963788305.1. Classification (GTDB taxonomy): domain Bacteria; phylum Chloroflexota; class Anaerolineae; order Anaerolineales; family UBA4823; genus UTCFX2. The sequence continues at coordinate 80,224 of CAWBGK010000003.1, forward strand.
CTGCCCTCCCGCGATTTCCGTGAGGAAGCACATGGTCGCCATCGGAGCGAAGTTCACAGCGGCATCGAAAGTGTCAATCCCGTCAGGAGTGCCTAGCTCCAGAGCAGGATCTCCGGCTTCCAATGTCGGTGTTGGCTCGGCCGTCGGGGCTTCAGTGGGAGCCTCGGTAGGAGCAGGCGGTTGGGTCGGCGGTGGGGGCTGGGTTGGCGCCGGGGGTTGCGCCGCCATCGTGGCTGCCACAGCAGCATCGACGGTAGCCTGGTCGTCCACCGGCGGCTGCGTCGGCGCCGGAGCAGGCTGGCAAGCTGCCAGCAGGGTTATGATCAGGATCATCGATAGGATATGAATTAACTTAGTCATTGTCTTCCTCCAGTTGGTTTAGTTTGGAAATCATCCACCAGTACTTTGCTCAGTTGTTATCCCAAAGCGAGCGTGATATGCCGTCACCGCGGCGCGAACTGAGATATAGATGTTGTCTTTGCCAAGCCGTTTTGTCAGTCCTGTCGCCAGCAGAAGGTCACGCAGCGGTTCGTTCGCCCGTGCAATCCACAATTCCACGCCCATCCGCTCCAGGTCTGCGTCCAAATTCTCCAGCGCTTCTGCCGCGGTTGAATCGAAATCGCTGATAGCTTCAGCGTCAAATATGACACATTTCAAGCCCTCACCGGCGTTGGCGATCAGCTCCTCCATGCGCTCTGTAAAATACGCCGCGTTCGCAAACACGAGCGGCGCGTCGAAACGATATACGATCAAGCCAGGCTCGGTCAGCGCGGTTTCCTTGTCGGCGACGCCTCGATACACCGTGCCTCCGCTCGCGTCCATATCGTCCAACAGCGCATCATGCGGCTTCGAGATGTGAAGCAGGATGTTGATCAGCGAAAGCAGCACAGCCACGAGAATGCCCTGTAAGATGCCAACGGTGAGCACGCCGATCGCTGTCACCACAGCCAGCCAAAACTCGAGCGCGCTGCACCCGCCTTAAAAAGCGAAACGCAGCCACATCAATCAAACCGAACGAAGCGACGATGATGATTGAACCCAGCACAACGGAAGGTAGCGGCGCAAGCAGCGGTGTGAAAAAGAGCAAAAAAACAATGATGAGCACGGCTGCGATCAGCCCGACCCACTGCGATTTGCCGCCCATCTGGTCGGCGACCGTCGTGCGCGAGGCGCTGGTTCCTGCGGGAAATCCAGTCAATAAGCCTGCGCCGATATTGGCCATGCCGATCGCGATGAATTCCTGGTTAGCGTCGATCTTCTGGCCGTGTCTCACTGCAAAGACGCGCCCTGTCAGGACACCATCCGCATAAATCAGGATCGTGAGCGCCAGGGCAGCAGGCAGCAGTGCAAAGACATCCGCCAGGCTGAAAGCCGGGATCGACAGCTTCGGCAGTCCGGCTGGCACCTCGCCGACGATCGCGACGCCTTTCGATTGCAGGTCATAGACTGCAGAGATCATGATGCCGGCTACGACGACGATAAGCGGGCCGGGTAAGGCTCGATTCACGCGGCGAATGATGATCAGCGCGGTAATGCAGATGATGCCAATTGCGAATGTGAGCAGGTGGGTTTCATCGAGGCGGCTGATCAGCTCAGCGATCTGTCGAAAGAACTGGTCGCTCTCGAGCTTGAAGCCGAATATCTTGCCCAGCTGGCTTGCGATGACGATCAAAGTGGTGCCAAAGATGTAGCCGACCAGGATCGGCTTGGACAGCAGGTTGGTGATGAACCCCAACTTCGCTGCACTCGCGAGCAGCATCAGGATGCCGACCAGGATCGCGGCCAGCGCGGCCAGCGCGGCATAGCGAACCGGGTCGCCGCCTGCCAGCGGTGCAACGGCGGTTGCGGCCATGATCGCAGTTGTCGCTTCAGGTCCCGCGATCAGCTGTTTGGATGTGCCAAATAGGGCGTACATCACCATCGCGCCGAGGGCGACGTACAGCCCTGCAACCGGGGTGACGCCGGCAAGATCACCATATGCCATCGCTGATGGCACGAGGATCGCAAAGACCGTGACCGCCACAACCAGCTCGCTGCGTAGGAGTGCAGGATTCAGCCCCTTGAATAGGACAAGACCCGGAATGAAGCGTGCAATACCTTTGGAAGGCGGTATTGGGGCGTTCATCAGCGCTTCGGTACAGAAAGCCGGGCAATAGTTCTGAAGAATTCAACATGCGGCATGATGCGAAACCTCCAAAATCACGGATGACTTTATTGCAGCCAGCAGGTTGGCGGGTCGGAATGCACCGGCTCACCCGGTTCGATCCCTTTTCGAGTTCCTCCGCTGGGGGGATAAACCGTTTCTATTTTCGAATGCGAACGATTGTCGTTGCAACAGCCGGTCGCCTGGTCGGCAAGCCTTCCTCGCATACCATGAGAATAAGGCTTGCCCCGACCAGGAACAAAACCATCGAATTCATAACCACCAACATACCTGACTCGAAAAAAGCTGTTTTCTCGTCAGGACGAATTCGCTTAAAGACCAAGCAGCTTCGCCTTCTGGACTGCGAACTCTTCTTCGGTGAGCAGCCCCTGGGCCTTGAGCGCGCCGAGTCGCTCGAGCTGCGTGATCACGTCTTCTTCCGGCGCAGGCGCTTCGGGGATATACTCTTGCGGCGGCGGCGCGGTTTGCTGCATACGCGGTTTGCGTGGCCTGGGCGTACGCCGTAGCGTTCTTGTCCGCCTGGCGGCGGTTTACAGCATTGCGAGTGGCTGTGGCTGTGCCGACCACGGCAGCAGTCCTCGCCATCCCTCTCAGTTAATCCTGGCATTTTATCCTCCTGCTATTCATCTACACCAAGCGAGGCGAAAGCCTCGTCGACGACCAGCGCCGGCACACGGAAGTTCAACGCCACGTCCACGCCAGCTTCAAAAAGCGCATTCACCAGGGCCAGTGCCCAGGTGTGCTCGATCGCCAATGCGATCACCGACGAACCGGGCACCATACCTTCCGTCAGTGTGTCAGCGTCGTAAGAGTCGAACAAACCATGCGTCCCGGTTTCGATAAAGCCCAATTTGGCTTTATCTTCTGACTGGCAGGTCTTCAAGATCGAGAGTATAGACCACACCATCGAAACCTTTCAGCAAGATCAGTGCATCCAGCACCCGGATCGTCCCGGATGCAGCCTGCCGCTCGAGCTCTGCCAGGACGTTGCCGTCAAAGCGCGGCTCTCCGGCTGCCAGGACAATTACATCAACAGGTCCATGTTTAATCATTCGTATTTCCTCCATTCAGATACTAATATTGTTCATACGTCTATTTGAAGTATGGTGGAGTTCGGGCGGGTTTTGCCCGCTCTAACTCCACCTCTTCACAGATTAATTATGAAATTCCAATCCTACGGTGCGGTTTCTGGATACATCGGTACTTGCTTGCGGTTGTGGTAGCCGCCGATGTAGCTGGCGACGTCTGCCATGATCCCGAAGCCGAGCCAGATCCAATCGAAGCCGTTCAATGGGAAGATCATCACGTACATCAACGCTGTCCATGGAGCAAAGATCAGGCTTGCCAGCCCGACCAGCCATGGAAGGTTGAAGGTTGCGAACGCCGCATTCACGCGAATAGGTGCCAGCAGCCAGTAGATCAAGAACGCCAATCGTGGGCCAAAGAAAACTAGTGAAGCAAAGAAACAGCACATGGGAAACTCCTCTCCTAAAAATGAAATTGTATGGTTTTTTCTTCAGAGATGAGATGGCAGCCATTCCATGAATGCCATCTCCATGACATTATCTACCCGGCTAGCGTCCGCCGTGAGCCATCTCGTCGATGCACACCGCCACTGCCAGGATGATCACGTCGTTCTGACCGGGATCGATCGACACGCCGTAGCTGTCGCGCAGGCGGAACCACTTCTTGGACACCTCCGCCACCTTATCGCGCCCTTCGCCGATCGAGTACTCATGGTCCAGGATATTGCCCTGCACCTCCAGGTCTGGGCCGCCTTTGACCTTGACCACCCAGCGCTCCCGCACAGGCGTGATCAGGGCTTTCTTTACCGTGGCGAGGTTCTCGCCGTGCGGTCCTTCGATCTCCATGCTGTCTTTGATCCGCAGCATGCGCTCCTGGATCTTGGCCAGCTCGTTGCCCTGGGCATCTTCGAAGATCAGGGTCTGGCGCACGCGCAGCGCCTTGCCGTCAATCTTAAAGACTTTTTGGCCTGCCTCGTTTTCGATCCAGAAATCGTCACCGATTGCGACCATTTTCTGGCGCATCTGGTAGCGGTTGCCCCCGCCGCCCGGTCGTCCGAGCTGGCGGTCTTCCTGGCGCTCTTCGCGCCTTTCCTCTCGTCTGCCTCTCATCTATATTCCTCTCCTTGTAATATTTGATCCGCAAATAGGGTAAGAGCCCCTATCGCATTGAAGACGGTTAATCCACGTTCACCTTAATTCCACCCATCATACCCGCCACTGCGTTGTAGACCAGTGCGACTACCCAGCCCGCGAGTGCGCCGCCGGCGGCTGCGAACAAAGCGCGTAAGAAAACCAGACCAAAGGTATAGAACGAATAGACGGCCCAGTTTCCCAGGTTCATATCGATCCACCAGGACTGAGCGCCAAAGATCCAGCCCAGGATCCAGTACCACAGACCGAAGACGAAGGTCCAGAAAGCTGCCAGGACGGCTCCGTAGGTTACGAATGAACCGACATTGACTGACTTGATTGTTTTCATGAATTACTCTCCTCTTTCAAATATGGATTGAAAAAAATGTTTATTCGATCGTTCATTCTGCTTGTTCATTTTTCGAATTTCTTAGAACCAACCTCTGACAACTTGCTTGAGTGAAATGTCTCGGTCGGAATTCACAAATTTAATGGATAGCTGACCTTGGTCAAGAATGGAAGCAGCTCGTCTGGTGGAGCGTCTTTGGCGATGAAGTGGTCTGCTCCAGCCGCTGTGATCTTTTCCTTTTCTTCCGGGCAGCTGGATAGGAGAACAATCTTGGGGGGAGCTTCGAGTTTGTGGACATCGGTCAAGAGCTTTGCCATCGATTTAAAGGGCAATTCCCATTCCAATAACAATACATCCGGCTGAGATGCTTCCAATTGAAGCAACAAACCCTGTAAACGATCTGTGATTCCCACCACAAAAATTCCGGGTTCATTTTCGAGGAGCAGAAGCATCGCAATTCTAAGTCTCTCATCGGCACACGCTATGAATATTCTCATTTTTGTCATCCAGCGGCCTGCTTGTTCAACTCATCTATATCATCCGTTTTTTTTCAGGTCCTCCTTCCCCTTCGGTTAAAGGGCTTGCGAAGGTATCAGACCTGCACATTAATCCTGAATTAAGTATGGCACGCTGGATGCTGGGAAGCATCAACCATTTGTTCCAACTCGCGATAGGCAGAACGGCCTATTTTACTGGGGACGTTCATCCATTTTTCTCGAACTCGGGTGCGAAGAGATCGGAGCAGAAACACACCAGGCACGATCTGCCTGGAAATTGGTAAAAAAATATAACAGGCGAGTACAATCAGCAAATGATGGGGTCAGGAGACCAGATCGTTTTTTACCGCCAGCGCTGCCGCCTGCGCCCGGTTTGCAGCGCCCAGTTTTTGAATGCAGGCACTGACATGATGTCTGGCTGTGGCAGGACTGATTACCAGCCGATCGGCGATCTCTTCATTAGATAAACCTTCCACAATGAGTGCCAGAATTTCTAGCTCCCGTTTGCTCAAATCACTTCCCGGTTTTTGCGGGTTTGTTCTCATGTGGATCAACGCCTTTGTTGCCTCTGGCGCTAATGTCGGCTGTCCGGAATAGGCCGAACGAATGGCGCCAGCCAGTGTATCGATAGAGGCGTTTTTAAGCAAATAACCGATAGCGCCAGCCTCGAGTGATTCCTGGATCAAATCGTCTTTAGGATAACTCGTCAGCATGATAATTCTAACCTGTGGATATTGAGCAAGTATCGCTCGTGCGGCGTTGATTCCATCCATTTCTGGCATGATGATATCCATCAGGATCACATCGGGAAGGGATTGGCTGCAGCAAGCCAGCGCAGCATTCCCGTTCTCTGCCTCGCCGACCAGCATCAGGTCATCAAAAGCCAGCAGCATATTCTTTAACCCGTCACGTACAACAGGATGGTCGTCGACAATCATCACTTTGATCGGATTAACAGGGATCATAATCAATTCATCCTTCTGGAATAATCGGCCAATCAATGAGTGTTTCTGTTCCACGACCGGATTTACTGAGAATTCGCATGGTTGCTCCGATCTCCTCTGCGCGTTCACGCATGATTTTTATCCCAAGATGGCCCTCTTCCACTGTCTGTGGGTCGAAACCGCATCCATCGTCCTGAATCCGCAGCTCTATCTGGCCTGGCTCTACGCGCAAGTCAACATCGACACGGGTTGCTTCCGCATGGAGGATCACATTATTCATGGCCTCGCGTGCAATTCGATACAAGGCTAAGGATACATTTTCCGGCAGATCAGGTATGTCCATCACTGATATGGTGATGACAGCGCGAGAACGCGCTCGGGCAGCCTCAACCAGGGTGATCATCAATCTGTCTAAAGTTTGGTAGGATAACTCACCGGAGCGCAGTTCGATCAGCATGTTTCGCATCTCTGCTAATGCGCCTCGAATCAACAGGCTGAGTTTGTCCATATTTTGGCGGGCGATCTTTTGATCCTTATCCCAAATGCGCGGGGTTGCTTCGGCGAGCACACTGGCTGTGAACAGGGTCTGCGTCACAGAATCGTGCAGCTCACGCGCCAGGCGGTTGCGCTCTTCGGCGGTGATCAGCGACTTTGTATGCTTATAAAGCTGCGAAATTTCAATTAATTGGGCGATATCGATGGAGAAAATACTCAATAGCTTTATTTCTTCAGCTGTGATGTCCTTTCCTTCTTCATGTATCTCCATTCCTAAAAAACCAAAGACCTGATCACGCAGGTAGAGTGGCACGAGCATAATACTCTGGATATTTGCGTCCTGAAAGTGGATGCCAATGGGTCCGATCATCGAGTCCAGCTGATCTTTTAAGACGAATATGAGTTTTCCGTGTTCCACTTTCGAATCCGATGGAATTTGCTCGGGCAGGGTTGTATAGGTACCGATTAAATTCGGATGATCTTCTTTGCGGTAGGAATGTGACAGTATTCTAAGTCGCCTCATTCCTTCGTCCAATTCTGCGATGAAGGAATCTTGAATCGAAAATAACCGATTGATGGTTTCGTTTATTTTTTCAAATATATCGGTGAGGTCCGAAGATCGAGCCATGGTCTCATTAACAAGCAGGATTGCTGAAAGCCACTCAAGCCGCAGCCGTAATTCCTTATTGGTCTCATTGATCTCCGCATTTGCAGCTTTTACTTCTGCAGTCCTTTCTTCTACAAGCGACTCAAGCCGTCTGCGGTATTCAACCAGCTCGGCTTCCGCCTGTTTACGCAGCGTGATATCCTGCAAGGCGACCACAGCAAATTCGACGTTCCCAGCATCATCCCAAATCGGATTTGCCCAGAATTCCAAGGCGACGCGCTCGGTTCCCCGATCCATTTCGATGTCATCAGAAAAAGCAAACTCACCTTGAAGTGAGCTGTAAACCGGGAAATCTTCCAGCGGGTATTCCCGGTCACTGTCTGCAACTCTGATTGAGAAATCTTTAATCGCCTGCGCCAGGGTGCGTCCAACGGAGAGATCGGGCTGAACCCCTTGAGCAGGGTTTTTTAGGATCTCTACCGTACGTCGGTTGAGATACTTGGGTCTTTGATCCTTGCCATATAAAATTACTCCAAGCGGCAAGGCCTCCAGGATCTGAGAGAGACGGTGTTCGCTGTTTTTCAACTTGCGGTTGGCGTTTTCTGTTTCAGATTTCAGCAGGTTGATGCGGTCGGCAAGCGCGATCGACCAGCACACGCTCATCCATATCATCCCGAACTTGTAAAAATTCTCCGTAAAGATCGTGCTGGTTATTATTACAAAACGGACCATAAGTACCATGATGAGGGAAGCCAGCAAACCAAACCAGGCGATCAAAAAGAATCGGGCGGGATGGAAAGCCCTGCCGCCAGGAAGCTATCCCTGCTGCAAGAACCAACATGAGTGAGAGTACAGCCAAGGGTGCCATCAAATTCGCGATATTGTGATAACTGACAAATGGGGTCAGAAGCATCAGAACTCCCCAAAATGTTATGAAGCCAATCGTCACCCAATGGAGTAATGCGAGCCGAGTTTTTAATTCCAAGAATGCATCAATAAATAACATCATTGAAACGATCATTGCAGCGAAAGATAAGGGATAATAGATTTGCCTTAGGGAATATAGGTTCGGGAAAAAATAGACCTCCAGATAACCGTTGTAAGACAGCTCTTCGAAAATCAAACTCGCAAGCAAAATCACAAAAAACAGATAGCTGGCCTCTCGCAATGAAAACAGTAAGAACAGGTGATAGACCAGCAAAGCCATCAATGCGCCGAAGAACAGCCAGTGAAGCATTTTTTCCTGTTGAGATTCGACGTAGAAAGCATCTCTCGTCCACAGAGTGAGCGGTAAGGTCATTGAAGCGCCATTTTGGAAGCGCAGGTAAAAGGTTTGCTGGCTTTGGGAGGGAACGGCCAGTTTGAGGAGGATGTAAGGATCAGGGATATCCCGTGTCGAAAGAGGTCTCAAAACCCCGGTCTGCTTCTCAATAAATCCTTCTCCGTCTGGGATAGGCGTGTAAAGGTCTACATAATGCATATTAACAAAACCGACCTTCAACAGCCATTCGCCAACCTGTTGGGTTCGATTGTCCAGCCGCAGGCGTACCCAATACACGCTGTTCGTGAAACCATAGTTCGGCACTTCCATCTGGCTGGGGATAAATTGGGAATCGAAACCTGAAGATGTTACTTTTCAATGGTCAGCTCCCCGCCAGGATCTTCAAGGATTTCCAGGTGCAGGCCAAGCGGGTATTCTGTCTGCTCGTCTGTCAGGACAAGGGGTTCCGGCATGGGTGGATTACTGCCTTGTGCAAAAGCCGTGCTGCAATAGATCAAGATCACCATAAAGGCGAAAAAGAACGAGGCTTTTATTCAGATTGCACTCTCTTTGTTTTACAATCTCAAACCATATGTTTGAGCTTTTTCCTATCAGGAACAATTAAGTGGCAAGAAACCAGAGAATCTTTTCTCGGTGAATGTGAGATTTCCCAACCATGGATTATATTCCAGGATTTAGAAAATGGATGCATGCAATAGGAATCGATGCTGGCGGCTGCCCTCGTGAAGGTTTCTAATTTCCGTATCACATTTCCTGGTTTTCAGAAATTTTCCATCCATTTACTTTGCTGCAGAAGAGGCTTAACCTGGTTGCAAGAATTACAAGGAATAGGAGTGTAAGAGTAGATGAGGTATACTTGGTAGAAATTCTGCAGCATACTCAGACCTAATAACTCGTTGACAAGTAGCCAAGGATTCGCATGAATTTGGTAGTTGAAAACGCTGCTCTAGATTATTCCATGAAGCGAACAGGGCAGCGTATCCTCGCGTTCGACCACCTCAATTTTTCAGTCAATTCTGGCCAATTTGTGACAATTGTCGGTCCAAGCGGGTGTGGGAAGACCTCACTGCTCCTTGCTATCGCTGGGCTGCGCCCAATCTCTTCTGGCAGAATTTTCATGAATGGCAGGTCTGTAGAAGGACCCTGTCGGGAAGTAGCCATGGTGTTTCAGACCCCAGCCCTGCTCCCATGGCGAACTGTGAACCGAAATATTGCCTACGGTTTAGAATTACAAGGAGTGGCGAATGGGGAAATTCAAACACGTGTAAAAAGCATGATCGACCTGGTCCGGCTCGATGGTTTCGAGCAGAGCTATCCAAGGGAGCTTTCAGGAGGCATGCAGCAGCGCACTAATTTAGCACGAGCCCTGGTTACAGGTCCTGAGCTCTTATTATTGGATGAACCTCTCGCCTCACTAGATGCTCAAACACGTGAAATCATGCAGCTTGAGCTCCAGAATATCTGGCTTTCGACAAGAAAAACGGCCATCCTGGTCACACACCAGATTGATGAAGCTATTTTTCTTGGCGATGTGGTCATTGTCCTATCCCCTCGACCAGGAAGGGTTATAGAAATCGTCCCTGTTGACCTGCCGCACCCTCGACCACATTCTGTGAAAAGTGACCCGGAATTCTTGAGGCTTCGCGATCATGTTTGGACGTTGATCCAACCTGTCTGTGTCGTTGGGTAAATAAATTGCAACAGAATCCCAAATTGCGACAATGGATAAAAATACTCGCACTGACAGCCATCCCAAGTCAAGGGAAATGGAAGGTTACATCGAAGAAGAACCTGATCGTTGGAGGAATTTTCTTCACAGGTATGAGAACCGATTGCTGGCTCTTGGTACAATCTTGTTCTTTTTAGTCGTTTGGGAGCTTCTCCCTCAGCTCAAGCTGGTAAAACCACTCTTCACAAGCTCACCTTCGCGGATCATCGAGGCTGCTGGATGGTTATTTGCACGCGGCTTCTGGTATGATATTTTCATCAGCGCAAGCGAGTTTGTGATTGGCTTTGGGTTGGCAGTGATCGTTGGAATTCCACTGGGAATCGTCTTGGGTTGGAACCAACGCTTGAATGCCATGTTTGATCCCTTTATTTCTGCTTTATATGCTACACCGCGGGTGGCATTGCTGCCTTTGATCATCCTCTGGCTGGGGATCGGCATGAAGTCGATCATTGCAGTAGTCTTCCTGGGTGCTGTTTTCCCAATCCTTGTCAACACCATATCAGGTGTGAAGAATATTGAAGAAACCCTTCTGTTATGCGCTCGATCTTTTTGTGCCAGCACGCATCAGATATTATCCACAATCGCGATACCATCGAGCGTACCCATGATCATCGCCGGTATGCGCCTGGCAGTTGGCCGTGGCCTGGTTGGCGTCGTGGTTGGCGAATTGATCGCATCACGAGCTGGTGTGGGACATATGATGAGCCTGGCAGGCTCGACCTTTCAAACCGATAAGTTATTCGTTGGCGTGGTCCTCCTGGCACTCAGTGGTTTTTTTCTAAATGAATTGCTTAAGAAACTGGAGGCCAAATTCGAAGGTTGGCGGCCGTAAATCTGGGTTTTGATGGAGGTTAGGATGAAAAGCAGTATGCCCAATTGCATTTTCATATTTTCTGCTTTGATATTCGCACTTTCGGCTTGTTCTATCAACAGCTCCTTACCCACATCGTCTGTTATTCCACCCACAAAAGGGAATAGCCCGACCGCTATTCCCGAGAAAACCAATAGACGAATTGGAAAAGGTTGAAGTCTGCCACAGCGTCAATACCACCGTGTCATTACCGCTGTGGTATGCATACGAGCAGCAGCTGTTCCAAAAATACGGTTTAGAAGTCGATATCTTATCAGCAGGCAGCGGCACCAACGCAGCTACTGCAATGATAGCGGGTGAGTTCCCCATCTGTCAGCTTGCAGGATCAGCAGTGATCAATGCGGTTGTAGCTGGGGAGGATCTCGTCTACATCGCTGAGTATTTCAATGTCTATCTTTTTTCTTTGATGGTTTCACCTGAAATTACGAGAGCCGAAGACCTGAAGGGGAAAGCCCTTGCGATCACTCAACCTGGGTCTGCAAACGATACCGCGATACGCGCCGCTCTCAAGCACATGGGTTTAAAGCCCGATATCGATGTGGCCATACTGAGCATTGGCGATGAGCCCGAGAGATTGGCTGCAATGGAAGCCGGTCAGGTTGCTGGTGCACTCTTCACACCTCCAACTACTTTAAAAGTGCGCGAAAAGGGTTACTGGCAATTATTAGATCTATCAACAATTAAAGAAGCGTACACCCGTCAGGGTATCGCGACAACCAGGGAATATCTTCGATCCCATAGGACAACTGTTGTCGCTTTTATGAAAGCGATAAGTGAAGCCATCGCCCTCATGAAAAAAGATCCGCAAGGGACTAAAACTACCTTGGCAAAATACCTCGCATTGGACGAAAACACCAATTCGGCACTGCTGGAAGCTGCTTATCAGGAAATTATCATCGCTTATCTGCGGGAAAAACCATATCCTACTTTAGAAAGCATCGAAACAGGATTGGCGGAGATCGAAACGCTGAATCCTGACGCTGCGAACATAGAGCCTGAACAAGTCATGGATGAGACGATAATTCGAGAATTAGACGAATCGGGTTTTTTCGATAGACTGTATCACCAGTAACATATATGAAACCATTCAAGTCTTCGGCTTTTCAATCAACCATTCTGTTTTGATGATTTATTCGGAAAATAGATATGAAGATGCAAGCAGCATTGAGATTCGATAAAAGCGAGATACAAGCATCCATTGCAGCAAGATTTGATCGAGTATCTGCCTTGGTTCCAAACCTGCAGGCAGTGAAGAGTCAACGTTACAGCTGGACCTATGCTTATTTACGCAAAAAGGCGGACCAAATAGCTTATTCGTTGATTGAAAGTTATGGTACGGGGGCTGAGCCAATTGCCCTGCTCCTGGATCATGACGCCCCATTGATTGCAAGCATCCTCGGGGTACTCAAAGCCGGAAAGTTTTATGCTGTGCTGGACCCTGCTTACCCGAATGGATATCTCTCGGATATTCTGAAAAATCTTGGGGCGCGAGTATTGGTCACTGACTCACAAAACTTTCAGTTATCTCGAACACTAATTTCGCCAGGCTGTGACTTGATTGTTTATGAGGGAATAGACGATCATTATCCAGAACTGGAGACATCCATCAACCTATCTGGGGATATGCCGCTTGCGATCTATTTTACATCAGGCTCGACAGGCAGATCAAAAGGAGTAATTCGGTCTCAAAGTTTAACATTGCACAGGACCTGGTTCGACAGGCAGCAGCATCCAGTCTATCCCGATGATCGACAGACACTGTTGACCTCTTGCAGTTTTGCATCCTCACCGACAGATATTTTTAATGCAGTTCTTAATGGCTGCACCCTTTCAATCTATAAGGTTCGCGACCACGTTGCAGGGGAGCTGAAATCGTGGATAAATCATGAAGGAATAACCTTGTTGCATCCTCCTATCGCCTATTTCCGATACTTCATTGGATCATTGGATCAAAATGATTTTTTCCCTTCAATTCGCCAGGTGACCCTGACTGGTGATGTGTTATTCCGCAAAGATATCGAAAATGCCTGGAAACACTTCTCAAAAGAATGCACTTTTGCGCATTGTCTTGCGTCCAGTGAAGCGGGTTTAATCAGCAAGATGATCATCACCAATAAAAATGTACTCACGAATCCCATCATTTCAATCGGTTATCCGGTTGATGGACGGGAAATCTGGATCATGGATGATTCAGGAAAACGCTTGGACTCTGCCCAGACAGGCCGTATCGGAATTCGCTCTCCCTATTTATCCTCAGGTTATTGGAATCTGCCCGAGGAAACAGCAAAACATTTCTTCCAGGATCCCGAAGATCCTTCCCAGAGATTCTTTCTCAGCGGAGACCTCGGAAGGATCAAGGAAGATGGGACTTTAGAGGTGCTTGGTCGGGAAGACGCTGTGGTCAAGGTTCGAGGTTATCGAGTTGACCTGGCAGTTATCGAAGCCGCCTTACTGGAAACAGACGATTATCGAGAAATTGCTGTTCTTGCTACCTCAGGTCCTGATGGAGAAAAACAGATTGCTGCCTATTTAGTACACCGGGTAAGTGCTGCTCTGGATGAGCAGGCAGTCCGGAGTGACCTGGCAAAGAAACTACCAGAATATATGCTCCCATCAACCTATTCCTTCCTAGAAATGCTTCCTCGGCTACCCAATGGAAAGGTTGACCGGCTGTTTTTAGCTAAGTACCAAGCAGGTTGATTCTGAGAAGCCTGAACCCTCGACTGATCTGCTGGAAAACGAGTTGGACAAAATCGTATGTGAAACATTGGGTTTACAAACGATTGGTCGCGATGACGATTTATTTGCTTATGGCTGCAACTCACTTTTGGCAGCCGAGATCATCACAAAATGCACAAAGAAATTCCAGGTCGATATTCCTATGAGAATTTTTTATGAAAATCCCAGTATGGATGGTTTGGCAGCGTATCTTAAAAGTCAAATAAATGGTCCCCAGTCCATAAGAAACCAACTTGAAATCAACCCCGACATTCAAGATTATTTAAGCCAGTTTGCTTGAATGTTTTTTTGGGGTGCACAGAATCAGTAGGAGTCCCGTACCAAACAGGTTCAGCAACATATACAAAGTATTGGAGTAGCTTGTGGAAAAATTGATCATCTTCGGGAATGGCTCGGTTGCAAGTGTCCTTTATTATCACTTGAAGAGGGATACAGATTATCAGATCGCTGGATTTACAGTCGATCGTAACGTGATCGAATCCAATACTTTCATGGATTTACCGTTATCATCTTTCGATGAAGTCCAGGAAAAATTTCCCCCGGGTGAATTCAAGATGATCGTTGCCGTTGGTTATGTAAGGGTAAACCAGCTCCGCGCAGAACGCTACTTTCAAGCAAAGGAGCTGGGTTACCAGATGATAAACTACATCAGCCCGCGGGCCACCGTCTGGTCAGGATTAGAAATTGGGGATAATTGCAGGATCGGGGATCATTGCATCATTTCTCCATACTGCAAAATCGGTAATGATGTTTGGATCAGTTCCGGCAGCATCATCGGTCATCATTCAGTCATAAAGGATCACTGCTACTTCTCCTCCAGCGTGAACATCGCTGGATTTGTGACTGTTGAGCCGTACTGTTATCTTGGGATGAGCGCCGTGATCCGGAATAATATCTCGATCGCTCGTTCGTGTATTATTGGGGCTGGGGCGGTCATATTAGGAGATACACAGGAGAAGGGAGTATATATGGCGCCCGCCGCCCAAAAGCTCCCGATCAACAGCGACCAGATTTCTCCAAAGTGAGGAAGAATAAAGAGAAAAAAAGGTCGGAGTCATCAAATGGATTTCAACCCATGAGCCTTCTGATCCGCTTTGGCGGTCCCCGCCGTCTCCCTGGATCCTGGGCAGCGCAGAGATCCATGTCTGGTGCACCTCGCTTGACCTACCATCGCAGCGGGTTGATGAAATGGTGCAGACTCTTTCCGCTAATGAGCGCCAGAGAGCCGACATCTTCCATCTCGAACGAGAAAGGCAACGCTTCATCGTGGGGCGAGCTGTTCTCAGAAGAATTCTAAGCTTCTACCTGGAACTGGATCCAGACCAGGTGCAGTTCTGGTACGGACCGCGCGGCAAACCCTATCTGGCTTCGAGACACGGGAAAGTTAAGACCAGGATTCAACCTCGCTCACGCCGGTCCGCTTGCCCTTTTTGCTTTCAAAAACGACCAGGAAATTGGCATCGATGTCGAGCTGGTGCGCCCCACTCCTGATATGGACTTAATCGCTTCGAGATTTTTCTCTCCATCCGAGAACAAAACTTATCAAGCTTTGCCTGAATCACCGGAAAGAGATGGGGTTCTATCGATCTTGGGTGCGTAAAGAAGCGTACCTTAAAGCACTGGGGGAATGGATTCTCACAGCATATGGAATGTGTTGACGTTTCATTGTTGTCCGTAGAACAAGTCCGACAGTTGAATACCGCTTGGGATCCTGATGAGCTAGACCGCTGGTCTTTGATCTCGTTCACCCCTTCACTCGGTTTTGTGGCAGCGCTTGCAGTACCAGGACATGATGATCACGCCATAACTTTTAAGTATGAATAACTGGCAGCGCCGCACGTGAGGACGTTTGCACAACTCATCTGTCAAATAAAGTTAGCTGAGAGTGTTGAAAAACAAATTAGGAATTGACCTTTAGGCAGAAGTTTAATACAATCGCAGCATACTTCGACAAGGAGCAGCTCATGGAGAAGAAGCGGTTTGTAGAAACAGGTCGAGATTCCTTCTTCGGTGATTATTTATATGACCAGGTGGTCCCTCAAGATCATTTTCTGCGCAAGCTGAAGCAAGATATCGATTGGGGACGATTTACCCGCAGGCTGATCAGGCTGTACAAAGGGGAAGGCCTGGTAGGCAGACCGCCATTCGACCCGGCACTGGTTCTGAAGGTTGAATTGATTGCCTATCTGTACAACCTGTCTGAACGACAGGTGGAAGCGTACATCAATGAGAACCTACCAGCAAAATACTTTGTAGGATTAGCGGTAGATCAGAAATCACCAGACCATTAGACGCTGACTGTTTTTCGAGAACGGCTGCTGCAGCGCGGCAAGCTGAAAGTGTTCCAAGAGCTGTTGGATGAAATTGTACAGATTGCGCTTGAAAGCGGGATCAAGTTTGGCTCAATCCAGATCGTAGATAGTGTCCACAGCGCTGCAAATGTCAACACGGATAAAGAGCACCGGCGAAAGAAGAAAGGGAAGGGCCCGCACGATCCGGATGCCCAGTGGGGTGTGAAGCACAAGCGCAAAGTCACAAATGGAGAAGGGAAAGAAGAAGAGCAAATCCAGTATTTCTACGGCTACAAAGCCCATGTTAGCCTGAATGCCGAAAATGGTTTGATCACCAGCCTGGAGACCAGCTCCGGCGAAGTTTACGATGGTCATCACTTCTGTTCGCTGGTGGATCATGATCTCGAACAGAAATCTGCCGCTAGAGACCTATACAGCGGATAAAGGTTATGATGATGGCGCCAATCACTACTATCTGGAAGTACACCAGCTGCATTCAGCGATCCGGCTAAGAAACTCGTACGCACAAGAAAGATCATAACAAGCAGGTCTGGCTGGACCTGGAGCGAACGCCGCAATATCGGCAGGGATTGAAGGAGCGTTACAAGATTGAACGTAAGTTTGGTGAAGCCAAGCAGGGGCATGGCTTGGGACGCTGTCGATATGTGGGGAAAGCAGGATTTGCGGTGCAGGCTTTTCTGACTGCTATTATGCTCAATCTCAAACGGATCATAAAATTGGTGACTGGTGTGGGCTTCAAAGTACAGGTTGTTTCCAATGCTTAGCCAGGGGTGAATTGTCAGTGTTGCCCGAAAGCAGACAATAAGGAGCCAATAAAAGGTCAATTTCAAGTGAAAAAGATGCGTTTTTATCGATGATCCCTGGTCAAAATGCACTTCATTAGCCAGCTTCGGTTGAATTCATGTATTTATCAACACCCTCTATAAATCAATCGGTAATTTCCCTTTTCTCCCTTTGAATTAAGATCAACTCAACGACATCATTCATATTTATCTCAAACCGATAAAAAGGCAGGACAATCCAAACCTCTCAATTCGAGGATTCGGACGGTTGGCGTTCAAGCTCGAGTTTTTTTCTCGCCGAAAGGTTAGTACAATTCTTGCAACTATATTCACAGAAAAAACCATGAGACGCATTGACAGAATTGGCGGGATTTTAGCTGGGATCAGCCTTTCTTTTATTATTTTCATATTTGCATTCAATTGGAGCACACGTTCACCAGAAACGCAGGTCAAGGCTGGTTCATTGGCCTCCCAAAAGCCGGTAAATGGCTGGTATGTGTGTGGGAATCTGGGTATAGGCCCGGTCCCGGGTGTACCAGAACCGCGCCAGCGCCTCAAATTGTGCCATGATAGCGGTTGGGTAGCCTATACCTACTGCACCCAGCCAGGTCTGCCAGTCCCGCCGATGGGTAGGCGCTGCACTCGAAATCAGCGACGATACCTATCGATGCGGAGCCCTCTACCAGCGCTTGCGCGAGTATCGCATCGTACAAACACCCGTCGAGACAAATACTCCCACAACCACGCCCACGCCAACCGCCAGTCCAACTCCTACGATTACTCCCAGCCTGACTCCCACGATTACTGCGAGTCCGACTCCAACACAGACTGCAAGCCCGACTCCAACACTGACTGCAAGCCCGACGATGTACCGCTGGATTGCCTCTCCTACGCCTACAAGCGGACCGCGCGTAAACCCCGGTGGGGAAGGCAATTCCACAATGTTGCGAGCGCTGATCGTTGTCGAGACAGGCTTATTAATTATCTCGGCATTTATAGGGGTTTGGATTATGCGGGGCTTGAAAAAGCTCCGTTGACTCGCACCAAGCGCATGCCATTTCCTGAACTATTTCGCTTTTTTTCCATCTCCAGGTTCAAGTGGATCGGGATAGTGTTTATTGCCCTATTGCTCGACCTGCTGATTAACCTGGTTTTATTCTCCGCCAGACCTGATCTGTTCTTGAAGAACAAACCTGATCCGGTTGAAGTCACGCCGAGGGTCATAAGC
Source organism: uncultured Chloroflexia bacterium (assembly GCA_963788305.1). Taxonomy (GTDB): domain Bacteria; phylum Chloroflexota; class Anaerolineae; order Anaerolineales; family UBA4823; genus UTCFX2. The sequence goes on from CAWBGK010000003.1 coordinate 98,379, forward strand.
CTTTGGTCTCCAATCGGCACACCGTATCAGCCGCTGCCTCCAACCCCATCCTTACATGCGCCTACCTCCATAAATGCCTTGAGTACACCTTTCCCAGAGCCTTCAACCAACTTTTTTGGCATCGATTTCCGCCCGGGAGCGGCTCGCATAAAAATTCTCGTCCGACCCCAAACTGACAGGCTCAACGACGGAAAACCGATCACCATTGAGGTTAATCCGGGCAGCTCCTGCCATTATCAGGATCACCGCGCCTGCGTCAGCGCCTTCCGTCAAGGCAGATCTGGAAATGTCATCTTCATCAGCGTGCACTCGGGAATCGGTGGAGAAGCAGAAGTCTACCGGCGAGCCATAGAAGGAATGGGGCTGGACCAGGCTGGCTTCTCGATCAAGCTGATTCGCTCAAATCTGGCGAGGTTGGAAAACGCTCCGGTCCAAATCAGACAGGGGGACCGGATTGTGGGCGGCTTGAAACTGGCGGCAGCCATGCGAGTACCGCCAGGGCTGCTCCAGGATTATTTCAACGGCTCCGTCGAGCAGGCCATAGCACTCGCCGCTTCGGTTAATCCAAACCTGGGTGATTATCCTGATCCAGAAACCCAGCTGTTAGTTTTTGAAACTTGTGGCTGGAAGCAGCCCGACGAGCCGTGGATGCCGGGAGTTTCCAGCACTACCGGCTCTGTTTATCTCGGTGTGATCCAGTCCGAACCATAACCAGGATTTTCAAGCAGGCTGCAATCCACAGGAGATTTACTGGGGATGTGCGATTTCCGCGGCAGCCCGAAGAAGCGCGGTGAGCGCGGGATCTTCGAGCTCGCCAGGCTCCCGGATCTTGATATGTCGATGGACTTTTCCTCGACCTTCCAACAGCCCAGTTGGATCCCTCAGAGCCGCTCCGTGTGCGATCCCTAGCCGAACATAAACCGGGAAAGGCGTAATTACAAAGACCAGGCCTTTATATCCCGTTCCAAAACCCAACCCGATATCCCCACCTTCGACGGTCACGACTGGATTGGGAAGAGATATATGAATAAGAGTAATTAATCCCTTGACAATCTGCTGAATTTTGGGTTGATATGGAGCCAGAAGATCGTTTATTGATTGATCGCTCATAAAATGATTGTCCACATATTATTCTTAGCGATTTCCTCGCCTGCTGTAAGGGCGACCTCCGTGGTCTAGATTGGAATCGTGGCGTATGAAACAAGGATCATACCCACCGAGGGATTTCCTGAAATTTTGGATTCCTTTGTTCAGTGTGGTAATTTAATCGGTATGTTATTTGATCTTGTGAAAACCGAGCGTGCGGAACATCACCCGCATCATCTTGTGACCAAAATCCGGTTTCAGATATTGATTCGGGCATGCACCTGGGATTACTGAAATCCCATTGTCTTGGCACAATCGGACAGCCGCTTGCGAAACGCTGGTCATACTGGATGCCAAACCGGGCTTTGTGCCCATTAAGCAGTGCATCCAAACGTGTTTTATTCCCAGATCAACACATTCTTGGACGATTAACTCGGTGACTTTGGGATTGGCAAGAATGAACACGGCATCCGGCTTCTCTGGAATTGACTTAAGATCCGGGAAGCAGGGATCGCCTTCAAAAGTTGTCAAACGTGGATTGACAGCGCTGACGGAATATCCTTCAGATTTAAATTTGCGATAGCCCAGGTTGCAGCCCGTCTCACGCTTATCTGAAACGCCAATGACAGCAATCTTTTTCTGGGCGAGAAAGTCTTTTACGAGAGGTTCAATATTTGACATTTTTGCTCCTTCCTTCCCCCCTATTATAAGCATGAATAAAATAAAGCCGGTTTTTTGTTTCGAATTTTCTGTTCAAAATTTTCTGGGGACCTCAAGAATGGTTTATTCGGATTGTTTTCGATATCATATGTGATCTCACGTTCCAACCCTTGATCCTGAGCCAATCAAACCAGCCCGTTTCTCAGATTGGAATGCCTGTCGTTACGCGATCCGATATAAGCAGGGGCAACATGAAAAGACAGACAACTCCCAAAAACCGCATTCCCCGAGCCAACCCGGTGGTGTACGCTTGCATAATCAAAGGGGAAATAGGTTAAAATATATCCATGAAATCTACTTTCCGCTCCATGCATCGCGTTCCTTCGAAAGGTAGCTTTTTTGATAAGCTGATCGATCCAATCGATCGGCTGTCTGAGACGATTTTCAGCATCCTGATCTTGCTGACCTATACGCTGGCATTCCAGATCATCAGAACTCTCTGACAGCTCACCTTATGTTTCCTCGACGCAAAACGTGGATGATCTGCTGATCGGAGCTCTGGGAGCCATATTTGCCTGGGGAACAATCGACGGTGTGATGTATGCATTGCTGACGGTTTTTCAACGCGGCGAAAGCCGCCGTTTGCTTCATAATATTGGAGCCGCAAAGAATGAGCAGGAGGCGTTGGATATCATCGCAGACGACCTTGATTACATCCTCGAGCCAGTTTCCGGAAAAAATGAGCGGCAGATTTTTTATAAAAGCATTCTGGTCTATCTTAAGGACAGCCAACCGCGTACAATCAGGCTGACCGGAGAGGATCTTATTGGAGCGGTAGCGCACGTAATGGTGGCAATCCTTGCTGTGCTGCCGTCGCTGATCCCGCTTATTTTGGTGCGGGGCAATGATCAGCTTGCCATCCGGATCTCGAACTTCGTCTCATTCATCTTGCTTTTTATCGCTGGATATCGTTGGGGAAAATATTCAGGTATTAATCCGGTGAGAACCGGGCTGGTTTTGATGACGATAGCAGTGGCCATGGTTCTTGTCGCGATGCTATTAGGAGGTTAGGATTGTAAAAGAAGATCAGACCATCTAATAAAGAGTGGTCTGATTGGTCGGGGACGCCACGAGAAAACCTAATAATGCCAGAGTCACGCCAACGTACTGACGCCTGCCTCAGATTGATCTGGCCAGCAATTTGAACCGGTTGCTTAATAAGAAGCCTGCTTCAGCGTCCAGGAAAAAATAACAACAGGTAGAAAATAAATAGACTATAGCGATGGAAACGAGTGTCGGGACTCGTTCGACGAGTCCCGACACCTGTGCATCTATGCTATTTGATCGTGATGGTATGCGTGGTGGTTACGGTCTTTCCGTTGTCATCCATCACGGTCAGTGTAACGGTATAGGTACTTGGTTTTTCATACTGGTGCTGGACGGTCATACCGGTGCCTTTTCTACCGTCCCCAAAGTCCCAGGCATACCCGATGATGCTTCCACCAGAGGTGGAGCTGCTGGCTTCAAACTTGATCGGTTGGTCGACAGCCCCTTCAGTGGGAGCCTTGATAACCGCCTCGGGAGCAGCCGGTGGTTTTGCGGTCGGTTCCTCGGTTGGAGTGGGTTGTTCAGTCGGCTCTACCGTTGGCTCTGCAGTGGGTTTTTCGGTCGGCAGGGGCTCGACCGTCGGCCCCGATATCGGCACGTAGGTCGGCGTTGGGGTCGGGGGGATTGCTGTTGGTCCGGGGGGAAGTGGCGGGAGCGGCGTGGGGGGCACAATCGGTACCAGTGGAGCCGGTGAGTTGTAGAAGACCAGCAGCCCGCTGCGCGTGCCGATCAGCAGCTGATTGGAAGCCAAGCTGAAGCTGTTTGCAGTCTGCAAGGCCGCCAGATATGCAGCTTCCTGATCCATCACCCCCGGCGGCTCTGGGCATAGGCTCATGGACGAAGCGATCTGGCCAAGCTGCAGTGAACCCGTGATCGGGGCGTTGTAGGTATTGCAGCCCGCGTTACCCGAGATCGTGCCAGTTTGTCCGTCGGCGTTGATGGCGAATTCTGCGGTGGTCTGTGTACCCGGCAAAACCGGCCTTGGGCCGATCATCACCAGCCACCAGCGGGTGCCGTTCAATGGGGTAAGCGGTCCTCCGCTGGGCGGGGGCGTCACCTGTGGCACATAGGCAGTAAAGTTGAGCGCCTGCCGGCCCTCGTCGTAAGGGATTTGCAGTGTATTTCCCAGGATGCGGTAGGTGGATGCGGCGTTCAAGCCCAGGAAGAACTGCTGCTCCTGCTCCCAGAAGGACGTCGGGCAGTTAGGGTTGTTAGTCTTGTTGGGCAGGTTGACCTTGAGCTCGTTCAGGTTAGCCAGGTAGGCAGCGTTGTAGTCGTTGCAGCCCGTAGAGCCTATGATCAGACCGGAGGGTCCTCCTTCCTGGGGAGTGAACTGGGCGGTGAAATCCCCACCCTGGGAAGGTATCGTGGGGCTGTTTACATCACCCATGGATGTCAGGCGCCAGGCAGTGCCTTCCAGGGGGGCGCGGTTGGCGCTGAACGTCAGCACCCCCTTCTCGGAGGTGATCACCAGCGTCTCGCCATATACCTGGTAGCTCTTAGCAGCTTCCAGAGTCTCCAGATAAGTGGCCTCAGCCTGCAACACATTATCAGGGCAGCGAATCTGGGTCGCTGACAGGTCGTCAATTTTGAGCACCTGCTGGTCGAGGCTGTAGCTGCCGCTATAGTTGTTGCACATGGCGACGCCGCCCAGCTTCCCGATGCCAGGCTCCGTCCCGGGCTCGAACAGGGCGGTGGTGGGTACCAGGCCTAGCCGGTTCACCTCGCTGTTTACAGTCACCAGCGTCCAGAGCACATTTTCAATGGGCATGTGCTGCGAAGTGAAGCGAAGCACTCCCTGTCCACCGCCGTAAGTGATCTCCAGGGTTCCATCGTTTATGGTGTAGCTTCCGGCTTCCGTCAGAGCTTGCATGTAGGCGGCTTCCTGCTCCATGCCTTTGGTGCAAGCTCGCATCGTGCTGGCGGGCATTTTGATTGCTATCCGGCCATCTTTGGCGACATACGAGGTCGTATAGAAGTTGCAGCCGGCTGCGCCGCTCAGGATTCCCTCTTCGGAGAACTGGGCGGTGATCAGTGTGCCCGCCTCCGGAGCCGATGGATTGTCGGGTTTGCCGAATGATTCCAGCACCCACAGTGTGTCCACCAGCGATTTCTGGCTGGGCGTATACACCAGCTTTTTTTCATATACCGAGCTGGAGTCGTAGAAGATCTCGAGGCGGCCTGGGGGGTGAAGGCGATCTTATAGGCGCTTTGCAGCGCTGCCAGTAGGATCGCTTCCTGGTTCATGCCCTGCTCGCAAGCCATCATTGTGGATCCAAGCGGGCCAATCTTGATCTGTTCGCCATTCATTTCGTACGAGCCGAAGAAGTTGTTGCATCCAGCTGAGCCGTTCAGACTGCCGTCTTCCGCAAACTGCGCCGTTACGGTGGTGCCCGGTTCGATAACAGTCGGATTGCCGGCGTCGCCGTAGCCGAGCAGCAGCCAAAGTGGTCCGACCAGCTGGGCCGACAGGTCCACCTCCGGTGCGCTTGCGACGACCGGCTCGGCGGTGGACTGCGGCTCCGGCTTGGTGGTGGTCGTGGCTGCAGGCGGTGGGGTTGGCGGGGCGGGGGGCTCCGTGGGCGCCGGGGCAGGTTGGCAGGCGGATATCAGAAGGGTAAATATCAAGCATAGACTACTCCCCAAAGCAATGTGAGAGGTTGTCATTTTTATATTGTTACTCATCACTCATACCTCCATGTAGTTATTCAACTTAGAAAACTCGGGTACAAACATCAAATTACGGGCTTTGTTGACCTTCCCAAGCCTATACCTCCTGGATCAAATTCACTTTATAGCTGCACGGTACACGAATAAAAATTATCGGTTGACTGCAACAGGATTGCGTCATGGTTCCACTTGTTGTGTATCCCTTCGAAGGCGAGCAGAAACATTTTTTGCCGCCGTTAGGAACATATGACCCATATTTTGATCTGTTTGCTTATCCTCTGCGATCAGCCCCAATTCTTTCAAATCGATTCGACCCTGTTGATCAAGGATCTCCAGGTCGGATCGCAGCATATATTTGGAATATACATCAATGCTGGTGACAAGCAAAATCATCACCACTGGCCCATACAGGGCGCCGACGATTCCCATCACGCCCAGGCCGCCCAGTACACTCAAAATCACCAGTGCCGGGTTGAGCTGCGCACCTTTAGGGATTAGATGCGGACGCAAGATGGTGTCGATATTGGCAATCAAAAACAGAAAAGCCACGAGCACGAAAACCCCTTGCCAGACATTTCCGTTGACGATCAAAAAGATCCCTACCGGCCAGGCTACCAGGGAAACGCCGATCATCGGCACCAGGGAAAGGAACATTGAGGCCAGGGTCAAGAACATCACGAAGGGCACGCCGGCGATCCACAGCACCAGGCCCATCGCCAGGCCTGTCACGATGGCGATGACAAAATTGCCCTTGAACATGGCCTTGATCATGATGTCGATCTTATCCATGAACAACTGGGTGATCTCCGGTGGAAAAGGCACGATATCCAGGATGTCCTGCTTGCCGGGACGTTTGTAGCGCGGCAGAAGTACGTAAACGATCACCAATACCACCAGACCGTTCATGAAAATCCCCGGCAGCGCGCGCCCCAGGCTGACCACAATGCCTCTCAGCCATCCGGCCAGCCAGGCGGTGACCTGGGCGATGGTCTCTGTGAGCTGAAGGTCTTCCAGGTGGACGTTCCCGGCCGAGAGCATGCGAATCACCTGCTCCAGCCAACTATTCACCCCGCTCATGGAGAGATCCAGGGTGGTGATGTCCAGACCGCTGAATAGCATCGCCGCCTGGCTGATGGCGCCGCCGACGATCAGCACCGCTGGGATGGCAATCAACAGGATAAAGATCATCATGGTCAGCCCGGTGGCTTTCCCTTCGCTCCCGTTGATCCATTTTTTATCCAGCAGCCAGTTGTAAAGTGGCTTGAGCAAGATCACCACTGCTACCGCCAGCAAGATGGCCTGGACAAATTGCCACACCAGGATCATGGTCAGGATGGCCAGGATCGCCACCATGCCAAAGAAAAATACTCTCTGCTTAACAATACGACCGTTCATTGATCCGGTTACCTGATGTTGACGTAGCGTCCACGAACCCTGCGGATCTCAAACTGCGCCAGGATGCCCGTGATGAGAAAAGTGACAAAGACCAGGAACGCCGGGGTGGTAAATGGAATCCGGGCGGACAGATAGTCCGGGCCAACGCCCATTGCTAGCGGGAAAAGATGTGCCAAGCCAAGCAGGATCGCATATGCGCCGGATAGCGTGGTGGCCAGGATGATCACCCAATCGCCCAGGCGGTTGCCAAAGAAGCCAACTATGCCCGCGCCTGCAATAATTACAATCAGACCCAAAGCATCAGGCAACGAGATGGGTAACAGCGACAGGATGACAAGCGCCAGCATTGCCCCCAGGATGCCGCCGGCGAAATGAAGGATCATTTTTATCAGCATGTATCCGACAAAGGCGATGATCCCGCCTGCCACTAGGCTGATCAGCAGGCGAGCAGCAACCGGTTGGGAGGAAAGCAGCCACATCGACAGGCTGAAGCCAAGGACGAAACCTGCGACAGCCAGTGTAAAGCGGAATAGCATCCCTCCGTAGACCAAGAGGAAAACCCCACTTACCATCAACAAAATATCTAACAAGAATATCATTTCTCCTCCAAATAAAATAACATAAGATTATCGGAATTTAAAAATAGGCGGCTTTCGAGTCGCTTCATAAACAATTGAACCTGTTATTCACCCTTCAATGGACTGCTGAGCCAGGTTCTGGTCGCCGAATTGTGATTGGATCGGAGCTTTGTTTTTCTCATGACTTGGATCGTTCACAAATTCAATAAACCACTGGCACCCTGGTACAAGAATAACAAACCAAAAACGAGCGAGACGATCATAACAATCTGGCGGTTATTACGGGTCAACCATGCTGATGCCTTCTCAAGAATGGCTTTAGATTTTTTAGGGATGATGACCCTGAAAATTATGGATAGTAGCAGCAGGGATTCAGCCAAAATCACGAAAAGCAGGTAAGCAATTGCGCCGGATGGTTGACCCAACTGTGCTGCATCGATGATCCCAATCGCGCCGAGCGTAAAAACCCATGCCTTTCCACTAATTAACAGGATACCAAATCCAAACCCAAATGCCTTCAGCGGTGAAAGGCTGTCCATCATGGTCAACCACTTAGGGGGTGGAGAATCAGGGTCATCCTCTTTGCGCCACTGTTTGTATGCTGTAACCAGAAGCAAGATACCCAGCACCAGCTGCAGGGTTAAAACAACCGGACTTTTCCCGCCTCCTTCTTCCTTTACAAAGATCAGGCCAAAAAGCAAACCCTGGAGCAAACGCATGCACGTCATACCACCGACATATGCCGTTGCCATTAGCACACCCTGCCGAGGCCGCTTAAGAAGCAGGATGTTGATGATATTTTGAATTGGAACCAGTGCACTGCCGATGATAAATGGCAATAACGACGCGATTAAATAATCCAATGGATACTCCTTTTTATCGAGTGCAGCCGCAATTTGGACGCCTTTCTAAATCCGGGCAGTTTGAGCTTACCGATCTTGGTATCAACACATCATCAACAAACAGAGTCCCACCCAGGAAAAAAGCCAATGCCACGGCAAACAGGGAACCGTTGTGGACTGCCGGCGGCATTAGGTTGGAAGCCACCAGCGCGGTGATGATCCCGCCTGCAAATTGCAATGCCGCGCTAACCATCCGGTATGGCACCTCAAATCTTGTCCCCGACGGCGCTCCTAGAAAAGTCAGGAGCGCGGCCTCGGAAGAAATGATCAAAACTAGAACGAAGTCGTCTACAATCAGCAACAATGCATCAGGGACAACCAATACCGGTGACTTTAGATTTATCGCGCCTGTTACATGCTTACCGGATATCCTGGTCCGAGCGGGATGCCAAGTACAAACCACAGGATAAAAAAGATCAGCCAGGCGACCAAAACAATGGCGGCTATCGGCAGCATCAGCGCTACCAGCGACCCAACCCCCGGCGCTTTCGATAGCGCTGGGCGAAGACAACGATCACCGGGAAGTACACCATCAACGGCGTGAGCGTGTTGGGATCGGCGAGTCGCCAACGCGGTAGGCGGCGAACACCGTCTGCGCCGGCACACCCAACTGGATGAAGAGCGGCACGAAGATGGGCGCGAAGATTGCCCATTTGGCAAGCGAGCCCGGCATGATGAAGTCGAGCAACACGATCACCAGCACGAAGCCGATCAGCAGTGGGATCGCCGGAATGCCGGCATTTTCCAGCCAGCCGGCCAGCGCAGTGGCGATGACGCTCGGCAGGTTGGAGTAGTTGAAGTAGGCGATGAACTGGCTGATCATCAACAGCACGAAGATCAGTCCGCCCAAGCCGGCAAAGGTCTTGACGACCGCGGCAATTATATCGTTGGGTCCTTTGTACTTGCCGACTGCCGAGCCGAAGGCAATGCCGGTATAGAAGCAGAGCATCACAATAAACAGCAAGCTGCCCATGAAGGGCGTCTGGCCGATGATGGCGCCCGTTTCGGGATCGCGCAGCGGCGCACCCGGCGGCAGGGTGGCGAGCAGGACGATGCCCAGCACGACCAGGAAGGCGATCCCGGCCCGGCGCAGCCCACCAGCGCTTCGAGCGCCGGATCGATCTCGTCAGCCGCGGCAGCCTGTTCGGAGTGCCCGCTTCCGAGGGATCGTACTTGCCCAGGCGCGGCTGAACAGGCCCCGCGCACGATGACAAATCCGATGACCACCGTCATCAGGAGGGCTGAGGGCTGCCTGGAAGAAGTAATCGGCCGTGATGGAGATCGGCGCGCCGCCGGCCAAGGCGATGGATTCATTGGTGATCTCGAACAGCATGGCATCGGTGGGCGTTGGAACCAGGTTGGCCATGAAGACGGCGGCGACCCCGCCAAAGCCAGCCGCCAGGCCGGCAATCGGGTGCCGCCCGACGGCCAGGAAGGCCGCCGCGCCAGCGGAATCGGAGTAGGGTCGCCCGCGTCCGAGGCGACGCTCGAAAGCACGCCGATGAAGACGATAAGGTAGGCAATTATGGCACGCGGGGCAACCTTGACCAGCTTGCGAGATCGGCGGCCATCAGTCCGCAACTCGGCCGCGCCCGCTCCCATCATGGCGATGAGCGTGACTGCCAGCAGGCGCCGAAGCCCTGGAAGTTCGGGACGAAGGAGGTAAACAGGAAGCGGATGCCATCGATGCTCAGCAGGCTCTCGATGGATATGGTCTGTTCCTTGATTTCGTATTCGACATCTTCGGTCCCCGCTCCTGACAGCGAGTATTCGCTGACGTCCTCGTAGAAGTCAGGCGTGGCCCTTCCACCGGGACCGGCACCGCAATCTGTTCGGTGACGCTGACGCCCAGGAGCGATAAGATCGCCGAGAGGACGATCACGCCGATCATCATATAGAAGAACATGAGCACCGGATGGGGCACCTTGTTGCCTACCCGCTCTACGGTGTTCAGCAGTTTGTCCATGAATGATTGTTTTCCCGGATCGGCTTTAGGCTTTGCGGTCATTGTTTCCTCCAATATTTAGTGAAGAATCTGGTAATCAATGATTAGTTATATTCCCTGAGAAATTCAGCAAGCAGGCGTACTCCTACACCGGTCCCGCCGAACGTGTCGTAGGGCTTCGCTGGCCGGTCGACCCAGGCTGTGGCCAGCGACGTCGAGGTGTGCGAAGGGATAATCTCCGACGAAGGCGGCCAGGAATGCGCCTCGCCGGTGATCGAGCCGGCCGGACGCCCGAGGCAAGGTTCTTGGAGATCGGCGATCTCGCTCTTCACCATCTGGTGATATTCTTCCCAAGCAGGGGCGGCTGCCAGACGCGCTCGCCGCGGTCAGTTCGCCGGCGTGCTGAGTTCGGTCGCATCAGCACCTGGCCGGTTCCCATCATGCCGGTGGCGTGAGGCCCGAGCGCGATGATCATCGCGCCGGTGAGGGTCGCGAGCTCGATGATCGCGTCAGGGTTGTAGCGCTGAGCATAGTACAGGGCGTCGGCGAGGTGATCATCGGCCTTCGGCCGTCGGTATTAAGCACTTCGATGGTCTTTCCGCTCAGTGTTTTGACGATATCACCCGGCGATAAGCGTTGCTGCTTGGCATGTTTTCGGCGGCAGAGACGAGCCCAACCACATGCAGCGGGAGATTTAATTCAGCCACGGTTTGCATTGCGCCAAAGACGGCAGCCGCGCCGCCCATGTCCGACTTCATTGTCTCCATCCCCTCTGGCGGCTTAAAGCGGAGCCACCAGAAGTCGAACGTCAACCCTTTGCCGACCAGACAAATCGTCGGGGTGCCTTTGCCAGCCTGGCCGTATTCCATGATGATAAACCGCGGCTCGTGTTCAGAGCCTTTGCCCACCGCTAAAATTCCACCGAAGCCCTGCTCGCTCGACTGGGCCATGTTCAGAACGGTCACATTGAGACCCAGTCGATTTCCAAGCCTGAAGGCTTCTTCTCCCAGCTCTGGCGGATGCATCGCATAGCCTGGTCCGTTGACCAGAACACGAGCGAAGTTCACCCCTCGAGCAATAGCCTGTCCGGTTGCGACCCCTGCGCCGGTCTTCTGATTTACTTTTGTGAAAACCGAAGCCTGCTCTACCTTAAATGTTTGCTCGTCACTTTAAACCGGTACGGTAGCGCCAGAAGCGATAGGCTCCGAGCTCGATCCCCTCAGCAAATGCCTGTGCAGTCAGCTCGGGCTCAAGGGGCAGGTCACCGTTTACTCCAACGGTCACAGCAGTTATTTTAAGCTTTTGGGCTTCTTTAATGGCAGTGGCGCTTTCCCGCCGGATTGTCTCGGCTGTGGCTTTCGCACTGTCGCCCAGACCGACCAGCAGCAGACGCCTGGCGCCAATCGCGCCAGCGGTAGAGTAACGGACTGACCGGCGCGCCCGCCAAAATCACCTGGCTCGAGCGATCCGGCTACCTCAACGGGTAGCGGGATGTCTTCGAAGCAGCCACCGAGCACGGTCAGATTGCTGGCTTCCTGGAGAACATTACCAGTTTGAATTAAGATCTTCATCTCATGCCTTCCTTCATAAAGAAAATAAAATCTGCCTTAATCGCGTTGCGATCGTTTATCAGGCAATCGCGCCAACTCCTCAAGATACACGATGGCGGTCTCAATGCCTCGCTGGAACATCTCTATGCTGTAATGCTCATTGGGGGAATGCAAACCGTCGCTATCCAGCCCAAAGCCCATCATGACAACCGGGATTTTCAGCAAATTCGCGATGTCAGCCACAACCGGTATGCTGCCGCCGCCGCGGGTGAAAACCGGCGCGTGCCCCCAGGCTTTTTCGTAGGCGCGAGAAGCAGCCTGCATTTCGGGCAAATCGAACGGGATGAGGGCGGGCATGCCTTTCGTCAACAAGCTGACACGGACTTTCACCGTCTTCGGCGTGATGGATCCAATAAAATTCTTCAGCAGGGCATATATTTTGTCAGGATCCTGGTTGCCGACCAGGCGGACTGAGCTTCGCGCCTGCTTTCTGAGGGATAATCGTCTTAGGACCAGGACCGGTCCAACCACTCCACAACCCGTTGATATCCAGCGTCGGGCGGGCAGAGATACGCTCGCGGATGGTGTACCTGGCATCGCCCCAGGTTGCCGGAACGCCCGTCGTCGCTTTATACTGCTCCTCGCTCGACGCGGTTTTGGCGATCATGTCTCGCTCCGCCTCTGTCAGCGAGACAACATCGTCATAAATCCCGGTACAGCGATGGTGTTGTCGGGATTGTAGAGCTTGCCGAGCATTTCAACTAACGCCAGGGCGGGATTATGCGCCGCCCCGCCCCACAGCCCGCTGTGCAGATCTTCCTTCGGTCCTTCGACTTCGATCTCAATATAGGTCATGCCGCGCAAGCTGTGCGTGATGGCGGGTTCTTCTATGATGCGCATGGAGGTGTCGCTGATCATGCATACGTCAGCTTTTAGCAGGTCAAGGTGTTCCTTGATGAAGGGCGTCAGGTTAGGCGATGAGATCTCTTCCTCCCCCTCCAACAGTATTTTTACATTGACCGGTGCTTCACCGCCCATACCTGAGGATAGGATCGAGCGCTTTAATATGGATAAAGAGCTGGCCTTTATTATCGGTGGCACCACGGGCGTAGATCTTCCCGTCCTTCTCAACCGGTTCAAATGGTGGTGTGTCCCAGCCATCTTCCAGGGCGGCGGGGACGACATGCGTCATGACCGTAGACGGCGCGGACGGTTTGTCCGGGCCAGCACCCAACCACTCGGCATAGACGACCGGTGGTCCCACGGTGGGCATGGTTTGTGCGTTCTGGAGACCAAGTCCACGCATGTCGTCTGCCAGCCGCTCAGCCATGCGTTTTTGTTCGCCAGCATAGGCTGATCTGCGCTGAACTGGGGATGCGCAGCATCTCCAACAGCTCTTGTTGAAATCTCTCTGCATGAGCCCGTGAGTATTTACGTGGAGCATCGCTTATCAATGACATAGGTTGATCCCTTTCTTCAACGATCCAATCAAAAATCTATTCTTAAGAACAGAGAAGCGGTTTGTCGCTTCCTAACCACATGAAAAGCTACAGCTTATCGGCTGGAAATCTCGCCGGGCAAATAATCCGGTAATCCACCAGCCGGGACAACCGCCAATAAAGCCACGAAAGCTAAAATTATGAAGGACAGCTTAAGCGCCTGCAGCCGGCCTTCGATGTTTATGACCAGCTACCTGGGCTTCTTGCAGCGGGGTGAGATCAGATTCGTCCAGTATGTCATCCAGATCATCGTTGCTGACAAAGTCGATATTATCCAGGTCGACCGTTTCTTGGATCACTTCTGTTGGAATGACCGGATTCTTAACCAGACTTGAAGCAATGATCATATTTAATAAGGTCACAGAAAGGACGCTTGCAAATGCCGTCCCCAGCCCGGTAGCCAGGTTGTTGGTGGTGCCACGCAGGGCGCCAACATCACCTGCCAGATGCTTGGGAGAGGCAGATACAAGCACATTGAACACCAGCGTTAATGACGATCCTTCCCCAAGTCCGATCACGATCAGGCTGAGTATCACGAACCGGAGTGCCCCAGTCGTTGCGGATGGTATATGCAAGCATAACCAATCCAATCGCCACAATAATAAAACCATAGCGACCGATCTTGCGTGGTGGCAGCCGGTCAAAAAGCCGGACTACCATGGCTGTGCCAAAGAAGATGGCAAGCGAATAAGGGATGACAGCTACTGCTGTTTCAAGGCTGGTGTTTCCCTGGACGATCTGAATATAAAGAGGGATTAAGAAGTTTATCGCTGGGCCAAGGGCAGCGATGATAAACAGACAAAACGTCGCCGCCCGTTCTTGTGGCAAATCCGACAGCCTCTAAGGCGAGCAGAGGCGTTTTGTTGTTTGTCACACGCTTGTGGGACCAGGCAAAAAACCCCTGACCGAGCATCACCCCCGTTACGATCATAATCGGTGATAAAGAAAGACCTAAAACGTTGTATGGAGCATCTGGATTAGCCACCAGCAGGCCCCAGGCTTTGATGTTGTTAAAACCCAAACTGATCAGAATGATAGCCAGGGCCGCCAGTCCGGCGCCAATCCAATCGATCTTGACCTTGGCTTCACGGCGGATGTTGTTTAATCGGAAGCTCAGCAGGAAAACTGCCGCGGCAATTAGAACGATCAAGCCAAATCCCCAACGCCAGCTCACCAGTGTGCCGACAACGCCAATGACAAGAAAAGCCAGTACGCCTGCAATTGCCTGGGAGGCGCCCAACAAACCCAGGGATTGCGACTGCTGTGCTCCCTTATAATGATCAGCGATCATAACAACCAGCGTGGGCACCAGGATAGCCGCCGCTAAGCCGGCGATAGCTTGCATCTGGATCATCATCGTTGTGCTAGTGCTGAGAGCCATGCCGGCCATGGCCAGGGCGTGAAAGATGACCCCTACCTGAAACATATTTCGGGCACCGAACATCTTGCCAAGCTTTGATCCAAGCATAACAAAAGCGGCGACCGCCAGCGAGTAAACCACCAGTGCTGTGCTTACTATGGAAGGAGAGGAATTAAAATCTTCGACGATTCCTCCAAGCGATACAGGCAATGCGCTGACGTTAAAGCCCATTTGTATCTGTGCCAGCGCTATAATGAGCATTGGCAGCCAGGACGCTTTCAATATCGTTTCAGTTCTAGGGGGAGAAATGGATTCCGTCGACATTAAAGCTTATCCTCCTGATTATGCATGAAGGGGGAATAAATTCCTGTTTCTGGAACATCCGCCCAATACGTTGGTGATCGATTATAAGCTATTTGCCGCGCACTGTGTTCTTAATTTTTTCGGATGGTCCATTGGAAAACCGAGATCAGCCATCCAAATGGTGGGTCCAGGCTGATGGCGATGGATATAAATGCATAAGATTGGCTGTATAAGGATTGGGAACGAGTTATTATCTTAGAATGCTGGCCTTGAAGCAAAAAGGTTCAGCCCTAAGTTTTGACTGAGGAACTTCGTCGCCAGCTGTCCCCGAACGCTGTTGCCAGCTTCATCAAGCGGTGGAGCAAATGTGCCCAGACCGCCCTTTCCTGGGGCGACTGTGATGATCCCCCCGCCGACTCCGCTTTTACCCGGCAAGCCGACATCGTACAGCCAATCTCCCGATGTTTCATACATCCCAGCCGTAGCCATCGTAGCCAGGACGCGCGGACAAACTGACGCACTGATAACATGTTCCTTTGTTATTGGATTTAATCCCCCGTCAGCCAGAGTGGCAGCCATAACAGCCAGTTCATAGGCAGTCACATCTAATGAGCACTGGCGAGTGTAAAGATCCACACTGTTGACCGGATCAAAATAGAGTCGCCCATAACTTCCCAGGAGACGGGCAATCGACTGGTTGCGCTGGTTCGATTTTGAAGCTGAGCGGTAGACTTCTTCATTAACTGTGAGCTCTCGTCCAGCGAAGCGAGACAATCCTTCATGAATAAATCGCCATTTGTCTTCGGCGGTTCTGCCAGGCGCCAGGCTTGTTGCGGCGATTGCTCCCGAATTTACGATCGGGTTTGTTCGGCGGTCTGAGCTCAGCTCAATGGCCAGGATTGAATTAAATGGAAAACCCGTTGCATTTACGCCAAGAAATTGGCGGACCTCTTCAGGACCAATCGCCTGGCAAAGCAAGCCGAACACGAACGGTTTGGATACGCTCATGATGGTAAACGGCACCAGCGTGTCGCCCGCAGAGTAGACTGCGCCATCCGATGTGACGATACACAGGCCGAAGAAGTCACTCGGCACTCTTGCCAGCGCAGGATAGTATTGGGCATTTTGTCCATCGTTGTTTAATTTATAACGCTCGTATGCGGCATCCACCTCGGCCTGGACCTGTTTTGCGGGCGGTAAATGACCGGTGGAGATTATTGGTAAATCCCCTTGATGATCAAGCCATAAATCTTTGTTCAATATACCTCCGACAAATACATAAATGCACACACAATTAGACTGAGGCAGCAATAAGCGGCATCACAACGAATAACTTCTGAGGGTAAGCTAGGCGCACCTGGTAATTATGGGATTATATCAGTCAAAATAATTCAATATGTCCGTCTTCCACAATGCGACCTATTTAATCACTACCCAATCACAAATCAACTGCTGTTATCCCGGGTGTCTGTCGCGCAACAAAAATGACGAGAAGCGTCAACCTCCATATAAATTGCGAGTTTATTAATCTAGGCAAATGACGATCACAGCCGGAGGATAACTCAAAATGCTGGATGACAACGCTCTTAAGGTCTTAATCATCCTCGATTTACAGATAGTTGTATATGTCCAAATTTGTCTGTTACCTGCATTCGCTGCATCTGAAGCGGCTCGAACGATCATTTCCAACTTTTCCTCAGGAACGGGATCCGTTTTCAAAGCTCGAACACTGCGGCGACTCATGATTGCAGCTAATGTCTCCATAAATTCTAGAATTTCCTCCAAATTATAACAATGGGACCAAATTCCATGGGTTAGTTGAGTATTCACCACTCATCCATATAAGAAGCAGGAGGTAATCACTTCCATACTTCCAGACTGCCCAACCTGGGATAGTTTCTTCGGCATAATTCTCCTCCACTGCCTCCCGACCTTCCAATCGCCGCTGATTGCAGGTAGATAAGGATCAAGCTGTGACTTCGGGTAGGATCGGAGGTAGGAAAATTTCGCATCAGATTTTTGGGTTACAGTGCTGCTCCCGGAGCATTAGCTTTCATAACCAGTCCGCTTCATCACAAAGATAAATCCATTTTCATACGTACTCCTGAAAGAAGTGTCAGCGACACCTGCGATCAATTCTCTTCCTGGTTCACCGTAATGCCGTTCATCAAAGGCTTAACTCGCCTTGGATACCCGCATATCTTTTCCGCTTGATCAGTTTGAATGGATTATTGGCTTCTAAAACCCTGCTTATGCGGTGAGCTATTCGAACGGAATTTGACCAAGATCCTCGATAGATAATGGAAACACAGGCGGTCGCAGGTGATAACCATTGCTTTCATTTACTGGCTGGCTGTTCATCTTCTCTAATAGGAAAAGCACTCCTTGTTCGCACATTCGGCCTTGACATTCTCCCATTCCACAGCGAGTATACGATTTTAGTTCAAGGATTGATTTGGCTCCGTATGCTATCGCTTGTGCCAGTTCCTTTTTCATGACTCCTTCACAGCGGCAAATGGCAGTATCATCTTTGGCGAGCTCATAAGCGCCAGGACCTGGTGTAAATAGATCAACCAAGAGAGATTGAAAGGCCAGCTCATGACGCTGGAAGATACGGGTATGTTGTAAGGCACCCGATGGAGGAGTATGTCCGAGACTGATCGCTGCTGAGAATCCAGCGATTTGCCCCTCAATCAAGGACATGCGTGCTCCTCCAATTCCAGCGCCGTCTCCAGCTCTGCGAAGACACCGGGAAGACTGGTTTGCAAGTTGGTATCTCTTTCAGGTAAAATCCGCCCAATTCATTTCGCCAAACATGTCGAGCACCCATTTGGCGGGAGAGTGAATTGAAAGGGATAAATCCATATCCTGTACAAATTGTATCGCAGTCGATTATTTGCTGGCTACCTTCAACTGGTCTCCAATTGCGATCCAAGCGAGAGATCTTTGCGCCTTCAACCTGGTTGGATCCAAATGCTTCAATTACCCCCCAACCTATACGGTATGGTGCTCTATGGCGGAGCATTTTCAAGTAGCTTGTGAACCCTTCCTCGAGACGCTCCCACTGACCCCATAATGCTAACAGATGCCTCAAAGCACGACGGATAATAGGATTGCCTTCCAGAACACCTACGACTTCAGCGCCGTTGTCCAAAAGTTTTTTAGCGACAACTAACTGCAAGGGTCCAGTACCGACAAGCAAGACGCGCCGACCGGGGAGCACATGCTGATATAAAAGCGTTTGTGCGCCACCAGTCATTATTACACCAGGTAAAGTCCAACCCGGGAAAGCAATAGCACGCTCATACGATCCGGTTGCAAGGATCAATGCCTCTGCTTTTGCCCGGTACTCGCCCTCTGAGGTGTGGTAAATGATGCGCTTTTCAGCATCAGCATACCACACCAATGCTCCACTGATGATATTTACACCGGCTTGTTGTACTTGTTGCCACAGTTCGCGACCACGACGTTGACGCCGCGTTATACTTGACATAGAAAATGGAGGAGGTTGACGGTAATACTGACCGCCAGGCGTTGGATATGCATCGATCAGGGAAACCTGGGCTCCAGATTTTGCAGCCGCCAGAGCTGCGCTCAGCCCGGCCGGTCCACTGCCAATCACTATGATTTCTCTTTCTAGAGCCATTGAACTTTAACCTTTCAAATTGGTCGTAACCACCATTCCTGGAGTCACATATACCTGGCAGGAGCGTTGATCAGGTTTACCATCAACATCGACCAGGCAGCCAAAACAAACGCCAATACCACACAACATACCTCGCTCATCTCCCTGACGTGAGCGCCACCAGGCGCGTATTCCTGAGGCATGTAGTGCGCTGGCAATCGTATCGCCCGGCAAAGCGAATAGGCTTTGATTATTAAAAGTAAAGGAAATTGACTCGATGTCCTCCTGGATATCAAATCTCATCATCGTTATTTTCCCCTGTCAGGCCAAGCTCTTTTTGTTTCTCCAACGTGGGCGCTCCTGTTAGCGGATCCCAACCCCGGGCTTCATAGTATTCAGTAAGTAACGAGTTCGAGGTCGTGGATAACGCAGTCCGGTTCTTCCTGGTACTTACCAAAGGCTGGCACATTACGCACCCGCGCAGGCAGTTGATCATCCTTGGGGGTAATCCCTTCGCGCACATTGAACATCCGCTGAAGGTTGATGCAGCGCTCACTGATCATAAGCAGCTCTGCTCCATCGATCTCCCATCCTGTCAGGTCTGAGATCATATCAGCCCAATGATCGACTGTGACACCTCCGTACATATAAAACTTGCACGTTCCAATGATATCTGGAAGAGCCAGGCCGTTCTGCAAGGTCGGCACCACATACCCTTTTCCTTTCTCATCCCAACGTTCCACCATATTTGGATCAGGCACACCATAGCGCATTAGCCCCCAGTCAAGTTTTCCTCGATCCCAGGCCATTCCCTCCAAAGGATGAATATGACACATGCCCCGGTTTCCGGTAGCATAGGTGATTCCCAATGCCTTTCCCGATCGTGGATCATGCGCAGGACCTTCCAATCCTTTAACATGAATTGCCAGCTCCTCAGCGCCTTTACCGATCTTTTTCGCGGCATTTCGAACTCCTTCAGCAAGCAAATCGCCCAAACCTTCGCTCAGCGATTTTCCGAACCAGCAATGGTAGCACTTTGGCATTACCCCAGCTTAAGTCAAGACCATCCACTTCTTCCTTAGAAAGTAAACCTTGCTCGTAACAGTCCATCGCAAAAGCGATCATTGCGCCTGTCGATATAGTATCCAGGCCTAGCTCATTGCACAACCAGGTAGAATGGATGGCAGCATCCATGTTATTGTTAAGGACATAGGCAGTAAAGCTGGATATCGACTTATATTCTGCGCCACCATGTTCAGGCGTCTTCCACTGGTCATCTTTCACGTGCACCTTGCGAGCGCAGGCCATCGTACAGCCCTTATAGCAGCCAAATCCCTTGATGAAGTTGTTATTCAAATAGTGATCAAAAACTTCAGGACCTGCGCCCCAGGAGTTGGACTGCCAGTTCTTAGAAGGCCAATCACCTCCGTCGTCATTGGAAGGGATATCACCGATAGTTCCGTAGCTTTTCATTCCGATAAACATCGGATTTTCGGAAATCTCATCGAAGGTCGCTTTTAGATATTGTTTTGATCTTTCTGATGGACCGGCGTTTACCTTGGATTTTCCTGAAACCACGATAGCCAGAAAGATTTTTAGAACCCCACACTGCCCCACCGCCGCAACGACCTGCTGCGCGATCATCACACATCACTGCGGCAATCTTTACCAGGTTTTCCCCAGCGGGCCCAATACACATGACACTGGCTCTCTTATCGTCAACCTCGGTCCGAAGCAAGGCGGACTTTTCAGATACAACTTTTCCCAACAAATGCGTGGCATCATGAAATTCGACCTGTCCCTCACGGATCAGAATATAAACTGGAGCAGGTGATTTCCCTTTGATTATGAGTTGATCGAATCCCGCCTTTTTTAGATCGGGCCCGAAATCAGAACCAACCCGAGACTCGCCCCAGATTTGCGTGAGCGGAGATTTGAAGCACAGCATTACGGAGCCGCCACCCGGGATTCGCGCCAGGCTGAGCGGACCGGTGGCCACTACCATGATATTCTCAGGGCTCAGAGGGTCTGTTCCAGGCATCAATTCATCATATAAAACGCGAGCGCCGATGCCTGCGCCACCCAGATATTGCCGCATGACCCTGATTGGCAAATCCTCGGGTTTTGCCTCCCAGTGATTGAGGTCAACCCGCAGCAGTTTTCCCGCGTAACCTTTGATTTGATTGGTCATTGTTCATACCCTTCCATTTTTGCTAATGGACAATTCTAACGAAAATGGTTCTTCCTTACAATCAGCCGCCTGCAAGGGCTTTCATCGCGGTCACTTCCTGGCCTTCTTTCAGTCGAAATGAAAAATCCTGGACGACTTTCTTATCTACTAGCAGAACGATCGGACCCCGGAAGCAGACTTCCACGCTGTTCCACATGTACTCAGGCAGCACGGCCCCCCAGCGAGCAGAGATTACATCAAGCACAGTTTTCAGCGTCGCCTCATCAGGCAGCTCCATCTCGACCGGATCACGCCCAAAATATTCACGCAAGTCCGCAACACTTCTGAACTTGATTTTCATTCTGCCAGGTCATCAAGCATATTCTTCAATTGGCTTACCAGCTCTGGCTCAGGCGGCAGCAAGGGTTTGCGTGGCTCTCCGATACTGCGCCCCATCAGCTGTAATCCGGCTTTGGCTAGCTGAACATACTTCCCTGTTCCTTCGAACAAATCCATTACTGGAAGGATCTTAAAATATAGTTCTCTTGCCCTCGCAAAGTCTTTCTGTACGACAGCCAACTCATAAAGTCTCACACACTGCTTTGCGAGGATGTTAGCTGGTGCAGCTATCCACCCTTCAACTCCCATGGCAAACATTTCTAAAACCAATGTGTCGCAGCCACAAACGACCTCGATTTCATCACCGCAACGCCGCATAATATCACACACTCGCTGCATAATCCCTGAGCTTTCTTTTATGGCTTCGATGTTCTTGAATTTTGCAAGACGCTCGACTAAGGGAGGCAAAATATCAGAGCCTGAGGTGCCAGGATTGTTATAGACAATGATCGGGCAGTCGACATGTTGCGCCAGGGTAGAAAAGTGGTAGTACAACTCGTCCTGTGAGAGGTGACCATAATACGGCGGTACAACCATGACGCCATCTGCCCCTAAATCCTGTGCAGTTTGGGCATACTCGATGGTCTCTGCTGTTGAACAAGCAGCTGCACCGACATAGACGGGCAAATCCTTCTTGACCTCATCTAAGGTGACAGCTACCACATGTTTGCGTTCTTCCTTCGTCAGCGAGGCAAACTCGCCTGTTGACCCTGCTGGAATGATGCTGTAGACTTTGCAGTCGTCTATTAAGAACCGTATGTGCCTTCTTAAAGCAGCCTCATCGAACTCCCCAGTAGAGTCGAAAGGGGTGCAGACGACTGCATAAACACCATGATATTTCTTAGCCATATGATTATTCCTCGAATTCTATGATTCTGTGAATTATTGAGCGAAGCGTGAAAAAGACAAGCGTTCGCAGCCGATAGATGGTTTTTGTCCAGTGATTAACTGGCTGATGATCAGACCGGTAATTGGTCCTTCGGTAATTCCAATACCTTCGTGCCCGCATGCCAGATACATGCCTTGCAAGTGCTCGACCGGTGAAATGATAGGGATTAAATCAGGAGTATATGGACGGAAGCCTGCCCAGGTTCGAATTGCAGAGATACCTGCCAGGAATGGAAAGAATCGCAGGTTGCGTTGCACAATCATGGCAACCACATCAGGGTCCGTCGCAGGATCAAAGCCAACAAATTGCCGACTACTTCCCAAGAGCAAATTTCCATTAGGCATTTGTTGGATATTGGCTGCTACGGCAATCCCAACGTCGGAATTGGATTGAACCGCTTCCATATAGCCAGCAGCCAGCATTATTTTCGTTCGAATAATATTCTGGGATGCTGGGACGGTAACGATGAGCGTGCCTTTCCTGGGAGAGACAGGCACCGTCAGACCGGCGAGCTTGCCCAAAAAACCTGACCAGGCACCTGCCGCGATCACTACTGCACCAGTTGAAATTCGGCCTTTGTTTGTTACCACGGCAGTTACTGCTTGTTTAGATGGCGAGAGTTCAAAGTCAATTACTTCCGTGAAATTTTCAATCGCTGCGCCTCTCTGGCGGGCGGCATGTGCTAAAGCTTGAGTGGTGTATAGAGGGTTAACCTGTGAGTTTTCATGGAAGAATGCCCCACCTGCCACATTTGGGGAAATGTTCGGCTCCAACTCACGTAATTCTCTATCAGAAATCATCTGGCAAGTGAGTCCCCATGCTTGCAGGCGCTCAACCGTCTGCCGCATTCCTTCCATTTTCTCAGGCATCTCGACAAGTGCTATGCTGCCAGTTTGCCTGTATTCGATATCGATGGGAACGGTTTGGGCTAGCTCTTCATAAAGCCGGTTGCTGTAGCGGGCAAGCTCGAGGTGGATTTCAGGCTCTTCCCAGGTGACCACATGACTTATTCCACGCGTGATGCACCCGAGCCAATGGATTCTTTCTCGACCAGAACTGTTTTCAGGCCTGCTGTGGCAAGGTGATAGGCACATGATGTGCCCACAATTCCTCCACCAATGACAACTACATCTGAATTTATGGCCAATCTTCAGGAATATAAGGATTTATTGTTACCGTGCCATCACTCTCGATCTTCAAGTGATCTCCGTCGTGGATGCATAAAAAATCTGTGTCATCTAGGACGATCACTGGTATGGTTTTGTTATACATCTCTTCAGCTACAATCGCTCCAAGAGACAAGATAGGATCTACTTTCTTGTTGATGATAGCCGCCGGTGCAGAGCCATTCCTTATGCCTTCAAGCAGAATGGCGCTGGCAGTGCTGGACCCTTTTCCGATTGGGAAAACGAATATTTTTCCTGTGATATTTCTTCCACAAAGTTCGTGCCGCCGATCAATAACATCCCCTGTTTTGGGGTTGATCCCTCCCCAAAAGCTGATAGGTTGTTGGGTCACCACTGCAGAGCCAGCAGCCTGACCGATAACCAGAGCACGGCCTTTCACAAACTTTTCCATGCGCCCTCCAATCGGGTAACTTTGCCTCGCTTCGCAGAATGGATGCATTCTTCCAGGCTGCCAAACACAACTCTTGTATTAAGTTCTCCCGGGGCATAATAGGCGCACTTCCCTGAATTCGTCATGATCACCTCTGCGCCAGCAGACACGATGGGAGAGTGGAATACGCACGTGTCGAGAATTATCTCTGCGCCAAACTTCGTGATGAAGTCTTTCAGTCCACCCCGCTCCAATAATGCCATCGAAAGTTGATTGGTAAGGATGATCAAACGTACTCCGGCTGGCAGTGTTCCACCTGTTTTCTGAATTATTTCTGTCATTGCCTGGAATTCCGTATAAGAGAAATGCGGACATCCCAGCACGACGGCATCAAGTGCGTCGCCCTCACCAGCATCATGGGAGAGTTCATCCATGGCTTTCAAAAGATCATTCATTCCAAATTCAACGATCTCTTCCGGCTCTGATCCCTGAAAGGCATCTTCGAGGGTAGGTGCTTCAGGAGTTAGACCTATGATGTGAAATAACCCAATACCGCCTGATGAAGCTGCAGCCGCACCCAAAGCTTTTAGTTGGTCGCTGTTTGCTGATGTATAGAAACCTTCAATTACAGGGATTCTGTCCTGGATCCGCTTTCCAATGAGATACCCTAACACGGGATAGAAAGTATCTTCCGCAAACAAACCTGGATCTATTCCCATCAGATGGATCAGCACCTGGCCTCTTCGATTCTCTTTTATGTGCAGGCCTTGTTTTGGTACCCGTCCGGTGATTGCTGCGCAAATATCCATAAAATCTGCATAACGATTAGTGCGCGCTCCAATAACCGAATTTGCATAGATAATCGCATTTGATTCTCCCCAGGCGATTTGCTGACCAAAGGAAGGGGTTAAGAAACCCTGGTATGGAGCGCATGTCCAGGTGGGAATGCAGTTCATCTTGATGTAGGCATCAGCAATCCGAGTAGCTTTGTGCCCGAATTCTGCTGGCACACCCTGTTTTTTCCAATTCTGGAGATCGAGCGGAATCATATTGAAGTGTGGTGGGAACCGACACTCGCGCTCTTGATGACGCCAATTTTTCAGCAAACTCCAAACTCGAATTGCTCATCAAAGCGCATCCATCGATATGAGCCTGGGTAATGGGTAATAATTCGTTCACTTCCAGAACTTCTGCCATGCGCACAATAATTCTCATGGCCATCTGAACACCCGGACCATTCCTGCCGGAAAGCATCGTTTCTTCATGGCTCGTTAGACTTAGTGCCATCAGCTATAGGTCTCCAAAATCATTTACAGTTGAGGTAAGCGGTATGAGATCTTGCTCAGGCAATCCGGTTGACCTTATCTGGGTTTACGATCAGTCATCGCAAACTTCTTTACACATAAAAACCGAGTTTAGAACTCGGTACCCCACTGGTTATGCTCTCCTAAATGGAAACCTTTAGGCCATGGGTCGCGTGGATCAAGTACAAATTGTTGGATTCCAGTGATGAAAGCTCTACCACATATCATGGGAATAACAGCGGTTATTGAACCAACTTTTGTTTCTTCAATAAGTTTGCCAGTAAACGTGCTGCCAATGATGCTCTCACAGACTATCTGCTCGTTGAGCGTTTGCATCCCTTTGGCATAGCGATAAGCCATTTCGGCAGATGTCCCGGTCCCACAAGGCGAGCGGTCGATCGCTTCAGAAGAATAGAGCACTGCATTCCGGGTCGTAACACCTGGTGTGGGCGATGGGGAAATAAATCGAACGTGTGTACAGCGGTTGATATCCGGGTTTTCTGGGTGAGCAACTTCAATACCCTGGTTGAAGATGGCATCGCGAATCAGGCTTCCGATTCGGACAATGTCTTTTGACCTTTCTGGAACCAGTTCTAGCCCTACAGATTCGGCATTTACGATGGCATAAAAATTTCCACCGTAAGCGAGGTCAAAGTTTACATCCCCAATTTCTGGTACGTTGATCGAAAGATCGGCTTTATACAGGAATGAAGGGATATTCTGTATGGTTACAGCTTGAGCAATTCCATTTTGGACGCGAACGTGAGCCTTAACCAGGCCTGCTGGAGTGTCCAGCGTAAAGTCGGTGTATGGTTCTTTAGGTTCGATTATCCCTGTTTCGACCAGCACGGTACAGGTAGCGATAGTTCCATGTCCACACATTGGCAGGAAACCGCTTACCTCAATGTAAATCACGCCGATATCGGCTCCTGGCGTGCAAGGGGCAGTGATAATACTGCCTGACATGATATTGGAGCCACGTGGCTCAAACAGCAGCATGGTACGCAGCTCATCGAGGTTTTGCTTGGCCCACAACCATTTCTGTTTAAATGTGTTGCCAGGTATTACAGGGACTCCTCCCACAACGATACGGGCGGGTTCACCTTCTGTGTGGGAGTCGATGGCAGAGATAATCCGTTTAAATCTCATTTGATTGACCTTTATCGTCTGAGAAAAATGGTAGTTTTCTAAATGGCTTTTCCTTAGCGATTTTCTATTGGAAGCCATTCGTCAAATTTATGAAGGGCTGCTTTCACCAAGAGTATCAAAACTAATATCTGTCTGGATCATGTTTCTTTCGACGCTGCGAAGGTGATCCATCGCTCGCTTCGCGGCCAGGTCTGGATCCCGATCGCGGATGGCCTCATAGATCTTCCGATGTTCCTCGAGTGCTTTCTGCCACCTGTTTGGCTGAGCAAATGAGGAATGACGCATGAGGGTCAGCCACAATTTCTGGCCTGTGTAGGTGTAAATCATTTCCTGAACAGATATGATCACCGGATTTTCGGTGGAACAAGCAATCATATAATGGAATTTTCGATCACCTTCCGAAAAGATATCGCCGATGACTTGATTCTGTGAGTGGTCCGATTCAACCCAATCTAATATCTCTTCTATTTTTTTTTGAGATTTATCTGTGCTGACCATCGAGGCTAGTTGGGCGATAGCAGGTTCGATAGTTTTTCGAGCTTCTAGAATGACGAATGGCCTCTCGCCAAGCTGTGGAAGTGATAATTTGAGTGGTTTTTCTTTTGGTTGAATTTCAATAAATGTCCCCTGGCTTGATCTCGTTTTTATCATACCGGACATTTGCAACACCGTAAGCGCCTCCCTCAAGGTGGCGCGACTGACACCCAGCAATCGCGCAAGTTCGCGCTCTGGCGGCATTCGATTACTTTCTGAATAATAACCACTTTCGATGAGGCCGATAATTTGCTCGTAGACTTGGGTGCAGAGTTTATCTTGTTTTATCTGCCGAAACGTTTCTTTCTGGTTAATCATTAGAGCTCCCATCCATACAATATACAGGTCGGGATCAAGAACTTTTCAAATGAGCGACAAACAATCTTGTGGTCAGACCATAGATATGATAACATTCAATTAATCGCAAATCAAGTGATAATTGTCATCTAAGACCCATTTTTACTCGTTCGAAAACGCATTTACTCGGTGTACTTTTGACCAAGATATGACAAATGTCACTTGATTCGTACATTCCATATTTGTTATTATTTGCGTGGTCTGACCATCGACCCGTTTACGACTCGGCAAATAATAAATACAGTTGAACAGTGACATAACATCCATAAATCGATGCTCTACCCAGGTCCAGTTGGTTAATTACACATGTCTTAAAGATGCTCCTCGATGTGCCAATAGGAGTCAATTTGTTCTGCGGCTGTAACAACCTGACCCATATGATTGTGTTAAAGATGCAAGTGATTGGCTCAGCTTTTTAGTAAATGTTGTTCCCATGGATTGTCTAGACCTTTTTGAGGTTGTTTATAAGTAGTATGATATCAATACTTGTCAGACAATCTACAAGAAGAATAGTTTAGTCTTTACATAATTGAAACCATGTAAATGCATATGCAGATCTAGAAATACACAAAAAACCAAGAACCCTTGAATTTTAGATTGTCGCGTTGCACCTTAACATAGTGTGGGTTTAGCCAACTTGCAGGCTTGGGAGTGAAATAGAATTCAAATCGTTCTGCCAGAGCCAGGGCTTCGTCTGCTGGAAGGTTTTTATAATGCACTGGTATCACATGGATTGAGATTGTCCTGTAGAAGCATGATTTTGATCGGGCGCGGAAACTCGACCGTCAAAGCCTGACAAAACAGAGTGTTTTCTTTCTTCGTACACCGCTGGTGCGCTTGCGCCAACCAAAATCCGATGCGGGCATGATCTTGCAGCACTTTCAGATCTTTATCTGTTTACAGGGTTGACCATTTGGATTATTTTATGGTGGCGACATGCGGTGTCTGGGAGATTTCTGTGTGAGTTTTTTCTCGATCCAATTCCAATACACTAAGCGTCCGGCGATTTTCCCTGGCTGCGAGATGACCTTTACTGATCAGTTTTTCAAGATACGTTCAATCTATTGGATTAAGTTGCACATGTTGTTTTTTCATCCCGTCATTTCACCGATAGGACAGGATATGCCAAAACATACAAACGATTTTGTTTACGGAGTACTCAGTCAAAGCGATTCTAAGTAGTTACAAAAAGGCTTATTCAAGAGGCGTGAAGGATAAGAATATATGAGCGATGCAAATGTTGATTATTTAGCTCGACAAAATAGGGTAATGGGGATGTTAGACCAGGCAGGATTGAAAGCTCTGGCGATCAATGCTGGTTTTAACTTGACATACATGACAGGCTTGACCTTCGATCGTATGGAACGTCCAACAATTGCATTGTTGGTACCGGGGTTGCCCGTGACCCTGGTGCTTCCAGGATTTGAAGTTGGCAAAACCCATGACCTGCCTTATCCAGTCCAGACTTTCTCTTACGAGGATAACCCATCGTCCTGGCCAGCAGCATTTATCAATGCCGCCACTGCTACAAAGCTGGTTGGCAGCAAGATAGGCGTGGAAAGCCGCGAGTTACGTGTCTTTGAGCTCCGCCTCTTAGAAATGGCTGCGCCAGGCGCAGTTTTTCTGCCCGCCGATAAAATATTAAATACTATGCGTCTATGTAAAGACAAAGACGAGATCGCTGCGATGCAGAAAGCAGTGGATATCGCTGAGCAAGCCTTTCTCGCCACAATTCCTCAGATTCGAATTGGCATGACCGAGCTAGAACTTGCTTCCAAACTGACTATGCAACTCCTGCTTGCAGGTTCAGACTCTGATATTGCTTTCACACCGATCATTGCCAGTGGCCCAAATGGTGCAAACCCGCATGCTACTCCAAGCAGCCGCCATTTTGAGAGTGGAGATGTGGTTATTGTGGATTGGGGAGCTCGTCATAAAGGATACATTTCTGATCTATCCCGGACTGTTGTCTTAGGTCGCTGTGATCCCGAAATGAATACGATCGCAAAGATTGTCTTAGATGCAACTGTCGCCGGTTGTCAGGTTATCCGCCCGGGAATTATGGCTGGAGAGGTGGACAGGGCGGCACGTGATGTGATTAATCAAGCAGGATACGGTCTATTTTTCCGCAGTCGCACCGGTCATGGCATCGGTCTTGATGTGCATGAAGAACCCTACCTGTTTGGCGAGAATACCCAGACTTTGCTCCCAGGAATGGCCTTCACTGTCGAACCCGGCATTTAACTGGATGGACGGGGGGAGTGCGGATTGAAGATAACGTAGTGGTAAGTGAGAGCGGCGTAAATATCCTCAGCAACCTCCCACGTATCCTTATCGAAGTTGGCGCTTGATGGGTGAAACATCAAGGAGGTGGTGCCTATGTACTAGTAAGCATGAGATTATTCCATAAGTTGTATGGTCCACAACCAATATAATATATTCCTTTGGAGGAGAAAAACGATGCAACGAAAGATATTCTAAATTTTAGGCGTGACCGTGCTATTACTCAGCATGGTTCTGGGCGCATGCGCACCGCAGGCAGCCCCAACAGAAGCTCCGGCCCCGGTAGCGACCGAAGCCCCTGCAGCACCTGAAGCTCCTGTAGCCACTGAAGCTCCAGTTGTAACAGAAGCGCCGGCAGCGACCGAAGCCCCGGTCGAAGTTCCGGCTGAGCCAGCCTGGGAAGCCAAGTATAACCTGAGCGCTCCAGATTGCTCTTACGGCGGAGAGTTCAAGTCGATCGAGGCGGTGGATCAGTACACTATCAAGTTTACGCTGTGCAATCCCGATCCGGCTTTCCTGTCCAAGGTGGCTTTCCCGGCTTATGGCATCCAGAGTGCCGCCTATTTGGAAAAGACCGGCGGTGGTGGTGACCTGCTCAGCTCCCCGCTCGGATCCGGTCCCTACATGGTTAAGGAATGGATACGCGGCGATCACCTGAGCCTAGTGCCGAACCCGAACTTCCGGGGCGAGCAGCCCAAGAATAAGGAATTCATCATGCGTTGGAACGCTGAAGCCGCCGCCCGCTTGCTCGAGCTGCAGGCCGGCACCGCGGATGCTATAGATAACCCCAGCCCGGATGACTTCGAGAATATTCAATCCGATCCCAATCTCCTGCTGCTGCCCCGCGCAGGCCTGAACGTATTCTACCTGGGTATGAACAACGCGAAGGAGCCTTTCAATAACGAAAAGGTTCGCCAGGCCGTCGCTATGGCGCTCGATACACAGCGGATTGTTGATAACTATTACCCGGCCGGGTCGTTGTCTGCCGAGCAGTTTGTCCCGCCTGCGATGGTGCCTGGTTATGTCGAAGGGTACAATTGGTACGACTATGATCCCGAGGGAGCAAAAGCGCTATTGGCTGAAGCTGGATTCCCGGATGGATTCGAGACAACCCTGGGGTACCGCGATGTTGTGCGTGTTTACCTGCCGCTACCCGGCAAGGTCGCCCAGGAGATCCAGTCACAGCTGGCCGAGGTCGGAATCAAGGCAACGATCGCTCCTATGGAATCGGGTGCATACCTGGCATCCGTGGCAGCTGGCGAACAATTCCTGTTTATGAATGGTTGGGGCGCCGACTATCCCGATCCGACCAACTTCTATGATTTCCACTTCACCGGTGCTTCCAAGAACTTTGGCGAGCCGCACCCGGACCTGGTCGAAGCGATTCGCACGGCTGCTCAGGTAGCCGATCCTGCTGAGCGCACCACGCTGTATGCCAAGGTCGCTGAGCTGGTCAAGCTTCATGCACCGATGGTGCCCATCGCTCACGGCACGAACGGCATCGCCTACAAAGCCACCGTGGAGAACCCGGAAGTCAGCCCGCTGGCTGACGAAATGTTCAACCTGATGAGTGTGCCCGGGCAGGACCAGTTCGTCTGGATCCAGAACGCTGAGCCGATCAGCTTGTTCTGCGCTGATGAAACAGATGGTGAGACGCTGCGCGCTTGCTACCATATCTTTGACCACCTGTACTGGTACAAGCCTGGCACAACCGAGTTGGTTCCGGCTGCAGCGGAAAGCTACGACGGTCAATGCAGATCTGACTGAATGGACCTTCAAGCTGCGCGAGAACAACATGTTCAGCGACGGTACCGCCATGGACGCCAACGATGTCGTCCAGACCTTTGTCGTGATGTGGGATGCATCAAATCCATTGCACAAAGGCAACACCGGCGTCTTTGAATACTTTGTCGGCTACTTTGCTGCGTTCTTGAACGCTGCCCAAGTAGCAGCAAGATGTTCCTGATCTAACCGTGTTCGTGATGGGGCGTTGCAGGTAGCAGCGCTCCATCACACCTTAGATGCTTCAAGAGGTAATAACAACGCAATGCTAAGCTTCTTGATCCGCAGATTGTTATTATTGTTCCCGGTGTTGTTGGGGATTTTAGTCATTACTTTCGCTCTGGCACGTCTCATTCCCGGCGATCCGTGTACGATCGCTTTAGGTGAAAAGGCAACCCCAGAGGTATGTAACCAATACATGGAACGGATGGGGCTCAATGATCCCCTTCCCACCCAGTTCTTGCGCTATCTGACCAGCCTGGCGCATGGAGACCTGGGCAACTCGATCCGCACCAATCAGACAGTCTCTTCGATTGTACTGCTACGCCTGCCGATGACCCTCGAGCTGGCATTCTGCGCCATGTTATTTGCGACCGTTGTGGGCATCCCGTTGGGAATCATTGCTGCACTCCGTCGCAACTCAGCTGCAGACGTGTCGACTATGATGCTGGCGAATGTGGGCGTTTCGATGCCGGTGTTTTTTTTGGGATTGTTATTAGCCTATTTGTTTGCTATTGTATTGAAAGGCACGCCATTTTGGCTGCCACCTTCCGCCAGGCTTACCCCAGGTCTATCCACCACGCCATTGGTAGAAACCTTCAAACTGCAGAATTTACAGGGTCTCTCGCTCGCTGTGGTGACATTCTTGTCGAACATGGTCACCTTTAACTCGCTTGTCTCTGGAAACTGGAAAGTATTTCAGGATGCGTTGCGACACCTGATCTTACCGGCCATCACGGTCGGGACGATCCCACTGGCGATCATTGCCCGCATGACCCGCTCCAGCCTCCTGGATGTGCTGGGACTGGATTACATTCGCACAGCGCGCGCCAAGGGTTTGAAAGAACGCCTGGTGGTCATCCGGCACGCTTTCCGCAATGCCTTGCTTCCGATTATCACCATCGTCGGGTTGCAGTTAGGCGGTTTATTAGGAGGTGCAATTCTGACCGAGACGATCTTTGGCTTGCCAGGCATGGGTACGATCATGGTTCAATCGATCTATGCGCGCGATTATCCGGTTCTGCAAGCCGCTGTCGTCCTGATTGCGCTGATCTTTGTATTTGTCAACCTCTTTGTTGATATTTCTTACGCCTATCTTGACCCTCGGATACGGCTGCAATAGCCATGTAGCATTAGCAATAATGGAGCAGTAGATGGAAGCAGAAAAAGAAATTGTCGATATCGGTCGCAATCAGGCTCCCAGCAATTTATGGGTCGATGCGCTGCGCCATTTGATGGAAAAACGCTCAGCTCTGATCGGGTTGATCATGCTGGGTGCGCTTTTTATTATTGCCCTGCTGGCGCCGGTGCTCTCAACCCACGACCCGGTAGAGATTTTACGGGGCGTCAAGCGCAACACCCCGCCGTGTATCCATATCCTGGGCTGCCCCGAAGAAAAGCCCCAGCATTTCTTCGGCATCGATGGCAACAGCAGGGATTTTTACAGCCGGGTGTTGTATGGCGCCCGCCTTTCATTGGTGATTGGTATTGTGACCATCACCGTCTCCATCTTCATAGGCACCGTGCTGGGAGCGATCTCAGGCTACGCTACCGGGTGGGTAGATAACAGCATCATGCGCATTATGGATGTTATGCTGGCCTTTCCCTATCTTTTGTTGGCCATTGCGGTTGTCGCCGTATTAGGGCCAGGGTTGATCAACGCCTTGATAGCAATTATGATTGTGGAGATTCCAGCCTTTGCACGGATCGCGCCGCCAGCGTCATTTCTATCAAAGAAATGGATTTTGTGACCGCCGACCGCGCCCTGGGCGTTTCACCGACTCGGATATTATTCCGCCGCATTTTACCCAACGCCATGACCCCGCTGATCGTTGCAGGCACGCTCGGCATTGGCACGGTGATCATTTCGGTTGCAGCGCTCTCCTTTTTGGGGTTAGGCGCTCAGCCGCCAACACCGGAATGGGGCATCATGCTGGCTGAGGAGCGCAATAATATCTTCAATGCCCCGCATCTGCTGTTCATCCCCGGGATTGCGATCACGATCACGGTGTTAGGCTTCAACCTGTTGGGCGATGGCTTACGGGACGCGTTAGATCCGCGGTTGAATTGATAAGGGGTGCACCTTGGTAAGCTTCAGCCAGGATGATCAAGCACTTATCGGGAAATGCGGACATCAGACGATTCGCATCGAACCATGGGGACAAGATAGCCTGCGTGTGCGCGCCGGCGAGAATGGGAGCATCAGATCTGATCTTCCGCAAGCATTGCTCGACCATCCTGCGGTCACTTCACAGATCGAAATTGATCCCAAACGAGCTGCAATCTGCAACGGAAAATTAGCTGCTGAAATATTTCTCGAAAAAAACCAAATCCGGTTCTTTAATCCAACCAACAACTTTGAATATCTCGCGGAATTTGCTCCACGCCACTGGACACCAGCACGATCCTTTCGCTCTGTGGGTGGCGATCATTACGAATTACAGGTGCGATTCAAGGCATATGATGGAGAACGGTTCTACGGATTGGGGCAACATCAACATGGCCGCCTGGACCAAAAAGGCTGCGTGATTGACCTAGTTCACTTCAATACCGAGTCAAGTATTCCGTTTCTAGTCTCCAGCCGGGGCTATGGCTTTCTTTGGAATAATCCTGCGTTGGGTCGGGTTGAGCTTGGCAACAATGCCACTCGGTGGATTGCCCACGCGTCACCGCAGTTGGACTATTGGATTACAGCAGGCGATAATCC
>CAWBGK010000004.1:0-304325 GCA_963788305.1 uncultured Chloroflexia bacterium
TCTGGGTTCTAAGGAGTAAAAGCCTGGCCCGCACAAGCCGGTACCTGACAGGACGTCCAGCCACGGATTGCCAGGATTACACGGCTTCATCAGAATCGGTGACCGAGGCTGCACAGGCTGCGATGTAAAGAAAAACAGGGGCGTCTCGCTGGGCATTGCCCGCAGAGACGCCCCTGTCCGGGCGCCAGCGGAGGAGGTCCCTGGATAGTGGAGTAAAACTGATTGAAAGGAGCTTGATCATGTCCAATTTGATCGATTCGTCCGAAAGGGTTTCTGTTTCACCTGAAACGCGACAGAAATTGAGCTACCGTGCGGTAATCGATACGGATAGATGTACCGTCAGCGGTGAATGCCTCAAGGTTTGCGAGGTAAATGCCATCTACGAGGGTCCCAAACGGATGCCGAAGGTGATTTCTTGTGCTACCGTGGAATTGGACCCGGGCAAGTCAGTGGTGGACCAGGATAAATGTACCGGGTGTGGAGATTGCGTTTCCGTCTGCCCAGCAAAGGCAATTGAAATGGTGCCTGTAGCTTTTGAATAATGCTTTGGGTTGGGAGGAGGTTTTATTATGATTCAAATACTCGGCCATGCAGGTTTGCATAGACGCGTTGCTATCAATGTTGGGTCTGGCTTTGTCCCAGGGACGAATGCCATGGTTATGGGTGCGGCTATTACGGGCGGAAAATTAGGATGGGAGATGGTCGGCATCCTGAACGGGTTTGAGGGGCTGTTGCACCCGGAACGTTATTCCAATGGTGGATTGGTTACCCTCAGTCCCGAGCTTATCGAGAATCTTGACCCCACCACCGGAGGTATCCTTGGCCAGGCGCCCAGTGTTGATCCGTTTCATGCCAGCACCGTGAATAGTGAAGAAGTCGACCTGTCTGATGAGTTGTTGACAAGACTCAAGGCAGAGAATATTGACGCCTTAATCTCCGTTGTGGGTGGACAGGGGTTGAGAATCCTCTACAAACTCCATCGCAAAGGGCTCCATTCAGTTTGCATTCCCCGGTCAATCGAGAACGACATTGCCGCCACCGCGATATCCTTTGGATTCAACAGTGCCCTCAGCACAACCATTGAAATGCTGAATAAGGCATATCAGGCAGCCCGGTCGGCCCGAAAGATCGCCGTGGTGGAGGTCCCGGGAGCGCAGGCCGGATGGATTGCGCTGCAGGCTGGTATTGCCGCTCGGGCTGATGCGGTGCTGATGCCTGAGATCCCCTGCGATCTGAAAAATGTGGCATCGAGATTAAAAGATAAATTATCAGTCCAAAGGCCTTATGGGCTGGTGGTGGTGGCCGAAGGGGCGAAATTCGTTGATTACTCGGAATCGCCGCTGGCAACGGGTGAGGCCGGTGACCAAGTCATTCAGAGATCGGGTCAGGTCGCCGATACTGTGGCGACCACCTTGCAATCGCTGATCTCCACAGAAATCTATCCGCTCGTAATTGGTCCCTGGGCCAGGGGTGGTAACCCCACTGCACTAGACCAACAATTGGGGATGGCATACGGGGCCGGGGCTGTGCAGGTGCTGAAAGGCGGCCAACATGGAGTGATGGTGGCTTTTGTGCCGCCTGATATCAAGTTTGTGCCCCTGACAGAAGCAATCAACAAAGTCAGAACCGTGCCCGCAGATAGCGAGTTCTTGAGAATCGCCCAGTCGCTCGGCATCTACCTTGGGAACCGTTTATAAGAATGGAGCTTAACTATGAATAACACTGACACATCCATAGATATCTACGAACAGCTAGCGGATGCCCTGGACGCGTTGCCTGCTGGTTTTACCAGAACACCCTCCAAACTGGAAATAAAACTAATAAAACTGGTGTTTACACCCGAAGAGGCCCTTGTTGCCAGCAAGTTGAGCCGCAAGCTTGAGACTGCAGCCGAAATCGCAGAACGCGTGGGCCTTCCTGAAGATGAGGTTACAGTGTTACTCGAGGGTATGATACCCCGGCGCATGGTTAAGGCTGACACACTTGCTCTTGAAACCGGTGTTAAAGGGCTTGGTAAAGTCGAGGCAAAGCCCGGCCAAGAGGCTCAGGAAGAGAGCGTGAAGAAATACAGACTCTTTCCTTTCCTGGTTGGTTGGTACGAATCCTGACCTGCAGGAGGTCAAGCCAACCTCCAGGGAATTTGCCCAGATCTTCGAGCAGTACGTGATCGAGGGCGGGGGCGAGAAAATCTTTGCTCCACGGCCCGGCCCGCAGGGCGTCATTCCTTACCGTGGCTCGCTCAAGCCTGAGTGGCTCAAGCGGGAACCTCACAACGATATTGATGCCCACTTCCAGCGACATGACCGTTTTCTCGTGCTCGATTGCGTGTGCAAGAAGGAGAAAGTCGCAGCTCACGGCCATAGTTGCGCGATGCCAATCAAGCGTTGTGGTTTCGTCGGCATGCCGCCTGTGGTTCCGCTCTCGGAAAACGTGATCAGCCGCGAGGAGGCCATCAAGCTCTGGAATGAACTCGATGAGATGGGGACGATGGTTATTGAGGGATTCTATGGATTCACCATGGGGGCAGAGGCCCCTCAGTTCGTTGGGGGATGCCACTGCTGCGGCTGTTGCTGCACGATATTGCAGGGAGGGCGTATGGGCAATCTGACGGAAACAGTCCAGAAATCGAACTACCGCGTTGTAAAAGATTATGATAAATGTGAATCCTGTGAGGAATGTGTAAGGCGTTGCCAGTTCTTTGCACATACCTTTGATGCGGCTACCGACGACATGCCTGTTTATCATCCGGAGAAATGCGTAGGATGTGGCTCCTGCGGAATGGGATGCCCATCAGGTGCGCTTCACCTCGAGCCCGTATCTGAAGAGAATTGGTTCCAGGTTCCGTCCAGTTTCGTTGAATGGGAAGATGCCCGCCTGCGGAATTTAGGTGCGGAGACTTATCGCGAGACTAAATAATCATTATTGTGAGATGACTTCGATTCACCAAGAAACATAAGAGGAGTAATCACAATGTCAATGTATCCGAAGAATATGTTTTTCACGTCTGAATCGGTCACCGAAGGGCATCCGGACAAGTTTTGCGACCAGGTATCGGACGCGGTGCTGGACGAGTGCCTGAGGCAGGATCCCCTGGCGCGGGTCGCTTGCGAGTGCTACGTGACGATGGGTTTGCTCAACATCGGCGGCGAGATCACGACGAGCGCCATGTTTGACGTAGCCGAGGTCGCAAGGGATGTCGGCAACGAGATCGGCTACATCTCACCGAAGTACGGTTTTGACGTCAACACCGCCGCCATCGTCCGGACCATTCACGCCCAGTCGCCCGACATCAGCCAGGGCGTGACCAGGGAAGGCGGGCAGATTGGGGCTGGGGACCAGGGGATCATGTTCGGCTACGCGTGCACTCAGACGAAAGAGCTCATGCCGCTGCCGATCATGCTCGCGCACCAGCTGGCCATGAAGCTCGCCGAAGTGCGCAAGCAAAAAGTGCTGCCCTACCTGGGTCCGGACGGAAAGACCCAGGTGACCATCGAGTATCGCGATGGCAAGCCCCTGCGCGTCGATTACGTGGTGATCGCCGCCTCGCATACAGACGAAGTGGTGACGCCCGACGGCCAGTTCACCACCGAAGAAGCCAAACAGGAGATCGTCGCCAGTGTTGTGCACCCGGTGGTCGGGGACCTGCTGGACGAGAAGACGATGATCACCGTGAACGGCACGGGCAAGTTCCTGGTCAGCGGCCCGCAAGGCGACACGGGCTTGACCGGGCGCAAGATCATCGTGGACACCTACGGCGGCTGGGCCGTGCATGGGGGCGGGGCGTTCAGCGGCAAAGACCCGACTAAAGTCGACCGCTCGGCCGGTTACATGGCTCGGTACGTGGCGAAGAACCTGGTAGCGGCCGGACTGGCGGAGGAGTGCCTGGTGCAGCTTGGATACTGCATCGGGCTGGTGGATCCGGTGTCCGTGTTGGTGAACAGCTACGAGACCGGAAAGCTTCCCGACGAGACCCTGTCGAAGATCGTGCGGCAGGTGTTCCCGCTGTCGCCGCATGGTATCATCGATCACCTGAAGCTGCGGCAGCCGGTATACCTCAAGACTGCAGCGTACGGGCATTTCGGCCGTCCGGAGTTCACCTGGGAGCGTGTGGATGCCACGGAGGAGCTGCTAACGAAAGCAGGACGTCTCGGATAGTCGGGGAGACTTCCTTAAGTGAAAACAGGCGCCAGGTGCCATTCCCGGCGGGCGCCTGCCAATTAGAAAATTGCCTAATAAAGGAGAATAGTTAATGAACACTGTTGAAATATCGACCCCTTTTTCAAGCCACCAGGTGCTTGAAAAAAAACTGACCAGCCTGGGGCTTTACGTAACCGCCCGGGAAGCTTACGAGATGTGGAAGGCCGATCCCGAACGGATTAAGGTCCTCGACGTGCGTACCTCCATTGAATATGCAACAAACGGCCATCCGGAGATGGCCGCCAACGTTCCCGTGGCTTTCCAATACTATAAATGGGATATCAACAAAGGGGATTACCCTGTTGCGGTCAATACAGATTTTGTCGCCAGTGTGACCAGGCTTTTCAAACTGGACGATACGATCCTGGCCATTTGCCGCTCCGGCACACGCAGTGCAATCGCGGTGAATTTTCTTGCCAAGGCTGGTTTCACGAATGTGTACAACATCATCGATGGTTTCGATGGGGATAAGGTGGAAGACCCCGGAAGCATCTGGTATGGCGTGCGAAGGCGGAACGGCTGGAAGAATTCCGTCGTTCCATGGACTTACAAATTTGACCCCACACTGGTCTGGCATCCGTCTGATGTGGAGCTGGAAATACTGCGCAAGCTCCCGGATATGTGATCCCGAGCCGGGACTATTGACAGGATTATGCCGCCTAAACCAGAAATGGGACCTATCCGGCATAATCTAAGATCGACCAGATCTTTCAGATCTAATAAGAAAAGGGAGCTTGATATGACTACAGCTGAATTCTTGACCATCATTGGACAGGTGTCTGGCGTGTTAGGGATCGTAGCAAGCATGTTGGGAACGGGCCTGGGACTGACCGTCTCTCAGATCGTCCAACCGTTGAAGAATGTACGCCTGGTGGTGCTGGTACTGCTGGCGAACTTTGTACTAATGCCTCTGCTCGGTTATGGCATCATGCGCCTCATCCCTCTCGATGAGTCCCTCAAGGTTGTATTGATCATGGTGGCTGCGGCTGCGGGTGCGCCTCCCCTGGTCCTGGAGGCGCGGGCCGCCAAGGGCAACATGGGTGTTGCTGTCGCGGTGATGGTGCTGCTGATGGTGGTGACCGTTTTTTACCTGCCTGTGGTGTTACCACTGCTCCTGACCGGTGTTGAGGTGGATTCGTGGGCGATCGCCCAATCGCTGATCATGGGGATGCTGATCCCGCTGATCGCGGGCTTGCTGATCAAGGCATACGCGCCTGATACAGCCAAAAACTGGGCACCGACACTGAGCAAGGTTGGCCTGCTGGGCGTCCTGCTCCTGCTGGTGATCGGGTTGGGGTTGAATTTATCCAACGTTCTCGCTTTGATTGGAACCCGCGGTTTCCTGGCGCTGCTGCTGCTCATCTTCGGTGGTCTTCTGATCGGTTTTGCGATTGGCGGCCGCGATCCAGCCATTCGCAATGTGATGGGGTTGGGCACGGCGCAGCGTAATGTGACGGCTGCTATTCTCGTCACATTGACAAACTTTGCAGGCACGAATTCAGTACCGTATGTGCTGGTGGCGGCTGCCCTCATCATGTTGGTCTTACTGGCAATTGCGCCCATTTTAGGCGCACGCAGCCAGGCGGTAACCGCACCGGTGGACTGACCGTCTGCTTCAATGGTGGTCTTCAAAAATCATAAGACCAGGAATTCTAAAGAAGGACAAAACTATGACTACCATCGTGATCAAAGGCAAGACAATGCGCTCCGTCGATGTGGACTGGAACGAGTTTTTCTACACGAACTGCCCGCTCGTACAATCCTCGCCGAGGAGATCCATAAACCGGAGGTGAAAAGGAAAACTAAATCCTAATAAAGAGAACGGAAAATCCAGGCGGCCGGGCCTGGTAAGGAGCCATCGCCATCCCCGCCGGTCCGGTGATGAGCAACCGAACGAACGAAGTAATACAACTATGGCAACTAAGAATGTAATAAAGAACGGCGAACCGATCGCCAACCATCTCAGAGATTTCAAGAAAAAGGAGTAATAAGCCATGGGTACAATGGTAATCAAAGGCAAGACAATGCGTTCCATCGATGTGGACTGGAATGAGTTCTACTACACCAACTGCCCCCTCGTATCCCCCAGCAACGTTGACCAGGAAATTGGTTGGGTGAAGGAAGAGTTCAAGAAGATAAACATCGCGTACAAGTTCCTTCGCTCGACCCGCGAGAACGACTGGTACCCGCACTACGTCCACAACCTCGACAACCTGATGCGCTATGGAGGCTGCTTCCCGGCCATCCACGTCCAGGCCGACGTCCGCCGCACCCGGCTCATTGGGACGACGCATGTCTACGAAGGCGGCTGCATGCTGGTGCGCGCCCGGGACCCGATCTACCGGATGACGGACCTCAAGGGCAAGAAGATCGGCCTCTCCAAAAGCCTGAACGTCATCAAGAACGATTGGTGGCGCGTGCAGGAAGAGCAGGGCATCGAGCTGATGCTCATGCTGAATAACATGACCCGCGACGACGTGGAGATCGTGGAGTTCCCCTACCCGGATGACTGGTACGACAAGCCTGAGATGCTCACCCCGATGGAGAATCCTTCCGAGCTGTGGTTGAAGCGCGACCACAAGCATGACCTTGCCTTCCGACCGCTGGAGACGGCGCTGCTTAAGGGCGTCGTTGATGCGATCTACACCCAGACCGGACCCTTCCAGCATAGTCAGGAGCAGACGGGCCAGATCAAGGCTATCGAGAACCTGGCCAATTATCCGGACTGGACCCTGCAGGGGGCCAATGTGCCGGCTACCTGCACGGTCAGTGACGTGGCATGCGAGCAGCACCCGGAGCTGATCGTCACTCTCTTGAAGGGCCTAATCAAAGTGGGGCGCTGGGCCAACGAGCACAAGCACGCCGCGGCAGCGATCCTGGACAAGCAGACTTTCTACCTGGATGTCGAGGACACCTACCGGGGCATCCAGAACGTCGATTTGGTACCCAGCCTGTCACCTTACAATCTGCAAGCCCTCCAGATCAACAAGGACTTCATGCTGAGCCACGGCTACATCGAGCATGACTTTGATGTGTTCGAGTGGGCTGCGCCTGAATTCCTTGAGAAGGCGGCCGCGGAGCTGCTCGAGGAAGAGTGGAAGAAGCGCAGCATGGCCA
The DNA here is from genome assembly GCA_963788305.1 of uncultured Chloroflexia bacterium. GTDB lineage: Bacteria > Chloroflexota > Anaerolineae > Anaerolineales > UBA4823 > UTCFX2. The sequence continues at coordinate 7,315 of CAWBGK010000004.1, forward strand.
GGCTTCCCCAGCCGACTACGCTGGAAGAAGCCATGACCACGCGGCTCGGGTAGCCGGGAAGCAGCGCTGCACAAGCTGGCCTTAATAGAAAAGGATTTGCAGAAACAAGAAAACATGGGCGCCAAACGAATTCCCTTTGGCGTTTGGCGCCCAAAAACTACAGATAATGAATGGAATTAAGGTGGCAACAACCTACAAATTGGAAACGATGATCCAGGTGGACGAGAGCCTGTGCATAACCTGCGGCACGTGCATCCGGGCCTGCCCGGGCGGTCTGATTACCAAGCATGATTTCCCAATCCCCATCGAAAACGCATGGGACCTGTGCATTGACTGTGGGCACTGCGTGGCCATCTGTCCGACCGGAGCCATGCACCAGCGCTCGATGAGTCCTGAGGAATGCGAGGAAATCGATATTCACCTGATCCCCCAATGGGACCGGGTCAGGCAATACCTGAAGATGCGACGTTCAATTCGTGGTTATGTCCAGAAACCAATAGAAAAAGAGAAGGTCCTGCAGCTGCTGGACGTTGCTCGCTATGCTCCAAACGGAGCGAACCGCCAGGTGATCCGCTGGTTCGTGATTAACGATCTTGAAAAGGTTCACAGGATCGCCGAGATGACCATCGACTGGATGAAAATCGTGAAGGAAAAAGCCCCGGCGCTGTATGAGGAAGCCAACCTGGAAGTGTTTGTTGGACCCTGGGAGGCTGGCCAGGATCGCATCTCCCGGGGAGCCCCCTGTGTGATCATAGCCAGTGCGCCGAAAGATGAGCGCACAGCCCCTCCGGCGGCCATGATCGCCATCCACCAGATTCAACTGGCAGCGCCCGCGCTTGGCCTGGGAACTACATTCACAGGCAGCATAAACACCGCTGGTCAATCTTACCCTCCCCTGACCGAAATGCTTGGGTTACCGGAAGGATATATCCCGCATGCAACGTGCGTGATTGGATATCCAGCTGAGAGGTATCTACGAATTCCTGTTCGAAATCCGGTTGATGTGACCTGGATTTGATAGCGATATGTCTCAAATAAACAATAAAAAAGAGGTAAATAGGAGAATAATTTGACTGACAATACAGATACACGAATGAAGAGGCTTGGTTACCGTACGCCGGCAGATGTCCCGGAGCCCGACCAGCTCGTGCTCGCCGAGTACGTCTCTGGTGGGCGCGTGGTGATTATCACCCTGAACCGCCCGCATGCCGATAACGCCATCACGACGGAGCTGGCTGCTCAACTGATTGAAGTGCTTGAGACCATCGCAGCGCGTCCCACCGTGCGATGTGCCATCCTGACTGGAGCCGGCGACAGAGCCTTCTCTGTCGGCGGCGACCTGTACCAGCGCAAGCAGATGACGAAGGAGGAATGGCTGCGCCAGCGCCAGGTCTTCGACCGCGTTCTCTACAACTTGCGCAGGTTACGCAGGCCGATCTTCACCGCTGTCAACGGGATGGCCTACGGCGGCGGATGCGAGATGGCCATCAGCACGGACTTCATCATCGCCTCCGATGAGGCTCGTCTTCGGCCAGCCCGAAGCGATCGTTGGCTTGAGCGCGGGCGGCGGCTCACCGGTCTTCCTTCCGCGTTTTCTCCCCCCGGGGATGGCGATGCAGATGCTGATGACCGGAGAACCGATCACTGCCCAGGAGGCTTACCGGCTTGGCATGGTCAATTCAGTCCATCCCAGGGCCGAACTCATGAGCGCAGCCCTCAGCATTGCCGAAAAGATCGCAGATAATTCGCCTACGGCGGTGCAGGCGGTCAAGCGCGCCGTTCAAAATGGGCAAGGCGAGCCTGTAGAGCAGGCGATCGAGATCATGATGGATGAGCACTGGCGCTCGGTCGTTCATACCGATCGTGTCCAGGGCATCCTCGCCTTCACTGAAGGACGAGAGGCCGAGTATCCGGATCCTGACTTTTGATGCACAACCAAGTGGCTTGGCTGTTGCTTGAGACGATCGATAGTTCTGCAAGACTGCACCTCCAATCCGCTGAGCTGTGCGGCGAAGGTATTGAGTAGGAGAGTATTCTTAATGGAAACTTCCTGGCTTAAACGAAATATCCCGATCCTGTCCTGGCTGCCCGCTTACGACCGCAGCTGGTTTTCAGCGGATGCGATTGCCGGACTGACCGTATGGGGACTTGTCATTCCAGAATCGATGGCTTATGCCGGCGTTGCCGGGCTGCCGCCCCAGTTTGGGCTCTACACGCTGGCGGTTTCGCTGCTGGTGTACGCTGTGCTGGGGACTTCGCGCCATCTCTTCGTCCAGCCGACATCGGCCACGGCGGCGCTGATCGCTTCGACGGTGCCTGCGGTTGTGGTTGCGACCGGAATCGCCGCCAGCGCGGCGGAGATTGATCCTCTGGTGTACGCACAGTATGCCGGTGGGTTTGCCCTGGTGGTTGGCCTGGTGTTTCTGCTCGCCGGCCTGGCGCGCCTGGGTTTCATCACCCAGTTCCTGTCCAAGCCGGTGCTGGATGGATTTGTCACCGGCCTGGCGGTATATGTCATGGTCGGGCAGCTCAACAAGCTCTTCGGGGTGGCAAAGCCTTCAGGGAACACGGTAGAGAAGTTCTTTGGGATCCTGCGCGAGCTGCCCGAGGCGAACTGGGTCACCTTTGCCTTAGGGGCGGTCGCACTGGTTCTTTTAAGCCTGTTGCCGCGCTGGAACAAGAAGATCCCGGCCGGGCTGGTTGTCCTGTTCGGCTCGATTCTTCTCAGCTCAGCCCTCCAGCTGAACCTCAACTACGAGGTGCACGTCGTCGGCGAGCTGCCTCAAGGCCTGCCGTCTTTCAGCCTGCCATCTGTGCCTTTTCCGGCGCTTCTGATGATGGTTGCTCCGGCGATCGGCGTCCTGCTGGTCTCCTTCAGCCAGTCGCTGGGCGTCGCCCGTGAATACTCCGATAAGCACGGTTATGAAATTACCCCCGAATAAGGAATTGAACGCCTTTGCCGCGATCAATGTCTTCAGCAGCCTTTTCGGCGGTCAAATCGCGGGCGGCAGTATGGCGCCTTCGGCGGTCAACGATGGCGCCGGCGGGCGGTCACAGGTTTCGAGCCTCGTCGCCTGGGGTGCAGTGATCCTGACGTTGTTATTCCTTACCCCCATCTTCACAAACCTGCCCGAGACGATCCTGGCAGCCCTGATCATTCATGCCTTATGGCACATCGTCGCTTCGCAAAAGCTGCGCTATGCCCGGCTGATATCCAAGACTGAATTTGCGCTGGGTCTGCTGACGTTTGCAGGCGTGATCTTCATCGATGTGCTGCAGGGCATGCTCATCGGGCTGGTGAGCGCGATCCTGGTCATGGTCCTTCGATCCAGCCGCCCGCACCTGTCGCAGCTGGGGAAAGCGCCGGATGAGTCCGGCGCCTACAGGGACCTGGGCCGGCACCCCGAGTACCTGCCCGTGCCTGGCGTGCTCATCTTGCGGCTGGACGCACCCCTGTATTATGCCAACGCGCTGACCGTGCGCGATCAAATCATCCGGACGATCAAAGCAACCGAACCACCGCCGGGAGCCGTGCTGTTTGACGCCGCGGTCCAGGACGACCTGGATATCACCAGCTCCGAGATGCTGAAGGGTCTCATAAAGCGGCTGAACGGTCAAGGAATTTCGACCTATTTTGCCGAGGTGCATCAACCCGTGCTGGAGTTCAGCGCGAAGACCGGCCTGCTCGATTTGATCGGCGCAGATCATGTCTTCCCAACCGTCGATGCTGCCGTCCGCCAAATCGAGACGAATCAAAATATGGAGAAAAATCTAATGACACTCAGCGATTTCTTATCTACAATTGCAGGAATATCGGGGCTGCTGTTCGTTGTAACCAGCATGCTGGCGATGAGCTTCAGCCTCAGCGTCCAACAGATGACTCAACCGCTCAGGAATGTTCGCCTGGTTGTCCTGGCACTGTTAGCGAACTTCGTTGTGGTGCCGCTGTTCGCTCTTGCCATCACCAGGCTGATCCCCCTGGACCAATCCCTGCAGATTGGGGTGATTCTGTTTGGGTGTGCCGCCGGGGCGCCCTTCATCCCTAAGCTTGTTCAAGGAGCAAAGGGGAATGTGGCTTATGCAGTCGGGTTGATGTTCTTGACCATGGTGGTCACCATCTTCTACCTACCTATCGTCCTGCCGCTGCTTTTGCCAGGCGTTGAGGTCAGCTCGTGGGATATCGCCAAATCGCTGATTGTGACCATGCTGATCCCGCTGGTGATCGGCATGCTGATCAAGTCGCATTCACCGGACGTTGCCGATCATTGGGCGCCGGTGATGAATAAGATCTCCACCGTGTCGGTCCTGATCCTGTGGAGTGTGGGGCTAGGAATGAACATCCCCGAGATCCTCAGCTTTATTGGAACGCGCGGCATCGGGGCCATGGTGTTGTTGTTTGTAGGATCCCTGGCGATCGGCTTGCTGCTCGGCGGGCGTGATCGGGGTGTCCGCACCGCCATGGGGCTGAGCACAGCCAACCGCAATGGTTCGGCTGCCCTGTTGGTTGCCAGCCAAAACTTCGCAGGAACGGACACCCTGCCTTTTGTGCTGGTTGGGATTGCCCTATCCATACTGATCCTGCTGCCTGCCGCAAAACTACTGGGCGCACGCAATGAGGCAGCGGCAAGCGAGCTGGCGGATTGAATGGATTGTTCAGACAATCCGGATTTTGAGTCCAATGGATGAAGAGGAGATAATCAAATGACTTCTAATGAATTCTTTACGATCATCGCACAGATATCCGGTCTGCTCGGCATCGTAGGCAGCATGTTTGCAATGGGCCTGGGCCTGACCCTTTCCCAGATCATTCAGCCGTTGAAGAATGTTCGTCTGGTGGTGCTTGCGCTGCTTGCGAACTTCGTGCTGGTGCCTCTGCTCGCCTACGTCATCACGCGGGTCATCCCGCTCGAAGATTCGCTAAGAATCGGATTGATCGTCCTGGCTACCTGTGCAGGAGCGCCTTTCCTGATCTTGGAGGCGCGAGGCGCCAAAGCCAGCCTGGCCGTCGCCGTCGGGGTGATGACCCTCTTGATGGTCGTGACCATTTTCTACCTGCCGGTGGTCCTGCCGCTGCTGTTGACCGGCATTGAAGTGGATGCGGGGGCGATTGCCCAGTCGCTGATCGTGCTGATGCTGATCCCGCTGATCCTGGGCTTGCTGGTCAAGGCGCACGCGCCCGACACGGCCAAAAACTGGGCGCCGGCAATGAACAAGATTGGCAGCCTGGGTATCCTGATCCTGCTGGTGGTCGGTTTAGGATTGAATCTAGCCAACGTCATCAGCCTGATCGGAACCCGCGGTTTCCTGGCGCTGCTGCTGTTCATCTTCGGCAGCCTGTTGATCGGCTTTGCAGTTGGCGGCCGCGATCCGGGCGTCCGCAATGTGATGGGGTTGGGCACGGCGCAGCGTAATGTGTCGGCTGCTATTCTCATCACGCTGCAAAACTTTGCCGGCACAATGGCAGTCCCCTATGTGCTGGTAGCGGCGATCCTGCTCCCGTTGATCTTAATATCTATTGCCCGCTGGCTGGGCAGTCGCGGCGAGGCAGCTGCGCCGGTGGCACAAGCGGAGTAACCTTGTTTTTGATTGAAGCATGTATTGGAAGCCTCAATCCTCTTGCTGCTGATCTTTATACCAGCATTGCACTGGTCTGGCTGTTGTTGGTGGTGAACAAGCTCTAAGAACTGATCGTGGATTTTTCCGCGTTGCCGGGTGATTCTGCATTTTCGATGCCGGCGTCAGTTTTTTTTGCTCAACGCGAATTCCTTGATCCACTTCATGGATCGAGGCCGATGGAGACCATTCGATATGAAGCAGGATCCGGTAAAACCAGATGCGATTTGCACGCTTTTACATCAAGAAAATGTTATATCCGCCGCTAATCACACGCGTTTACCGCAAATGGATGACAAACTATAAATAAAGAAAAGGATGGAACAGAATGAGAAAAGTTGGAATAACCCTGTTGATCTTGATCGCAGTTGCGCTGGCTTCCTGTGCGCCAGCAGCAACCCCCACCCCGGCTCCCGTCCAACCCACGCAGCCGCCGGTGGACAACCAGGCCACCGTGGACGCGTCCGTGGCAGCCACTATGGCGGCGCAGCCCCCTGCGCCAACCCAGCCGGCTCCGCCTCCTACCGAGGCAGCAACGCAAGCCGTACCTCCAGGCGCGACCCCAGACCCGAATATCCCGGTGGCGGTGGTTCCAACTCCTGCGCCCGGCGAGCCGGCGGCGATCGCCAACTTCAATACACTGATTTACGGCGGTCCGGGGACGAACTATGTCGTCTATGCAGCCTTCCTGGGCGGCGCGACTGCGAGGGTGGTCGGGAAGAGCGAGGACGGACTCTGGTGGGCCATCAGCGTGCCAGTGGGCGCCAACGGCAGCGGCTGGGTCGATGCTGCCTGGGTGACGGTCAGCAATGTGGACGGCGTGCCTGTGCTCCCGACGCCACCAGTACCCCCGACCGTCGAGATTCCCGCACCTGGCCCCGCTGACCCGCAAGCCACGACGATTGTAAACGTCTATGTGCGCAACGGCCCGGCCGCGAGTTTCCCGGCCTTTGGCGTCGCGCCAGCCGGCGCGAATGCCCGAGTCCTCGGCAAGAGCGAAGATGGAAAATGGTGGGTCGTGCGTCTCAATCCTGATACTGTTGGCGCCGGTTACGGCTGGGTTGAAGCACAATACACGACTGCCCAGAACGTTGAAGGCGTACAGGTAATCCAAACTCCCCAGGCGTCCCCACAATATGCGCCTCCGCCGCCGCCACCTGCTGGCGTCCCAAGTGCCACCACAGTTGATTTTGTGAATGTGCGCAGCGGACCCGGCACAACCTACCCGGTGCTGGTGATAGCGCCGCCCGGCACCACGGGAGAAGTGAGCGGTAAGAGCACCGATGGAGGCTGGTGGCAGGTCAAAATCTCCACCCAGTACTCAGCCGATGGCTTTGCCTGGGTTTCAGCCGACTGGGTCTATACCCAGAATACCGATAGTATTCCGGTCGTAGAGTCGCCGACCGCCCCGCCGCCGGTGGAATCGACCCCACCGCCCCCCAGCGGCGCTGCAGGTTGCATGCTGGTATCGCAAAATCCAATCGATGGCACGGTCGTCGGGATCGGAGCGCCATTTAACACTACCTGGGTGCTCCAAAACATCGGCACGACAAAATGGGACCTGAACGAGTTCGATATCTCCTTCGTCGGTGCGTATAACAATGTTTCCATGCATACTGGTCCAGACCGCTACGATCTGACGACAACGGTAGAACCAGGGATGACTTATAACGTCACGATACCCATGCTGGCTCCCTTTGGACCGGGCGCATTTGGTGAGGTGTGGCAGATCACGAATGGCAGCCAATCCATTTGCCCCTTCTACGTCTATATCACGGTCCAGTAACTGGGGATCGGACTCCGGAGGATTTGGGATGAGTAATGTTATGCCGTTATGACTTACAAAGTCGATACCCCGTTCACCGGTGTCATCGGAACCATCAACTGAAAGCCCTTGTGAGCCAGACTGTCGTGATAGAGAATGCTAAAACTGCTTTCTTCGTAGTTACGGCATAAAAAGCTAGCTCAAGAGAATAAATGCACCTGCCTCTCTCCGCTCGAGGGGAGTGAGGAGAGAGGCAGGACTGAGCGAAAGGCGACTAATCCAGCGCCTACCGCCGCAGTTGTGCAGGAACTTGCAAGTGTAATAAAAGAACTGACAGCAATACACAAGCTGCACGAAAATATAGGGAGACAGCAATGATTGATCCACAAGCAAGGCCTAAACCTTATTTTCGCCTGATCGTGATGGTCGCGCTGATGGGTATCGTAAGCGCAGGGGTTACCTTTGCATTCCTGGCTATCGTTCATGAAAGCACGCGCCTGATTTGGGAGCAAACCGCACGGTATCTGGGGTTAGATCTGCGATTGTTCACCTTGCTGATTTGCACATTCGGCGGTTTATTGGTCGGTCTGGTCGTGAAGCTCTTTGGCGATCACACCGGCATTTTTGCCGAAATGATGCTTGAATTTGGCAAGACCGGACGCTTCGACTACCGCAATGCCCCCGGGATCGTGATTAATGCATTCATCTCCCTGATCTCTGGCGCCAGCCTGGGGCCTGAGGCGCCGCTGGCAGATGCCTGCGGAGGACTTGGCACCTGGGCTTCGGATCGTCTTGGCCTAGACGAGCGGGAGACTCGCACGATGGGTTACGGCGGCTTGAGCGCAATGCTGGCTGCCTTTATCACCAACCCATTCAGCGGGGCGCTCCTGGCTTTGGAGTCGGCCCAGGGCGGAGCGACTGGAGGGCAGCTTTATTTTTGGGGGCTTTTCCCCAGCCTGCTGGCCTCGGCCGTGTCAACGGTTGTTTTTGTGTTACTCAGCGGATCATTTTTTGAGACGTTGTACAAGTTCCCGGAATATACACCCCGATTGGTGGATATGTTTTTTGCCGTGCCGCTCAGTTTACTCGGTGGAGCGGTTGGCGTGCTGTTCATGCTTACGCTAAAACGCCTGCAGCAGCTTTTTCAGCCAATGAAAGGCCGGGTAGTCCTGCGCGCGGTGATCGGCGGCCTGGGAATGGGGATCATCGGCGCACTCTGGCCGCTGACTATGTTCTCGGGTGAGTCAGAAACGGTTGAGCTGATCGCCAACGCGGCCGAGATTGGCGTGGTGATGCTGATCGTGCTGGCATTGGTCAAGCTGTTCGCAACAACTCTCCTGCTCGCCACCGGCTGGAAAGGCGGCTACATCTTCCCGATCATGTTCGCCGGCATCGCCCTGGGCCTGGCCATGGATCTCCTCTTTCCCGGTATTCCAGTTGCGGTCTGCGTTGCGGCGACGATGGCAGGCGCTCTCGTCGCGTCATTAAAAGCCCCGTTGTTTGCAGCGCTGTTCACATTAGTCCTGGTGCAGAAAGAGACCGCCCCCGTAATTGCAGTCGCCGTTGTCGTCAGCGCTTTGCTGACCGCGTTAATCGCGCTGCGAGCTGCACGGCGCGCAAGCGCACTGGCACAATCTTCGCCGGAAGTGTCTCATGAATAATCTATCCAATCGTCTGGTGATTTACCTGGTTGGGGCAGCCGCGATATTCGTGATTCTATTCGGGATACGCGGCTCTGCCTCCATCATCAATCCAATCCTGCTGGCTGCGGTAATCACGATCACCGTCCTGCCGATCCCCAGCCGCCTGACGAAACGCGGCATGCCCGGATGGCTGGCACTGGTGCTGAGCATCTTGATGGTCGTATTGCTCCTGGGGCTGGTCATCGGCACGGTTTTCTTCTCCATCACCAAATTGACCACCGAGCTGCCGGCTTACATGGCAAGCGCTTCGCAGCAAGCCAGTGCGGATCTTTCGACGACGACAGATGCCGAGACAAGTGCGGAAATCGAACAGATTACCGTGACCACAGGCGCGGTTGCCCAAAGCCTTCTTGCAAGCGTCATGAACATGCTGGTTCAATTCGGATTGGCGCTGGCGATCTTCTTTTTTATGATCAGCGCTGCGCTGGCGCTTCCTACCCCCTCTCGATTGGGGTTGGATCCGACTACGTCTATCATCGGACGGATAGCCTCCCTCACCGAAGATGTGCGTAAGTATATGACCGTCCTGACGGGGATCAACTTTTTGGTAGGTTTCGGAAATACCATTTTTCTGCTGATCCTGGGGGTGGATTATGCCTTGCTGTGGGGGTTACTGGCGTGGTTCATGGGATACATCCCTTCGATCGGTTTCATTATCGCCTTGATCCCTCCTGTCCTCATGGCTTATGCACAATACGGCCTGCAGACCGCGCTGGTCGTCCTTGTCGGCTATATCCTGATCAACGGTGGGGTGCAGAACTTCATCCAACCCAAGGTCATGGGGGATAAGTTGAAAATTTCCCCGGTGGTTGTATTTGTCGGGTTGTTTATCTGGGGATATCTTTTAGGTGGGATTGGCGCCATCCTTGCCGTGCCCTTGACCCTGCTGGTGCTGATCATCATGGAGAATTTCGACGGCACGCGGCCCGTGGCGATCCTGATGCGCTACACGGGTGAAGAGTCTAAAGAAGAAAGGAAAGAGGCTGCGAAACACGTTAAAGGTCTTTGGGGAAAAGTGAAGGGCACTTTAGGTTCCAACCGAGAGCCGAAAGATGTTGCTGAGTAAAACCATTGATAATTGTTCGAAACTACCTGTTGACAATAGTATATTTATTATGTATCATATTGTTGAACAATCCTACAATCCTACAATGTAGCGCTCTGGTAGATTGCAAGCAACCATGAGTGTAAAATATCTCTGACCGGAGGGGTTTCGGTAATTGATAATACTTGTTCCGTTGTCTTGCGTTGACCTTTTTCATAGAAGTAAGTTTTGCTGCTGCCATCTGTGTCTCGCCAAATCATGCATTTTCACAAATAAGCAATAGCGAATAACAGCATGTTTCAAATTAATGACCCTTTTTCGGTTCGAAATCCGCGTGATCTCCTCGAGACCCAAATTCAACCTGTATCCCTCGTCAACATCATCGTTGAACGCTTCAAACAATCCATCGTTAGTGGACAATACAAACCAGGGCAGAGTATCAACGAATCACAGCTGGCTGAAAAAATGGGCGTTTCACGTGGGACACTTCGAGAAGCCTTCCGAATCCTGATAAGCGAAGGGATGCTTGAAAAATTACCCAACAGGTCTTTAAGAGTCAGGATTTTATCTGCAGAGAAAGCCTGGGAGATCATCACCCTGCGGGCTGAACTGGAATGTTTTGCAGCGAGATTGGTTTCTCTAAAACTCACCAAAGAAAAAATTAATCAACTGCAGAAAATTTGTCAAAAGCTTGACGAAGCAGCTTCCATGGATGACGATCCCACTTTTTCCCATTGGGATTTTCAGCTCCACAGGTCTATCATGGCATTTTCGGAACATGAGCTGCTGTTCGAAACCTGGTTGAAAATCGGTTCCTGGATTCTGCTCATGTTTGCAAATGAAGCCCACACCAAAGGAGAGCTGCTTGCAAATGCAGTAAACCACAGGAACATCGTTGAAGCGATAATCTCTGGTGATCCAAACAAAGCCCAGGACACGATCAAAAAGGACCTTTTAGACCAATCTGAGCTTTGGCGAGCTCTCCAGGCGGATCACAATCTTTTTTCGAAGACTTGATCTCAAAAACTCAATCATGAATCACGTTCGAATTTGGAACAGGGAAAAGAAAAATGAAAATCGTCTGCTGTTGGTTGTATGCGATTGATAAGTACGGCTTTCCTCCATCTATGGAACACATCCTCCAGGCCATCTCGGATATGGGCGAGCTTGGTTTTGAGTATATTGAATTGGAAGGCGTTGGTTTTGACAATTTAGGTCAAGTGATCGACCATCAAGATCAAATCAAGCTGGCGCTTCAGAATGCAGGGGTCAAGCTGGCTAACTTTGCTGCCGTCCTGCCGGAAATGATCTCACCTGATGCAAAAATCGCTGCCAGAGCCATGGAGCTGTTCGAACGGGCTGCCAAAATGGCGGTCTACCTGGAGACGCCGCGCATCTGGATCGACTCCTACTTTCCCCCGCTGGAGTTGAAAGAAGGCACAGCCATGACCGAAGCAATCAACTTCGGACAGGTGTATCAGGTGCGCATCCCGGAAGGCTTTAGCTGGCGGAAATTCTGGGACAGTTATGTCGAGACGATTTCGCAGGCCAACAAGATTGCAAAAGCTCATGGTTTGGAGCTGCTGATCGAGCCACGAGTCGGTGAAGTGACTGCGAATACGGATGCTCTGCTGCGCCTTTTTGATGCGGTTGGAGATCCAAATTTGGGATGTATCTTTGATACCGCCCATCTGCATGCACAAAAAGAGCTTTTACCGCTCAGTGTGGAAAAATTAGGCCGGAGAATCCGCTATATTCATGTGGCGGATAATGACAGCCGGATCAACCATCATCTTGTTCCGGGAGAGGGAAATATCGATTGGGAAGAAGTCTTTCTGGCGCTCAAACGGCAGGGTTTCGACGGCTGCTATGCGATTGATCTCGAAGAAATGCCATCGTTGGAGCAACGCTTTTTGGAATGTAAGCAAATCTTGGAAGGCTATGGTCAAAGACTCGGCCTTTGATTCCGCTGGTTCCTGACGATCAAGATTAGAAAGGAAGCGCATGGCTGTTCTTCCAGTCTTCAGCACGAAAATCGGTGAGCTTCGGGTAAAAGTATATGGATCAAACCACGAGATGGGTTTGGCTGGCTCCGATCTGGCCTCCGAAATCATTGTTCAGGCGCTTAAGGAAAAAAAGTGCGCAAATCTGATAATGGCCTCGGCGAATTCACAGCTCTCCTTCTTGGACGCATTGGGTGAGCTGCCGGGCATCGATTGGAAACAAGTCAATTTCTTTCACATGGACGAATATATCGGGATCAGCGCTGGTCATCCGGCGAGTTTCTCTGCGTTTCTGCGCCGACACCTGCTGGATAGGATCGTACCTGGAGCCTTTTATCCGATCCCGACCGAAGGAGAAATTGCGTCCATCTGCAGGGGTTACGAGCAGCTGCTGCACACCCATCCGGCTGACTTGTGCGTGATGGGGATAGGGGAAAACGGTCATGTCGCGTTCAACGATCCTCCCTATGCCGATTTTAAGGACCAGCTCTGGGTGAAACCGGTAGAAATCGATGATGTCTCTCGTCAGCAGCAGGTTAAGGAAGGTCATTTCGTGCAATTAGACAGCGTCCCCCGTCATGCGGTCACGCTCACCATCCCGGCGCTTTTGGCTGCCAGGCATATTCTGGTGCTTGTCCCAGAAAAGCGCAAAGCGGATGCCGTGAAGAAAAGTTTGTTTGGCCCTATCGTTGAGACCTGCCCGGCATCGATCTTGCGAAAAGCAGCCCACGCCCAACTCTTGCTCGATACCGATTCAGCCGCCGATTGTTTTTCTCTGGACTAGCACCAACCGGGATAAGTTGATCGAAATTCTGCACAAAAAATACCGACAATGACTCTCAGCTACTTTGACTGCAACTGTTCGATCGGGCGCTTTGCGATCCCCCAACCGGGGTCATTCTTCACACCCGAAGCCCTGCTGGCAGAGATGGACTATACCGGGATCGACCAGGCGCTTGTGCACCATGCCTGGGCTCGGGAATACAGCCCAGCGGAGGGCAATTCTCGACTCTTAGATGAAATTGCAGGTAACGAGCGGCTGGTACCATGCTGGGTGGTGATGCCGCACCATACGGGCGAATTCCCTGCCCCGGCTGCGCTGGTCTCCTTGCTTGTTGAACAGGGTATCAGGGCTGTGCGAATTTTTCCAGCATCGGAATTCAATAACTGGAGTTTAAGCTCCTGGTCGGCAGATGGATTGTTGGGTGCGCTGGCTGAAATTCACATTCCTTTATTTGTCAGTTTTGATCAAATTACCTGGGATGGTATTTATACGATCTGTAAGTCGCATCCCGAGCTTCCAATTATCGTCACAGAAGTGCGCTATGAGGAATACCGGGCGATTTACCCCTTGTTTGAAGCGCTTCCGAACCTGCATATTGATCTCTGCTGGACAATCGTCCATTGCGGTCTGGAGGCAGCGGTGGACCGCTTTGGACCGCAGCGTTTTCTGTTTGGCAGCCGGATGCCGATTTTCTCAGCCGGACCGGCACTTTGCTACATCCAATACGCTGAATTGAGCGATAAAGCCAGGCGGCTGATCGCGGGTGACAACCTGCGCAGGCTGCTCGCCTGGCCAGAGCTGGTAAATGCGAAGGAACAAACGAAGGAGCGGTTGTGATACCAATCCCAACAACTCAGGATATTGAACCTGTTGTTGATTTTCGGGATGAGCCGATATTTATCCGTTCCCGTGCAGGACTGCCTCTGGATGAACTTGTGATCGATGCACATGGGCACTTAGGTTCCTGGAGGCAGTTCGCGATCCCTCAATCAGACGCGGCTGGATTGGTAAAGGTCATGGACCGTTGCGGGGTTCGAGGCGATCGCGATCAGCGGGATGCTGAGTATTGGACCAGACTATAAAGCCGGGAATAAAGCTGTGGCTGAGGCGGCTGAGGCATATCCAGGCCGTTTCATTGGTTATGTGACGATTAACCCAAATTATCCGGCGATTGAAATCAAAGAAGAGCTGGATTACTGGTTGGGGAACCATCCGTGGATGCGTGCGATCAAGCTGCACCCGGCGTATCACGACTACCCCATTAACGGATCGGCTTACGTGCCTGCATTTGAGGCTGCCCGGCGTTATCGAGCGCCGGTGCTGATCCACACCTGGGGTGTCGGGCAAGAAGCTGCTTTGTGCGGTCCGGAAATGATAATAGATATCGCCAATGCCTATCCGGATGTACCATTTATTCTAGGACATTCCGGTGGGCTGCTGAGAGGCTATCGAGCAGCAGTGAATTCGGCGCTTCGCTGCAGGAACATTTTCCTGGAAACCTGCGGTTCTTTTCAAGCAATGGGTTTGGTCGAGCATCTGGTCGAACGAGTAGGCAGCCAACGAGTTCTTTTTGGGTCAGACGTATGCTTCCTGGCATTGACCGCTGAGCTGGGGCGTGTGACCTTCGCGAAGCTCAGCACGGCAGACAAGCGCAACATATTAGGATTGAACGCTGCCCGGTTGTTTGGTTGGCGAAACCTCGAAGGGATAGACCAGGTAACGCAACCATGATGAATTCCTACGAAAGGGTTCGAAATGCACTTGCGCATGTCCAACCGGATCGTCCTCCAGCGGATGGCGCGTTCTGCCCGGAGATATGGCGATCGCTTCGGGAGCACTTCAAGACGAATGTCGATGAAGAAATTCTGGTCGAGCTGGGTATAGATTTCCGCCAGGCAGTCATTGAGCCGCCCAGCCATTTTGCTGCCACGGCCGTACCGGCGCCCGTCGATGCAGATGTGGGCGTCGGCTCACGAAATCTGGTGAAGATGTTGTCCGACAGATGAATTCGAGGACGATCGCGGCATCCGCCGCGCGATTGGAAGCACGGAAGACTATTTTCATTTCACCTATCACCCATTGAGTGATGCTGATCATCTAGACACTTACACCTTCCCGGATCCAGATCTACCCGAGCGATACGCGCATCTAGACTTATGCGTGGATCGTTTTAAGAATAAGTACATGATCGGGATCGAGACCGGCAATATTTTTCGGGATGCCTGGGAACTCCGCGGGATGGACCAATTCTTGATGGATACCCTGCTCAACCCCGATTTTGTCACCCGGCTTCTCGATATCATTACGGAAACAAAAATAATTGAAGTCACAAGATTGTTCGAACACGGGGCAGATATCGTCCAGATGGTAGGGGATATCGCCAGCCAAAAAGGTATGCTTGTCTCTCCTCATTGGTGGCGTGCTGAGATAAAACCAAGGTTAGCCAGGATCATTGAGTCGACGCACCGCCCCGGAATATATTATTACTTCCACAGCGACGGAGCAATGCAAACCGTACTACCCGACCTCATTGAAATAGGTTTTGATATTGTGAACCCGCTTCAGCCAGAATGCATGGATATCCTCGCGATCAAACGCGAGTACGGATCCCGTTTTTCCATGCATTCAACCATGTCTTCGCAGCATACGCTCCCATTTGGCACTTCAGAAGACGTGCGGTCAGAAATTAGGGCGCGCATTCGTGAATGCGGAGCAGACGGTGGCTTGATTCTCGCACCTTCGAATATCGTCCAGCCAGATGTGCCATTGGAGAACCTTCTGGCGCTCTATGATGAAATCAAACATCCTGGCAAATCATCGGGCAATGTGAAATCTGTGTCAATCGAGGAGAATAAATGACCCTGAAATTCGGGATAATTGGTGCAGGGAATATCGCTCCAGTCCATGCGACTGCCATACAGTGCATCCCTGACTCGGAATTGGTTGCTGTCGCCGATTCCAACATGGATCGCGCCCAGGCAATAACCACACAATCTGGCGGCGATGCCTATACGAATTACCATGATATCCTGGCGCGCCCCGATGTGGATATCGTCACCCTTTGCGTCCCGCATTATCTGCATTCACGGATCACGATTGAAGCTGCTGCTGCCGGAAAGCATGTGTTATGCGAAAAACCGATGGCCATCTCGGTGAATGAATGCGACCAAATGATCGCAGCATGCGAGCAGGCGGGCGTCACGCTTGGCGTCATTTTCCAGGGTCGCTTTGAGCCCCTTGCGCTGAGGTTAAAATCAGCCATCGAATCAGACGAGCTGGGCCGGCTCTTGTGGGTTAGCGCAAATACCTTTTGGCATCGAACGGATGCATACTACGACACCGGCATCTGGCGCGGCACCTGGGCGTACGAAGGTGGCGGAGTTCTGATCAACCAGGCAATTCATGCGCTGGACCTCCTGCTCTGGATTGCCGGATCGCCTTCTCGTGTGACAGCTCAAATCCGGACCCTTAACCATAAAATTGAAGTTGAAGATTGCGCATTGGCAAGCCTTGAGTATGATAACGGCCAGCTGGGTCTGGTGCAAGCCACAACAATCGCAATCCCAGGATACCCGGAGCGGCTGGAATTTTATGGGGATCAAGGCAGCGTAATCTACCACAAAGGGCAGGGTCAGCTGGAATGGCATTTTTTGGATAGCAGTAATGATAGAGTAGACAAATCAGAGGCGAGCAGTGGAGCGGCAAGACCCATGGATATTTCTGCTGCAGGTCACATCGCCCAATTCAATGATTTTGCACAATCAATTCGCGAGAAACGTCGTCCGAAAGTGAGCGGTGAGGATGGGCGGCTCAGCATTGAGCTTGTGGAGGCGATCTACCTGTCCTCACGCAAGCAAACCACCGTTGCGCTTCCGCTCCTGTCTGCTTAGCCGGAAGCATTCGTCTGGTAGGGAAACTAGCTGTCCACGAAGTTCAAAAGAAAAGATTATTAGGTTTGTGAAATACTTTTTACAACGAAAGGATTGTCGAAATGGGAAAAAGCACTAAATTAGCTTTATTGGATGGGGAAAAAGCAGTATCCAGCAATTATGAGGAGCGCTGGCCGATAATCGATGAAGATACGGTGAACGCTGTCGTCCAGCATATGCTGACAGAAGACCTCTCCATTGCCGATGGCAGCGGGATCGTGGACGAATTTGAGAATAATTTTGCTCGCTACCATGGTGTGGAACATGCTCTTGTTCAAAATAATGGCACGTCGGCGCTTCATGCTGCCTATTTTGCTGTTGGAGTGGGGCCTGGGGATGAAGTGATCGTCCCTACCTACACATGGCCATCCACGGCAAATGCAGTCCTCTCCTGCAATGCTACCCCGGTCTTTTGCGATGTTGATCCCAGGACCCTTTGTGCTGACCCAGCCGACATCGAGAGAAGAATTACGCCCCAAACCAAAGCAATTGGTGTGGTTCATATCTGGGGACATCCTGCTGATATGGACGCAATCAACGAGATTGCCAGGAAACACAATCTCAAGGTCATCGAGGACGCTGCGCACGCGCATGGTGCAACCTATAAAGGGCGAAAGGTCGGGACTCTGGGCGATATCGGTTGTTACAGCCTGCAGGCAAGCAAGATGATTATTGGCGGTGAGGCGGGGATTGCAATAACAGATAACCCGGAATATTTCGATAGAATGTTGGCGCTCTCCCATTATGGAGGTCGGATTGAGGTCGATCAAGTTACAGGAAAATATCAGGACTTTGCTTATACAGGTCTGGGGCCGAAATACCGGGTCCATCCAATTGCTGCCGTAATCGCAAATATTCAATTCCAACACCTGGACGAATGGATTCAATTGCGTCAGAGCAATCTCAACAAATTATCGGCAGGTTTGCAAGGCCTTCGCGGCATCGAGCCGTCCTTCACTGAGCAAAATTGTACCCGAGGAGGTTATTACGGATACCGAATCAAATACCATCCTGAGCAATTGAATCACCTCCCGATTGATCGGTTTATCACGGCGCTGCAGGCTGAGGGTGTCGATGCGTTTCCTGAACGCTACAGGCTGCTCCATCGTCAAATGCTTTATCGTGGTGCAAGCTACTATGAAAAGGTGACTGGCTATAAATGGCCATTACGCTCCAATCCGGGAGATCCACTATCAAGATCAAGATTTCCCTGTCGCAGTGGATATCCATCCAAGATTGATTGGTTTACCTACCTTTACACATCACTGTCCCGAGGTGCTTGACCAGTATATCGAAGCATTTGCAAAAGTCATCGAGAACCTGGATCAAATCGAAGGATAAGGTTTCCTTAAGCCAAATGTTCAGCCAAAGGGACTCGAGAAATCTCAAACTGCAACCTGGCGCTTGGATTCAGGTTCACTCAGGCGAATACGAAGAGTTTTACACCGGAAATTCAAAATGGATGTAGACTCAAGAAGGAGGTGAATACGTATATACATGGTTAAGGTTAGTTATCAGGATAGTCCAATCGAATCGCAGTGTAAACTTTTGAGAAGGAGAATCAAGAAATGTCGAAAAAACAATATTTCTTCAACACCGTAGTCATATTGGCAGTGTTGCTTCTTGCGGTGTCCGGTTGTGCGCCAGCTGCACAGCCCACCCAGGCGCCTGCTGCCGAAGCGCCTGCTGCCGAAGCGCCCGCTGCCGAAGCTCCAGCACCAGCACCTGCAGAGGAAGCAGTTACGCTGACCATCTGGACCGGCTATCCGGAGCTGGAACCACTTTACAGGGATGTCGCTGACCAATTCATGGCGACCCACCCGAATGTAAAATTTGAGTTCTTGAGCACAACGTTGAGAGAATTCGAGACGAAACTCCAGGCCGCATTGCCAACCGGCACTGGTCCAGACATCTTCGACGTCATGCCGAATATCACTCCGATCCTGATTGAAGGCGAGCTGATTGATCCCAATCCGCCTGATGTCGACGCGCTCGTCAAGGGTGGGGCTTACGATGAATTCACAGTGAACTACTTCACATTTGACGGCAAGACTTTCGGCATACCGATGTTGGATGGCAGTAAGGCATCGCTGTTCTACAACAAAGATATGTTTAAAGAAGCCGGGTTAGATCCCGAAAAACCTCCGGCGACCTTCGAGGAGATGATGGATTTCTCCGAGAAGCTGGTGAAGTATGATGCTGCTGGAAACATTCTGCGCAGCGGGATGAGCCTGCGTCTGTCTGGCCAGGGAAGTGGAATCGCCGAAAAGTTCTGGTTCTTCCTGCACAACATGGGCGGCGATGTCATCGTTCCTACCGCCGATGGCACAAAGTGGCATAACGGATATGACAACGAAGCCGGTCAAAAGGCATTGAAGTTCCACATCGACGCCGTGCATAAGCTGCACGTCGACGACCAACAGGTCAAGCACGACGCTGAAGCCTTTGTGACTGAGCAGACGGCCATGTTCCTGCGCGAAATCATGGGTAATTGGAGAAGTAGCCTCCAAAGCGCCAGATTTAAACTATGGTTCCGCCCCAATGCCCAAGGATATGCGCTTCGACACCCTGACCCAACCCGCTGGAGTTTACGTAGCCAAGAGCTCCAAGAACCCCGATGTAGCCTGGGAATTTGCCAAGCTTCTCACCAACCCGGAGAACACCATATCTCAAATCGAGAAGACGGGCTGGATTTCACCTCGCGCCGACGTTGACTGGGCACCTCTCCTCGAAAAATCCCCGCAGTATGAGGTGTTCGTCAATCCGCCAGCAGAGCTTGGCTATTATGTCTACCCACTGCTTACCAGTTTCGATGAGATCTTGACCAAGATGGCAGACCGCCTGGTAGCGGCTTACCTGGACGCCTCTCTGGTGGACGATCCTGAAGCACTTGCTGCAACCGTCAAAGCGATGGCCGAAGAGACTGATTCGATCCTGAAGCAGGCCGGGATATATGGGACAGACTAGGCTTAAGAGCTAAGACTGCGGCAACCGACAGGCATTCAGTAAGTATCCTGTGCTTTATTGCCCGCCTTAATAATAGCCTATCCCACAATTCGGTGTGTCTGCAGATGTCAATCTTGCTTCTGCAGACACACCACCCCTTTACTGGCGTTACCCTGGATCGAAACTCGATAAGCGGAAGTCTACAGCAAGTTGAAAAATCGATTGACGATTTTTGCGGAGAAAAACCATGAGCGTAACAAGCCTGGATAAGACCGGTAAGAAACCGGCAGTGAATCGGCTGGCAACTTTTAACGATAAGTTCCTGGGGAAAAATCCCCAGCAGCGATCGAAATTATTATTTTGCTATGCGATGCTGACCCCGATCATGTTGTTATTCTTTTATATCCGCATCTATCCCATTTTGCGAACGTTATTCATTAGCTTTTTCAATTGGGATTACACCCGCCGTGTCCACCCTTTCATTGGAATCACAAATTATCAGATCATGCTCACGGATAGCCGTTTCCTCGATGCACTCAGGAACACCGCTTTGTTTTCCGTTGCCACAGTGTTATTAAGCATCATCCTGGCTCTGCCGCTCTCCATTGTCCTGGCAGGAAAGATCAAGCTCGCCCCCATCTATCAGGCAATCTTCTTCATCCCCTTCATTACACCCATGGTACCGATGGCGGTGGCCTGGAAATGGATCTATGATGCCAAGTACGGTATTTTAAATTATGTATTATCGCTCTTCCATATTTCACCCGTCGGTTGGCTAACTTACCCAGAAACAGCGCTTTGGGCGATCATTTTTATGAGCGTCTGGAAGGTCATCGGATATAACATGGTTCTCTTTCTGGTGGGGATCAAGAATATCCCAGCAACTTATTATGAAGCAGCCGAGCTGGACGGCGGCGGAAGCTGGAATCTGTTCCGCTACATCACCTTCCCGCTGCTGCGTCCGATGTTGCTATTTGTTTTAGTCACTTCTACGATAAACGCATTCAACGTGTTCACGCAGGTGTACGTGATGACGCTGGGCTCTCAATCCGCACCCGGCAGCGCGGTACGGGTGCTGGTCTATGACATCTACTCCAACGGTTTTCAATTCCGGAAGATGGGCTACGCATCTGCGGAAGCTGTGTTTCTGACAGTAGTCGTCTTATTGTTGACGTTGGTGCAGTTTAAATTCTTCCGGACTGAAGAGGGATGACCATGAACCCTAGCGCAACGCAAACCAGGATAATTACGCCTACCCAAAGGCGTTTGCAGAAAATCTCAGGCAGCACGGCGCGGCATTTGATCTTGCTCCTGGGCAGTGTTATCATGCTGATCCCGTTTGCCTGGATGTTGGCGACATCCTTTAAGCCGCCGACAGAAGTGCTGAGCTGGCCGCCGGAGTTCATCCCACGAAATCCCACCTGGGATAACTACTATAAAGTTATGGAGACCATCCCAGTCGTGCGCTTTTTCTTTAACAGCCTGGTCATATCGGTCGTGTCCACCCTGGTCGTTCTGATAACTTCGCTTGTGGCAGGCTATGTATTCGCAAAGTTTCGCTTTCCAGGTCGAGATATCCTTTTCATTATCATCCTCGCGACGGCGATTGTCCCTTTCGAAGGCTACATGCTGCCGTTCTACTTGCAAATGATCAGCGTAAAATGGGTGAATACCTACCAGGGGATCATCGCCCCGTATGCAATCATGAGCTTCGGTATCTTCCTGATGCGCCAGCACATCTCATCAGCAATCCCGGATGAATTCATCGATGCTGCTCGAATCGATGGGGCGTCTGAATGGGCTATTTTTCAGCGCATTATCATTCCATTATCCACTTCTGCACTGGGGGCGCTCGGGATTTTCGCTTTCATCCAGGCCTGGGGTGCTTTCATCTGGCCGCTGTTGATCGCCAGCGATCAGAATATCTTCAACATGGAACTCGGCTTGACTGCCTTCCAATTCAAATTCAGCGTGGATTATGGTCCTCTCATGGCCGGCTCAGTGCTGAACGTGCTTCCGATGATCATTGTCTTTTTCATCCTGCGGCGTCGGATCATCGAGAGCATAGCATTGTCGGGTCTGCGAGGCTAATTTCCGGATGATGATCTGGACTGATATTTCGACGATAATCACCCCTTATTTAGGTTTGATTCTTTTAATAGGAATTGGAGTGCTCGCGGCATGGCGGCATATCCTCACGCCAGAGCTGATCAACCAGCTAAGCGAGATCATCCTGATTCTCATCATACCCGTGTTCGTATTCTGGAATGCTGCCTCTGGCTCTATTAAAACCGTTATCAGTCAAGCCCCATGGATGTTTGGGATCGGTTTGTGCAGCGGATTTGTGGGTTACGCCTTTGCATCTGCCATCGCTCGAATTTTTCACTGGGAATGGCCTCAACGAGCCGTGCTGTTGGTTTCTGGTGTAACTGGAAATACAGGTTTCCTGGGAATTCCAATCTGTGCGGCATTATATGGCAGCCAGGGGACCATCCTCGCGGTGCTGTTCGACCTGGGAGCTTCCATTTATCTTTTTACGCTCGGCATAGGCGCTTTTCAAAATTCGGGCCAATTCACTGATTCAAGCCCGGCAAGGAAATCCTTGCTGATTAAACAGATCTTCAACCCGATTTTTATCGCTTTGCTTCTTGGTGTGGCAATTTCATTGTCAGATAGAAGGTTACCATCGTTCCTGGAATATCCGCTGAACAGCCTTTCAAATACCGCCATACCGATCATGATGCTCATTCTTGGAGGCTTGATCTACAATACTTACCTGGATTATCACGTTGGCAACCGGAAATTGATCTTTCTAAGTTTATTTAAGTTGATCATCCTGCCTCTTCTGACCTGGGTGGCAATCTTATCGCTGCCGCTTACGGACACATCACGGGAAATTGCAGTTGTCCAGGCGGCCATGCCCAGTGCAATCATGGCTGCAACTCTGGCTGCCCGCTACAATGCCGATGCAAGCCTGGCCGCGAATGCAACAATGATAACTACCCTGGTTTCGATGCTGACGATCCCGATTTTTGCCTTTATCGTCCACTGATAAGGAGTGCTGAATGAAAATTGCCTGCGGTTATACGATCCCGATCACGCTTTTTGGTATCCCTCCTTCTCCTGAAAACCACCTTAAAGCAATGGAGATCGTTGGACAGGCTGGTTTCCAGGCAATGGAGCTGGAATTATATGACGAGCTTCTGCCGGCTCATCGTCGTGATATCCAGAAAATGCGAGCCGTCTTGGACCGATATGGCATGTCTGTTCCTTCGATCATGACTGTTGAAGAGCAAATGTTCAGCACTGACCAGGCCATATCTGAGAGGGCAGTCAATGATTTTGATAGCCTGACAGATCTCATCTGCGAATTAAAGTCCCCTCTGGTTGCGATCTGCGGCTACATGCCGCCTGAGATCCGCCCTCAAGGCACGGAGCTGTACACCGGAGGCCCTCCGACCGCAGTGCTTGTTGACGATGATTTCTCATGGCCGGCTTTTTGGGATCATGCCGTGCGAATGGTGGATCAATTTGCAGGAATTGCGGGATCAAAAGGGTTGACTTTGCTGATCGAGACCCGAGCTAACGATTGGGTTGGATCGGTTGACTCCATTCTCCATCTCATTCGCGATGCAAAAAGAGATAATATCGGTGTAATCCTGGATGTCGCCCATGTCCATGCGGGTAAAGAATACCTGTCCCTGGTCGTTCGAAAGTTGAGCGATACTATAAAGCTCGTCCATCTGTCTGATAACGACAGCTCTTTCGCTTATCACTATCCGCCGGGTCGTGGAAATATTGATTTTCCTACCCTGTTTCATGATTTGAGCCTGGTTGGATACGATGGAACGTTGGTGATCGATATTTCGGGTGTCGATCATATTGTCGAAGAAGCGATCCAGGCCCGAGAGTATTTTTTGGGCATCCTGGGGAGGTTAAATTGATCCGGTTAAGCCTCTCATCTTTCATCTACGTGAATTATCCATTGGATATCGCTATCCAGCAGATCTCCAAAGCCGGCTATGATGGGATCGACTTTTGGGGAGGCCGCCCGCATGCATATCGAAAGGACCTGAACGAAGCTGATATCGAGAAAATCAAAGATTTGCTGGGCGAACTCCAGCTTGGGGTCGCCTCATTTATCCCGGCTCAATTTCGATATCCAACATGCCTTTGCAGCGGCAGCGAATTCATCCGGCAGGAGAGCATCGAGTATATTAAGGACAGCATCCAAACTGCCGCTGCCTTAGGGTCTCCCGTCGTAAGCGTCTGCCCGGGACACAGCCTGTTTGGTCAATCGAAGTCCGCTGCCTGGGATAGTTTGCGCAGAAGCCTCGATGAAATCTGTCGATTTGCATCATCCTTTCCGGTTCGCATTGCGATCGAACCAGCAGATATATATGAAACGGACCTGATTAACACGGGAACCGATGCCATGAGGATGATTGACCAGTTAGGATATGCTAACCTGGGTCTTGTTTTGGATACTGGCCATTCTCATATTGTTGGAGAGGAAACAGCACAGGCTATGGCCATGGCACAAGACAGACTGTTCCATGTTCATGTCGATGATAATAACGGACTTCGCGACCAGCATCTTGTCCCAGGACTGGGGAGCTTTGATTTCCCACCCTTTCTTGAAGCGCTGGATAAGTTCGGTTATCAAGGTTTTCTGGGCGTCGAGTTGAGCTGGGATGTAACGATCGACCCAGACCCTGCGGCGTCCCAGGCATTGAAGTATTTGAAAAGCATCAAATGATATCAACAATAAACATAGAGGAGGTTTTCCATGGACAAGTTTGAGAAATATGTATTCAGCACGAAGGAAACTACACGCTTTCGATTTCCAACACACGTCAATGATTTGGTGATGAATCGATCTGAAGCGGTAACTTCGGAAGTATTTCTGGTCGTGCTGGAACCCGGAGAAGCACCTCCGCTGCATCTTCATCCTGACACAGAGCAAATATTTTATATGATCCAGGGGAAAGGCACCCTGAGAATCGGTGAGCATGGCGCGAAGCAATTTCCTGTTGTCCCCGGTGACGTTGTTCGAGTTCCGCCGCACACGTTCCACTCCATTCTCTGCGAAAGTCCGGAATCAATCATCTATGTCAGCGTCGATTGTTTTGTGAATGGCCGCCCAGAAGCAGAGCCGACGTTTGAAGCCCACACGCGGAATCTGTGCAAAGATAACGGTTGGGACTACGATGAAGTTTGCCAACCCAAATAGTCTCTGCCATTCACGCTTTTTTCAGTAGCGGTGGGATTGTATGAACTCGCGTCAAAGAATTTTAAACGCTGTCGATCACCGTGAGTCCGATATGCTGCCTGTGGATTTCGGATCCACGACAGTCACCGGGGTCTCTGCTACCGCCTATTACTGGTTGATAAAAGCGTTGAGCATGGATGGCAGCAAAACACGTGTATTTGACGTCGTCGGCCAACTCGCTCAACTAGATGAATTTGTATTAGAGGCGTCACATAGTGATGTGATCGACATCGGCAGGTTGTTCAATCTGGATGACCAGGATTGGAAAGATTTCACTTTGCCCAGCGGGATTAACGTGCAGATCCCAATTTGGTTCCAGCCGGTACAGCGACCTGAAGACTCTTGGGATGTTTACGACTCAGAGGGTGACGTCATCGCCACCATGCCGCTGGGGGCAACCTTCTTCGATCAAACGGTTTTTCCATATTTAGATGGTTACCCCTCCAATTATAAAGACCTGTCCAAGGCAATGGCAAAAGTTCATTGGGTCCAAACTGGCTCGCAGCCCCTGGGACCATGCCGGCGAGCATGATTTTTTTGACCAGCTGCGAAAGCGATTAATCACTTATCGTCAAAATTCCGACCGTGCCGTGGTAATCGCGGCTGGATGCAGTCTATTTGAAATGGGTGGTTTCTTGCGCCGCATGGATAACTTCCTGGTTGACCTGCTCGAGAATCCAACGGAAGTAGAGGGCCTGCTCGATGCTTTAGTCGAACATCATTTAGAGACTTTAGAGAAGATTTGCTCTGCGGTAGGTGATCTAGTCGATATTGTACGTTTTGGAGACGATTTTGGCACCAACCACGGGCTCTTCATGTCGCCTAAAACATACCGGCGCTTTTTTAAGCCGCGCCAAAAAATCTTATGCGATTTTGTAAAAAAACACAGCAAAATGCGGATATTTCTACATTCCTGTGGTTCTGTTTACCCGATCATACAGGATTTTATTGAAGTGGGGTTCGACATTCTAAACCCTATCCAGATCACTGCCAGAGATATGCAGCCAGAAAGACTCAAGATTGAGTTTGGAAAAGACATCACATTCTGGGGAGGAGGTTGCGATACTCGATTCATATTGAACAAAGGCTCACCCGAAGAAGTGAAAAGCCATGTCCGAAAGAATATCGAAACTTTTGCTCCTGGCGGCGGTTTTGTTTTCGCAACAATCCATAATATCCTATCTGATGTTCCACCGCAGAATATAGTGGCCCTTTTTGAGGCGGTGGGTGAATATCGTTGAGCATCAGGATCCGGGGAACAAATTGTTTGCGAAAATAAAAATCTCGCGATTTTCAACTTATATATCTTGGGTAAACCACGGCACTGTTGCGGAGTACGCCAACCTTTAATCTGGGATTTCGCATCAGACCCTCCCTGATATATTCAGCGAGCTCACCTGGATATAAATGCTGGAACCCCATTTTCTTAAATTGACTCGCGTTTTGTAGCTTGTGACACAATCGTGATTTTGTGTGCACTCATCGCGTTGTTGATTGAAATAGCTTCAGAAGCGAGGAGCACTTCAGCCATCTTCCCTGAATGAAGTTCTTCCCAGATTTGTTTATTTTCTAACTTACCCAGAATCTTGTCCAGGTCTGGATAGCTTGGGTTGATCCCTTCCAGACAACCGCTCACTAGAACAATCTCTCCATCGTTTTGGGTGACTAACGCAGCAGAAAAAATCCCTTTATCACCCTGGAAAAAATCAAAATCCACGGGGGATGTGCTGCTTATTGTCAGATCAGCTTTTGTGTGTACGGGAACACCATAAACTTTTTGAGCGAATTCAATACCGACTCGATGTGCGTCGATGAAGTGACCAGCTACGCTGAATAAGAGTTCGCCGTCCCAATTTAATACAACATTCAGTATGAAATTTAAGCCGATCTTCTCGGCAACTTCTTCCATCTCCTGGCGCATGACAGAATTGACTTCTCCCAGACTACCGCTCGATGCGCCCAGCAAATGTAAATGAGCAATTGCTTCTTTATGTGCAATACCGGGCAAGATCGCCTTAGCGCCTCCGCTCCACCCGGCAGGATAATGTGGAATAATATTGCCTACTGCTATAGAGAAATCTGCATCCATGAAATGCCGATTGATCAAGATTGGGATGCCATGTTTTGTGTACCCTAAATTAACGACAGCCTTATGATCATCACAAGAGTGAGTGATTACCTCGATTCTGGACAAAATTGACTTCCCGTATTTATATTCTACTTCTGCTGGGGACATCACCCTGTGGGTTCCTGATGCAATGATGAGTTTGATTTCGGAATCCCTTACCCCCGCTTGATTAAGCGTATCAAGCAAAACGTGAAGCAAGACTTCTCACGGGCGTCGGACGGGTATAGTCATCTGAGATAATCAGGATTTTCTGGCCAGGGACGATCAATATTTCTAAGAGGCAACGATACCAATAGGATGCTCTAACGCATGCTGGACTGTTCCAGCAGGATTTGTGGCTGGCTTGATTGCCTGTGGTCGAATGTCAAACGCGAAGATTCTCGGCTGGAATCTCAATTTCCAATACCTTGGTTGATATAGGGGATGTGAATAAGGGTCATGGATGAATAAGATATCCGATGGATAGAATGTCGTGTAAAAATGGTTCAAATCGGGAAATTAATGATGGAATCTCGTTCGTTAAGACTTAAGATTCAGATGAATGGACAAATGATGCCAGCCAATTGAATGAGGTTTACTTGATTGTATTACGAAACGGAGAAAAATGATCATTGAAATGATCCTCAAGAATTGAATAATAGGTCTCTTCATGATCTATCAGGTTAGCATACAGGGAATCGCGTAAGGAGCTGTTTTCAAGAACAGAACCATAGGTAACGTGCAATACTTCACGAACGTTGAAATCGTTCAGTATTCCGGGGAGCTGCTCGTCCTGAAGAGAAGAGTACAAAGGGATCTCAGCCAAATTAGCAGAGACATGATAAAGCAACCGATCCTCAGGGTAGCATTCAACAGCACACTTCAATATTTGGCGAAAAAGGGCAGGATCTTTTAGAGCGGTTACTCTTAAAGCCTCCAGGTAGCTTGTGCCGGATGTTTTCAGATGGATCAGCTCACCTGCAAGCTGAGCAGCAACAGGATATATGCGAAATTTATCTGATCCAGAGTGCAGGCTGAGCTTATAGGGACCATATTCCATTGCCACAGCTGCATGTTGAGAAAATACCCTTTCGAACTCATCAAGATCCCCGATGTAGTCGACGCCTTTTTCAAATCTTCCGGGGAAACGCGGTGCAAAACCTATCCATTTCACACCCAAACGCTGTAACTCACTGACGATATAAATGTGGTCGACTATTGTTGTAGTCGCATCAGCCTCGTCAATGCTTATTTCGAGCTCAAAAGGTATATTTTTATTTTCTAAGTGACGAAACATTTTATAAATATGAGTGACTGCCCGTCCAAATTTTGCAGCTGAAAGAAGGAGCTCATTGAGCGTGATCGTCAGGGAAGAATTCCCTAAATCAATCTCCTTATCTACCATCTGAGCCTGCATACTTTTAGGATCGGACTCCAAATCGGACCAGGGCAGACTCGCCACTTTCCCGGCAATCTCCGAGCTTGAATATTCTACTGCCCGTTGTCGATGTAGTCGCAAGAGTCTATTGTAAATTGAGTAAATCCGGCGGAAGCAAATAAGTCGATTTGTTCAGTCGTTTTTAAATGATCCGCATCTGCTCCATAACCATTTCTCCATCCTTCCTGAAACGTCCCCCACATGGCGTCATCGAGCACCTGCGTTGGGCTGCGTTTCGTACGAGTATTTTCCCTGATGGATTGTTGCGCAAGTATAGGCGCCATATCAGAAAGACGGATAGCACGGATGTGACCGGGAGTGGCCAGCCCAAGTCGATCTCCACATCCTGCTGATTTATGCAAGCCAATTAACCTGGGATTCAAGAATGGGAGCTCACTTTGAAGCATTTTTGCACTTTTGGTGTCCGCCGGTGCAATCGTGTGAGACGCCTGTCTTCCAGCAAACGTCACAATTTCTGTTTTACCATCAATATTTTGGTTTTCTGAATTCTTTGTTGATAAAATGCACAAGACCGTCTTTTTGTCCATCTTAGCCAGATAATAAATCGAATCCTTTGTTGGAGTTATTGAGCGAGGATAGATCTTATAATTTGTCAGTTTTTGTAATTCACTGATAAGCTGATCATCTCACTGATTGCAATTCGTGTTGGGACTCTCGAATATTCTTTGAAATTGAAACAGATTTTTTCACCATGGTTTTTTCATTTCCTTCGTCGAAACAGAATTGGAGAGAGGCTAAAAACCAATCCTTATATCAAATAATCAATGTAAATAAGACCTGTCACCCAACACTTAGAGAAAGAAGAAGGATCGACACGATAAGTGTACTCCAGAAAACGAATATGATCAGGTCCACAGCATGGTTTCGTAAGACACCTGCATCAGCAGGCGCATCATAACGGACCAATCCAACTCTATGAGTTGCTTTTTCTCCTGCGATGAGACGCTTATGTTATGATAATTGTTGGCAATATATATCATATGGACAACGTTTCACACTTCAAAACAACTTTACAGCGTGTGCCCCAATTCAGCGGGTTGACCGATGATACCCAACAGGCGATCGCCGCGTCTGCTATCCATCGCCATTTTAGTAGCGGTCAAGTGATCTACGTGGAAGGCGAGCCCGCCGAATCGATATATATACTGGAATCCGGTTGGATTAAAGCGATGCGGATGACGTGCGAAGGTCGCGAGCAAGCGATGATGTTCCTTCGACCTGTTGGAGTCTTTGGTGACATCGCGGTTTTGACCGGCACAACATATCCAGGCACAGTTGTTGCCCTGGAATCGGTGCAGGTTTGGAAAATCCCTGCCAGAACATTCCTCGATTTGATCTCGCTCTGTCCTGACCTGGCGTTGGCAGTTATCCATCATCTAGGGGAACGCGTGCTCCATTATGTGAACCTGGTCGAAGACCTTTCCCTGCGGAGTGTTGAAGCGCGGCTGGCACATTCACTGTTGCATCAGGCAGAACTCCACGACGACCAATTAATCGTCCCTCGCCGCGAGTGGACGACTTTTGACCAGATGGCTGTACGCCTGGGGACGGTGCGCGATGTGCTCAGCCGGGCGCTTAAAACGCTTGAAACGGAAAATCTGCTCAGTGTGGAGAAGCAGAGGATTGTCCTGCTTGACCCGAAAGGTCTGGCAGAACGAGCCGATCGCTGAAAGATTATTGAGTAGTGCAATGTGTATGGATGCCGGGGGCGTAGCAGGATAAAAGGCGTCCGTTTTCAAAATCCCTCGTACATATGTTTTAATGTGCCAGCCAGAACCGCTTGACGAAATCCTGGCACGATATAAGTCGTATACGGAAACCAATTTTATCTTTAAAATTGATGAGGTTGTCCGAATCACACGGTCTCATAGACACGATGCAAAACCTCCCTTATATTCCAGACGAAAACTTGAGAATAGCGATTCTTGCTGAATTAACGGTTGATGCTCGGACCGTTAAAGCAAAATTGCGTGTGGGTGTACTGAATGGGATTGCTCACCTGGCAGGTATGGTTGATTTAGCGATGGAACGCACCGCTGCAGAAGAAATCGCGCAGCGCGTGGATGGTGTGCGCGGTGTAGTGAACCGGATCGAAGCCCCCGGCGCTCCCAGCCCGGCGCGGGAAATCAACCTGGATTTGAAAGATCAATAAAAATTCTTCTAGATACGAGGCGTACTTTTATGACCAAATTCTTCAGTAAATGGCTCCGAAAATTTCACCGCTGGATCGCCGTGCCGACCGGATTGCTCATCCCAGTTGCTGTGATTATCAAGCTGGCTGGGGACGCTCAGACCGTCGCCGCCTGGGATAAGTTCGACAAGATCCCTTCTTTATTAATGCTCGTGATGGCGATCAGTGGTGCGTACCTGTTCTTGCTCCCATACATCGTCAAAGGGCAGCGTAAGAAGAAAGCAGAAGCTGCCGCAAAAAGTGGACAAGCAGGTTCAACGGAATAATGTTCGCTGATATACTACTGAAGGTAAATCGAAATGAAAAACAATTCTAAGATTGGAATCGTACTGGCGATTCTGGGCATTTCTGACCAGCTTGATCATTTTTTACCTGCTGGCTGTGCAATACAACCTGGTCATCGCATCCAAGCTTGCAGATGGTCGTATTGATGAGGCCACATCGGTAAGGATCACTTATGCCGTGCTCGGCTGGATTGGCATAGCTGCCGGAGCAATCTGGGCGGCAGCTCTTTATGGCTTCGCGTATAAGGAAAAGTGGGCCTGGTTTTGGGGCGCAATTGCTGCAACCATTCAACTTCTGGTGGGATTTTTTCCGATGATCCCTGCCATGGACAGCGATCTACCCACGCCGACCATGGTCGTTTTTATCCTGGCAGCCATCCTGTGGTTTGGCATGCTTCTCATCGGCGGCGTTGAAAAGAAGATCATCGCGCTGACGTTTGTCGCCGGGATTGCCTACGTTCTGACTTTCATCGACGGGGTCGCGCCGATTGCAAAATACACGACATCTCATGACGATCCTTTTTGGAATGGCATGTATGTCTTGTCGCAGCAGGTCAGCTGGTGGGGGGCGGCAGCATGGGCAATATTCATCTTCGCCGTCCTGAAAAAGAAATCGTGGGCTATTCCTGTTGGCATTTTTGCGGGGACCATGTCCATGCTGGCAGGTTACCCGCTCGGGCTGCACAACGCGCTGGTCGAGGTGCATCGATTCTCCATGTTCCTGCCCGCGCCGCTGATCAGCACAGGTCTGATGATCTACTTGCTGCTGCCAGGAACGCGAAACATGTTATTAAAGTGGAATCAAACCGAATAGAATTCGCTCCAAATATGTATTTTGATCAGGAGGATAAAATGTTCACAATTAATAATTTTTTCTTGCTTCTGACGGGCTTACTGGCTGCCTACCTGTGCTGGTATTTTTGGAAGCGCTATAACCTGCACAAAGCGCTGCACAACATCTACTATTTGATGGGTTTCGCAGTGCTTCTGGTTTCAGGCCTCCTGCTCATCTTCCTTGGCATGGATATTCTGGCTTCACCCTTGGTATTGACCGTTGCCAGCCTGATCCCGCTGGGCATCTCGATGGGGCTTGCTGAAGAGTATTTCCCTGCCTGGAAGAAAATATATAAGTGGTTTGCATTAATTGGATTCCTTGCGATAGCTGTTTCCAGCATCGGCGGAATGGATAGTATGAAGAAAATTGCAGTGCCGCTCTTTCATGGGGTCGCCGGCCTGGTAATTTTCCTTGGGCCTTTCTTTGCGAAGAACGCTCCAAAGGGTTTCTGGTGGGTCGGGATCGGCGGCCTGCTCATCGGACTTGGCGGAATTGCACTGGCTTTTATCTCCGTCGGCACGCAGCTGCTTTTCTTCAGTCCGGAGTTTGTAATGCAAATCCTCTCCCCCCTTCTCTTTCTTATGACTGGAGCATTCACCATAGGCTTTACCAGAAAGGGATAGAAACCTCATGCGGCAGTTCTTTAAAGATCGTTTGAACTACCTCTTTAGCTCTACCAAAGGCTTGATCCTGGTTGCAATCGCCATGGTGGCAATGGTCACGGCTGTGTGGGGGATGCTCTCAGGCCCAATGGCTGAGATGGGTGTGCGTGAAGTGGTCATTAAGCTGCTGGGCATGGATATGGTGCAGGCCGATCGCGAAGGGCGCATCATCATCCTGTACCACTCCATCGCGATGGCTATCATCGCCATCGAAGTGTATATGGTCACCAGCCTGCTGGAGATGAAGCCTTTCTATAAGACCGCCGTCCGGGTGCTTATCACGGTCGGCTATCTTGTGACGATGGTCTTTGGCCTGGCTTTTGCTTACTTTGGCCACTTCTGGGCTTTTCATGGTTTGTATATCGCAGGATTATCGCTCATTTTCTTTGCGGGTGTGCTGCTTGTGATAGCGCTCTGGCCCTGGAACCCCAACTATCGAAATACAGACAGGTCCTATGCCCACATCGGCAGCCTGGACCTGGAACGCACCGCCTTTTTTGCGACAGCGCTGACCACGGTGCTCTCGGCATTGTTCGGCGCAGTGCCTGGCTCGTTTTTTGGCAACGGGTTTGAGGTTTTCCTGGCTGAAAATATCATCCGCTTGCCTGAAAAAACGACCATGGAGTATTCCGTCATCGGCCACCTGCACATCATGCTGGCGCTGATCGCCATCATGATCACGCTCATCGTCGGCCGCTGGCTGAACTTCAAGGGCGTCATGCACAAGCTGGCAATGCCGCTTATGATCCTGGGCACCATCGTGCTCAACCTGGGCGTCTGGGGGGTGGTCACCCCGCTCGAGCCGGTGGCTCACATGATCATCTACGTCGGGGCTACGCCCTCGATGCTGGCCGCACTTCTGCTGCTCATCTGGAGTTGGGCTACGTTGATGAGGGAAGGCACTGCTCATCTAAAAAAACCCGGCTTTGGACAAAAGATCAGCGCGCTCCTGCGCGACCCGCTCAAGTTTGGCGTGACCTGGCAGATGCTCTTTATGAACTTCACCACCTCGGGTATTGGCATTTTCATGGCCGTCAAGCTGGACGAGATCTTCCGCGTCTGGCCGGCTCGTGAAGAACGAATCGAGCTTACCGGGCACTGGCACGTACTTTCGGCGATCATCGCAACGATCATCTTGCTGTACTACGGCGATATGATCGGCTTGAAAGGTAAAATCCGCCAGCTGTACGGCTGGGGCATCATCATTCTCTCAAACATTGCTTTTGCCGCCGTCACAGTATTTGAGATGAAGCGCCTCTTTGTCACCGAGGCGGAGCAGCAGCCGCTTGTCAATTTCCTGATGGTATGCCATGGACTTCGGACTCGCCATGCTGCTGGTCATGTTGGCGGTCGTGATGGTTTGGCGCCTGGCAGATTTGTTCAAGTCAAAGGGTCGCTGGTCGGAAGAAACGAGCCACGAGCTTTATCAGGAGGTGGCAGAATGAAACGCCTTGTCCCAACCATGATCTTAATTGGCGTTTTATTAGCTTCCTGTGCGACGGTTGATCTGAACGCACCTCTGCCCGTCTACGATACTGGAGTGGATTCGAACGCCTGGGTAAAAATCCCGGATGGTGAGTTCTTTTTTGGTCAACATGAGGATGTTGAGACAACTCCAGCGTTCGAGATCATGGTCACCGATGTGACTAAAGCGCAATATGCTGATTTCTTAAACCGGGCGCTTGCAGATGGCAAAATTAAAGTGGACGGCGAGCAGATTGTTGGCTTCTATCCCGGCGATGAATTTCACGGCGTCAAGCACGAAGAACCGATCGACGCCGGCGACTGGATTTTCATCCCGCTGGATGACCCCTCCCAGCGCATCATGTTTGATGGCAAAACCTTCACCGTCCAGCCGGGCTATGAAAACCACCCGATGACGATGGTAAGCTGGTTTGGGGCCTGGGGCTACTGCGATTTATCACGACTGGCGGCTGCCGACCGAGCTGGAATGGGAAAAGGCCGGGCGTGGGACAGACTCACGTCCCTTCCCCTGGGGTGATGATATCCTGCGTGAGAACGCTAATTTCTATGCTAGCCGCGACCCGTTCGAGGATATGAGCTCCTACGGTTCGCGTACCACGCCGGTGGGCTTTTACAACGGCCAGCAGCTATGATGGTTATCACACGCTTGACTTCGATCTCCCCATATGGATTGTATGATATGGCTGGAAACGTGTGGCAGTGGACCGGCGACGTCTACGAAGGAATGCATTACCGCTTTATGCGCGGCGGATCGAAGGACACCTATGATATGGACCTGAGGTTATGGGTGCGGAATAATGCCACGCCTACCTACTTCAGCCCAGGAGTGGGTTTCCGCTGCGCCCGCTAAAACTAATCTCTCGGAAAATGGTGGGGCGAAGGCAGCTTGCCCTGCCATTTTCCATTGTCGGAGCAAAAGCTTGAAAATTGTGCCTGACAACATCCGGCTTTACTGGCCGCTTACGAAGAGCTTGCAAACGGGCTTGCTTGTATCCACCGGCCTGGCGGGTTACATGAGCGCCCGCTGCCCCGTCTTCAACCTGCCCACTATGGTTGTCCTGTTCCTCAGCCTGGTGGCGTCAATCAGCGGAAGCACGATACTGAATATGTGGTGGGACCGCGATATCGATGCGAAAATGGGCCGGACACAAAAACGCCCCCTCGCTTCCGGAAAAATTGATCCTGCTGAAGCCTTGCGGGTTGGGCTGGCGCTCTCGCTGCTTGGCGTGGGGTTGGCGGTAGCCTTAAATCCTCTTTACGGCCTGATCATCTTTGCAGGTTTGTTCTTCGACGTAGTTATATACACCCTGTGGCTCAAGCGGCGCACCTGCTGGAGCATCGTCTGGGGTGGTATTTCGGGCGGCATGCCCATTCTGGCCGGTCGGGTCCTGGCTGTTGGCGGTGTTGGATTGGGTGGGGATACTCCTTGCGCTCGGTATCCTGTTCTGGATCCCGACCCATATCCTGACTTTCCAGCATGCGCTATTTTGATGATTACCAACATGCAGGTGTGCCCACATTCCCATCTACATACGGATTTGGCGTTACCCGGGTGACGATCGCCGTCTCGAGCATCCTGGCCGCTATTTCCATGGGACTGGCTGCCTGGGGCATCGGAATTGAATGGGGTTTTTTACGGCTGTTGGGAGTGCTTTCATTCGGCCTGCTAGTACTGGCAATCAGCATGATCTTCCGCCCTTCAGAGCGGGTCAACTTCGGATTATTCAAATATGCTTCTGTCTACATGCTCTCTTCGATGATATTAATGATGTTCTAGGGAGTGAAGAAAAATCATGAAAATGTCTGCATTCGATCGGATTCTGCTGCTGATCACCTGCCTGCTCGCTGCATATCAGGTGGCGATCGGCATTGATGGCTTCACCACGCTACCGATCATCGCCTACACCATCGCATTCGGTGTTCTCCTGGTCGCAGGATTGCTGCTGATCATCCTCGGCTTTGAAGTGTTGGAGTCGCCAATCGTGGTTATCGTCTCGACGATCATCCCGCTTTCGTTATCGCTCGGCCTGGTATGGCAGTTCCTGCCGGCTTACGGCAGCGCATACCTGATCTTTGCAATCCTCGGTTTCCTGGCGATTGTCATCACGCGTGCCATCCCCATGCAGAACAAGATTCCGACGATTGTGCTGGCCCTGGTTCATGGCGTTGCAGGGATGACGATCTTCTTGCTGCCAATCCTGCTCGTACTTCAAGGTGTGATGGAGCCAGCCTTCGCACTCGTAGGGGTGGGTGGTGCGCTGATCGGTATTGGCGGTCTCCTGCTCTCATTCCTGAAGACAGGCAAGCCTATCCTTTCAAAAGAGCTGATCCTGAGAATCTTGCCAGGACTGCTGCTGCTCACCACAATTTGCTTCGTGGCGGGGTTCAAGTTCGCATAAAAGCCGGCCTGGATTAATTCATCATCCAAATTTCTGAGGAGAATACAGTGTCATCAAATAGTCGCTTTGCCAAAATTCTACGTTTTTTCGGCATTTTGATGATGGGACTGACAGCCGGGTTCACACTGCTGGGCGGCATCGGCACGAGCTGCGCTGCGCTCTTCCCGACCAACTGGGAAAGCATGGCCCCGCTGGCAGCCTTGCAGTGGCTGTATATCCTGTTCGTGCTGGTGGGTATCGGCCTCGGCATCCTGGGTATCCGCGCCACTGATCTTGCTCATAAAAGGGACGGAGAAATCCTATCTCATGGCTTTATACGTGTTGATTGCCGGTGTTGTAGTTGGCGCTATCCATATCTTTGCTTCGCGTGCCCTGCGCGGAAATTCTATGCCTGTGGATGCGGTGGTGTACACAACTGTTTTGACGTTGGTCCTCTTCCTGCTGTTCCGGATCCCCTTCATCTGGCAAGGCGTGAATTTTACGAAAGGAAATGCCAGATCCAATGGACTCAGCCGGAGGCGTTGCAGCCATAATGCTGGGTCTGCTCACACTCACCATTCAGTACACAATGGGCCCCACCCACACCTGGAATGGCGTCAATTATGCCGACGCGTTCAATATGACGATGACCGGACTTGGCATAGCGTGCCTGCTTTTCGGGGTTGGACTCTTGAGTCCGGTTGCAATTTTTAAACCGAGTACCAGTACCGTTTGGAGCGAGCACTACACACAACACACACTCCACCATCACCCAGCTCAATAACCTGAATCAATACAGCGAAATTTGGGAAACCTGAGAAAGCATCGATAACCAACAAGGCGATAATCAGCAAAGACATCGATTTTGAATTAGCCGCTCAATTCTAACCAGTCACGTCACAAAGCTTTGCACTTGCTTGGGCGAAAGATCGGGGGAATCCGTCGCTCATGACCAACCGAAGACCTGTCGTAATTTTTTGCCATCAGGATTCTTTGAAGATTTCATAAAATCGAAGGTTAACAACCAGTCGGTAAAAGCTCTAATCTCGTCGGATAGAATAGTATATAATACAACTGATCAGGTCGTTATTCTATGAATTTATATGGTATTCGCGCCAGGCTCGGTTTGATCTTCCTGAGCTTCGCGTTTCTGGTAACGATCTCCGCCGGAGCGACTTTCTGGTCTTTGGAGACACAAAAACAGGACGCGTTGGTTATCAACCTGGCTGGTCGGCAACGAATGCTGCTCCAGCAAATGCAGCCATTCGCCGCGTGTCACCGGGCATGATAGCACTGGCGGATTCAATCGTTCGCCAATTTGAGGCTCAATCCAATCAGAAGATAACCCGCCTGCGGTGGATACATTTCAGATGCGAATATTTTTTTCGCAGGTAACTCTACTGGCTCCTGATTGAGAACAACCACAGCTGGAGCTGGCTGCTAACCTTTAATGGAGCTCAATTGATTTTCTAAACTTAACACTTAATTTCTAGGTTCGACAGCAGAATGCGGAAACAATTTCTTAATCAGGTGAAAGACGAGCCCAACGAAAACTGCAAGCCAGGCAATTATTGCAAGATAGATGAAATATCGCGGTATCAGGAAAAGAAATTCGAGGTCCAGTGCCTTCGCAAGCTGAAATGTGCAAACCGTGTACATGCCTAATGGGAAGACCAGGCCCCAATACAG
Organism: uncultured Chloroflexia bacterium; assembly: GCA_963788305.1. GTDB lineage: Bacteria > Chloroflexota > Anaerolineae > Anaerolineales > UBA4823 > UTCFX2. The sequence goes on from CAWBGK010000004.1 coordinate 45,465, forward strand.
CGGATGATAGGTCAGTGGATAGCGTTTGATGATGTGGCGCCAGCGCTCCGAGCAGAAAAAGGAATGGAATCCACCAGGTCGCTAGAAGCCCAAAAGAAAATCGTGAAACCCTTGATGAAGGGAATTAAATCAACCAGGAATGGAGCATTTCCATTGATCAGGATATTTGCACCAGCCAGGGTGGTGATTGCGACCGCGCCCATGTTGATCCAGTAAGGAGGGGTCATCTCGTCTGGCTCGTATTTTGAAGAACATGAAACGGTAGACGATCAGCGAAATAATCAGGATATAGAACATGCAGCCGAGCAGGAAAAAGCCGAGCATGGAAAATGTGAAAATATCCTCCCAGGGTCGCGAAACGAGAGGCGATAAGCATTCCCAACACTGCGACGGATTGAGTGGAGACAACGAAAAGCATCCAGGCGCCGTTGATGCCCGATTCCAACGGCGGCTTCTCTGATTTCACAGTCAGCACGGTAAAAAGAGCATAGATTAAAAAAAGCCAGAGCGCCAGCGCCAGAATCCAGAGGATAAAATGCGACTGTTTTGGTTGGAAGCCAGGATAACAAACTGACTCCCCAATACATTTGTCCCAGCGATGATGGTCAAAAAACCCGCGACCCAGGCGGTGATTGGAAAGGTCGCCGAGCAGGCGCGGCGGGATAGCGAATGATCCGAGCTAAGGTAAAGAAGCCAGAGGATGATGTAGAAAAGCTGGTTGAGGTAGAACAATGGGAATGCGAGAAAATCCATTTCCAATAGATGACAGGCGATGGAGATAATTCCTGTCGCCATGACGAGTGCAAAATAGGCGGGGAAAAGATCACGAATTCCATCCTGGACGGCGCTGGTCACTTTATTCCACATGGCAGCCTCTCAGCGAGCTTTTCGCCGGTTCCAAATGACCAGTTGGAAAGGCCGCCAGAGATAGGCTACGGGAACGCTCAGCATGTGCACCAACCGGCTGAAGGGGAAGAGCGCGATCAGCAAGGTGGCGTTCAAGAAGTGCACCTTGGCTATCCAGGGCAATGAAGCGATGGTTTGGGTCGATGGCTGGAATGTTGCCAGAGAAGCCACCCAGGGTGTGGCGGTGTGGAGGTACCAGACCGCTCCCCAACGGTAGACGATCGCGATCCAAAGTCCAAGGATCACCTGCACGATCAGCAAGAAAGGATCAACCCAATCTACCGGCGTTGTGACCGCCCGAATTTTGGTGGATGAAAGACGCCGCAGAAGCAGTGCACCTGCACCAACAAGCGCCATCACCGCCAGGACCTTGCCCGCCAATTCTGCCAGGTAGAGCTGTTCCGGGGTGCTGTGCAGCGCAGCCATCACCCTGGGGATCGTAAAGCCTGCCAGGTGGATCAGCAAGGTCGGGATAATGCCGTAATGCCAGAGAACCGAGCCCCAAAACTGAAGATCGCTTTCCAGGAACTGTGACGAGAGACTGGTGAAAGAGAATTGGTTCGTGAAATAGCGATACAAGCTGCCCCCCACCGCCAGGGCAACCGCCAGGTAGGGAAAGACCACAAAGAAAATCAAGTCAAGCATGACCCAACTCCTTTTCGATTGTGCCTGAACGAGAACCAGGTGAAGCGCTGACAGGACGCCAATATACGGATTTTCAGACTGCTCGTCCAAAAGCATCGACCATTTTTTCCAGGGCTGGCATCAACCCTTCGCAAAGCAACACCCTGCCAAATTCGTCTTCTCTGTGTCGCTGCATCCAAACCGAGAAAGTGCAGGATAACGGACAGATGATCCGGCAGCTCCTTCCCGGCAGAATAGTCCGCCGAATGATAGGCTTCGTTCAGTTGAGCCATGAAGGCTCCGCGTTTATAGCTTTCGCCAAACAAGCTGGTAGCCAACGTATGGATAGCAGACCGGCTGCATATCAAAAGTGATGGTATACAGTTCCTCGATTTGTTCCAGCGATTCGTTTTTCCAGCCGCGCAGAAAGCCTTCGACCGAGGCTGGCTGCTTCAGGATGAGGCTCACGCAGCAGTTGATGCAGCATTGTTCAGCCTGTTGCAGAGTATCTCGGGCGTGGGGTAATCCAAAAGGTCGGCAAACAAGTCTACAGCGTGCCAGGTAAACTCTTGTGACATGATCTACAGTCCTCTCTTGGAGGCTCTGGCGTTTGCCAAATCCAGTCTCTGCTTTGCGCTGCTGCGGGTCGTGATCGCTTCGATGTCGCCTTCGCGGCAGTCGGTGGAATGACAAACCTTTCCTGATAGGCTGCCAGGGATGTCAAATGATAGATGGCTTCGGCTTCCTGTCGGTCATTCCTGCTCTGGCGAGGGCTGCTGCAGCCTCTTCGCCTGTCACGTCGCCTACGGTCTGGGCGCGTTTGTACAATCGGACGGCAATCATCTTCTGATAAGCCTTGATGACAGGTTCATCGTTTCCTGCGGCCAGCATGTGGGCGATATAGCGGACTGGCAGACGTGCGTTTTCCAGCGAAGTGAACAGGTCTCCTTCCATTCGCTGGGCACCGCTCTCCTGGGCGGATGACAGAACTGGCAGGAGCGGGGGTACATAAAAAAGCATCGGCAGGGTGCGGAACTCGGGGATGCAAAGGCAGCGCCAGCTCCCATTCCTTTGACGTAACGGTACACCGGCGATTGCTGGGCCGCCGTGATCACCCCGTCCGGGACGCCGCTCTCCTTCGCTGCTGCGATGACTTTCGGGATCGAAGGGATCAAGGATCAGTTCGCGCTGTTTCTGTACCAGCTCCTCATCCGGCGCTCTCATTGCTTCCTCAATGCTGATCGGCATCATAGAGCAGAACGCCCAGATAGCGAATACGTCCGACGCAGGACATGGAAGCAGGCAGGCGCTTGACCGGTTTCCAGGCGCGGGAAGCAGAGAATGCATTTCTCTGACTTGCCTGTAGACCAGTTATAGTAGGTTTTTTTGTAAGGGCAGGCAGAAACGCACATGCGCCAGCCCCGGCACTTATCCTGATTGACAAGCACGACACCATCTTCGGCGCGTTTGTAAATAGAGCCGGAGGGACAGGCCGCCACACAGGCAGGATTCAGACAGTGATTACAGATGCGCGGCATGTAGAAGTAGAATAGCTGCTCGATTTCGAAGAGAGCTTTGCTTTTCTTCCTCGCTCATGTTCTGCAAGAAGGGGGTCATTGGCCGCGTAGATCTTCGACCCACCCAGGTCATCGTCCCAATTGGGACCGGCTTCGATATCCATCGTCCTTGCCATCGATCCGAGAGATAGGACGAGCGGTCGGCTGGTCGTCTCCGGCGGAGAGTAGTAAATAAATCCTCGTAGTTGTAGGTCCAGGGCTCGTAATAATCGTCCAGGTGGGCATCGCCGGGTTGGAAAATAGGTTGCCCAACGCCTGCAGGCGGTTTTGGAGTTTCAGCTGTAGAGGCAGGATTTTTCTCCGCATTTGCCGAGTTCCCAGCCGCCTTGATATTTTTCCTGGTCCTCCCACAAGGTGGGAAAGCCGACACCTGGCTTTGTTTCGACATTGTTCCACCACATATATTCAGTGCCTTTGCGATCTGTCCAGATGTTTTTACAGGCGACACTGCATGTGTGGCAGCCGATACACTTATCCAGGTGGAAAACCATTGAAACTTGCGAACGGATTTTCATCGTCACATATCCTGTTTTTGTCGTAATCAATCAGTTTGCGCCGAATTGCCTTAATATTGCGGCTCACCAGGTAATTTGCGCACCAGTACAAAGGTGTCGCGGTTGACACCGGTTGGACCCCAGTAATTGAATCCATAGGTGAACTGACCATAGCCGCCCACCATCAGAGAAGGTTTCAGGTGTATCCGCGTGGGGCTGTTGTGCCCACCGGCTCGTTTGTTGCCGCGCATGGGCGAACGAGGCACGCCAATCGTACGTTCTGGCGCGTGGTAGAGCATGCATAACCCCGACGGGATACGCGCACTGACAACTGGCGCGGGTCACGGTGACGCCGTGATCGTTGTAGGCTTCGACCCAATCATTGTCTTGTCACGCTCAAGCTTTTCGGCGTCCTGTTCGCTCAGCCAGAGCGGTTCAATGCCCCGCGAGAGAGTGAGCATGCGGTCGTTGTCGTAATAGTTGGAGTGGATGTGCCATTTGGCATGGGGCGTCAGGTAGTTCAGCATCAAGTGTATTACCTTCGCCTGTGCTTTTTTCCAGGTCGCCAAAAACCAGCGGGTCCGGGCGCGGTTTGTAGGTGGGCAGATGCTCTCCATACGCCAGGTAGCCTTCGTGATCCAGGTAAAAATGCTGCCGGCCCGTCAGTGTGCGCCAGGGAACAAGCCTTTCCACGTTCAGGCAGTAGGCCGAGTAAGGTCGACCATCGGTGACGAATACCCGTCCAGATGGGACTGTTGAGCACGCGCCGCGGTTGAGCCAGATAGGTCGTTAAAGGTCATCCGTGTGTCGCGAGTCGGTTCTGCCAGGTCGACCAGGCTCAAGCCCATGCGTTCTTCTTCCGCTTTGTAAGCCCGGTATGACACTTCGCCGTTGGTTTCAGGAGCCAGATGCAGGATGACGTTGGCGGCATCGCGCGCAATCTCCAACGATGGATAGCGCTCCGACCGCCCCAGGTGACAGTCGGGCGGCTGTCCAGGAGCTGCTGGTAAAGGTCGTCAATCGACCAGCGAATGCCGTGGATCGCCGAGGCCTTCTTTCCGGGCAGAAGGTCCAAAAGAGACAAAGCGCTTTGCCCAGGTTGACATAGTCCCTTTCGGTGACCACAAAGTTGGGCATCGTCACACCGGGAACGGGTTCGCATTCCCCGCGCGCCCAATCCCGGATGGTTGCCTGGGCCATTTCTGCGGGAGTGTCGTGCTGCAGGGGCACTGCAACCAGGTCGCGCACCGGTTTGGGCAGGTGCATCTGCGCCAAGCGCGCTGACTTTCTCCGCCAGGATTTTGAAAATATCCCAATCGCTCTTCGATTCCCAGGAAGGCGGTACTGCAGCCGAAAGCGGGTGGATGAACGAATGCATGTCGGTGGTGTTCAGGTCATCTTTTTCGTACCAGGTTGCGGTGGGCAGGACGATGTCGGAATACAGCGCCGAGGTGTCCATGCGAAAATTCAGGTTCTACCACCAGGTCAAGCTTGCCCTCGGGGGCTTTCTCGCGCCAGGTCAGCTTCGCTAAAGGTCTTTCCGTCCACTTCTTCCGAAATGATCTGATGATGAGTGCCCAAATAATGCTTGAAGAAATACTCCTGTCCTTTGGCGCTGGCATTGAGCGCATTGCCGCGCCAGATGAACCACAGGCGCGGCCAGTTTTCGGGTGCATCCGGGTCCTGTACGGCAAAATTGAGTTCGCCGGATTTAAGTTGATCCACCACCCATTGCCGAATTTCCGCATCGACTTCGCCCCGGCCTGCTCTGCCTGGGTGACGATTTCCAGCGAGCTGCATCGAATTGCGGATACGACGGCAGCCAGCCCATGCGCACCGCCCGGATTTGCGCATCCATCGTGTGTTCCTGGGTCATCTCCCGATTGTGTTCATCCTTCTGGGCGTGGGACAGGCTGCGGCTCGGTAAAGGTACGCTCGTAGCGCCACTGGTCGCTGTTGACGTAGTGGAAGGATGGGGTAGTTTATCTGGCGCGGCGGCTTTTGCCAGTCTGTGGCAAAAGCCATCGCTGACCAGGGCGCCATCGGAGCAAGCTTTTCCTGACCGACATAGTGGTTCAAACCGCCGCCATTGCGGCCCACACATCCGGTCAACATCAGGGTCGCGATGCAGGAGCGGTAGATCAAGTTATTGTGATACCAGTGATTGACTCCCGCGCCGATGATGACCATGCACTTGCCTTCGGTCTTGACGGCTGTGGTAGCCCACTCACGCGCAAACTGAATCACTGTCTGGCGGTCGATGCCGGTATAGTGTTCTTGCCAGGCGGGCGTGTACGACAGGTTGTCGTCATCGTAATTCGTCGGGTAATCGCCGGAGAGCCCACGCCCCACGCCAAACTGGGCCATGAGCAGGTCGTAAATGGTGGCAACCGCGACCCTGCCTTCCGTCGTTTCCACATAACGCACCGGCACACTGCGCTGAAAGGCTTTCCCTTCGGCGAATTCGGCAAAAGCGACCTGCAGGAGCTGGTCTGGCGAATCGAGGAAGGTTAATTGCGCATCGATCTCCGCTCCGTCCAGACCATCTTTCTGCTCCAGGTTCCACTGCCCTTTTTGTTTCTGCCAGCGGAAGCCCAGACTGCCTTGCGGCATGCGCGGCTGGTCGCTTAGTTCGATCCCAAACCAGGAACTTCCACTCGCCGTTTTCCACATCGCTGGTTCGGGGCACCTGCCCGGCGCGCAGCATCCGCCCGGGCACATAGCTGCCGTCCGCTTCGTTGAGCACCACCAGGAAAGGCGCAGTCGGTGTAGCGGCGCAGATAATCCAGGAAGAAGGGTGTCGGGTTTTGATGATGGAATTCATTCAGGATGACATGGTTGACGGCCATCCAGAAACGCGCCGTCCTGTCCGGCGTGAACGGGAACCCACCAGTCGGCATATTTGGCGACCTGATTGAAATCGGGTGCGAAAACCACCAGCTTTGCTCCCGCGTGGCGCGCTTCGGCGGCAAAATGCACGTCGGGTGTGCGCGTCATGCTCATGTTGGAGCCGACCGAAGCGATAAATTTGGCGTTGAACCAGTCGGCGCTTTCAGCCACGTCGGTCTGTTCCCCCCAGACTTCCGGGCTGGCGGGTGGCAGGTCGCTGTACCAATCATAAAAACTCATGCTGACGCCGCCCAGCAGTTGTAAAAAGCGGCTCCCGCCAGCATAACTCAGCATGGACATGGCAGGGATGGGCGAAAAACCGATGATGCGATCCGGACCATATTTCTTGATGGTGTAAATGGTGGAAGCGGCGATGATTTCCAGCACTTCGTCCCAGGTCGAGCGGCGGAAACCGCCTTTGCCGCGCGCCTGCTGGAATGACTTGCGGGCGGTCTCGTCCTCCACGACTGCTCGCCCAGGCTTCGACCGGGTCGGCGTGCTCTGCCTTGGCTTTGCGCCACAAATCCATCAGCACGCCGCGCAGGTAAGGGTATTTGACCCGCACCGGGCTGTACTGATACCAGGAAAAGGAAATGCCGCGCTGACAACCGCGCGGTTCATAGGGCGGCACACCCGGCTTCCAGGCTGGGATAATCCAACGCCTGCAATTCCCAGGTGACGATTCCATCCTTGACATAGATCATCCAGGAACAACTGCCGGTGCAGTTGACGCCGTGCGTGCTTCTCACCACTTTGTCATGCTGCCAGCGATTGCGGTAGAACTCTTCCCACTGGCGGGCTTGCGGGTTTGCGATCTCTTCAATCCAACTCACAGGTTCCTCCTAACCAATTGCGCCGGATACCCATTCGAGCAAGGATTCCAGATTTCCAGGAAAAGGTTCTTCTATAATTTTTCGGAGTTTGCTTTATTTACTAAAGGCTTGCGGACTCCCCGCAGTCGACGGCGGTACACCAGCGCGATCAGCCCGATGGCCGCGAAAAATCCGATCAGGCTGATGCCGATGACCAGCAATTCCCGGTTGGTTTCCGGCTGTCCCGCAGAGGCTTCTAAGAAGGCGATCAAATCGGCTTGTTCGCTTTCCGTCAGGAGGTGCTCGGCGTAGATCGGCTTCATAACCGGCGAGGTTATCGGTCCTGTATTGGAAATAATCGCTGCGATGTAGAATTGAGTGGAACCGGGTGGTGACATTCGTCAAGTCAGGTCCGAGCGCTCCGCCGCCGAGAATCCCATTGCTGTCCACATTATGACACCCCATGCAGGCAGGGCCGCCATTTTGAAAATGAAGATAGCCCATGAACAATTCCCGCCCTATCTCTTCATTTCCGCCCAGAACTGCCTGGACAGAGGCAGGCTGGTCTGAGTTCTCACTCCCCAACAAGCTTTTCGAGGCAGAATCCTCGGAGACAGATAGTGGCATCGAATTACACCCGAATAAGAAAATTCCCAGAAACACGATGAACAACAATTTTAAGCGACTTAGAAAATATATGGATCGGTTTGTCATGGATCTCGCTTACTCCTGGTCGTTCAAGCCAATCTAATCCGAGATGTATTTGATGGATTGTTTGTTATGGAATTATGATAAAACTGCTTCAGTAAATCAGCTGGTTGTTTACTTTTTCCATTTTCTGCGTTCATAGTCAGATGCAAATTCGAGCTGTTCTTCTTAAAATCGCGTAGCGCTAACAGGCAGGATTTTCAGATACTTCATAATATCATTATAGCCAGATTGGCACAAACCGTCTTTGCGCTTAATCAAATATTCGTAATCATTGATTGATAACTCATCGTCCATTCTGTGGACAATGAAGCTGAATACGTCCACGCCTAGCGGGTATAATCATCCAGGTGAGGCTATTAAAAGTGCAAATAATAATTCCTGTTTATCGGACCTGTTCAGCATGTTCCTTCCGACGACCCCTCAAGAAATGAGCCGGCTGGGCTGGCCGCAGCTGGACGTTATTCTGGTCACTGGCGACAGCTATATCGACAGCCCTTACGTCGGGATCGCTGTGATTGGCAAAGTACTGCGGCAGGCTGGTTTTCGCGTGGGCGTGATCGCCCAACCGGATTTGGATTCAGGTCAAGACATCAGCCGCCTGGGTGAACCCCGGCTGTTTCTGGGGGGTCAGCGCCGGCTGCATCGACTCGCTGGTTGCCAACTACACCGCCTTGAAGAAGAAAAGGAAGAGCGACGACTACACGCCCGGTGGGCTCAACAACCGGAGGCCCGACCGCGCCAGCATCGCCTATACCAACTTGATCCGGCGCCATCATAAGAACACTGCACCGATCGTTCTGGGCGGAATCGAAGCCAGCCTGCGCCGCATCACCCACTACGATTTCTGGTCGGACAGGCTGCGCCGATCGATCCTGCTCGACGCCAAGGCTGATTACCTGCTCTACGGGATGGCTGAAAAAGCCGTTGTAGAGCTGGCGCAGCGCCTGCAGAGCGGCGATGACGTCCGCCAGATTCGCGGCCTGTGCTACCTGCTCGGAGAATCTGAGCAGGAGTCGATCCCCGGCGGCTACCTGGAGCTGCCTTCCTTCGAGACCGTCATCCAGGACAAAAACGCCTTTATCGATATGTTTCACCTGTTCTACCAGAACAACGATCCGATCACAGCGAAAGGGTTGTACCAGAAGCACGCCGGGCGCTATCCTGGTTCAGAACCCACCTGCCCTCAGCCTGAGCCAGGCGGAGTTGGACGCCGTGTACAGTCTGGATTATGAGCGCCGCCAGCACCCCTATTACGAAAGCCAGGGAAAGGTGAGGGCGTTGGAGACGATCCAGTTCTCCATCCCCACCCACCGCGGCTGTTATGGAGAGTGCAGCTTCTGTGCCATCGCCATCCATGAAGGACGCACCGTCCGGTGGCGCAGCCCGGAGTCTATCCTGGTCGAAGCCAGCCTGCTGACGCAGCATCCGGATTTCAAAGGCTACATTCAAGATCTGGGTGGTCCAACCGCAAATATGTACGGTTTCGAATGTGAGAAGAAGCTCGCCCGCGGCGCCTGTTCAAAGAAAAGCTGCCTGTTCCCGGAAGTCTGCCCGCTGTTAAAAGTCGACCACCGCCCCCAGCTGAATCTGCTCAAAAAAATCCGCAGCCTGCCCGGGGTTAAGAAAGTCTTTGTCGCCTCCGGCATCCGCTACGACCTCCTGTTGAGCGACCAGGCTTGCGGTTCGACCTACTTGCGCGAAGTGGTCGCCCACCATGTTTCCGGACAGATGAAAGTAGCGCCGGAGCACAGCGAAGAGGGCGTGCTGCGGCGCATGGGAAAGCCGGGGAAGGCTTCGCTGCTGCGTTTCAAAGATCTGTTCGACAATTTATCCCGGGAGAGCGGCAAAGAGCAGTACCTGACCTACTACCTGATCGCCGCACACCCGGGCTGCACCGAGCAGGACATGGCTCGCTTGAAGGCATTCACCAGCAAGCAGCTTAAAATCCACCCCGAGCAGGTCCAAATTTTCACACCCACCCCATCCACTTACGCCAGCCTGATGTATTTCACCGAGCTGGACCCTTTCACCCGCCAGCCGATATTTGTCGAGAAAAATCCGCGCCGAAAAGAGCTCCAGAAACAAATCGTCGTCGGAAAAAGCGAGCGCTGACGTGGCAGGGGAGAAGATTTTCGTCGCATGTCCACCCGGACTGGAGCACATCACCGCCAGGGAAATGCGTTCGCTGGGGTTTCTCCCGACAAGCGCAGCAGCTTCTGGCTCGAGAAGAGGCTCGAGGGTTGCCGAAGCGGAATATTCCGGCGGAGGGGTTGAAACAATCCTCAGCGGCTCCCATGATTCAAGATCAAACCTGGAAACCCGATTGGAGTCGGTGTATCGCCTCAACATTTCACTGCGAGCTGCGAGCCGGGTGCTTGTGCGGCTGGGAGAATTTTACTCGGCTGCTTTCTCAGAGCTGCGCAAGAAGGCAGGCCGGCTTGAGTGGGAGCGCTACCTGTCTCCTGGCCGGCCGGTGGCGCTGCGAGTGAGCTGTCACAAATCAAGGCTGTATCATTCCGATGCAGTGGCCGAGCGGGTAATGGGTGCCATTGCCGACCGCATGGGCAGTCCCATACCTGCTGCCTTGTTCGACGAAGACGCCAGCAGCAGTCTGCCCCAGCTGGTGGTCGTGCGCCTTCTGCATGACCAGGTGACCGTCAGCATCGACTCGTCCGGCGAACACCTGCACCGCCGCGGCTACCGGCTGGCAGCAGCCAAAGCACCCCTGCGCGAGAACCTGGCAGCCGGCGTGCTTCTGGCTTCTGGTTGGGACCACGTCTCGCCCCTGCTTGACCCGTTTTGCGGATCTGGCACGATCCCGATTGAGGCTGCGATGCTCTCAGCAGACCTGGCACCCGGGCGCCTGCGCCGCTTTGCTTTTATGGATTGGCCGGATTTCGACCAAGGGTTATTTGAACGCGTCCTGGTTGAGTCCAACCGAGCTCCAGGCAAAGTCGAAGATCAAAAAAAGGAGCCAGCGATCCTCGGCTCCGACCGCGACGCCGGGGCGATCACAATGGCGGAAGCAAATGCAATTCGGGCTGGAATAGCTGAGGCCATCGAATTTTCCTGCCAGGCGATCTCGGCAGTTGAGCCTCCCACCGCTCCCGGTTGGGTGGTGACCAATCCTCCGTATGGTCTGCGAGTCAGCGCCCAAAAGGACCTGCGCAACCTGTACGCCCAGCTCGGGAAGGTGCTGCGCCTGAAATGCCCTGGCTGGCGCTATGCGGTCCTTTGCAGCGACGAGCGCCTTTTCAACCATACCGGTTTCCATCCGAAAACCCTGCTTTCCTTTGAGAACGGTGGTGTGCAGGTGAAGCTCTATTGCGGAACCGTTTCAGACTGACGGCTCGGCGTATTCCAGTCCATAAATATTAACCTGCGCGCATTCAACCCGAAATTCTGAAAAAATACCTGGCCGGTTCGGAAAAAAACTTCACCCAAACGCATCAGGTGGAGATCCTGATCATCCAGGTGGCTTGTCGCAGCCAGGGTCATCTGGCGGTCCGTTTCATCAAACGGGGAATAAAATTTGAGATTGTTCTTAAGCCGCACCGGGTGAATTGAGGCAGTCTTAAAGGCTGGATGAATGGACATTTTCCGCATATAGGTTTTACGTCCAATAAACAATTGGATTGGACATGACTCTGAGCCTATTGCTTTTCACTTCTATTAGCCGTATACTGAATTTACGAGTTCCAAACCTCATTGTTGACGCTACCCATTAACAATCCTAAATCCAGATCGGCAACTTCACGGAGACCAAATGATTCAAATCCAGCGCTCTCTCCTTTCCAGTTCGTTCAAAGGTTTGATCGCCCTTTTCTTGCTGGCTGTCTTGCTGACTGGAACCGACCCAATCCTGGCCAATTCTCTCGAGCAGTCCGATGCCGTTCCCGCTCAGAGGCTGAATCAACCGTCCGCTGTTCAAGTACTACCCCCGGACGAGATCTCTTCGCCTTCCAACAATCCCCAGGTCGCAGTCGACTACCTGATCCTCACCACGACTCTAATCAGGGCTAACTCCAACATCGAAGCGTATGCAGATTTCATGACCGAGCATGGCTACAATGTATTCATCCAGGATGTAGGTGAGCTGTACCTTTATCCGGGTTTCACTCGGGCGGACCGCATACGCTCCTATCTTCAATCCGTCTATCTCGCATGGGGCCTGAAATATGTCCTGCTGGTGGGCGATCCTCGGGTGGCAACTGGGGATGTGCCAATGAAGGACACATGGCCTAACCACCTGACGAATGCCCAACCCACAACTAAAAATCCCTGGGAAATGGTGCCCACCGACGCTTACTTTTCCAACCTGACCGGCAACTGGGATCTGAACGGCAACGGTTATGCCGGCGAAGCAGAGGGCAATGGCCAGGCAGGCGATATCGGCAGCGGCGGGCTGAATTTTTACCCTGATGTGTCCGTCGGGCGCATCCCGGTGTACAATGCCGATTACGCCGCCCTGAACCATATCCTCGACAAGCTGATCGCTTATCAGAGCATCACCCAGCGCCAGGCCTGGCAGAACAAGGCGCTGTTCCCGATGGTCTATAACAACCCTACATATGATGAAGCTGTGATGGGATATGTTCTGGATACCAACCTGATGGCCCCCAACGGCATCTCTTCTTATAGAATTTATATGAATCATCCCGACCTCTGATGTCTGCAACCAGGTTTCAACATTTCCGCATGACCAGGATGTCAGTAAAGATGCGGCGGTCAACTATTGGTCAATCAACCCGGTAGGGCTGATGGTAGCCGCCGGGCACGGCAATTCCTCGGCCATCGCGGTAGGGTATGGGACTTCAACCATTCCATGCGAGCTGCCTTACTATCTGATCGAAAACAGCGATCTGCCAGCTCTAAATGACAGCCAGCCGGCCTTCACCTTCCACGCGGCCTGCGCCAACGCCTATATTGAAGATTCGGATAATATCGCCTACAGCCTGCTGCGAAAGGGCGCCATCGCCACGGTGGCCGGGACGCGCGGGACGATGGGCTCTGACCTGGACACTGTCGATGGGCTGCCCTACACCTATGACAGCAAAGCTAGCCTAGGATATAACTATATTAAGTACCTGATGGAAGGCTATCCTGCCGGACAGGCGCTGCCGCTGGCCAAGACGCTGTTTACCATGCACTCGTGGAATGAAATGCAGAACTTCTTCGCCTATAACTTATTTGGTGACCCAACGCTGGTATTTTTTGTAAAACCCGCCGTCTACGGAATCAACAATCCCTCCGACCTGTACGCCGATCCCCTGGACACGAGCGGTCACCAGCCGTTTAACCTTCACTGGACCGATAACAGCAACCTCGAAGAGTACTACCGCCTCACCCTGTCTCCGACCGATTTGAGCGGAACCGTGACTGTCCAAGCCTCCCGCAATACAGTGGCTTTCTCGGCGCTCAGCCAGACCAGCTGCGGCAAGACCTATAACATTAAGGTGCAAGCAATCAACCGTTCGACGGCATCGGCAGACAGCAACACCATCCAGGTGGCTGCGGATCCCTGCAAACCGGCTGCCCCAAGTGATCTGACGGCGTCAATTCAGAATGCGCGTGTTGTGCTCAATTGGCACGACAATTCCAGCACGGAAACCGGTTTCCAGATTTTCCGTAGCTTCTACGGAGGCATGCAGTTAGTAGGAGAAGTGGGTCCTAATCTGACCTCCTGGACAAATTCTACAGCCCAGTGCTATACAAACTACAACTACTATGTCATCGCAACCAATATTTCAGGGGATTCCCCGTCGAGCAACCTAGTGAAAGTTCTTTCCCAGATGTGCCCACCGGTAAAGCCGGTGGTAACCCAGGGTGCGCTTGATGAAACTTGGGTCAACCTGTCCTGGACAGACGGCAGCACTGCCGCGACCAGAGAAGACGGCTTTGAAGTGTGGGCCAGACCGCTCGCCGGCGAATGGGTAAAGCGGAATTCTTCAGCAGCGGATATGACAGGTTATTACGATCCACAGGTGCAGTGCGGTGCATACTATTTTCACAGGGTCGTGGCATTCAACAACGGCGGGCGCACAACCAGCGATGACCTTCTGACCAGCACTGCCACCTGCACGCCTCCTGCCGCGCCAACAAATCTGACGGCTGAATCGAACTATTTTTTCAAAACGGAAATTCGTCTAAACTGGATGGACAACAGCCAAAACGAGTACGGGTTTACGATCGAGCGCCAGAGTGGCTCGGATTGGATTCCTATTGCCAGCCTGGGACCTGACCAAACCTCCACCCACATTACCGGTTTGGTCTGCGGCACAAGCCACACCTTTCGCGTCTACGCCTTCAATACGCTGAATTCCGCTTATAGCAGCACCGAGACTGGCTCGACGGCGGTTTGCGATTCCAGCTCACCAATTCACTTCGGAGCGACCCCCGTTTCGATGACCCAAATCAACCTGTCCTGGGACCCGGCATCCGGCCGGACGCCCTCCGGTTATCAGCTCGATCCGCTCGGTTGGCTTGAGCAGAACGATGAACTGGCAGCCGCTCGCCAACGTGGCGGAGCCAACGCACACCTATTCCGATACCAGCCTGACATGCGGAACGACCTACTATTACAGCATCCGCTCGGTGTTCCCCACCCCGCCAACCTTCTCGTTATATGTCGATCCTACTTCTGCCATCACCCTGCCCTGCAAACCAGGTGCAGTCGGCGGTATCCATGCCCGGGCGCACTCGCAGACAGCCATCACGATCACCTGGCTGCCGCTCTCGGAAGAAGTCCAGGATGGCTACAATGTGGAACGCTCCTACTACCAACCCAGCGGCGGAAAAACGTGGCTGCCAGTTGCCAGTCTTGCTGCGGATGCCACATCTTTTGATGATACCGATTTGATTTGCGGAACGATCAACGAATACCGGATGCAGGCGTTCAATGCGAGCGGCAGCGGAGATTACAGTGAAGAAATCAGCGAATGGACTGCGGAATGCGCACCGCATGCTCCAGTCGGCCTGCAAACCACAGCTATTCACAAGACCAGCCTCAGCCTGGCTTGGATGGATGAGGGTGACAACGAGGACGGCTTCCATATCGAGCGCAGCGGCGGTGGCGGCGCTGCCTGGTCCACAGTTGGCAGCGTCGATGAAAATGCCGCCGCCTTTGATGACACCGGTCTGACCTGCGGGACGCCTTACTCTTACCGCATCCAGGCATACAACACCGGTGGAGAAGCAGCCAGTGATATCTTGGAGACGATCACAACCCCCTGCGACCCGTCCCTCTCCGCGGTTTACGGACCGCAAGGCGTTGTGAATCTGACATGGACCGATCCTGGTCAGGGCACGACCGAATATGCGCTCCAGCGTGCCTTGCACAATGGCGTGCCCGATTGGGTCGTCAATCTACCGCCTGATCAGTACGATTACCGCGACCTGAACGTGGATTGCGGACCAGCTTACGACTATTACGTCGTGGCGATAAATCCCAGCGGCGAGTCGGATTGGCCAGCTCCGCAGGTGGTTGACGCAGTTTGCTCTCCAACCACAGCCATGACTCTTGAGGCATCGAATCCCACATATAAATCGATCAGGCTGACCTGGTCAGCCAGTTCTGGCGGGCAAACAGGTTATAAGCTGCTGCGCTCCATTGACGGTTTGGACAACTGGTTGTTAGTCGCGGAACTTAGAGATGGTGAAACCCAATATGTGGACGCCAGTCTTGCTTCCGACTCTACGTATTACTATCGGCTGTGGGCGTCCAATGCTGGCGGCCAGATCGGCAGTAATATCACCTCCGGCTCAACCGAATTCGCCATCATGCTGCCGATAGTGATCAGGTAAGCTGCGATAGCCTCGCAGATTTGACTCTGCGAGGCGGTGATCCATCCGATATACTTTAGCCGCTTCTTGGCTTTAATCCTGCTCGATTGCGTGCAGCTGGTTCACGCGAGAATTGGAGAAAATCTCAACCTACGTATCTACCAGGACTGTAAGAAATCATTCTATTGAATGACGGTTTTGGGGGTGAATTCCAGGCGAAGACAGGTTTACCGTTCAGTGTATAATATTGGTCTGCTGGCGGTAGAGCGTGGACAAATAATCCTGTGAATCAATGTTCAGACTCATCATGTTATGGATAGCTGCGGTTATATTGTCAATCCATCTAGCCGGATGCCGCATGATTCCTTACTACAATCGGCCAACGCTGATGCCCACCTATACGAACACGATCACACCATCATCTACACCCACATTCACTCCGACCGCAACAAGCACGTCGACAAACACCCCAACTCCCGAACCCTCGCCTACGCTGTCTCCAACCGCTACTCCGATCCCACCGAGTCCGACTTTAGGCCTGACCAAAGTAAGGTTCGTCAATAAACTGCCCTACGAGATTAAAGTCACGATGATCGGACCGATGTACAAAAGCTTTTTGGTTCGTGCGTACTCGGATTTTGTTACGATGCTCATGCCTGGCGAATATTCATTCGAAGCGAAAATAGTCCAATTTCCGATTTTAGTCGACAAAATTACGATTTCCTCCAGGTCCAGATCAATTTACCTGGACCTGGTCGAGGACGAATAAATAGAAGAAGGGTCCCGGATCGTGATTGTGATCTTCACAAAAGCTGGTTCAGGGGAATTCTAATTCCCAGGGAGTTTTACTGCCCGGTGTGAAGTAAGACAGATACCTTGCACGAAAATCCTGCTATGCTATACTGACTCGACGAAACACCTGACCTGGGAAACCGACCTGATGCTGCCTGAAATAAACCGCTCAACCGCCGCCCGACTGACGATCCTCGCTTTGATCTCCGTTCTGTTGATCCTGGCGCTGGCTGGATTGCAGTCAAAGTGGGTACAGGCTGAGGCGGACGGCAATCTTGCTACCAAAGGCACTAAGGCGGCAACCGCCACACGCACCACCAGGCCGGAAAAAGTAGGGGAAAACAAGCTCTACTCCAGGCTTTGCGGGCAGCTTGTCTTCCTGACGGACCGGTTAAATGGACAGCAAAAACTTGGGCTCAAGCCTTGCGGAAGCGGGAAGCCTTTTATCTTCGAGAAGCATCCCAGGGATATCGTGGCATTTTACCAGTTGAGAGATGCCGAGGTTCGGAAAGGAAGCACGTTCGAACTCATCTCAATTCGGACCCCTGAATAAATATATCATCACCTACAAGAATTACGTCGGGATTACCAGCTGTTCTGAATGTGGTTTGTACGGAGTTCTTCCCACCTGGACCAGGCCTCCGTTATTTACGAATACCCCAACGCCTGCACCGACCAAAACAACCTCTCTGCCTTCGTCGACGCCAACCGAAACCGCAACCCTGGCGCCAATCGAGGTCACAGAGACTTACAGCATGTTCGAGCTCCTGTATGGGACAGAAACCCTGACCTCAACACCGAGCGAATCTCCAACGCCCACGCCGCTCCCTACCATACTTCCAGCGGCAGTCGAGACTACCTCCGAGCACTTCGACCGTTCGCACGAATCTGGTGCTGGTCTTTGGGATTGGGCTGGTGATCATCCTGGTCATTCTGGCATACCTGATCTGGATTTCCAGCATGCGCTCAAGACCGAAATAACTACGCTTGATCCTTCTTGTCCTCATCGCCGGGTTTGACGGCCTTGCGGAATTCACTGATCGCTTTTCCAAAATCCCCGCCGAGGCGACCGATTCGGCCCGCTCCAAACAGCACAATCACGATCACCAGGATGATGATCAATTCAGTCGGACCAAGATGAAAAGGCATCGTTCCTCCAAATACTCTTAACCAGAAAATTTTAATGCGGGGGAATCTCTCCAGGAGAGGCATCTGCTTCGCTGGCTTGATTATTGTACCATCCATGAGTATCCCTCACATTCTGCCTGGTCGATTGCGATGACTTAAAAATAATCCAAAAGGATACCTTTCGGGTACCCATTCGGATGATCAAGATGCTCTTTTTTTCCTTTTTAATAGTCCAACTTAGTGTAGTAGGATGGAACGGAAATCTTTATAATGTTAAAGATCAAGAATATTCGTTCATTTTCTCCCCATTCAGCAAGGAAAGAGGTCCTATGGAGTGATTTTTTAAATTAAGTGCCTAAATCTTGTTTAGCTTGGGCTGAAAAAGTCCGCTCCGGCAGGAGAGAGCGAAAGATAGTCAGCCCAATAGCAAGTTTCCGGCAAATCTTCTTAAAGGAGAAGAAAAAATGGAAGAAAAAGAAGAAAAGATCGAACAAAAGGGGAGCGAGAAAGTCTCAAGAAGGGAATTTCTCAAGAGCGTTGGTGTTGTTGTCGGTGGAGCAGCGGTAGGTAGTGGTGTAATGGCCGGCTGCGCGCCAAAACCAGCCGAAGAAGCTGCACCAGCCGCCGGAGCGACTGCTGCCCCAGGTCAGGCGCCTGCTGCTCCAGCTCCTGTTACGGGAGAAATGGTGGTTGCGGCACCAGCTGTGCAGGAAGAGCTTTCCATCACCCGAGGCACCAGCGCGATGGGCTTCGGCCGAGACGGGATGCCGGCCAAGCATGAAGTCAAAGGCGGAAAAATCATCCGCACCAGGCCGCTGCATTACGCGGATGAAGGCTACGGTCCGGATTATTTAAAGCCCTGGAAGATCGAAGTCAAAGGTAAAGTGCTCGAGCCACCTTATAAGAAAGTGCTGCTGACCCCGCTCGGATTGAGCTACAGGAAACGCGTTTACTCCCCCAACCGGGTCAAGTATCCCCTCAAGCGCGTCGACTGGGAACCCGGCGGCGATCCGGCGAAAATCAACCCGCAGAACCGCGGCATCAGCAAATACGAGCGGATCAGCTGGGATGAAGCCACAACGATCATCGCCAGCGAGCTCAAGCGCATCCAGGAGAAATACGGCTATTTTGCGGTGCTTCGCGCAGGCGGACGGACACGGCGAAGGCAAGTGCGTCCACGGACCGCACGGCTGCCAAACTCAGCTCCTGCGCCACATGGGTCCGGACGAGCAGAGCAGCTACACGGTCCAGATCCGCGTCGCCGACTCCTGGGAAGGCTGGTACTGGGGCGGCAAGCACGTCACCGGTTGGGAGACGATGGGCACCTCGGCGCCAATGGCGAACCAGACCATGAATATCGCCGAGAACTGCGAGATGCTGCTGGTTTCCACCGACCCGGAGACCACCACCTGGGGCTTCAACGAACAATGGGCCAGCCTGGTCTGCTACTGGCTCTCCGATATCGGCCTCGAGCAGGTCTTCATTACCCCTGATCTGAACTATGCCGCCGCGATCCATGCCAATAAATGGATCCCGGTGCTGCCCTGCCAGGATGGCGCCCTGTACCTGGCGGTCTGCTATGTCTGGCTGACCGAGGATACCTACGACAAAGAATATGTCGCAACCCACACGGTCGGTTTTGACCAGTTTGCGGCATACGTCCTGGGCAACGAAGAAGGCGATCCGGAAGGACCCAAGACGCCCGAATGGGCAGCCCCACGCTGCGGCGTCCCGGCCTGGACGATCAAAGCCCTGGCTCGAAACTGGAATAAGAAGAAGACCTCGATCGCCGGTTTCATGGGACCCGGAATGCGCGGCACCTACTCGACCGAACCGTGCCGGATCCAGGCCTGTGCCGAAGGAATGCAGGGCTACGGAGCCCCAGGCCGCACCCGCTACTCGTTTGGCGGCGGCCTGCCCGGAAAGGCGGCCAACATCGCCTTCGACCGCAGGCTGACCAAGGAAGATCCTGCCCCCGCCCGCGGCCTCGAAGAGACCGAAGTCGCCCAGGATTACTTCCGCCCGCACCAGTTCATCCGAAAAGTCGAAATCCATGAAGCGATCCTCAACCCACCGCTCACCTGGCACGGCGTCGGCTCACCCTGGCTGATGGCAGCCGACCAGTCGCGCCCGTTCCAGTACCCGATCCCGAAAGAAGAAGGCGGTACGGACATCCACATGATCTGGACGGACACACCCTGCTGGACGACCTGCTGGAACGGCGGCAACCTCTATGTCGATGCAATGCGCGACAAAAAGATCGAATTCATCCTGACCGAGCATCCCTGGATGGAGAACGATACGATCCTCTCCGACATCATCCTGCCGACCACGACCCGCTGCGAGGAATACGACATCAGCGCCGGCGCCGGCAACGTCTGGATGGTTCAGGATGGCGTCCATCCGATCGGCGAGTCCAAGACCGACTACGAGGTTTCCTGGGAGGTCGCCAAGAAGCTGGGTGGCGACCTGGAAGAGAAGTACACCTGGGGCCGCACCGTCGAAGACTGGATGAAATATGCCTACGAGACCCGCGAGATCGAGAAGCTGAGCGGGATGACCTATGAAGAGTTCAAAGAGAAAGGATTCTGGTCCGCCCCCTACGACCCGAAATGGGAAGAGGCGCTGAAGATCCCGCCGGGCGGAAGAGGCTTTTACGAGGATCCGAAGGCGAATCCCTTGAAGACCCCGACCGGCCTGTTGGAGTATGAATCGTCGTTCATCAAAACGAACTTCCCCGATGACGACGAGCGCCCACCCGTCCCGCACTGGATCCCGGAAGGCGAGACCCACCAGGACAACATCCTCGGCGAGCGCGGCAAGAAGTATCCTCTGCTCTGCCAGTCGAACCACGGCCGCTGGAGAGTACACGCCGAGCACGACGACATCCCCTGGCTGCGGGAGATCCCAACCTGCAAGATCAAGGGCATCGACGGCTACATGTACGAGCCGATCTGGATCCACCCGAAGGATGCTCAGAAGCGCGGCATCAAACAGGGAGACATCATCGGCATGTTCAACGAGCGCGGTATGGTCCTCGGCGGCGCCTACGTCACCGAGAGAATCATCCCCGGCGCAATCTACCAGGACCACGGCGCAAGAGTGGACATCATCAATGCGGAAGGTCCGCAAAGCAGTTACATCGACCGCGGCGGCGCCAACAACCTCATCTGCCCGGAGAAAATCCTCTCGAGGAACTGCGGTGGTCAGGTTGGCAGCGGCTTCCTGGTTGAGGTCAAGAAGGTTGACATCCTCGAGCTGATGCAGAAATATCCGGAAGCATTCGCAAGGGATTATGATCCTGCCAGTGGATTGATATTCAAGAGCTGGGTTGTCGGAGGCGAGCTATGAAAGTCTTTATGGTTGATTCCACAAGATGCAACGGGTGCTACAACTGCCAGATTGCTTGTAAGGACGAGCACTGCGGCAATGACTGGACCCCGTATGCCGTATCTCAGCCCGAGACCGGGCAGTTCTGGCTGAAGCAGCATGAGTTTGTGCGCGGGAACGTTCCTCAAGTAAAGATGACCTACGTCCCCGTGATGTGCCAGCACTGCGAAGATGCTCCATGCATGGCGTCCTGCCCTGTGGAAGGCGCCATCTATACGCGCGACGACGGATTGGTCATCATCGATCCGCAGAAATGCTCTGGATGCATGAACTGCGTCGATGCCTGCCCGTACGGAGTGATCTATTTCAACAACACTTCCGGCGTCGCTCAGAAGTGCACCGGCTGCGCCCACCTGCTGGATCGAGGCTGGCTGGAGCCACGCTGCGTGGACGCCTGCCCGACCGGTGCGCTGCTGTTCGGCGAAGAAGCCGACCTCAGCGCCAAGACGGCCGAAGGCGTGACGCTCCACCCGGAGTTCGGCCTCAAGACGAAGGTCTTCTATAAAGGCCTGCCAGACCGCTTCATCGCCGGGACCGTTTACGATCCAGGCGCGAGCGAAGTGGTGATCGGCGCCAAGTGCACCCTGACCGGTGAAGGCGAAACCTTCACTGCAGACACGAACCACTGGGGCGACTTCTGGTTCAATGGACTGAAGGTCGGTAAGTACTCGCTGTCCATCGAATCCGGAGGAAAAACCAAGACCATCGCCGACATCAGCACTGCGCTGGACGTCGGCCTGGGAGATGTCGCGCTGGAGTAATCCTCCTGCGTAATTGAGCTTGAAGAGTGAGGGTTCGAAGTTCACCCGGACCCTCACTCGTTGTATAATAAACAAAAAATGAACCCTGATGGCACTGTGGTCTTTCGGGGGATAATTCAGTGAGAACAGCAATTGAAAAAGCTCACACTTTTCGAGCTGAATTGTTTCGAATTGTTTGAAAAAACAAAATGAAAAATAAGGAGCCGGAAGAACATTATGGATGGGACTGAAAACTTATCGGAAAAAACTGAGGAAAAAAGCAGCAAGAAAGGGACCTTGATTCTCCGGGCATTGGTGGCGCTCGGCTCTCTATTGTTCCTGGTTTCATGGTTTATGCCCTGGTGGACGATCGATATCGAAGGATTTGGAAATCGAATGGTTCATATTCGTCCCTGGGGGCTTGTAATCGACGAACGGATGGGCGATTTCAGGATCCTGCTGAAGGGGTCGGAAATGCCTGCCTTTTTCACCCCGCTGATGTGGTTTTACTTTGCACTGTGCGTGATCGCCCTCGTCGTCGGTTTCATCGTCTGTGTAAAATCGATCCGGCTCGGGAAATTAAAAATGACGCTGTCGCAGCTGCTGGTCGGAGGCGTCGGGCTATCTTATTTCGTCGCTGGAATTGTCGCCGCAGTCTTTGCCAGCTTCAAGATGGAAAAAATGGGCGTTCCTCTCGTGGGTCGTACTTTCCTCGACCTGGGAGACCCTGTGATTGCATTTTTGGATACATATCTCCTCCCCGGCTATTATCTGATCTATGTGGCCGCAGTCGTGCTCATTTTGACGGCAATATTTGAGAAGAAAATCCTCGGCAAGAGGTGATCTGGCTCTAAGAATCAACAGGCCAGAAAATTAGGACCTCCCCGTTATCGGTTTAATGTAATGGCGGGCTGCTCCTGCAGTCCGCCAGCCAGGTTTATCTTTTATTGACTTCCCACTGCGATTCGCTTAGAATGCTTTTCGCGCCTCATCCCGAAGGGCAGCTGGATATTTCGACTGTCGGTTGTGCAGACTGTCAGCGAAATGCCGATCGATCTGCTCTCGCTTCAGGATATCTGCTAAGATTTAACGTACAGGAGAAATGATGACCTACGATGCTGTCTTGATCCATCCCCCGGCGATACATGATTTTAGAAAGAAAGCGATTTTTCCTGGACCGATTGCCTACACTGTGGGCGGAAGCACGGTGCAGTTCATCATGCCGCCGGTCGGCATGCTCAGCATCGCCGACTACCTCGATAGAAACGGCTACCGCGTGGTTGTGGATAACCTCGGTGAGCGCATGGTCTCCAGCGCGAGTTTTGACGTCGAGAAATATATCCAGAACCTCTCAGCCAGAGTTTACTCGATTGGGCTGCACTGGTGCGTCCACGCGCAAGGCGCCGTCGAGATCGCTCGGTTATGCAAGCGGCTGCACCCGGAGGCGATGGTGGTCCTGGGCGGATTGACTGCGACGGTCTTTCATGAGGAAATCCTTCGGAAATATCCTTTTATCGACGCTGTGATCCGGGGCGAGGCAGAAAAGCCATTCCTCTCCTTGATGCGGGCTCTCGACGATAGCCAGGACCTGATTAATGTCCCAAACCTGACTTTCCGCGACCAGGCCGGTGGGATCACCAGCGTGCCGCTGATGAAGCCTGACGTCGACCTGGACGATTATGAGTTTACCCGCCTGGATCTGCTTGAGCCAAAGCGGTCGATTTTCACGCCGGGGATGTATCCGAGCTGGGTGATCCCGGTCTGCCGCGGCTGCACGCACAATTGTGTTTCTTGCGGAGGCTCGGCCTACAGCTACCGCACCTACCTGGGGAGGGAAAAACCGGCATTCAGAAGCCCCGAAAAGATCGCCGAAGATTTGAACAAGCTCAGCGACCACGGCGTCGAGCTTGCATTTCTCTTTCAAGATCCTCGCATGGGCGGCAGGGACTATTGGACCAGGCTCATGACGACGCTTCAGAAAGAGAAAATCCGGCTCCGGCAGATCACGATGGAGCTTTTCACACCCGCCGACGAAGAGTACATGCAGGAGCTGGCCAAAATTGATGCCCGCATCGTCCTGAGCATTTCTCCGGAGTCCGGTGTCGACAGCGTGCGCGGCGCTCATGGACGAAAATACACCAACGAAGATCTCTACCGTACGATCGAGCTGTGCAAAAGATATGGGATCATCCTCGGGAGCTTCTCGATGCTCGCGCTGGCAAACGACACCGAGGAGACGGTCAAACAAACCTGGAAATCCTGGGAGCATATCGTCTCACTGCACACCATCCATCAGGCGCCCGTCGATTACGCCTTCGGTCCGATGATCCTGCTGGATCCGGGCTCGCTTGCCTTTGACCGGTCGTCGAGCTACGGCTACCGCCTGATATTCAAAGATTTTGAAGACTATGTCAAAGGCATGTCGCTTCCCTCCTGGCACCAGTGGATCTCCTATGAGACCAAGTTCCTTGATCGGAGAATCGATCGCAAAACTGACGATCGACTCGCTGGAGTATTCGATCAACCTCAGGGAAAAAAGCGGCTTCTTCACAAAAGGTGAGGCAGATATCGCCCGCTTCTGTTTTGTCGATTCTAGGCAAAGAGACGATTCGCGTTGTGGATGAAGCGATGAAACTTCCAGACGAACACGAAAGGACGAAGAAGCTGCAGAAATTCAGCAAGTCGCTGGAATCCAGTCTGGAAGCCAGGACATCTCCAAGAAAATGACTGTGAGCAGACACGACGCCTCTAACTCATCAACCCCATAAGATAAAAATGCTGCCTCTCTGACACAGACCGAAAGTGAAAATTTCCGGTAAGAAATTCAGCCTCTACATCCTGGATCTGCTCCTGTTCTTGAGCGCCGGCATCGTGCATTTCAGCAGCTACGTGATCTGGTTCATTGTCCCGCGCGGCGTGGGGCTGCATGGAAATACCTACTGCAGCGGAAACGGCCTTGGCCCGACCGGGAACTGCGTAAATTTCCTGGGGATGGTCCGCTACAGCTGGATAAAATTTCATAATTGGGCGGCAGTCGCATTTGTCGTTATCCTTTTGATCCACATCGTCCTGCATTGGGGCTGGATCATCGCAACAACCCGCAGGATCAGAGCCCACTACAGCCGCAGCGCCGTTCGAGTGCTCGAGCTCTATGGCGCTTTTGCCTTTCTGGTCGCACTTTTTCTGTTCGAATGCAGCTCGGGATTGGTGCTCTGGCTGGTGCTGCCGCGCGGCATGCGGGATTACGACCGGATGGCTCAGGGGTTTGGCAGGACATTTCTGGGTCTGCAGCGGAATAATTGGGTTGATCTGCATGCCTGGGTCGCAGTGATCATCGTCTCGATCCTCATCGTGCACCTGATCCTGAACTGGAATTTTGTGGTGGGTGCTGTCAAGAAAGCCTTCCGCCGAGGGAGGATATCAGAGCCGAGTTGAAGACTCAGAATGCACTCAAAGATGCCGGCCTGCACTTTGGGATCATCGGGACGCTTACGTTCATCGTATTTATCCTGATTTTTCGTGAGGATTGGACGAAGCAGTATCAATATCTGATCTACCTGCTGCCGCTGCCGGTGATTTGCCTGATCGCAGCGAATAAATTTCCGCTCGTAGGCGGCTTAATGCTGGTTGGATTGGGTCTCGGCGCGGCATTCTTCGATATATATTTCTCCCCCTCCCATCCTGGCCAGATCACCGGTCGAGGCCTGGGCTATACGCTGATTTTTGTCACCCTTCCGCTGGTCAGCTCCGGGATTTTCCACTTGCTGCTGTGGCGGAAATACCGCTGAGACCCGAGAGCGGCGGTATTCAAGAACAACCAATGCCCGGTATGATAAAATCTGGGTATGACAATTATCGTATAACTTCACGCCTGACAAGGTTATAAATAGGGGGACGATGCATAAGCTGTTAAGCGTGTTCTTCATCTGCCGCCTCCTTCCTCACCAGCTCATTTGGCCTCAGCTCACCTCGTGCCGCGGACCAGCCCATTCTATTTCAAGATCCGCCTCTAACCCGACCTGGAGACGGAAATCTACCTTCCGGTGATCTTCCGCCCGATGCCCATGCCGGTGTACGGCGCTGAAACTTACGATTTTCAAACCTGGAAGCTGAACTCGGCGAATGCTGCAGGCGTCAGATGGCTGCGCCAGTCTGCTTTTGATTGGGATCTGATCGAGCCGGTCCGATATGATAACCCGGTCTACGACTGGTCTCAGGTGGACGAAGCCGGGTTGATCCAGGCCTCGAGCCGCAACCTGACCGTGATCGGGACGATCAAATTCACACCTTCCTGGGCTCAGAAAATTCCAGGCGAGTACTGCGGACCGATTGCTCCAAACTCCATGGATGAGTTTGCTCGATTCGTCAGCGCGCTTGTGGCCCGCTACAGCATCCCCCCATACAACATCCGCTACTGGGAGTTCGGAAACGAGGTCGATGTCGACCCCGATTTACTTCCCGATCCGAGGAACGGATACGGCTGTTGGGGGGACGAGTCTGACCCATACTACGGCGGTCGTTATTATGCCGATATGCTCAAGTGGGCTTACCCGGCTGTGAAAGCTGCCAGCAGCAGCTCGCAGGTGCTGATCGGCGGTCTGCTGCTCGACTGCGATCCAACCCACCCGCCGGCCGGAAAAACCTGCAAGCCGGCAAAATTCCTGGAGGGCATCCTGATAAACGGGGGCGCCGGGTCTTTCGACATCGTCTCCTTCCACAGCTATATTGGTTTCGGAAAATTTGGCTCAGATTCAACTCTCAAAATTCGCGACGAAGATAATCCCAGCTTCGCCTACCGCGGCGGGCAGATCATCGGAAAAATTGACTTCATCAAAAGTGTGCTTTCAGCATACCAGGTGAGCAAGCCGATTTTCATGACCGAAGTCTCGCTCAGCTGCAAAGAAGAAGAAGTATTCTGCACGACCGAACAGGCCCTGTTCTGGGATTTGCAGGCAGATTTCGTCGTATCAAGCAACCTGCGCAGCTGGGGCGAGGGATTGATCGGGACGATCTGGTACACGCTGGAGGAATCCTATTGGCGTGGTACTGGCCTTCATATCAACACCGGTGCGCCAAAACCCGGTTATTATGCCCTGCAGTTCATGTCAACTGAGCTGAAGGACGCCACCGTCAAGGCGAAAATCAGCGATTATCCTGGGCTGCGCGGCTACAAATTCGAGCTTACCACCAAGAACGTCTGGGTCTTATGGACGCCAGATGGGGTGTACCGGCGTTACCATCCCGCTCCCGCCAGGTACGAACGCGATTTTTGATAAATTTGGGAGCCCAATCATCCTCTCGGACCCGATCACGATCGTCCACCCGACCTATTTTGAGCTTCTTACCGTAAGTATCCCTCGCTTCAACCCGGGAATGTTCCATCAGGATCCAGCCGGAAAGACTCTCCCGGCATCAGGATCTTCACCAGCACATCCGGGGCGATCCTCGCCGCAGTTTTTGCGAAGATCTGCGGTGGCATCCGGTGGAAGGCAGGATTCAACCACGCCATCCCGACCGGGAGGTAGGTGCCCCAGTGGATCGGGATCGCCAGCCGAGGGTTCAGCAGCGTCAGCGATTCGGCCGCATCGATTGGGCTCATGTGCATCCGGCCCAGGTGCGGTCCCCAACCCCAGACCGGGATCAGCGCCACGTCGATCCGGTCAGAGATGTTGACCATTTCTGGAAATTTCTGGGTATCCCCTGGATAGTAGACTCTGACCCCTTTCTCGATCAGATAACCCATGCAGTCCGCCTGGATTCCAAACGGGTGGCGGGAATTGATGTGTTGAGCAGGTGTCGTGCGAATTTTCAGGCCGAATATTTCCTGCTCATCCCCGACGATTAATTCAATAAAATTGTTAATCTTGTTCTTTTTAAGAAGCTCTCCCGCACCTTTAGGGACGAACACCTTTGGCTTATCACCGAGCGATTTTATAGCTCCGCAGGTCGAGGTGGTCGAAGTGCAGGTGGGAAATCAGGATCGCATCGATGTCCTGCAGGATTTCGGTTCGAGGTACGGGCGCTGTGCGGACGATGTGAAAAATCCGACGCGAGAACACCGGATCCGTGATCAATTTGATCCCGTCGATCTCGATGATCAACGATGAATGGCCGAGGTAGGTAATTTTCGTGGGCATTCGAACCTTCTTTTATTGCTTCGAACGTGTCAGGTTGAAACGGCTCATTCTGTCAGGGCATCCCGATTCTCTCGATCAAATCCAGCAGCGGCTGCTGGCTGATCCGAATAAGCCCAGCTTGCGCCCGATCCAGGTCGGCGATCAGCAGGATGACCGGGGCAAAGACCAGGATCAGGAAAATGATCGTCGGCCAGCTCCTGGCTCCCGTAAGACCAAACTGGTATCCCAGTGCCGCCATCGAAAACATCGTCACCAGGATCAACATCAGCCAGATGGTGTCCGGGATTCGGTTCCGGAGAGCTGTGACCCGGGCCCCTTCCATATCAATCATCTGGTTCAAGCTTTCAATGAAGAGACCGGTAGCGACTGAATTGTCTTCCTGTTCGGCGCGATCTGCGATCTCCCAGAGCCGGTCCTGAAGCGCAGCCGATCTCGCCATGCCATCAGGCGTCAGGATCACATTAGCGCCGCCGGAACGGAGAATCGCATATTCCCTCAAGAGAGCGCGCGCCTCGTCCTGCATCGTTTCTGGGAGGAAATCGACCCTCAGGTAGGTCGTTCCAATCGCGTTCGCTTCCTGAAGCACGATCTGCTTGCGGTTGTCGAAGCGAGTAGCTGACATGCTGAAGGTGAACGCCAGCAGGAAAGCCAGCAGCCCCATCGTTGCCCCCACTGCGGCTCCAACGGGGCGTTCTTCTCATCTTGATGGCGCCGGATGCTGTAGTTGCCCAGCCGCCATCCGATTTCGGTCGTGAGTAAAACGAACAATCCTGCGATGATATACAGCTCCCATAACAGGTACGAATCCACTATGCTGCTCGCAACCATTGTTGACCTCGCTCAATCATGCCATCTTGGATTTTTCCATCTGACCCGGTAACATTCCGAAAGCCGACGAAATCTCAGCGACCAGATTCAGGACTTCAATCGCTTCCTGAAAGTAGAATTATAACAACAAGTGCCAGCAAGAATTAATGGGAATGGTGCCCGCTGGCCGTCCCAAGGGCATGCTCGAAAACCAGCATCGTATAATATCCCCAATCGAAAGGTTGGGTATAGCTGAGATGTGGATGGATGTCCTGGGTAGCGCCTTCCACCTTGAGATTCAGATCCAGGAATTTGAGCATCTGCGCCCAGGCTTCAGCCTGGACCCCGCCGGCTTTGATGAGATCAATATCCGTTACAAATGCATGCGGCTGGTCCGCGTAGATCGTAATTTCATGCGGCACTCCTGCCTTTTCCAAAGCTGCCTCAAACGCCTGGACGACTTCGACCGGGATGGAGCGGTCCGCCCCGCCAAATATGCCGAGCAGCGGACCGGGGAGCGACCGCAGTGTTTCCGCGTCGGTTTCCGGAGAGCCGTAAAAAACCACCGTGGCTGCTAACCGGTCATTGTTCAGGCTGTAAGTCAGTGCTGCCCTGCCTCCGTAGCAAAATCCGGCGATCCCAATCCGGTCCCTGGCGACCTCAGGTTGGTCTTCGATCCAGGCATAAACTGCGTCCAGGTCCTGATTCACCTGTTCAGGCTTGTTTGTGATCACCTGGTAGATCGCGCCTGGAATCCAGCTGGTGGTAGAACCGCGGAAGGTGTCAGGGGCGACGACAAGGTACCCCTCTTCTGCCAGTCCCTGCGCCTTCCCGACGATGCTCTCGTTGAGATCCAAAAAACTCGTGGATCATGATCACGACCGGGAACGGACCTTCACCCTGCGGCCTGGCGACAAAGGCGCGCACCTCCGGGCTGCCCTCCAACTCGGGGATGGTGGTGTTGGTGACCGCTTCGATCCGATCTCCACCGACGGCAAAATCGATGACGGTGGATATCACCAGAAACGCCACAAGCGCAAGCAGCAGGACCAGAGATCCCAGCAGGATTTTTTTCAGAAGTCTCATGTCCTCTCCAATCTCGGTGAAATAATTATCCAATATTCAACTATTATATTATACAATAGTTTATAATTATCTAAATATAATATGAATATATATTTATGTTAGAATTGCAATCTTGAGAGATTGAATTGCGCAAGAAAACTCGCAAATCCGTGTAGATTTAACCGATACTCTCGAAGCATCTCGCACCAGGCGGATTGTATTGGTCATTGGAGAATAGGGACGAATGACAAACGAAATTTACCAGCTGACTAGGCATCAATATATCAACCTCGAGACCTTCCGAAAGAGCGGTGAGGGCGTCCGAACCCCGGTCTGGTTCGTTCAGGAAGGTGATACCCTTTACATTCGCACGATCGCCGACTCGGGCAAAGTGAAGCGCATCCGCAACAATGGACGGGTCAACATCGCCCCCTGCAAGGTAGACGGTGAACTGCTCGGCGAGTGGACCCCTGCGCTTGCCCGCGAAGTGAGCGATGAAATCGCTTCCTGTAATATCGACCGGCTCTTCGACAAAAAATACGGCCTGATGAAAAAGCTTTTCGCGGCCGCCTCGGTTTTGAGAAAGTCGAAAAGCTCATTTCTCCAGTTGAGTCGGATAGAATGGGGTTTTAAATGGGACCCATAATCCTGGTAGTCATCCTCCTCCTGCTCGTCCTGCTCGTCGGGCCCTTCCTGATCCCGGTCCGACCGCTGGAAGATGCTGTCCCGCCGCGGCAGCTTGCCGACGAGGACAGCCAGTTCATCCAGGTCGGCGGTCTCGATCTCCACCTGAAGTCGAAAGGTCTGGGCGAGCCGGTCATCCTGCTGCTGCATGGTTTCGGCGCCAGCCTTTACTCCTGGCAGGCCGTCATGGAGCCGCTCAGCCAGTACGGTACGGTGATCGCTTATGACCAGCCCGGGTTCGGCCTCACCGAAAGACCGCTATCCTGGGATGGACAAAATCCTTACTGCCCCGAATCTCAGGTCAGCCTTGCCGTTGGGCTGCTGGATCAGTTTGGCGTTAAAAAGGCGATCTTAATTGGGAATTCAGCCGGCGGCACAACGGCTATGCGCATTTTTCTCGCTCATCCCGGAAGGGTATCGGGGCTTGTCCTGGTCGATCCGGCTGTTTACGCTGGCGGCGGTCCACCGGATTGGACGCACCCGCTGCTTGCCACCCCACAGATGCGCCGCCTCGGTCCGCTGCTCGTCCGCCGCATCCAGGCTCGCGGATCAGCGTTGCTGCGGATAGCCTGGCACAATCCAAAGTCGATACACCCACAGACCCTTGAGCTGTATCAAAAACCATTGAAAACAGAAAATTGGGATAAGGCGCTGTGGGAGTTCACGCTTGCCAACCGCAGCTCCGATCTGTCAGCCCGGTTGAGCGAGTTCAGCCTGCCGGTGCTGGTGATCACCGGCGACGACGACCGGATCGTACCCACCGCGCAGAGCATCCGCTTGAGCGCAGAGCTGCCGAACGCAAAGCTGGTCGTTATCCCCGAAGCCGGGCACGTTCCGCACGAAGAAAAACCGCAGGACTTCATGCAAGCCGTGCGGGATTATCTGGAAACCGTCCAGAAGGACGCTTGATTTTGATTAAGCTGGGATCAAATTATCGAGGCTCTTCAGCCTGAGAAACCGGTTATCCGACGGCAGGAGTCGCCTCTTGGATCACTTGCTTCAGCATCTCGGTCTTCTCGGGCGAATAGCTGCCTGCTTCGCGCCACAGGACTTCCCCCTCCCGGCTCAGCAGCATCACCGTGATTTCGTCCTCATTCGCAATCCCCAGAGCCCTCCGGAAAGGAGTTTTTTTCAGGTAGAGCGTGATGGTCCGGTCGCGTGCGGTCTGGTTAGGGATGCCTGCCCGCATCCCCTCGTTTATGAAAGTTTTCGAAATCACGTTCATCTGATAAATGGTCGGCAGCTCGTAGTAGCGAAGGCTTGGATATGCCTTTTCAAGCCGCCGCGCTTCCGGCAGCCATGAGTCGACCTGCGACTGCTGCCACCGCTGGAAGGCGATGAACACGAGATTCAAATCACCCTGCAGGTCGTCCGGCAGGGTGATTTTTTTGCGCAACAGGTTCGAGCCTTTTACCACAGGGAATTTCATCGGTTACTGCTCCGGCTCTCAGGTCTGCTATTTAATGTCTGCGCTGGCGTTCGCCGTCAATTCTGACCGGCTGCCTGGCAGGCTCTGGATTTCGCCTGGCCGAAAGTATACCGATAACGACGATCAATGCAGCTGCACTCAGTAAATATACCATCTCGTCCTCCATTTTCTAACTTATTCTACCATTTTACTCATAAAATTAGATTACAGTTTTCTAAGAATATCAATATATTGTTTATATAATATATATGTTGCAACATCCAAGGTAGCCGATCTTCGGATTGGTTTTTGGTTGAAAACAAACACATCTGGCGCCATCCATGACCCGTCCGGCGCTGCCAACCCTGCCGCTGCCTCCCCCAATGGGTTACCCTGCTGATCCCCCGCTGGCTCACCTGGAAGGGGATTGTCTGCGCCAGCACCAGGTGCTATGCTCGGGTCATCTTCAAGCGAAAATCGACCCCCGGAGTAAACGTGAACGAAACGCCCATGCCCACACCAGCATTCCCCTGCCTGCGCCCGTTCAGCCTCCAGCCTGGTCAGGTCTATTGGCGGAGGGTCAAACAATCCGGCGGAGATCCTGGATGGACCCCGGTCAGGTTCGTCTGCCACACCGCCTGCCCGGCCTTCGTGATCGTCGCGAACGGCAGCAGGCTGAACGATCGCGTTCCTCGGGACGAGTTATTCGGCGAGGTGGAAAATCCGGACGGTCTTGGACTGTTCGGAAGTATGCCATGATGGTCAAATGCCAGATTCCATTCATAATTATGACAATGAAGGTAGATGCTGACCGACAGCAAGTTAACTTCCAATGCGCCTCTACCTCAATTCACGTCCCAGTAGATCAGGGCCGAACGAACCCCATGCGGCCAGACGTATTTTCCGTCCTTGAAAGCAAGCTCTTCCTGCAGCCTGCGGGCAAAATAAGCGTCATACTGCGGATTTATCCTTAACCCCAACCGGCGCTTGACGTCTGACAGCGCATCTTCGAGGCTGTCCTGCGTCCAGGGTTTCCAGCGTCCATCCTCTTCAATCAACACGTTGGCGTAGATCCCCATATCGATCAGGCAGTTGTAGGCGATCGTGAAATTAGGGCTGTCGTTTGGGTGACCGAGCACCAACCTGGCAAATTCGGCCATCAGCCCATCCGGTTTTGGCGCCCGGATCAGGATAAAGCAGGTTCGCCGGGTGACTGCGATCATCTTGCGGACGAAGCGGGGGAAATCCGGCTCTCCGTACATCGCGTGCGAGCAGAGTGAGAAATCGTGCGGCTCGAGATCCACATCCGGCCAGGCGCCCTCGACGACCCGAACGTTAGAGACACCGGCTTTCTCAAGGTTTTCGCCCATGACTTCGATCATCCCAGCCGACCGCTCGACTGCCGTGACTGAAGCGAGAGACCGGGAGGCCAGGATCGACCATGCCCCGGTGCCCGCGCCGATGTCCACCAGCGTCCCCTCAGGGAGCATGTTCAGTCTGGATACAAAGAAATCCCGGCTCGAATCCGGCCGCGACCAGCGCCGCTCGATTTCTTCGGAAAAGGAGCGAGCCCGGTGCTTCCAATGATCTTCTGGGACTTCACCGTCCGCATGCCAGTGGTCGTATAGATTGACCAGCTCTCGCCAAAGCTCAGCCCAGTCTGGGATTGTTTCCATAATGAGTTAATCGACCGCCATCATCACGCTGGATGCCTTGATCACCGCGTAGGCTTCCATGCCTTCCCTCAAGCCGAGCCCCTCGACCGATTCATTCGTAATGATCGACACCACTTCCGCTCCGCCTGTCAGGCGCAGGGTTACCTCTGCGTTGACTGCGCCGCGCCTGACTTTGACGACGGTCCCTTTGAGCACATTTCTTGCGCTGAGCTTCATTCTGTTTCTCCCTGGAATTTTTTGGTTGAATGGATCGATTCACGACACGAAAAGCAATTATAAGCCTCTTTCAGATTCGAATGCGATCAGCACTTTAATCAAAAGGAGCGAAAGAAACGAGACGATCACCAGGATGACGGACAAAGTCAGGGCGCTCTCCAGGTCCTTTTCAAATCCCAAATAGATTGCAGTCGTCATCGTCTGCGTCCGGCCGGGGAAATTTCCGGCAAAGATCATCGTCGCGCCGAATTCGCCCAGGGCGCGCGCCCAGCTCATCATGGCTCCGCTGATCAGCGCGAAACGGGAAAGCGGTAGGACGATGTAGCGGAAAATCTGGGTGCGGTCGGCGCCGTCCAGCTGGGCGGCCTGCTCGATCTCCACCTCGATTCCCGCAAATCCCAGCGTCGCAGACCGGATATAAAACGGAGCTGCGACGAACGTCTGGGCGAGCACAACCGCAGCCGCTGTGAACGCCACAGGCACGCCGATCCCATCCAGCCAGCCGCCGATGATCCCCTTCCGGCCCAGGGTCATCAAAAGCGCAACGCCGGCAACCGAAGGCGGCAGCACCGTCGGCAGATCGATCAGGGTATCCAGCGCCTTCTTGAACCGGAAGTTATGCCGCCCCATCAGGTATGCCAGCGGGGTGCCCGCCGCCAGGATGATCCCCAGGCTGACCATGGTGGTCTTAAAGCTGATGACCATCGCCTCGATGACCACCTCCGAGCTCAGGTTCTCCAGCAGCTCCTGGAATGTGATCCGGCTGAACAGCATCAGGATCGGGACCAATAGAAAGAACACCATCGGGAGCGCAGCCAGGCGCCAGGCGTGCTCGCTCCAGCTTTTCGCTGTGCTCCTTCGGGCAGAAAGATTCCCGGCTGTCTGTTTGTCCGCTTTTAATCCGCCTTGCGTTCGGGCAAATTCACGTTCTGCCAAGGGACATCCCAATATCTATGCGCAAGCTGCGCGCTCAAGCGGTCGATCTCACCCATGTTTTGAATGGTAGCTGTCTCGGCGAGGGGAAATCGCTCCAGGAAAGCCTGAACATATTCCGGTCGAACGATGACGATTGCCAATCGAAAGGTCGAAGCTGCGCCAGCAGGTCAAAGCCGGCTGACCAACCCTGCTGGTGTTCAAACTCGAGCGGGCCCAGCTCATCCAGCACAAACAGGTCGCACGGCAAGGACCGCCTCAGGATGCCGTCGCCCCATACAAAAGATCCCTCGTCAAAACTCCAGTTGCCAACCCGTGGACCATGCAGCTCGCCTTGTATAAGGCTGGCCAGCAGGCGGCGTTCTCCCGTGTGTGCGTCTGCGACCTCGATCCCTGTTTTCTGTCCGTCCTCGATCCTTGCAGGCGCGAGCAGCCCGCCTACTCTCCATCCTGCCTTTATTGCCTGCGCCGTAAGCCTCAACAGCAGGCTGGTCTTTCCTGCACCGCGCCAGCCGGTCAGCACGACGATCTCCGGGCTCGAGGAATTAATCTCCATGAAGTTCAGCTCCAAACCACGAGCCGGCGGTCCCTGGATTCTACAACTTCAACCGGGAGTCCGTACAGCTCGGAAAGGTTCGCAGCCGTCAGGACATCTGTCAGGCTGCCCAGCTGCTGCACCCTGCCCTCACGCATCAGGATCAAGTGCGTTGCCAGGGCTGAGGCCACTTCCGGCTCATGGGTGGTGAAGATGACCGTGACTCCTTCAGCGTTCAGGCGCTTGAGCAGGTGGATCAGCCTGGCTTTGTTGCTCAGATCCAGATGAGAGGTCGGCTCGTCCAGCAGGAGCAGACGCGGCTCCTGGGCAAGCGCCCGGGCAATCAGCCCTAACTGGCGCTCGCCGCCGCTCAACCCGGTGACCGGCCGGTAAGCAAGCTCCCCCAGCCCGATCCTCTCCAGGGCTTTCCGGGCGATGGCGATATCTTTTTGACCCGGCATCTCCAGCGGGCGCAGGTAAGGCGTTCGACCGAACAGCGCATAATCGAGCAGGGTGTAATCAAACGCGACAGGCTCGCTCTGCGGTACAAGACCGATCCAACGCCCCAGCTCGTTGCGGGCATACCTCCCAAGCGGTTTTCCATCCAGATGGATGACCCCGGACTGCGGCTTAAGCCAGCCTAAGATCAGGTGAAGCAGCGTGGTCTTGCCGGCGCCATTGGGTCCCAGGATAGCGGTCACTGTTCCTGGTCGGACCTCCAGGCAGAGGTCGGGCAGGACAACAGGCTGGTGTGCTGAATAACCAAAGCGGATATGATCGAAGGAAAGCAGAGAATCGCTCATGTTGTTTTCTGCACCGGTTGGGAGATCATCAGGATCAGGAAGAACAGCGCTCCCAGTAAAGAGGTCAAAATGCCCAGCGGGATCTCGCCGGCCAGCAGCGTCCGGGCCAGGGTGTCGCAGATCAGCGTGAACAGGCCGCCCATCAGCATCGCGGCAGGCAGCGCAAAGCGAGTGTCAGCGCCAAACATCCGGCGCGCCATGTGCGGTGTGATCAAACCGACCCAACCGACCATCCCGCTGACCGAGATCACCGCCGCAGTCGCGGCAGTTGCGGCTGTCAGCGCGATCGTCCTTTCCCGGGTCGGTGCCAGTCCGAGCGAATAGGCCGTCTCGTCGCCGAGCGAGAGCAGGTTAAGCCGCCAGCGCATCCGGTACATGATGATCAGCCCTACCAGAACGACCGGCAGGATTGATCGCAGCCGTTCCCAGGTGATGCCCCACAGCCCGCCGAGCATCCAGAAGGTGATTTCAGGAAGCTGGCTGAGCGGATCGGCCAGGTACTTCAAGATACCCAGCCCGGCGGAAAACAGGGCCGATACGGCGATGCCCGCCAGCACAAGCCGCAGCACCCAGCCGCCGTAGCGCACCTTCCTCGCCAGCACGTAGGAAAGCCCCAGCCCAATAAAAGCAAAGAACGCCGAGCTCGCCTGCACCGACAGGGCAGCGCTCGTCAGAAAGATGATGCTGAAGGCCGCCCCAAAGGCAGCTCCCTGCGAGACTCCCAGGAAACCGGGCTCGACCAGCGGGTTCCCAAAAATGGTTTGGAAACACCGCGCCGGCCGCGGAGAGCGACATTCCCAGGAGGACCGACGTCAGCAGGCGCGGCAGGCGCAGGTTCAAGATCAGGCGCTGGGCCAGGGTGTCATCGCTCAGGCGCTCCAGCGAGATCAAGCCCGGTTGGGGATAACGACCGATGAACAGGCGAAAGCGCCATTGCCCCCAGCAGCAGCAGGGCGAGATAGACCAATACCCGGCTGCGGCTGGCGATTCTGGTGCTTTCTTGAACCTTCTGAATGGGGAGGGTTCGCTCTCGAATCAAGGCATATTTCCCATGAGGGTAGGTAGGATTTCCTTCTGGAAGGCTGCTTCGTCCATCCCATACAGTTCCTGGTAGAAGTCCTCGGCTTCCTGCAGGATATCCAGGTCGGGGAAAAGATCCGGATGGATCATCTTCGCCAGCCAGAGCAGGCCGAGCGCCCAGCGCGTGTCCGGTTGGTCCCAGCTGTACAGGTCGGTCGCAAAGCCGTATACTTTTCCGTCCTTCATCGCCCGCAGCTCCTGCCACTGCGGATCGGCTTTCAGGTCGGCGATCACTTCGCCCGTTGGTTTATTATACGAAACGATGTAGACCTGGTCCGGGTCCCAGGCGGCGACCTGCTCCAGGCTGACCTTCGTCCAACCTTTCCCAGGGTTAGCGTCTGCCCAGACCGGGTTGCCGCCGGCGGTTTGGACCAGATAGGTCTGCATCCAGCCCATTGGCGGGACGTTGAACGCCACCTCGCCTTCTTTATCCGAGTAGTACAGCAGCAGAGTGCGGGGTTTGTCTTCATTTTTCAATCCGGCTACTGCCTGGCTGATCCGGTCGATGCGGTCCTGGATAGAAGGCGGCTACTTCCTGCGCTCTGGCCTCGTTCTGGAAGAGCTGACCCAGGGTTGCCAGGTCTCTCTGGTACTGCTCTTCGGTCTCGAAATCCAAATACACGACCGGGATGCCAATTTGCTCGAGCGGCGCGCCCATCGTTTCAGCCGCGCTGCTTTTTAAGATCACCAGATCCGGCTGGACTGCGGCGATCTGCTCAACACCGGCTTCTTTCCCCAATTGAATCTTGTCGTTAAAACTGGGATCGATCAGAGGGATAAAGTTGCCTGTGCCCTGGTTTGTATCTCCGATCGCAGCAATCCGCCTGGATGCTTCCGGGAATGTGTAGATCGCATCGGCGATCATAAAGAGCGCTTTACCGTTCAGCACAATCCGCTCGGGAGGCTTTCTCAAATGTCACTTCCCGACCCAGGGCGTCGGTGACGACGATCTTTCCGCCTGCCGCAGCCTGTTCTGTCGCCGGTATGAAATTATATTTCGCCAGGATGTCCTGGCCTTCCGGCGAAAGCGCCAGATCAATAAATGCCTGCGCCGGCTCCGAGTTCTTGCTCTCTTTGAATTGGGCGATCGGGTAGCTTGCGATCACGTTCAAGGCATCAGGGATATCGATTCGGGCGACCTTGTCGGCATCGGCGCCGGAGATATCGCTCAGGTAGACGATCCCGCCGTCGGCCTCACCCAAAGCCACCTTCGTCAGCACAACCTTGACGTTGTCCTCGTACGAGACCGACGTTCTTCAGCATATCGTCCTTGAACGTCATCCCGTATTCCGGATCAGCGACCGCCTTATCAAGAAAGTCGAGAGAATACTGTCCGACCGGGACTTCCTGTCGCTGCGAGCACCAGCTTCAGGTTGGGTTTGGTCAGGTCCTTCAATTCAGCCAATCCAGCCGGGTTATCCTTTGGAATAACGACAACCAGACGGTTTTTTGCGAAGGTCTGCTGCGTCCCGGCTGACGATCTCACCGGCTTCGATGACCACATCCATCTGTTTTTTGTTCGCGCTGGCAAAAACATCCGCCGGCGCACCTTCTATAATCTGCTGGGCAAGCTGCTGTGAGCCGGCAAAGTTGAAGACCACGGTCGCGCCAGCATTGTTAGCTTCGAACAGTTTGCCGATTTCTCCAAATGGCTCCGTCAGTGAAGATGCTGCGAATACGATCAGATCAACCGATTCCTCAGGAACGGCAGCCGGCGCCTCCGGAGAAATCGACACACCGACACCAGCAGGGGTTTGAGCTGCCACCGCAGTCTGCTCAACCTCAGCTGGTGCAGCAGTCGACTCAGGTGCGCAGCCGGCCAGCAGCAGGGAAATCGTCAACAACAGAAAAGGAATGGATTTCAATTTCACAATTATTCTCCAGGTTTCATGATGATGTTTTTGCTTGTATCCTTCAGGGTGCCAGGATGGACAGGTATGCAGGAAACCCTAGCGGATTACTTCGACACTGCCTGTTGCTTGGGAAACCGTATAACCACTAAGATTGCTCAAAGAGGTGCGAAAATCACCAGTATTTAAATATTCGAAGAAGGGAGCGTATTCCGGGCTGGCTGTCAGGCTTTCCGGGAAGACCAGCTCGTATGGCTCTTCATAAAGCGGGACGAAATCCATCCCAAACTGGTGGGCGCTTTCAGCGAGCCCCACTCCAAAGTCCGCCGTTTTTTGCTGCACCTGGCGTGCGACTGCATTATGGGAGCGTGCCAGGCTTTGCTTCGATCCGATAGTCTCGGGCTGGATCCCCTGCTTTTCAAGCTGCAGGTCGAGCCACTGCCGAACCCCAGAACCAGTTTCACGGTTTACAAAGCAGAGCTCCGGGCGGGTCAGGTCCTCCAGCGAGCGGATTCCTCGCGGGTTTCCCGGCTGGACGATCAACCCTTCAATCCGACAGAAGATCCGGATCAGCGCCATCGCCTGTCCGGGAAAGAGCATCCGGACGTATGCTCGATTGTATGCCTCGGTTCCGGGCTCGATCAGGTGTGAGGCGCTGATCTGGCACAGCCCCTGTCGCAGCGCGATCAGGCCGTCCATGCTGGAAAGCGGCATATGGACGAGAAAAATTGGCACGGTGGTTCGGGAAAATTGGTCTGCCAGCATTCGGACGGCAGAATCGATCGAGCTGATCATCAATCCGTGCTTGCCGGCAGGGATATCCGGCATCACCGCCTGGTGAATGAGGATAGCGTGCTGGCTGGCGCGGTAGTATTTCTCCTGCCCACCCAGGACCGGGCGCGATTCAGTGAATTCGACCAGGCCGGCGTCTTCAAGCAGCTTTAAATGATGGCGGATGTGGGCGGGCAATTCTTGAAAATGCTCTCCAAGCTGGGTCAGGGTCGCCTGTGAGCTCATCAGCCGGCGCAGGATCGCCAGGCGCTTGGGATGGCTGAGGAGCTTGAAGAGATTGGAAGTGGATTCCATATCAGTCGTTTTGATTAAGATTAAACTTAACCTTATGGTTTTTGAGTATAGCTTTCCCAGAGAGACCTGTCAAGTACCCGATCGGATTATTTTTCGTCTATCGGCTCCATATGGAGAGTCCGGTTCAACCCGGGGATGATCTTCGGGATGCCGTGAATTTCGCTGAACAATAACAGTATTTGAATGCTGGATTGACTTTCAACCTGTTCAACTTTATACTGTTGCGCAGACATCGTTTTATTTGCTGAATTTCATTTTCAGCGATCCGCGAAACCCATGAAACCATCGAGCCCTTTGCGCAACCCAATTCGATCGAGCCTGTCTATCCAATTGCTGGCTTTGATCCTGCTCGCTACTTTCATCCCGATCGGAATCGGCGCCTTGCTGTTCCACAACTTTGTCATCAAGGGGATCGCCAAATCGGTTGAGGTCCAGACCCTCAGTACCACATCATTAATTGAAGATGCCCTGCAGCATGCTTTTGTGCAGAACGATTGGGAAGTTATTCAAAAGCTGGTCTTCGATACTGGCACCCAACACAACGTCGAAGCGATCAGGTTGCTGGGATCTGACGGAGTCGTCCTCGCCAGCTCGATCCCGGACGAAATAGGCGTGCTGCTGGACCAGCAAGCGTTCTGCCCGGATTGCGAACCATCAGAACCCCCCCGTGATCTGGCGACCAGTGTGCACCCAATCACCAGGAACAATCGCGAGTTGCTGGTCGTCACCGAAGCGATCGATAACCGGATCTCCTGTCAGAGCTGCCACGGCGCTGACGGTCCAACCCTCGGGCTGATCCAGGCAGAATTTCCGCTGGACCGATCGAAGACTGGCATCTGCTCCTGGACAGTGCCTTGATCCTCGGCACGATCCTGATGGGCTTGTTGGTTTCATTATTGATCTATCTCATCCTTTTTAGCAAGGTGATCCATCCGATTAACAGGCTTTATCACAGGCTGAGTTTGATTCACCCCACAAGCCAGGGGAATGAGATCGAACGGATCTCTTCGCAGGTCGCAATCCTGAATGATCATTGGGTGGACAGCGAAAAACGGCTGGCCGATCAGCATAAGAAAATCGACACGATCTTCTCGCTTCAGTACAATATCGAGAACCCCCCTCCTTGGAAAAATTTTACCGGCAGGCTCTGGGAATTCTCCAGCAGGTGACCGGTTATTCATTCATCACGATGCGCCTCTATGAACCGGCGACAAGGTCGTACCGGCTTATGGCGCATAAAGGGATGTCACCGGCGATGGTATCCGATATGGAAAACCTGTCGGAGGACACCGGGTTCCATGCGGAGATCGCCCAGACCCTGTATCCGGTCGCGACATCCGATCTGCCTGGCGATGTACGCATCGCCAGCGCCGCCCCTCTTCAGGAAGGTTATCGAAGCCTGGTTTGCATCCCGCTGCTCGCCCAGGACAGCCTGGTGGGTTCGGTCCAGATCGCGACCAAGTATGACCATGAATGGGAAGAAGAGGAGCTGCGCTGGCTTGCCTTGATCGGCCGGCTGATCGGCTCCCTGATCTACCAGATTCAGCTCTCCGAGCGGCTGCGCGACCTGGCTGTGCTGGAAGAACGCTCCCGCATCGCCCAGGAGATCCACGATGGGCTGGCGCAGTTGATCGGCTCGATGCGCCTCTGGTCTGACGATGCGCTGCTTTCGCTTGAGAATGACAACTTAAAAGCTGTTGAAAATTCGCTCAATAAAATTGAAAGCGCAGCCCGCGATGCTTATTCCAGCTTGAGAGATGAGATGCTTGGACTGCGCGTTACGATCTTCCCTGATAAAGACCTGCTGGCGGTGATCAGCGAATATCTCACCCGCTTCCAGCGCCAGTGGGGATTAAACACGATCCTCACGATTGACGAATCAGCCCGAAACTCGCGACCTTGGCCGATATCCCCAGAAGCTGAGATCCAGCTGATCCGGATCCTGCAGGAGGCGCTGACAAACGTCCGCCGGCATGCTGATGCGTCCAAAATATTCGTCCGGATGTCCACAACGGAAACCCGGCTGAGGGTGAGAATCAGCGATGACGGCCTCGGTTTCGACGTGGATCAAATCCCGGAAGACCGCCTGGGAATGCGAATCATGCGCGAGCGAGCTGCCCACGTTTCTGGATCCATCACAGTGACCTCCAAACCTGGAGCGGGCACCAACCTGGATATCGAAATCCCCCTCCGAAAATCTGAGAGCCCCCCATCAGGAGGATAATGAACACGATTTTAATTGTCGACGACCATATCTTGTTCCGCGAAGGAATGCACGGCATCATCGACCACTGGGACGATTTTGAGGTCTGCGGTGAAGCCTCCAACGGCCGAGATGCGCTGGTTTTGGCTCACGATTTGCTCCCGGATATCGTCCTGATGGACATCAACATGCCGGTGATGGATGGGATCGAAGCGACCCACCGGATCAGCCGCGAGCTTCCTTCCATTCGTGTCGTGATGCTGACCATGTCGGAAGAGGAGGAAAACCTTTTCAAAGCCATCCAATTTGGCGCACAGGGCTATATTTTGAAGGATACCCCGTCAAAACGTCTGCACGATGAGCTCCGCCGGATGCTTCACGGCGAGACGCCGCTTTCCGGCTTGATGGCGACAAAAGTCCTGGAAGAAT
The DNA here is from genome assembly GCA_963788305.1 of uncultured Chloroflexia bacterium. GTDB lineage: Bacteria > Chloroflexota > Anaerolineae > Anaerolineales > UBA4823 > UTCFX2. The sequence continues at coordinate 88,222 of CAWBGK010000004.1, forward strand.
TCAATCGTCCCGGTGGGAAAGCTCAGCCTGGAAGCGAATACTCGCGAGCCCTTGACCGAGCGTGAGCGCACGGTGCTGGAGCTGATCGTCCAGGGCTTATCGAACAACGAGATCGCAGAAAAATCTTCTTGAGCGAGAACACGGTCAAGAAACACCTGCGCAACATCCTCGATAAGCTGCATTTGAACAACCGCGTAGAGGCGGCGGTCTATGCCGTGCGGGAAGGGCTGGTAGACTGAAACCGGCGAGCAGAGGGAAAACCAGCATAGAGTCTGTCGCTGCTATTTCATTTTAATGGATTGATCAACAGGGGGATCCGAATCCATAAGCTGGATGGCTCGATTGGGTACCTCAGGGTATCCAATCGGTTTTTTTTTATATCAGGATGAATGCTCATTCGTGTACTGAGGGGGTTGGCATTAACCTGCTGAACGATGGTAGAGTAAATGTGTCGGGTGGGTGTCTCAGCTCAACCTGGAGTCATGCGTTGGTCTTAATTATTAGCGCTAATCCTCTGTTCAAAGAAGTCATCCATCAAGCGGTGATGCCTCTTAGGATCTGATTGTGTTGAGCTTGAGCCGGATGCCGCTCTGGCCAGTATTCCTGAAATTCAACCCGAGACCATCATCATCGACGAAACCATCACACCCACGTTGTTTGAAGCCATCATCCATGAAGCGCGCGCGTTGTCCAAAACCCGGATCGTGGTCTTAAACCCTCAGCAAAATGAAATCGTCCTGCTGGATTCGCGCCGGGCGACGATTGGAAAAATTTCTGACCTCGTTGAAGCGATCGCCTCGAAACCCAGCGTCATCTATTGTGGAATCAAATCAATTGATATTCATTGAAGAAGCAGAGGAAGCTCAAGCTCTGGCCGGGATTTATGGGTTCCTCGCCTCAGTGTACAACCAGCATCCCAACCTCGGCTTGTTAAGGCGGATGCGCGCCATCGGCGTCAGGGCATTTCTCGACCTGATCGCTGACGAAGTTCAAACAAACGACGTCGGTCAGGGGATCCAGCTGATCACACATTTCCTCGAACGCTCGTCCAGTCTTGAAGAAGAGCAGGTAGAAATCGTGCTGGCAGAAGATTGGACGCGGATCTGCTGCGGAATCCATCCGACTTTCGGTCCGCCGCCATATGAAGCGCTCTACCGCCAGGATGGGATTGATCCAGGCGTTCTCTTACAGACCTTGGCCGCCGGTTATGCAGAAGCAGGCGCAATGATTAAGTCGGATTATTCCAACCGTTTGGATTACATCGGTCTGGAGCTGAATTTCCTCAGTTTTCTGGCCGAACAGGAAGCGTCTGCCTGGAAAAATGGAGAGGAGGCAGCTGGGAATCAATTTCGTCATCGTGCAGGTCTTTTCATCGCTGAACATCTGGTCCTGTGGGCAGATCATTTCTTTTCAAAAGCCCTGGAGCATGCAAGTACAGACTTCTTCAAAGGTATTTTGCTCGTTTCCCGAGGTGTAATCGCCATGGAATCAGAGACAGCAGCTCATGGATCTTGATGGAGGTTAAGAGTGAGGCAAACAAATGATCATAGCTCAAAACTGCATAAAAAAAGACGGATGTCACGACCAGAAAGAGGTGAATAATTATGGAACATAGCCTGGAAAAGACAAAATTTACTCGACGGATGTTCCTGAAAACATCTGCCACGCTGGCAGCGGTTGCAACCGTGAGCAACATGCTGCGAGGAAAAATGGAGTCAGCTTTCGTCAACAGCGCCTCTGCAGTCGGTGAAGAGGTGGTCAAATTCGGAAACTGCGCTCAATGCCAGCAGGGGGATTGCCAGATCATTTATAAGATGATTAATGGCGTTGTAGTCAAAGTCGAAGGCGACCCTGGCTCAGCCGATCAGCAAAGGGATGCTCTGCGCGCGGCGGCAACTCAGCCATCATGAACCTGTACAACCCTTACCGGGTCAAAACCCCGCTCAAGCGAACCAATCCGGAAAAGGGGCTGGATATCGATCCCAAATTTGTGGAGATTACCTGGGATGAAGCGTTGGACACGGTTGCCGAGAAGCTGAAAGCGTGCCGTGAAAAAGACCCGCGCGGGCTGATTGTTAACGAGAGCTTTGGAAGCAAAGAGACAAAAGTCCGAACGCCATTCCAGCTTGCCTCCGGTACCCCGAACATGGTTGGGTCGCACGGACCGACCTGCTCGGTGCACTATGCAAGCAACATCGTCCAGGGCGGTGGACCGGTATCCACGCCTGACCTGGAATATACGAACTACCACATCACACAAGGCCGGACCTGCGGTTTCAACTTCTCCGTACCCCCTGCAAGCCGAAGACTGACCAAAGCACTCGAACGCGGGATGAAATTCATCGTGATCGATCCCAGAAATAATGAGGAAGGATCGAAAGGCGAATGGATCCCGATCCGCCCGAACGCCGACCTCGAGTTCAACCTGGCGATGGCGAACGTGATGATGCACGAGATCAACGTTCTTGATCTGCCGTTCCTCAAGATCAAGACCAACGCTCCGTACCTGGTCGACCCGAACGGCGATTACGTCCGCGATCCCGAGACCAAGAAACCCATGATGTACGACGTGGACGCTCAAAAAGCAGTCCTGTTCGACGATCCGGAAGTCGGAGACGTCGCGCTGGAAGGCGAGTTCAAGGTCAACGATATCGTTTGCCACCCGGCCTATCAGCTGGTCAAGGATGAGTTCAAGAAGTACACGCCCGAGTGGCAGGAAGAGTTCACCACCATCCCGGCTGCGACCGTGCGGCGGATCGCACAGGAGTTCGTTGCCGCAGCACAAATTGGCAGCACCGTCATGATCGAGGGTGTTGAATTCCCGCTTCGTCCTGTCTCCTTCAACAACGAGCGCGGCACCGCCGACCATAAGGGCGGTACCTACGCCGACCTGGTCACGAAAATCATCAATTTGCTGGTCGGCGCGATCGAAGTCCCGGGCGCCTGCCTCTCGAACACTGCGCGCGGCGCAATTGCCCTCGAGCCGATGGCAGACGGCACGGTCAACCCGCGCGGCGAAGCCGCCGGTGTCAAGTGGGTCTTCCCACCCGACCACGTGGACATGAGCGAGTTCTATCCGAACAAGCACACCGGCCCCCACTTGACCGTCAAGGCGATCATGGATCCAAAGAAGTATTACCTGTCGTACGATATCGACATCTGGCTGGGCGCAGGCGGCAACTCGATCAGCTCGTGCAAGAAAGAGGCGTTCATCGAAGCCTACAAGAAGGTCCCCTTCGTCCCTACGATCGCCTACCACTTCGACGCACCGGTGATGCTTTCAGACATCGTCCTTCCGGAAAACAGCTACATGGAACGGCTCTATGCATCTCGTCCAGGCCGACCGCATCAGAACATCTCTAATGATGTCAATTATTTAGCGATGGTCTTCGCTCGCGATCCGGTGCCGACCCTCTATAACACCAAACACTGCGACGAGATCTACTACGAGCTGGCTGTCCGGGCTGGCTTCGCCTTCGGTGAAGGCGGGATCAACGACCGGATCAATAAATCCAACGGCTTTAAAGAATCGTTCCTGCTCGATCTGAACACCCCATACACGGTCGAAGAGATCTACGACCGGATTGTCAAGGTCTACGACGAGAAAGCCACCCTGGATGAGGTCATGGCAAAGGGCAACCTGCATAACTGGAAGCCGAGATACGAAGGCTATAACTCCTACTTTTGGCCGGGCAGCTCGAGCCGCTACCCCTTCTATTTCATCCATTTGAAAGAAGTGGCAGACGGCTTGAAGGCAAACATGGAGAAAGACGGAGCGCATATCCCCGGGTGGGAAGACCAGGAAGACTACTTCGACTACTATAAACCCATCCCGCATTGGAAGGGCAACACGGAAACCTACCAATATGAAGACTTCGACCTTTTTGCGATCAACTGGAAGACGCCTTTCTATGCAAACGGGGTCGGTGCGCCGCACGAAAACGTCTGGCTCGAAGAGATCACCAGGAACTTTGCGCCTTATCATGACAAGATCTGGATGAACTCAAAGACCGCCGAGGAGAAAGGCATCAAAAACGGCGATATGATCGTCGTAGAGTCTCGCTCCGGGCAATGCGAAGGCGAAGTGTTGGTGACCGATATGATCCATCCGCAAGCAGTTGGTATTCCGGGCATGCGCGGGTCCGGGACGCTTCTGATGAACCCGGTCACGCAGAAGGGCGCGCATTTCAACCGCCTGTTATTGATGGAAGATAATACCTTCGATCCCGTGAATGGTTCGCTGGATGTCAGTCCGCGGGTGAAAGTTTATAAGGCATAGGAGAATATGCGATGCGATATGGAATGGTAATCAACCTTCAGAGATGCATCGGATGTGATGCATGCACTGTTGCCTGCAAGCAGCAGAATGGGACCGGTCCAGGCATCTTTTGGCGCAAAGTAATAAAAGAGGAGATTGGGTCTTACCCCTCCGTGAAGTACCACTTCACCCCTTTGCTCTGCAACCATTGCGCTGACCCATCTTGCGCGAATGTCTGCCCGGTAGGAGCGACCGTAAAGCAGCCCAACGGGATCGTGACTGTCGACCAGGACAAGTGCATCGGCTGCCGCTACTGTATGGTGGCCTGCCCGTACGACTCCCGCTACTTTGTCAATGAGAACATGGAAGAATACTTCCCTGGGCTCGGCCTCACGCCGTACGAGAAAATCATGAAGACACAGCACCAGACCGGTGTGGTCGAAAAGTGTAATTTTTGCCAGGAGCGGCTGCAGGAAGGGCTGCTGCCGGCTTGCGTGATCACCTGCCCGGTCGAAGCGATGACCTTTGGGGATATGGATGACCCGACCAGCGAGATTTCCAAGCTGATCGCAGCTCGCAATCCGCAGCCCCTCAAGCCTGAAGCAGGGACCGATCCGTCCGTGCTCTACATCAGTTGAGAAGGAGCGAAAAAAAATGGCAACTGCTTCTAAAGTTGAAAAGCCCTCCAGGATATCTCCCGCCCTGGTCGGATTCGCGGTACTGGTCGTCATCGGGATAATCGCCTGGTTCATCCAGCTGACCCAGGGTTTTTCCGCGATCGGCATCGGCCATGCGGTGGTCTGGGGTGTGTACATTGCGACCTTCTTCACGCTGGCCGGGCTGGCAAGCGGCCTGGTATTCCTGACGGCACTGGCTGATTTCAAAGTGATCCCTGGGCTGCAGAAAGAACGCACCAACCTGCTGATTGGCGCTCTGGCCTGCTATGTCGCTGCTGGGATCATGATCGTGATGGACATCGGCAAACCCGAGCGCGTCCTGAATATGATCTTGTCGACGCAAATCCGGTCGCCGTTTGTCTGGGACTTCTTGGCCCTCGCGATCGCGGTTATCTTGACTGCGGTCTGCCTGTTTGTCGGCGCCAAAGTCAAATGGCTGACCATTCTCACAGCGATCGTTGCTGGAATGGTGGTTATCGCGGAAGGCTGGATCCTGAGCATGAGTGCCGGCAGCACGCTGTGGCACGGCGGGATCTTGCCGGCCGTGTTCCTGGTCGAAGGGATGCTTCTCGCCCTCTCGGTCGTCCTGATCGCGGTGAAGGACGAGTCTGCATCAGACTGGCTGAAAAAAGCCATGCTGGTCCTTCTGCCGGTGCTCTTTCTGCTGAACGTGTTTGAGATCGCGGCCGTGCTGTACGGCGGCGAGCCTGAAGCGCAAGCGGCGACGATGATCCTATTGAACTCCCCGCTGTTCTGGTTCCAGGTCGTGCTCGGCTTGATCGTGCCGTTTATCCTGCTGCTGGTAGCCAGGAAAAACCACACGTTCGAGCTAGTCGCGGCAGTGCTGGTCGTGCTTGGCGTGTTTGTGGCCAAGTGGGCGCTGCTTTTTGCTGGACAGGCGCGCGCCTTCATGCTTTCGGCCGCCAACTACAACCCGACCTGGGTAGAGTATGCCGGCGTCGTCGGCATAATCGGTCTGGCTGGTCTGCTTTTTCTTCTCGGCCAAAAATTTCTCCACCCCAAAAATGCCTAGGAAAAGCTAGCCACACCAATAAATCGAACGGGACCTGCCAGGAGAGGTTCACCTGACAGGTCCCATCGCGAATTAGAATAAAAGATCCAAAGGAACAGGCTGTTTTCAAGGGTAAAATAAAGTTCATATTACGCAGAAAAAGGATTTATCGATGCCAGACCAATCAGATGCCGAACTCACTCAGCGGGATATGGCTGAGATCGCCCAGGCAAGGGCTGATTTTTATTCTTTTCTGAACCTGCATTTTTCAACGATCCCGGATGTTGGATTTGTTCAGAAGCTTTACGATGGCGAGGTGCTCGCGGCATTGCAGGCGCTGGTGCAGGATGATCAGGTCGAGCCTGGAATCTCCGAAGGAGCGAGCCTGATGGTCCGCTTTCTGGAAGATCACCGCGTCCTGGATGAGGCGAAATTGTCGGAAATCCTGGGTGTCGATCGCACCCGGCTTTATCGTGGGGTCGCGCAGGGTTACGGCCCACCGCCGCCTTATGAAATGGTTTGGAGCAAGACCTTCAAAGGGTTTGAGGCGCTCCAGGCAGTCGCCGGGAAATACCGCGAGTCCGGCCTTGAACCGTCTGAAGACGCAAAGGAGCGGGTCGATTACATCGGCTTGGAGATGGAGTTCATGCGCGAGCTGGCTCTCCGGGAAGCGTCGGCCTGGGAAGCCGGAGACGAAGAAACTGCTCAAGCGCAGCTTACAGCCCAGTACGAATTTCTGAACCAGCACCTGGGCAGCTGGGCGCCGTTGTTTATCGCCAAAGCGCTTGCGGTTTCGGAAACCGACTTTTACCGCGGCCATATGAAAATGGTGGACGCATATCTCTCCGCTCAAAAAGAACAACTGGACCAGCTGGTCGGGCTTGTCTGAATCTGACATTTCAGAACCTCTTTCTGAGTGCTGGCCGGCGCTCCCGGATTAAAAGGCAGCCTGACTGGGAAACCTACAAATATGCCGATAATCCAACTGCCATGGATTGGATGCCATGGCATTTTTACATCATCTGCATCCGTGGATTGGAAACCAGGTTTACGCCGCTCGCAGCTGCTGTGATCCTCGCAATCAGCGTCTGCATAGAACAAAGTTGAGTATAATTCCCCCTGATGGCCCGTTTTCTGAGCTTCGTTCTGGCTTGGAACGTTTTGGATAAACCTGACACTGCTTCCCACGCTAGAACGGCGTCAAATTTCAACCCATTTGCAGTAAAAATATCGTCGAGGAGCTGTCCTTATGGCTGAGTTCTTTGTAAACCTGAAGCGGTTCGAGGTACCCCGAAGGTCTGGCGGTCTTTGCCCGGTCGATAATCCGCAGGAATGGATCAGCACAGTGATCCAAACGGGAATCGAGCTCGGGTTGGGGCAGCTGCTTAAGTCCCGGCTGGTCTTTCTGCTGCCAGAAGGACTGGTTTCTAGCGCCCTGAATGTCCTGGAGACACATCCTAAAAACGATACCCGTACGATCTCAATTGGCTGCCAGGGTGTCCACTGGCTGGATATCGAGCCCGGTAAAAACTTCGGCGCGTTTACCAGCAGCCTGCCGGCCAGGGCAGCCGCTGCCCTCGGCTGCAGATGGAGCATCATCGGGCATTCCGAGGAGCGCCGCGCCAAGCTCCAGGTGATCGAAGCCTACGATCCAGGCTTCAGCCAGGACCCGGCTTCAACGTCCCGCGCCCTGGGTGCGGTGGACCATCTTGTTCGCGATGAGGTCAATAACGCCCTCCAGGCAGGGTTGAATGTCCTCCTCTGCGTCGGAGAGACAGCCGCAGAGCACGGGGAAGGGGATTTCAGTGAGCAGAAGTCCCGCATCCAGGCTGTGCTCCAGAAACAGGTCATCGCAAACCTGCAGATTGATCCGGAGACACTCGCCTTAGGTCAGATCGTGATCGGATACGAGCCGGTCTGGGCGATCGGGCCGGGGAAGATACCCCCGGGCGCGGAGTATATCGCCTTTGTCTCCGCAGTGATCAAAAAGGCTACAGTCGAAAGCTTCGGATTTGACCCCATCGTGATCTATGGCGGCGGCTTGAAGGAAGAAAACGCGGCGATGATCGCGGGGATTTCCACCATTGGCGGCGGGCTGGTCGCTCTCACCCGCTTCACCGGCGAGATCGGCTTCGACGTGCACGACCTGAGCAGGATCATCCAGCAATTTCAAGCTGCAAAGAGGAGCTGACGATGCAAACGATACCGCTCGAATACGGCCAGGGCGTGATGGCTGTCGAATTACCGGATTCGGCCGAGGTATTTGTCCCCGGCGAAACCGTCTTGGATCCAGCCTGCCTGGAGGACGCCGATACCGCGACCCGCCTATCGATCCAGGATCCGATCGGGATGCATCCCATTCGACACTGGGTGGGGGCGGCTGCGAAGGTCACCATCAGCTTCCCAGACCGGGTCAAAGGCGGATTTCAGGATGGCTCGCACCGCAAGACCTCCATCCCCATCTTGATTGAAGAAGTGTCTTGAAGCCGGCGTCTGGAAGGAGGATATCACGCTGATCTGCTCGAACGGGCTGCACCGCAAGAATACGCCGGAAGAGATCCGCCGGATGCTGGGCGAGCAGATTTACGAGCAGTTTGCCCCTACGAACCAGATCGTCAACCATGACTCCGAAGACTGGGAGAACCTGGTCGACCTGGGTTTTGACGAGCTCGGCGACCCGGTGATCATGAACCGTAAAGTCTTCGAATCGGACCTGCCGATCCTGATCGGGCATGTGCTGGGTAATCCCTATGGCGGCTACAGCGGGGGGTACAAGATGGCAGCTACCGGGATCACGCACTGGAAATCCATCGCCTCGCACCACATCCCGGCGGTGATGCATCGCCCGGACTTCACACCGGTCTCGCCGGACAACCTGATGCATAAGAAGTTCGATGCGATCGGACAGCACATGGAAAAGGAGATGAGGCATCCTTTCTTCATGTGCGACGCGGTGCTCGACACATCCATGCGCCAGATCGCGCTCTTCTCAGGGTACGGCAAGGAAATTCAACCGCTTTCGTGGGAGGTCGCCAATCGGCGGACTTTCGTCCCATGGGCGAAGCAGAAGTTTGACGTCATGGTTTTCGGGATGCCGCAGGAATTCCATTACGGAAACGGCCACGGCACAAACCCGATCCTGATCCAGCAGGCGATCGCAGCCAACATCATCCGCCACCGCCGCGTCCTGAGCGACCGGTTTGTGGTGATATGCGCTTCTCTCTGCAACGGATACTTCAATGACGAGGAATTCCCCTCCTATCGCGAGCTATACGAGCTTTTCCAGACCCATTACCACAGCACCCTGCCTGCGCTCGAAAAGTTCGGAGAAGCTTTCTGTCACAATGAGAAATACGTCCGCCGCTACCGCTTCCGCTATGGATACCACCCTTATCATGCCTTCTCGATGATCTCCTGCGGTCATATCGCCGAAAAGGAAGCTGCGGCGGTTTACATCGTCGGAGCGCACCAGCCGGGATATGCCCGGGCGATGGGGATGAAGACCCGCGCCACGTTCCAGGAAGCGCTCCTCGACGCCGAGAAATTTGTCGGCCCGGACCCGTACATCCTGGCTCTGCCGCGCACGTTCAAGACCGCCGCAGTTCATTTGATGATGGAAAACGACCCCATCCCAACGATATAAAACATAAAGACCTGGCGGAGAAGGCTCAGACGCCAGGTCTTGGTTTAATCCAATCGACGCCAGGATTTACGCCGGCTAATCTTCAAAAATCGCGATCTCACGCAGCCGCTTCGCGACTTGAATCCCCTCGGTGTGGGTGTCAAAATCGGCGGGAGGGTAGATCGCTTCCTTGCTCCAATCATCTTCCAGGGCGACCATCTGCTCCTGAAGGCGCAGATCCAGCCCGGACTGGATCTTTGGAATCCTGGCTCACCGATCAGGTTCTTCATCTCATCAGGGTCGTTCTTCAGGTCAAAAAGCGCCTTCGGACCCGCCTCGGTTCGAACGTAAAGCCATTCTTTTGTGCGAATCCCGCGCTCCGGCACCTGAAAGCGCTCTTCCCCTTCCAGCTCCTTCAGGATTTCATAATAGATGTGCTCCCGGATGGGTTCGTCTATCCCATCCAGCAAGGGCAAGAACGATTTTCCCTGCACAGCCGCCGGGATCGGGATCCCAAGCAGATCTAACAAAGTCGGCAGCGTGTCAACCGAAGGGTCCACCAGCTCCCTGACTTCCCTCCTGGACGGAAACCGGCTCGGGAAGCGGACGATCATCGGCACCTGCATCGAGCTGCGGTAGTAGGTTTTCTTTCCATAAAGCCCGTGTTCGCCGGCCATCTCGCCGTGGTCGCTCAAGAAGATCACCAGCGTATTTTCTGCCAGGCGATTCTGGTCGAGCCAGTCTAGCAGCCGGCCCAGGTTGTGGTCGATTGCAGCCACCAGGCCGTAATAGCGCCTCAGGAAAGCCCGGGCGTCTGCCTGCCAGGCTTCGTCTTTCGGGGTGGACGGCCGAATGGGCACTTCTTCTGATGAATACAGGTTCAGGAAGTGCGGTGGTGCAGTCAGCGGCGGATGCGGCGGCCCGTAGCTGATTTCTGCGAAAAACGGGCGGTCCGGGCGCTGGTTGCAAGCCTGATCCATGAATTCGATCAGGTGCTCGGTCTGGTAGTCCGGCTCGAACCGGCGGCTGGTGTAGGGCTGAGGGGTGTTGCGGTAATAAATCGAGCCCAAGTAATCATGGCCGCGGTTGAAACCGACAAATGTTTGAAAACCAAGCCGCCGCTCGCCCGGAGGCACAAATCCAAACTTCGCCCCGCCGTCCAGGTGCCATTTTCCGAAGTAGCCGGTTTGATAACCCGCCTCTCTCAGGATCTCCGCCAGGAAAGCCTGGCCCAACGGGATTCGGTAGTGGTTGGCATACATCCCGTTGGAATGAGCGTACTTCCCGGTCAGCAGCGATGCACGGAACGGGGCGCACAGCGGAAAAGATGTGAAAGCTTCTCCAAACCGCACGCCTTCGTTTGCCAGTCTGTCCATCTGCGGGGTCTTGATGCACGGGTTGCCGGCGCAGCTCATCGCGTCCGCCCGCAGCTGGTCAGGATAGACGATCAGGATATTCGGTCGAGTTTCATCGGATTTTGCGGACAAAAAATACCTTTTCAATTCGTAGGTTCGACTTCAGTTGTTATCTTCTTTATTTACGACATAAGGCGTCTACACAAGCAACCTGTATTTTCTCCTGAAGATAATAATTGTCAATCAGGGTTCTGCAGCAGGCTCAGCGGCGGCACCTGGGCGGCGACCTCGGTGACCGACACCGTCACATCGGGGTGCAGCTGGACCAGCGACCCCGGGAAAGAAGGCGTGATCGGCCCGAATAAGCCGCGCCGCAGCACACCTGCATGCCAGTAGCGCATGAAGGTCAGGTGCAGGCGGCGGGCGCCGAGCAGCTCTTTCATCCCCAGCGTGGCAGCCTTCGGCGGGATGATCTCCAGGTTTCCGGCTGTCCCGCCCATCGCCATCTGAGCCACGTCCCCCTCGCGCGGCTGGACGATCCGTACGGTAGTGTTGCGAAACGTCTCCAGGTCAGTTTCTTCCAATGGCGGGCTGTTGAAGGCGATGTGCCCGTTGATCCCAAAACCGCCGTAGCAGACTTCGATCGGAGCGTATTGTTCAAGCTTCTGGCAGACTCGCTCGAGGTTCGCCGGGTCGGGCAGGATCAGCTGGTCGGGCGGGAGCATCAGCCTGGGATCGAGCCAGTCCAGCAACGAATGTTGGTAGAACGCCCTGAAGCTAAGCGGATGGTGGTTGGAGATCGCCTTGCCGTCCGCATCGGCATATTCGTCCATCGAAAACACGACCAGCGACTCGCAGCTCACGCCTTCCCGGTTGCACAGCTCGGCGAACGGCCTGTATTCCAGCGGTCCCACCGGCAGGATGACCTTCGTCATCTCGCCCCTGGCAGCGTTGACCTTGATCAGGTCAACCAGCTCCCGGGCAAAAAAATCGCACAGGTCCGCATGCGTCCCCAGCAGGTTGAATTTGTAAGGCCTGTGTTTATGGAAATCTTCAGCGCGGATTGCGTAGTAATCGGTCATGTTCATCTCCATATCTCATTAATTTTATCATCTACATTTGCTTGACATCTGGCTCATTTTCCAATAACATCCACTCCATGACAAAACTTGCGCTGCTCGGCGGCATGCCCGTCCGAACCAAACCTTTCCCACTTTGGCCCGTTTTTGACGAGACGGACGAAAAGGCGCTCCTGCAGGCGCTGCACAGCGGCAGGTGGGGCCGTCACCAGGGCCATCTGAATGAGCAGTTTGAAGAGCGTTTTGCCGCCTATCAGGGGGCGCGGTTTGGAATCGGCGTCTTTAATGGTTCGGTTGCCATCCGGCTGGCGCTGCACACGCTCGGGATTCAGGCGGGAGATGAGGTCATCATTCCTCCATCACCTTCTTCTCCACCGCCAGCTCGGTGGTGGAGCTCAACGCGGTCCCCGTTTTCGCAGATATCCACCCGGAAACGTACTGCCTGGACCCGGCCGCAATCGAAGCAGCCGTCACCCCTCGCACCAGGGCGGTCATCCCCGTCCACTTTGCCGGGCAGGCCGCCGCGATGGACGAGATCACGGCGCTCGCTAGGCGCTATGGTTTATCCGTGATCGAAGACGCCGCCCACGCTCACGGATCGGAATACAAAGCCAGGCGGCTCGGATCCATCGGCGAGATGTCTACCTTTTCGTTCCAATCCTCCAAGAACCTGACCTGCGGTGAAGGCGGCATCGTCCTGACCTCCGATGAGCATCTCGAGCGCACCTGCCGGGCGCTGCACACCTGCGGGCGGTTTCCAGAAAGCGCCTGGTATGAACACAAACTGCTCGGCGGCAACTACCGGATGAATGAATTTCAAGCCGCCTTGCTGCTCTCGCAGTTCAACAGGCTGGAGGAGCAGGTCCAACGCCGCGAAGCAAACGGTTTGCTCCTGAACCGCGCCCTGGCAGAAATCCCAGGCATCCGTCCGCTTGGGCGCGGCTACGGCGAGACCCGCCACGGTTATCACCTGTACATCTTCCGCTATAATTCAGCTCATTTCAGCGGACTGCCAAGAGAGATGTTCATCGCCGCGCTGAACGCCGAAGGGGTTCCCTGCTCGGGAGGCTACGAACGCCCGCTCTACCACCAGCCGGTCTTCCTGAACCGTGCGTTTGGACCTTACCTGTCTGGTACACCCCAGCTACCTGACTATGCGCAAATTTTTTGCCCGGTTTCCGAGCGCTCCTGTCGTGAAGCCGTCTGGCTGTCCCAGCCGCTCCTGCTCGGCGGCGAAAGTGATATTCTGGATATCGTCGCAGCCGTGGAGAAAATCTCCGCAAATCACCAGGAGCTGCTTTAAAAAGGATAACCCTTTTGGCGCGCATCCCAGGCTGCGACGATCGCGTCCTCCAGCGCCTCCAGATCGCTGTCCTGGATGCGCCGATTTTCCTCCAACCAGGCGATCGTCTCAGCCACTCCATTCGAAAAAGGGATGGTTTGTCGGAAATCCAGGTCTCTCCGGGCAGACTGGTTGTCAAAAATATTGTTGAAGCGGTAGTTTTCGATCACATCTGCCAGCCTATCTGGTGCCATCGCGTACAACATATCGCAGGGGATATGGACCAGCCTGGGCAGCGGCATTCCCAGCGCCCCGGCGATCAGCTCGAAATAGCGGTCCCAGGTCAGCCAATCCTCTCCCGTGACGTGATAGGCTTTACCGAAGGTGCGCGAGCTGCCCGCTGCGGATACAAACGCCCGGGCTACATCCTCAGCATGGCAGTGAGCCCGCAGCGCCGAGCCGTCGCCAGGCGAAACAAGCGCTTTTCGTTTACGGATCCTGTCCAGGAACCCATTTCCCCACCCCAGCGTGTAGATCAGATCGCCTCCCGGCCCATAGGTATTCGCCGGCCTGAGGATCGTCAGGTTGAACGCATTCCGCTCGTGCGCAGCCATCAGGATCTGCTCGCAGCGGGCTTTGTTCCGTCCGTACTCGCTGGTTGGGATCAAAGGCTCGGATTCGGTTACTGGATACCGGCTGGCTGGTCGCTGGTAGACGGCCGCGCTGGAGCAGAAGATCAGCTGCCCGATCCTACCTGCAAACGCCCTGACCAGGCTTTCAGCCTGCTCTGGAGTAAAACAGACCATATCGATGACACAATCAAATTGCCCGGCCTCCGCCATCTGTCTTTCGAAGCTCGAAAAATCGTCCCGATCGCCGAAGACCACGCTGCACCCGCTCAGGGTCGGCAGGAGGGTCTTGCCGCGGTGAAAGAGCGTCAATTCCACTCCCGCCTCGAGTAAAAATCTGGAAATGTGGCGGCTGATCTGGCCTGTGCCGCCGATAATTAAGATTTTCATCAGTCTCTTCCTGGATGGTAAATCCGAAAGTAAGTGGATCAAAGTCCCAGGATTACACGAATTGCCTGGGGTTTGAAGGCTCGGATTTTAGAGGATGGTGTCCTTCAGGAAATCCATCTTCCGATCGCGCCGCTCCATCGTCAAGACGATCGCTTCGTCCGGGGTCGCCACGGAATGCACGATCGCATGCACTGCATTCGCGACGGCAGCCGGGTCTTCGAGACCCGGGAAGGTGACATTCCGCCCGACCATCGCCCCGCGCACATTCGTCCCGGCCAGCAGTCCGGCGGCAAAATCGTGGTAAGTCTGGGTCGGGTTTTCGTTGGACGATCCACCCAGCATCAGCAGCGGTTGGGTCGTCGCCAGGGCAACCCGCTCGTATCCCTCGCAGTAGGGCAGCTTCATCCAGGTGCGCCGGGAAGAATCGCCCATCCCGCCGATCACACCGACCAGCTTGATCAGCTCGTCCGCAGTATTTTTGCTCACCCATTTCCCGTCACGGAAGTCCATCCGCAGCGGCTCGACGAATGGGACGAGCTCCAAACGGTTCAGGTCGTTGATCGCCTTGGTGCAGTAATCGATCGTCCAGAGCGTGCGCTCGTCGTCCGGCACAAACCGGAACATCATCTTGCCGCCGTCCAGCCGGAAGCGCTGGATAGATTCGGCGGTATACGAGCCAAATCGATCATCAATTTCGCCGGCAACGCCGGCCACTCCGCCGCGCTGCATGCAGCCGACCAGCACCTTTTCGTCCAGGAAGGATGGCCCCCCGCCGGTCTGAACCAGATAATCCAGGATGAACAGGTCTTCGATGATGTCCGGCGTGGCCATGAAACCGTCAAAATCTGTCGCGATCAGCACGCGTAAGGCCCGCCCAAGCAGCTGGTGGCGGTTGCCCATCCGAAACGGGTCGCTCCCAAGCGCAGTGACGCCGCGCCCGGGATGGTCGGCGGCCAGGACTGTCAATTTCCCGTCCAGGGTCAGGTGCGTGCGCTGTCTGCGCGCTTTGGCCTGCTGCTCGATCACCTCAGGAGAATTCACACGCACATCCGTGATCATTTCATAAATCGCCTTCGGGAAGAACTTTTCCAGGTCGAATTGATACCCATCCACAGAATAAGCTGTCATCTCAAATTCCTCCTCTCAATGCCTCATCCGATCTCAAACATTTGGCCTTGCCTGCTGCTGGACTGGAAATTTCTGCAGCCGCGCCGCCGGTGTGAACGCCTCTCCAACCAGCGGGCGAGCGTAAGCCGTAAATTTCTCGTTCGGCAGGGTGCCAGCTTCGTTAAAAAATTCACGCGGCATCAGCTTTTCGGCGTTCGCCACACTCTCCAGCGGTGCCGCGCCTGCCTCGCAGAGATATGGGATGTTCGAAACCCGTTCCAGGGTGACCATCATGCCGGTCTGGTTCTCAGCCAGCCGGCGGACTGCTTCCTGCCCCACCAGATTGGCCTCTTGCCGGTCCACTTCCGAGACGCAGGCGCTCATCGCCCTCCCGATCAGGACAGGCCGCAGAAAACGGGCTCTAAAGTTCAGATTTTCCCCCACCAGATCGGCAAGGTAAGCCGCAACACCCGTGGTGAACGTGTTCAGCGTATGCCCAAACGCATCAGTCGTCTTTTTCATCTGCTGCGATCCCACAAATTCACCATCTGCATCGCGTGCGCCTTCGCATACCACGACAAAGACCCGCCCGAGGCGATCGTGGATTCGCACGACTGCATCCAGGAAGTCAGCCTCGTCGAAGACCAGCTCCGGGACATAGACCAGGTGGGGGGCTTCGTCTTCGGACGATTTTCCCAGGACCGAAGCCGCCGCCAGCCAGCCGGCGTTGCGCCCCATCGTTTCAAGGATGACGACATCCTCGAAAGTAGACATCGCCTCCAGGTCGAGGCCGGTATCCCGTACTGCCAGTGCAAGAAAGCGCGCCGCGCTGCCGTAGCCCGGGCTGTGATCGGTGACAGCCAGATCGTTGTCGATCGTCTTCGGCACGCCCATCACCTGTATTTCGTACCCGGAGCTGCGAGCCAATCCGGTGATGCGCAGGCAGGTGTCCATCGAGTCATTCCCCCCGACGTAGACGAAGTGGCGGATGTTGTGAGCCTTACAGACTTCGAGAATCCGCTCGTACTCGAAGTCCTTGATCTTATGGCGGCAGGAACCCAGGGCAGAAGCCGGGGTTACGATCAAATCCTGGATCGTTTGCTGCGATTCACGCCCCAGGTCGATCAGCTCATCTTTGAGCGCTCCCTCGATCCCGTGCACCATCCCGAAAATCGCCTCGATCTCGTTTTTAGCTTGCGCCGCCTGGATCACTCCTGCCAGGCTGGCGTTGATCACAGGCGTCGGTCCGCCTGACTGCCCGACCAGAAGTTTTCCCTTTAACATGCCTGCACCTCCTCCGATCGTAAATCAGGCGTTCGCCTGTGGGATGGGTGGAACCGCAGTGTTTTCATCCGTGAATATGGCAATATCGGGGTGGGGCTGCAGCAGCGTGACCGGATATTCGACGCATTCGTCTCCCATCAGCGCAATTCGCAGGACGGTGCGCTGCCACGACCCACCCTGGCAGTACAGCCGGATCCGCCGGGCGTTGTAAATATCCCTTATCCCCAGCGTGACTGCCATCGGCGGCATCGCGGCCGGGTTGCCCCCGGTCGAGCGGATGCTGTTCATCACGATCGTCTCCGGTTCAAGCGGCACGATCCGGGTGAGCGAATTGCGGAACTGCTCGGGGGTGAGCTTGAACCAGCGCGAGATCGGTGCTTCATTAAAAGCGACGTGCCCGTGGTAGCCGACACCTCCGTAGCAAGTGTCGATCCCGCCGGCAGCCTGGATCCGCTCGCCGATCCAGTCCAGCCGCAGCGGGTCGGGGAAATGGACCTGCTCTGCAGGGATCCGGATCTCCGGGTCGAGGCGGTCAAACAGGTTCTGCTGGATGTAGCCCTGGAAGCTCAACGGGTGGCTCGCGGGCACCGGGCGGCCTTGCCAGTCGCAGTACTCGTCCATGTTGAATGTAAAAACGTTCTTCCATGAGATCCGCTCGCGGTTGCAGATCTCCGCCAGGATCGGGTACTGCCCTAGCGGGCCGACGGGGAGTATCAAACGGGTCGGGCTGCCGCGGCGGTTGTTCTCCTGGATCTCATCGGCAATCGAGCGCGCAAAATGCTGGAAGAGGGAAGGTAAGTCTGGCAGGATCACCAGGCGGACCTTGCTGCTCTGGCTCAGCTCAGCCGCAGGGATGGTCAGATATTCCGGAATATTTTCCATGTTTCATCCTTTCCTGACTGCTTAAACGCCGATCGGGGGGTAATACACGAACAGATGCGAGATCCGGTCCGCCTCGCCCAGGAAGATCTCACCGTTTGAACCGGTGGTCATGGCGTCAAATCGCTGCCCGACCCACGGCCGCTGAACTGTGGCCTCCAGGATGCCCAGATCGCGGAGGCTTCCATCCCTGGGATCGAACACAAACAACCGGGAGAAGACGTCTTTCCGGCCGGCAATCCCAAAAATCCTGCCGTCCTTCCCTGCCGTCATGGCGCGGATCGTTCCGGACCAGGTCGGCTTTCCCAGGCTGCGAACGTTGACCTGGCGGCTTTCCGGGTCGATCGCCAATGAAATAAGCGTCCCGTCCACGCTCGTGCCGGCGTAGGCCTTTCCGTCCCGCCCCCAGGTGCAGGCGGAAATCGCGTTCAAATAGCCGCGGCCCTTCCCGCATGGCACAGCTCCCGGCATGACCTCCAGGGTGGCGATCTCAGCTGTGTATTTGAAGAGATCCGCTTCACCCATCGAGCCGTACAGGTTGCCTTCAGGGTCGCACAGCAGGGCCTGGGACAATCCCGGACCGTCAAGCTTTTTCAGGACCTGGAACCAGCCGGACTGAGGCTTATATGAAAACAGGGTCCCGCCCGAACCCAGCCCATAGATCAGGCCGCGCGGATCGTCGTTCACCAGCGCCAGGATGCCTTCCCCTTCCGCAGGCACGCCCAGATCTTCCAGCTGGACGCCTGGGGAGAGGTCGAACGGCGGGCTGTAAAATGAGAATTCCGCGATCTGTCCGGGGATTTCGCGCTCGGGTTGGTGCCGGAAGATGTGTCCGGGGCTGCCGTCTGCGTTCAGCGTCCCGGCATAGATGCAGCCGTCCGGCCCGGCGATGAGCGCCCGACAGCCTGTCTGCGTCTGACCGTCCGCCGTCAGCACGCCCAGGTCGATCGGGAAGTCGAACGGCCTGACAGAACGGATCGATGTCCACTGCACGAAGAGATGGCTGGCCTCCCCGCTTGTCGCGCCGTACAGCCGGGCAGCCGGCCCCATCGCAAGCGCAGTGATCGCCGACTCGCCATCCGGGATGAGCGGAAGGTAGCCTTCCAACCCAAGGTCGTGCATCATCACGTAGCCTTCGTCCACAAAAGGCGTCCCATGCGTGATCCAGTACTGGCGGTGCTCATCAAACTTGCGGCGCAGCTGCTCATCTCTCAGCCTGAGCTGCTCGGGTGCGAGCTGGTAGGGCTTGAGCTCAGCCTCCTGGTCGGGCACGACCTCAGCTGGAAGCCCTTCCGGGTTGAAGGCGGCGACGAATGTTGGCGGCGTCCCCATCGCCCCGGCGATGTAGATCGTTCCGTCTGGTCCTGTGCAGGCGTCCTGGACGGTGTGGAGCGGCAGCATCCCCGGGATTTCCATCCGGCCGAAATCTTCCGCTTCACCGTTCGCCGGGTCCACGCGCATCAGGTGCATCTCAGGGAACTCACCTCCGCCGATTTCCAGCCCGATAAAAGCGCTTCCATCCTTGCCGAAGGCGATCGATTTCCCCTGGGGGACGCGGTTGACTGCTTCGAACTTCTCTTCCCCCATCAGCAAACCTACGTCCCGCATCGCTCCTGCTCGGTCGATCCGCGGATCGAATTCAAACAACCGGCAGGACAGTCCGGTGATGCCGTAAATCTTGTAGCCGTCCGGCCCGGTCTTAACCCGCCGCACCCGGTTGCGGTGGCCGGAATGCCAGGCCGGCGAAGGGATGCGCAGCGCCAGGCGGTCTAATTTTCCTTTTTCCGGGTCGTAGCGGATCAAAAATCCGTCGTCATCGGTAGTGTAGGCGCATCCCTGCGCGCTCCAGCATGGCCCGATCGCGTCGTTTTGCGCGATCCGACCCAGGTCCCTGCTCTCCCCGGTCTTCAGGTTGAACACCGCAAAATGGGCGGTTGGATAGGAGACGGTATAGATTTCGTCCCGCTCCGGGTTTAATGCCATCGATCGCGTCCCGGCGAACGGGTAAATCCGCCCCAGGTTCTCGACCACGTCAGTCTCGGGGTCGTAGCTGAAGACGCAGCTTCCCAGGTATCCTCGCTCGGGGTCGCCGTAGATTTCATAGATGCGGTGGATCTTCTCGCCTTCGATCGGAGGCGTGGTGTGGCTCACCCAAATGATCCGGCCGTCCGGGTGGGCGGCCATCGCGGTGTGGATCTTGGCATGCGGTGGGCGCAGCCTGTCTTTGCCTTCCGGCAGCAGGTCTTCGAGGTGGACGATATCGCGGTACAGGTCTGTTTTCGGATCGTAGGACCCAAAATGGGCGTGGACTGCGCCGCCAAACTCGCTGCAGATCCCCAGGTAGACCTTCCCGTCGGCGCCGGCCGCGATCGAGTAAATCACATCATGTTCCGGCAGATCAGGGATGATCTTATACCTGAGCCTGTCGGGTGAAATTACCGATGGATTGGATTGAAGCGGAATTTTCATGTTTACTATCACCTCAGTACAAGGATCAATCGATCATCGAAGTGGGTGCGTCTACCTCAGCAATCTGTGCGATCAGGAGCTTCAACCCTAGCTCTGAAAATCCCGATAATATTTCGGCGGGGGTTCTGCTGGAAGTGATAATGGTTGAAATTTCCTGAGCAGGAACCACTCGGGCGAGGTTCGATCGGATAAACTTATGATGGTCGGCGAGCAGTACGGTCTGGTCGGCGTGCTGAAAAAATGCCTGGGCGGCTGCAGTTTCTGCTTCGCTGCGGTTGGTGAGGCCGTTCTCAACCGTGATCCCATCGGTGCCGAGGAAGAATTTATGGATGAAGATGCCTTCCAGCGCTTTCTCCACCTGCGGTCCCACCAGCTCAAACGAACCCGGGTCGAGCATCCCGCCGCAGACCATCACCTTGATCCCCGGCAAGCCCGCCAGCTCGCAGGCGATGTTCACCGCGTTGGTCACGACGGTGATTCCTTCCCGGAAACGCAGGTCCAAAGCCAGCTCAGTGCACATCCGCCCGCCGCTCAGCCCAATCACATCTCCGGGTTCGACCAGCTGTGCCGCCCGATAGGCAATCGCCCGTGCCTCGGCGTCGTCTGCCTTTGGAAAAGCAACCGGGATCAAACCGTAATTTAACACCTGCGCCAGAGCTGCACCGCCGTGCGTCCGGCGGATAAACGGGTGATTTTCAAGCGTGCTGAGGTCGCGCCGGATGCTCGATTCGGAGACCTGAAGGTGCTCACTGAGCTGCTGAACAGACAGCTCTCCATGCCGGCAAAGCAGCTCAAAGATTTGTTGATCTCTACGGTTCATCGCTGTCCTCTGGCCTGGCTGCATAGATCCTAAATCCTGGTTGGCTCTGCCCCGACCATCCGCTCAAAATTCAATCGGTAGATCTTTTCCAGGGCTGAGACCGGAAGCCCAATCCCGCGCAGCCGGTCGACTGAAAACTCGGTGCTGGTGACCCCAATTCGATCCGGAAAAGGGATATCCAGGTCAGATTCCAGGAACGTCCGCACCAGCCAGGGTTGGCCGGCTTCAAGCTCAACGATAAAATCGGCGGCGGGGTTCAGCAGCGGCAGGGTGCCGATATCCGTGCCGTAGATCAGCCGGTCTTGATAGTCAAGAAAGAATTGGCGTGCTGCCGCAGCATCCTGCCCCAGCTGCATGTACCCGTGCACGCCCGGAGTCAGGTCGAAGGCGATGGACGGATGCGCATCCAGGGTTCGGCGCGCTTCCGCCAGGTCGTCCCATAGAAACAAGAAATGCGCCAGGATCAGCTTGAGGCGCGGGTGGCGGTCGAGGATATTCTCCAGCTCGGCATACATCTGCTGCCTGGTCGGATAGGTCTCACCCGCATAGTTCCAGAGGTCCAGCCCTTTTCGGGCGGGGTCCCAAAAACGAGCTGCATCAGCCAGGTGCAGGATTATCGGAAAGCCTTC
The DNA here is from genome assembly GCA_963788305.1 of uncultured Chloroflexia bacterium. Classification (GTDB taxonomy): domain Bacteria; phylum Chloroflexota; class Anaerolineae; order Anaerolineales; family UBA4823; genus UTCFX2. The sequence goes on from CAWBGK010000004.1 coordinate 109,714, forward strand.
TGTCTCCATCCAGGAAAAAAACGGGTCGAAGAACTCCCCATCCACCCGGTCCGGAAGAAGGACGTAGCCCAGGGGCTTGCCTTCCCACATTTTTATCCCATCGAAACCGCTTGCCTGGATTTGCCGCGCCTGGTCAACTAGGTCAGCGGGGGTCATTTTCCCACCCTGAAAATGCCTGGTGTAGTCGATTGACCCGAAGGCATAGGCCATCCCATTCGAAAAGCGCTTGAAATCCAGCGCCTCCGCGTTATAAGTGCCCCCATGCTCGAAAATGTTGAGCGAAAGCGCGTTGCAGCGTTGAACGCCAACTGCTGAAAGCGTTTCCCAGATCAGTTCAGGTTTGTATCCATGCCAGACGTGCAAATGCCCATCGATGATGGGCATCCTGGAAAATGATTCAAAGCTGTAGGAGCCGTGCTTGCCACACATCGCATCCTCCTTGACTTTAATCACCATTATATCAAATCATAATCAGAATATGCATATATTCAGCATAAATGCGCAATAATAAACTGATTTCGTGCATAAAATTGGGTAAATATCCAACGTATTTGATTGACAAAGCCAGCGATTTCATGCTATGATTATGTTGTCTCTTAGCAGATTGTGTTGAGCTGGCGCATTGCAAATGAGGCTTAAGAATAATCCTTCCAAATGTTAGTATAATACATCCAGATATTACATGGATGAGCGGAACAATCCAAACCCAGAAATCTGACAGGTAGTGCCATGAAGACTCATGGGATCGCCATTATCGGAACCGGGAACAACGCTCGAGCACATGTTTTAACTGTAATAAAAAATGGCAAAGCCCGGCTTGCCGCACTGGTCACGGACGACCCCGAACAGGGGCATGCCCTGGCTGCGGCGAACGGCGTCGAATGCCCGGTCTACACCGACCTTGGCCAGATGTTATCGGACCCCGAGGTCGAGATCGTCATCGTCTGTACACCCAACAACCTCCACGCCCGGCAGGCTACGCTCGCAGCCAGTGCTGGCAAACACCTGCTCATCGAAAAACCTGTCGCCTTGAACCTGGCAGAGCTCCGCCAGATGCACGAAGCGGTCAAAGCATCTGGCGTAAAGACCCAGGTCGGTTTTTCTTTACGCTGGAACCCCTTTCTGAAAATTGCGAAAAAATTGATCACCGACGGCGCCGTCGGCAGGGTTTTCATGGTCGAGACCTGCTACTGGCACAGCACACCCCGAGCGGGCTCAGGGCACTGGATGACCACCCGATCGGTCGCCGGGAGCGTGTTCCTGATGGGTGGATGCCACGCACTCGACGCGGCGCGCTGGCTGGCAGATTCGGATATCCAGGAAGTCTCCGCCTTTGGGACCCAGGGGATCGGCAAAGAATGGTACGAATACCCCCACACGGTCGAAGCCCTGGTCAGGTTTGAAAACGGCTCCATCGGCCGGGTTTCAGCCAGCATGGGCTGCATCATGCCGTATGCCTTCGAGATTACCGTGATGGGAGACAAAGGCACGCTGCGCGATAACCGGCTCTGGTCGCATCAATACCCGGGTCAGACGGACTACGTCACGATCCCAACCCAGATGCCGAACAGCGGCTCAGTGCTGGACCATCCCTATGGTCCCGGCCTTGAGCATCTGATCACCTGCATCGAAGAGGACCGCGAGACCGACATCAGCCTCGCCAGCACGATGAATGTCCATGAAGCGCTGCTGGCGATTGACCTATCTGTGGATGAAGGCAAGCCTGTGTGCTTGCCGCTCCCATAAAAACTGAAGCGATGCAAGAAACCCATAGAGAGGAGGCCAGAAAAACAGAATAAAAAGTTGAACGCCTGATTGCAACCAAGAAACCAACAATCCCTATTCTTTTCACGGAGGAGAATTTAGATGTCTAAACCCAGAATTACGATGATCATCCAGCTGCTGCTCGTGCTCGTCCTGATGACAGCCGCTGGCTGTACTGCACCCGCCACCCCGGCGCCGGCTGAGCCCGTTAAGACCGAAGCGCCTGCTGCCCCGGCTGCAACCGAAGCGCCCGCTGAACCTGCCGCGCCGGCTGCGACCGAAGCGCCGGCCGAGCCAGTCGCCACCGAGGCTCCAGCCGAGCCGGCTGCCCCGGTCGAAATGAAGCCGCTGCGCGTGGCTCTCTATGCCCAGTACGTCCAGTGGTTCCCGCTTGAGCAGGCGCTGAAAGACTACCAGGCCGCTCATCCGGAATTCAAATTCGAATTCCTGACTCTTCCCGCCGAAGAGCAGGCTTATGCCGCCCTGACCCAGAAGCTCCAGCTGGAAGCCCAGAACGAGACTGCCCCCTATGACGTCATCTTTGGACCCACGCCGTTCATCGAGCCGAGCTTCCTGGCGAAGTTGGGTCTGATCGAGCCGCTCGATGACCTCTTCCCGCAGGAAACCTGGGACGACGTCTATCCCAGCGTGCAGAAGGAGATCAAGTTCACCGGCGACGGCAAGATCTACACCTACCCGTTCTGGACGGATGTCTTCGGCACGATTTATCGCCCCTCGATGCTGAAAGAAGCAACGGGCAGCGATGTCCCGCCCGCCACCTGGGATGAGATCCTGGCGTTCTCCGAAACGTTCAAAGCATCCTCGCTGGGCGCGACGGTCAGCCCCTACGGCGCCGACTGGAAATTCCCTCACCGCATGTTCATGCCGATGCTGGGCACGTTCACCGATCAAATGTTCACGCCTGAAGGTTTGCTGAATCTGGAAGGCGAACCGACACTGAAGACCCTCACCCTGATGAAGCAGCTCTATCAATACATGCCCGCCAACTCCGCTGACGCCCTGGGATCATCAAAGACCTTCCAGGCGAACGGCGTTGCGCTGATGAACTACTGGCAGCCCCAGGTGATGCGCGCATTCCAGGCGAACGTCCCGACGGATGACGTCAAGATGGTCAGCTTCCCCAAGGGCGACTTTGAAAACACCATCTTCTGGACCGCCGGCGCGATCATCCCGAAGTATTCTGACAATAAAGAAGCAGCAGTCACCTTCATCAAAGAAATCCTGCACACCCAACCCTTGATCGACCTTTCTTACATCGACAACTATAAGATTGTACCTTTCAAGTCGGTTGAAGAAGATTATATTGCTCAAGGGAAGCTCCCCGAATGGGCTCCAGGGCTCATCGGCTTGCTTGGGATTGCGCAGCCGATTCCTTCCAATGAGTACTATCTTTCATTCGAGCAGCCCGTGATCACGGAAGAGCTCGAGAAGATGATGCTTCTGGATCAATCTCCGGAAGACACTCAGGCCAACATCGTCAAGAGAATTAATGAAGCAATGGAAGCTGCCAAGTAGCCATTTCAGGGATGTGGTATCTTCCCTGAATATTACAAATACATCCTTCAGAGGCATCCATCCAAATGGGTGCCTCTGAAAGTATAATATCTGCTGTTATCACCCGATCTACTCTACCGCGCAAGGGAGAACCTAGGATATGAGCGATCTGGCTATGGACAAAAAATCCCCGGGAGGATTTCTAGGGAATTTCCTGCGAGAGCTCTGGCGGGGCAAGCTCGCCTATTTCCTGCTACTCCCATTAATGTTCTTCTATATCCTCTTTGTTGTTTACCCAAGCCTGCGAACGTTCCAATTCGTTTTTATGCAGTATGAGTTTTTACGGCCCGATCGGGTCGCCTTCGTTGGCTTCGATAACATCATCAAATGGATAAACGATCCGCGCGTCCCGGAAACCACCTGGGTGACGATCAAATTCTTCCTCATGTACGTCCCGGCCAGCACCCTGCTGGCGCTGCTGGTCGCCCTCGCGCTGGACCGAGTGAGCCGGGTCTTCCTCGCGACGGCATACCGGACCATTTTTTACCTGCCGGTCGTGCTCCCTGCTGGCATCATCTTCATCGTCTGGACGTGGATTTTCGACCCCACCTGGGGCGTGATGAACACGCTCGTCTGGAATTTACACATCCCCTGGCCCTATACAAAATGGCTCGCCGATCCTAAATCCGCCCTCGCCTCGCTCGCCTTCATGAGCGTCTGGCGTTTGATGGGCGTGACGATGCTCCTCTTTCTGGTCGGCCTGGGGACGATTTCCAACGAAATCCGCGAGGCAGCCCGGATCGACGGCGCCAGCGAGTGGCAGGTCATCCGCTTCATTGAGCTGCCGTTGTTAATCCCGACTTTCCTGATCGTCCTGGTCCTTCGGCTTCAAGTGTTAGGCCTGGTCGAGGAACCCCTGGTGATGACCCAGGGCTCGCCAGTGCGCACGACCATGACCTACGGGCTGCAGGCTTATTACATCAGTTTTCGAGACGGCTACTGGGACTTGGGCTACGGCAGCACCTGGCTGATTATCCTGGGCATCTTCTCTGCCGCGACGGCGGTCTTAGCCTGGAAGTTGATGCATAAAGAAGAAGCCTGAGAGGACAACATGGGAACTTCGAAGACACTCAACTTTTCAGCATTCTCCAGGCGCTTATCGACCCTCTTTAAACATCTCTTCTTGATCAGCGTCGCAATGTTCAGCCTCGCGCCGCTGCTCTGGCTGCTGAGCATTGCATTCCGCCCGGTGGAAGAAACCTATGTCATCCCGATGAAGCTCTTTCCATCGACGCTGACCCTGGAAAACGCAAAGCTTGTTTTTACCATGCTCCCAAAGCTGATGATGTTTTACCGCAACAGCTTTATCATTACCTTTTCGTCCGTTTTTCTGATCCTGTTAATTTCCTCGCTTTCCGGTTATGTGTTCGCCCGGATGCATTTCCCCGGCAGGGACATCATTTTTTGGCTGGTCGTCGTCTCCATGTTCCTGCCAAAAAGCATGTCCATCCCAGGGCTTTACGAAGTGCTCCAGAAGCTCGACCTGCTGGATACAACCACCGGGCTGACCTTTGCTTACACGGGTTGGTTCCTGGCGCTCAGCATCTTTATCATGCGCAGCGCGTTCACCTCGATTCCCAAGGACCTGGAGGACGCCGCGGTTGTGGATGGCTGTTCGCCTATCCGCATGTACTGGCAGATCATGATCCCGCTTGTGACGCCGTCGCTCGTCACGGTCGCGATCCTGACTTTCGTCCCGATCTGGGGGGAATACCTGTACGCCTTTACGTTCACCACGACCCTCAATGCGATGCCAATGTCGATCGGCGTGCAGCTGCTCAAGCCGACCCCTGCCTCGGGAGACTGGACCTTCTCGGTCGCGTCGATGGCCATCCTGATCACGTTCATCCCGCCCCTGATCGTTTACCTGGCCCTGCAGAAGTGGTTTACGAAGGGACTGATGGAGGGCGCGCTCAAGTTCTGATCCAGATTTAGGGGTGCGCCGATCAATATCGTCACAGCTCTGATCACGAAAACCGTGAGAGCCCCTGATCCCTCAGGGTTTTTCATAACATACCTTCTCCAGCAGGTCCTCTACATGGCCTCTATCAGCGATACCTAACGGGCTGATTTCTCTTCGATTCGAAACCAATACAGCAGTTATTATTCAAGACGACAAAATTATAAAACTCAGATTCTTGTTGATTTAATACAGTTCTAGGTGTCCTATTGAGTAGTGATTATGATCAATCCGACAGCTTAACAAGCAATTACCCCCCACTTATTGACAATATAACTACTAATAGTTATAATAAACGAAATAAATAATAAAGATGATGCAATAATTATCGACCTCCATCGAAGGGATCTCGTGCCAAACTTTCACTTTAAGGGCAGCAACATCAATCTGGTTAAATTGCACAACCTGGAGGTTGTGTTGCTCAGCCTGCTTTATGAGCCCGGGCTCTCCCGAATCCAGCTTGCGGAACAAACCAACTTATCCAATACAACAATAACAAATCTGATCAATGAGCTGATCGATCAGGGTGTTGTCTTAGAGAAGGAAAATGGGCTTGCAGGCGAAAGTCAGCGGTCAGTAGGACGCCCGCGGATCAGCATCTATCTCAATCCTGATTCCCGTTTTGTCGTCGGCGTCCATATTGGCATTGGGATTTTCCGGGTCTGTGTTGCGAATTTGCAGGATCAGATCATCCACAATCGGGTCTACGAGTTTGACCGAAATCAGAAATACTCAATCGTCCTTGAGCAGATCGCATCCAGCATTGAAACGGTGATCATCGAAAGTGGCGTCGACAGGCGCCTGGTCCTTGGCGTCGGGGTCGGCGCTTCAGGACTGGTGGATTTTTCAACCGGCGAGAACTTATTGGCCGTTAACTTAAATTGGCAAAATGTCCCGATGCGCCAGTATTTCGAAAATGCGTTGAGCCTGCCAGTCGTGGTGGACAATAATGTGCGCGCCATGGCAATTGGGGAGGCGTATTTCGGCGCGGGACGCGGCGTGAACTCACTGGCTTTTGTGTACGGCCGAATTGGCGTCGGAGCTGGCCTGATTTTCAACGGTCGGGTATTTCGCGGCAACAACACCGGTGCAGGCGAGATCGGACACACCGTCATGCTTCCTCGCGGCGGAGAACCCTGCCATTGCGGGAAAAACGGGTGCCTGGAGACCCTCATATCTGAGCCGGCCATCCTGCGTCAGGCAGAAATCCTCGCCCAAATGAGCCCTGAAGGGATCCTGGCTCATTCTATGAACACCCGAGCTGATCTTGTGCCAATTGAACGGGTTTTTCTTGCTGCCCGAAGCGGCGATCAAGATGTCCTGCGCATGCTCAACGAGCGCGTCTATTATCTCGGTCTGGCACTGGCAAACGTTGTTAACCTCTTCAACCCTGAGTTGATCTTGTTGGGCGGCATTTTTTCGCAAGGTCAAGACCTTTTCATAAAACCGACCCTCGACACAATTCGTCAGATGTCTTTCGGCGATCTGGGTAAAAAAGTTCGTCTGCAGGCAACTACCTTATGGCTGGAAAGCCGGCGTGACCGGTGCGGCAGCATTGGCATTAATGCAGTTCTTCTACCAGCCTGAACAGAAAGAACAAATGTGAGCAAACTTCGGATTGCATTCATTCCCCTTGTTCGCTCGACTTTCGATGTGGCTCTGGCGAACGAAATGATTAAGCTCGGCACGTGAAGCGTTAGTTGCTGCCGGCATCGGAGTTAACCGGGCCAGCGGAAGCTGTGATGGATCTGTCCGCAGCGCAATCTGCAGCGAAGCAGCTCGATTCGGCGTCGCCGGACCTGATCCTGATCTTTCAGGCCACGTTCGCTGACAGCACGATGGTCGCAGCGCTGACCGAAAATTCGACCGCCCCGGTTTTGCTTTGGGGCGTCCCCGAGCCGTGGACGGGTGGACGCCTGCGCTTGAACTCGCTTTGCGGCATCAATCTAGCTGGACATGCGTTAACGCTGCTGAAGCGCCCCTACCAATACGCCTACGGCTTGCCGGCAGACCCAGCCGTCCTCCAGAAAATCCTTGCTCTGGCATCCGCCGGGTCGGTCGTGCGTCGCCTGAAATCGGCGCTGCTGGGTGTGATTGGAGAACATCCGGTTGGATTGGATTCCTGTCATTTGGATGAATCCAGCCTGCGGGAAACCTTTGGGATCGAAATCAAGAAGATCGATCTGGCTGATGTGTTTGCCCGCGCCCGTCAGGTCCCGATCTCTACGCTAACGGAAACCCGCACCCTCCTCGGCGCCAGTTTGGACAATTTATCTGAGCTCGAGCAGATTCCGTTAATGGGTACCTTGAGCGTTTATCAGGCTTTGAAGGAAATCGCGGTGGAGCAGAAGCTGGACGGGCTGGCAGTGCGCTGCTGGCCAGAATTCTTCACCGAGCTGGGCTGTGCGGCCTGCGGAGCGATGTCGATGCTCAGCGATGGATTCGGTCAGGCTCCACCAATTCCCTGCAGCTGTGAAGCGGATATCAACGGCACGCTGACGCAGCTTATCCTGCAATGGCTGTCTGACAGCCCGGCATTCGGTACAGATATGGTTGGCGTGGACCAGGATAAAAACCGGATTGCGCTCTGGCACTGCGGATTGGCACCCTTATCATTTGCCGACCCTTCTCAGCAGCCGCACGGTGGGAATCATTCCAACCGCAGGCTCCCGCTGGTGATGGATTTTACCCTCAAACCCGGGCCAGTCACCGTTGCCCGAATCAGTCAATCCACTGGGTCCTTGCGCCTGGTCATCGGTAGAGGCGAAATACTGCCGGAGCCCAAACCTTTCAGCGGAACGGCCGGCAGCCTTAAGCTTGATTGCTCTGCACAGGATTTCCTCGACCTTATGATGCGCGAAGGCCTGGAACATCACATTTCGTTGACTTATGGAGATCATTCAGCTGCCTTACGCTTAATCGCAAAGTTGGTCAGGCTTCCTGTCCTGACTATCGCGGAAGAGGAGGTGATGAGACAAGGTTTTTGATTTTTGCTCATATAAGGCTAACACACGGTTTTCATTAAGTAAGCGAAATTCTTGCTCGATGAGTAAGAGAAATCCAATTAAAGATCACAAGAAATGATCAAAGGAGAAGGAACAAAATGAAGAAGCTTTTAGGAATACTATTGCTAGCAGCATTGCTGCTGTCGGCCTGCGCACCCGCAGCCACACCGCAACCCCCGGCTCCGACACAGCCGCCTGCCGCGGTCACAGAAGCTCCACCCCCCACCGAAGCTCCAAAGCCGATCGAAGTTCCCACTGCAGTGCCTACGGAAGTCCCCACCGCAGTGCCTGTCGAGCCGGTTGAGCTTCGCTTCAGTTATTATGCAGATGGGGTCGAAGCGGATGTGATCAAGCCGATCGTTGACGCATTCATGGCAGCCAACCCCGAAATCAAAGTTGTCCTCGATGTAGTGCCTTACAAGACCATCGACGAGCAGCTCCCCGTGCAGGTGGAGAGCGGCGAAGGACCCGATCTGGCCCGGATCACCAACTTCGGCGCCTACAAAGGCATGTTGCTGGATTTGCGCCCGCTCCTTGCAGATGCAGCCTACTACGAAGCCAATTTCCCTGCTCCCATTCTGGAAGCATTGGGATTCGGCGGTTACCCGGATGCCCTGACAATCACCGGTCCCTATGTCAACAAGACTCTCTTCGACCAGGCAGGCGTGGAAGTACCCGGTGAAGGGACCACCTGGGAACAATGGACGGATTTGACCAAGCAGGTTGCCGAAGCGACCGGATCGCAGTATGCAATCTCGATCGACCGCACTGGGCACCGCTTTGCCGGCCCGGCGATGAGTAAAGGTGCACAGCTGATCAACGAAGAAAACACCTTCACTGTCGATACGCCCGGTTTCCGTTCCTTTGCCGAGCTGGTAAAAAGCTGGCATGATGATGGGGTAACTCCTCAGGAAGTCTGGCTGGGTGCCGAACCCGTCAACAGCTGCATTGCAGCTTTTAAATCTGGCCAGCTCGCACTGTGCATGTCCGGCTCCTGGCAGGTCAATGGATTGGCTAAGGACGTTGGCGACGCCTTCGACTGGGTTGTTGTCCCCAATCCTACGGGTGAGGGCGGCTCAACCGGCATCGCAGGTGGTTCTGCAGTAGTCGCTTTCGCCGGAACAAAATATCCTGCGGAAGCTGCCAAACTGGTCGAATTCCTGATCCAGGCTGAAAACTACAAAGCGTTCTCGGCTGGCACGCTTTCGCTGCCGGCGAATTCAGAAGTAGCTGCCAGCGGCGTGGAATTCAAGACTGACAATCCCCTCGTCCTGGCCGCGCTTTCAGCTTACACAGCAGAAGTCACCAAATTGACCGACCAGGCTGTGGCATTGAACGTTCACCCCTATGCCTTTGCATACTACCGCAACAGCGCGAACCGGATTGCCCAATACCTGAGTGGAGAGCTGAGTCTCGACGAGATGCTCGTCAACCTCCAGCAAGATATTGACAATGCGATCGCAGAAGCCCAATAGAATCTATTCGATCAGCGGGGTGCAGGAGAGATCCTCTTGCACTCCGCTAGTTAGGATCACAAGATGAGTGTCGAATCTGGGTCCAAACGGGCTTCGAAACCGATCAACAGGTTTTGGAATAAGATCTTCGAGCTTCTTGTTTCCATACCTGACCTGTTTTTTAGCCCACTCCAACACCTCATCGGCTCGCGCAATATGGCATATGTTTTTGTATTGCCGAACCTGCTTATCTTTGGCATCTTCATCCTGTTTCCGATGCTGCTTAACTTTGTCTATGCCTTTACTGGCGGAACAGCCTTCACTCCTACCGAACGCCCATGGGTTGGAACAACAAATTTTGACCGTTTATTGGATTGTGATAATTATCTTGAGCCGCGCACCTGCAGCGAGGACCTGTTCTGGCGTGCAGTTTACAACACCTCGGTATACGTGATTGTTCAAGTCGCTTTGATGGTTTTATTTTCGTTGATCACTGCCTTGATCCTTAACCGAAGCATCAGAGGCCGCGGGTTCTTCCGGAGTGTCTATTTTTATCCTGTTCTGCTTTCACCAATCGTTGTCGCGCTGATCTGGAAGTGGATCCTTCAAGAGAATGGCTTGATCAACGGCATCCTTGTCAGCCTGGGTCTTGATAAAATCCCCTTCCTTGTAAACGCCAGCTGGGCTCAATTCCTGGTCATCGTGATCAGCGTTTGGGCATTCATGGGATTCTACACCCTCATCCTGCTGGCTGGGTTGCAGTCCATCCCGGCCGACCTGTATGAAGCCGCTGCGATCGATGGGGCCAATCCCTGGCATTCATTCTCAAAAATCACCTTGCCGCTTCTGATGCCAACCATGGTGGTCGTTCTTGTGCTGTCGTTGATCCGCGCTGTCCAGGTCTTTGATATCGTCTTCGCCTTCACTGGCGGCGGACCCGGCACCGCGACCCTCTATATCGTCCAATATATCTATAATTATGGTTTCTCCAGCCCAAACAAGCAGTACGGACTGGCGGCTGCGGCTTCGCTGCTGATGGCTGGGGTGCTAGTGGTTCTTACGATCATCCAGCTGGTCTTCCGGCGTGAGGAGAGCTGAAATGAGCGATATTCTAAAAATGCTGCGCCTGACCAGGGGCCACAACCGGCTCGATGTCACCGACGTGATCTCTTACGTCTACCTGTTCATGGGCGTCTTCATCATGTTCGGGCCTATTGTTTGGCTGATCTTTTCCTCATTCAAAACATCAGGAGAGATCGTCAAATTCCCGCCGCGCTTGCTGCCCTACCGTCAGGAAACGGTGATGGTTGAAGGTTATGAAGAACCGCTGCCTCTATATACGATTACATTTGAGGATGGCAGCACTCAGGTACTTGCACAGGTGCGTCGCGTTGGGCTGGAAGCCCAGATGATTGACCCGGCCGACCCGGGAGAGATCATCAAAGTCAATATCAATCAGCGCCAGCCGGTCGAAAGCGTCTATTTTGGCCTGGAAAACTACAAAGAAGGTGTGGAGAGCTTCGACTTTGGGCGCTATTTGTGGAACAGCGTGATGGTGACGGTCACTGCGACCCTGCTCACCCTGCTTTTCAACAGCATGGCAGCTTTCGCACTGAGCAAATATCATTTCCGCGGCCGAGAAGTAATCTTTATTATCATGATCGGTACTTTGATGGTGCCCCTTTCGGTTGTGCTCGTACCGGTCTTTCTGGTGATCACGAATGTCGGCTGGAACAACAATCTGCTGGGCATCATCGTCCCTGCGGCGGCTACACCGACCGGAGTATTCCTTCTGCGCCAGTACATGCTTACCATCCCGGATGAGCTGATCGACGCAGCCCGCATCGATGGAGCCAGCGAGTGGCGGATTTATGCGCAGGTGATCGTACCGCTGGCAAAACCAGCCCTGGCAGTGCTGGCGATCTTCTCAGTGATGTGGCGTTGGAATGATTTCCTCTGGCCGCTTATCGTGCTTAGCCGCAGCGAATATTTCACTCTGCAAATCGGGCTTATGTCTTTTCAAGGCGAGCTCAATGTTCAGTGGAATCTCATCCTGGCAATGACTGTTCTAACGCTTCTGCCGATTACACTCATCTTCGCCATTCTACAGCGCTACATTACAACCGGGATTGCCACTACGGGAATGAAATAAAAAGCAGATTTTTCGAGAAAATGCTATGCTCTTTGATCAAGAATACGTCCGAATTCAAGAAAATTTCCGCCGCCTGGCTTCCGCAGCCCTGCTGGGTTTATCAGGTCAGTCAGCCCGGCTTGATACAGATGAGGGCGTACTCGAGCTCAGCGCCTACGCCCCGGGGATCCTGCGGCTGCGCCTCGAAAAAGCCGTTCTCCCGGACTACGGACTGCTCGCCGCTGTGCCCGAAACCGTCGTCACCGCGTTCGAACAGCTTCCCGAATTTTACCGTTTCAGCGATCGGGAGCATTTCTCTCGAGCTATCTACCCGCCCGCTGCGCATTCGCCTGACGTCTGCAGGCCGCACTCTGCTCGAGTTCCTCCACAGACCGCACCATCCAGGGCGAGCTGCGCTTCTCCCCCTTTGCATACAAAGAAGGCGAATGGCTCGTCAGCCTGGCGCTGCAAAGCGGCGAGCCTGTCTACGGCCTGGGTGAAAAATTTGGCGCCCTCGATCGCCGCGGCCAGTTGATTACCAGCTGGAACCGGGATGCTACCGGCGTCAACGCCGAGCTCTCTTACAAGAATACCCCCTTTGCCTGGAGCCCCTCGGGCTGGGGGGTTTTCGTGAACACGCCGACGCGGGTCACCCATGCTGTCGGCTATGCGCCCTGGTCGCACCGCAGCTACATCCTCAAAATCGAAGAGCCGAACCTCGACCTCTTCCTCTTCTCTGGCGAAAATCCCGCCGAGATCATCGCGAAATACACCTGGCTGACCGGGCGCGCCTCCATCCCGCCGCGCTGGAGCTACGGGACCTGGATGTCGCGCGCCTACTACAAAACCGCCGACGAGCTGCTCGAAGTGGCGCACAAGCTCCGCGAACGTCGCATCCCTTGCGATGTGATCACGCTGGACGGCCGCGCCTGGCACAAGCCCGAGACGCGTTTCGATTTCTCCTGGGACGCAGACCGCTACCCCGATCCCCCCGCCTTCATCCGCAAGCTGGATGCCCTCAACCTGCGCCTTTGCCTGTGGGAGTATCCTTACATATCCACCCTCAGCCCGATCTTCCCCGAGCTGGAACAGAAGGGCTATTTCTTGAAGAACCCCGACGGGTCCACTTACGTCCACCGCTGGTTCCCGGCCGCATACGATTCCGTCGTCCCTCACCTTAAGCCCTCCGGGATCATCGATTTCACCAACCCGGAAGCCTACCAGTGGTATCTGGAAGCGCACAGGCCGCTCCACGAGATCGGCAATGTCGTGATGAAGCCGGACTACGGCGAGGCAGTACCCGAGGACGTCGTCGCCTTCAACGGCGACCGCGGCACGCGGCTTCACAACGTCTATGCGTTTCTCTACAACCGCTGCGTCTTCGAGGCTTCGCAGAAGTATTCCGATGGGGTCGTCTGGTCGCGAGCCGGCTGGACCGGCAGCCAGCGTTATCCGGTCCAGTGGGGCGGCGACCCACAAGGTGATTGGGAAGGCCTGGCTGCCAGCATCCGCGGCGGGCTCTCCTGGGGATTGAGCGGCGCACCCTTTTATTCGCACGATGTCGGCGGTTTTTTCGGCAAGGAGACCTCCGGATATGTGATCGGCGGCGGCAGCCCTGAAGCCGAGCTGTACGTCCGCTGGGCGCAGGCCTGCATCCTGTGCTCGCACACCCGCTTCCACGGCACCAGCCCGCGCGAGCCCTGGGAGTTCGGCGATGATGTTGAAGGGATCATCCGAAAGTGGCTGGACTTCCGCTATCAGCTCATCCCCTACCTGCAATCCTGCGCCCTCGAAGCGAGCCGCACCGGTCTGCCAGTGATGCGCCCGATGGTCCTGGCCTTCCCCGAAGACCGGCTGGCCCGCGCTTTCGATCTGCAGTACATGCTCGGTGGATCGCTCCTGGTGGTCCCGGTCCTGAAACCCGGTGGCGTGGTATCATTTTACCTGCCGGCTGGACGCTGGTTCGACCTTTGGGATGAGAGCTGGCTTGAAGGTCCGAGGTTGTTGGATTGGGAGATGCCGCTTGACCGCATCCCGGTTTTCGGGCGTGAAGGGACCCTGCTCCCGCTCGGTCCTGCCGTCCAGCACACTGCCGAGTTGAAACCGGGACTGGATCTGGAAAAGGTCCTGGCATTTGGAAAGCCGCAGCGAGGCATCCAGCTGCCCGGGTTGGAGCTTAAACTCTCACCCGTCGGTCAGATCCTCAACCTGCCCGAAGGCGTTCGAGTTGAGCAAAAACTAAACCCGATGGGTTTTCTGGAACCTTCAGGTTTGATCGAAAAATGAGTGATTAATAACAGGAGCAGATATGAAATTTTTTCTGGACAGCGCCCACGTGCACGAAATCGAGCACGCCTTGAAAATGTGGAACCTGGACGGGGTCACGACCAATCCCCGCCACGTCCAGGCTTCCGGCAAGCCGTTCTTGGCTGTGATTCGGGAGATCGGGTCCCTGTTCGCCGGGACGGAGAAGACGGTCTCGGTCGAAGTCAACCCGCACCTGACGGACTACCAGGCGATGGTCCTCGAAGGCGAAAAACTGGCTGCGATCAGCCCCAATTTTGTGATCAAGCTGCCGGCTGTCGAAGCCGGTTATAAGGCTGTCGCGGTATTGAAAGAAATGGGCATCCGCTCGAACCTGACGCTCGTCTTTTCCTCGGTCCAGGCCCTGCACGCGATGCGGATGGGCGCGTTCTACGTCTCCCCGTTCATCGGCTGGAAGGAAACCAACGGCGAAGAGATCTGGAGCTTTATCGAGGAGATCGTCGCGATGCGCGACAACTACACCTTCCCGACCGAGATCATCGTCGCCGCCGTTCGCAACGGCCGCCAGATCACCGAAGCCGCAGTCCGGGGTGCCGACATTGTGACGGCCGGGCTGGCCGTCTTCCAGGAAGCCTTCGACCACCCCTACACCGCCGTCGGTCTGGGACGCTTCCAGGGTTTCTGGGATCAGACGCCTTACGAATAAAAACGAACCTGAATGGTCTTCGAGGTTGTTTATGCTCGTTTTGAAATCGAGTATTAATTCAAATCAGGAGAGAACATATGAAAAAAGGGATTTTACTCCACGAAGCTGCCGACGACGTCGGCGTGGCTGCAATGGACCTGCAAGCCGGCGAGTCGGTCGAAGCCGTGACGCTGGATGGCGTCGTGGTTACCCAGGTCAGGCTGGCTCAGGACATACCCCTCGGGCATAAGCTGGCGATGCGCGACCTTCCGGCAGAGAAACATGTGATCGAATACGGCCGCCCGATCGGCCGCGCAGTTGCCGCGATCAAGCTGGGCGAGCACGTCCACGTCCACAACATCAAGAGCCTGCGCTGGGCAGCCAGCGAATCGAAAGTACTGGGAGGTAAGGTGAAGCCATGACATCCTACAAAGACATCCCACTGACCGGCTACCGTCGTGAAAACGGTCGGGTCGGCATCCGCAACCATGTCCTGATCCTTTCGGTCGACGATATCTCCAATGCTGCCGTCAACGGCGTGGCGAGCCTGATCCGCGGCACGATGGCGCTGCCCCACCCCTACGGCCGGCTGCAGTTCGGCGAAGACCT
This sequence comes from uncultured Chloroflexia bacterium, assembly GCA_963788305.1. Taxonomy (GTDB): domain Bacteria; phylum Chloroflexota; class Anaerolineae; order Anaerolineales; family UBA4823; genus UTCFX2. Next base: position 125,162 of record CAWBGK010000004.1, read on the forward strand.
GGAGCTGACCTTCGATACCCTCATCGGCACAGCTAAAAATCCGAATATCGCCGCGGCCGTGGTGATCGGGATCGAGCCCAACTGGACGGATTACATCGTCAACGCGGTCGCAAAGACCGGCAAGCCCGTCGCCGGCTTCAGCATCGAGCGTTCAGGCGACCTGAAGACGATCGAAAAAGCCGCCTGGAAGGCCAAGGAATTCGTCCACTACGCCTCCGAGCTTCCGCGCGTACCCGTCAGCTGGGACGAGATCCTGGTTTCGACCAAATGCGGTGAATCGGACACGACCAGCGGCCTTGCGAGCAACCCGACGGTCGGACGCGTATTTGAGCGACTCGAGAAAATCGGCAACACTTTGATCTTCGGCGAGACCACCGAAGTCACCGGCGCGGAAGACAAGATCATTGAGCAGTGCGCCACGCCGGAAGTCGCCGCCCAGTTCAAGGCCGCCTTCGATAACTACCAGGAGCTGGTCGCTTCCCAGGGTGTCAGCCTGCTCGGCACCCAGCCGACCGAAGGCAACATTCGCGGCGGCCTCTCGACGATCGAAGAGAAAGCGCTCGGGAACGTCGAGAAGATGGGCCGCTGCACGGTCGTCTCCTTCCTGAAGCCGGCCGAAGCTCCCAAATCCCCCGGGCTGCACTATATGGACTCGTCCAGCGCGGCCGCCGAGATGGTCACGCTTTGCTGCGCAGCCGGCGCGGTGCTGCACCTGTTCACCACCGGGCAGGGCAACATCATCGGCAACCCGATCGAGCCCGTGATCAAGCTCTCCGCCAATCCGCTCACCGTAGCGACGATGACCGAGCATATCGACGTCGACATCTCCGGTATGCTGCGCTTCGACTACAATCTAGACGGCGCGGCCGACCGGGTGATGGAGATGATGGCGCATACGATCAACGGCCGCCTGACCAGCGCCGAAGCGCTCCGCCACGACGAGTTCGTGATCACCAAGCTCTACCGCAGCTCCTAGCCATGGAAATCCGCCTGCCGTATGGGCGCTCGCACCTGACCGCCAGCATCCCTGATTCTTACGGGGTGGACATCATCGAATTCCCCGAAGTCCAGCCCGCCCCCGACCCGCAGAGTCTGGTCGAGGCGGCGCTGGACGATCTGGTCGGGGGTAAAAGCTGGCAGGAGCATGCAGGCGCCCAATCGGCGGCGGTTGCCGTCAACGACAAGACCCGCCCGGTCCCGCACGACCAGCTCCTGCCACCGCTGCTCGAGCGGCTGGCCCGCCTGGGCATCCCCAACTCTGCGATCACCTTCTACATCGCGGTGGGCAGCCATCCGCCGATGGATCCGGACGAGTACTCCTCGATCCTGCCCGCAGCAGTCCTGCGGCGCTTCAAAGTGGTCTCGCACGATTCGGAGAATGAACAGAAGCTGGTCTACCTCGGCAGGACCGGGCGCGGCACGCCGATCTGGTCGAATTGGGGTTTCGTCCAGTCCGACCTGAAGATCGTGGTAGGGAACATCGAGCCGCACCAGTTTGTCGGTTTCTCCGGCGGGGTCAAGACGGCCGCGATAGGCCTGGCAGGGATACAGACGATCAACGCCAACCACGCGCTGATGACCCACCCGGACTCCCGGTTGGGAGAGTACGAAACCAACCCCGCCCGCCAGGATATCGAGGAGATCGGGATAAAAGTCGGCGTCCGGCTTGCGCTGAACGCCGTCCTCAACCAGGACCGGCGGATCGTCCACGTGCTCGCAGGCAGCCCGCAGGCGGTGATGCTGGCCGGGCTGCCGCTCTCGCGCCAAGTCTGCCAGGCGGCTGTGCCTCAGAAATACGGGCTGGTGATCACCTCACCCGGCGGTCACCCGAAGGATCTCAATGTTTACCAGTCCCAAAAAGGGTTGGGACACGCCGCGCTGATCGCCCGCCCTGGCGGGACGGTCATCCTGGCCGCGGCCTGCCCGGAAGGCAGCGGCAGCCAGCATTACGAAAACTGGATGTCGGGTAAAGCCTCCTATTCCGAAGTCCTGGCGCGATTCAAGGCCGAAGGGTTCCGGATTGGACCGCACAAGGCCTTCCAGATCGCCCGGGATGCCTCGATCGTCCGGCTGATCAGCTGCACGGAGATGAACGAATCCTTTGCCCGATATTTGCTGCTCAACCCGGCCCCAAGCCTGCAGGCTGCCGTCGACCTGGCGCTGAAGGACCTCGAGCCTGGCGAGCGGATCGCGGTCCTGCCGCACGCCTCGTCCACGATTCCTTACCTTCAGCAACAGTAAATCTCAATCACCACCGGGTTCTCCAGGAGGTTCATCATGTACGGAACAACTGCCAGAGTGCTGCGTGTCGATCTGACGACCGGCGCGATCGAAGTGCAGACGCTGAGCGAGGAGTTTTACCGGCTCTACCCGGGCGGCAAAGCCCTTGCCGGCTATATTCTGCTGAACGAGCTGCCACCCCAGGTTGACCCATTCTCCCCGGATAACGTGCTCGTGTTCGCCAACGGGCTGCTGACGGGCGCGCCGCTCTCGACGGCCACTCGCTACGTCGTCTCCGCTCGCTCCCCGCTCACCGGCGGCTACGGCGAATCGGAAGCGGCCGGGTTCTGGGGCCCGGAGCTCAAGATGGCCGGCTGGGAAGCGATCGTCGTCAAGGGGCGCGCCGCGCAGCCGGTCTACCTCTGGATCAAGGACGACCAGGTCGAGATCCGCCCGGCGACTCACCTGTGGGGCAGGCTTGCTGCCGAAGTCCAGCAGGTGATCCGCGCTGAGCTCGGGGACGAGAAGATCCGGGTGCTGCAGACCGGCATCGCCGGCGAAAACCTGGTGCGCTTTGCCGCGATCACCAACGACCTGCGCCACTTCAATGCCCGCAGCGGCATGGGCGCAGTGATGGGCTCGAAGAACCTGCGGGCGATCGCCGTGCGCGGCGGGCAGCGCTACCAGTCCCTGGCTTATGACTCCGAAGCGCTGATGGCGCTCGGGAAAAAGCTGGCAAAAGGCGTCAAAGAGAACCCGATCAGCTGGGACCTGCAGAACCGCGGCACGCCCGGCTTGATCGAGCCGCTCAACCTCGGCGGGATCCTGCCGACCCGCAACTTCCGCCAGGGCTCATTTGAGCTGGCCGATCAGATCAAATGGGAAGAGTACGAAAAACAGCTGCTCACCGCCCGGCGCTCCTGCTACGCCTGTGCGGTCCGCTGCAAGCGTGAAGTCAGGGTGGACGGGCGGACCTCCGAATACGGTGGTCCCGAATACGAAACGCTCGGCGCCCTCGGACCGGACTGCGCGATCGGCGACCTGCAGGCGCTGGCGAAAGCCAACGAGCTCTGCAACGCCTACCTGCTCGACAGCATCTCGACCGGCGCGACGATCGCCTTCGCGATGGAGTGCTTCGAGCACGGCCTGATCGGGCTGGAGCAGACCGGCGGGATCGAGCTGCGCTTCGGGAACGCCGAAGCCATGCTCCAGATGGTCGAGAAGATCGCCCGCCGCGAGGGGCTCGGGGACCTGCTGGCCGAAGGCAGCAAGCGCGCTGCCGAAGCCATCGGCGGCGACGCCCATCTCTTCGCGATCCAGGTCAAGGGTGAAGAGCTGGCGATGCACGAGCCGCGCGGCAAATATAACGTCGGGATGGGCTACGCCGTCTCCGAGCTCGGCGGGGACCACCTGGTCGTCCAGCACGACCCTGCCCTGGCGAATCCCGAATCGTTCACCTTCAAAGCCGCTCGTCCGCTCGGGATCACGGTCGCCCAACCGCCGCGCTCCTTCAGCGACGAGAAGATGTACCACTTCTACGTCCTGGAAAGATGGTGCAGCCTCGAAAAAGTGGTCGGCTACTGCTTCTTCGGACCGGCGCCGCGCTCCTTTATCCTGCCCGAGGAAGTCCTGAGCTCGATTAACGCCGCCAGCGGCTGGGACCTGACGATCGACGACCTGCTCCAGATCGGCGAGCGGGCGACAAACATGGCGCGGGTCTTCAACATGCGGGAAGGCTTCTCGCGGACGGACGACACCCTGCCCGAACGCTTCTTTCAGCCGCTCGAGAACGGCCCTTTGCAGGGCGAAGCGCTGCCTCGGGCAGAGTTCGAGCATGCCCTCAGCGTGCTCTATGCCCTTAAAGGCTGGGACACAGAAACCGGCCGTCCCACCCGCGATAGGCTGGAGTCGCTCTCGCTCGGCTGGGCGGCGGACCTGCTGGAACAAGCATGATCCTGCATCTGGGTGGATTTTATTCTTTCTACATCCCCGGACACCCGCCCCGGGTCGAAGTGGATTTGAACTCGCCCGCCCGGCTGGTGGACGTGTTGGATCAGCTCGGGATCCCCAACGCCGAGGTCGGCCTGACCGTCGTAAACGGGGAAATGGTCGACTTGAAAGAAACGGTAGTCTCTCAAGCAGATGTAGTAAAGCTGGTCCCGCCCGCAGACGGCGGGTGAGAAATCGAAGGCATTCAAAAAACCCGAAAGGTCTTGAAGACCTTTCGGGTTTTTTAACAATCCAGTAGCACGATCCATTTTGGAGGAGACCTGATGAGTTAAACGACACGTGGTATCATGGTCTCGCAGGCTGCTTGTCCACCACGCATAATAAATTGAACAATGAGCTTCTCAGGCGCTGGTCCAGAATGATTGGGAAAAAATGGATCCGCCGGGAAAAGCGAGGAACAAAGATGATGGCGTTTTCTAGATGGATTTCGCTTCTTTTAGTCCCCCTATTCGTACTTAACCCATTCTTTGCATCCAGTATGCCGCTGGCACATCTTCAGCCGGCCGGCATCACCCTCCAGGTGGATATCTTCGGCGACTTCAACGACCTCGCCCACCAGGCCTGCAACAGCTCTGTCGCCGGGGATTGCTCGCTGCGTGGGGCGATCACCCGCGCCAACCGCTACCCTGGAAACCTGTACGTGATCCAGCTCTACGGAAGGAACGTACAACCTTAGCCTGGTCGTCATTGACGACACGAATGAAGGGAGGTAGCTGGAATCCCCGACCTAGCTCCTGTATATGCTTCTCATGCTTGGCATCCGACAGGTAAAGAAAGGGTTCATAGTGGTCGATGGGCAAATGGCTGACCTCCTCGAGGCCATGGTCAGCCAGCAGGATGTGGTCAAGATCTACCCGCCGGTCAGCGGAGGAATGATAATGATATCAGTAAAATAACTAGCCACCTGACAGTTTCTGATTACACATATAGGCTTAAATATCAAAACCTATCCGCCGCAATCCCCATTCTTGCTTGCAGAAGAATCTATTGATCTGGAAAGTTATGGACTATTCTGACGCAATTCTGTATATTTATATTCCCCAAATCCATGCCAGTTCTGGCTTTCTTGATCAAGAAAAGCCGGATCAAATCCGGCAAGTTGCCCGTTTGTCATGTAGTCATTAAAGAATTCAGGTGCAAGATAGCCGATGCAGGCTGCAGACTGTTCCGGCTTTATCACTGCTTTCGCTGGCAGCTTTCCGTATCGATGATCCCAAAATACATAACCTTTTGATGGATAGAGAATTCTGGTGGATAACTCCGATGTTTCCACAGTTTTATACGTGGCCAATACTTCTTCAGGCTCTCCCAGTTTGTTTATGAGTTCACCGAATTTAAGAACACTGTCATCCGGACAAACTACAATCGCAGAGACAATATCATCATCAAAAAAAACTGTGCCTCCATAATCAGAAGCTTAAGTCTCTGCAAGCCAATCTACAGCGTCGTCGGAGCTGACAATCGATGCATCCTTGATTGAATCAAAATCTATCCATGATATTGATCTCAGTTGGTCAATGGCTTCTGTGCGCGTGGTTTTTCCGGGAGTAATATTCTCCCAACAGGGTGGGGAGCAGCTGCTGTCTGTAATGATCGAGGATTCTCCTGGATCAGGTGAGCTGTTAACACATGAGCTGAGCAATGTCATTATGAATGCAATCAGAATGATGTGAAAGATTTTTTTATTCATAGTAGACAGAATCCATCAGTTGTTTATGTGTCATTACCCGAATGAGAAGAACCACAGCAGGTTGATAAAAGAATTTGTAGACAAAAATCGTCTCCGACATCTCAAAAGCTTCTGACCATAAGATCCAATATTTTCCACCCATTTATACCGAGATTGCTTGCATACCTCAATATGATCCCGACATTTATTTATATCACCGATTATCAATAAAATCATATAGAAATTATCGCTATAATTTTCGTTCAAAGTACTGAATACTGAAAAACAGTTCGCCTGAGTTCGATGCCTTCAGCGATCCGAGCGTCAGGTTTGAGGATCTTGTCGGCCTTCCTGTCCGGATCACCACCGTGACTCTCCTGCGGGTAGATGGCTAAGATCCGCGAAGCCGTGGTCTGCCAGCAGGATGTGGTCAAGATCTACTCGCCGGTCAGCGGGGGGTGATACATTGGTACATAACAATCCAAACTGAAAATCAGTGTTACATCCCTTCTCCCATTCGTGACATCTCTCACTCTCCCTAAGTGCAGGTTCTCAGATTGCGCCGTTCGACAGCCTCGTGTTAGAATCCACCTGCAGTCTGCCTGACCCTCCCTCAGGCATCCCAACATTAACAACCAGGTTTCCCACCGTCCGGGTCGACAGGTGGTCTGAAGGGTTCATTCGATATCGATAAGGAGATAGAGTATGAAACACCAATTCGTGTCCTTCAGTGGGGCCTTGGCGCCATGGGCGGCGGCATGGCCCGCCTGATGCTCGAGAAATCCGGTCTGAAGATCGTGGCCGCGGTCGACGGTCGGCCCGATTTCGTCGGCAAGGACCTGGGCGAGGTGCTCGGCCTCGGCAAAAAGCTGGGCGTCACCGTCACCAACCAGCCCGAAGACGTCTTGGACAAGAAAAAGTCGATATCGTCATCCTCGCGACCACCTCCTGGGTCAGGGACCAGATGCGCCGACCTGCGCAAGATCATCACCGCCGGGATCAACTGCATCACGATCGCCGAAGAGATGGCCGACCCCGAGGCCCAAAGCCCGGAGCTGGCCGCAAGAGCTCGATGCAGCTGGCCAAAAAGCACGGCGTGACCGTGCTGGGCACCGGCGTCAACCCCGGCTTCGTGCTCGACCTGCTGGTGGTGACGCTGACCGGCGGCAGCCACACCGTGGAGCGGATCGAAGCCTCGCGCGTGAACGACCTCAGCCCCTACGGCCCGACCGTGATGAAATCCCAGGGCGTGGGCACCACCCCCGAAGCCTTCCGGGCGGGCGTGGCCGATGGCTCGATCGTCGGGCATGTCGGCTTCCCCGAGTCGATCCACATGATCAGCGATGCGCTCGGCCTGGGCGTCGACCGCATCGAGCAGAGCCCGCGAGCCGATCATCAGCAACGTCTACCGCGAGACGCCGCACGTCAAGGTCGAGCCGGGGATGGTGGCAGGCTGCGCCCACATCGGCATCGGCTACCGCGGCGACAAGGAAGTGGTCACGCTGATCCACCCGCAGCAGATCCACCCGCACCTGGAAAACCAGGACACCGGCGACTACATCAACATCTACGGCAAGCCCGAAATCCACATGGCGATCAAGCCCGAGATCGCCGGCGGCATATGCCACGATGGGCGTGGCGGTCAACATGATCCCGCACGTCGTCGCGGCCACGCCCGGGCTGAAGCGCATGATCGATCTGCCCGTGCCGGCGGCGCTGATGGGCGAGAGCGCCTACAGCCGCCGCGTCTGACTCGTTGTATCAGCATGAGGAGGACATGATCGATGTCAAAAATTGCACCAGGCACCTGGGTCGAGATCGAACAGGTCATCCTGACACCCGAAGAGCGCGCCCCAACCCTGCCCGAAGACACCCGCCAGACGCCGTATGTGCTGCGCGTCTCCGGCTTCCTGTGAGGCCGAAGCCGAAATCGGCGCAGGAAGTCGACATCCGCACCATCATCGGGCGCGAGCTGAGCGGCATGCTGAAGACGGTCAATCCCCAGCTACACGCCACAGCTTTGGGACGACCGTTCCCGAGCTGCTGACGATCGGAACGGAGGCCGGAAGCATGAGCGCTCGCGACACTTCCTACGCGGCCGTGATGGCCCGCAAGAACGAGATCATGAAGGCCTCGATGGGCATGGATTACGACGATTTCATCCAGAGCCCGATCGCCTTCGATTACGAGCGCATGATGCGCGAGACCGGCTACAGCCATGGACGATATCGTCCGCATCCAGCGCGAGACCAAGGTCGGCGACACGCCGCTGTTCGAGCTGCGCAACCTGACCGAGGCGGTGCGCAAGATCTCCGAGCCGGGCAAGGGCGCCCGCATCCTGGTCAAGGACGAGGCCGCCAACGCCTCCGGCAGCTTCAAAGCCCGCCGGGCTTCGATCAGCGCCTACGAAGCGGCCAGAAAAGGGCTACAAAGGCATGATCGCCGCCACCAGCGGCAACTACGGCGCGGCGGTGGCCTCGCAGGCCGCCCAGCGCGGCCTGAAGTGCATCATCGTCCAGGAAGTCTTCGACAGCCGCGGTGTCGGGCCAGCCCGAGATCGTGGAAAAGGGCCGCGCCTGCGAAGCCTACGGCGCCGAAGTGCTCAAGCTGTCGGTCGGGCCGGAGCTGTTTTACATGCAGCTGCGCACCCTGGAAGAGACCGGCTTCTTCAACGCCAGCCTGTACACGCCCTTCGGCATCCGCGGCGTCGAAACGCCTGGGCACGGAGATCGCCGCCCAGGTGCGGGCGCGCTATGGCAAAGACCCCGACGCGGTGGTGATCACCCACGCCGGCGGCGGCAACCTGACCGGCACGGCCCGCGGCCTGCTGGCGGCCGGCTGCGAGCGACACGCGGATCGTGGCCTGCTCGGTCGACCTGAGCCGGGCTGCACATGGCCTCCGACCGCGATTTCAACCGCAAATCGTTCACCACCGGGCATACCGGCTTCGGCGTGCCGTTCGCCACCTGGCCCGACCGGGTGGACGTGCCGCGCAACGCCGCCCGCTCGCTGCGCTACATGGACGAATACCAGCTCGTCACCCAGGGCGAGGTCTTCTACGTGACCGAGCTGCTCACCAAGCTGGAAGGCCTGGAGCGCGGCCCGGCCGGCAACACCAGCCTGACCGCCGCCGTGACCCTGGCGCGCCAGATGGACCAGGACCAGATCGTGGTGGTGCAGGAGACCGAGTACACCGGCGCCGGCAAGCACCACAACAGCCAGCTCTCCTTCGCCCGCCAGAACGGCATCGAAGTGCGCCGCGGCGACCCCAAGGACAACGTGCCCGGCAAGGCGATCGTGATCCCCGAGCGCCTGGACCAGGTGTGGGGCAAGGTGCAGGACATGGATCGCCTGCGCCAGTGCTACCTGAAGAACGCCGCCAAGGCCCTGCCCGCGCCGACAGTGGAGCGAAAACGATCTCGCCTTCCTGGCCGCGGACCTGAAGAATGATGCGGAGTGGGTCGAAGACAGCAGGCAGCAGCATTATGCGAGCGAACCGAGTTTCTGGTAAAAACCTGGTATCTAGTTCGCAACTCAGCGAATAATCTATGACGGAAACAATACAGACGCATGAAGACCGAATCGCCCGGTTCGAGAGCGCCGGGAAGAATTGAAGCAAGATGAGCGACGAGCAGCTCAAGGCCCGCTTCTGGGAGCTGTGCAACCAGGTGGTCGACCCGATCGTGGACCTGGCCCGAACGCACACCTCGCCTTCCATCGAGCGCTCCGTGCTGCTGCGCATGGGCATCGACAGCCTCAGCTCGCACGGCGTGGTCGAGCGCATCTACGAAGCCGGGCTGCTCGGCAAAGGCGCCGGGCACGTCGTGCTGAAGCTGGCGCAGAAGAACGGCAGCGACGTGCGCACGCGCCGCCGCGGCGATCCTGGAGAACAAGGACGTCCTCCAGGAGCTGTTCCACATGAGGAGCGATGCTCGACCGCTCGACCCCAACAAGAAGCTGGATATCGAAGCGATCCTGGAGGACCTGGAGAACTACCACCCGACCCGCAAGGGCTGGACCTGGCGGGACGTCCCCGGCCGAGGGCGTCGACATGGGGCCGTTCCATTTCCGGAACATGTCGCTGCCGCTCAAGAACGAGCATCGGCCTGCCGGCATCCAAGTATTTCGACTACATCGACCCGCAGCCGAGCTGCGTGGTGACCACCGAGATCGCCTCCGGGCGCTTCGAGGATGACATCCGCCGCATGCGCATGGCTGCCTGGCACGGCGCCGACCACCTCATGGTGATCCGCACCACCGGGCAGAGCCACATCGACGGGCTGATGGAAGGCACGCCCGAAGGCATCGGCGGCGTGCCGATCACCCGCAAGCAGATCCGCGCCAGCCGCAAGGCCTGCGACCTGATCGAAGAAGAGGTCGGCCGCCCGATCAACTTCCACAGCTATGTCTCCGGCGTGGCCGGGCCGGAAGTGGCCGTGCTGTTCGCCGAAGAAGGCATCAACGGCGCCCACCAGGACCCGCAGTACAACGTGCTCTACCGCAACGTCAACATGTACCGCTCCTTCGTCGATGCGGCCGAAGCCAAGCAGGTGATGGCCGGCGCCGGCATCTTCCAGATCGACGGCGCCCACAACGCCAACGCCACCGCCAAGGCCGGCTGGCTGGTGATGCCCGAGCTGATGGTGCAGCACGGCATCAACTGCGCCTTCTCGGTCGCGGTCGGGATGCAGAAGGACCTGATCGGCCTGTCCACCGTGCCGCCGGACGCGCCCCCGGCCCCCAAGCTGTGGTACGACCTGCCCTACGCGGTCGCCCTGCGCGATTTCTTCTCCGAATACAAGATGCGCGCCCAGCAGAACACCCGCTACATCGAAGCCGACGTCGAAGAAGCCGTCCGCACCCACACCATCGACACGCTGATCTCGATGCTGACCAGCGCCGACATCCAGAGCACGATCACGCCGGACGAAGGCCGCAACGTGCCCTGGCACTACAACAACATCCGCGGCGTCCAGACCGTCAAGCAGACCTGGGCTGCCCTGGATGGCATCAAGGAGCTGCTCAGCCTGAACCTCGAACGGCCCGCTGGGCGAGATGATCCGCGACATCAAGGAGCGGGCCGTGGCCTTCCTGGAAGAAGTGGTCGAGGTCGGCGGCTATTTTGCGGCCGTCGAGCAGGGCTTCTTCGTCGAACTCGGCCAAGTACCCCGAGCGCAACGGCGACGGGATCGCCCGCGACGGCAAGGGCGGCGTCGGCGCGCAGACACGATCGTCGCCGCGCGATCCGGATTACTACGCCCCGGTCTGCGATCACTTCGGCGACAACCACCTGCCGGCGGGCGTGAAAACGCCTGCGACCCGATCGACGGCTGCACGCTGTGCAAGCCCGAAAAGATCGTCTATATCGACGAGCTGGACCCGGAAGACAACGGTCGACAAACGCCTGGAGAACACCTTGCCCTATCGCAAGGGCGGCCTGATCCGCCCGGAAGCCGAATGGGCCGGCGACGGCGTCGTGCTGATGCAGTTCGTGATCACCGAAGCCGAAGACGTGGCCCGCGAAGCCGGGCTGGAGATCGCCCGCAAGCTGGGCCTGCAGGACCCCCAGGTCGTCAACCTGATGGTGCTGCACCCGGCGGAGGGCTGTTTCGTCGAAGTCAAGGGCAAGGTGGCTTTCGACATCAAAAAGGCCGACCTGAAGATCCCGCCGAAGGAGGAGATGCTGCCCGAAGATGAAATCCGCGCGGCGGTCAAGCAGCTCGGGCTGCGGGTGGTGGCCGCGACGGTGGGCGAGGACGAGCACAGCGTCGGGCTGCGCGAGATCCTGGATATCAAGCACGGCGGGATCGAGAAATACGGCGTCAAGTACAACTACCTGGGCACCTCCGTCGCCGATCGGCAAGCTGGTCGACGCCGCCATCGAGACCGGCGCCCAGGCCATCCTGATCTCGACCATCATCAGCCACAACGACATCCACCGCGTCGCAGATGCGGAAGCTGGCGGACGTCTGCCAGGAGAAGGGCATCCGCGACAAGGTGATCCTGATCGCCGGCGGCACCCAGGTGACGCGCGAGATGGCTGCGGAGACCGGCCTGGACGCCACCTTCGGCCGCGGCACCAAGGGCATCCACGTGGTGGATGCGATCGTCAAGATTGAAGGCACGTGGAGTGTAATCTCAGGACAGGCGCGTCTCCGTAGGATGACGGCAGCGTATGATCCAGGATCGAGATCGAAATCCTGACCATCGAGGTCGGCTCGACGATCACCAAGGCCAACGGCTTTCGGCTGCTGCCCGAAGGCGGCTTCGCGCACCTCGCCCAGGGTTTTGCCCCCACCAGCGTCACGATGGGGAGCGCCGGGCGATGTGGCGGTCGGCGTCGAGCAGGCGATCGCCGATCTGGGGATTTCGATCTCGGGCGAGCCGGGGCAGGTCGGCAAGCCGGAGACCTTCGTGAACAGCTCGGCGGCGGGCGGGCTGCGCATGACCGTCCACGGGCTGACCTACAGCATGACCGCCCGCGCCGCCCGCGAGGCTGCCCTGGGCGCGGGCGCGATCGTCAAGCTGGTGACCGCCGGGAAGCTGAGCGACTTCGACCTGGAAGAGATCCGCTCCATCCACCCCAACATCATCCTGCTGGCCGGCGGGGTCGATTTCGGCGAGACGGATATCGTGCTGGCCAACGCCGAGAAGCTCGCTTCCTTGGGCTGCCTGCGCCGGTGCTCTACGCTGGCAATGCCGCCATCCGCAAGCAGATCCAGAAGATCTTCGAGCGACGCCGGGATCGAAGTCATGACTCGCCGCCAACGTCTTCCCCGACGTGGACGTGCTCAACATCGAGCCGCTCCGCCGGCTGATCCACGAAGTCTTCAACCGCACACATCATCCACGCCCCCGGGATGGCCCGCTTCGGCGAGCTCACCCAGCTGGGGCATCCTGCCCACCCCGGGCGCGGTGCTGCGCGGCGCCGAGCTCTTTGCCGAAGCGCTGGGCGACTGCCTGGTCTTCGACGTGGGCGGCGCCACCACCGACGTCCACAGCGTGACCGACGGCAGCCTGGAATGGGCCTCGAAGCTGACCGAGCCGGAGCCGCGCGCCAAGCGCACCGTCGAAGGCGACCTGGGCGTGTTACGTCAATGCCCGCAACATCGTCGAGATGGCAGGGCGACCCGGCCTGGGAAGCCCGCCTGAGCGACCTGCGCGCCATGCCCGCCACCGAGCAGCGAGAAGGAGCTCACCCGCTGGCTGTGCGCCCGGGCGGTCGAGACCGGCGTCCGCCGCCATGCCGGCGTCGTCACCGACCTCTACACCCCCACCGGCAAGCGGCAGATCGTCAAAGGCAAAGACCTGACCGCGGTGCACTGGGTGGTCGGCACCGGCGGCGCGCTGACCCGCATCGCAGGCGGCGAAGCGATCCTGCGCGAGCATCTGCACCGGACCGGGCAAATACCTGCTGCCGCTCCCCGAAGCGCGCATCCTGATGGACCAGGATTACCGCTTCTCGGCCCTCGGCACGCTGGCGCAGGCTTACCCGGAAGATGTCAAGGCCACTTTCAGCGCTGGGTCAATTCCAAGACCTGAAAGTCTGTAAAGCGTTCAGGTCAGAGATCTTGAAGAAAGGAACGAACATGTTTATCCGCACCCCCCGGCTCGAGATTTATACCCGCTGCATCGAGGAAAATGCCCGCTCGGTGATCAATTTGTGCCATTCCTACGGCGTCCAGGTCGCCTGCGTGACCAAGGTGATGAGCGCCCACCCGGCGGTCGTGCGCGCCTTGGAAGCGGCCGGCGCCGACATGATCGCCGATTCGCGCATCCTCAACCTGCAGTCCATGGCCAACACCGGCATGCACCTGCCCGCTGATGCTGCTGCGCATCCCGGCTCCCAGCCGCGCCGCCGACGTCGTGCGCTGCGCCGATATCTCGCTCAATTCGTCGGTCGAGACGATGGAGCTGCTCTCGGAGGCAGCCCAGTTCCTGAAAGTAACGCCACCAGGTGATCGTCATGGTGGATGTCGGCGACCTGCGCGAAGGCGTGTGGCCGGACCGGGCTGCCGGCGGTGCGTCAAAGCCGCGCGAAGCTGCCCAACCTGGAGGTCGTCGGCCTGGGCTGCAACCTGGCCTGCTACGGCGGCGTGATCCCCACCGTCGAGAACATGCAGATGCTGGTGGATGTCCGCGATGCGTGCCGCAAAGCCACCGGCCTCGAACTGCCGGTGCTTTCCGGCGGCAACAGCGCCAACCTGCCCCTGCTGGCCAGCGGGACGATGCCGCAAGGAGATCAACCATTTCCGCATCGGTGAAGCGATCATGCTGGGCCGCAACGTGATCGACCGCAGCCCCTGGCCGGGCACCCGCCAGGATACCTTCCGGGTGGTCGCCGAGATCGTCGAAGTCGAGCGCAAGCCCTCCATCCCGATCGGCAACCGCGGCCAGGATGCCTTCGGCGGCTACATCGAGTTCGTCGACCGCGGCATCCGCCGGCGCGCGATCTGCAACATCGGCCGCCAGGATGTGGTGGTCGACGGGATCACGCCCGAGGACCCCGGCGATCATCGTGCTGGGCGGCAGCAGCGACCACCTCGTCCTGGATGTGGAAGAAGCCGCGACGCCGGTCGAGGTCGGCGCCGAGATCGCCTTCTACCCGAACTACGCCTCCCTGCTGATGGCCAGCACCTCCCCGTACGTGCAGAAGGTCGTGATCAAGGATTAGTCTATTCAAACCCGAAAGGTCTGCGAGACCTTTCGGGTTTTTCATGTGCGCCCAGCATGGGCGCTGACTAGAGGGTGAAAGACCCTTGCGGAGGTTGGTCGCACCAACCGCTAGCCAAAGGCAAAGGTGTCGCCGCGAGGCGAGGTCTGGAGGAAGCCGGAGGCAAACCTGCGACTTGAGGCATACGAACCGTATGAGGCGACGAGGCTGGGCGAGTTGGCATGAGACAACGAAGCCCGATGCGACCAAGAGCCAAAGCAGTAAATACGGCAAGGGCGCAGAGACAGTCAGCGTTCTTACCTGGGGAGGTCTGCCGACAAGCTACATGAGTAGTAACCCTGGCTGCGAGGTCAGGTTGAGGGCGGCAGAAGTCAGCTGAGGCCATAGTACCAACTCCGTCGAGGAAGGGAAGGGCCGAACATCAAGGAGGACGAGTACTTTGAGCAGTTCGCGGGACGAGCAGGAAAGGCAGAATGCTCTGGATAAGGGTACTGCTGGGCAGAGGCGGGAAGTGAAGCTTCCTTTGGCTGACCAGAGGGCCGAGCCGTCCCCGGCACGAGAAGAAGGAAAGTCGAGTGCGGAGCTGTGGGGACAGATCTGGGCAAACCAGAATGTCGTCAGAGCCTTAGAGCGGGTCGAGCGGAACGAGGGAGCACCGGGCATCGACGGGATGCGGGTGGAAGAACTGCGACCGTACCTGAAAGAATACTGGTTGGAGATCAGGAAAACGCTTGACGAGCAAACCTATCAGCCGAAGCCTGTGCGGCGGGTAGAGATACCCAAACCGGATGGTGGGGCGAGGTTGTTAGGGATACCGAGTGTAATGGATCGTTTTCTCCAACAAGCGATCGCACAGGCACTCACGCCTCTGTTTGAGCCGTTGTTCTCGAACCACAGCTACGGGTTTCGACCCGGGCGCAGTGCGCATGAAGCCGTGAAGCAAGCCCAGGAGTATGTGCAAACCGGATACGAATGGGTAGTGGATATTGACCTGGAGAAATTTTTCGACCTGGTGAACCACGATATGCTGATGGCTAGAGTGGCCCGCGTGGTGAAAGACAAACGGGTGCTGAAGCTGATCCGGGCCTACTTGAATAGTGGGGTGCTGGTCGAAGGTGTAGTGATCGACACTGTAGAAGGGACACCGCAAGGTGGGCCGCTTTCGCCGCTACTGTCAAATATCATGCTGGATGACCTGGACAAAGAACTGGAGAAGCGGGGGCACAAGTTCGTACGCTACGCTGATGACTGCAACATCTATGTAAAGACGCGGCGGGCAGGCGAACGAGTAATGGAGAGCGTGAAGGCGTATCTGGAACAGAAGCTCAAGCTGAAGGTTAACCTAAAGAAGAGCAAGGTGGACAGAGCGAACCGGGTGAATTTTCTGGGGTTCAGTTTCTTCAAACGCAATGGGGAAGTGCTCATCCGAGTAGCCAATCGCAGCCGGGAGCGGTTTTGCGAGAAGCTCCGCCGCCTGACCAAGCGTACCCGGTCAGGCAAGCTGGAAGACGTGATCGAGGCGATCAATCAGTACACGATGGGCTGGATCGGATACTACCGGCTGGCGAATACGCCGAGCGTTTATGAAAACCTGGACAAGTGGCTCCGTCGCAGGCTGAGGCAGATGATCTGGAAACGTTGGAAGCGGGGTACAACCCGCTACCGTGAATTGACCAAGCTGGGAGTGCCCAGAGAACGGGCAGCACTAGGAGCTGTAGGCAAAAGCCCTTGGCATATGTCCAAGTCACCTGTGGTAAACGAAGCCCTGAGTAACACCTATTGGAGTAACTCAGGGCTGAAGAGTATCAAAACTCGGTATCAAGAACTGCGCTTTGCTTGATGAACCGCCGGATGCGGACCCGCATGTCCGGTGGTGTGAGAGGGGGCGGCTTGTCCCCGCCCCCTACTCGATTTCCATCGGCAGTATTCCTCTTGACAGAAATAAATATACAGTGTATATTTACACTATTAATATACACTGTATATTATTAAGGAGAGTACCGATGTCACCACGTCCGAAAATGATCACCCCGCAGGGCGGCCTGCATGAAGCCATCAAGGCGACCGCCTGGAAGCAGATTGCCGAAGCCGGCGCCCCCGCCCTCAGCCTGCGCGCCATCGCGCGTGAGCTGGGCATCACCGCCCCGGCGATCTACAACTACTTCCCGACCCGCGACGACCTGGTCACAGCCCTGATCATCGACGCCTACCAGGATTTTGGCGATGCCCAGCTTTCCGCGGTCAATGCCTTGCCGGAATCAGATCTTTCTGGCCGCATGCTCGCCGCTGGAAAAGCATACCGTGCCTGGGCGCTGAAATACCCCCAGCGCTACCACCTCATCTTCGGCACGCCGATCCCCGGCTATATCGCGCCCGAAGAAAAGACCCTGCCTGTCGCGGCGCGTTCGCTTGCCGCCCTTGTCAGCGTCATCGATGCGCTTCGAGCTCAAAACCGGCTGAAAGTCCTGCGCGATCTGGAAATTGATCCTGCCAGCATGGCATTATTTGAACAGTGGAAGAAAATTAGCGGCGAAATCGATATCCAATCATTTTCGTTTGCAGTGATCATCTGGGCGTGTGTGCATGGGCTGGTGTCCCTTGAGATTAGCGGCAACCTGCCTCCATTCGGCGCTGCCCCCGACGTTCTGTATCAGTATGAGCTGGATTTAATTGAGAAGGAATATATTCGTTGGAGCATAGAATGAAAGTCCTTATCTTTGATGGTTCGCATTTTGGTGACCCGGTAGTCGAAAGCGTCAAGACCGCTTTATACCAAACGTTCCAGGCTCGCGGGCCTGGACCTCTGAAACGGTCGTCTTGCGGGAGCAGAAGATCGGCAACTGCGCAGGAGATTTCTTCTGCTGGGTGCGCTCCCCCGGCGTCTGCAACGTAAATGACGACAACCGGGTAATCGCTGCAGCCGTCTCAGCCTGCGACTTGCTGATATACCTGACTCCCATCACTTTCGGCGGATATTCCTCTGAGCTCAAACGCATGGTGGACCACCAGATCCAGAACGTGTTGCCCTACTTTGAAGAAGCAGAAAATGAAACCCACCACCAGCGCCGCTACTCTCGCTACCCGGACTTCTTGGCCGTCGGCTGGATGGACAAGGCAAATCCGTATGCTGAAGCGGTCTTCCGCAACCTGGTCTACCGCAACAGCCTGAATTTCCACGCCAGGAAGTCGGTCTGTGGATTGGTGATCGGCAGGCATTCGCAGGCGCAGATCAGGCAGAACGCAGAATCCTGGCTTCAGCAGCTCGAAAGCAGTACGGACTTCCCCCGACCCGAGCTTCCCCTGCCGCCGAACTATTCAACAACACCTGCGCTTGTCCCCCGCCGCGCCGTCTTGCTGGTCGGAAGCCCTCGCACCCGAAAGAGCACCTCCAATGCCCTTGGTGCTTACCTGATGGAGCGCCTTTCAGCGCATGGACTGGAAACCGAGACCATCCAGGTCTACACCTCGCTCAGCAATCCCGAAAAAATGAGCCTCTTGCTCGAAAAAGTGGGTGCTTCCGATCTTGTTGTGCTCGCCTTCCCATTATACGTGGACACCCTGCCCGCTCCGGTGATTTCCCTACTGGAGCAGATTGCCGCTCGCCGTTCCGGGCAGACCTCCCACAACAGCTTTGCGGCGCTCGTTAACTGCGGCTTCCCTGAAACAAGTCATTGTACAAACGTCCTCGCCGTCTGCACCGAATTCGCTCGTCAGACAGGCACGGAATGGAAGGGCGGTCTCGCCCTTGGAGCTGGAGAAGGAATGATCCATGGCACGCCGTTGAATGAGCTCGACGGGCGCGTGATTCCGCTCAAAAACGCCTTGGACCTTGCTGCAGAAGCGCTTGCCGGCGGCCGGCCTATCCCTGCCCAGGCCAAAGAGCTGCTCGCGAAACCGTTTATCCCCGCCTGGCTCTATCGCTTGATGGGCGTCATCGGCTGGCGGCAGCAGGCAAAGCGCTGGGGCGCCGTGAAAATGATTAAAAGCAAGCCTTATTACAAGGCAAATTGAAGAATTTATAACCAATCAAACAAGGAGAATTGATCATGACTGAATTACACGTCATCTTTGGAACTGGCCCGCTCGGGCGCTCGACGGCAGAAGCTTTACATCAGCAGGGCAGGACCGTCCGCATGGTCAGCCGCTCGGGAAAAATGGAGGCTCCCCCTGCCGGTGCCGAAGTGATCGCCAGCGACGCTTACGACGCCTCAAAGAACATCGCCGTCACCCGCGGTGCAGCTGCGATTTACCAGTGCGCCCAGCCGCACTACTACGAATGGACCGAGAAATTCCCGCCCCTCCAGCGCGCGATCCTCGAAGCTGCGGCTGCAAATCAGGCGAAGCTCGTCGTGGGCGACAACCTCTACATGTACGGCCGTTTCACTAGCATCCTGCGTGAGGATTCACCGGTGCAGCCCAGCTCTAAAAAAGGTCGTGTCCGTGCTGCGATGGCGCAGGAGATCCTGGACGCGCACCAATCTGGCAGGGTCCGGGCCGCAGTTGGGCGGGCTTCCGATTTCTTCGGGCCGTATGATACCGGTCTGACCGCTTATGCGGTCCAACCGGCCCTCGCCGGCAAGACGGTCAACCTGATGGGCAGCAAGACCCAGCCCCACACCTTCACCTATATCAAAGACTTCGGCAGGCTGCTCGCTGCCCTCGGGACGCACGACCAGGCCCTCGGCCAGATCTGGTTTGCGCCGAGCGCTCCCCCGGTCACCCAGGCGGAGTTCGTCCAGCTGTTGGAGACAGAGCTCGGCAGGCCGGTCAAGAGCCGTGTAGGCGGTCCGCTGCTGATGCGCTTCATCGGCCTGTTCGACAAAGTAGTCGCCGAGACCGTCGAGATGATGTACGAATGGACCGATCCCTTCGTCGTCGACACCACGAAGGCCCAAAAAGCCTTCGGCCTGGTGCCGACTCCGCTGGCTCAGGCGCTGAGGGAGACGCTGGATTGGTGCCGGGCACAGGCCAGGTCCCCCATGCCCTGGCTCGAGCCTGAAGCCACACCTGGGGATTGATCTGCTGCCAAACGGCGGCCTTCCTTTGAAGGCCGCCGTTTGGTTTATGAAGATTAAAAATCCTTTTTTACGCCAAAGGTGTTGACAAACCTCGAATTCTTTGCTATTATTTCATTACATAAACTGCGATTTCATTCAGTGAAATAACACCGTGGTCTTTCCACAAATCAATAACAGGAGTAATGCCATGGGCAAGGATGCTGTGCTTGACCAAATCCTGGAAACCGGAGTGATCGCAATCATGCGCGCCAGCTCCTCGGACCAGCTTCTCGATGCGGCTGAGGCGATCCTGGCAGGCGGCGTCAGTGCAATCGAAGTAACCATGACCACGCCAGACGCGCTGGAAGTGATCCACCAGGCGACGTTAAAATTCGGCAGCGAGGTCTTGTTCGGGGTCGGTTCTGTGCTGGACAGCGAGACCGCCCGGGCAGCGATCCTGGCTGGCGCCAAGTTTGTCGTCTGCCCGACGCTGAACCTGGGCACGATCCAGCTTTGCCGGCGCTACAGCGTTCCGGTGATGCCAGGCGCTTATACGCCGACCGAAATCCTGACCGCCTGGGAGGCTGGCGCGGATATCGTCAAGGTCTTCCCTGCCAGCGCCGGCGGGCCCGGATATATCAAAGCCGTGAAAGGTCCGCTGCCGCAGATCAAGCTCGCCGCGGTCGGTGGTGTGAACTTCGAGACAACCTCAGATTTCTTCAAGGCAGGAGTTTCGCGGTCGGGATCGGGGGTGAGCTGGTCAATCAAAAACTGTTGGACAGGCGCGACTTCAGCGCCATAACAGAGACAGCGCGCAAATTCAGAAGCCTTGCAGACGAAGGTCGTAAAAAATAGCTCCCAGCTCCAGGAGGTCCAGATGATTGAACGGCATGTCACATTTGAAGTGTTGAGCGACCGGGCAAAAGACTTCGAAGAAATATTCATAAATGAATACCGATCCGCCATGAGCCGCATGGCGGGTTTTGTTCGGGTCGAGCTGCTGTGCGAGCACGATTCGCCGCTGCTTTATAAAATGATCATTCGCTTTGAGACCCTCGATTCGGCGGCCGCCTGGCGGGCCTCATCCGAACATCAGACGCTCTCCCCCAGGTTGAAAGCCTGCTATTCTTCTAGCCAGGTTCAGGTCTACCAGGTTATCGCATGAGCAGATCGGGGAATTCCACAGGCAAAGAAGATCCGCGCTACAACATCCGCGTCCTCGACCGGGCATTTCGGATTCTCTCCTTGCTGACGGACGCCAAGCCGCGCACCCTCGCCGAGATTTCAGAGAGCATCGACCTGAACCCCAGCACGACCTTTCGAATGCTTTCCACGCTGTGCTATCACCGCTATGTCCAGCGCAATGAAATGAGCAGCCAGTACCAGCTCGGCCTGGCCTGTCTGGAGCTCGCCCAGGGTTACGCTTCCGGCGACAACCTGCGCAGCGTCGCTCTCGCCGAGCTCGAGGCGCTGCGCGACGAGACCAAGGAGACCGTCCACCTGGTCGTGCTCGACCAGATGCAGGTCGTCTACATCGAAAAAATCCCGGGGCTGCATGCGATTGGCTTGATGTCTTCCGGCGTGGGCCGGCAGGCGCCGGCTTACTGTACCGGCGTCGGCAAGGTGCTGCTTGCCTACCAGAAAGAAGACCTGATCCGTGAGTTCTATCAAAAACATGGGATGACCCGGTTTACGAACACCACGGTCAAGGATCTCGAGCACCTGATCGCCCAGCTTGAGATCATCCGCAGCCAGGGATTTGCGCTCGATAAGGGCGAACATGAGGACGAAGTCCGCTGTGTGGCCGCGCCGATCTTCGATCGCAGCGCAGGTGCAGTTGCAGCGGTCAGCATTTCAGGCCCGGCCCTGCGTATGGATCCAATTGAGCAGAACACGGAATTGATCCAGAAAGTGAAAGAGACCGCCAGGCTGATCTCCACCCAGCTGGGGTATCGGCCGGCATATCACGAAACTGAGAATGGAGAAACCAATGCGAAAAATCATTAATACCCGCCAGCAGAGCCCCGATCCCGAAATTCTCGCGGGATTCCAGGCGCTGCTGAAGGTTTACAGCCCGTCATGTGTCGTTGCCGACGCCCAGGAACGGGCAGGCGTGATGCGCTCGTTCTTGCGGCCGCTCACCAAAGAAACCCGCTTCGTGGGCCCGGCTCTCACCGTCCGGTTGGAGCCGGGAAACCAGGTCGACTGCCTGGATGCCCTCTCGGTCGCCCAACCCGGGGACGTGATCGTCGTCGACGCAGCCGGCGAGACCGAGACCTCCATTTGGGGCGGCCTCATGTCCGGGCTGTGCAAGATGAAAGGTGTGCTCGGCGCGGTCGTCGACGGTGCGATCCGCGACACCGACGAAACCCGCGACCTGGGCTTTCAGATCTTCTCGAAGGCGATCGTGCCGCGCTCCACGCATTCCCCTTATTCCGGCAGGATGGAGCCGATCGAGATTAACGTCCCGATTCAATGCGCCGGTGTGCTGGTCAGGCCAGGTGATCTGGTGCTTGGGGATGAGATCGGCGTGGTGGTGATCCCGCTCGAGGACTCTGCTCGGGTGCTCGAGTTGGCTCGCTCTCAGGCCGAAAAAGAAGAGCTTACCCGCGCCAAGATTCGCGAAGGCAAGACTGTAGAACAACTGCTGGCGGAATTCGGGCGATTGTGACCTGCTTGAACTTTAAATGGAATCGGAATTATAAATAAGGACTTCAAAAAGGAGACTGGATGATGACAAAAATGGATACGGTACGACTTGAGCGGCTGCAGCAGAAAATGGCCAATGAGGATCTGGCGGCGTTGGTGTGCCGCCTGCCCGAGAACGTGGTTTACCTCACCGATTACTGGCCTCATCATGGATTTTCGGTCGCCGTGCTTCCTCGCGAGGGCAAGCCGATGCTCTTTCTGCCGGAGGTCGAGCTGGATTACTCGGATCCGGAGTGGGCAGATGCGATGCCGTTTGGTTGGGGCTTGTTGAAAGACGGCGATCTGTATGATAACTACAGGCGCCTGCTCGGGCTGGCAGTTCAAAAACTCGGCTTGAAAGGCAAGCGCGTCGGCGTCGAGCAGAGTTTTGAAGTCGTCGCCCCCACGTACCGCTTTGCCGAGCCGGTCGTCCCGGCTAAACCCTGGGCAGACCTCCTGAATATTGTATTTGGGGAGTCGACGCTGGTCGATATCACAGGTTTCATCCAGGGTGTGCGCGCCGTAAAAAGCGATTACGAGTTGGCTAAGCTGCGCCTGGCGAATGAAGTCTCTGAAAGCGCATCTTGGAAAAGCCCTGGATAAGTTAGAGCCTGGGATGAGTGAAGCCCACCTCGGTGCGATGGTGGAGTTCCACGTCCGCGCCGATGGCCCGGGCTATAAAGGCGCCCGCCTGACCCGCTCGCTCTGCGAAGTGGGAGCCGGCCCGGTCGACAGCACGAAAGGCACGCTGCTCGTCCCTTCGACCCCCTATATCATCCAGGAAGGCGATTTTGTGATGGTCGAGACGGCCACGGTGGTGGACGGCTACTGGTCCGACCTGACCTATATGGCCGTCGCCGGCAAGCCGAACGACCGCCAGGTGGAGGTTTACAATCACCTGCTCACCGCCCAGCAGGCTGCTGCAGCCCAGATGCGCGCCGGCGCTTCATTCGATGACCCGGACAAAGCCGCCCGCAGCTATCTCACGAAGGTCGGCCTGGGCGAGTACTTTGTACACATCACGGGTCACGGCGTTGGGCTGCGCTACCATGAGTTCATCCCGTTCCTGATGCCCGGTTCGGTCGGCACCCTGGAAAAAGGCATGGTCAGCAGCGTCGAGCCAGGGGTCTATATCCCCGATTTCGGCGGATTGCGGATCGAAGACAACGTGGCAGTTGGAGCAGATGGGCCGGTTTTCCTGTCCACCCCGCGCAAACCGTGGTGAGCTCTCTGTCGTTGCAAAGAGGCTGCTCTCCCCGAAGGACCTGTCCCGAGCGCAGCGAAGGACCTGTCCCGAGCGCAGCGAAGGACCTGTCCCGAGCGCAGCGAAGGACCTGTCCCGAGCGCAGCGAAGGACCTGTCCCGAGCGCAGCGAAGGACCTGTCCCGAGCGCAGCGAAGGACCTGTCCCGAGCGCAGCGAAGGACCTGTCCCAGCGCAGCGAAGGACCTGTCCCGAGCGCAGCGAAGGACCTGTCCCGAGCGCAGCGAAGGACCTGTCCCGAGCGCAGCGAAGGACCTGTCCCGAGCGCAGCGAAGGACCTGTCCCGAGCGCAGCGAAGGACCTGTCCCGGCGCAGCGAAGGACCTGTCCACGTACTCTGTGGAGCATTCTACCATTTACATCATTGGCTGAATTAATGGAATTCAGAACACAGAAAAAAGGAGCTGCTTTATGAAACTAAAAGATCGAGTAGCAATCGTGACAGGCGGCGCAAAGGGCATCGGCTGGGGGATCGTCAAGGTCCTCGTCCAGGAAGGCGCAAAAGTAGTCGTGGTCGACTGGGACGCCGCAAACGGCGAAAAGACTGCCGGCAGAGATGCGCAAAGCCGGTGGCGATGCCATCTTCGTGCTATACCGACGTCTCCAACGAAGACAGGTCAAGGCGATGGTCCAGAAAACCCTGGACCACTACGGGCGGATCGATATCCTGGTGAACGACGCCGGTATCGGTGTTTACAAGTCCGTGCTGGATACCTCGAGCCGAGGACTGGGACCGCTGCCTTGCCGTCAACTTGAAGGGACAGTTCTTGTGCGCAAAATACGTCATCCCGCACATGCAGGCCATCGGCAAAGGCACTATCGTCAACATCTCTTCGGTGCATTCCTTCCAGACCGTCAACGGCATCGCACCCTATGGGCTTCCAAAGGCGGCATCACCGCCCTGACCCGCAACATGGCGATCGACTACGGGCCGACTATCCGGGTCAATTCGATCGCCCCGGGCTGGGTGCTTACCCCGCTCATCCAGGGCATCTTCGACAGCTACGACGACCCGGCCGAAACAGCAGCGCCAGACCGAGCGCCGCCAGGTGATGAAGCGCATCGGCGTGCCGGAAGATATCGGCTACGCGGTTGCTTTCCTGGTCAGCGACGAGGCCTCCTTCATCACCGGCACCCAGCTCTATGTGGACGGCGGCCTGACTGCGCAGCTCGAGACCTGGTGAGCGATGAAAGGAGTGAGGCTATGGCTGATGACAGACTGCGTTTTAATATCACCAAAGACGACCTGAGCGAGTTTGCCTCCAAAGGACCGGCTTTCGTCACTTTTGGCGAGACCATGGTGCGCGAGACGCCCTGCGATATGCAGCGCCTGGAGAGCACCCGCCAGGTCCATCTCTCTCTGGCCGGGAGCGAGTTCACGCTGCTGCATGACGCTGGCTCGTTTCGGCATCCCAACCGCCTATATCACCCGCGTCCCGGACAATCCCTACGGCTGGCTGCTGCGCGATACCGCCCGCAGCCAGGGGATCAGCACCGACCACTTCGTTTGGGCCCCGAAAGCTGAACCGATCGGGCGGCTGCTGTACGAGTTGGGGCGCACGCCGCGCAAGAGCGTTGCCTACTACCAGCGCATGTACTCGGCTGCCAGCCGCCTGGGAGCCGGGATGGTCGATTGGGGCAGCGCATTGCGCGACTGCCGCGTTGTTCCATACCTCCGGGATCAGCTTCGGGCTGTCGACCCACAGCAAATACGAGCGCAACTACCTGCTCGAAGCATTCCTGGAAGCGGTCGATCACAAGCCCGAAGCTGCCATGGTCGGGATGGACTTCAACTACCGCGCCACGCTTGTGGACACCCGGAACAGTGCCGCGCGACCATGACCCCGCTCCTGAAACAGCATGTCGACATCCTGATCACGACGATCGAAGACATGGCCGCCCTGTTCGGGATCAGCTGCGGGCAGCTATTCCGCCGAGCAGATCGACAAAGGTGACATCGGCGAGCTGACCGACGAGCGATATCCAGGCTTTTGCAGCTCAGGTGATCGGATCAGTTTGACACCCGAATCGTCGCGATCACCATCCGCTACCCCGACACCTTCGAGCAGCAGCGCTGGGAGACAGCCGTGATCGATTCCAGCGGCGACTTTTTCCGCTCGCCATCGGTCAAATCGATGGTCTGATGGACCGGCTGGGCGGCGGAGACACCTGGAACGGCGGCTTCTACTATGGCTTGCTGACGGAGGGCTTCAACAGCCGACGGCATGCAGAAAGGCCTGCTGGTCGGCGATGCGGCCACCCGCATCAAGCAGACGCTGATGTTCGACCTGCCGATCGTCACGAAAAGCGAGGTGCAGGACCTGATGAAGGCAGATGTGCTCGGCGGCGGCAAGCGCGTCGCCAGATGGGAATATATATCGTGAGACTGGGTTTGTCCAGCCGACAGCCCGCTCCCTAGTCAACCGATGATGCATAAGAGGAGAAATGGAATGAAGAACAAAATTGTACGTTCTTGATTGGCTTGCTTGTCGTCCTGGCCCTCATCCTGGGCGCCTGCGCCCCTGCCGCCACCCCCACCCCCGAAGCCGCACACCGGCTGAGCCGGCTGCACCGGCCGAGCCGGCCGCACCGGCTGCCTCGGACTGAAGAGTATATCTACGTCTCGGCGATGGGCAACCTGGAATTCTTCAACGCCCACAAGTACGGCTGGAGCATGGGGCGGCGATGCACTGGGCGTCACCGCCACGTACGTCGGCCCGGCCGAATACGACATGAACGCCATGGTGGCTGCCTTCGACCAGGCGATCGCCAAGAAACCGGCGGGCATCTGCATCTTCGCGGTCGAGCCGATCCTGCAGCCTGAGATCGACAAGGCCACGGACGCCGGCATCCCGGTCGTGACCATCCTGGGAGACCTGCCGGATTCACAAGCGCATCGCCTACGTCGGCTCCTACCAGCGCGACCTGGGCTACACCGGCGGCATGGCGATCTCTGAAGCGCTGGGCGGTAAGGGCAAAGTTGCGATCCTGAGCATCCCGGGTGTCCAGATGTTCGACGACCGTGAGGCCGGTTTCCGTGAGGCCTTCGCAAAGTTCCCGGTATCGAGGTCGTCCAGGTCGGCGACACCAAGGCTGATACCGTGACCGCGGTCAACGTCGCCAAAGACATCATGAATGCCAATCCGGACCTGGCAGCTTTTGTCGGCACCGACTCGACCGCCGGGATCGGCGCTGCCACAGCAGTGGAAGAAGCCGGCAAGAAGGGCCAGGTCAAAGTGGTCGCGATGGACCGCAACTCTGACATCCTGCAGAAGATCAAAGAAGGCACCCTGACCGGCACCGTCGCCCAGGACGACGCCGCCATGGCCTTCTGGTGCCTGCAGACGCTCTACAACTACAAGCACTTCCAGGCGCCGCTCACCACCGATAACAAGGCCGCCGGCGTTACCACCGGTCCAACCAGCTTGTTCACGTGGACGAACTACGTCGACTCGACCAACGTCGATTACTTCCTGGCTGCAAATGAGATCTATGCCAAGTAAGCCATAAGAACGCATAGGGCGGGCGCACCTGCCCGCCCTATCCTGATGAAAGAACGAAGGAAATTAAAGCAATTATCCAATTTATAGCACGGCTACCTCTTAAGATGGTGAGCAATGCCAGAGGTCCTGCGGACCGAGAATATCTCAAAGAGCTTCCCCGGCGTGCTGGCGGTCGATGATGTCAGCCTGACGCCTGGAGCGGGGCGAGATCCTGGCGCTGGTCGGCGAGAACGGCGCCGGCAAGAGCACGCTCACCCAGATCCTGGGCGGCGCGCAGAAACCGGACAGCGGCGCATTTCTGCTGGAAGGCAGCCCGGTTATCCTTTAGCTCTTCCGCCGATGCGATCGCAGCCGGGATCAGCATGGTCTTCCAGGAGCTCTCACTGGTCGGCAGCCTTTCTGTCGCGGAAAATATCTTTGCCAACCGCCAGCCGGTTGGGCGCTTGAACAATATCCAGTGGGCCAGCGCTCTACCGGGATACCGCCGAGTTCCTAGGCAGCTTTGAGCTGGATCTTGACCCGCGCCTGCTCGTAAAGCGGCTTTCGATGGGTCAGCAGCAGATCCTCGAGATCTTGAAAGCGATCTCCACCAATCCAAAAGTGCTGATCCTGGATGAGCCGACCTCCTCGCTCACCGAAAGCGAGATCGCCTACCTGTTCCCAACATCCGCAAGCTCCAGGAACAGGGCATGTCCTTCATCTATATCACCCACAAGCTCTCGGAGATCTTCCAGATCGCCAGCCGGGTGATCGTGATGCGCGACGGGCAAATATATCGGCAGCCGGCAGGGTGAGCGAAGTGACCGAAAACGACCTGGTTGCCGATGATGGTCGGCCGTCAGATCACCAATCTGTATGGCGAGCGGCGTGCAGCATGCTCCGGGGAGAGATCATCTTGCAGGTGCAGAACCTCTGCCGGCGAGGGGCGTTTTGAAGATATCAACTTCAGCTGCGCCGCGGCGAAATCCTCGGGCTTGCAGGTCTGATCGGCGCCGGGCAGGACGGAGCTCGGGCGGGCGATCTTCGGGATGGACCACAAAGACGAGCGGTCGCGTCTATGCTGAATGGCAAACCGGCTGCAGATCGACCGGCCGCAGGACGCCATCCATCACGGGATCGCCTATCTGACGGAGGACCGCAAGGGTTTAGGGCTTTTCCTGGGGATGTCACTGCGCGAGAACGTGATTGCGCCCTCGCTGCAGCGTTTCACCAACCGGCTTCGATTTCCTGAACCGCTCGAAGATCGACCGCTTTGCCGAGCTCGGGATCAGCACCTACGACATCCAGACCCCGTCGATCCAGAAAAAAGTGCTCAATCTGTCGGGCGGCAACCAGCAGAAATGCCTGGTCGCGATGTGGATGGGCATCGATCCGCAGGTGATCATCTTCGACGAGCCGACTCGCGGCGTGGATGTGGGCGCCCGGGCCGAGATCTACCGCAAGCTGCGTGAGTTTGCGTCTTCGGGTGTCGGAATTATCATTATCTCATCGGACCTGCCGGAGCTGATCGGGATGTGCGACCGCGTCCTGGTCATGCACAAAGGACCGGATGGCTGGAGAAGTTCCGCGGTCAGAATTTTCAGAAGAAACCATCCTCACGCTATGCCGCCGGCATCGATGAGATCGGCGCAGTCCAGGCAGCTTCTGACACTCGATCGAGAGGATACGAGAGCACATATGAGCCAAAAGTGAACAAATTCACCCAGACCTTGCGCTCGATCACCTCCTATCGGGAATTCACCCTGGTGGTCGTGCTGCTGGTGATGACCGTCTTCATGACCCTGTTCTCGCCCTTCTTTCTGACCCGGGCAAATATCGAGGCCATCCTTCTTGGGTTATCGGTCGAAGCTACAATTGCGGTCGGGATGGTGATCCTGTTGATCTCCGGTGGGCTTGGACCTCTCGGTCGGCTCCACCCTCGCCTTCACCGGCGTGGTGGCTGGCCTGGCTGCTGACGGTCCTGGGTCTTCCCGCCGCCGCTGGCGATCCTGCTGGGGCTGGTCGCTGCCCTGCTGGTCGGGCTGGTCAATGGTCTGCTCGTCTCCAAGCTGAGGATCAATCCCTTCATTGCCACACTGGGCATGCAGATCACCGTGCGCGGGCTGACCCTGGTACTGGCTGCAGGCAAGGCCGTCCTCAATCTTGCCCGATTCCTTCACAGGGTCGGGCAGGGCCGCCTGTTCGGGATCCAGTTCCCGATTTATATCATGCTGCTTCCTGGTAATTGTTTTCGACATCTTGATGCGAAACTCGCGTTTCTTCCGCCAGATGTACTACATCGGCGGCAACGAGAAGGCCGCCCGCCTGTCGGGCATCAACGTCGACTGGGTAAAGATCTTCAACTACTGCCTGGTCGCGGTTCTGGCTGGTGTCGCCGGAATCATGATCACCGGCCGCTTCGGCTCGTCCTCCCTGACGGTTGGCTCGGGGGTCGAGCTGCGCGTGATTACTGCGACGATCATCGGCGGCGCAAGCCTGAGCGGCGGAGAAGGCTCGGTGTTCGGCGCATTCCTCGGCGCCCTGTTCATGGGCGTCCTGGCAAATGCCCTCAATCTGCTGGGGGTCGATGTCTACTGGCAGAATTTTGTCACCGGGTTGATTTTGATCATCGCGGTGGTCGTCGATGTGCTCAATGAGCGCAGAAAGAGCCAGCAGCGCTAACCGGTGAGGACTGGTGAAGAACCGAAACAATTGTGTACTGGCAAGACAAATTGTCTGGAAAGCTAACATAAACTCGATATATTATTCATGGAGGAGTTAAGTAAAATGAAAAAACTGTTTGACTATCATGCTCGTTGTTGACCTTCATCCTGACCGCCTGCGCTGCCCGCGGCCACCCAGGCTCCGCGCCGGTCGCTACCGAAGCGCCTGCGCCGGTCGCAACCGAAGCGCCTGCAGAACCGGTTGCCACCGAAGCGCCGGCTGTCCAGGCTGGAGAGTATGCTGTCCCTGAAGGCGCCGACGGAGCTGGTCCCGCTGGCTGAAGGCTCGCAGTCGACTGCGCCGGTAGCCTACAAAGCAGGCAATCCCGTCAAGATCGCCTACATGCCGCCCGCGACCGAGTTCAACTACTACATGGCGATCGGCGCAGGCATCGAAGGCCTGGCCGGCGAGCTCGGTGTCGAGACCTTCATGCTCGCGCCGCAGAGCGGCGCGGACATCGCGACCCAGATGAAGATGCTCCAGGACGTGACCACCCAGGGCGTCGACGCGATCATCCTGTCGACCCACGACGAGAACGCCGCTGCGCCGCTGGTGAAGAAGGCAGTCGACGCCGGCATCGCGGTGGTGATCGTGAACTCGGACATCGCTTCCTTCCCGACGCCGGTCAACGCCGTCGTCGGCTACCCGCAGCGCAAAGGGACGACTGCGCTGGGCGAGTATGCGGCGAAGATGGTGGACGGAAAGGCCAAGGTGGGGGTGCTGGAAGGGCTGCCCGGCTACCACTCGACCGAGCGCATCGGCGGGTTCCTCGATGCCTTTGCGAACTACCCGGAGATGAAGATCGTTGCCACGCTGCCGACCGAATGGAACGTCGAGACCGGCAACAAGGCCATGATGGACATGATGCAGGCGCACCCGGAGATCAACCTGGTGGTTGCGCCAATGACTACATCGCCATCGGCGCCGCCAAGGCTGCCGAAGCGCTTGGACCGCGACCGACATCCTGATCTTCGGCAACGACGGCGACACGACCGGAATGGAAGAGATCTGCGGCCGGGCGTTGGACGGGCACGCAGAACACGACCCCGTTCGTGATGGGCAAGATCGCCCTGCAGGTCGACCCTGGATGTGCTGAACAGGCAAGTTCCCCGGCGGCTGGGTCGCTACCCCCACCATCACGACCGACATCAACAACGTCAACGGTTTCCTGTGCAAGCCGGAAGAGCTCGTTCCCGCAGCCCTCCAAGGAATATCCTTGCGAAGCCCCAGTTGCGGCCGAAGAGCCGGCAGTCTCCGAGTATGCGCGTGCCCTGAAGGCGCCGACCGAGCTGGTCCCGCTGGCTGAAGGCTCGCAGTCGACTGCCCCGGTAGCCTACAAAGCAGGCAATCCCGATCAAGATCGCCTACATGCCGCCCGCGACCGAGTTCAACTACTACATGGCGATCGGCGCCGGCATCGATGGCCTGGCCGCTGAGCTGGGCGTCGAGACCTTCATGCTCGCCCCGCAGAGCGGCGCGGATATCGCCACCCAGATGAAGATGCTCCAGGACGTGACCACCCAGGGCGTCGACGCGATCATCCTCTCCACCCACGACGAGAACGCCGCTGCTCCTCTGGTTCAGAATGCGGTGGACGCCGGCATCGCGGTCGTGATCGTGAACTCCGACATCGCTTCCTTCCCAACGCCGGTCAACGCCGTCGTCGGCTACCCGCAGCGCAAAGGCACGACTGCGCTGGGCGAGTATGCCGCCAAGATGGTCGACGGGAAGGCCAAGGTAGGCGTGCTCGAAGGCCTGCCCGGCTACCACTCGACCGAGCGCATCGGCGGCTTCCTCGATGCCTTTGCGAACTACCCGGAGATGGAAGTCGTTGCCACGCTGCCCACCGAATGGAACGTCGAGACCGGCAACAAGGCCATGATGGACATGATCCAGGCTCACCCGGAGATCAACCTGGTCGTCTGCGCCAATGACTACATCGCCATCGGAGCCGCCAAGGCGGCCGAAGCGCTGGACCGCGACCGACATCCTGATCTTCGGCAACGACGGCGACACGACCGGTATGGAAGAGATTGCAGCCGGGCGCTGGACGGGCACGCAGAACACGACTCCGTTCGTGATGGGCAAGATCGCCCTCCAGGTCGACCCTGGATGTGCTCAACGGCAAGTTCCCCGGCGGCTGGGTCGCAACACCCACCATCACGACCGACATCAACAACGTCTTCGGCTTCCTGTGCAAGCCTGAAGAGCTGATCCCGAAACCCTCCAAGGAATATCCGTGCGAAAAGCCGTAGCCTTCTAATGATCTGATTGATCGTTCACGCAGTCTAATGCCCCAGGGAAATACCTGCCTGGTTTTTCCTGGGGCGCAACCTGAAGCTTTCAGGTAAAATCAAAACAGATCCGTTGTCAAAGCCGTTGCCTGGGAGAAATCCATGAATGTAATGACCGAAGTACAGGTACAGGACCAGAACCCACCCTCTAAAACGTGACCCACCTGGGAAGTGCGCGGCATCTACAAGGCCTTTCCAGGCGTTCAGGCATTCGACGACGTTTCGATGGCGGTATATCCCGGGGGAAGTGCACGCCTTGCTTGGCGAAAATGGCTCAGGAAAATCTACCCTCGCCAAGTGCATCGCAGGCGTCCACCAGCCGGAAAAAGGCGAGATACTCTTTCAAGGCCAGCTCCAGGTCTTCCGCCACCCGATGGATGCCCGGGCGGCAGGGGTGGCCACGATCTATCAGGAATTTTCGCTGGTTCCCTCGCTGACGGTCGCCGAAAACATCTACCTTGGGCGCTATCCCCGCACCCCTGCCGGGACGATCGATTGGAAAACGGTCCGCAGAGGCACGCTCCAGGTCTCTCGAGCAGCTTTCCCTGGCCATTGATCCCGACGCCCGGTACGGAACGCTGTCGGTTGCTGAACAGCAGCTGGTCGAGATCGCAAAAGCAATCTCGCTCGAATCCAGCCTGCTGATCATGGACGAGCCGACCGCCGCCCTGGGCCTGGTGGAGACGGAGCACCTGATGGAGTTGATCCGCCGTCTGACCGCCCAGAACAAAGCAATTATTTATATTTCTCATCGTTTGGACGAAGTCTTTCAGATCGCCGACCGGGTCACGATCCTAAAAGACGGCAAGTGGGTGATCACTGCGCCGATCGTCGAAGCTCAAGATGGGCGATGTGGTCCGCGCACATGGTCGGCTTCGACATCGAGCAGCACTATCCCAAGCAGCACAACGCCCGCCCGGAGATCTGCCTGCAGGTGGAAAACATCAGCACCGAGCCGGCGTCGCAGCGACGTAAGCTTCGACGATCCATGTCGGCGAGGTGCTCGGTCTGGGCGGCATGCTCGGCTCCGGACGGAGCGAGATCGCCCGCGCCATCTACGGCATGGACCGAATCACCATCCGGCTCGGATCGCTTTCGACGGTCATAAGAAGGCGTTTCGCTCTCCAAAGAGGCGGTCGCCGCCGGGATCGGCATGCTTCCCGAAAACCGCAAGACCGACGGCTGTTTTTTCAACTTCGAAGGACCGAAGAACATCACCATCTCTCGCCTGCAGGAGCTGCTCCAGGGTCCCTTCCTGAGCCTGACGAAAGAGCACAAGCTTGGGCGAAGTTATATCGAGCGCATGAATATCCCGCACACCGCCCTCGACCGCTCTGTCCAGTATCTCTCCGGCGGCAACCAGCAGAAAGTGATCGTGGCGCGCTGGCTCTTCTCGCAGGCGCGCCTGCTGATCATGGACGAGCCGACCCAGGGCATCGACATCGGCGCCAAGCTGGAGGTCTACAACGTGATCAACGAGCTCACCGCCAGCGGGATCAGCATCCTCTTGATCAGCTCGGACTTCCCCGAGCTGCTGGCGATGAGCGACCGGGTGGCCGTCGTGCGCGACGGGCGGATCCTCTAGATCACCCCGACCGACCAGCTGAGCGAATATCGAGCTGATCGACATGGCATCCGGCGTCGGGACGAGCGAAGACCGAAGAACGAACCATCATTGAAGAAATTCAGGAGAGACATCATGGAAACGATTACAAAATTCTTTCGTTCCACGGTCGCAGGCCCGCTTGTTGCATTCTTGGTCGTTGTCTCGCCATCGTCACCTTGGCTGACCGACCGCTTTTTGATGCCCGCCAACCTGTCGAACGTCTCGCTCCAGGTCGCAACCGTGGCAGTGGTTGCGATCGGCGCCACGCTGGTGATCCTGACCGGCGGGATCGACCTCTCGCCCGGTTCGACCGTCGCCCTGGTGACCTGCACGCTCGCCATCCTGGTGAAGAAGATGGGCATCCCGCTGCCGGTTGGCATTCTGCTGGTCCTGCTGCTCGGGGTGGCCTGCGGTGCGATTGAACGGCTTCTTAGCCACCTACGGCAGGATCCCATCATTTATCGTCACGCTGGCGACGATGAGCATCTACCGCGGGCTGGCGTTCCTGATCACCGGAGGCACCCCCGATCTTCTCGGTTTCACCGATGCCTCGAGCCGCTTTTCTACGGCAGGTTCCTCGGCATCCCGCTGCCCTTCTATTACGTGGTCGTCTTATATGCCTTGGCGTCGCTTTTCCTGCGCAATACGATCCAGGGTCGTGCGATTTATGCCGTCGGCGGCAATGCCTCCGCTGCCCGGTTGACGGGTATCGCCGTGAACCGCAGCAAGATGCTGGCCTTTCTGATCGCCGGGCTGACGCCGGGCATCGGCGGGGTGCTGCTGACCGCCTGGCTGAACTCTGGCTCGCCGAACTACGGCGCAGGAGCTCGGCCTGCAGTCGATCGCCGCGGCGGTGATCGGCGGCGCCAGCCTGGTCGGCGGCTACGGCAGCATGGTCGCCACGCTGTTCGGCGCGTTGACGGTGGCGGTCGTCCAGAACGGGCTGAACCTGCTGGCAGTGCCTGCCTCCTGGCAGGAGATCACCCTCGGGATCGTGATCGTGGTCGCGGTTGGGCTGGACATGTGGAAAAGCTCGATCGGTAAAGGGCTCAGCCGGCTCTTCCGCCGGACGTAGCCGACCTCATTACTGCTATGCGCATTACCCGCTGCTCGCTGCTCGTTTCTTACGAGATTCGCAATTTCTCAGGTACTCGCTGGTTCTAAACTATTCTTTAAGGAGTGCAGAATGTATACATATGGAAGAAAGACAGGATGCAGGGTCAGTCTGGATTACACCTATCGCGGCATGAAGGTGGCGTTCCTGGAAAACGATCTCCTGCGGGTCGGGATCCTGCTCGATAAAGGGGCCGATATCTTCGAATTTACCTACAAGCCACGCGACCTCGATTTTCTGTGGCAGTCGCCGCTCGAGCTGCGCAAGCCTTTCGTCGCGACCAGCGCCCTGCCGGAAGGCGCCTTCCACGATTATTACTACGGTGGTTGGCAGGAAGTCCTCCCTTCCGCGGGTTGGGCATCCGAACCTTACCTGGGTACCTTCCAGGGGCTGCACGGCGAAGTCTCCCTGCTCCCCTTCGAGGCGACCGTGCTGGATGACACGCCCGAGGTCGTCTCGATCAAGACCTGGGTCCGCACCTACCGCTCCCCCTTGACCCTGGAGCGCACGATGACCTTGAAAAAGGGTATCGCCTGCCTGTTCATCCACGAGAAGCTGGTCAACGAAGCGCCTATCGAATACGCTGTGATGTGGGGCCACCACCCCGCCCTCGGCGTGCCGTTCCTCGAGGAAGGCTGCTTCGTCGACGCTCCGGTGAAAAAAGTCGAGGTGCTCAACTTCCACCCCAACGGCCTTTGGGAGCCGGGCGGCGATTACGACTTCCCGATGGTCCCCAACCGCCGCACGGGTAAGCTCGAGGATATCCGCAAGATCAACTCTGTCTCGATCCTTTCTTCCGATGTGATCTTTTTCAAGGAGTTGACCGAAGGACGCTACACGATCCGCAATCCCAGGCTGGACGTCGGTTTCGGGATGACCTGGGACGTCTCGCTCTTCAAATACCTGTGGATGTGGGCGGTGCTCGGTGGGCACAATGACTACCCCTGGTACGGGCGCACCTATAATGTCGCCCTCGAGCCTTTCAGCAGCTACCCACCCGCCGGTGTGCCGAACGCGATCCAGAACGGCACAGCCCTGATCTTAAAGCCAAACCAGGTGATCGAAACCGACCTGGCGGCGATCGCCTTCGAAGGACCTCATGCCCTAGGCTGGCAATTATGAACACAGACCTGGCAGGTCGCCTCAACCTGCCAGGTTATATTGTTCATTTGCTCTGGCTTGAAAAACCTCGACGCAGAATTTATTCCAGGCTGCCATCCAGCGGGTATCTAGCCGCACCCCAGGCCTTGATCCCGCCGTCCATCCCGACCGCGTTTGTGAAACCAGCCTTTGTGAGTATTTTCATCGCTTCATCGCTGCGGTTTCCCGACCGGCAGACGACCACCATCTCGCCGTCGCGCGGCAGCTCGTCCAGCCGGTTTTTCAGCTCGTCTAGCGGGATCAGGGTGGTGTTGGGGATCTTCACCTGGTCCCATTCTTCCTGGGTGCGCACGTCTACCAGGAATGCGCCTTGCTCGTATTTCGAAAAAGCCTGATAGACTGAGATCTCAGCTGGTGCCGGGGTCTTCGGCCTCAGCAGCAGGAAAGCCGCAGCCGCGATCGCGGCTGCCCCCAGCCCGATCCACAGCCAGGGTGGATTCTGCTTGCGAGCGGCTGGTCGCTTTTTTGGAGCGCTGCTGGAGGCTGAATTCTTCTTTGTTTGGTGTCTGTTGGACATAAGATCCTTCGAGTTATCCTAAAATTCCCCTGATTTTTCAGGCGGTAACCGGAATTATAAGGGATAATCTCCAAAATCTGGAAGGGATGCTCGATCTGAAAACCGATCAGCTTTCGATCATTTCCTTCTTGATTGAGCTTATAATGTCAAACTGCAGCGCTTCTCTTTCCGCCAGGATCGAGCGCATCATCTCGCATACCTCGACCACTTTCGGGTTCGCGATTTCATAATAGACTTCTGCACCTCTTCGGTTGGCCGACACCACGCCGCTCTGACGCAGGATCGAAAGATGGCGCGAGACTGTAGGTTGGGAATTCTCAACAATCGAGGCGATCTCTTTCACAGATCTTGGGCCTTCCTTGAGTGTATGGATGATCCGCAAGCGAACAAAATGGCTGAGCGATTGGCACAGCTGTGCTTGCATCTCGAATATCTTCTGTTCTTGGTTCATTTCTGCACCTTAATCGGATTAATCTCCGGGGTGAGCGCCAGCCGATGGGCTGCCGTGCTCAAAAACGGGTAAATACTTGGCTGCCAGGATGAATGCCAGCACACCGGCGGATACGATCCCGACCGAAACCGCAACTTCAGGGATCGTGGGGATATACCGGACGTTGCTCATGAATGCTGGCACATACGAGATTGGATCAGAATGCGTGATGCTGAACCAGCTGGCGTTGAAGCGGTTCAAGACCACTCCCAGGACGATAAAAATAGCACAGACCAGCTGGCCTTTTGGGTTTTCCCTTATGGAGCGCTGTGAAAAAAGGATCACAGGGATGATCACGCCGATGATGATCTCCGCCCAGAATAAAAGGCTCATCAGTCCGCTGTTGAAAAGGTAAGCCAGCTCGCCCGCCCACGCAAGCTCACCAAATTTTAAGATCAGATAAAAAAGCAATACGTAAATGCTCGCTTTTGCCAGCTTTTTGAGCAGCGGGGTTTCCAGGGTCTTTCCAAGTCCGCGTGCGCTTAGCGATGATTCCAGGATGATCATCCCCAGTCCGACGCCGACCGCAGAAACAAAGAACAGCACCGGTAAGAACGGCGTCCACCACAGCGGGTGAACCTTATATGGCTCGATGATCAGCAATGATCCTAACGACGATTGGTGCAGCGTCGACAGCACCACCCCAAAGATCACAAACGGGAAGATCCATTTGTGGATCGTGTGGGCGATCTTTTGCCATTTTGTCTTCTCAAAGATCACCGGTGCGAATTCGACCAGCAGCACCGTCGTGTAAAGCATCACGCAGATGCCCACCTCAAACAGGATGGAGGTGTGGTTCTGGTAGATGATCATGTGCCAGATCCGCTGGGGTTGTCCCAAATCCACCAGCAGCGCGATGATCACCATGAGATAACCGAGCAAGCCAGTCAGCACCGCAGGGCGTACCAGCGGCCGGAATTCATCCAGGTCCAGGATTTCGACGATCGCGACGATCGTGAACGCCCCCGCTCCCAGGGCCACGCCGCAGTATAAATCGAAGCTGATCCAGAAACCCCACGGATAGGAATTGCTCAAATCGGTAATCGCTCCAATCCCATAGGCATAACGGACCAGCGCTGAGATCACGCCCAGTGTGATCAGCGCGATCAAGATCCACATCCCTCGGGTGATCGGGAGGCGGCGGAATTGGTCGGAAATTGTCAGGTTCATGGTCTTTCTTCTCCATCCGTCTCTGGATCATTTTCCACAGGTTCGATGGCAGGCTTTCTAAGCTTCTTTCCGGCGCGCACGCCGATCGCCGCAGCGGTCAGCACCCCCGCCCAGGCAAAAGCAAACGGGAGCGTGGCGTGCATCAGCTCCTCGGTGATCGTGTTGATCGGCTCTGGACCCATCTCGGGCAAACCCAGGTCGGCAAACGGCACGTTAGAGAGGATCAGGTAGGAGGTCCCGCCTTTCTCGAATTCGCCGTAAACATGATCGAGGTAGCGGTCAGGATGCGCCTTGATGCGCGCGTGCGCTCGCTCGATCAGCTCCGCTCGATCCCCGTATTCCAGCGCATCCGTTGGGCAGGTCGCAACGCAAGCTGGCTCCTCTCCGACATCGATGCGCTGCGGGCAAAAAGTGCATTTGTCGATAAACGCGCCTTCCACCAGCCCCTTATCATAGTCAAAGTGCGGGACGCCAAAAGCGCAGGCGTTCATGCAGTAGCGGCATCCAATGCACACGTCGGGGTTGTACACCACCGGGCCGTCCGGGCGTTTGCTGTAAGCCCCGACCGGGCAGGCTGACAGGCAGTCCGGCACCAGGCAGTGCATGCAGTGGTAAACCATGCTTGCATGGTTCAGTTTCGGGTACTCCCCTGTTACGCCAAAGCCAGATACCCAGATGCGCGTCTTGTCCTCTTCGATGTTGTTTTCGACGCTGCAGGCCACCATGCAGGCGCGGCAGTCGATGCACCGGGTGGCATCAAAAAGATAAGCGTGGTGTGTGATATCAGTCATGGCAGATCATGCCTTCTTTACCGTTACAAACGTCTGAGTAAGCGCCTGGCTGCCGCTGATCGGGTCCGTATAAGAGACGTGCAGCACAGATGAGCTCGGGCCAATCCCAAAAGCCGTTGTCAAGCCCTTGGAGAGATGACCATAACCAGGGAGCAGGAAAACACAATCCGGCCGGATCGCTTCGGTAGCGAGCAGGATGCAGTTCACGCTCCCTGCCTGGCTCGTCACCTCCACCCAATCCCCGTCTGCCAGGCCAAGCCCGGAGGCTGTTTTCTTGTTCATCCAAAGCTTGGGCTCGTTGCTATATTTGTGAAGCAGCAGGTTGTTCTGTGTGCCAAACTGTGTTTGCTGCGCCGTTTTGCCTGTCAGCAGATAAAACTCGTCATCTTTGGGTACGGGCGGCGCCTCCCAGGTCGGCCAGGCCGAGAAACCGGCGTTTCCAAGCGTTTCCGAGTAGACTTCGATTTTTCCAGAGGCTGTGTTGAAAACAATTTCGTCGCTTTGCTCTTCTTCCGGCATCTCAGCGTAACCTGTGGTTTTTACGGTTTCAAGGTCAACCCCCAGTGGGGCGAGCTGCTGACGGAGGTAATCCTCCTCGTCTGCATACTGGAAGTAATCACCCAATCCCAGCCGCTCTCCCAGCTCTTTGTAGATCCACAGCGCAGACTTGGCTTCGCCCTGCGGCTCGATCACCGGCTGGCGGAGGTACGCCTTCCCTTTTAACGTCAGCAGCGGATCGTAGCGCTCCAGGTAGGACGCTTCGGGTAGAACGACGTCCGAAAACCAGGCCGTGTCGTTCAAAATAATATCGACCGTCGCAATAAAATCCATCTTTTCGAATGCCTGGAGTGTCCTGGTGCGGTCCGGCAGCGACATGACCGGGTTCTGCCTGGAGATGAACCAGCCGTGAGCTTGATACGGCTCGCCAGTCACGATCGCGTTGCGCAGTTCCTGGAACACGCCCAGTTTCAAAGGAACAAGGGGGTATTTCCACGGTGTGCCGTCCAGCCGCAGGGCGGAAATTCGCGGGTACGGCGGCTGCGGCGGCGCTCCCAGCCCGCTGCCTTCTGCCGCCACATCCGCAGAAAGACACCCGCCTTCCGTGAAAACATTGCCGCTCAAAGCGTTCAGCGTGGCGATGGCGCGCTCGGTCTGGAATGAATTGACGAAGTTTGAAGTCCTCCATCCCGGGTGAGCCAGGGCGTTGTGTTTGGCGGCGGCATATTCCCGGGCGATCCGCTCGATATCTGCGGCCGGGATTCCTGTGATCTTTTCAGCCCACTCCGGGGTATAGCTGCTCATCGCATCCTGTATCCCATCGCACCCGACCACATACTGCTTGACAAAATCGCAGTCGGCCAGCTCGTTGGTCACGATTACGTTAATCATCGCCAGCAAGAAAGCCGAATCGGTACCCGGGCGGATTGGAAACCACTCCGTTGCTTTCGACGCCGTCCTTGTAAAGCGCGGATCAAGATAGACCAGCTTCGCGCCGCGGTCGATCGCGTGCGACAGCTCCGAAGTCTCCGAGGTGGAGATCGCCTCCATCAAATTCCGTCCAACCAGCAGGATAAACTCCACGTTCTCGTAATTCCGCTCCGGCTCTTCAATTCCATAGGTCAGAAGGAATGCGTCGATCATCGCGTTGAAACACAGCGACCGCTGCGTGCCGTAGTTCGGCGAGCCAAAGGCATAGAGCAGGTTTTCAAACTGCACCTGGCTCAAGTTATGGGTGGAAGAAAAAACCATCGCTTCCGGTCCGTATTTCTGCTTGATCTCAAGCATCTTCGAAGCAGTCAAATCCAGCGCTTCGTCCCAGGATGCCTTCCGGAATAAGCCTTCACCTCGCTTGCCGACCCGAATCAGCGGGGTGAGCACCCGGTCCGGATCATAAGTGTTCATCAAGCCGGACTGGCCGCGCGGGCACAGGTTGCCCTTGGAATGCGGATGTTCAGGGTTTCCATCCAGCTTAACAACCCGCCCATCTTTTATTTTTGCGATCAAGCCGCACCGCCAGACGCACATCTCGCACATGCTGGGTATTGCGCCATCGCCATTTGCATTGAGATGACCTGCCCGGTAAACCGCCCTGGCAGCCGGCGGTGAGATGAATCTGCCCGCTGCCAGGGCCGCGGTCGACGCCGTGCTGAGTTTTAGAAAATCTCGCCTGGAAATCAATGTTGTCATAGTCGCTCCAAAGTACCGCAAAGAGGCTTCCGTTATCAGCTTATTCGGATTTTTCGGTTCGTTTCATCCCTGCCTGGTCGATCAAGTAGAACAGCAGGAGTGAGACGAGCGTAAAGAGCAGGATAAAAAGAAAGGCGCTGAGGTTCCATAAATCCGGGATGACCACGTTACCCAGGTTGCCGAACTCCGAAATGACCGGGAAGACCTGCTGGTAGGTCAGCCCCCAGATTACCGCGCCCACCAGGAAACCCAACATACCCGGGATCAAATAATCGAGCTTGCCTTCGCCGCTCCCGGCGGCGCAGGTGCCCGGTCAGTAACCGGTCAGGGCCATTCCGATGCCGAAAATCAGCCCCCCAATCAGGTTTCCGGCAATATACGTGCCGGGGATGTTTGGAAATTCAATCAAGCCCAGGCCGCGCAGGCTGTAAAGACCGATCGCCGCAACCACCAACGCGGTCATCATGAACTGCAGTACAGCCATATCCGTGAAACGAAACACGTTTACAATCTTGTGATACTTGGTCAATCCGGCTTTGTTGAGCGCAAAACCAAAAAACACACCCATGACCAGACCAATCATTAAGATGCCCATTTTAGTACCTCCTGCCGTAGATCAATAAGGTCGTGAGTATTCCAGAAGCGAACATGCCGGCGATGAACAAGAAAGCAGCCGGCGCAAGCAGCATCCCGCCCGAAATCGCCAGCCCGCTTGTACATCCGCCTGCGATCCCGGCAGCGAATTCCAGGATGATCGCGCCGCCAAAGGCCACCAGCCATCGCTTCCAGGTTTGCGGGCCAAAAATCCGCTTCCACTGCTCGTCGCTGTTGGCAGAGTTCTTTTTGCCCCACAAAAGCGTTCTACTTGTCGCTGCTCCGATCAACCCGCCGAAGAACAGCCCGATCAGCATCATCACGCCAAATGTGATCCCTGGCGGCATGATGAAATTGAAATAAAGATTGTCGAATGCCGCCGGTGCCAGCATCTTACCGATCAGCCCGGCGATGTTCTCGAACGCCCCCGAAGCGCCGAGCAGGTTGTTGCTCGTCCAGACAGTAGCTACCGCCACCAGGCCAAGTAAAATACCGGCGACGTAGGGCGACCAGATTTCTTTATGAATGTATTTCCAGAGTTGTCTCATAGCTCAATCCTCGGTTTTCTCTTCGGAAGCTACTGCTTCCATCAGGTCGAGTATCTTTTCAGCTTTTTTCGGGTTCTCAAGCACTTTCTTTAGCGACTTTCGGCTGGCAGTTTTTAGATTCGAAATGGCAGGAAGCATCTCCACCGCCTCGGCTGGATAATTTGGATCAGCTGCTTTCACATCGCC
The DNA here is from genome assembly GCA_963788305.1 of uncultured Chloroflexia bacterium. Taxonomy (GTDB): domain Bacteria; phylum Chloroflexota; class Anaerolineae; order Anaerolineales; family UBA4823; genus UTCFX2. The sequence goes on from CAWBGK010000004.1 coordinate 167,545, forward strand.
AAAGGAGACCTTAATCAGTTTCTCGCGGTTGAGCACATAACCACCACCCCCCACCATCACGACGGCAATCATCCCCAGCAGCAGGGCATTTCCCCAGTTGACAGACTTCTTACCAAGCACAATTTCATCGTAGTTTTTGGAGTAATTCACCAGGTTCGGGTCGTCCACTTCCAGCTCAGTTTGGACAGGCGCGCTGATTACAGCCGGCGCGCTCGATTCCACTGTTCCTTCAGCTGGTGCAGCTGCGGGGACATCCGCGCCTCCCTCGCCGATCTCCACCCCCAGCGCCGTCGCGTAGACCTGGGCCAGCTCCTGCATATCGTCCGGATGACACTGCTGGCAGGAAGCTTTTATGTCCGACAGCGGTGCGACCATCCCGGTATGAGCCTGTGCCTGGTCCATGCTCTGGTTATTGCCGGCATGGCAGATGTAGCAGAAATCTCCAAACGCGTGTGAAGTATGCCAGGCGGTTCCGTCGCTGTTTACAGCCATTTTTCCCTGTACTTCATGGCAGTTCTTACAGGATGACGCCTGCGAGCCGCACTGCGCCTCTACCTGGGTCGGCCTCATCAGCACAAGCGCCGCAGCTGCGAGCGTAAATCCCGCCAGGATCAGCAAAAGGGATGTCTTTTTTCGTTGCATGCATGCCTCCGTGATTAGAAATGAATCAAAATTTCTTTTGTAACAGGCACAAGTTCTATAGGTTCGGATGGAGATGTGAATTAATAAATTATTATATCTATCAACAAGTAGATTAGTATATATGTGCATATTTTATCACTAATATTACTGATTATTATGTATCTTTATCAGAATCGCGTCGTCCTTCCTGTGCTTTGATAGGTCCGGTTCGTGGAGGCAGAACCAGGTTATTGTGTGTTCGTGAGAATTTTGGTATGATTCGGGTATCCTTCCCGGGTTGATGAGGTGATGCTTGAATAAGAAAAAGCTCTCCGTCGGTGAAAGGCTTCGCGAGCTCCGCGCCGAACGCGACCTTTCACAGCGCCAGCTTGCCCAAATTGCTGGAATTTCCACAAACTCCGTCAGCTTGATCGAGCGCGATGAAATTTCCCCCAGCATCGCTACCATCCAGAACTTGGCTACGGCCTTGCACGTCCGGATGAGCTACTTCTTTGAAGACGAATCTGAGCAGACCATCCTGCACATCAAAGCAGCTCAGCGCTCTGCCGTCGACAGCCAGGGCGTCCGGATCGAAAGCATCGGCAGCCGGATCGTCGCCCAGGAAATCGAGCCTTTTCTCGTGCGCCTCGCCCCGCGCACCAGCAGCGGAGAGCGGCAGGTCGTCCATACCGGCCATGAAGTTGTTTACTGCCTGAGCGGTATGCTCGAATACCTGATCGATGGGAAAATCTATAGGGTTGAAGAAGGCGATTTTCTGGTTTTCGAAGCCGGGCTGCCGCACTTATGGCGAAACCCCTTCGATGTCCCGGCCGAATTCCTTCTGATCCTCCAGACGCCGGACGCGCGGCTCGAACCGGTCAAGCGCCACTTTGTGGAATATCCGTCGATCACTCATATCGAGTGATCGCTGCAGGTTTCAAACTGTTTTCTTGAAAGTCAGCAGGCGGACACCTTCCACCTGCTGAAAGTTCCCCCCTTGCCCGACAGTCCGCAGCACGGCCGCCTCATCGATCACCCTTGAGCCCGAAAGCAGGTCCACCCCGCAGCGAAATAACACCGGCGAAAGCGGAGTGCTCGGCCCCAGCATCATCACCAGCGCATCCGGGCGGCAAAGCTCCAGCAGCCCATCCAAACTGTGGTTGATCAGCGCAGTGCTTGTAATCGCAACCACATCTGCCTGTGGGACCAGGTCGGCCGCAGCTGCTGCCGGATAATCGTCTTCTGCCATGTTCTGTTCGAAAACCCACAGCTGCCCCACCGCAGCACGCAGCTTTGGGACGAATGGAAAATGTCCGATCAGCGCGATCTTCTTTCCTTTTCCGTTCTCGATCAGGATCTCAACCGCGTTGACCTCGACGGATTTGCTCTCATCCACAGCCAGGAGTGAATTGATCGCCGCCACCCCGATGCTGGCTTCCAGCAGGTTTTCCGAGCGCGCAAATTCTGCCAGCTCGCGCCCGCTTTTTTTGTGCAGGCTCCCCACGTCCCTTACCCTGGATTGACCGTGCACATGGTCCCCCACCAGGGTCGACGCCATCCCACAGAAGCGGCTGCAAACGACGGTCCAGTGCACCCCAACCAGGATCGAGCGAACGGGCGTGTCCCCTTCAAGATCATCCAGCAAGCGGTCGAGTAGTTTCATCATCCAATCCTCATACGGTTGATTCTCCTGCATGCCCGATCCATCAGAAAAAGACGGGCAGGAAGAGCCAGGAGATTTTCTAATTAAACAAGATTTCTCGTTTTAATGCAAGATCATGTAGATTAGTAGATTTAACTATTATATTGTTTATTATAGTATTTATCACAATCAAATTAACCAATATACTTGACTGTCCATCCTGTTTTTGATATGATTGGGTTGCGAGTAGAAGAGCCATGCAATCGAACAAATCCTGGCATAACGTTGGTCTGCGAATTCGCCGTCTGCGCAAAACTCACGGTCTTTCGCTCAAACAGCTGGCGCTCGGCTGTGATCTTTCCACTAATGCGATCGGTTTGATCGAGCGCGGTGAGGTCGCGCCCACCGTCTCCACTTTATGCAAAATTGCCTCTGCCTTGGGCGCCTCAGCCAGCTCCTTCCTGCAGGAGGTCTGCCCCGGCGATGTGACGCTCGTGCGCGCCCAGGCTGGACAGGAATACCTGCAGTTTCTTGAATGCGCCGGGGACCTCGCCGGTGAGGAGGCTGGCCACAGCCTTCCCAGAAGTATCTCCCGCAGCGACGAAGCAGGCTCCGCAGGAATTCGGCAGTATTCTCTCTGCCTGTCCGGTCAGATCGAGTTTGAAGATAGCGAGAATCAGAGCCATCTGCTGCAGGCTGGCGACCGGTTGATCTGCAATTCGGATGCTTTTCAGCGCTGGCATAATCCTTCCACAGAAACGGCTATCGTCATCATGGTCTTTTCGGGTGATCACAAGTCAACATCCATCTAATCAGAGGATAAGCTTTATGGGAATCACAGCCAACCAGGACTATTCATCCGCACCAGTTTCCAGGGGCGTCAAGCCTTTCTACCACATCGAGCCGAAGCAGGTCCCCGGCGATCGGGTGAACGCGTTCTTGAATGCCTTTTCGGCGATTTTACAGGAGAGCAATTATCGGTTTTTACTGGATCTCTATGCTCGCACCAGCATCAAATGCGGCCGCTGCGCAGCTAGCTGCCAGGTCTACCAGGCCAGCGCCGAAGTAAAAGACATCCCCTGTTACCGCTCGAACCTGCTGCTGGACATTTACCGGCGCCATTTTACTCCTTCCGGTCAGCTCCGCGCCCGCCTCCTTGGGAGCAGGCCGGTATCGGAAGCCGATCTGGATGAAATGGCCGAAGTCTTCTACCGCTGCATGGCCTGCCGCCGCTGCAATGTCGAGTGCCCGATGGGCATCGATCATGCCTTGATCACCCATCTCGGCCGTTATATCCTCAGCGAGGCCGGGAGCGCCGCAAAAGGCCTGGTCGTCTCGGTGCGCGAACAGCTGGAAGGGAGGACCGCAAATACCTCGGCTATCCCGCTGCCTGCTTTGTTGGACAATCTCGAGTTCCTCCAGGAAGACCTCTTGGACGTCTATGGCATTCAGGCCGCTTTTCCCGTCGACCAGCAAAATGCTGAGTATATCTTCTTCCCAGCGGTGAGCGACTACCTGATGGAAGCCGATACGCTGATGGGCAACGCAGCCGTGCTTCAAACTGCCGGTGTCTCGTGGACGATCGGATCCAATTATTTCGATGGGATCAACTACGGCCTTTTCTACAACGATTGGGTGCTCGAAAGGGTCATCCGAAAGCTTGTCGATGAAGCCCACCGTCTGAACGCTTCCAGGATCCTGATCGGCGAATGCGGGCACGCAGCCCGTTCGGCGAAGTACTTCGTTCCGACTTATGCGCAAGCCGACGGTTTACCCGTGGTCAGCATCCTGGAGTTAACCCAGGGGTTGATCAAGCAGGGGAAAATTCAGCTCAATCCTGATGCAGTCAGTGAGCGTGTGACCTACCACGACCCCTGCAATATCGCCCGCTCGGGTTGGATCATCGATCAGCCCCGCCAGATCCTGAAATCGTTCGTCAAAGACTTTGTCGAGATGAGCCCCAATGGCAGGGAAAATTACTGCTGCGGAGGCGGTGGGGGGCTGGTCTCGCTCGATGAAATCCACGAATTTCGGATGAGCGTCTCAGGAAAAACAAAGGCGGAGCAGATCGCAGCTACCGGCGCCCAAATTGTCGCTACCCCCTGCGCAAACTGCAAAAAGCAGCTGCGCGAGCTGATGGATTATTACAAGTTGCCCGTCCAGGTTGTCGGCGTCCACGACCTTGTCTTGCGCGCGATGGCCGTAAATCAAAATCCTGGTTCTAATGGATAAAGCATAGGAAGAGGTCCTCGAATAATGCCAGATTGGCTTTCACTTGCCACAGGCCCCATCGGTCGTTTTGCTTTGGCGCTCTTCATCCTCGGTTCGCTGAGGTTGTTCATCATCGCGGTGTGGGATATCGCCTCGGCTGTCCGCAAAGCCGGCGACCGGCAAATCCCCTACCAGCGCCTCCTTTCGACGACTGTGAGCTGGCTGGTCCCGCTCAAACACCTGTTTCGTTCGAAGAGCTGGTACAGCTATGCGTCCGTGGGATTCCATCTCGGGATCCTGCTGATTGGCCTGTTCCTTGCCAATCATATTGACCTATTCAAATCGATCACCGGTTTGTCCTGGCCGGCAATTTCAAAAACAACCCTGGATTTCCTCACGGGCATCGCGATCCTTTGCGGGATCGTCCTGCTCCTTCACCGCTTGTATGTCGCCGAATCTCGCGCCCTGAGCAAACCCATGGATTATCTGCTCCTGGTCCTCCTGCTGAACATCTTCGTGAGCGGGTTCATTGCCGGCAAGTCGTGGAACCCCATCCCCTATAACAGCCTGATGCTCTTTCACGCCCTGAATGGGATCGCGATCGTTGCGACGATCCCGTTTACAAAGATCTCTCACTGCGTCCTCTTCCCGCTGATCCGGCTTGGTTCTGAGGTCGCCTGGCATTTCCAACCCAGGAGCGGGCAGCGCGTCGTTGGTCGAAATCCACGGCCCAGAAGGCAGGAAAATTTGATCGGGATGCTGATAGACGTTACCCGCTGCGTGGGCTGCAATCAATGTGTTGACGCCTGCACGCAGTGGAATGGTCTGGGAGAAAACCTCCCCCAACCACAGAGCGCTCCGGACGGGCTTTCCGGACAGCGCTGGTCGTCCATCGTCCAGACCCCGGAAGGCAGGTTCGTCCGCAAGCTGTGCCGGCACTGCCTGGAGCCGGCCTGCGTCTCGGCCTGTCCGGTCGGAGCGATGTCCAAATCACCCGAAGGTCCGGTCCTGTACGACCCTCAGATTTGCATGGGCTGCCGCTACTGCATGATGGCCTGCCCATTCGGAATCCCCCGCTATGAGTGGCAAAAAGCGGTCCCGTTCGTCCAGAAATGCAGCTTCTGCTATGACCGCCTGCAGGTTGGACAGCTCCCGGCCTGCAAAGAAGCCTGTCCCTACGACGTCATCATAGTCGGAGAACGATCAGATCTGCTGAAGCTTGCGCATGACCGCATCTCTTTCGGGGCGGTCCGCTACCTGCCGACCGTTTACGGCGAGACGGACGCAGGCGGCACTTCTGTCCTGTATATCTCCGATGTCCCGCTCGATTTCCTGCGCCTTCCGGTTCACAATCCGGTCTCTCCAGAAAACCCCCTCCCGAGCCTGAGCGCAAGCTGGTTAACAAAGTCCCAATCCTGGCAGTGGGCACTGCCGCCTTGATGACCGGGTCGTTCTATATCATTGGTCGCAGGATGCAGTCCGATGAAGCCCATGCCCGAAACATAGAAGGCTCATCCGAAGGCGCGAAGGAATAAAAAGTGTTCGCCAACCCGCGCACAATCCTAAAGGATTTTCTTTGGGTGGTCTTGACAGCCGGGCTCATCGCAGTATCCCTGCGTCTTTTTCTAGGGCTGGGAAAGACTACCGGTTTGAATGACACCACACCCTGGGGGCTGTGGATCGCGTTCAAGCTCGGTTTTGTCGCCCTTGCCGGCGGCGGTTTCACGCTGGCTGCCATGTTCTACCTGTTCCACCTGGAAGCATACCACCCCATGGCGCGGCGGGCTGTGCTGCTCGCTTTGCTGGGCTACGGCTCCTTCATCGTCTCTCTGATTTTTGACCTCGGCTTGCCCTGGCGCATCTACATGCCGGTCTTCCACTGGCAGGTTCATTCGGTCATGTTCGAGATCGCCTGGTGCGTGCTGCTGTATTTCACGGTGCTGATGCTGGAGTTTGGTCCGGTGATCCTCGAGCACCCCGGGTTCCAGCGTCCCTTCTTCCAATCGCTGTACAGGCTGCTCCGTAAACTGGTTGTCCCCCTGGTCATCGCCGGGGTCGTCCTCTCTACCCTGCACCAGTCCTCGCTGGGAGCGCTGTTCCTGATCATGCCCCACCGGGTGCATCCGCTCTGGTACAGCCCCATCGTCCCGGTATTATTCTTTGTCTCGGCGGTCGCCGCCGGGTTGATGGCGCTGATCTTAGAAAGCCATATCGCTCAGAGGCTGTTCGGCCGTGGCTTGAAACCGGCCCTGCTCGTCAGGCTGGGGAAGATCGCAGCAATTGCGTTGTGGCTTTACCTGGCACTTCGACTGGGAGACCCTTTGGTCCGCGGCGTGCTGCCGGGTGCTCTGGACGGTTCCTGGCAGAGTAAGCTTTTCATCTCAGAGATCCTGGTGGGAGGCCTCCTGCCCGCCGTCCTGCTCTCGATCCCAAAAATTCGGGGCACCGCCAACGGGCTCGTTGCAGCCTCGATCCTGGGGATCGCCGGGATTTTGAGCCAGCGCATGGCTCTCAGCATGTTTGCGATGCAGCGTCCGCAGGGTGTGGCTTACACCCCATCCCTCCTGGAAGTCGCCATCGCGTTTGCGATCCCCTCCGCCGCGCTGTTAATATACCTGCTGTTCAACGAACAGCTCGCCGTTCTGGAGCCGAATCGCCCCTCCGCTGACCCGCAGGCTGTGCTGTCGCTTCGGTTCGACCCCATGACGCGCTCTGCTGTGCGTGAAGGTTTCCATGCCTCTTTCCTGCGCCGGTCCGGGCTGGCGGTTTTCGCAGCCGCTTTTTTGATTGCGGTCCTGCCTGCCCAGGTCGTCACCGGCCAGAACCCTCCGATCGACCCCGTCAAAGCTGCGGCGGGTTGGGAGCAGCTGCTCATCGACGGCAACCGCAGCGCCTATGCCGTTGATTTCCCGCACGCCGCGCACCAGCAGCGCCAGATCGATAAATACGGGCGCAATGAGCAAGCATGCGCGGTCTGCCACCACATCCAGGTCCCAACCAGCACGCCGAACGCCTGCGCAGCCTGCCACCAGGATTTCTACCAGCCGGTTTCGATCTTCGACCACACCGCCCACCAGGTCGATCTGGGGGAAACGCTTCCTGCCAGGAATGTCACCTCAAGGAGCATTCCCGCAGCTCGGCTGTTCCATGCACAGAGTGCCACGCCGACATGGTTGCGAAATCCGGAGAGCCGCTGACCGCTCCAGCGCACGCTCCAGGTTATCTGGACACCCTGCACGCGACCTGTCAGGAATGCCACCAGGTAGAGGCGGCTGCCAGGGGCAAACCCGAGTTGGGCGAATGCGGCGCCTGCCATCAGGACATGCCAGCGAACAGCTTACAGGTCAAGCACAGTTATTAAGAGGAGAATATTATGAGGACGATTGGTTTATGCACCCATTTTTGTGAAGCGGATTCGTGGGCCTTCGACTATGCGCTTAAGCTGGTCAAAGCTCGCGCCTGGCAGCTGAACATCTGCCACTGGCTCCCTTCCCCTTACCGCCTGCGCCGCGACCTGATCCCGGACGACCTGTTCCTGCCGCAGGAGGCTGTCCAGAAGAACCCGCAGCTCCTCGCTCGGCTCGAGCTTCAGCTGCGCGAATATTATGACGAACGGCTTGGCGACTTCATTAACGTTGCCTTTAAGCTCTGCGAGGGGATGTACGAGATTGAAATGGTGCGCTGCTTTCGCCAGAACCTGCTCGACCTGGTCGTCATGGGCTACCTCCCGGACGATATTCTCGAGCCAGATGCCAGACCGATCGAAGAATTCGCTGTGAGCGTTCCCTACCCGCTCGTGATCGTCGGGAAAAATGGGCCGAACTCCTTCCTGCTCAATCAAAAAGCATCCGAATGGTTGGATATCCTCGATCTCAAGGAAGCAAAATTTCAGGTCCTGGACTCGCCGCTGGTCCAGACGCACCATTGATCCTAATGCAGGTCGGTCGTCACTGAGCGAGAAACGTGCAGCCTTGAATCAGAAAGATACTTCAACCTAAGGCTTTCCCTTCCGCCTCTGTTCGAGCGCCAGGTTCGCGCCTGTTCTTGCGCTTATAATCTCCGGGATTTCGCCTCCCTGCAGCTTGTGCTGATCGATCGTCCGCATTTTCACACGAAAGGAGAAATGTCCGCTCGTACCGTCATTAATCGGCGCTTAACCCTATCCTCGATCCTCTCCGGCATGCACCGCTTCATCTCTCTGTCTAAGCCAAAGGGGGGGCATACAGCCTGTAATATGGTTATAATCACTCCAGGCTCACCTCGCATTAATCCCCGCATCCAGATTCACTGCTGTATAATAGACACGTTTTTCGTCTGAGGGCGCGGCAAGCCCATTGCACAAGCGGTTCACCTGACAGTCTGCGATCCCCCTGCTTGATTTCCTGAAAGATTAGGAGGTTCCCCGCATTGCCAAACTTCAATCCCGACCATAAAGCAGTCCTCGATGAGCTGCTTCTGAGCCATCCTCAGGTGCGCCCTGGAAAGATGTTCGGCTTCCCCGCTTATTACGCCGGCAAGAAGCTCTGCATCTGCCTGTACGAGCAAGGCGTCGGAGTCAAAGTCCCCGAGCCCACCGCCGCGCAGATGCTCCTGGATGATGAGAACGTAGTCCCATTCCAACCGATGGGGAAGCCGAAGATGCGGGAGTGGGTTCAGATTAATCTGGATCGCTCCGAGGACTACCTCAGCTATCTGCCCGTTTTCGAAAAATCGATCCGCTTCGTCCTGGCGCAGCAGGAGCTGTAATAATCCTGAGCTTCAACAGGTCGAGTTCATTCCCGTATCAGCGTTGGTTGATCGATCTATTCCGCCGCCTTCAACCCTTTCACGATCCGCTGCAGCGTGGTTTCGATCTCGATCAGCGCCTTGAAGCTCTCGATCATGCGCGTGTTCGAGCCGAAATTCATCGCCACATGCGCTTCCGTGCCTGGGTCGTAAAACAGGTGCGTCGACAGGATCCCGATGTGCCCGTAAACCCTCGGCAGCTTGCCCAGCAGGATGAAAAACTCCTTGAACCGGATTTCCATCATCCCCAGCCCGTAGTAGATCCCCGGCATGAATCGGTTCGTGCAGACGTCCATCGCCCTCAGAACCTCATCCGGGATCAGCCGCCCCTCGCGCAGCGCTGCGTTGAATCGGATCAGGTCCGCGGTCGTGGAGACGATCCCCCCGCCTGACCAGTCGCAGCTCAGGCTCTCGTATCCGCTCACCTCCCGGTCGTTGAACCAGATCTTCTCGATCGGCTTCTTGGGCTGGTTGAGAGGCTCGCCGTAAAACATCAGGTACGAGTCGCCCATCTCGAGCGGAGCAAAGAACGTATCCTTCAGGTTTTGATCGAACGGCTTTCCGGTGACTTTCTCGACGATCAGCCCGAGCAGGATGTAGCCTGTGTCCGAATAGCGGTATTTCTGTCCTGGGGATCCAATGGCTTTCTGGTGGTCCCGGGTGAACTCGATCAGCTCCTTCGGCGTGAAGCGGTGCTGCGGTCCGGATAGCACTTCATCCATAAACAGATTTCCGCTCACCGTCTTCCCTTCGAAATAATCCGCGATCCCGGACGTGTGCCCGAGCAGCTGCTCGATCGTGACGTATTGCGAATAATTTTTGCCTTTGTACACAAAAAGCCGCTCGAGCTCGTTATGCGAAAAATACCTCTCAATCAGGTCCTCAGTAGACAGCGCCTTTTTTTCTGCAAGCAGCATCACCAGCACTGCCGTGAAAAGCTTACCGACGCTCGCAGTGTGAAAGGGCTGCTCCCCTGCCTCGCTGGGGTAGCTGTAAGCAAATCCCAATCGATGAGCTGCGACTTGCACCTGGAGCGGCCTGTTCGGGGCTTTTTTTTGGATTTTTTGAAAATACTGGTCCAGATGTGCCGAAGCCTGCTGGACCTCAAGCGTTTTTGAAGGGCTCATAATGGTTCTCCATTTTATTTGAAAGGCGAAAGATCATCCTGAAAGGTCTCTACGACCTTTCAGGTTTTTACAATGTCGTGGAATAAACGCGAAGAAGGTTTGATTTGCTATTTCAGGTGTTCTCGGTCAGGATCTCTTCCAGCTTCTTCAGGTCGCTTTCGAGCTGGAATTTGTAATAAGCCGAGGCGACGCTCCCCATCATCTTGAGGAACCCTTTGTTCTCGCCCACCACCACGACGGTGACCTTGGTGGCACTCTCCTCTTCCTCTGCCGGAGAAAAGAAGTAGTGCATCTCAAACGGCATCGGCCCGGAAGGGCATTTATAGGCGAAGCGCTCGTCCACGGCGTAGTGGATCACCTCGATATCCTTGAATTCGAGCCGCTTGTTCATGAACTCCCCTTCCTGGTCGAAGGTGGAGCCGACACCGAACGGCTCAGGGGAGGTGATCTTGTTCCGCACCGCCCCGGTGACCCAGCGCTTGAACTGGCTGACGTCGCTCACAAACTGGAAGACATCGGAAACCGGCCGATGAATGACCGCACTGTGTCTGACCTTGATCATAGCCGCATCCTTTCAAGGGCTGAGCCTTCTTTGGCTCTGAGCGAATTATAATCGATCGTCCCTTAAGCTTTCCTGGGAAGAAACTAGAAGAAATCAGGTGAAATCAGCCCATTCAAGCTGGCACTCCCGCCCAACTCGCTCCCGATCTTCCCCGGGATCGTTTCAGTCTCTGCATTTACTAAAAAGGCTGCAGTTGAAATTCAACCGCAGCCTCATCATCATGTGCTTTACCGGATCATGCCTTGCTAAGATCAGCGCAGGACAGCCGGCAGCCAGTAGCGGTGTTCGAAGAACAGCTCCGCGAACACAGGCCCTGTCTCCTGCACCTTATCCCTGAAGACCAGCTCGATCCAGTAATAATATACTTTTCCAGCCTCTACGGTCTGGTCCAGGTATTGGTAAACATCACCCACCATCTTGCCGGGGTTTTTTGCTCGTATCAGCGCTGGATTCAGCTCGGATGCGCGCGCCGTCCTGCTTATCAGCGCGGTATAGATTAAATCCGATCAGATCCGTCTCGTCCGCCGTCTTGAAATCGATGCTCACGGAAAGGTCCATTGCCGTCGCATTGAAATCAGCTAACACTGCTGCCGTGGGATCGATCGTAACAAAATCAAAGGTGGAGCTGGTTGTTGTGCGCGCTCCGTCATTGATGGTCACATACCATTCATAAATCTTCCCCAATTCCAGCCCTTCATAGAGCATGCTCGCCGTGCCGCCCGATGCAACGTTCTGACAACCCAGGGGAGTGTAAGCTTCAGAGCCGCCCATCGGATAGCTGATCTCAAACTGGCTGTTGGCGTCTGTCTCGAAGGATCCCAGCGTCGGAGAGTAGGTTTTCGCAAAGATTTTGTCCTGAGCAGGCGAGAATTCGAGCAGGCGCATCCAGCCGTTGCCGCCGTTCGTCCTGCTCTGGTAATCGACCAGCATCAGCGATACCGGGTTCATCCCCGCGCGGGACACGGAGCAGTAGTTCTCTCCACTCAAATGTCCGCCGAGCATCAGGAAAAGGTTGGGCCTGTCGCTCAAGGCGGCATAGATTGCATCCCCGGCGCTACTTAAAGGGGAAGTGCAGCCGGAAGTTGTGTCGAACAGGGTGTGGAATACGACGATGCCTCGCCGGGTCGGATTGTTGGCGAGCAGACTGTCCGCCCAGGCCAGCACGGGCGCTTCAGGGCTGTCGTCGTTTTCCAGGTGGATCGCCATGAAATCCAGCCCTCCCTGGCCGAAGAACTCGACATTGTTGTCGTTGTCAGGCGGTGGCGGCGTGCCGTCAGCGTCGTACGCGCCCTTGTAGTAGCTCCGTCCGGCGAAACGGCTGTAGCCGAAGTTTGCGTTGTAGTTGGTCGTCTGGGTCGGATCGTTGTAGACATCCATGTCGTGGTTTCCCATCGCAATCCCGTAGGGGATCAGTTCAGGATTTGCACCCTCCAGGATATCGTAGGCGGCGTCCGCATTCGCCCATTCTGTCGCGTTGCTGCCGGTGTTGACCACGTCTCCGACATGGGTGACAAATGCCATGTTGTCGCTCACCCGCTGATCCACGATATACTGCATCTGAGCGTTGAACATTGCAGGTGTCCCGTTGTTTAAACTCGCCGAATAGTTCTGCGAATCCGGTATCACCGCCACGGTGAAGTCTGGCGCCGCCGGGGCGGGGCAGCCGAAGAAGCACACCTCCATCGAAGCATTTTCCGGATCGTTCACTGTTACGCGCAGCGTCGGCGGATTTGCGACGTCCCCACCGTCCTCGGGTTCGACGTTCGTCGGCTGGTCCGGCCAGATGTTGATATTGAACGGGGCGTCCTGGGTCCAGTTCCATCCGGTCGGGCTGGCGATCGGATAGATGCTTCCGTTTACCGCCGTCCCGGCCGAGCCGCTCACAGTCGTCCCTGAAGCCTCATTCAGCGACCAGCGCGCCGCGAGCCCGGTCGTCGGGTCGGAGATCTGCGAGTTCATCGCCGACTGGATCTCCGCTTCGCTGCGGGCGTAGTTCCAGATCCGCACCTCATCCAGCGTGCCGTCGAAAAATCCTTGTGCCGTGCCGCCAGTCGTCATGGACGTGCCAAGCCCGAGCGGCGAGGTATTGTCCCAGCGCGGCAGGTGCCCGACGACCAGCGTGTTCTCAAGGCTGCCGTTCAGGTACAAACGCCAGGTCATGCGGCCGTCGAAGGTCACGGCGGCGTGGTACCAGGTGTTGTTGAAGATGGTCGTGGTACCCAGGATGGGATGGTTAAGGCCCAAATCGGCGCCCGTCGAGGCGCATTCGGCAGAGTCTCAGCGGGTCGCACTCCTCAAAATCGGCCGCGATCACGTCCGTTGCATCGTCGATGACCAGCAGGAAGTTTTCGTCGGCGGTGGTGTCTTCCGCTTCGGCCGCCCCCTTGGCGATCAGGGGGATGGCCTGCGGGATGCCGCCGGTACCCGTCGTGTTGGTCACTCCAGCCCCCTCCCGCCGGAACCAGGTCTCGAGGCTGAACTGCTTCAGCTGGACCGCCGACTGGTCTTCGGTCGTCATTCTCACATAAGCGCGATCGCGTCCCAGCGAGAGGGCGCTGTAGCTGGTCGGGGTGGTAGCGGTTGCGGTGTTCGACCAGTCCGAATTGCCCCCACTTCCGGCAGCGCGTACACGGTAGCAGTATTGGGTGTTGGCGCTCGTGTTCCAGTGGCGGAAGGTCGGCGCATTCGCCGCGCCGCTCCCCAGCGATGCCCAGGTGGTGCAGGCCGGTCCGGGGGCGGTTTCCAGCTGGAAACCGGTTTCGTTATTCGAGTTGTCAGCCCAGGTCAGGTCGATCTGGCTGCCGGGGGCGACGGTGGCAGTGAGGCTGCTGGGTGCGGTTGGGGTTGAAGGCGGAATACCTGCCAGGATTTCAATTTCCGGTAATGTAAGCGCCCGGTTGTAGACGCGCGCATCATCCATCGCTCCCGTATACCTGTTGGCATTTATGCTGTCCGATCCGATCCCCAGGCTCAGGTCGTTGGTCAGGATTGTCAGCGGCGTCAACGGTGTCAGAGAATTGTTCAGTACGCCATTAACATACAGACTGATGGTTGCTCCGTCATAGATAGCCGCGACATGGACCCAGGTTGAGCCGTCTGCAGGATAGTTTACCGTGGAGTTGACACGGTAGCCATCACCACTCGTCGTCTGATTAAACCGTACAAAGTACTTCTGACCCGCAGCCGAACCCACCGCCGCTAGACCCAATTCGTATCCATCTGTGGCGCTGTTCACGGCTTTCTTGATCAGGTTCTGGGTCGTCGTCTGCGCTGGTTTTACCCAGGCGGCGAGCGTGATCTGGCCGGCGATATCCAGGCTTGGGTCATCAGGAACAAGCGCATTGGTGCTCCCGTTCAATGAGAGCGCATATGCGCCAGTTTTTCCTGTAACCCAGGATGGAGTGCCGGTCAGGTTGCCGTCGTTGCCGTTGACTGTCGCGTCAATAACAATCGACCCGCCGTTCTCTTCCATCGGCCAGCAGGCTGCCATTCCTGAAGCCGGCCCGCTGCACAGCCCTGACGCCGTCTGCGCCACCGTCCAGGTGAAGTTCACCGGGGTGCTGCCGCCCCGATCATCGTTGACGGTGACCGTCGCTGAGTAGGGACTGCCTTCGCCGGCGTGGTAAGTGATTGTGCCTGCGATCTCGCCGGTGCTCGTGTTGATGTTGAGGCCTTCCGGCAGTCCGGAAGCTGCGTACGTCAGAGGATCGCTGTCCAGATCGCTCGCTTGAATCTGCAGGCTGATGACCGCTCCTTCCGAGCTGTTCTGGGTGCCCGGGTTGGTGACCTCTGGCGGGTTGTTCGGCTGGCCAACCGAGATGCTCACGGTCGCCGCGTTCGAGCTGTGCTTTCCGTCGCTAGCCCGGTAGGTAAAGCTATCCGGACCGCTGTAGCCGGCAGTAGGGGTGTAGCTGAATGAGCCATTGATGTTCAGCGTCAGGGCGCCGTGTGCGGGATCGCTGGTCTTGATTGCGGTCATCGTATCGGCATCTGCATCCGTGTCGTTGGATAAAACACCGGGAGCTGCGACGTTCAGCGGCGTGTTAACGTTGGTTGTGTGGCTGTCATTGACCGCCGCCGGCCGGTGGTTGTTATACAAAGCCTGGATTTCCGTCAAAGTAAGAGCGCGGTTGTAAACACGAACGTCATCGATGGTGCCCATTAGATAATTAGCCGGCGTTGTAGCAGGTTCAGCGCCGATCCCCAGATTCGTCGCGTTCGCTGTAATCGTGACGCCTGGCTTGGTGCCCTCTAGCACACTGTTAACATACAGCCTGATATTCGTTCCATCGTAGGTAGCTGTGACGTGCATCCAGGTATTTCCATCGATTGGGTACGAAGTGGTCGAGTCGATCCGGTAAGTGGCGCTGCCGTTAATGCGCACAAAGACCTTCTGGCCGCTCGATAGCGAGAGCTCGAATCCAGGATTCGTTGTGCTGGTTGTCTTCTTAATAATGTTCTGTGTACCTAATTTTGCTGGCTTGACCCACGCAGCAAGCGTCATTCCTGTCGTGAGATCCAGGCTATATTCATCCAGTACCGTGACGTACTGAGATGTGCCGTTGAGGCTTAGTCCGTACAGACCATCATGGCCGGTCGCCCAGGTCGGGCTGCCATTCAGTGTTCCATCATTGACAGGTGCTGCCCCAACGTCCGATACGGTAGTGCCGCTGCCTTCGTCCATGGGCCAGCAGCCTACCAGCGCGGAATCGATTCCGCACAATCCCGTGGGCAAGCTACCTTCGGGTGCAGCCAGCGCGGAAAAGGATAAAAGTATCGAAAAGATTAGAACCACCGACAAGATGCGTTTCATTTGACCCTCCAGGATTTGCCTATTATTAATTAATCTCTTCATTTCCAGCTGAGAAATATTGATTTTTCAATGAACTAAAAGATTGTACCAGCTCGATTTCTGGTACGCAGAGAAGGTCAGGCTGTCGTTGAACAGTACAGGGAGGATGAGACCCTTCTTATGGTTTACCCGCGTGTTGTCAAAAGTATATCAGGTTTTTCCGAATTCTTTCCAAAAAATAGGCGTGTGAGCCGTACAGCAGCCCACACGCCAGCTTTATCGATTATCGGCTCGATTCAGCGTCTCACAACCGGCAGCCACAGCGCATTCTGCAGCAGGCTGCCTGTCACCGGTCCGACCAGCGTTTTACTGCTTAATCCGACCCACTCTGCCCAGTAAAAATAGGTCTTTCCGATTTCAACCGTCGCGTCCAGGTACTCGTAGTTCTCGCCCACCATCTTCCCTGGGTTCTTGGCCGGGATCTGCTGCGAGTTGATCTTTACCCGGTCGCCGTAGCGCGTTTCCGCCCTGTAAAGGTCGAAGCCCGTCAGTCCGACCTCCTGCAGCGTCTGCCAGCCGATCAGGATCGAGTCCGGCTGCGGTAAAGCGCTCAAGTTGACCAGCGAAGCTGCGGTTGGCTGGAGGAAAAGCGCCTCAATTTCTGCGGCGCTCAAAGCTCGGTTGTACACGCGCACGTCGTCCATTGAGCCGGTGAAGTTGCTGGTCCCGTCACTCTGGGCTCCAATGGCTAACACATTTGAATTTGAAATAATATTAACCGCACATGGCGTCAGGGCATCATCCACCTGGACACCGTTCACATAAATATGCAGATTGATGTGGTCATAAGTTGCGGCGACGTGCACCCAGGAGCCAAAGTAATTAGCGTAAGGGATGGTTAAATCAACCCGGCAGGTGGTATTATCGTTGATCCGGAAGAAGAAGGCGCCCGTGCTGGTAGTCGCGGTGGCTAACGAAAGTTCATAACCGCTGGCCGTGTTGCGGATCCCCTTCTTGACCAGGTATTGAGTTCCGTTAACTGTAGGCTTAATCCAGGCCGCCAGGGTTATCTGGTTCTCGATGTCCAGGCTGAGATGGTCCGGGGCGTATCCGTATTGGCTGCTGCCGTTGAAGGACAATGCCTGCCCGATCCTGCCGGTCACCCATGCGGGGGAATTTACCGTCAGTCCGTCATTGTAAACCGTATTCTGGACTTCATCCAGGTAGACGTTCCCGCCGCCTTCGTCAAGCTGGTAGCACGCCACCAGGTTGGCGTCGCTGCCGCAGTAGTCCACGCCAGTCCGCAGCGCGGTGCTGTCGGTCGCCTCGTTGTTGGTCAGGTCAGGATCGCTGATCCCAACCGGGGGCTGCAACCGTCGCGGTGTTGTATCACGATATACCCCGCGGTTGGAGCGATCGTTGCGCTGACAGAATACGTCACAAAGCCGCCTGCTGCCAGGTTCACGCTGTCGTTGATATTCCCCGATCCGCTGCCCGTGCAGCTCGAGCCGGCGCCTGGCGTGCACGTCCAGCTCACGCCGGTCAGCTCCGCAGGGAACACGTCTGTAACTGTTGCGCCCGAGATTGCCGCAGTGCTGCCGTTGCTCACCACGATCGTGTAGCTGGTCGCATCTCCAGGTACGGCGACGGTCTTGCCGTCCGTCTTCGTGATCGCGAGGTCGACACCCCCGACCGGGATCGATGTACACGAGCTGCCGTTGATCGTCGTCCCATTCGAATAGATCGCGACGAGTGCGCCGTTGATGTTCTGTTTCGTGCTGGAGACGTCGTTGTTCGTCCCGCTCCGCATCGTCTGGACCGACCCAAAAGAGATCGGCTGGATCGCGGTCTGCGTGTAAAGGATATCCCCGCCCCCTTCGGTGGAAGTATAGAAAACCGAGACGGTTGACGCGGCCTCGTCCAGCAGCACGATGCCCGCGCGTCCCGGTGTAGCTAATATTGTAGATGTCCGGGTCCCAAATTCCTCCTCCGCTGGTGCCGCTCAGGCGCCGGACGAGCAGGGCGATCTTGGGAAAACCTCCGGTATCATATCCAGTCTTGACTGCCGCATACAGGGTCCCGTCGGACGCCGTGGCGACGTTCATGTGGTCGTCGGCAAAACCAGCCCCTTTCGAAGGATCGTACAGCGAGGTTGGCTGCTCCTCTGCGGACCAGGTTGAGGCAGGATCGGCATCTTTATGGTATTTGAAACCGAACACGACGGGTGTTCTGGTTCGACCACAGCACTCCGATCGTGTTGTTCGGCAGCGCGGTGACCAGCGAGATGTCGTCGCCGCGGAGTGTGCCCGTCGCGATCGTGATCGCGCTGCTCCAGGTTGTGTAGGGGGAATCGCTGTAATAGATGAGAATATCCCGGCTGCCGGTTACATCCTGCTGGCTGTTCAGCCACATCCGCCCGGTGCTGTCGATGTCGATCGTCGCGGTCTCGCTCCCGGGCAGCGAAAGCGTGGTCAGACCCGGCCGGCTGGACCAGGCCTGGTAGACTCCGGCGTTGTATTCTACGGAGGCCAGCTCGGAGCTGCCTCCGCTGTAAAGCAGGACGTGTACCACGCTGCCCACCGGGCTTCCGGCGGGCTTAACGTCCGCCTTCGCGCTCGTTGTAGCCGAGAGCCTGAAAACCGGCGTCCAGGCTGAGCCGTCTAGCCGCCACAGCCACGAACCGGATTCGCTCACCCCAGTCGTAGCCGGGAATACGCTCCACCACTTATCCTCGTAGAACCACACTTTGGACATCGGCTTGTGCTCGGTGTTTGCGCTGCCCGCCTTCGAATCCAGGTTGGTGCAGCTGTACCCGCTCGGGACGATGTCATTGGCAAGGGCTTTGATTTCGGCTGCGCTCAGGGCGCGCTTGTAGAGGCGAATATCATCCAGCGCGCCTGTGAAATCAGCGCGACGCAGTCGGTATGGTTCCGGCAAGCTGGGCTCCGAAACCAAGAAATAAGGAATTTGATGCAATTGTGAGTGCTGAAGCCGGAACAAAAAAATTACTAATTGTGCCATTCTTATATATTCTTAAAGTATTGTCTAAACTGGTATAGGTTACAACATAATGTGTCCAGGTATCTGTGGCGGCGTAAGTGGCTTTAGTATCGATACGATAGGTGTCTGTCCCTGCATAATTGAAACGACCGAAGGCACAGGGTATAAAACCCGCAGTACAGTTGCCTGTACTTGATGATAGATCTAATTCATACCCTGGAACAGTTGTACCCGTTGTTACAGCTTTTTTCACAACGTCCTGCGTCTTGACTTCCTCGGGTTTGACCCAGGCTGCAATGGTGATATCACCGCTTATATCAAGGCTTGTTGAATCAGAAACTTTAACAAACTGGCTTGTCCCGTTGAAATGCAGCGCCTTGACCGCGTTTCCAAACCGGTCCGTTGTCCACATCGTGCTGTCGAATAACGTGCCGGTATTCCCATTGCCAGAGCCGTCCGCTGTGGAGGTTCCGCTGCCTTCCTCGAACAGCCAGCAGCCCACCTGGGTCAAATCGCTTCCGCACGGCGGGCTGACCGCATCCGGCGCAAGGGGTTCAACCGGCGCAGCTGCTGCGGGCGAGCCTCCGGGTATCCTTATCCCCACCGAAGCTAGGATCAGGATAAAGACAAGAATACGGTTAAGTGATTTGCTCTTCATTTTTCCCTCCAAAATATTTACCATGAAACCAGTCAGAACGAATTTTAACGATTATACCGAATTCAATCACTTTCTTACATTTTCTCATTCAGACATCTGGACAAATCCAGGTCGCCTGGAACCATCAGAGTGGTATGACAGGCTGCCGTATCAGCCTGTTGTCTGGTATTTCAGCGCGGTTAAATGCTTTAATCCACCCAGGCGGCAATTCACTATCTTCCATCATCGCATTCCAAGGCCGGAATTCACCGTACCCATAAAACCAAAAATTTCACAATCTGAATAGGACAGCACGCGGACCAATCCAGGCTCACCCTCAGGGATCAATGGGTGACTGGAGCATAGAAAAACGAGGAGTTTGCCATGAACCGAAACCGCGTTCTCATTTCCAAATCCTCTCTGCTCAGCTGCGTATTCTGCCTTGCGGTGGTTCTCTCGCCGCTTGCCAGCCCGGTCGGAGCACAGCCGCCCGCAGGACAGGTTCCTGCCCCACCTCACGAGCCTGCCGCTCCAACAGCCGCAACCTCTTCCTCCCCCGCTGGAGCAGATTTCCTCGTATCGACGGCAACGGACTTGGATAGTGACGGGACCGCCGCTGCCAATCCGGATGATGATCAGTACCTGATCGTGTGGGGAGGTTTTTTGAAAACCTCCACGGTCAAATTCTGGACTCCCAGGGCATCCCGGTCGGATCCAGTTTCCTGATCAGCCAGACCGCTGTTGAGCCTGCGGTCTCGTATTCCCCTGGCTCCCACGAGTACATGGTGGTCTGGCGAGATATGCGCGACGGAGGTATTTATGGCCAGCGAATAAGCGCAGCAGGAGAGCTGCTGGACAATCCGAGCACTCCGCTGCATGAGACCAGCCCCGATGTGAATTTCGTGATCTGTTCTACCGAAGGTTTGTTGGCGAACCCGAAAATCGCTTATAACACCCTCGCGGACGAATACCTTATCATCTGGTCATATAATGATCCAGATTCGTCTACCAATGACATTTATGCTAAGCGGGTGGATTCCGATGGCTACCTGCTGAACAATCCCGGCACCGTCGCGGACGAGCACGACCCCTCAGTAAGTTTTCCGATCACGATCCAGGTCGGCAATCAAAACGCCCCTGATCTGGTTTTTAACTCAGACGACGAACAATACCTGGTAGCCTGGGACGATACACGCACCAGCTCGACGCAGCCTTCTGATCTGTACGGTCAGCGGCTGGACGCAGACGGCGATCTGCTCGATAACCCCGCTACATCCGAAGACGAGTCCTTAATCGGGGTGAATTTCCTGATCAGTGACCGCAGCGAAAGCGCCTATTACACTTCTCTGGCGTATAACAGCTACGTGCATGAATACCTCGCCGTCTGGTATGTCGGATGGGGGTACGGTGAAGATGAAGATATTTATGCTCAGCGCCTCAGCCGGTTTGGGACGCTGCTCGATAACCCTGCCACAGCGCCGGATGAAAGCGATCCGCAGGTCAATTATGCCCTGCTCGTCGGGACCGAAGCTCAGATCATGCCGAACGTGGTTT
Organism: uncultured Chloroflexia bacterium; assembly: GCA_963788305.1. Classification (GTDB taxonomy): domain Bacteria; phylum Chloroflexota; class Anaerolineae; order Anaerolineales; family UBA4823; genus UTCFX2. Next base: position 188,476 of record CAWBGK010000004.1, read on the forward strand.
ACAACCCGGACCGGCGCGAATATATGCTTTCCTGGTTGAGCGGGGAAACCCCGGACCCCGAAGAGCACACGATGTACGGGATGCGCCTGGATGCGCTGCTCCAGCCCAAAACGCCCGAGAAATTCGCCGTCTCCCCGCCGCATATCGGTCTGTATGTACTCTTCCTCGTATACAACCGCGCCTCGGCCAGTACCTGTTCGGCTGGGAAGGTCAGCAGGAAGGCTGGTACAACTTTCTGCTGCGCGTCCAGCGCGTTCTGGTGGCCGGGCTTGCTTCTTGGCAGCGAGACGATCGTCTGGGCAGCCGAAGACGACCAGGAACACCCCACCCTCGCGTTCAACAGCCGCGACCAGGAGACCCTGGTTGTCTGGTCGGACCTGCGCGCTGAGGAATCTTTGATCTACGTCCAGCGCTACAACCGCGATGGACTTCCTGTCGCAGCGCCAATTTCACTCGACGAAGGCTCGCAGGACCTGACGCACCCGGCCGTGGCTTATTCCTCAAACGACAACTGCTACCTGCTCGCCTGGGAAGCCAGCGACAACCGCAGGATCGAGGCCCAATTCCTCAGCGCCCAGGGCACTGCGATCCGCGCTCCTATCACGATTTCTTCTGGTGCATCCAACACCCGCTTCAGCCCGGCCGTCGCCTACATTTCCGATTCGCAGGATGATTCCTTCATGGTCGTCTTTGAAGTCTCCGATACCCCCGGCGCCAGCGCGATCTATGCCGTGCGCGTGTTTCCAGACGGCACGACCTCGGCTCGCATGCCGGTTCACACCTTCGGCCTTCCTCAGCATCCGCAAGTCAGTTACAGTCAAACCGCCAACCGTTTGCTGGTTGTATTTGATTACACGAATGAAGTTGGCGGCAATATGGATGTCTTGGGGCTCACCCTGGAACCCGACGGGACCAAGGGTGCCTATTTGCTGATCCAGGAGGCGGATAACCAGGCCTACCCCGCCCTGACCTGGAACTCGGATGACAACCAGTTCCTGGTCGTCTGGCACGATTACCGCGATTCCGGTACGAAGGGTGCCGACGTCTACGGCCAGCGCTTCGATTCCACCGGCGAGGAAGTCGGGGACGAGATCCCTGTCTCCACCGCTGGCGGTGTCAGCTTTCAGCAGTACCCGCAGGTCGTTTACGCCGCTGACCAGGACGCCTACCGGGTCGTCTGGCAGGACGACCGCGACGGTCTCACCGGCTGGGACATCCGCGCCAACTGGGTTTCGCGGACAGGTACTGTGCTCCACAGTTTCGACGACCCGCTGGTCCACCTCACCGGCTGGCAGCTCTACCCCGCCCTGGCTTATATTCCAAGCTATAAAAAGGCGCTGGTCGCCTGGCAGGACGGTCGCAACACCGAAGACTATGACATCTATGCCAGTTTCGGCGCAGCCGATGCCCTCCCACCGACCGCCCGCTTCACCCGCGACCCAATCTGGGGTCAGGTCGGCGACACATTCACCTTAAACGCCTGGCCCAGCCAGGACGAGACCACCCCGCGTGGCGGCTTGCTGGTGCGCTGGGATTTCAACAACGACGGTACCTGGGACACCGACCTGGGGATCGATAAATATATCACCCGCACGGTGATGACCGCCGGGACCTATCCGATCAAGCTGGGAGTGTGGGACCGCTCATTTAATTACAGCACGATCGTCCGGCCGATTGTGGTTGCAGAAGCCGCCTCGCTTGCCCCCCAGGCAGTGCCGCCGAGCGCAGTCCTGACGATCGATCCGCTCCTTGCGCCGGCCGGCGCCACGTTCAGCTTTGACGGCAGCGCCTCAACCGGGACGGGTGTGCTGAAGGCGCGCTGGGATTGGGATAACGACGGTGAGTTCGAGCCGTCCGAATTCAGCTCGGACCTGACCGCCACCCATATGTTTACGCAGACGGGAATCCACACCGTGCGGATGGAAATCCGCCAGGACGGCGGTCTCGGGCTCAGCCAGGCTATGACCCACAACCTGCTGGTGACCCCGTCTGCTTTAGATTCCCTTGAAATCTTGCCTTCCGGCGTTCGCATGGTACCCGGCGAGAGACTGGGTTGGCGTGTTCGTGGTCTGGATCTCTACGACAACCTGCTCTTGCACCCGCCGGTGACCTGGATCGTGCTGAACGCCCAGGCCGGTGTGATCTCGGCGGACGGCGTCTTCACAGCCAGCGTGGCACAGCGGTTCATACCCGGACGTTATCCAGGCATCGCTCTCCGGTAAAACCGACACCGCCTCGCTGGGTATCTTCTACCCATATAAAGCCTTCCTGCCGGCGATCAGGCGTTGACCGGTTCGACCGGTCAGCCTGTGTCTTGCTAGAGGGTCTGGGTAGGACCTGCCGGCGGTATTTGTGAGCCAGGAGCATTGCCTGGCATGACGTAGCTGCGGTTCGAGTAGCCCGCGCTGCCAAGATCGTCGCCACGTCCATGACCACCGCAAGGATCAGCCACAACCAGTCCAAGCCCTGGATTCCACCGGTGCCCTGAAGCAGAAACAAGTACATCAGCGAGGTGAAGGGCAGGAACAAAAAGCCAAGGCACGGTATGATGATCGAGCCAAAGGTGGCGTTGAAGAGCACCGGGCGGGCGATCCAGGCGACCATGATAGAAAGAGCCGCGAGAACGATGCCACAAATCCCGTCAGACAACCAGAGTTATTTCGTCTCATATCGATTTTCCTTTTAGAGTATGTTCCTGGCGTGCCCCAGGATGGCTGGCGTTTTGGCTTATCCGCCCTGTGACCCTTCCTCCTTCAGCGGTTCCTTTTGACACCGCGTCAGCACCGAACGGATTCCGAAATCAGTGAAATTTGGTTCATATGGTTAACACCTGCATGTTGTCTTCGTTACCCATAAAAAGGTCGAATGTTACTTCGTTAAAAATCTGTGTCCATCTGCATTCATCTGTGGTGTATAAAGGTTTCGGTCCTCCTTTTTCCATCTTTTGCGGTTAAAATATATGTAGACTATGATTCCAGGAGGATCCCATGGACGATGACCTGAACGAAAAACTCGAAGCGCTGCACCGCCAGATCCACCTTGAGCTCGACGCCGCAGGCGAGCTCGACGACGAGAAGCGTCGGATGCTTGAACACCTTCAGACCGACATCGCAGGAGCACTCGAGCGCTCTGAAAGCGATCAGGAGCCTGACTTGCTCGATCGCCTCGACGACTCCGTCGCCGAGTTCGAAGTCTCCCACCCCTGCCTCACCACCGCGATCGGTCAGGTGATGGATTCGCTGAGCAGATCTGGGATATAATAGAAGCTTATGTTTAAAAACCTTAACCGTAAATGGCTCTGGATTCTCGACGCGGTCCTTTTTATCGGTTTCCTGCTCTCGTTCTGGCTCGATTTCACCGGCCTGGAGCTCCACCAGTGGCTCGGTGTGCTGCTCGCATTCGTGATCAGCTACCATCTCATGACTCATCTTGGCTGGCTTGAAGCGGTCCTGCAAGCGCTTTTTTCAGCGCACCTCCAACCGGGCGCGCCTCAACCTGACCGTCGATTTGCTGATCCTGCTCAGCATGACCGTGATCCTCGTCAGCGGCGTGGCGATTACCACCTGGTTTGTTCTTCCCTGGGAACCCAGCCCGGTCCTCGCCTACCTGCACATCATCGCCTCCATCGTCGCCCTCGCCCTGCTGGTCCTGAAGATCGGCCTGCACTGGCGCTGGATCGTCCACACCCTCCAGACCGGCGCTTCTCCCGCAGCTCCGCCTGCCCCGGAAAACCCCCGCCCTCCAGACTGCCTCGATTCGTGCCAGCGCCGGCCGGCGGGATTTCCTGGTGCTGATGGGCATCACCGGCGCAGCCGCGCTGCTTTCGATCGTCAAACCCGTTCGAGACGCTCAGCGAGGAAAAGATCCTACCACCGCCGTAAAACCGATCTCGCCCGACTGAAGATGGCCTGCCGTCGACAGACGGCCTGCCAGCTAGCGCTGGGGTGGCTCTCCCCGTCTCCGCCCAAAACCCTTCCGACTGCTGGAAGCGCTGCGCCCAATCCTGCGAATACCCTGGCAATTGCCGCGGCTATCAGGACATGGACGGCAACGGCTTGTGCGACTTCGGCGAGTGCGTTTAACCTCGCCCAAAGGATAGGATCAAAGCAATCCTTGTCACATCAATTCATCCACGGACATCCACAGTTGCTGACTTGTCTTCGATTTTCTCCCATCGGGTCATCAATTTTATGGCAGAGCTTGTCGAATTCTCGGTTTCTCGTGTAAAATAGAGTAAGAAAATCTGGTTAGTCTGGTTATTCCGGGCTATCCTCTTTAAATACTTCAGGAGGGGTTTTTTGTGGGAAAATTTTGGATTTTGGCCTCATTGATTTTGTTCATTATCGCAGCCGGCTGCACCGCTTCAGCGCCAGCCACTACTCAGGTCTCGGAGCCTGCCGTCGAGCAAAAACCGGTAGCAACCCAACCTGTCGGTACAGCTGTGAAGGTTGAGCCGACCGCTGCGCCCGCGAACCCGTCTGAAGGATCTTCCTCAACTGAGCCCTCTGTCCCAGACGACCTGCCATCGATAGATGGAGCAACCCTGCTCGAAAACCGCTGCACCACCTGTCACGACATTACGGTCGTCCAGCTCAAAAGCGAATCTGCCGCCGAATGGGAGCAGATCGTCATGCAGATGATCCAGAACGGCGCCTTCCTGACCACCGACGAAAAACAGGTCCTGATCGACTACCTGGCCGCAACCTACCCGGAAAAATAGACCGCAGGGGATCGGACGGAAGCCTGGCTTCAATCGCGCTTCGTAATAGATAAATGGAGAATCATCGATGAACCAAAAACTGTTCCTCGGGCTGGTCGTATTCGCCCTGCTGCTGAGCGCATGCTCTTCTGCAGCAACGCAAGCCCCTTCCGCTCCCGTGCTCCCCTCGCCGACGAGCGCACTTGCCGCCCACCCAACCCCCGGCGCCGACCATTCCACCGACTTCAATCCCGGCCGATACGGCTGTTCCAACCGCCGAGCCGACTGCAGTTCCTACCAATCCCCCAGCGCCCACAGTCGAGCCGACTGCCCCGCCAACGGAACCGCCCGCCGCGCCAGTTTTTGACGGTCAGGCATTACTGAATGACCGCTGCACCGTCTGCCACAACCTCTCCCGCGTCGAGCGCGAAGACGGCTCTCTCGCTGAATGGACCGAGATTGTCCAAAACATGGTCCGCAAAGGCGCCTTCCTGTCTGCGGCAGAGCAGCAAGCACTGGCAGAATACCTGGCCGCAACCTACCCGGATAATTAACCAGGAAAGGGCTGCGGAACCTCAGTCGGTCGTGCTGGCAGAGCTTTCACACTCCAAATCTGGAATTTTTTCGGGAAGATAAGTTTATGCAGTTGTAGCTGTTTGGAGAATCGTAACAGTCAGACCCACGAACATGATGAGAAAGGAGAATCTGAGATGAGAAAAACATGGATCTTTGGATTGCTAATTTTTACCCTGCTTCTGGCAGCCTGTTCAACCCCGCCGCCAACCCAGCAAGCGCCTGCCGCCACAGAAGCACCTGGCGGACCGGCTCAGCCCGCAAGCATGGACGGTCCAACCCTGCTCGGCGAGCGCTGCACGGTTTGCCACGACCTCGCCCGCGTCGAAGCCAAGAAGGGCTCCGCCGACGATTGGACCGCGACCGTCGAGCGTATGCTGGGCAAAGGTGCAAGGCTGAATGATGCCGAAAAAGCCTTCCTGATCGACTACCTGGCCGCGACCTACCCCAAATAAGCCCAGATTTTTTCTGAAAGCCCATCCGCCGCCCAAATCATCGGGCGGCGTTTTGTTTTTCCTCACTCTCCTCCTGGATCCCCCCATCTCCAAGGCTTGTCCCGAAAGCAGTGATGGTGCTGCCAGTCTTCTTATTGATTTCATTACCTGCAGGCAAAAAAGCTAATGACAGCTAAAAAACCACTGCGTCGACTGGTCTGCCCGCTGGTACGACGAGTACAGGTTGCACTTGCGGATATGGATCGACTTTGCCTCACGTTTCTGGGCTTCGATCACCAAATTGGCTTCCTTGAACATCCAGACGACGGCCCTGGCCTTTTCGGTCTTGTCTGGAAAGAACTCGTCGACCAGGCGGAGGCCCATAAAATACTCTTCCAGATCGCTGCAGCCCTTCATCGTCATCATGACCTTATAAATCATCTTTTCATCTGCCTGCAGCGCCAGATCGACCAAGCAGGATCCCAGTTTCATCGAAGACCCAATGAAGGGCAATGCGATGTCCTGGAAGGGATCTTTGACTTTGACTTCTTCAAACGGACCGAAACCGTACGTGGCGGCGGCTTCCTGGAAGGATTTGGCAGAAGGAGGCGCTTTTTCTTCGATCGTCTGGGTGGGCAGGGCAGAGACCGTCTCGAGCTGGCGCTCTCCGCGGATCAGCTCGGGTGTGATTGGGTTCTTCCCGGTCTGCAGGGTCTCTATCCAGCCGACCAGCTCTTGATACAACATCTTTTCGTTTGGACCGGTGATTGACTTCAGCTGGGCGGCCACTTTTTCAAAATCTGCCCTGGCCTCGTCCAACCTGCCGAGCTGGGCGTATACCTTGCCGCGATGGAGGTACGTCCAAAAGCTTGGGTTCGCCCTGGCAGCCTTATCACAGTACGGCAAAGCCTGTTCTGCCTGTTCCATCAGGCCGTAGACCCGGCACAGTTCTAAGTTGACCTGCTGGACTGCCGGAAACACTTCCAGAGCCTGGAGATATGCCTCCGCCGCAGCCTGGTAATCACCCTGGCTGGCATAGGCGTCCCCTTCCAGGGCGAATATCCGGCCGATAACCGCCGGAGATTTATAGTAGCCGGCGAGCTCGTCGAGCAGGCTGGTCAACAGCTCAAAATCGCCAGCCTGGTAAAAGACACTCGAACACTTCCTGGAGGGTCAGGTTGGTCTCAAAATCCAGGCGGGGAAGCGGAGTTGGGGTTTGGGTCCGGGTACGTGTGGGGCTGGCGGTCGGGACTGGCGTGGGGGTGAGGGTCGGGGTGAGCGTGGGTGCAAGGGTGTCCGTCGGGGCGGCCGAGGGCGGGAGAGCGAGGGCCGGGGGAGCGGGGGTGCGGGAGGGAGCGCAGGCTGCCAGGATGATCGACATGATAAGGATTAATAAAAAGCATCGGTTCGTTTTCAATGCAAGCTCCTTTGCAGGCTGATCAGCCAATTCTACTTCCTGCTATTTAAAGCATGACCGCCTCAATTTTTCTTCCCCCAGGTCGTGCGGAGTTGAAAGGATTCGGTATAATATTCTAATGGTCTCCTTCGTCCCCGACGATTTCAAGGTTCCAGTCTGGCTTCGAGACCTTCGAGTTCCGGCTTAGGATGCTGACCGTTAACGACGTGGTCAAGGATTTCGAAGCCGTCGTCACCAGCGCAGGCCACCTGAAGGATGTCTTTCCAGGCGGGACCTGGCCGGACGGCTTGACCCTGGAGCAGGACTTGATCGACCTCGCTGGCACCAGAAGGAATTCCAGCGCCGCTCCTCGTTTGCCTACACGGTCGTCACATTGGATGAGACCCGGGTGCTCGGCTGCGTCTACATCAGCCCGACCTGCTGTCAGGGCTGCGATGCAGTAGTCGAGCTGTGGGCGCGCCAGAGCGAGCTCCCCGGCGGGCTCGAGGATCGCCTGACGGAGGCGGTCAAGGGGTGGGTCGCCGAAGCGTTTCCGTTCCGGAATGTCGCCTACCCGGTCGAGGTATGTCCTGGGAAGTTTACCAAAAGCTGTAGGCCTGAAAAGGAGCCCTGATGACCCAATCTCAACCTCTCGGTTTTCTCGCCCTCCCCTCCGCTGGAAATGGACCCGCTGTTTTGGTCCTGCACGCCTGGTGGGGGTTGAACCCAACAATTAAAGCTTCTGCACCCGGCTCGCCGAATCTGGTTTCACGGCCTTCGCCCCGGACCTCTACCACGGCGAGGTCGCAGAAACGATCCCCGCCGCCGAAGCCCTCGGCCGGGCCCTCGACGCACGCTACCTCCAGGCCAGGGCCGAGATCGCCCAGGCAGCCTCCTTCCTCAGCGAACGCGTTGGCCCTTCTGACCGCGGCCTGGCGGTGATCGGCTTCTCGCTCGGCGCCTATTACGCCCTCGACCTCGCCGCATCAGACCCCGACCGCATCCGCACCGTCGTGCTCTTTTACGGCACCGGCGGCGGCGACTTCAGCGGCTCAAACGCAGCCTACCTCGGCCACTTCGCCGGCGACGACCCGTTCGAGCCGGCCTCGGGCGTCGACGAGCTGGAGGCGTATCTCAAAAGCCTCGGCCGTGAAGTGGTTTTCCACCGCTACCCCGGCGCTCGGCCACTGGTTCTTCGAGCCCGACCGCCTCGACGCCTACGATCCCGCAGCCGCGCAGACTGGCCTGGGACCGCACCCTGGCCTTTCTGAATCGTCCCTCCCCATAGGGGCCGCCACGCAGGCACTCGCCGTCCCCCAATTTCACTGCTGCCGCTTATCATGGTCCAGCTCGAATAGCGTCCAATAGGAGTGAGAAGATGTCTTCAAAAACCGAAAAGCAGAAAATGTTGGCCGGAGAAACCTACTACGGCCTGGATCCCGACCTGAACGCTGAACGCGAGCAAGCCAGGGAGCTGTTCCGGCGCTTCAATCTGACCGCAGCCGTGCCTGAACGGGCCGCCATCCTCCAGCAGCTCTTGGGACACATTGGTCAGGATTCGATCATCGAAGCCCCCTTCTACTGCAGCTACGGTCGCAACATTCATATTGGCGATTACGTCTATCTGAATTTCTCGTGCACCATCTTCGATAACAATGAAGTCCGCATCGGAAATCATGTCATGATCGGGCCCGGCGTCCAGATCTATACCGCCGCCCATCCGGTTCAGGCGCAGGCCCGCATCCAGGGCTGGGAAGTAGCCAAACCGATCCTGATCGAAGACAATGTCTGGATCGGGGGCGCGGCCATCCTGCTGCCTGGGGTGAGCATCGGTCGGAATGCCGTCGTCGGCGCCGGCGCGGTCGTCACCCGCAGTGTCCCTCAGAATACCATCGTCGCGGGCAATCCCGCAAGGCAGATCCGAAAGATCGACCAGGCTTAGCCTTTCGGAATGGAAGCTGTATCCCCCATCCCAGTTTTTGCGGCGAGGGCGCACTCCCCTTTGAACCTGTCCCGAGCGGAGCGAAGGACCTGTCCCGAGCGGAGCGAAGGACCTGTCCCGAGCGGAGCGAAGGACCTGTCCACGTACTTTATGGAGCAATCACTGAGCCGTAAAGTGGGTCTCTGACCCACCGAATTCAACTCTCTTCATCCCCCTCACCCTGAACTGGACTCAAGTCCTACCGGTTTGTCCCAAGCGCAAGAAAATTCCTTAACCGCTGCCCCTCACCATCCGCTTGCGTGACAATCCTTGATGTTGCCTTACAGTATCGCGTGAAAGAACAAGTGTGAGTGCCGGCAAGCCCACGTCCTGCTGAAATAAATGCAGAGCGTGGGCTGATGTCAGGACAGATTGGATCGAATAAATCGAACCCAGGCTACTTTTTCGCCCGAGCCGCTATCGCTGCTTTGCCAAATTCGACAACCTCTCGGACTGGTTCAACCGGAGTGATCTTGAAATCCTGTGTGATTGCAATCGAATTCAAATAGTGCCCGATTGCGCCAAGGCTGTCTGCTTCGAGGACGGCATAAGCCACATGGTCAGGCGCACCCCATAGCAGCACATGCGCTTTGACATTCAACTTCTTTCCGAGCTCTTCGAGATTTTCCAGTGAAGTGATGACATCCGGCATTCTTTCTGTATGAAAGGCCGGACAATTATCGGCGGTGTGAGTCATGGTAACGTGAAATAACATGCTGAATTCTCCTTTCAAGATTGAGAGATAAGAATAGCCTGCTCAAGCAGATGCCTCAAAAAGCGTAATGCCAGGGCTCGCTATCCGAGACGTGGAAAAAGTCCCTCATTTAGTTTTTTAAAAATTGTACGGGGTCTCAAGCGTAAAAATCGTAAAAGTTTATTTATACAATTAAGATATTATATACCATTTTATTCGAGCGGATTGATAAGAATTGGATAAGGGTTATCTAAATATCCCGAAGTCTTGTATCGGACAATAATTCATGCTATAATGATCTTATTAGTCCTATTCACTCCCCCCACTACAGCCGAGAGCCTGTTTTTGGGGGACCCTTAGAACTCGAAACCCTTGACAGCCTGGTACTCCGGTTTGGCTGTGCGATTGGCGAAATTTTAACCATTTAGAAAAGGAGAAGTTCCAATGACAACAGAACAAGATAAGGCCTTAGTCGCTCGATTTATCGAGGCTATCTTCAATCAGGGTAACATGAAGCTGGCTGACGAAGTGCTGGCTTCCGACTTTATAGAACGCGAGCAGCTCCCACCTGGCATCCCGAACGGTCGTGAAGGTGTCAAAACCTTAGCCCTGATGCTGCGCAGCGCCTTCCCGGATTTCAAGGCCACGATTGAAGACATCCTCGCCGAAGGGGACAAGGTCGTCGTCCGTATGACCTGGAGCGGCACCCAGAAAGGCGAGTTCATGGGCATCCCAGCCACCGGCAAGCCAATATCCATTGGCGTGATCGACATCATCCGTGTTTCGGACGGTAAGTGTGTGGAACATTGGGGTCAGATGGATTCCATGCTTTTGATGCAGCAGCTTGGCGCCATCCCGGCTCCAGCCGAAGCCGCAGCCTGATCAAGAAACCATGTCCTGGGATTCTTTCTGCACATGAAGTAAGAATCCCTTTTTATGCTTGGAGTATGAGTTCCAGCAGCGCGTTGCGATAGTTTCGAGCAGCGCGCTGCACCGCGTATCTTCGCGGGTTGCTGCCACCCTCCTCAACGCCACCTTCCCTCGCACATCAAGCCTGTCCCGAGCGCTGCGTACAACCCGCCGTCTCATGCCTCCAGTTCTGCCATAGGCGTTCGGCGTTCAGTCAAATGTCCGTTGTGAAAAGAATTGGTATATGGTTAAAAGTTAACGCCTGATGTTTTACATTTAAGTCCAGTTTTTTCCCCTCGACTCCCCATCCTGTGCGTCCGTGCGATATCCTCCGCCAATTGCGCCAGGCGTCTTCGCCATACCTGTTTGTCAGCTTGCCTATCCCCTTTTACAGGTAGAAGACTAATAGAAATTCTCCGGTTATTCACTTGAGCAGGAGCGTTCGTCCCAGCCAGATCGTCCAGATGGGATACAGGATATAGGTTCCTAAATATCCAAAAAACGCCAGATAGAGATACCATGGCATCGACTCCATGCTGTCGATTCCAGTGAAAATCCCGGGAATACCGATCAGTCCAACGGCCATGAACCCCCCCACGACGATCCCAAACAGGATCAGGTTGTGTGGCAGCGCCTCACCGCGCAGCATCGAAGCTGCAAAATGCCGCCAGCCACAAGCCGATCAAAGCGTTCCCGACCCCTGTATACCACCCGGCCAGGACAAAGTCTGTATAGCCGTAGATGATCAGGACCGATCCGATAATCGTAAAGATCGCGCCGACCACCGCAAGCGCAAGCGCGATTTGACTCATCAACGGCGCCTTGGCATGGTGCTCGGCGTACAGCATCCACGCCAGCACCGCGCTTGAGATCCCGATAATCGCGTTGAAAACATCGTTGACCTTGCCGAAGGAATTGTTCACCGTCGCCATCAGGGTGAGAAATATCACCGCAAGGATGGCCGAGACTCCAGTAATGATTGCCACCCAGCCAATGATAGGGATTGAGAAGCTGCTTGCTGTCATAGGTCCCTTTACTAGAATTACCAATAATGTCACCAGTTTTAATCATTCGTTTCTCCCACCTTGATCAGGATAAGTGGATTATACCATATTCTATACTAATAAGACCTTATTGGGACATATATATATATCATTTTTCATCTCGCACCAAAATAAAATCTTAATACAAGACTTATCAAGTAGTAAGATGGGCCGCTGACCCATCGTTTCAATAAACCGATCCCCCAGCAGCGCCAACCTCCTCCAGCACGGCTTCTTCTCCCGCCGCTGCGCCTCCGCCTTTTCCCCTCGCCCCCTGGGGAGAGGGGTCAGGGGTGAGGGCATTTCTTCTGCGTGTGCCTCCTCCCCTGCCTGCCTGGCTCGCCTCGCCTAAGGACCTGTCCCGAGCGCAGCGAAGGATTTTTCCCGAACGAAGTGAGGGACCTGTCCTACCATCCAAAGGGATGGTTGCTGGCCCATGAGCATGATTCCACCTCCCCCCGCCCCGCCCCCCCGCCAGCGGCGGTCTCCTTTTCCCACTTCACCGGGTGTGGAGATCGGCGAATATGTTTCGAAACTAAAAAAGGTGATCAAGGTGGACTGGAAAACCAGTACGCCAGAACAGAAAGCCAGGTGGCTTTCGCAGCAGAAAGAGGATATTCGCCGAGCCAAGACTTTACTCGAGACATTCGAGAGTGTTACCGAGAAATGGCTAACCCGATTGACCGAGACAAAGAAAAATAAAGTAATGTGTCCTTGGCGGCAGGAGGTTGAAAAACCTCCTGCGTGGCGGTTCCAGCCATCACCGATTGCGCAATGAAAAAGCTGCAAATACATCATCACAGATAGGATTATGGAATAAAATATAGTTATTAGCATAAACATAGAAAACAAGAAGATTGCGGGGATTTTGGGGATGGCTGCTAAATTATTCATTCAATTCGTGTTAACTCTAACACTGACCGCCTGCAGCACGCTGACACCTGCAGACGCGCCAATTCCTACTTACACACTTGACGCGAATACCCCGACGACTGAGCCGCCAACGGCGACCGTCATCCTTCCAACGGGGACTGCAGTTCCGACACCTACTGAAATAAAACCTATCGGCAAAATATTGACCGTGGAGGAAAAAATACCAGCATCAGGTTCAGGCGAATTTACAGTAATCACCGATAAAATACAAAATACTCTTCTAAAAGAGGGAGATATCTACGGCTGGAAATTCGGCAGTGAAATTGCCACATGTAAAATTGACGGGCTGACAGCTACCCTACCCCGGCCGGATGAAATAACTTCGGCAGACGGGACAGTACTTACCTATCAGGGAGATGAAATAGACGGCTTGTCAAAATACTCCGATGGCGTAAATAACTTGTTTATGTTAAACATAGTTCCCCTTGAGTCAGGCGCTACTCAAGTAGTTCTAGTCAACCATCAAATTTACCAACTTGATAACCAGGGTGAAATTGTGGCGATCCAGACTGCTGACTTCAAAGAAAGTGAGAAGCCCACTCGCATAATCAGCTCATACGTTCAGTATGGCAGCCTTAAAAAGTCTACGACTTACACTACTGATAAAAGTAAATTATATACTATGCTCCTTCGCGGAGATAAAATGCTCCGGTTTATAGAAGAGTCAAATGGCTGGACCGAGACAGGACTGCCTTATGACAAAATATTAATTGAAGAACTTCCGAAAATCCATAAAACCGTTTATGAAAACGGTGTCTGGAAGATTAAAAATAAACCACAGGAAAATCAAGGCTGGCAAGATTGGGCAGTGTGCCAATCCAACCTATGGTGACGGAACCAAAGACGGTGGCTATTGGCTGGGAGTAGTGGATCTTAAAAATTATACGGAAGTAACTGAGCTTTATCAGGGAGAAAATTTCCCCGTCCCCATGCATGTGCCCGGCGGACCTGACGGCATGACTAAACAGGAAATAACTGACTACCGGTTTTTTAAATCCAACAGTTCTGAGGACATTATTCTGGTGGATAGGTACAACTGCCGCGTAGGACAACAATTTGAATATAATAATACTCAAAATAAATACGTAATTATGGAAGGAACATTTATTTATATAACCCAATTTGCCAGAGACCGTTTCGGACACCGAATCACTATTGGTCAGGAATTCGGATGGCTTGAAGGCAAGGCAGTCAGGCTCATGAAAAACAGCGATCCTAAAGGCGAAGAAGAGATAATGACACCCTTCTGGAGTACACTTCCCTTAGCAGAACTGCGTAGCTACCTTGCGGCCGATGAGTTAAATCTGTCAACAGCCGAAGATATTTTTAGCTGGTCTATTAAAAAATTTTGGCTTTTAAAGAAATATCCGAGTCTTCAAACGCCTGACGGCAGTTTCATTGATCCGGACGCGATGAATTCCAAGGTCAAAGACCAAATCAAACAATTGGCATCCGGGCAATTAAGCTGCCACGAAAAAGGCATAGCGGACAAAACCTGTTTTGGATGGAATTACAATAATTTGCAGTTATTTATTGTAAACGATCCTCAAAAAACCCGTTATACTGGTATTACTAGACTTCACTATTCAGCTAAAGACTTCGAAAACAAAACGGTTATAACCATGAATTCGGATTTATCATTATACGGGATTGTACAACAACTTGGCCCAGCCTATGAGGATCATTATATAGCAAATTTTATTATAATGAATTTAAATAGCGTCCTTAATCCAGACCAAACCAAGTCCTTTAACCCCTATCTTAAGCGCTGTTCTGACCGTGCCGGCACTGGCATACCGGAACGTCTTTACCATTGTCCCGTAGCCGTAGGATGGGTCGCTGACCCATCAATTTCTCCCCCATACAATTCTTCACATCCTCCAATTTTCACTTCTCGCAAACTCGACGCAGCATCCCTCCAAAACCCCTTGCCATACCAGAACATTTGTGCTATAATACCCCCCAAACCTCTCCTCCAACCAGAAAGGGATTTGAATCGATTTGAATTTTTTTCATTCAAATAACATCAAACGAATCACTTCCCTCCTCCTCGCCTCCGCACCTTAACAACTTCAAAACCGCCCCTCGCATAAATAAATCCGCCGGCTTCTCACCCTCCTTCTCCAGAAGTGTTCTCTCTCTGTGCTCTCTGTGGCTCTGTGGTTTGTACTTCCCTCCCCCTCTACGGCAACCTCACCCCTCCCGACGATCGCCGCCGCCCCGATCAGCGTCACGATTAACCACAGCGCCGCCACCGCCCAGCTCATCCAGCGGATCGCCCGCTCCGACTTCATATAATCGCTCAGCACCTGCCTCAGCCCGTTCGCCCCGTGCGAGAACGCGAACGCCAGCAGGAAGATGTCGTAAGCCCGCCAGCCCCACAGCGCCCAGCGCCCCTGCACGTACGTCAGGCTCAGGTTGTGCCCCCCCACGATCAGGTCCTGCAGGATCACGTGGATGTACACCAGCGGGATCAGCAGGAAGGCGCTGTAGCGCATCCACTTCCAGGCGAAAGAGTGGCTCGACGTCTCGATCTTTGGGTTTGCCCTGGCTTCCATCCTGCCTCCTACCCGCCCCCGAACAGCCCGAACCCGTGCACCAGCAGCGCCCGCCCCATCACCGCCAGCGCCGGCAGCCACAGCACCACTGCCAGCGCGAAAACCCAGCCCATCGCCTTCTTCGCCGGGACCTTCGCCCACAGCTCGGGCTTAAACATGTCGAAATACGCGATCCGCAGCCCGTTGACGCCGTGGTAGATCACGAAGAAGACCAGCACGATCTCGCCCGCCATCACCACCGGGTTGCTGAAGGCCTTCAAAATCACGTCGTAGTACTGCGGCGCAAAAAAGACCGTCGAGGTCGTCAGGACGTGCAGCGTCAGGAACGCGATCGTCGCCAGCCCCGAGATCCGGTGCATCAAAAACGCGAGATGCCCCTTGCCGCCTCGGTAGCTCGCATATCCCGACAGGGTTGGCAGGATTCGATCAGGCATGCTCACCTCCGCCCAACTCGTCTCTCACAGCACAGGCCAGAAAGTCGGCACGAAGATCCGCAGGATCGTGTCGAGGATCAGCCCCAGGATGAACAGCCCGCCGAACATCCGGTTGTGGTTGAAGCAGAAAGCCGAGAACCAGACCGGCCAGAACGGGAACCCGGGCGGCGCCTCGGCCGGCTTCGGGTTTTGCAGCACCTTCAGCGCCGTGATCAGCCGCTTGATCGCGAAGAAGACGATCAGCATCAGCGGCGTGAAGTAGTGCGGCACGAAATACCAGGTACAGCACCATCAGGTAGATCAGCACCAGCGCCGCCTGCGTCAGCCGGCGCGCCGCCTTCTCCCCGATCCGCACCGGCAGCGTCCCGACCTTCTTCAGCCGGTCGGGTTCGATCTTGTCGGTGTGCTTGGCGATGTTGATGCTCACCACGCTCAGCCCCCACGGCACAGCCGCCAGCGCCACGTTCCAGACGTTGTCCGTCCAGCCCTTGGCCAGCACGATGTAGACCGCCGCGATCATGATCGGCCCCCAGATCAAGAAGATCGCCAGCTCCCCCAGCCCCAGGTACTTGAGCGGCCAGGTGTAGTACAGCAGCACCAGCGCCCCGAACGCGAACAACCAGACAACAACCGGGTCGATCCCGGTGTAGACCAGCGCGAAGATCCCGGACAGCACCGCCAGCACCCCGCTGACATAGAACCACTTCAGCTGCGTCGGCTTGTCCCAGAACTTCTGCACGAGCGGGTGCACCCCGTACTGCGTCCGGAAATAGTAGTCCTGGTCGATCCCGCGGCTGAAGTCGGTGTAATCGTTGAGCAGGTTGTTCGTCCCATGTGCGATGAACAGCCCGAGCGTGACGATCAGCCAGGGCACAAACGAGAAATACCCGTCCCGCCATGCCAGCAGCCCGGCGATCACGCCCGAATAGATCGTCACCACGGTCACCGCCGAGCGCGTCACGATCAGCCATTTGGAGATGACGTCCAGCCTGCCGAATTCCTCTGCGCTGTCCATCTTGACCAGCGTGTTAAGCGCTTTCTTCCACATCCCAAAGTCGATTTTCACGGGTAGCCCTCCTGATGCTATGATTCCGTCGATTGATCAAGGCGAGCGGTTTCCGCCCTCCTCTTCAGACTCTTCGCCAGACCGTTAAAGACCACCTGATGAAACGGGTAAAGCGCATACCAGTAAAGGAAACCCCCCGCGCCCTTCGGCGCGAAAAACGCCAGCTGCCTCAGCGTCGAGCCGCCCCCTGGCCTCGCTTCCGCCAGCCACTCCATCCAGCCATCGCCCGGCGCCTTCAGCTCTGCCTTCAGCCGTAACCTGCTCCCCTGGGTCAGGGCGTCGACCCGGTAAAAATCGACCGCCTCCCCGACCCGCAGCTCCTCACCAGACCGGCCTCCCCGCATCCCCGGGCCGCCCAGCCGGCGGTCGAGCCAGCCCCGCAGCTTCCACAACCAGTTCAGATAAGGCCAGCCCGCATCCCCGCCCAGGCTCGAAATCGCCTCGAAAAGCGCTTCAGCAGGGGCCTCGACGCACAGGACGCGGCTGTCAATGAAGAAGCCGTCTCGTTTAATCTTAACATGAGACTCGCACGGCTGCAACCCTGTTTCGACGTATTCCGGAGAAAGCTTGCCCAGCGCCGATACCACAGCTTCCCGGTAGCTGTCCCTCTCGATTTCCGGGAAGTCGCGCAGCGCCGAATTCTCCGTCACCACGCTTTCGCCGTTCATCGCCGCCAGCAGCGGGTAGGCCAGGTTGTAATCCACCGGCGTCAGCAAATCGACCGCAAACGCCATCAGGCTGACCGGGATGAACGGCAGGACCCAGAACGGGCGCTTCAACCCGCGTACCTCCGCGAAAACCTGCATCGTCTCGGAGTACCGCAGCGCATCGGTCCCGCCGATCTCGTAAATCCTCGCCTCCTCGGCCGGCTTCTCGAGCGCCCCGATCAGGTAGTCCAGCACGTTCCGGATCGAGATCGGCTGGCAGCGAGAATGGACCCAGCGCGGCCCCGCCAGGATCGGCAGCTGCTCGCTCATGAACCGGATCATCTCAAACGAGACGCTCCCCACCCCGATGATCAGGCTCGCCCGGAGCTCGGTCACGGGCACCGCCCCCCTCCGCAGCGTCTCGCCCGTCTTCAGCCGCGACAGCATGTGCTTCCCGATCTGCCCGCTCGGGTCAGCCAGCCCGCCCAGGTAGATGATGTGCTCTACCCCCGCCATGTCCGCTGCATCGGCGAAGTTCTCGGCTGCCGCGAGCTCCGCTTCGGTATAATCCTTGCCTTTTGACATGTTGTGGACCAGGTAGAAGGCGGTCGATACCCCTTCCAGCGCCTGCACAAGCGTTTCGCAGGTCGCGATGTCCCCGCTGACGACCTCCACCTGCGAAGCCCAGGGTCTGGCCCGCAGCCTCTTCTCGTCACGCACCAGGCATCGCACCCGGTAGCCCTGCTCCAGCAGCCTGGGGGTCAGCCTCCCGCCCACGAAACCGGTCGCGCCGGTGACCAGGATCAAGCCGCTTCTGGCATGCGCTCCATGTTCAGTGCTTTCGGGCGCTCCATCCGGCATCAGGCTTTGCCCTCGATGGCCGCTTCAGACGAGGTTTTTGCCAGCTCACCGACCTTGCGGATCATCCCGCTGAAGATAAAGCCGTGGATCGGGTAAAGCGCGTACCAGTAGGCCAGCCCCCAGAACCCCCTCGGAGCGAAAAAGGCCGTCTGCGTCAGCAGCGTGCGCCCGTCCGTCTGCGGGATCGATTGGAACTCCAGCCACGCATCCCCGGGGACCTTCATCTCCGCCCGCAGCCGCATCGAGCGGCCCGGCTTAAGCTTCCTCGACCCGCCAGAAGTCCAGGCTCTCGCCGGCGCGCAGCTCTTGCGGGTGCCGCCTGCCCCTCCGCAGCCCCACCCCGCCGACCAGCTTGTCCATCCAGCCGCGGATCACCCAGGTCCAGTTCAGGTAAAGCCAGCCTCGCTCTCCGCCCAGGCTGGTATAAGCCCGGTAAGCATCCTCCGCCGGCAGGTTCACGATCAGGTTGCGCCGTTCGATCAGCATCCCTTCCGAGACCTTGAACATCAGCGGCGGGATATCGCCTTGCGACGAAACCAGCGAGTCGAACCAGGCGGTCTCGATATTCCCATCCCTCAGGCTCTGCAGCGCTTCGTGCAGCGCCCCCGCGAAGTCCAGCGCCTGGATCTCGGGGAAGATTTCCTTTGCATCCGGACTATTGACTGTGCTCTCCGTGCTCAGCCCTTCGATCAGCGGCAGCATCTGATTCCAGTGGAATGGGGTCACCAGGTGCACCCAGTAAGCCGACAGGCGCGGCGCGCTGACCGGCGCCGGGATCCGGACTCGCTTGAGCTGGCGCTCCCGGGCGTACGCTTGCAGCATATCGGCATAGTTCAGGCGGGTCGCCCCGCCGATTTCGATCAGCCTGCCCGCGCTGGCTGGATTCTGCAGCGCATCCGCCAGGTACCCGAGCACGTCCCGGATCGCGATCGGCTGGGAGGGGGTATAAAACCAGCGCGGGCAGATCAGGAGCGGCTGGCGTTCGGTGAGATAACGGATCATCTCGAACAGCACGCTCCCGGCGCCCACGATCATCCCGGCCCGAAATTCCGTCACCGGAACTCCCCCTTCTCGCAAGATCTCACCGGTCTCATGCCGGGAGCGCAGGTAAGGCGAAAGCTCGCCCTTCGGATCTGCCAGCTCCCCCAGGTAGATGATCCGCTCGACCCGCGCCTCTTCAGCCGCCTGAGCAAAGTTGCGGCTCGCCGCAGCTTCCCGCCCGGCGTCGATCGCGCCCCCCTGCATCCCGTGGATCAGGTAGTAAGCAGTCGAGACCCCCTGAAGCGCTCTGACCAGGGAGTCCCGATCCAATGCGTCGCCCTCGGCGCTCTCGACCTGGTCCAGCCAGGCGCGGCCCTGCAGCCTCCTGCGGTCGCGGGACAAAACCCGCACCGCAAAGCCAAGCCTGACCAGGTGAGAAGCCAGCCGGCCTCCCACATACCCGGTCGCGCCCGTAACCAGGATTTTGCCGTTCAATAGACCAGGTTTTCCGGCTTCGCTTCCACCCGCTTCCGAAAGATGTAGTATGCCCACGCCAGGTAAGCAAGCACGATCGGCAGGAAGATCGCTGCCACGATCGTAATCACCTTCAGTGTGTACGGGCCGGAAGCGGCGTTCACGATGTTCAGGCTCCAGGCCGGGTTGAGGCTCGAGATCATGATCCTCGGGTATAGTCCTGCGAAGACCATGAACGTCGCCAGGATGATGGTCAGCGATCCGGTCACGAACGCCCACCCGCTCGATCCCTTGCGGATCAGCCAGCCGGTGAGCAGCAGCGTCACAACCGCCAGGAGCCCCGGCACCAGCCCGTTGATACCCGGCTTGGTCAGGATATCCGTCGCCGCAAACGTCCAGACCAGGAAACCGGCCGTGATCACGGTGGCCATCACCCACCACCGGAAGGCAGCCGCCTTTGCCCGCTCCAGGATCGCGCCGGTCGTCTTCCGCGCCAGGAAATTCGCCCCGTGCATCAGGAACAGGCTGACGAAGACCAGACCGCCTAAAATCGCATAGGGATTGAGAAGCGGCAGCAGCCCGCCGTAGTAGTACATGTCCTGCTCGATCGCGATCCCGCGCATCAGGTTCGCCACTGCCACCCCCCACAGCAGCGCGGGCAGCAGGCTTCCGGTAAAGATCAGCCAATCCCATCCTTCGCGCCACTTCAGGTCCTCTCGCTTGCTTCGGAACTCGAGCCCGACGCCGCGAATGATCAGCGCCACCAGCATCAGGATCAAAGCCAGGTAGAACCCGCTGAACAGCGTCGCGTAGACGTGCGGGAAGGACGCAAACATCGCCCCACCTGCGACGATCATCCAGACTTCATTCGCATCCCAGGTCGGGCCGATCGTGTTGATGATCGCCCGGCGTTCCACGTCTTTCTTCCCCAGGAACGGCATCAACATCCCAACTCCGAAATCAAAACCTTCAAGGAAGAAAAAACCTGTGAACAAGACTGTGACAAGGATAAACCAGAGCGTATTTAGGTCCATTTTTTCCTCCGATTCGGTTTCAAGAAGCTGACGGATCTGCGGTCACGACGTCAGCTCCGTAATGCTTGATCAGGGCGCCGGTGATCAGGATCAGCGCGCCGATGACCAGGGTGAAGACCACCAGGGTAAAAAGGACCGTCCCGCCGCCCAGTGTCGGCGAGACACCCGCCGCGGTCTTGAGCAGCCCGTAGACGATCCACGGCTGGCGGGCGGTTTCGGTGATGATCCATCCGGTTGTGACGCCGATAAACGGCAGGAAAATCGAAGGCACGAGGATCTTTAAGGAACCAGGGCTTTTTCTCGACCGATTTTCCCCACACCACCGCCAGCAGCGCAAGCAGGCCCATCAATGAGCCCACCCCCACCATGATCCGGAACGCCCAGAAAGCTCCGGTCACCCAGGGGACGTAGTCGCCCGGCCCGAACTTGGATTCGGCTTCAGCCTGCAGATCAATGAGACCTGGGACTTCGCCGGTGAAGTTGTTGTACATCAGGAAAGATAATGCGCGCGGCACCCTGATCTCGAAAGTGTTCTTCATGTTTTCTTCATCGATCAGGGCGACCAGGATAAAGTCAGCCGGCGCCGAGGTCACCCAGTGAGCCTCCGCTGCAGAAGTCTTCATCGGCTGGTACTTCCCCAGCCACTGCCCGTGGGCGTGGCCGACCAGGAACACCGCGATCGCGCCGATCAGCGCGTAGACGGCTGCCCAGCGGAAAGTCCGGCGGAAAATCTCGAGGTCTCCCTTTTTTCGCAGCATGTGAACCGCGCATAGTCCCAGCAGCACAAATCCCCCGGTCACGAAACCAGCAGCGATCACGTGCAGGAACTGGAAGTGAACGTTGGGGTTGGCGAGCAGTGCCCCAAAGTCCGTCATCACCGCCCGCCCGTTTTCGATCGCGTAGCCGACCGGGTTCTGCATGAATGAGTTGGCGATCAAGATCCACAGCGCCGAGAGGTTCGCTCCCAGCGCCACCATCCACATCACTGCCGCGTGCGCACCCCTTGAGAGCTTGTCCCAGCCGAAGATCCAAATCCCGATAAACGTGGATTCCAGGAAAAAGGCTGTCAGCCCCTCGATCGCCAGCGGAGCCCCAAAGACGTCCCCCACAAAGCGTGAATATTGGGACCAGTTCAACCCAAAGTGAAATTCCTGGACGATGCCGGTCACCACACCTGCGGCATAATTGATCACGAACAGCTTTCCCCAGAACTTGACCATCCGCTTGTAGGTCTCGTCCCCGCTTCTGACATATTTAGTTTCCATAATTGCGATGATCAAGGACAGTCCGAGGGTGAGCGGTACAAAAAAGAAATGAAAAATCGTGGTGATGGCAAACTGCCAGCGAGACAAAATAAGTGGATCCATATAAATGCCTCCCAATTATGGTTTTTTATTTCACCTGTCTATACATAAATAAGAGTTCGAGCCTGCAGGCTTTCAACAGGCGATCGGATTTGCATGGATTTTTCCATTGGTTTGATAATTTCTACCCATCTTCAGCAGATGAACCGTGATCGATCTACAGCCTTTATCATACCTGGAACGATCAAATTCATCAACTCCAAATCGTGAAAAATAACCCAATCTCCTTGCCGATTTCACCCGATTGCATTTTCCCAAATTTTAAGTCATAATAAACCATATCCTCTCCAGCTTCAATCGAATCGAGGCGCTCATGACCCAACCCTCTCCCGAAAAATCGCTGCCCATCCTCGCGGAAGGGAGTGGTGAATTGATCGGCTGGCACGACCCCGATGAGAACCGCCGCTGGGTCCGCGAAAACAAGCCGCGCGGCCTGGTCGATAAGCGCATGTCGATCGCTCAGGCCGTCGAGCGCTTCGTCCACGACGGCGACTACATCGCCTTCGGTGGGTTCGGGCATGTGCGCGTCCCGATGGCGGTCGTCTATGAAGTCGCCCGCCGCAGGGTGAAAGACCTGACGGTCGCCGGGAAAACCGCCGTCCACGACATCGACATCTTGATCGGGGCTGGCTGCGTCGCCAGCGTCGAATGCGCCTACGCTTTTGGACACGAGATCCGCGGCCTCTCGCCCTGCGGTCGGCGAGCTGTCGAGAGCGGGCGGGTCAAGGTCGCGGCCGAGATCTCCAACGCCGGATACCAGTGGCGCTACCTGGCCGGGATGATGGGTATCCCGTTCATCCCCGCCAGGGACATGCTCGGCACCGACACCTTCGAGAAGAGCTCCTGCAAGGTCATTCAGGATCCCTGGTCGGGCAAGCCAGTGCTGCTGATCCCGGCTGCCTATCCTGACGTCAGCCTGCTGCATGTGCCGCGCTGCGACCGCTACGGCAACGCCCAGATCGACGGCATCCTGGTCGAAGACTTTGAGCTGGCGCGCGCCAGCCGGCGGTTGATCCTCTCCACCGAGGAGATCGTGGCTGAAGAGGAGATCCGCAGCAACCCGCGCCTGACCGCGATCCCGTATTATCTGGTCGACGCCGTCTGCGAGGTGCCCTGGGGTGCGCACCCGGTCCAGATGCCTTACCTGTACTTCTTCGACGAGCCGCACATTGCGAAATGGCTGAAGATGAGCAAGAGCGACGAGGGGACGCAGGAATACCTGGATGAGTATGTATTTGGCGTGAAGGATTTCAACGACTACCTGGAGCGGATCGGCGGCATCGACCGGCTGAATGCGCTCAAGCGCCTGGAGCAGCTCTGCGGCGTGGAACCGGACGAGGGATAGCGTGGATCCTGTCAATACGAGGGCGCTCTCCCCGACGAACCTGTCCACGTACTTTGTGGAGCAAACTGTCTTTGCGAGGAGGACGCTCTTCCCGACGAACCTGTCCACGTACTTTGTGGAGCAATCTGCCTTTGCAAAGTGGACGCTCTCCCCGACGGACCTGTCCACGTACTCTGTGGAGCAATCCCTCCCGCTCGATCACCGAGATTGCCTCGCAATATTCGCTCTCTATGATATTCAGTAAGGAGCATTCATGAGCTCATCATCCCCAACCTTATCTTCAACCTCACCGTCCCTGCAGTCCGCCTCCGGACCGAACGGCTACACGATCGCAGCGCTGCTGGCCTGCGCCGCATCCCGTCTGTTGGAAGACGGGCGCTCGGTTTTCGTCGGCACCGGTCTGCCGATGATCGCAGCGCTGCTGGCCAAGCGGCTGCACGCCCCGCACCTGCTGGTCGTGTTCGAGGCCGGTGGGGTCGGGCCAAACGTGCCTTGCCTGCCGATCTCGGTCGGCGACTCGCGCACCTTCCACCAGGCCGTGCTCGCTTCGAGCATGCACGATGTGATGAGCGCTTGCTGCGCGGGCTATATCGACTACGGCTTTCTGGGGGGCTCGTCGATCGACCGATACGGCAACCTGAACACGACCGTGATCGGCGATTGGGAGCGCCCCACCGTCCGGTTGCCCGGCTCAGGCGGCGCGAACGACCTGGCCTCGTTCTGCTGGCAGACGATCTGCTTGATGCGCAAGCAGAGCAATCGCACCTTCGTCGAACGCGTCCCGTTCCTCACCTCGCCTGGTTATTTGGACGGACCGGGCGCTCGCGAGCGCGCCGGCCTCCCGGAAGGCGGCGGTCCCTATCGTGTGATCACACAGCTCGGCGTTTTCGGTTTCGACCATGCGACGAAGCAGATGACTCTGCTCGCCTCCCACCCTGGCGTGACCGTGGAAGAGATCCAGGCGAACTGTGGTTTTGAGCTGCTGCTGGCCTCGACGATCGAGCAGACCGAGCCGCCGACCGAAGAAGAAATGCGCCTGCTCCACGAGATCGATCCGCGCGGCATGCTGATCGGAAAATAAATGAGAAATCGAATGAGTAAGGCATCCGGCTGATCCCATTGAAAAACTGGCGCAACTGGCTCATCCTGCTTCTTTTATCAGCTTTCGTCTGGCTGATCATCCGCAATATCGATCAAATCAAGACCCTTGCCGGGACCCTGTCACAGGGAAAATGGCAGTGGCTGGCATTGGCGGCCATGCTGCAGGTCGTCTATTACCTTTTCTACACCGGGATTTATCAATCGGCATTCGATACCTTAGAAGTTGAAAGCAGCCTGTTTGGTTTGGTCCCAGTAGTGCTCGGCTCAATGTTCGTGAACGTCGTGATGCCTACAGGCGGCACAGCAGGCGCCGCGCTCTTCGTGGATGACGCCTTCCGGCGAGGCCAATCCTCAGGCCGCACAGCTGCCGGTGTGCTTTTAATGTTGGTAGCCGATCTCACCTCGTTTACTGTCATCCTGATCATCGGCTTTGTATTTTTATTTCTATACCACGACCTCCAGATATACGAGATCGCAGCCGCGATCGTGCTGTTGTTGATCTCAATGAGTCTGGTGGCTGTGCTTTCGCTGGGACTGTGGAGTCCAGATTTGCTGCGCAATCTTTTAAGGCATTTGCAGGCCTGGGTGGAGAAGATATTGAGGTGGTTCAAACGTCACTCACCCCTCGCAGAAGATTGGTTCGATAAAACCAGCATCGAATACATCGAAATTGGCCAGGCCATCCGCTCCCATCCAATTCGTCTGGGCCGAACCCTGGCGATCGCCTTCGCTGCACAGTTGATCGATATTGCCAGTCTCTATCTCATCTTTCTTGCTTTTAATTGGCCGGTTGGGATCGGTGTGCTGGTGGCGGGGTATGCAGTCGGTGTGCTATTCTGGATTGTCTCGATAACACCACAGGGCATTGGGGTAGTTGAAGGAATTATGGCCCTAACGTATTCTTCGCTGGGTGTGCCGGCGGCAACTGCGACCGCCGTCACGCTGACATTTCGAGGCTTTACATTCTGGCTGCCGCTTCTGTTTGGATTTTTCATGCTAAGGAGAATGAAGACGTTCGATGACAGTTTTCATTCTCTGGCGAACGACATCGGTGTCAAGGCTGCCGCGATCCTTACTGGGCTGATGGGACTGGTCAACATCCTCTCGGCTGCGACACCGTCGCTTTCCAGGCGCGTTCAGATCATAGAGAAGTATTCTCCATTAGAAATCCGCCATGGCAGCCACCTGACGGCAGCGCTGGCAGGTTTCGCACTAATATTGTTGGCAAGCAGCTTATGGCGGCGAAAACGAGCCGCCTGGCTGCTCACTTTGATATTATTGATCGTTTCGATCGCCAGTCATCTCCTCAAGGGCCTTGACTATGAAGAAGCCATCCTCGCAGGGCTAATGGCGTTATTGTTAATCTCCTTAAGGCCTTATTTCAACGCTCGCTCCGATCCGCCTTCGATGCGCCAGGGGCTGCTCTCACTGACCGCTGCGCTGGGATTCACATTGATGTACGGGACAATGGGCTTCTACTTGCTGGATAAGCACTTTAAAGTGAACTTTGGACTGGACACCGCATTGCGTCAGACGCTGATCATGTTCACTCAGTTCTACAACCCAGGATTAGAGCCCATTACTGGTTTCGGCCGCTTTTTTGCTGGATCGATTTATATGGTTGGCGCATTGACCGTGCTTTATGCTTTGCTCATGCTGCTGCGTCCGGTGCTCATCAAAAAGAAAGCTTCGCCCGAAGAACACGCTCAGGCGCAGCAAATTGTCGAAAAATATGGGCGCTCCTCTCTGGCGCGCCCTGCTCTTTTCGATGACAAACAGTATTTCTTCAGCGTCGGCGGCTCGGTGATCGCCTATGCAGTGATCGGCAGGATCGCCGTTGCGCTTGGCGATCCGATCGGCCCGGCAGATGACTTTGCTGGAGCGGTCGCGGCCTTTCAATTGTTATGCAGCAAAAATGACTGGCAGCCCGCTTTTTACCAGACCTTGCCAGATACTCTAGCTGGCTACCATTCAGCCGGTTTCAGCTCGCTGAAAATTGGCAATGAAGCCGTTGTCCACCTGGCTGATTTTACCCTGGAAGGGAGAGCGAACAAATCGCTGCGAGCAGCCTGGAATCATTTGACGAAACTTGGCTACATGGCTAATATCATTTCTCCACCACTGTCGGACGATTTGCTCAGCGAACTGGGCCAGATCAGTGATGATTGGCTCACCAGTATGCATGGTACTGAGAAGCGTTTTTCACTTGGGTGGTTCGATGAAGGTTATATTCGCAACAGCCAGGTGATCGTCATTCAAAAACCGGGAGGGAGATCAGTGCATTCGCTAACATCGTCCCCGAGTACACCCTCAGTGAAGTGACCATCGACCTGATGCGGCATCGGCGAGATACAGTGCCAGGCACGATGGATTTTCTGTTTGTGTGTTTGATCAACTGGGCAAGGGAGACCGGCTTTGCCACATTCAACCTGGGGTTAAGCTCCCTCTCCGGGATTGGCGAGAATGCAGGGGACCCCGCGATCGAGAAAGCACTGCATTACGTTTACGAACACATCAACCAGTTTTACAACTTTCAAGGGCTGCACGACTTCAAAGAGAAATTTCATCCCGAGTGGTCGCCCCGCTTCCTGATCTATCAAGGCGCGGCCAGCTTGCCGGGAGTGGCTGCTGCGGTCGTCCGAGCTGATTCAGGCAATCCAACCATAAAAGGATTGTTCAAAGACTTGAGCACACTACTAAAGGAAAGGATATGAAAATCAAACCTCACATCCCCGACCAGTATTGGAGCCTGCAGACAGATTCTCTTTTCCAGCTGCTGCAGACAACCCCGAATGGGCTTGGAAGCCTCGAGGCGCAGGATCGCCTGGAAGTTTTCGGTCCAAACCGACTGCAGGCCAGAAAACACGCCTCGATCATCGCCTTGTTCCTGGGCCAATTCAAGAGCCCGATCGTCCTGATCCTGCTCCTGGCAACAGTGGTTTCAGCCGTGCTGAAAGATTGGACGGATGCCGTGATCATCCTGGTCATCGTCCTGAGCAGCGCCTTGCTGAGTTTTTTTCAGGAGTACAGCGCCAGCAATGCCTCCGAAAAGCTTCGTTCCCAGGTCGATTTAAAATCTAAAGTTGTTCGTGACAGCAGCCTTCAAACCATCCCAACCTGGCAGGTTGTCCCGGGAGATACAGTCCTCCTTTCCGCAGGCAGCCTGTTGCCTGCAGATGGGATCGTGCTGGAAGCAAAGGACTTTTTTGTCAACCAGGCTGCACTGACCGGCGAGTTGTTTCCCGTGGAGAAGATCCCGGGGGTGGTAAATGCAGATGCTGGACTTGCTGAACGGACGAACATGGTTTTTCTGGGTACGAATGTGCGCAGCGGCGACGCCCGGATGCTGGTCGTGCAGACTGGGAAGGAGGCGGTCTTCGGCCAGATTGCCTCCAGCCTGGCCCTGCGGCCGCCGGAAACCGAGTTCGAGCGCGGTATCCGCCGGCTGGGATACTTGCTCAGTGAAGTCATGCTCATCATGGTCCTGGCTATCTTCTTTTTCAATGTCTTTTTCCACAAACCGGTGCTCGATTCGCTGCTTTTCTCAGTTGCGCTTGCTGTCGGCCTGACCCCGCAGCTGCTGCCTGCGATCATCAATATAAACCTTTCTAAGGGATCCCAGGTAATGGCAAAAGATGGGGTGATTGTGCGCCGCCTGGAATCCATTGAGAATTTCGGCAGCATGGACATTTTGTGCACGGACAAGACCGGAACCCTTACCCAGGGAGTCGTGCGAATGGACGCCGCCCTGGACTCACAGGGACAGCCATCAGACGAGATCTTTCGCTACGCATACCTGAACGCTCACCTGCAGACCGGTCTACCAAACGCCCTGGATGAGTTGATCATCGCGAGCGGACAGCCAAATACAGATGGTGTCGTCAAGCTGGATGAAGTCCCATACGATTTTATGCGAAAACGCCTGAGCGTGGTGATCCAGGAATCCAGCGCAGGGGATGCCGCCCAGGCCTTGCTGATCACCAAAGGGGCGATCGAGAATATCCTGGAGGTGTCCACCCATCTGCTCGTGGGCGGTACAGCCAGGCTGCTTGATAATGAGGGTCGGGCGCGAATCCACCAGCTCTACGCGCAGTGGAGCGAGAAGGGATATCGGGTTTTGGGAGTCGCGATTAAACAAGTTGCCCTGCAAAAAGCGTATTCACGGAAGGACGAAGAAGACCTGATATTCGCCGGATTCCTGCTGTTTCTGGATCCGCCCAAGCCAGGGGTCCAGGATACGCTCCAGGAATTGGAGCGGCTTGGGGTGCGGCTCAAAGTCATCACCGGCGACAACAAGCTGGTTGCCAGCCATATCGCTCAGGCGGTAGGGCTGGATCCTGACGGGCTTCTGACAGGCTCTGACCTGGAGGCTTTGCACGACGAAGCGCTCTGGCATGCTGTCGATAAAGTCAGCATCTTTGCCGAGATCGATCCCAACCAAAAAGAGCGGATCATCCTGGCTTTGAAGAAAATCGGTCATGTGGTGGGCTACATGGGGGATGGGATCAATGATGCCCCATCCCTGCATAGCGCCGATGTCGGAATTTCCGTCGCGAATGCTGTCGATGTCGCCAAAGAGGCCGCCGATCTTGTGCTGCTACAGCAGGACCTGTGTGTGCTTCAGCAGGGTATCATCCTGGGACGAAGGACATTTGCCAACACGCTTAAATATATCTTCATGGCGACCAGCGCCAACTTTGGGAACATGTTCAGCGTCGCAGTAGCTTCGCTGTTTCTGCCTTTCTTGCCTATGCTCCCCAAGCAGATTCTGCTGATCAACTTCATGACCGACCTACCTGAGATGGCGATCGCTGGGGATAACGTCGATGCTGGGCAAACCGACCACCCCCGCCGCTGGGATATTAAATTCATCCGAAAGTTTATGCTCGTCTTCGGCCCGCTGAGCTCGATCTTCGATTTGCTCACCTTTGGCTTGCTGCTCTGGATCATGCATGCCGACCAGGTATTGTTTCATACCGGATGGTTTGTCGAATTGGTGGTTTCAGCTGTGGCAGTAGTGTTTGTCCTGCGCACCCGAATGCCGTTTTTTCGCAGCAAGCCCGGCAAAGCCATGCTGGTGATCTCTTTACTTGTCGCCCTCGCCGCTGTGTTGCTACCATTCTCTCCCCTCGCCGGGCTGTTGGATTTCAAGCCTCTGCCTCTGCATTATCTTGCGGCCATTTTCGGAATCATCCTGGTCTATTTCTCCACAGCCGAGCTGGTTAAGAGATGGTTTTTCAGGACTCAAACTTAAGGGTTTCACTGCAAAAAAACTGGCAATAGCTTTCGCTGTTCACACCACCTTCAGCGCCTGGTCCAGGTCCCACAGGATGTCTTCGATGTCCTCCAGCCCGATGCTCAGCCGGATGAAATCGGGGGTGACGCCTGCGGTGGCCTGCTGCTCTTCGTTCAGCTGGCTGTGGGTCGTGCTGGCCGGGTGGATCGCCAGGCTCTTCGCGTCCCCCAGATTTGCCAGGTGGCTGAACAGCTTCAAGGCGTCGATGAATTTTGCCCCGGCAGCCATCCCGCCTTTGATCCCAAAACCGAGCATCGCCCCAGGACCCTTGGGCAGGTATTTCCGGGCTGCAGCGTGATCCTGGCTCTCCTTCAAACCCGGGTACGCGACCCAGGCGACTTTCGGGTGAAGGCTTAAAAACTCGGCAGCTTTCTGGGCGTTGAGCACATGCCGCTCCATCCGCAGGCTGAGCGTTTCCAACCCCTGCAGGAAGAGGAAGGCGTTGAACGGCGAAAGGCACCCCCCGATATCCCGCAGGATCTGTGATCGGGCTTTGACGATGAACGCAGTCGCTCCCAGATCGGCATAGACCAGGCCGTGGTACGAATTGTCCGGCTGGTTGAAATTTGGGAAGCGCCGGTTTCCCTTCCACTCGAAATTGCCGCCGTCCACGACCAGCCCGCCGATCGAGGTCCCGTGCCCGCAGATATACTTCGTTGCCGAATGGACGACAATATTCGCCCCCCACTCGAACGGTCGGCACAGGTACGGCGTCGCAAGGGTGTTGTCGATGACCAGGGGGATACCGAATTCAGCTGCAATTCCGGCGACCTCTTCAAAGGGAAACACGTTGATCAGCGGATTACCAAGCGTCTCACCGTAAAAGATCTTCGTGTTCGGGCGGACTGCCCGGCGGAAGTTCTCGGGGTCGCGCGGGTCGACAAACGTCACTTCGATCCCCAGGCGCGGGAAAGTGAAGGCGAACTGGCTGTATGTGCCGCCGTAGAGCGTGCAGGAGGAGACGATGTGGTCGCCTGCCTGGGCGATGGCGAGCACAGCCTGCACCTGAGCGGCATGCCCGGAAGCAGCCGCCAGCCCGCCAACCCCCTCTTCCAGGTCCGCGATCCGCCGTTCGAGCACTTCATTGGTTGGATTCATGATCCGGGTGTAGATGTTCCCCGTTTCCTTGAGCGCAAAAAGGTTGGCGGCGTGCTCGGTGCTGTCGAAGGTGTAGGCTGCCGTCTGGTAGATCGGCACTGCCCGTGACTTAGTCGCCGTGTCCGGCGATTGGCCGGCGTGGAGCTGGCGGGTGTTAAAGCCGAACTTTCGGGATAGGTTATTCGAAGCCATTGGAATTCTCCTGATCAAATGGGGTGGTGATCCTGTGTGCGGTCGGCGGCATGAACCCGGTCGCAGGCTTTGGCCTGCCTCCGGTCGGAAAGCTCTGCTGCAGCCTGATATTATGAAACTGCCGGAGCCGGCTCAGGTCGTAGGGTGTCTCCTGGTAGACATAATAGTTGATCCAGTTGGCGAACAGCAGGTGCGCATGCCCCCTCCAGCGCACGATCGGATCCCTTGTCGGGTCATCGTCGGGAAAGTAATTGACCGGGACCGCAATCGGCAGCCCCGCTTTCGCGTCGCGCTCGTATTCATTCTTGAGCGTAAGCGGATCGTATTCGGAATGTCCGCTGATATAAACCTGGCGCCCGTCGCGGCTAGCGGCGATATAGACCCCGGCTTCGTCCGATTCGGCCAGGATTTCGAGCTCGGGCACACGCTCGATCTCAGCCCGGCGGATTTCGGTATGCCGTGAATGGGGGACATAAAACAGGTCGTCGAACCCGCGCAGCAGCCGTGAGCTTTTTGCGACCAGGCGGTGCTTGAAAACCCCAAATTGCTTGGTTGGCAGCGCATATTTCGGGACACCGTATTGGTGGTAAAGCGCCGCCTGCGCGCCCCAGCAGATGTACAGGTGAGCGAAGACGTGACTCAGACCCCAATCCATGATCTCCTGCAGCTCGGGCCAGTATTCCACCTCTTCAAACCGCATCTGCTCGACAGGCGCGCCGGTGATGATCATCCCGTCGAAATTCTCTCCCCGGACCTGGTCGAATGTCTGGTAGAAATTCAGCAGGTGCCCGGCAGGCGTATTCTTGCTCTGGTATGTCCGGGTGCGCAGCAGGGTGACCTCCACCTGGAGCGGAGTGTTGCCGAGCAGGCGCAGCAGCTGTGTCTCTGTCAGGATTTTCATGGGCATCAGGTTGAGCAGCAGGATCTTGAGCGGGCGAATATCCTGGTGGATCGCACGCGTTTCGTCCATCACGAAAATATTCTCGGTGTTGAGAGCTTCTCGGGCGGGAAGCCGGTCGGGGATCTTGATCGGCATATGGTTTCCAGGTCTCCTTGTTTGATAACGAATTTCAAACAACAAACCCGGGAGCATTCCCGGGCTTGTTAGATGATTGGGCTGCTCCATTTCCTGGTTTCGGAGCAGCTAGCGCTCTGTTTCTGGGCTGAGTATCTTAGCTTTGCAGATACTTCGATGCCGCGGCAGGTGCGCAGGCTCCGTGAGTCCAGCGCATCATGCACATGTCCATCTTTCGCTCACTGCAGGGGTTCTCTACGGCCATCTTGTTCATGTCTTCTTGGGAAGGCATAATACGGCAGGCGCAGTACTTTGTCAAGGAGGAAAATGATTTTTGTTATTGTTCAGCGAAATTGACACCAGTCAACTGATCAGCGAAAATGTCACCCTATGAGCGAAAGAGTGACATTGAGCATGGACGAAATCAAGCGAGTGTATGTGCTACAGCAGGTCGAAGAGAAGAAACTGAGCGGACGAGAAGCCGCCCAGCGGTTGGGTTTGTCCCTGCGGCAAGTACGGAGGCTGATGGTGAAGTATCGCGGAGCAGGGGCAGCGGGGCTGGCACACGGGAACCGCGGCCGAGCACCACATAACCGGGTGTGCGAAGAGGTGCGCAAGAAAATCCAGGAGCTGTCGGAAAAGGAGTATCGAGATTACAACGACAGCCACTTCACGGAAGAATTGGCAGAAGAGCACGAGCTGGTTCTTTCACGCTGCACCGTACGTCGCATCCGGCGGGAAGCAGGGCAAAAAAGCCCGCGCAAGCGACGAGCGCCACGCCACCGGAGCTAGCGAGAACGCAAGGAAAAGGCCGGGATGCTGCTGCAGACCGATGGCAGCCGGCATGACTGGCTGGAAGGTCGTGGGCCATACCTGACCCTGATCGGCTACATCGATGATGCCACCGGTGAGTTACTGGGAGCAGTGTTTCGTGAACAAGAAGATGCGGCGGGGTATTTTCTTGGGCTGCGGAGCATTTGCCAACAACAAGGCATCCCGGCGGCGATCTACGCCGACCGTCATTCGATCTTCCAGAGCTCAGCGAAGGCAACCATCGAGCAGGAACTAGACGGGGAAGAGCCCAAGAGCCAGTTTGGCAGGCTGGCGGACGAATTAGGGATCGAGTTGATCGCTGCTCGCAGCCCCCAGGCCAAGGGCCGAGTAGAACGGCTGTGGGGTACCCTCCAGGACCGTCTGGTAAAAGCCCTGCGCAAAGCCGGAGCATGCAACCAAGAACAAGCCAATCAGGTGCTGATCCATTACTTACCCAAATTCAACCAGCGCTTCCGGGTAGAGCCGGCGCAGCCTGAAACAGCTTACCTGCCTTGGCCAATGCACCGCCAACTAGAAGACTTCTTCTGCTTCAAACATATACGCACCGTTAGCAATGACAATACCCTCCCCTTCGATGGCCAGCGCTTACAAATACCTCCTGGCCACCAAAACAGCAGCTATGCACACAAACGTGTCGAAGTGCGCCAACACCTGGATGGTCGACTGGAAGTGCGCTATCAGAATCAACGCCTGGCTATCTTCGACCCGGATGCAAATGGCCCTTTGCGTATGAAAAAATTCTCGCCCGCCCCGGGTCAAACAGCTAGCACGCCGGCATCGCAGGCTGAGCCGAAGAAGCAGCCTAAAAAGCCATTGGGTTCCAAGCCTTCGCCCGATCACCCCTGGCGCCGGTTTAAGGATAAACGCCTTGAGAAGATGTCAGATCCATCACAGGTGGCAGAATGAAAAGACGAGCAGAGTTAATAATCATCTCTGGCTCGCCTTCCTTTGGGGTATTGCCGATTATACTTGGCTATCGGCTGAGGTCAAGATGACATTTTTGCTGATCAATTAGGGTGACAGAATCGCTGATCAATGACAGGAGGAAAATGATTTTTATTGGTTTCAATCGATCTGCCTGTTAGTGCCGCTTTTGAGACGTTTGACTGCTGTACTTCACAATGACTGACCCTCTCATACAAAAAATGCCTGGGCTAACGATCATCGCTGTCCTCACCTCCGAATCGACTGAGAAGTTTTTCTACTCTCAGTCAGAGTATACTATGCCTCAGGATCTGTCCTTTTAAGCGAGATCAAGTATCCTTCGTACCTGACGATGGATCGCTGAAGAGGATTTAGAACTGGATGCTGGTTTCGCTCAGCAAGTTCGGCGACCGCTTAGGGATATCGAAAGAACACACAATGGATTTGACAAACACCCAAACAACGATTGTCATTTTTGGCGGCTCTGGAGATCTGACCCGCCGGAAATTGGTCCCAGCCCTTTACAACAACTTCAAAAAGGACCGGCTGATTGGCTGCAATCACATCGTCGGCTATGCCCGTCGGACTTATGATGATTCAACTTTTCGGGACCACTTGCGCCAGGGGGTCCTTGAATTTAGCCCAGAATCGTTCGACGAAGCGACCTGGCAGAAGTTTGCATCCCTCCTGACTTATTACCAGGGGAATCTGGATCAAGACTCGGACTTCAACAGGCTGTCTACTTATCTCCAGGAGCTGGAAGGAACACCAGCAAACCGCCTTTACTACCTGGCAGTTGCGCCTGAATTCTACTCCATAGCTGTCAATGGGTTAGGCGCCTGGGGTATGGCGGAACAAGGAAGTGCATGGCGTCGTATCGTCGTCGAGAAACCGTTCGGCCGCGATCTGGAGTCTGCAAAAGACCTGACCCAGACAATCCACGCCAATTTCAAGGAAAGCCAGGTTTATCGGATCGACCACTATTTAGGTAAGGAAACCGCCCAAAACATCCTGTTTTTGCGCTTCGCAAATACAATTTTTGAGCCGGTCTGGAATCGTCGTTATGTAGATAATATTCAAATCACAGTAGCAGAAAGCGTCGATGTCGGGCATCGAGCTGAATATTATGATAAGGCAGGTGTCTTGCGGGATATGTTCCAGAACCATCTGCTGCAGCTAATGGTGCTGGTTGCCATGGAAGCACCGGCTTCATTTAACGCAGACGCATTTCGAAACGAAAGCGTCAAAGTAGTTCAAAGCCTTCGCCCCATCTCCCGGAAAGAGAGCGTGTGCGCCCAGTATGTTGGATACAGAAATTTGGAAGGAGTGGCACATGAATCGTGCACCCCAACCTACGCCGCGCTGACGCTCTATGTCGACAATTGGCGTTGGAAGGGAGTGCCATTTTACTTGCGCTCAGGTAAGGCGCTTTCACGCAAGACTTCCGAGATCTCGGTCATCTTTCAGCAGCCTCCCCACCTGATGTTTAAACTTCCGGATG
This sequence comes from uncultured Chloroflexia bacterium, assembly GCA_963788305.1. Classification (GTDB taxonomy): domain Bacteria; phylum Chloroflexota; class Anaerolineae; order Anaerolineales; family UBA4823; genus UTCFX2. The sequence goes on from CAWBGK010000004.1 coordinate 223,863, forward strand.
AGTTTAGCTTCGTGCCAAATATCCTTTCAATGTGCATCCAACCGGATGAAGGGATCCACCTGCGCTTCGTGGCAAAGCAGCCGGATTCAGATCAGGCGATGCGTCCGGTCGAGATGGATTTCCAATACAAGGATTCTTTCGTTGATGCTCTGCCAGATGCATATGAAAGGTTGATCCTGGACGTCCTGGAAGGGGATGCTTCTCTTTTTTCCCGCAACGATGGCATTGAGGCCACCTGGCAGCTCATGGATCCGTTCATTAAAGATTGGGAGCAGGCAGGGGATTCAGCGTTGGCAACTTATAATCTGGGAAGCCGAGGGCCAAAAGAAGCTGATGAATTGCTCCAAAGAGATGGTCGCTCCTGGTGGCTTGGCTGCGAAGAGCATGAATGAGAAAGGTAAAACCTCGATAGAAACATTTGCAGATGTGACTGCTCTCAGCCAGGCTACAGCTGATAAATTTTCCCAACTGGCTCGAGGAGCAGTCCGCGACCGGGGTCGATTTCTGGTGTGCCTGAGTGGAGGATCTACGCCGGTGAGTACCTACCAGATTCTGGCGCAGCAAGCCTCTCTAAATGATCTGCCCTGGGAGAAAATGGTTTTTTTCTGGGGGGATGAGCGAATGGTTCCACCTGACCACCCGGAAAGCAACTACGGTCAGGCTAATCAGATTTTATTGCGCCATGTTCCAGTCAAAAATGAGAACATCCTGCGCATAAGAGGCGATCTGACTGCCTTGGAAGCGGTAAAAGAGTATACATGCTTATTGCAATATTGGGCTGTTCCAGGTGATTTCTGGCCACGATTTGACCTCCTGCTGCTGGGAATGGGTGCAGATGGGCATATCGCTTCAATATTTCCAGGTAGTTCTTTTGGGGACTCTATCAACGCACCCGTGCTATCCGTGAGTGAACATTATCAGGGTAGGCCCGTTGAACGAGTTACTCTGACCCCGTTGGTTTTCAATTCTGCCCGGAAGGTGATCTTTCTGGTGGCGGGAGCCGAAAAAGCCGAGGCAGTTGCTGCGGTGTTTGACCAGCGCGGCAGACCGGAAGACTGGCCAGCCCGGTTGATTCAGCCTGAGGATGGAAGCGTAGATTGGATGATAGACGCCGCAGCAGCAGCAAAAATCAAAGTCCAATAATCATAATCCGAAGGACGTAAATATTCAGGGACACCACAGGCTTCTCAACGCCGGATAAACGGGAAGAAACTATCGTACCTGCCAACAGGGCAGGTGATCGTTTTTGTCTGACCTACATTCAAGAAACCGGCGTGGCTTGTGTCATCGGCAAGAAGGTTGATGACATAATCCTGATTGCAGCGCGCCGCGAAATCAAGCTTCACTTTCGATGGCCCGTAGATCCCACCCGGAGGGTTTGATACATCCGTGCTGAAATCATAGATCGGCATGTTGTTCGCCTGCAGCCGAAATGCTTCCAGCTGGGCGCCAGGCGCGATCGTGATCAGAAAGGGATCCACCTGCAGCTTGCAAGTGCTGGGAGTCGCGAGGTAGCATCCCCCACTGAGGCTGCCAGCGAACACATCGGTCGCAGCCGAGACCACCACGGGTTCATTATCACTGAACCAGACTAAGGCTGATGTGATTAATACCACAAGCACCAGGAAATAAAAACCGGGTCGCAAGATCTTCCTAAAATCCTTCTGATCAGCCATCAGGCGCCTCACGGAACAACCGACGGGCAGGTGAATGCTTTTGTTTGCCCATAGTTGAGCAAATTCGCGTCCGAAGTATCTCGTGCGAGCATGTTGACAATGTAGGTCTCACCGCAGCTGGCAGCAAAATCTTCTGCTACCAACGAGGGTGTGTAATCGTACCCTGGTGGATTGGAAACATCCGTGCTGAAATTGTAAATAGGAGATCCGTTCGCATAAAGGTGAAATTCAACCAGCTTTGCACCCGCGCCATCGTTGATATTAATCGTAAACACATCGAGATGCAGCTTGCACTGGTTTGGCGCTGTAATGTAGCAGCCGCCATTAATAGGGCTGGCGAAACCCTCCGGTGCTGCGCCAGCTTCTGTCCCGAATAGAGCTCCAGCACCTAGAGCGATCCCGATAACTGCCAGGAACCCAGCCAAATACACAACGATCCTTTTATTCACAATGATCTCCTTGAACACCGCTAAAACATCTGTCCGTTCCTTGTTCACCTGCAAAGGATCAACGACGAGATGTGGATTTTTCCTGTGGTTTCCACAGGATATATTAGATATATTTTACCCTATTTATACAAATTAGTAAAGCGATAAACTGATTCTAAATTCTCAATATCCCCACTTTTTTGCTCGTGAATTTTCTCTATGTCATCGATTACCTCGGGCGGTAATTAAAGGGTCATACGCGCTGTGGTAAGGATGGTTTTTTTTAATTGTTAACTCCAAAAAAGCTTTCGGGTCAAACTCGGTAGCAGTAGATAATTCTCTGAAAAGCCAGTGCATAGCGAGAACACGAATTATATTAATATATTTTCCGTCTTTGGGTCCGTGGCACGCGCCCTTTGGCGAAAAAACTGGCCTGGTCATTCGTGTTGACGACCAGGCCAGAGTTTGGCTACTTGGATACGGGTTTTGTGTTGCGCTCTTCTTGCTTCAGCCGCCGCGTGTGCGTACGCTGCCCTTTAGAGGGTCGTTTCTTCGTCTTGCTTGTTTTGTCTGTCATCGGGGTTGCTCCTCTCTTTATGGATAAATCATTCTTGGCATTGACGTCTGAAGACAGACGGTCGAATTGCTCGACATGCTTTTCCTGACCTGGCATCTGCATTATTTCGGTTTTATCGGAAACGCACTTGCCCTGGTCTATGCGGTAAAAACGCTAACCTGTTAAATCGCATGATTCTCCAGCTGTTGGGACCTCATTTTCTTCTACTGCCACCCAATAGACGCAGCAGGAGAAGAAGCAGCACTGCCCCTACAAATGCGATCAGGATCGACTGCAGATTGATCCCTGACATTGGATCTCCGATCTGAAAGAAGTAGGAAGCCAGGAACCCACCCAACAAACCCCCGACCACGCCTACGATGAGGTTGCCAATACAACCAAGACCGCCCCCTTTAACGACCAAACCTGCCAAAAATCCCGCGATTAAACCTACAACAACCCATGAAAGAATGCCCATTCCGATTTCCATTTCTACTTACTTTAAGTATTTTAATTAAGCCTCTGTAGCGAATTTGCCTCAGGTGCTTGTTTATGCAGTAAGTTCAGCCTGGATGATCTGGTAAGAACGGCCTCTAAATAACCCTGGATTTGATCTTCTGCTTCCTTGTTGGAGATTCCATAACGTTCTGCTATCAAATTGGTCAGCTGTTCGTGATCCCCGTTGATCTGATCCAGGTCTTCTTCAGTGATTTTATCCCATCGGACGGGGATTTTGTCGCGCACCAGGCTCCACTGATTTTTTATCATCTTGTTGGCAACATTGTGTTCCCTGACAAAGAAATTAATGACCATCAGGAAAATAATAGAGCCTATCAACGACACCAGCAAAGCCGGCAAGCTGAAGCTGGTCGTGTCGATATGAAACATCGGGACTATTAAAAAACCAGTCAGGAAACCACCAATGCTACCCACAAGGATATTGAGCCGCAGGATCGGATGGCGGCGATGGATCAATAGAGTAGCCAACCAGCCCATGACAGCCCCAGCGATAAGCCAAACAATGAAATTAATCATTTTATTCTCTCCTGACTGAGTTATTCAGAAACTTGCCTTCACAAATTCACTTCCAAGGAAAATATTCTGCGGAAAACACGGACGTATTTGCCTATTCTTAAAGTATAACGAAGCAGAGTTCTCAAGAGCGTCACAGCGGCGTTATCCTTTAGCCCAAAATTCATCAGCCTCCGCTTCCATTTTTTTCAGGCGCGTGTAATAATCCGGAAATTCTTTAAGATGTGCAAAGGCTATCTTCCCGGTCAGCAGAGGGTCATCATTGGTGACGTTCGTTTCTGGATCTCTGGCTCCGTGTTCGAGCTCCACTTCGAGCCCACTCCAGAATTGTTCAATACCAAACCTGATCCAATCGATGCCCAAAGTCTCGCCGATTTGCCTGGCAGTTTGTATGTTGAACCGTTTTTCTTTCATTAGATAATTCTCCTTGTCTTACATAATTCAAACATATCGTCATATTCTTAATAACTATAACACTGGCAGACAGCCCACACTCAGCGGTGACAGGTCAGGGTGTTTGGGTGGGTTCAGAGGACTGCAGAATGGGTTCTGCTTTCTCAATCAGTTGGGTCAGCCGCTCCATGCTGCTGGTAACAAGCGGCAGATGCGAGTCGTCCATAGTCTTTATGGTATCCCACAAGCGGGCTTGCCGTTCTTTAAGGTCCGATACCTGAGCCGCAGCGCCTGAAACGGCGCGGCGGGTGACCAGCCGGCGCCACAGGATCTGGCAAACAATAGATAAGGGCGGAGCCAGAAGGATGCCAAGAATTCCGAACGCGTCTGCCAGGGCAATCAGCAAGAACACGGTCAGAATGGGATTATCCCACCTGCGGTTGAAAAGGCGCGGCTTGACCAATACTCCCAGCAAAACCAGGACAACGATCGTATAAAAGGTTGTGAACAAACTCAGCTGCACGGAAGTCATAAGCCCGACGAACAACGGAGGGATGATGGCCAGGGCTGCACCAACCACCGGGATCAGGCATGCCAGAGCTCCAGCCAGAGCCAGGAACGCCGGGTATGGGGATCCGAGAAGCCAATAACCGATGCCTAACAACAGCCCTGCCAGCAGACTCTGGATCACCTGTCCGCGTACATAAGCCCCGATGTCGGGCTCGACCGTCCGCCAAATCCCGCGTGCCTGTTTGCGCTGACCGGATGGGAGCAGCGACAACCAGAGTCGTTCGAAATGGATCTGATTGATGCTCCAGTAGATGCTTAAGAACAGAATGATGAATACACCGCTGACGATCCCCCCTACGCCCTGTGAAAAACCGAGCAAGGCCGGCAGAACAAGCTGCCCTTGGTCACCGGTCACAGCTTCGAAGAGCTCACTCGGCGGGGGCAGCCTTCCAACCAGCGCCTGTTGGATCGAGCTGCCCTCCAACCAGATCGGCAGAGTCCACTGATCCTGTGCTGACACAGTCTGGGCAAATTGTTGGATTTCATTGATCGCGGCTTTGCCGGTCAGGAAGATTAAAAAACCGAAACTGACAAAAACAACAAGGTACACAAGCATCCAGACCAAGCGCACAAAAAAGCGCCGCCCGACCAGGCGGTTCGCCAACGGGCGCAGTGCTGCTGCAAGCGTCAGCGAGATCAACAGGTAAACGACCACGATGCGGAACTGCCACAGCACGAGCAATGCCAGCAGCGTGGTCATGACCGCCGCACCGATCCTGATCAGCTGCTTTGTCATGGGGCACCTGAAGAATTTACCTGGGCTAGCAGAGCATCGAGGTCGGTTGTTAGGACCTCAATCTCATCCATAACCTGATCAATCTGCTTGACCTTCAGGGTTGAGCCCATTTTTTTGAGACGCGCCTGCTTGCGCAGGTCTTGGGCCAGGTCCTGCGCTTCATAGCGCAGCCGGCTGGCATAGTCTCTCCCAGGTGATATCTCCGATTCTATCGTATTGGGATGAAAGACGAAGCGGTCGAGTAAGAGCTGAATTATGGCAGCTGTGGGAATTGCCATCAACGCTCCGGCTATCCCGAACAATGAGCTGAAGGCGAAAATCGCCAGAAGGGAGACAAATGGATTGACCCCCACTGCCTTACGCATGACGCGCGGCACCAGAAGGCTGTTCTCCACTTGCTGGATTACGACCGAGGCTACGATCACCCAGACCAGCTTGGCAGGGGATATTGAAATGGCGATTATCGCTGCTGGAATGGCGCCAAGCAGAGGCCCAACCATCGGTACCGCTTCCAGCACGCCCGCCGCGAGCGCCAGCACCAGGGCATTGGGCAAACCGATGAGCAGATAGGCGGCCAGCGCCATGACGCCGATAATCAGGCATAAGATGCTTTGTCCGACGATGTAGAAACTAACCTTGGTTTCCATGGTCGAAATCAGCTCGCTCATGCTCTCGCGCTGGCTCTTTGGAATCAACAGGAGCAGCGATTGAATGGATCGCTCCCCATCAAGCGTCCAGTGAAAAGCCAACAGCAGAATTGCTGCCGCTAAAAAAATGGCTTTAGCCGCCAGGGCCGCGTAACCGAACGCTTGCCCTGCGGAAGCCAGCATCTCCTGTCCCGTTAGCTGTATCGGACCCAGGCTCGGTATTGTCGCCGGCAAGAACTCGCTGAAACGCACAATCCAAAGATTGGGAAATTTAACCATCCACTCTCGAAAACCTTGATAATAACCCGGAATTGAGTCAGCAATGGTTGTGCCTTGTTCGAATATCACCGGGAATAACATCAGCAAAAAGCCGACGATCAGCGTGAGCAGCAGAATGTAGACTAGAATGACACCTGCAATCCTGGGCAGTCCTCGACGATGGAGCCAATTGACGGCTGGCCGGATGACAGTGCCGATCAAGATCGCAATAAACAAAATGAAAACGACCTGGTTAAATCGATACAGAAGCCAGAAGCAGAAGGCGATAAAAACCAGGACAAGCGTCGCCCAAACGACCCGCCGGAATGTCCAATGATCAGGTTGTGAAGTTGGAAGGAGCGTCATGCTTTCCTTGGTCATATTGACCTTGACATAGAGGCCGGCAGCAATGATCACGACCAGCCTCTGGGAGTTTACGAGCTAAGCGAGAGCAAGATCGTCCTCGGCTACCGTCTGCGGCGGATTAAATTGACGATAAACAGGAGGATAATTGCGCCTCCCAGTGTTACCAGCATAGTTGGGAGAGTGATCGCATCATTGATCGTCCCAACACCAAAAATGGGGGTCAGGAACCACCCTGCAATGAAAGCGCCAACAATGCCCACCACTATATCGAGGATCAAGCCTTGCTGCGAATTTGTCTTCATGATCCGGCTGGCGATATAGCCAACAATCGCGCCGGCAATGAGGTATATGAAAAGGTTCATTTTGTGTTCCCTGTACCTATCTATCAGTTATGTGGTTGCCCTGTCTGTAAGATCTTCGGCGCCTCTGGGCAATGTAGAAGTCAGCCGACCGACCTTCCTTCTGTCAGCCCGGGTTCGGGTTCGAGGTCAAAGCTCCTAACCTGGAAAATCTAAACTTCCTATCTGCCAGGTTTTAGAAACGCGCCTAAAAACAGCCCGAGCGCCAGTGTCAGCGTGATCGTGACCCAGGGGTAGCTGGCGACCTTTTTGCTGAAGTCACCCGGAACTCGATCTGCTACATCCTGGATTTTCGTATTGTATTGGCTCAATCCTTGTCCAACCCCCTTATTAATGGTCTTCACTGCCTCAGTTACCGTTGACTTCACGTCAGCCCCAAGCTGATCGGATTTCCTGCTCAACCCGGTGGCGCCGTCATCCGCTAATGTTGCGATATCCTCTTTCGTGTTTTCAATGTCTTGATTAACTTTCTTCTCAAATGCCTTATCATTCATATTCATATTCCTTTCTGGCTTTCGCCCTTCGTGAGTTCGGATGTCTTTAATCTTCTAATATAAGTCTACTCCCCGAGCGTCTCAACAGCGTCATAAGCAAACTAGATGGGGAAAAGAGCTGACCTTTCTGGCTGAATCACCAGGTCTCTGATCTACCTGCTCCAATACTGTCGCACCTTGCTCTGCAGCGCAATATCGTCAGCTTCTTCGATACTGGTGATACGCGGCGCATCCCAAAATACTTGCGGATCGGCCGTCAGTACCAGGGTCAGCACGCCGCCGGGCAAGAGCGCCTCTTTCGGGATATTGATAGCTCGCAAGTGGGCCAACACCAATCCATCGCCTTTTGAAGGTTTGACGATGTAAAAAGCGAGTTTGCCGCTTTCGGGTTCCAGAATTGCTTCCTGCACGACGCCGAGCAGATTGCCCAGTCCATCGTACAGCTCGACCTTGAGTAATTGGGAAGCGTAGGCCACTTTGTACACCGGACCGCCAGGGACATTGCAGCTGGTTGCCAACATACCGATGCGCGCCCACTTTTGCCAGAAGGTCCGCACAGAGTTCTCCCAATCGGTCGGCGTAAGCTGCTTGTCGGCGGGAAGGGTCGGCGCGCCTGAGAACTGTTCTGGGATCAAGCGCACCTGGATTGTCTTATTCTGGGCGTCTATTACTCCGCTGTTGATCGTTACAACCTCAAAAGGAATCAAAACCTTCTCTCCAGGCGCGACGTCAAGGTCAGCCGTCGGCTCCATCAGCATGTAGATGATGTAGGTCTCGCAGGTGTTGACGATGTAGTCGCTGATAACCCCCAATTTGTCCCCATTCTCATCCACCACCTGATAGCCCATCAGGTTGGAAAGATGGGTTAACTCTGCACGCAGTTCAATGGGGCGGATTTCGGCTGCCTGGGATTGCGGCGGCTTTTCCCGAGTCTCAGAAAGAGGGTTGTCTTCCTTCACCGCTTGAGTTACGTTAGGATCCTCAAGCTCTGTTTCAGTGGCCTTTTCTGTCGGAAAATCTGTATCAGGGCTTGATGAGGTCGCATTGGCGAGCTCTGCAGGCTGAACCCCTTCCGGTTGTGCCAGCTTGCAGGACATCAAAATCACAGCCAGGCTGATAAGGATGGCAAGATAGCGGTATCGTATCAATGACATAATCCTTTCAGGGCGTTCATCCTTCCGGTCAAAGCAGCTTAATTAATCGAGGATCTATGACCACCCTAAATGCAGCATTTTTTATATCAGCGGAATTCGCCTTGAGAACTCTACTAGCGCGCGAGGTTCGACCCCGAGCGGCTCTTGCACCTGGTTCCGATGTTAAATATGCTATCTCTGACCAGGCAGATCAAGGAATCATCGTTCAAGATTGAACTTTAATTTGAGCTGCGGTCCTCATCAGACGATGCTGCCTGGATTTGCATGTGTTCTAACTTAACCATACGGCCTGCAATCCAGCCGACGACGGCTCCAATTGTGAGCCATACAATAAACTTTAACAGTTCCATGGGTATTCTCCTTTAGAATTTCTTGATAAATCTCAGTTTTCAGCGGTTCCATTTCCGTGAGAGCCTATCCTACAACCTGTTGAATCCCCGGCATTTGGGTTCCAATAGGTTGTCTTATAGGGATCGGTAGAGGCGCTGTGAGGCAACTCTGCTCGAAGGATCAAGTAATTATGAGGCTCACACCATCCCCAGCAGGTTCAGGACAAGCAGGACCACGGCAATAACGATCAGGATATGGATCCAATTCCCGGTTTTTGGAAAGCTGGAGCTAATGTTCCGACCGAAAAAGCCAAGCAGCCACAGGATTACTAGAATGATGATGATTGTCCATAACATGAGATTTCTCCTTTTCCTTATCAGGTAGTTCGGGTGGGGTCATGCGAGGTTTCGACGTTCACAGCATGACGGTTTCAAAATTAAAGACTAATTTTTCTTAGGATCGTTGGAATTTAATATCCATTCAAACAGAAGCTCTTGATCTTTTGGGAGCTGGATCGGTTGCGAGAATTGTGTGTACCCTGCCAGGTTGATGCCGTGAAGTTCCTGCATCCGATCTCGATACCAGCGGTCAAAAGGGAGATCTGAGGAGATGATCCGACTGAACACCTGGTTGGTATCAAGGGCTTCCAAAGTGGTTATGGCAATTGCCCCAAATGTATTCTCAACCAGCACCATACGTTCGGCTGTGATTCCCAGCCTTCGTCGAGATACAATGTACATCTGTAGCTGTGCGCCGGATAATTCCTGGCAAAATCGCCGCCAGGACTCCACCTTACCGGCAACGATGGGTAGAGTCAGAACAAGTCCAGACATCAGTATTTTCGGCCCTCCAAATTACCAACGATCAATATTTTCAGTATAATATTGATGAGTCTCAAAAGCGTCACAAGAGAGTGCATCTTTGCTTGGTCCAACGCCGCAATTAATCGTCAATTTATTGGGACCTCCAGAAGTGCTGCTGGATGAAAAAGCGCTGATTTTTCCTACACGCAAGACGCTGGCGCTGTTGATTTATCTGGCAATCGAAGCCAGGCTGCAGCCACGCGAACACCTGGCCGCTCTGCTCTGGCCAGACGCAAGCTCTGAGCGCAGTCACGCCTCGCTCCGCAACACGCTGGGTCATCTGCAGATGGCACTAACTCGCGCCGGCGGACAGGCAGAGACTCCTTACCTTCTAATTTCTCACACTGCGCTGGGTTTGAATCCTGATGCGTCGATCAAAATTGACACCAATATTATCGAGGCTGCCTATGCCAAGGCACGCCTTGATCGGTCGAGCCGATCGCAGCCAGAAGGTTCTGACAGCCTGCCGCTGCTGCAGTCAGCCGCTGCCTGCCAGCGCGGCGATTTTCTTGTGGGCTTCTCACTGGGTGATGCGCCAGTTTTTGATGATTGGGCAGCCGTGCAGCGCGAAGTCTGGCACCGCCGATTAGGTTTGATCTTCGACCGGATGTCCGAAATCCAGTTTGCAGGCGGCGATTTTGCCGGCGCCGCAGAGACTGCCTCGCGTTGGATTGCGCTGGATGCGCTGAACGAAGTCGCTTATCGCCGCAAAATGCGGGCGCATTACGCTGCCGGCGAACGGGGACAGGCACTGAGTGCTTATGAGGTTTGTCGCGCCATATTGATAGAAGAATTAGGCGTCGAACCTGAGCCGGATACGGAGGTCCTGGCAGCGCGCATCCGCACTCAGCTTTCTGTTCATCCCGCCGCACCTGAACATATCCTGGCAGATACTTCGGTCTCTTTTCTGGGAAATCTATTTGCCGGGCGCAAAAGCGAGTATCAGGTGCTCGTTGATAGCTACGAGCACGCCGCCTCAGGTTTAGCTCAGCTTGTAGTGCTGCGCGGCGAAGCGGGAATTGGCAAGACTCGCCTCGCCACCAAATTTTTAGCCTGGGTTAGCGCTCAGGGATCTGAAATTTTGAAGGGAAGCGCCTTTGAGAGCAGCAGCCATTTGCCGTTTCAAGCGCTGGTTGAGGCGCTCCGGCTGTGGCTCGGTGAAAAAAACACGATCACGGAATCACTCGATGATGACTGGAGGTCATCTCTCGGACAGCTTCTGCCTCTATTGAAAGAAGGCAATCCAGGTTATGCTGAGACTGAGTGGGATAGTAGCGCTCCAGAGGCGAAGGATATCCGCTCTCAGCTCTTTGAGTCCTTCTTGCAATTTACACTTGAGCTGACCCAACAGGCGCCGCTTGTGCTGTTCGTGGATGATCTGCAGTGGGCAGACAGTGCGACGCTGGACCTGCTGCAATATTTCATCCGGCGCTGGCGTGAAAGCGCTGTGCGGGTCTTGCTGCTTGTCAGCCTGCGTTCAGAAGCACTGATTCCAATAAACCAATCTCAGGGTACAGGTGCTCGAGCGGGCAGCCCTCTCAGCTTAATCGAATGGTTGAGGCGCGTGGGACGTGAGCTGGCGCCAATCTACCTAGAGTTGGAGCCGCTTGGCGAGCAGGAGACAGTCCAAATGGCGAAGACCATCCTTTCGCCTCCTGCCGCCGATTTCGCCCAATGGTTGTATGCAGAAACACACGGCCATCCGTTCTATTTGGTGGAGACTTTGAAGGATCTGCTCGAACGTCGGGTGCTTCATCCCAAACGAAAAGCGCAGGGGCAATGGACCTTCGCAGTGGACGCAGAGCACAATCTTGGGCAGGCGGTCCGTGTCCCTTCTAATGTACATGCTGTGATCCGGTCGCGCTTGAACCGCCTCAGCCCGAATGCCTTCAGTTTGCTGACAGGTGCAGCCGTGCTCGAACGGCGGATCACATTTGTGCGCCTTTGTGCGATCTCCACTCTGGACGAAGATCTGGCATTACCCGCCCTGGATGAATTGATCAGCTTCAGGCTCCTTCTTGAAGCGGCGCAGCCGGGGGCTGCAAGCGACTACACTTTCATTAACGATATGCTGCGCGACGTTGTGTACACGGAAGCCGGGGACGCCCGCAGACGGCTTTTCCACAAGCGGGCTCTTGAAATGCTGGAAACGTCTGGGGATTCTCCAGCGGTCCTGGCCCACCATGCGCTTGCCGCCGGGTTGATGCAGTCAGCCTTCCGCTTCAGCCTGGCTGCCGGTCGGGAAGCACTCCGCCTCATGGCAACAAATGAAGCCATCGTGCATTTTGAGCGCGCCAATCGGATTGTGCTTGAAGGATCATTGCCAGAAGCGGCAGCCGAGTTCGGATTTGCAAGAACTTTCTCTGCTGTTAGACCAGGCTTATGCAATCGGGGGACAGAACGAAGAAACTTGATTGACGTTCGCTTCGACTTGCAATAGAATATCATTAATGGAGAGAATCATATCTCTCACGAAGCGGATGGCGTCTTATCAGGCCGATTATAGCGCTGGGGGGTCAGTTCCTGATAGCTCGCTTCTAAAGGATTGTAGAAAGGGACCGCAAGGATGAGATTATATCTTCAGCTTGCCTGGCGCAACATCTGGCGCCACCGCGGCCGCACGATGATCGTTGCTGTTGCGATGGCTATCGGCCTTGCGATGATGATGATGTACGATGGGCTGATGCAGGGTTTCGACCAGGCGATTTACGGCAACGCGATCAAGGTCCTGGGCGGAAATATCCAGATCCATGCAGACGGGTACCGCTCGGAAACCGGTCAGAACCCACTCCTGCCGCTGCCGAATGACCAGGCTGCCGTGGAAGCAGCATCCGCCCACCCGCAGGTGCTGGCAGCCTCACGGCGGATCAACACAGGCGGGATGGTCAGCAGCCCCGAAGGCGCCTTCGGTGTCAGCATCATCGGGATCGAGCCTGAAAAGGAGGCGGATGTTAACCTGGCTGCACAGCACGTCGTCCTCGGCCGGTACCTGAACTCCGACGACACCGATGTAGTCCTGATCGGGAAAGGTCTGGCCGATGCGATGGACGTCGCAGTAGGCGACCGGATCACACTGGTCGGCCGCTCCACTCATGAGCAGATGCGCCAGCGGACGATGAGTGTTGCCGGCATCTACGACCTGGGGATGCCTGAGCTCGAGAAGGGCACGGTCTACATGTCGCTTGGCGAAGCCCAGTCCTTGTTTGACTTGATGGACCAATCCACTGAAATCGCGATCGTGTTAAAGGTATTAGGCCAGGAGCCAGAGGTGATCGCCGCGCTTGAGCCGCAGCTCCCCGGCTACGAAATCGACACCTGGAGGAACAACTACCCCGAGCTGTTGGCGGCGATCACAACCAAGAACGGGGTCATGAACATCTTCAGCGTCGTGATCCTGGTCATTGCCGGGATCGGCATCCTGAACCTGCTGCTGATGGCCGTGTACGAGCGCACACGCGAGATCGGTCTGCTCGGCGCTCTCGGGCTCAAACCGCGCCAGATTTCCTGGCTTTTCATCCTTGAAGGCACGATGATGGGCATGGTTGGGGTGGCGACAGGCATCCTCCTGGGTCTGGCTTTCAACGGCCTGCTGCGCAGGGTCGGACTCGACTTCAGCGCAATGGGGGGCGTGACCGAGTATATGGCGCTGATCAGCGGGCGCATTTATCCTAGCTGGGGGACCGAAAAACTGCTCAGCCGCGCCCTGACGGTCGGGATCATCTCAGCCCTGGCGGCTTTCTTCCCGGCGCGTGAAGCCGCCCGTCGCGAGCCGGCCGAAGCGCTGCATCACGTGTGAGGACAGCTATGATCCAACTCTTTCGAATGGCATTTCGCGACCTCGCCCGCAACCGCCGCAGGACTTTTTTCTCCATCCTGGCGCTGGCAATCGGTTTGGCTTTGCTGATCGTGATGGCGTCTTTTATAAACGGCGAGATGAACAACGCGATGGACACCAGCATCGAGCTGCAGAGCGGTCATCTGCAGGTCCGGGAGCAGTCCTTCGACGAGCGGAAGTCAAGCTTGAAGTGGGAAGACCTCGTCGAAGATCCTGATCAGGTCGTCCGCCAGCTGAGCTCACTGGAGCCTGTCAAAGCAGCCGCGCCGCGATTATTTGCGAGCGGAATCGTCGAATCCGGCAGTCAGTCCTCCGGCGTCAGCATCATCGGCATCGACCCAGATTCGGAGACCAACGATCCGTACCGGGAAGGATTGATCCAGGGCGAGTGGCTGAGCTCCGACGAACGCGAAGGGATCTTGATCGGCCGACCCCTGGCAGAGAAAATGGGATTGGAGCCCGGCGACCAGATCAACCTGACCGCAAATACCTCGGGTGGAGGGCTCAGCGAGCAGCCTTTCACGATCCGGGGCATCTACACCACCGAAACCAGCACCTTCGACAACGCCATCGTCTTTCTTCCTCTGAAAAAAGCACAGGCGCTGACCGGAGCGGAGAACCACGCCAGCACGATTTTCGTCCTGCTGAAAGACAAAGAGCAGACCGATGCGGTGATCGATGCGATCCAGTCTTCTTCCTTCAAGATCTTGACCTGGCGGAAGATGAACGAAATCATCATCTCGACGGAAAACCTGTCCAACGCTTATATGAACCTCTTCTACCTGATAGTGCTCGTCGTGACGGCTACCGTCATCGTCAACACCCTGATCATGGCTGTCTTCGAGCGCACGCGTGAGATCGGCATTCTGGCGGCCATCGGCATGAAAGGCCGGCGCATCATGGCCATGTTCCTGGCTGAGTCGTCGATCCTGGCAGTCGGCGGCATCCTGCTTGGGCTGGTGCTGGGCGTTCTAGGTGTCGCGTATCTCGAGCGCCACGGGTTTTATGTCGGAAATATGGCTGTCGGTGGAGGCGGTTTCCTGATTCGAGATACGGTTTATGCAAAATTCAGCCTGGATCGCACGATTTATGTGAGCGTCCTGGCGTTTATTGTCACCCTGCTGGCCGGGGTTTACCCGGCATTGCTGGCTGCCCGGATGGAGCCTGTCGAAGCACTTCGTGCTGAAAAATAGGCCCATTTCTACAAGGAGATCTCAAAATGGAAGTTGTTCGCGTTGAAAACGCTGCTCGCATTTACAGGATCGGTAACATCGAGACGCATGCCCTGCGCGGCGTCAATTTGACCATCGAACGCGGTGAATTTTCTGCCCTGATTGGTCCTTCGGGATCAGGGAAGACCACGCTGCTGCAGCTGATCGGCTGCCTGGACCAGCCAACCAGCGGGAGTGTATTCATAAACGGCCAAGAGGTGAGCAGGCTCAACCGCAACCAGCGCGCCGATATGCGCCGCGGCACGATCGGGTTTATCTTCCAGTTTTTTGCGCTGATTCCGACCCTCTCGACCTTTGAGAACGTGGAAATGCCGCTGCTGCTGAACGGGCAAAACCGGGCCGAACGCCGGAAGCGGGTGGAAGAGCTGCTCGGGGCCGTGGAGCTGACCGACCGCGCCCACCATCGCCCCGACCAGCTCAGCGGCGGCCAGCAGCAGCGCGTCGCGATTGCCCGCGCCCTTGCAAGTCGGCCGCTACTTATCTTAGCCGACGAACCGACCGCCAACCTGGACACCGCCAACGGCAAACAGGTCATGGAGATCATGGCTCGCCTGAACCGGGAAACCGGCGTGACTTTCATCTTCGCCACGCACGACCCGCGCGTGATCCAATACGCCCGGCGGGTGGTCACTCTCCAGGACGGTTTGATCACGGAGGATCAATCAATCGCCGAGGGATCCGTCGAAAAAGCCGGCCTGGAAGGCTGAGATGCGGAGAACATACCTGAAAATCTATGTGGTTTTTTTTCTGCTTGGGATTTTTACGCTCAGCGGCTGCAGCGCAATCGGCGGCGGGTCGCCTACCCCCCTACCGACCGTCATCCTGGGCGATCTGAACCTCACGCCTGAAGGGACAGGCGTTGGCCTGGAGCCGGTAAGCGGTGGTACTTCCGCCTCGGGGGTGATCGCCCCGAAAGAGGACGCCCAGCTGGTATTCACGCTCGCAGGCAAGATCGCTGCGATGGATGTGGCGGTCGGTCAGCGAGTCGAAGCCAGGCAAACCCTCGCACAGCTTGAAGGGCAGGAAGAGCTCCAGGCTGCCATCAGCGCCGCCGAATATAAGGTTGAGCAGGCCCGCCAGGCGCTGTCTGATCTGCAGGAGGAGAGCGAAGGGAAGCGCGTCCAGGCGATGCAGGATGTCATTACCTATGAGCGAGCAGTCAGGGATGCCCAATATGCGTTGGACAACTTCACCGTGCCCTCTAACCAGGCCAATCTGGACACGGTCGAAGCGATCAGCATTATGAAGGAGCGCATGGACGAAGCGCGGGCGAGATTCGAGCCATTTAAATACCGACCTTCGACCGACCCGATCCGCGAGGACCGTCTGGAAGCCCTGAACGAAGCCCAGGCCGATTACAACGCTGCGGTCAAGCGCCTACAGTATGAGTACAACCTGGACGTGGCTGAAACGCAGCTCACTCAAGCTCAGAGCGATTATGCGACGTTTAAAGCGGGACCCGACCCCGATCAGAATCGCCTGGCCGAAGCACGGTTGAGTGACGCCGAGACGCAGCTTTCAGCTGCCCAGGCCGCGTCTGAAGGACCTGAACCTCACCGCGCCGTTTGCAGGGACAATCAGCAAGATTAACAGCCGCCCGGGCGAATGGGTCATCCCGGGCCAGGTCATCCTTGTGCTGGCAGACCTGGATCACCTGCAGGTCAAGACGACCGATTTGAGCGAGCGGGATATCCCGCGTGTGCGGATCGGGCAGGCGGTGACCGTGTTTATTGAAGCGCTAGGAGAGACGGTCACGGGAAAAGTCGTCGACATCGCCCCTCTGGCGGATGTGCTGGGCGGGGATGTGGTTTACCAGACATCGATCGCGCTGGACAGTATCCCGGAAGGGCTGCGAGCCGGGATGAGTGTCGAAGTTCAGTTTGGGGAGGAATGAACCCAGGGAACTGGCCGATGATTGACAGGCAACCGTCCTTCCGGTAAAATACCCTTATAACAACAGTAATTTACCAATATATTGTGACTAAAATAATAAGCGAACAGTGCTTGCCTCGACAGCGGTGCATTGTAAAGCTTGCTCTCAATCATATCCGAGGTATTTGAGAAAGGAGTGGTTTTATGGCAGAACCTGTAGGATGCGCCCGCGTGACGGGCAGCGTTGTGGGCAATCAGCCCACTGCACCACCCGAAACCCAAAGCCCCGTGCCCATCGAAAAAAAGGAGCCACAAATGACCGCAAGAGTTGGACAAAAAGCCCCCGATTTCACCGCTCCGGCGTACTACAAAGGCGGCTTCACATCCGTGAAGCTTTCAGATTTTGCCGGAAAATGGGTGTTGGTCTGCTTCTACCCGGGTGATTTCACCTTTGTCTGAGCGACGGAAGTGTCGGCGGTCGCCGACAAATATCCCGTGCTCCAGGCGTTGGGCGTTGAAGTCATCTCGGTGAGCGTGGACAGCCATTTCGTCCATAAAATGTGGAACGACCACGAGCTCGTCAAGATGGTCGATGGCGGCATCCCCTTCCACATGGCTTCCGACCAGGCTGGCAACGTCGGCCGGGCTTATGGGGTCTGGGATGAAAACCAGGGCATCGAGCTGCGCGGCCGGTTCATCATCGACCCGGACGGCGTGATCCAGGCGATGGAAGTGCTGACGCCTCCGGTCGGACGGAAGTTCGCCGAGTCGGTCCGCCAGATCCAGGCCTTCCAGCTCGTGCGCGCCTCAGGCGGCAAAGAAGCCACCCCCGCCGGCTGGGAGCCGGGTAAGCCCACCCTCAAGCCTGGCCCGGCTCTCGTTGGAAAGGTGTGGGAGGTCTGGAACCCAAAGATGGAGTAAGAAGTGAAACCAGGACCTGAAAGGTCTTAACAATCCTTCAGGTCCCGTAATCAAAAATCCCTGACCCGAAAAGCCTTCAAGGCTCTTCGGGTCTTTTCGTCCTGATTATCTCCGGATCACAGGCAGGAAGATCTGACTCGTGTCGACGTGCAGCTTCCTGTGGCCGCAAATCTTCTGAAGCCTGGATCCATCGGGAGCTTCTTCCCAGCGCTGCCAGAACCATCCAGGTGACACATTTCCATGGGGATACATTCTCGACCACGTCTCAGGGCAATATCTGGTCAAGCACCCGCCAGCTCCAGCTGCGCTGAGCCTGGCTTGATCCAGGCGTTATTAACAATAAAGTCGAGAGGTGATTTCGGCTTAAGCTGAGGCAGGATCGCTGGATTCGTTATAGGTTTGCTGCACCAGCTCGGCGACTGTGCTCATGATCAGATTGGTGCATTCTGCGCAGGTGGCGGTACAGGCGTTGTGGATCATCCGGTCCACTTCAAGAAGAGCGGCTCGCCAATTTTTATGTAGAGCTTTCCGCCCAGCTGCCAGCCTCCCGTTGCCGGCTGGCTCATAAAGGTGTTTCGAACCATTCGCGCAAACTCAGGCGGCGACCAGATTCCCAGCGGCACGACCGGCGCGCCGGTCTGGAGCGCCAGCAGCGCAGCCCCGGAGCCTGCCCGGTGAAATTCCCTCCCAAGGTTCAGCCTGCCCTCGGGGAAGATCACGATATCGTGGCCTTTTTCCAGCCAGACCTTCGCAGTTTTCAGCATCTCCTGCCCTTGCCCGACCCTGACCGGGATCTGACCGGCCAGAGCGAGCATCCGCCCCACAAAAGGCATCTCAAAGATACTCTCCTGGATCGCAAAATGGAGCTTCTCATGAAATATGAACGGAAGGGCAAAACCATCGGTTGCATACGGATGGTTGCCTACGATGATCTTCGGCCCAGAGGGGATATTCTCTTTCCCATGCACCTGGTAATGAAGGAAGAATGCCGTGTAGACCCGGATGACGTTCTTGACAAAACCGTACCAGATATCCACTCTTTTACTCCAAAGATTTGTCCTCACCAGCAATTATAAGGATAAGTTTCTTGTTTTGCAAGGACTTCGTCAGGACGAAGTGATCTCGGCTAATCCAGGCTGATTTTGAATGCAGCCGCTCTAATTCCCAGCCAGGTCGGGCGTTCGCAGCGCATGCCCACAAAACGCTCTTCACCTGAAAAGGCGTCAGCTCGGGATGCTTGGACCGGATCAGCGCCACGATCCCGGTAATATGCGGTGCGGCAAAGCTGTTCCCTGTCGTCGTCACGATCTGTTTATCCTTCCAGGCAACCCGGACGTCGATCCCAGGCGCACCGAATTCCACCGGCGGGGCAGGGTTGTAATAATAAATGAAAGGGTCCTGGCCTTCATGCGCTGCGACTGAGATCACAGACGAGAACAGCGATGGAAAGCTGGGACCAGGGATGTTGTTCACTGCCGAAACCAGCATGATGTTCTTGAAATAGGCGTCATCTGCCAGCTCGTGGAACAGGGCGTAATAATCCTGCTTCCCGGTGCTCAGGCTCATGTTGACTACGTGCATCCTCTCGTCGATCGCCCAATCCAGCCCGGCCGCAAATTGGATCGCCCGCCCGCGGATGTCGTTCCCAAGCACGCGCACGCTGTAAAGCTCGGCTTCCGGCGCGATCGAGTGGATGATCCCAGCGCAGGCAGTTCCGTGCCCGGCCATGTCCTGAGGCGGATCGTCCGGCTCGATGCGGTGGTCCATCTCTTCCGATTCGTCGTACTCGACGACGATCCCGGAACGGACGCAGCCCTCAAGAGCCGGGTGGTCGTGTTCTATCCCGCTGTCTACAACGGCTATACGTACGTCGGCGCCCCGGCTGCCCCCCCACGCCCACTCGGGCGTGATCTCCCCCAGCGGTCCCTCCACCTTCAGCGCCCGAATCGCTTCACGCGTGAAAGCCTGGGACCAATGAGGTCGCATCAGGTCCTCTGTCACCGGAATTTTCCCCCCGAGAAGCTCTTCGACTTCGCGCGGCTGTACTCCGCAAATACGCCCAACATCTTGAGGCAAGCCCGGCGCTCTGTTGCTCCCAAACTGCTGATCTGGTTGAACAGGTCCGCCAGCGCCAGGATATCCCGAGATTCGGGCTGTTCCCGGCTGGATTTTTCCAGCACACTCAGCAGCTCGCCCGAATCAGCGTTCAGATCAGAAGCCGCCAGCCGCTCCAACCCAAGCGCCAGCGCTTCTGTAAGCCGCTCCATCTGCTGAGCCTGGTTGATCGCCAGTGCAGCCTGGTGAGCAAACATCCCCAGCAGCTCCATGTCCTGCAGCCCAAAAGACGCTGCGCTGATCTTGTCGAGGATTTCCATCACACCGATCACCCGTTCCCCCAGCAGCAGCGGCGTCGCCAGGATCGAAGTCGGGACGTAGCCGGTGCTCTTGGAAAATTCGCGGTTGAAGCGTGGATCTGTATCCACATTTGAGACCGCGATCGGTTGGCCGGTCATCGCAACATAACCAGCGATCCCCTTGTTGATCGGGATGCTCTTGCCGATGATGTCGTTGCTTGGACCCACGGAAACTTTGAATTCCAGCGTTTGCTCTTGCTCGTTGACCAGCGCGATCGAAGCTGCACCTGCGCTGAAGATGCGCGCCGCAGCCTCAACTATCGACTGCAGCAGTGCATCGCTCGACCTCGGCAGGATGGCTTTTCCGCTGGCCTGGATGGCCTGGACCAGGCGGGTGAGCTGTTCCGCCAGCTGCGGCTCCTGGATTTGGCCCTGATCAACTTGGGGTTCTTCCGCCATGGCTGCTGCCCTCCATTTATCTTCGACTATGGTGCAACGTGGACAATCTGCATCTCATCGAGGTGCAGATTGTCCATAAAGCATGCCTGGATATCAGCGATGCTATTCTTTGAATTTGTAAATTTCTGCCTTCTCGTCGAAAACGATCTTGAAGTCCGCGGCTGGGTCGGCTTTCGGAAGGGTCTTTCGGTCATCTTGTGGGCGCTGACCTCGGCGACCTTGTCCTTCGACTGCTCGGCGGCCTTTTCGCTAGTCCGCTCCGCCATCTTGTGGGCGCTGACCTCGGCGGCCTTGTCCTTCGACTGCTCGGCGGCCTTTTCGCTGGTCCGCTCCGCCATCTTGTGGGCGCTGACCTCGGCGGCCTTGTCCTTCGACTGCTCGGCGGCCTTTTCGCTGGTCCGCTCCGCCATCTTGTGGGCGCTGACCTCGGCGGCCTTGTCCTTCGACTGCTCGGCGGCCTTTTCGCTGGTCCGCTCCGCCATCTTGTGGGCGCTGACCTCGGCGACCTTGTCCTTCGACTGCTCGGCAGCCTTTTCGCTGGTCCGCTCCGCCATCTTGTGGGCGCTGACCTCGGCGGCCTTGTCCTTCGACTGCTCGGCAGCCTTTTCGCTGGTCCGCTCGCTCATCTTGTGGGCGCTGACCTCGGCGGCCTTGTCCTTCGACTGCTCGGCAGCCTTTTCGCTGGTCCGCTCGCTCATCTTGTGGGCGCTGACCTCGGCGGCCTTGTCCTTCGACTGCTCGGCAGCCTTTTCGCTGGTCCGCTCGCTCATCTTGTGGGCGCTGACCTCGGCGGCCTTGTCTTTCGATGCTTCGGCTGACTTCTCAATCGCCCGTTCCGTCATCTTGTGGGCTTCGACATCCGGAGCTGCTCTGGTTACCATCTGATCCAGGATGTTCTGTTCGTCATCGCTGAGCGTCGCGGCGCAGCGCGGGAAAGCTTTTTCAATAAACGCTTCGTTGCTGAAATCTGTTTCTCGTCCATGGAATTTTCCTCCTTCGGGTTATACCAGGGTTTTCTATTTGTCACTGTTGCCTACAGTTTAGCATCAATTCTGGATAACCAATGTCAGTTCGGCGACACAAGCAGTGTCTGCTTCATGACTCAGAGGGAGCTCTGTTCGGCTACTTGCTTCAGGGCTTCGCGATTCAGCAGCATGATCCGGCCCCGGCCGGTTAGCAGCCAACCTGCCCGACGCCAGCGGCCGAGGATCTTGGCGACCGTCTGGCGGGTCAGGCCTGTGCGCTGAGCGAGCTCATCCTGCGAAAGCGTGATATAGCCCTTTTCGTCGTTCTCTTCATCCAACTGCAGCAAGTTGCGGACGATCCGCCCGGGGGCATCCAGGAACGCCAGGGCGCTTTCACGGTCGCTGCTCGCCGCCAACCGCCTGGAAGTGAGCCCCAGTAGCCGGCGCACGACCTGCGGCTGGTTGTTTAACACCTGTTCGAACGCGTAAGCCGGGATCACGATCAGCTCGGTTTTTTCGCGGGCGATCGCACTCGCAGAGCGGGGCTGGCGGGTCAGCAGCGCCAACTCGCCAAAGTAGTCGCCGGCCCTGGCCTCGTTGATCAGCAGCTCGCGGCCGTCCGGGCTGCAAAGCAGGATCGCAATTGAGCCCGAAATCACCAGGTACAGCTCGTCGCTTGGGTCGGACTGGAAAAATACCACCGATCCCTTTGGAAGCTGGCGGACTCGGCAGGCGCAGGCCAATCCGGATAGCTGCTGCTCGTCGCACAGCTCAAAAATCGATACACGGCGCAGTATTTGAACCAGGTTTACCGGAGTTAGACGTTCGTCGCTCATCGATCCTATCCTGGTTCCCATTTTATCACGGTGAACGTGAAATCATCTGCCTGGGTCAGACCGGATGAGAAATCCTGGACGGCTCGCCAGACTTCCTGGCAAAAATCAGACAAGTCCGCCTGCCCGTGCTCAGCCCGGATTTCGCAAAGCCTCTCAAGCTCGAAGAATTCACCGTGCAGATCTTCAGCTTCCGTCAGCCCGTCGCTGAAAAGCATCAGGCAGCCCCCTTCAGGCAGCTGGATTTGGCCTTCATCGAGCATCGGCTCGTCCAGCAGTCCCAACGCCTGGCCGAGCTTCGTCGAGACGGGGAGCTGGCTGCAGGACGAATCGATCAGGAAGGGCGGTGGATGACCGGCGCGCGGATAAAGAAATCGGCCGGTGCGGGTGTCCAGCACGCCGTAGAGCAGCGTGACGAACATCTGCGATACGTTGATCTCCAGCAGGTGGCGGTTGACGCCGCGCAGCGTCTCCGCCGGGTCAGAATTGTGGCGAGCCTCAGCCCGTACCAGGCTGTACGTCAGCGCCATGAAGAGCGCCGCCGGCACGCCTTTGTCAGACACGTCGCCGACGACCACGCCCAGCAGATCTTCCCCAAGCGGGAAGAAATCGTAAAAATCGCCGCCGATCATCCGCGCCGGGATCATCAGCGCCCCGCATTCTACACCGGGATATTGCGGGATCTCCTGCGGCAGTATGCTCAATTGGATCTGCTGGGCGATCTGCAGCTCGCGCTCCATTCGCTCTTTCTCCACGATCTGCTCGTGGGCGGACTTCAGCTCTTCATAAGCATCGGTGAGCTGGATGTTCTTCGCCCGCAGGTCCAGGATCGTCAGGTTCTCCGACTCGTCGAGCCGCCTGCTCAGAATTTCAGCGATCTCATATACCAGGCGGGGCTGGCGGTGCAGCAGCCCATCGAATTCAGTCCGGGTCATTTTAAGCAGCGTAAGCGGGGTCAGCGAGCGTACGCTGGCTGTGTGAGCCTTCGACAGCATAAACAAGCTCATCTCGCCCAGCAGCGAGCCGCGCCCGCGCACCGCCAGGGTGCGCTCGTCGCTCGTCCCCAGGGATTTGATGATCTCAACTGTCCCTTCTTGCAGGATGAAGCAGTGTGGATCGCTGCCGCCTTCTTCGAAAAGAACCGTCCCTGCCGGAAAAATGATCGTCTGCAAGCTTTCAGCCAGATGGTCGATCTCTTCCGGGGGCAGACCGGAGAAAAGCGGGATGCTGCTTAGAAGCTTGGTTTTCATGATAAGGGCAGCCTCTCCAACGCCGCGACCAGCTCTTCGACCCGGATCGGCTTGCTGACGTAGTCGTCCATCCCGGCCGCGATGCAGATTTCGCGGTCGCCCTGCATCGCGTTCGCGGTCATCGCGATGATCGACGGCTGGATGATCCGGTCGCCCTGATCGCGGATTTTGCGCGTCGCCTCCAGTCCATCCATCTCCGGCATCTGCACATCCATCAGGATCACATCATACATCTGCCGGTCAACGGCCTGCACGGCTTCGATCCCATTCGCGGCCACATCAGCGCGGTAGCCCATCTGCGAGAGCAGCCGAAGCGCCACCTTCTGGTTGACGGCGTTGTCCTCTGCAAGCAGGATGCGCAGCGGGCGGCGTTTCGCCATCTCCGGGTCGATCCGGGGTTGAACCGGGGCTGACAGGTTTTACATCCGCCTGCGGGATCGCCTCGAACAGCCCCATCAGGCTGTCGAGCAGCGCCGAGGGGCGCACTGGTTTGGTCAGGTAGGCGGCGATCTCCGGGCTGGATTCCGAGCTCTCCCGCCCACCCAGTGAAGAGTACAGCACAAGCGGCATTCTCTTACGGTCGGGAAGTTTGTGAATCTCACCGGCCAGGTCGACCCCGTTCATCTCGGGCATGTGCATATCCAGGATGGCAATGTCGAATGGGTCGCCCCGGCGCAGCAATCTCGAGCGCTTCTACCGGCGAGCGGCTGTCGAACGGCATCATCCCCCAGTCCAGGGTCTGCCTCACGAGGATTCTCCGGTTGGTCGGGTTGTCGTCGACGATCAGCAGCCGCCTGCCGGCCAGGATCGACTGATTTCCCATGATCCTGTCGCGCGGCTTAAGCTCAGTCGCGGATTCCGCGTCAATCGTGAATGTGAAGACCGAACCCGGACCGCCTGGGCGGCTCTCGCCCCCGGGTGGGAGCGGCGCAGGTGACTCGGCCCACAGCTCGCCGCCCATCATCCGGCAAAGCCGCTGGCTGATCGCCAGCCCCAACCCCGTGCCGCCGTATCTGCGGGTGGTCGAGGCATCCAGCTGGCTGAAAGCCTGGAACAGCCGGTCGATCCGGTCGGGTGGGATGCCGATCCCGGTGTCGCGCACCGAGAAGCGAATCTTCCTGCGGCCGGCTTCCTCCGGCGTCCATTTCCACCGAGATGACGATCTCGCCCTGCTCGGTGAACTTGACCGAGTTGCCGGTCAGGTTGATCAGGATCTGGCGCAGCCGGGTGACATCGCTGACGATCGCGGCGGGCACATCCGGCTCGATCTGGTAGGCCAGCTCCAATCCTTTCTCGGCGGCGCGCACCCGCATCAGGTCGAGGGCGCTTTCGACGCAGTCGCGCAGGAAGAAAGGTTGGTTTTCCAGCTCCATCTTGCCTGCTTCGATCTTCGAGAAGTCGAGGATGTCGTTGATGATCGTCAGCAGGGAATCGCTGCTGGCGCGGATGGTATCGGCGTAGTCGCGCTGTTCCGAATTCAAGGGCGTGTCCATCAGCAGGCCCGACATGCCGATGATCGCGTTCATCGGCGTGCGGATTTCGTGGCTCATCATCGCCAGGAAATCGCTCTTGGCCTGGTTGGCGCTGTCCGCTTCCTGCTGCGCGATCCGGGCATCTTCGAAGAGGTTGGCATTCTCGATCGCAATCGCAGCATTTACCGCCAGCCCCTCTAAAAATCGCAGGTCGGCATCGGTATACGGCTCTCCGGTGCGCCAGACGACCATCATGCCCTCGGCCTTTTCGCCCGAGAGCAGCGGAGCGACGATCATTCGCTCGTTCGTGAGATCCTCTGTTCCTTCTATTGTCAAGCCGCGCGGGTCGTGGGTCGTGTCGTTAATCACCTCCGCCTGCCTGCGCTGCCACAGGTCGCCGATGATCCCTTCCCCAGGATTGATCGCACTGGCTTTTAATTCTTCCGTGATCCCGCCGAGGGCGACGATCGCGTGCAGCTGCCGGTTCTCCGAATCGGGGAGGAATACCGCGCTGTCGGCGGCGTTCAGCAGGCTCTTTGCGCTGGAGGCGATCCGCTCCAGCACGGTCGCCAGGTCGAGCGTGGCCGTGATCTCCCGGCCGACTTCGGCGAGCGCTTCGGTCTCGCGGGCACGGCGCTGGGTCTCGGCGTACAACCGGGCGTTGACGAGCGCCGCCCCTACATTCGCCGAGATCGTCTCCAGCAGCCCCAGGTCGCTCTCCGAAAACCTTCCTTCCGTTCTGGTACTCTGCACGCTGATGACGCCGATCGTCTCCTGGCCGGCGAAGATCGGCACCCCCAGGTACGATTTCGAGGCGGTTCCAACCCGGGTGATCCCCATCTCCGAATAGCGCGCCCCGAGGTCCTGGTTCAACAGCAGCGGCTCTCCGCTGATAAGAATCTTGCTGGTCAAGCCTTCCCCATAAGCCAGGGTATCAAACGTCTCTCCATATACATAGGGAAACCGGATCAGCCCGGCAGGACGGTCGAGCTGGGCGATATAGGCGATGTCTGCCTTGAAGGTCTGCTGGATTTGCTCGCCGGCGAGGTTGAGCAGCGCTTCGATCTCAAGCTGTGAGCTGAGCGCCTGGCTGACCTGGTTCAGCGCCGCCAGCTCGGCGGTCCGCTGCTCGGACTCGGCCAACAGGCGCCTGGTTTCGTCGAACAGGCGGGCGTTCTCGATCGCGACGCTCATGCTGTTTGCGATCGTGGAGAGCAGGCGCATTTCGGACGGACCAAAAGCGTTTTCGTGTTCCAGGTTCTGCAGGCTGACCGAGCCAAAGACCTGGTCTCCAGTAATCAGCGGCACGACCAGGATCGATTTCGATGGCGCCGTCCCGGCCAGTGGGGACAGCCCGGCTTCGTTCATATCCTTACGGGTCGGAAGCAGAACCGGCTGGCGGGATTGGATCACGCGCTTCGTCAGTGCCGGGAACGGCCAGGGATCCAGGGTAAGCCGCTCGCCGTTCTCGATCGCGTAGCGGTTGATGATCCGCTCATTCTGGTGGTCAAACTGGTTGATCAGGACCGTGTGAGCGTCAAAGATCTCGCTGATCTGGTCCCCGACGCGATCGTAGAGCGCCTCGATATCAAGCTTTTCAGCCAGCGCAGCCTGGATGCTGTTGATGTTCTCCAACTCGGCGGCGCGCTGCTCGCTCTCTCTTAAAAGGCGCTTGGTCTCCTGGAAAAGCCGGGCGTTTTCAAGCGCGACGCCCAGGTTCGAGGCCAGGGTCGTCAGCAGGCTGACGGACGCTTCCGAGAACGCCCCTTCCTGCTGGTTTTCGAGAGCAATCATCCCGATCACTTGCTCGCCAGCCAGGATTGGCACGCCGACGAACGACCCGGCATGCTCTATCGTTCCCTGCAGCCAGGCGCTGCCCATCTCTTGCATTTTTTCGACCAGGTGATCATTGAACAGCAGTGGCTGCCTGGTCTTGACAACGCTGGCCATGAACCCCGTCGGACCAAGCGGCTCAGGTTCCAGATGCAGACGCTCACCCATCTCTACCAGATAGGGGTGCGTGACCAGGTTGGTCTGCGGGTCGTAGAGCCTGATGTCCACACTGTCGCTGCTGAACAGCTCAATAAGCTTATCGCCGACCAGGTTTACGATCGACTGGATCTCCTGCTGCTTGACCAGCCCCTGGCCGATGTTGTTGATGATCGCCAGCTCGCCGGCGCGCAGCTCGGTTTCCTTCAGCAGGCGCTGGGTCTCGTCGAAGAGCCGGGCGTTTTCAAGCGCCACGCTCATGCTGTTCGCGAGCGTTTGCAGCAAGCCGCACGTCCGAGTTGCTGAAGGCGTGCTCGTGCTCATAGTCGTTTATTTCAATCAATCCGCGCACCTGGTCGCCCACCAGAAGCGGCACGAATACGGCCGATTTATCGAACTTTGTCCCAGGAATGATATTAGATCCATACTTTTCCAAGGCTTCTGCCATGTTCTCGTTGAAAACAAGGGTCTCGCGCGTCTGGAAGATATGCGCACTGAACCCAGACAAAGGCATGGGATCTATTTTGGTCGGCTCTCCGTTCTCGTATGCATAAGGAAAATGCATCTGTTTCGCCTTGGGGTCGAAAATCCGGATGCCTACGTCGGCGTTGTGGAAGATCTCGCGGATTTTGTCCCCGACCGCCTCGTAGATGCCCTGGATGTTCAGCTCGGCGGCCAGGGCGGCCTGGACGCTGTTGATGATCGCCAGCTCGGCGTTGCGCTGCTCGGTCTCCTTCAGCAGGCGCTGGGTCTCGTCGAAGAGCCGGGCGTTCTCGAGCGCCACGCTCATGCTGTTCGCCAGGGTTTGCAGCAGGCGCACGTCCGAGTCGCTGTAGGCGTGCTCTCGCTCCATATCCGACAGGTTGATCAACCCGCGCACCTGGTCGCCCACCAGCAGCGGCACGAAAACAGCCGATTTTTCCGATTGCGTGCCGGGGATCGTGTAGCTCCCGTAGCTCTCCGAGACCTTTTCCAGGTTCTCGTTGATCACCACGGTTTCGTGCGTTCGGATCACATGCGCGCTGATCCCCCGTTCGATCATCGGATCAGGCTCGATCTGGATCCGCTGGCCGCTTTCAACCATATACGGGAAGGTCTCGAGCCTGGCCTGGTGGTCGTAGATCCGGATGCTCAGGTCGGTGTTGTGGAAGATCTCGCGGATCTTGTCGCCGACTGTGTCGTAGATCCCCTGGATATTCAGCTCCGAAGCCAGCGCCGCCTGGACGCTGTTGATGATCGCCAGCTCCTCGACCCGCTGCTGTTCGGCCTGAAAAAGCCGGGCGTTTTCGATCGACACGCCCAGGTTGGACGAAAGCGTCTGCAGAAGGTTGAGGTGGTTGTTGTTAAACATGTTAGGCTTGTAATCGGCCAGCGCCACAAGCCCCAGCACCCGGTCACCTGCCGCGATCGGAACGCCCAGCCAGGACTGGCTCAGAGCGCCCTCTGCGCTGCGCTCGAGCAGCTCCGGCGGGAAATAAGCCCCGTTGGCGATCTGCTCTTCCAGCGAGTTTAGCAGCAGCGGGCGGCGCGAGAGGATGACTTTGGATGACAGCCCGGTGCCCAGCGGGAACGGCTCGACTTCTGTCGCAATCTCGCCGCCTTCCTTGCAGTCATATTCGTACGGGATCTGGATCAGGTTTGTTTCCGGGTCCAGCAGCATGATGATCACCGAATCGGCCTCGAAGATCTCGTGCATCTTGCGGCCGACCAGGCACGGCAGGGTCTTCACGTCCAGCGTCCTCGCCATCGCTTCGCTGATGCTGTTGAGCGTGGCCAGCTCGCTGCTGCGCTTCTCGGTCTCTTTCAGCAGGCGCTGGGTCTCGTCGAAGAGCCGGGCGTTTTCGAGGGCAACGCTCATGCTGTTTGCAAGCGTCTGCAGCAGGCGCACGTCCGAGTCGCTGAAGGCGTGCTCGCGATCCATGTCGATCAGGTTGATCAGGCCGCGCGCCTGATCGCCCACCACCAGCGGGACGTAGACGGATGATTTTTCCAGCTGCGAGCCGGGCAGGGTGAAGCTGCCGTACTTTGCCGTTCTCTTCCTCCAGGTTTTCGTTGAACACCAACGTCTCTCTGGTACGCAGCACGTGTCCGGCAATTCCTTTTTCACCGAGCGGGACAGATTCGATCGTGAGTCCGCTTCCCATTTTCGTACGAATATGGGAAGTGGAGCAGACCTGTTATTGGGATCATAGATCCGAATACCCATGTCGACCTGGTGGAAGATCTCGCGGATCTTATCTCCGACCGCCTCATAGATGCCCTGGATGTTCAGCTCTGCCGCCAGGGCTGCCTGGACGCTGTTGATGATTGACAACTCGGCGGCGCGCTGCTCGCTCTCCTTCAGCAGCCGCTCGGTCTCATCGAACAGCCTGGCATTCTCCAACGCGACGCCGAGGTTGGCAGCCAGAGTGGTCAGCAGGTTGGCGCGCGATTCCAGAAACGCGTTTTCTTCATCTGCGTAAAGCGTGATCAGGCCGATCACCTGGTTGGACGACCAGATCGGCGCAGCGGCGATGCTTCTAGTCAGGTCAGGCTCGTCCAGGTCACCGATCAGGATCTGTTGAGATAAGTTTTCAATAATCCAGGCTTCGAGGTTTTCGTTGATGAATAACGGCTTTCGATTGGCGAGCACCCATCCGGCGAACCCACCACCCAACTGCATCGGCTCGACCGGGAAGCGGTCACCGTGTTCGATATAGTACGGCGTCACGATCGTGTTCGTGGTCCTGTCGTACATGCCGATGTACATCTGGTCCACTTCAAACACGCGCCGGATCTCCTCGCCGACCAGCTCGATGATCGATTCGTAATCCAGCTCGCGCACCAGCCCTTCGCTGACGCTGTTGAGGATCGCCAGCTCAGCGGCGCGCTGCTCGGTTACCTTGAGAAGGCGCTGGGTCTCGTCGAAAAGGCGGCCGTTCTCGATCGCGACGCCCATGTTGGATGCGAGAGTTTGCAACAGGCGCATATGGTTTTCAGAAAATGCCTGTGGTCTATAATTCGACAGCGCAACAACCCCCAAAACCCGGTCGGTTGCGACGATCGGGACGCCAAGCCAGGACTGGGATAAGTTTTCCGACCTTTGCTCGGTCAATTCTGGCGCGATATAAATGCCGTTGGTGATCAATTCTTCTCTAGTTCCCAGCATGAGCGGTTGTCGGGATAGGATCACTTTTGAAGTCAATCCTTTCCCCAGGGGGAAAGGTTGAGCCAGTTCGATAAGTCCATCCTCTTTGTCGAATTCGTACAATGTGTGGATCAGATTGGTTTGAAGATCGAGCAGCAGGATCATGGCATGATCGGCGTTGAAGATTTCAGTCACCTTGTCGCCGACGACGCGTGTCGTTGTCTCGACGTCCAGCGTTTTCGCCATCGCAGCGCTGACGCTGTTCAGGATCGCCAGCTCGGCGGCACGCTGCTCGGTTTCCTTGAGCAGGCGCTGGGTCTCGTCGAACAACCTGGCGTTTTCCAGGGCGACGCTCATGCTGTTTGCCAGCGTCTGCAGCAGGCGCACGTCCGATTCGCTGAAGGCGTGCTCTTTCTTCATGTCGACCAGGTTAATCAAACCGCGCACCTGGTCGCCTGCCAGCAGCGGCACAAAGACAGCCGATTTCTCGGCTTGTGTGCCTGGCATTAAGTAGCTGCCGTATTTCTCCATTGCCTGTTCCATGTTTTCGTTGATCACCACGGTCTCGTGGGTGCGGTAGACATACCCGCTGAACCCTCTCCCACTCACCGGGATGGTATCGCCCGTAATCCGCTCCCCATTCTCGTACGCATATGGGAACATCTCCATGTCGGTCAGGGGATCGTAAATCCGGATCCCTACATCGGCGTTGTGGAAGATCTCGCGGATCTTGTCGCCGACTGCGTCGTAGATGCCCTGGATGTTCAGCTCGGCAGCCAGCGACGCTTGGACGCTGTTGATGATCGCCAGCTCCGCAATGCGCTGCTGCTCGGCCTGGAACAGCCGGGCATTCTCGATCGCCACACCCATATTGGACGAGAGTGTCTGCAGCAGGTTGATGTGATTGTCGTTGTAAGCGTGCGGTTTGTAGTCCCCCAAACCGACAACTCCCAGCACCCGGTCGCCAGCGATGATCGGCACGCCCAGCCAGGATTCGGCGAATACCCCCGAGCCTTGATCTTGCCGTTCAGGGGATAAATACGCCCCGTTCGCTATCTGTTCTTCAAGCGTGTTCAAGCAGGAGCGGCTGGCGAGATGTTATGACTTTGGAGGTCAGCCCCGTCCCCAGCGGGAATGATTCTTCTTGATCGTCATAACCGCCCTCGCCTTTATCAAAAGTATAAAGCCCAGTGATCATATTCGATGACGCGTCCAGAAGCATGATCGAGACGATGTCAGCTTGAAAGATATCGCAGACTTTATCGCCGACGATTTTTGTTACCGTCTTCACGTCGAGCGTCTTCGCCATTGCCTCGCCGACGCTGTTGAGGATCGCCAGCTCGCTGCTTCGCTGCTCGGTCTCCTTCAGCAATCGCTGCGTCTCGTCGAAGAGGTGCGCGTTCTCGAGCGCCGCTCCTAGTGTACCCGCAATCGTCGTCAGCAGGCGCACTTCGGATTCACCATAGGCGTTCTCGCGCTCGTAATTATCAAGCGTAATCAACCCGAGCACCCGGTCGCTGCTGATGATCGGCACCGAGATGTCCGATAAGCTTTCGTCTGTCCCCTCAATCATTTTTCTTGCGATTATGGTACGGTCGGTCGGGGAATTATTTATCACCGGCTGGCGAGTTTTCAGGATCGTTTCAAATACACCTCCAGGAAGTGGAGGCTGCGCCGGGACGTTCAGTCTTTCTCCGTGCTCAAACATGTAAAGATAGTGTAGCAGGTGCCTCTTATCATCATGCCAGATGATCCCCAGGTCGGGCAGATCGAATACTTCACGCAGCTTATCGCCGACCAAATCGACGATCGCCTGGAAGTCCAGCTCCGCCGCCAGCCCCTGCTGGATCGAGTTGATGATCGCCAGCTCGGTGTTGCGCTGCTCGGTCTCCTTCAGCAATCGCTGGGTCTCGTCGAAAAGGTGCGCATTCTCGAGGGCGGCGCCTAAAGAAGGGGCTATCGTGGTCAGCAAGCGCTGTTCCGATTCGCCGAAGGCGTATTCGCGCTCGTATTCCTCGATCTGGATGCCGCCCAGGATCCGGTCGCTGCTGATGATCGGGACGGCAATCAAGCATTTTGACGGATCTGTCCCGGGGACGGTCGTCAATTCCATCTCGTCCATTTCTTTGCGGGTGTTCGCCAGAAGAAGCCGGCGGTTCGCAAGAAATTTGCTGTAAACACAGTGTTCAACCGCGAGTTCTGGAGGCAGGGTCAGCTGATTTCCGTGTTCGTATGTATAAAGATATTGGATCAAGCCGGTTGAGTTCCTCGTGCCAGAAAATACCGAGGTCCATCATATGAAAAACTTCGCGGCAGCTTGTCTCCCACCAGGTCGACGATCGCGTGGAAGTCCAGCTCAGCTGCAAGACCCTGCTGGATCGAGTTGATGATCGCCAGCTCGGTGTTGCGCTGCTCGGTCTCCTTTAGCAATCGCTGGGTTTCGTCGAACAGATGCGCGTTCTCCAATGCCGCGCCCAGCGTGCCGGCGATCGTCGTCAGCAGGCGCACCTCGGCCTCTCCATAGGCACTCTCTCGCTCGTAATCTTCCAGAGAAATGACCCCGAGCACCTGGTCGCTGCTGATGATGGGGACGGTGATCCAAGAAAGACTGACCGTAGTACCTTCTATCGACGCCTGCGCAATTTCTTGATGGTCGCTGGGAGTGTTGTAAATAATTGGCTGCCGCGTTTTTTGGATGGTCTCAAAGTTACCGCCAGGAAGAGGTGGTCGTGGTGTAATCGACAACCTCTCACCGTGATCATAGGCATACAGATAATGGAGCAGGTTGGTTTTTTCATCGTACCAGTAGATACCCAGGTCGGGCATATTGAAAACTTCTCGCAGCTTATCCCCAACCAGGTCGACAATGGCCTGAAAATCGAGCTCGGATGCCAGCCCTTTCTGGATGGCGTTGATGATCTCCAGCTCTGCGTTCCGCTGGGCGATCTCAGCGGTGCGCTGCTCGACTCGCTCTTCCAGCCCCCGCGACCACTCGGCGTTGTCCAGCGCGACCGCGGCCTGGTTGGCAAGCACGCCCAGCAGGTCAAGGTCAGTCGGCTCGAAGCGGCCGAAGCAGCCTTCCAGGTCTGCGTATACCAGCCCGATCAGCCGTCCCTGGACGATCAGCGGGGCGCACATCTGCGAGCGCTGGTCCAACGTGGAGGCTTCCTCTGGCAGATAGCGCAGCAGTCCGGCGCGCTTACTCGCGGATTCCTCCAGGAACGGCCGAATTTCTGCAAAGAATTCTTCAGAGGTCTGCGCAGGCGGCTCGAGCTCCTGGTCGGATATCATAAAGGCGGGTACAGGGAGCGGCAGGTGCGCCTCCGTAAGGCTTAAACCTCCTGCCTCATCTATAAGAGCGAGCGCCGCCCGCTCGGCGCCGGTCAGCTCGACCAGCTCTTCCATGATGAACTTCGGCAGGTCCCCGGCTTCCCCGCGCCCGTTCAGGCGCACGCCGATGTCCACCAGCCTTTGGAACTGCTCCGCCAGGTTGCCCGGGCGGCTCAAACCATCGGTCAGCGGCTCCAGGGAAAGACCGCGCCCCGCGCCATGTGCAGCCATTCTCGTACGATCAGGCGGTTGATTTTAATGTTATGCAGGAAGCTCCGGCGCAGCCCCGCAGTCGCTCAGGTTGGCGATCTGGTCCAGCATCAGCTTTCGAGCGCGGTCGAGGGTTTCCCAGCTTTGATCAATCCGATAGCTCCACCAGAAGATTTCGTGCATCGCATAGGTAGTTGGACTCCCGCGTATTTCCAGCAGCTCGTGCGTCTTTTTGATTTCTTCTTGGGCTGAATCCATTTTGCCCTGGGCTAGGGAAATTCCGCTGAGAAAAGCCCAGTAATACGATTCTTCCACCGACTCCATCCCTGCCCAGCGCTCGAAGAGATGAACGAAACACTTGTGCGCTGATTCGAATTGCCCGAGGGTAGCGTCCAGCACTCCCAGCTCAGCGTAGGTCGTTGCCTGAATTTCCCAGTAATCAGCCTTCTCAGCCAGCTGGAGTGCTTCAGTATACATCTCGCGCGCTTCATCAAGCTGCCCCAGTTCTTTCAAGACGTAAGCCAGATTGCCGAGGCTCAGCGCGAGGCCGCCGATCACGCCCTTTTTTCGGTCCTTCTCGATCCCCAGGCGGTAGGAGCGGCCTGCCCGGACAAACAATCCAAGACCGGAATAGACATTTCCAAGGTTGTTCTGCGGCCAGGAAAGCGATGTTCCCATTGGTTTCGAATGCCACCTTGGAAGCTTCGTAATGGCTGCGGGCGATGGCAAAGTCATATGCGCTGGCCAGATTCCCCAATGAATTCAACACAAACCCCTGTGCATCCAGGTCGCCAATCTTCCTGAACAACGCCAGCGAAGCGTCCAGCTCGGATTTCGCTTCCTCAAGCTTTCCCGTTCGGCTGTAATTATTCGCGATCACCAGCCGCGCCCAGGCTTCCCGCCCGGGGTCTTTCTGGTTCAAGGCCAGCTCCAGCGAGCGCTCAGCAAGCACAAGCGAGCGAACGTACTCGCCAGTCCGCATCAGCACGTCACCGAGCGCATACGATGCAACACACTCCAGCTCTAATCTACCGGAGTCCTGGGCAAGCTCGAGCAGGCTTTCCGCTTCCTGCAGCGCCCCGGCCTCGCCCTTCAGAGACAGGCAGCGCACTCTTCTCGCCAGCGCATCCACCTGCCCGTTCAGGTTTCCGGTCTTCTCAAACAGAACAGCTAGGCTCTTCAAATCGTCCGCTGCGGCATCAAAGCTTGCCTGAAGACGCAGCACTTCAGCCCTATCGCTCAAAATCGCGCAGCGCAATTCGAGCGCTTCCGGCTGCCCCTGCAGGTGTGGATTCTCATCCAGTTTCAACAGTGCGCTGGTATAGCCATCGACCGACTCGTCGATCTTGAGCGCCTGACGCCTGCGGTCTGCTTCCGCCTTGAGGTCCCAGACGGCTTTCAGCGCTTCAA
Source organism: uncultured Chloroflexia bacterium (assembly GCA_963788305.1). Lineage (GTDB taxonomy): Bacteria > Chloroflexota > Anaerolineae > Anaerolineales > UBA4823 > UTCFX2. The sequence continues at coordinate 258,984 of CAWBGK010000004.1, forward strand.
CAACCCGGGTGGATTGCTTTGGACGGGGTTTGGTCATCTTCGTCGTCCTTATTAAAAAATACCTACCTTTGTGGATTACCGAAATCCCCTGGCGGGGACTTCGCAGTATTGGTGCAGTTTCAACTGCCCGACGACTTAAGCCGTTGATACCACGAACAAAATCCTACGATCTTGGTAGAAACGACTTCAGTCGTTATGTCTCTCAACTAATCCTATTTCGCATCCGTATTAACCGAGAAGACATGTACTTCCTGAGTCTTCCCTTTGAGCGCCGCCATACCCTGGTCGATAAGCCGGATTGCTTCCGTCAGGCCTGCGCGGGTATTTTCCTCGATCAAGATCGGCTTTCCGACCAGCTTGGTGTGCGCTTCGAGCCGCGCCGCAAGGTTGACCGTATCGCCGACGCAGGTATAAGTCGCCCGGCGCAGCGTGCCGGTGTAGCCGGCGATGACACCGATCCGCTCGCGATCCCGATCCCGATCCGGATTTGGAGCTTGCCCTGTCCGGCCTGGTCGAGGTTGAACAGATCGATCATCTCGATCATCTCCATCGCAGCCCGCACCGCCTGCTCTTCCTTGCCTTCAACCGGCAGCGGCGCCCCGAAGATCGCCATCAGCCCATCACCCACGATCTGGTTGACCACGCCGCTGTGGCCGCTGATCGCCTCGAACATCAGGGTGTAGTAGGTGTTGAGCAGCTCGATCGTAGCCTCCGGCGCTTGCGATTCGGCGATCGTCGTGAAGCCGCGGATGTCGGAGAACATCACGGTCGCCTCGACCAGCTTCCCGCCGAGCGAAAAACCGGCTTCCTGCATGTCTTCAGCCACTTCTGCGGTCGCAAATTTGCGGATCAGCTCGCGCTGCTGGTCGCGCAGGCGCTTCTTCTCCAGGCTGGCGTTGACCTGTGCCCTCAGCAGCACCGAGTTGACCGGCTTGGTCAGGTAGTACTCCGCCCCCAGCTCGATGCACTTGACCACGCTGTCCAGCTCCTCCATTGAGGTGGTCATGATGACCGGGATGTCCCGCAGGTTGATGTCGTCCGTGATCCGCTCCAACACCTGATAGCCGTCCATCTCCGGCATCTGGATGTCCAGCAGCACGATATCGAATGGTTGGCGCCGCAGCATTTCCAATGCCTGCAGCCCGTTTTCTGCGAACGCGACAGTGTGGCCTTGCTGCTCCAGCCCACGGCCGAGCAGCAGCCGGTTGACCTTGTTATCGTCGACAACCAGCAAGGCGCCTGGGCGGGGCGTAATTTTCCGGCTCATCGTCGCTCCCTTCAGGCAAGGCTTTTCAGCGCCTGCTCCAAATTCGGGGTAAGCTGCCACCAGCGCAGCTGTCTTCTCTACCGCCTCGCCCAGCTCGCCGCTTTTGCCGATCAGCTCCAGCTCTCTTGCCTGGGCTGAAAACTTGAGAGCGCCCAGGCTGGCGCTGCTGGTTTTGATCGAATGGGCCTGGCGTGTGAACGCAGGTGCATTCCCGGCTTCGAGCTCAGATTGCAGCTCGGCAATCAGACGGGGTGTCTCCTCGAGGTAGGTCGCGATCAGCTCCGGGATGAAATCGTCGCCCATCATCTCCCGAAGCTCTTTGAAAACCGTCTCGTCGATCAGGTTCCAGGTCATCATGATGCAGACACTCCTTCCGTGCGAAGTTCCCTCAAATCCTGCTGGTCGACGCCGGCGAAGCGCGGCAGGTCGCTCAGGCTGGTCTTGTTTAGCCGCTCGCTCATCTTCTTCAAGAACAGCTGGCTGAGTACCGGGTTGGTCATCAGCCCGCGGAGGGTCGCCGCCGGGACCTGGACAAGCGTGGTATCCTCCTGGGCGATCACATCAGCAGTGCGACGTGCGCCTGTGAGAGCGGCGATCTCACCGAAAAAGTCACCTTCCAGCATCTCAGCCAGCCGGTTGTATTCTCCGGTTAAAGTTGGGAATCCAACCATCGTCCGGCCTGACAGGATGAAGAAGGCCGAGTTGCCTTCTTCTTGATAGCGAATGATCGCAGTCCCCGCCGGGGTGTCGTAGATCCTGCCGGTCTGGATCAGCGTTTCGCGCTCCCGCTCAGAAAGCGCCATCAAGGTCGGCACGACGCCGACCAGCCTCTCAAAGTCAGCCAGCGCCACCGGTCTTCCAAGCCCAAGCCCGGGAGCAGATGGAGCTGCACGCAGCATATTGAGCGCCTTCCGCCACTGGGCCGCGTCCTGGCGCAGCCCCGGCAGAAACATCACCCAAATGCCAGACAGGAAAATCATCAGCGCAGAGAGAAAGAACATCACCCGTACGTCGATCAGGTCCGCCAGCCCCGACAGCCCCATCCCGATCAGAAAGAGCACATCCCGCGAGACGAAAAAGGCGCTGTTCACGCGGCCGCGCATCTCGCGCGGCGTGTTGCGCTGCATCACAAGCCTGCGCCCGATCGACGACGGTGCGTTCATAAAGCCGGAAAAAGTCAGGATCATGATCGCAACCGGGATAGAATGGGTGAATGAGTAGGCGACCTCTGCCGCCCCCATCCCTACAAATCCAATCGCGATCCAGGAACCTTCGTGCATCCGGTCAAACATGCCGGCCAGAATCAGGCTGCCGACGACAAACCCCAACGAAGTCATCGCCTCCTGGATGCCGTATTGAAACTCCGACGCTCCCAGGGCGCGCAGACGCAAACGGCAGCAGCAGCGAGTTCGAGAGACCATAAGAGATCATCACTGGAACGGAAACGAAAAACAGGCTCCGTAGAATCGGCGTGTTGTTCAAATGCTGCATCCCGATCTGGATGTTCTTGAAGATCATCTTAACGCTGCCGGTGTCGATTTTCGGCATCGGCTTGAGCTTGATCAACATGATGCAGAACGCGCCGAACAAGAATGAGATCGCGTCGAAATAAAACGCCCAGTTGATATTTGCCGCCGAAGCGATCAACCCGGAGGCGGCAAACCCGATCGCGGTCGAGCCAAACGAGCTGATCGCCATCAGCGAGTTCGCGGCCGCGAGATCCTCCTCATTGGCTACCTCCGGCAGGACGCTCTCGTGCGCCGGGTCGAAGAACTGCCCGACCGCCGAGGTGAGCGCCACGATGACGTACAGCCAGACGATGTTCAGCGGAACCAGGAAGGGGATCATGAAGACCAGAACGGCGCGGATCAAGTTCGCAACGACCATGATCGTCTTGCGGTTGTAGCGGTCCACAAAGACCCCGGCCACCAGCCCGACAAGCAGGCTTGGCGCGGCTGTTGCGATCAACATCAGCCCGACGCTGGCTGCAGAGCCGGTCAGGCGGTAGATCAGGATCGAAGCAGCCAGCGAGGTCAGCGCCGAGCCCATCGTGTCGACAAACTGGCCGGACCACATCAGCGTGAAGTCCCGGTTTTTGAAGACGGCGTACGGTGATGGCGGCTTTTTTGATTCCGTATTCAGGGCAGAAGTCATCTCACATCTCCTCCAGCTGGCTGATCATCCCGTCCAGCACGTCAAAGCCCCCCTGCCAGAAAGCGGCTTTGGTGATGTCGACCCCAGCTTCGGCCAGGATTTCCGCCGGCGCGGCCGCACCTCCGTAGGAAAGGATTTTCAGGTAGCGAGGCACAAAAGCTGCTCCTTCCGTTTTAAACTGCTGGTAGAGGGCGAGCACCAGCAGCTGCCCAAAGCTGTAAGCATACGTATAAAAGGGGGTCCTGGTCAGGTGGGGGATCGCAATCCACTCCCAGCGGAAGCCGTCCACCAGCTCGACAGAATCGCCGAACTGCTCCAACAGACCTTCATAATAGGTGCTGCACAGGTCTTCGACAGACCCGCCCTCGCATACGAGCTTGTGCGCCTGGCGCTCGAAGATCGTGAAATAAGCCTGTCGAAGGACGCTGGCGAAGGCGTCGTCAATCGAATGCGCCAGCAGCTCCCGCCTCAGCGCTGGATCGGATGCAGAGCTTAAAAGCCGCTCGGTGAGCAGCATCTCGCTGAAGATCGAGGCGGTCTCTGAGAGCGGCTGCGGCGGCCAGAAATTCAGCACCGACTGCCCTGCCGCCTGCATCCCGTGCAGGGCGTGGCCCAGCTCGTGAGCCAGCGTGGCAACGTCCCTGGCGCGACCGGCGTAATTGACCAGCACCCAGGGAGTCAGCTCCGGGAGGGCGGCGAAGCAGAACGCCCCACCCCGCTTTCCCGGCCTGTTTTCCGAATCGAGGTGGTTCTGGTTGAAAACCCGCTCGACCAGCTCTGCCGCTTCCGGAGAGAGGTCTCCGAAGCTCTGCAGCACGAGCTCTGCCGCTTTTTCGAAGTCGTAGGTGGCTTCTGAGCTCGCCAGTGGGGTGTAGATATCGAAGCGGTGCAGCTTTTCGACCCCCAGCCAGCCCGCCTTGAGGCGAAAAAAGCGCTGGAAGACCTGCGCGTTCGCCCGGCAAGATTCCAGCAGCGCATCGACGACGTCGTCGGGGATGTCGTTGTTCAAGTTTCGATAAGAAATCGGCTCGGCGAATTTGCGCAGCTCGATCCCTTCCGTATGCCAGTCGCGCACCCGGTGGATATAGATCTGCGAGAGCAGCTCCTTCTGGCGCTCGAACACGCTCAGGAACTCCTCATAAGCTGCGTGGCGAAGCTGCGCCGATGGGCTTCGGAAATAGGCGCTGAGCTGGTCGCGGGTCAGCTCCAACATTTCGCCGTCCATTTCCAGGTGGAAGACCAGCGCGCTGGTGATCAGTTCATACATCTCGACCAGTGCCTCGATCCCATCGACGTCTTTCAGGGTGATTACTCGCTCCTCGGGCTCGCTCAGCGTGTGCGGTTTGAAACGCCGCATGCATTCGAGCATGTACTTTCGGTCACCGCTGCTGAGGATCAGGCGATTCGCTTGCTCGTCCGGCAGGTCTTTGAACCAAAGCGATAGGAAAAGCACCCGGTTGGAGACCTGAGCAAGGGTTTGATCGATCCGGCCGCGCAGGTTCAGCGCAGCCGGATTCTTTGTGTCTTCGTAGAACCACAGGCTGGTGTAAGCGCCCAACCGGCTGGTGATATGCGACTGTGCCTCGAAGAGGTCGAGCAGGTGATTGAATTCTTCAGCCGATATAGCGGGTCTCAAATCCGAACGGGCGGATTCCATCTTTAGAATAAGATCCTCGAGTTCGTCCAGATAGGCCTGGAGAGCCGGGCCGTCAGGTTCAGGGAGCAGGTCTTGCAGACTCCAGCGTGTTTGGGTGTAGCTTGCCATGATACCTCGCCAATTCAAATGATCTGATCGGATACTCTTTATTAGTTACAAGGTCAAGTAACGGTTGTCCATAAATGTAAAACGCGCCCATCAGGTTCTCTGATGAGCAATAAAATTGAATCTATTTACGAATACCCAGCAAATTGGGATTCTCCAAGGCTGCGGTGAATGTCTGCTGAACCTATTTTACATTAATATCCAGGTTTTTGAAAAAAGGGTACCAATATAATCTAATGAAAGAAGCGCAACAAATCGAACCGGCGAGATATGCACAATGGTCCATTGAATGGCGTTAAGAATAATCATCTACCAGGATGTCAGCCATCGATTGCTGTTGTTTTCGCTGTTGTTTTCGCTTTAATTTTGACAGACTCGTTGTAAGAGATGAGAGAATTGAGAAAACGTTAAAAGCCGTTTCTACCAAGAGCATATGCTTGTGCTCTTGGTAGAAACGGCTTCAGTCGTTTAGGTTTAGATCCCGAGATTACTATTTCGCCAGCGACAGGTACAGCGTTCGGATGCTGAGCAGGATGATCAGCGTCCCAACCAGCAGCATCAGCTGGCGGACCGGCAGCTTCTTCGTGACCACTGCCGCCAGCGGCGCGGCGATCGCCCCGCCGATCAGCAGCCCCACGATGACCTTCCAGTATTCGCTGAACTGCAGCGTAAATACAAACACGACCGATTGGGAGAAAGTGATAAAAAACTCAGAGAGATTGACCGAGCCGATCGTGAAGCGCGGGTTGTTTCCGCGTGCCACCAGCGTGGTGGTGACAATCGGTCCCCAACCGCCGCCGCCGATCGCATCAAAAAAGCCGCCGATTACCCCAAGGATGCTGAGGTGGGAGGTGACTTTCCTTTCAGCGGTCTCCCGCCGCAGACCTTTCCAGAGGATGACAACGCCCATGATCAGCAGGTAGGCGGCGATAAAGGGTTTAAGCACATCGCCGGGTGCGTTGGTTAATATATATGCGCCGAGGATCGCCCCCAGCGCGCCAGGGATGATCAGGCGCGTCACCAGCTGGCGGTCAATGTTGCCCAATTTCCAGTGGGAAAATCCGGATATTGCCGTGGTGACCACCTCTGCCATGTGTACGCTGGCGCTTGCTGCTGCAGGCGGGACACCGATCCCAAGCAAGAATGAATTCGAGCTGACGCCGTAAGCCATCCCCAAGGCCCCATCGATCATCTGGGCGATGAAGCCCACTAAAATGAACACGAAAATGTTCAAATCAAGGTCCACGGTTCCTCCAAAAGGTGAAATCGCTGCATCAGGTTCCGGCAGGGTCGCAGTCTGAGTAACATCCGGAAAATCATCTTACAGGCCCTTTGGCATTTTGTCAAGTTCTTTTTTTCACAATCGAGGTGTCAATTATCTGCTTTAATGCAAAAAAACAGGTGATCCTATCTTGACAGTATTACGTAATAGTGTGATAATTGAAGTGAAACAACAACCCTGGAGTTGAAGCCATGAGCGATGAAGAATTTCTGATTAATGAGCTTGCCAGACGAGCGGATGTGACTGTGCGCACGATCCGGTACTACCAGGATCAGGGGCTGCTCTCCGTGCCGATCACACACGGCCGCTACGCTCGCTACAACCAGTCTCATCTGCAGCAGCTTGAGCTGATTAAAAAGCTCAAAGAGCTCCACCTGCCCCTTGATAGAGATCCGGCGACATCTTGAGCACTGCCGACGAGCAGGAAATCCGCAAATATCTCGACGCCGATGCCATTAATTCTCGTGCCCAGCCGTCTTCCCAGATCCGAGCTGACTTGCTGGAACAACCCGGAAGCGCCGCGCTGGAATACCTGGAAAAGATCACATCTTCCCACAAGACTTTCCAGGTTAAAAAGTTAGAGCTCTCCAGCTCACCCAATGCCAGGATGCAGCCAGTTCAAGCCTCATCCCAACCTCGCAGGACATCGAGAGTCCTGGGAGCGGATCCAGCTTGCGCCAGGCGTCGAGCTCATGGTACATGCAAATCCCGATCCGAAAACAGAAGCGCTCGTCCAGGAGCTGGTCCGGATCGCCCAACAGCTTTTCGCCAACCCTTAATTTGCGAGCAGCCTGCCCTGGCTGTTCATTCAGATTGCAATTGACATAATATCTCATAAGAATGAAGGAGGAAGTCATGAAATCCACAAACATTGCTTTATTGGTAAATACTGAGCTGGACCTGATCGCGAGCAAGGGGACCAGCGAACGGGTTCTCGAGCTGGTGGTCCGCGCCCCGGAGTTCTCTAAGCACGCCTCGCGGCCGCCGCTCAACCTGGCACTCATCATCGACCGCAGCGGGTCGATGAGTGGGGCAAAGCTCGAGTATGCGAAGCAGGCAGCGCTGCACGTCATCGATCTGCTGGGACCTTCCGACCAGGCCGCTCTGGTAGCGTTCGACACGACCGTGAGCTTGCTTTCGCCGAGCCTCGCGATCTCACCCGCAAATCGGCAGACCCTGAAACACCTGGTGCGCATGCTCGAATTCAGGCGCAACAACCAACCTTTCCGGCGGCTGGATGACCGGCTGCAGCCAGGTCGCCGAGGCGGCCAGGAACGGCAGCCTGAACCGCGCCTTGCTGCTCACTGACGGACTGGCCAACGTTGGTATCACGGATCCGGAAATTCTCGCCCAACACGCCCTTGAGCTTTCCCGGCGCGGCGTTTCCACCTCGACCTTCGGAGTCGGTCTGGATTACAACCACCACCTGCTCGAAGCGATGGCAAATCAGGGTGGAGGCAGCTACTACTACATTGAAGAACCCAGGGACATCCCGAATATCTTCGCCCGGGAATTCCGAGAGATCGCTGCGGCGACTGCCGCTGATGTCGCAGTCTATCTGACCCTGCCGGAGGGATTACGACCGATCGTGCTGGGGGGCTGGCGCACAGAAACCTCCGAGGATCAGCTGCGGATCGACCTGGGAGCTCTTTACAGCGGCCGCGAACAGCCGATCTACGTCAAGCTGCAGCTCGACCCGGGCTCAGACCAGGCGGACCTGCTGGTCAAGGCGATCGTGCGCGGCAAACTGATTAACGGGATGCTGTCAGAAGCGGAAGCCAGGGTCGTGTTTAAGCTCGCCGACCAGGCGGCGGTCGACGCAGCCCGCCGGGATCAATCCGTGCTCGAGCGCTGCGCGAAGGTCGAGATGGCCGACCAGACGATCGAAGCCCTCAAGCTGGAGAGGGAAGGCAGGCGCGAGCAGGCCGCTCAGCTAATGAAAGATTCCATAAATAACATCCTCCCAACATCTCAAGCTGGAAGAACTGCAAAGCTATAATCAAATCCTGGGTGACATTCAGACCGGATTACCGGAGACGGTGCGCAAACAGCGGCATTATGAGGAATACAAAAAACGCAGGAGCCGCGAGGAGTAATCCGCCAGATTAATATGAGATGGACTGAAGCCGTTGCTGCCAGATGAGGGTTGAAAGTTCTTGGTAGTAACGACTTCAGTCGTTTGTTTTCAGGTCGAACAGTGTTGTCGCCAGAATGAAGGCCATGCACCTGGTCGTAACGACTTCAGTCGTGAAGCAGACGATTTTATGTCACTACTTCGAAGCACGGGAAGTTACCTTACGCGATCAGGCTCGTCTCCGAGATGAACAGGCCGACCAGGATCAACACCACCCCCAGCAGCGCGACTGCCGTGATCCGCTCGTCCAGCAGGATCGCCGAGGCGGCGATCGTCACGACCGGCGTCACGTAGATGTACACGCTCGTTTTGACCGGACCGAGCACCTTCACGGCGAAATTCCAGGTCGCAAAACACAGCGCCGATGCCCCGATCCCCAAAAAGAGCATGTTGAGCAGGTTGGGTAGATAGCTGAACGGGGACAGGTCGAGCTGAAAGTCGAAGATAAACAGAAACGGGATCATAAATATCAGCCCGTAAAAGAACACTTTGCGTGTGACCTGAAGCGTGTCGGTCCGCGTCTCGCTGATTACCTTCATCAATATGGAGTAAGCAGCCCAGACGACCGCGGCGAGGATCGCCAGGATATCGCCCAGCGGATTCAGCTTTAAGATGAAGTTTCCGTTGTAGCGCGATCAAGAGGATCCCCAGAATTGCAGCGGCAAAGCCAATGAAGAAGCTGATCCGCAGTTTCTCATCTTTTAAAAAGAAATGCGAGAAAATCGCGGTAAAGAAAGGCGCCACCGAGAGCAGGACGCTGACATTGGAGGCGTAGGTGAAGGTCAGCGCAGTGTTTTGAAACAGGAAGAAGAGCGTGATGCCGCAGATCCCTGCCCCAATGAACAACAGCTCTTCTTTAACGTTGTTGAATTTGTTCAGATGAGGGGATAACAGCAGCAAAACCAGAAAGGCAAGAACAAACCGGTAGAAAAGGATTTCGACTGGAGAAAAACTTTCCAGAAGGACTTTGATCGAGATGAAAGTCGTCCCCCAGATAAATATCGTGATGAACGCGGAAAAGTGCCCCTGTGTTTTCTGATTATTCTCCATGTGAACGCCTTGATCAGACAGGATGGGCTATTTTATCATCCAATCATACGCTGAGACTCAACCTGCCCTCTCGAACGCCAGGTGAGCCCACCCGACAACCTCTTCATCCACCTGTTCAAGTTCACTCAATCGAACGATGTAATCGCACATGCTGCCTTTGGGTTGCAGGATCAGGCGCTCGGCAGCCGGCAGGTCTTTTACATTCAATCCCAATTCCAGGCGCGTGTTCGACCCGGGACCGAGCATCGCAAACTGCTTCTTCCTCCGCAAGCTGAGGTAGCCTTTCTTTGGCAATACTTCGAAGGCGCCAAATTTCTGGATCTCAGCCATCAGTCGTTCGTGGATTGGGCGCAGGGCGGCTTTCTTTCCGCTGTAAATCTGGTCCAGCACTTCAGCCGAGGTCAGCTCCTGGGAAACCGCCTGGCGCGTCCCATCGGATTGAAGCGCATAGTGGCTCAGCATATTTGCGTCACCATAACTTAATCCGAGCTGTCTCCTGCAGCATGGTCCGAATCTCACCGTGTTTCTTCAACCCGCTGTTCTTGACCATTTCACTCAGCTCGGCGAGCGACTTGCCAGTTTTCTTCTGAATATTATCAAGCTGGGTCTGGATTGCCTGGTCTAAAGTCGACATCATAAACCTCCTCTAAAAAATTGGGACGACACCGATAGGTTGCAGCAGTTTACCACAATCTGCACAGCAAGAACCTGATTTATATGTCAAATTAGTGCGAGAGTATAATATCCTGAGTTTTGCGACGCTAGATTTATTCACGGAGGAAATCCATGATCCCGATCAGAGATCAGATCCCAACCCGCACCGTCCCGGTGGTTAACTACCTGCTGATCCTGGCGAATATCCTCGTCTTCGTTTTCCAGTGGCTGTTGGGTCAAAACCAGGAGGCGCTGGTGTACCAGTTTGCGATGATCCCGGCCCAGTTTACCTCCGGGATCGACCCGGGGGACATCGCCGACATGTTTTCCAGCATGTTCATGCACGCGGGATTTTTCCACCTCGCCGGGAACATGCTCTACCTGTGGATCTTCGGTGACAACGTCGAAGACAGCATGGGACATCTGCTCTACTTCCTGTTCTACTTGCTTGGCGGTGTGGTCGCATCTCTGGCGCACATCTTCACCAACCCCGGCTCTCAGATCCCCACTGTCGGCGCAAGCGGCGCGATCGCGGCAGTCCTTGGCGCATACCTGGTGCTCTACCCCCGGAGCCGAGTGCTGACGATCATCCCCCTGGGGTTTTTCCTTAAAGTGACGATGGTCCCGGCAAGCCTGGTGCTTGGGCTCTGGTTCGTGCTGCAGATCCTGAGCGGCGTCGTTTCGCTGGGCGCGGAAGACGTGGGCGGAGTGGCTTTCTGGGCGCACATCGGCGGATTCGTCGCCGGAGTGGTCGTGGCGTTCCTGCTGCGCGGCCTGCGCCATGAGGAATACGCCGTGCGCTTCTAGGTCGAGGCGAAACTGCAGGTAAGCTGATCGAGGACCTGGAGCATTTTTTCTAAGACCGATCCATTTCGTGCACCATTAATAATATCGGGATTATCACATTTGTGGAGGCTTCATGGATGAAACCTTGATCAAAACTGCCCTCGACAGCCTGGTGGATGAGCTCAACGGCGCATTCCTTTACGAGGCGCTGGCACAGGCCGAGAAAGACCCCAGCCTTGCGGAAGTCTACCGGCGGATGGCCGCGGTCGAGCGCCGGCATGCCGACGTGTGGATTTGCAAGCTCGAAGCTGGTGGAGTGACGCCTCCCGAGTTCAAGCCTGATTGGCGGACGCGCACGCTGGCCTGGGCGGCAAAACACCTCGGCCCAGCTTCTGTGCTGCCCACCATCACCGGGATGGAGCAGAAGGGCAGCCGTAAATACGCCGAGATACCCGATTCTGCCGATCTGCCTGAAAAAGCGGGGATGTCCGCCGATGAAGGCTCGCATTCGCGCATCCTCCGCCAGGTGGCCGGCGGGATGAAGGGCGGCATGGCGGGCGGCGCCCTGGCCAAGCTGGAAGGGCGGCACCGGGCGGGCGGCGGAAATGCCCTGCGCGCCGCCGTCCTGGGCGCTAACGATGGGCTGGTCTCCAATCTCTCCCTGGTGATGGGCGTGGCCGGCGCAGCTCTGGACAACACTGCGATCTTGATCACCGGATTCGCCGGCCTGCTGGCTGGCGCATTTTCGATGGCGCTCGGCGAATGGCTCTCGGTGACGAGCTCGCGCGAGCTTTACCAGCACCAGATCGGGATCGAGGCAGCCGAGATCGCCGCCGCGCCCGAAGAAGAGGCAGAGGAGCTGGCTCTGATCTACGAGTTGCGCGGCCTTCCGCAAGCCGAGGCCCGGCGGATGGCGCAGCAGATCCTCAAAGACCCGACCTCCGCCCTGGAGACGCTCTCGCGTGAAGAGCTCAACGTCGATCCTGCCGAGCTGGGCGGCTCGGCCTGGGAAGCGGCGCTGACCTCGTTCGTCCTGTTCGCGATTGGGGCGATCATCCCGGTGATCCCGTTCATTTTTCTTGAACGGCTCGACCGCAGTCACCTGGAGCCTGGTGCTCAGCGCGGTCGGGCTGTTCGCGATTGGAAGCGGGATCACGCTTTTTACCGGTCGGAGCGTGCTCTTTTCCGGGACGCGTCAGGTGCTGTTTGGACTGGCTGCCGCCGCGGCGACCTTTGGGATCGGCCGGCTGATCGGCGTCAACCTCGGCGGGTAGAAGCAGGGCTGAAGTGGACGAATCTGCAAAGAAAACACCACTGCTCAGCTCGATCCGCAAGCTGCCGCGCAACGTATGGGCGCTTGGGCTCACCAGCCTGTTCATGGACATCTCGAGCGAGATGGTCCTCAACATCGTGCCGCTCTTCCTGGCGAACGTGCTCGGGGTGCAGACCAGCATCATCGGGCTGATCGAAGGGATCGCCGAAGCGACCGCCAGCCTGCTGAAGCTGTTCTCGGGCTGGCTCTCAGACCGGCTGGGCAGCCGCAAGTGGCTGGCTGTGCTCGGCTACGGCATCTCGGCGCTGGTCAAGCCGTTTTTCTTCTTTGCCAATACCTGGGAGACGGTCGCTGCAGTTCGCTGGGCAGACAGGATCGGTAAAGGCATCCGCAACGCCCCGCGCGACGCACTCGTGGCCGACTCGGTGACCCCCGAGACCCGCGGCCTGGCCTTCGGCTTCCACCGGGCGATGGACACGATCGGGGCAATGCTCGGGATCCTGATCGCAGCCCTGGCGATCTGGCTCGTCCAGGCGAACAGCCTTGAGCTCACCCGTTCCTCGTTTCAGTTGATCGTGCTGCTGAGCATGATTCCGGCGTTTCTTTCCGTGCTCTCGCTGACAATCGGCGCAAAAGACGTCGCGGTCAACAACCGACGGGAGCTGCCCAGGTTCTCGTTCCGCAGCCTGGGAAAGCCTTTCATGATCTTTCTGCTGATTGTGAGTATTTTTACGGTTGGGAATTCCTCGGACGGCTTTCTTGTGCTGCGCGCTCAGAACCTGGGGAATTCGGTGCTCGGGATCCTGCTGATGCTGGCTGCCTTCAACCTGATCTACGCGCTGGTCTCCACCCCGGCCGGCTCGCTTTCGGACCGGATCGGCCGGCGGCGGCTGATCATCGGCGGCTGGCTGGTCTATGCTGCAATCTATTTCGGCTTTGCGCTGGCTCGCTTTGGCTGGCAGGTCTGGCTGCTGTATGCCGTCTACGGGTTGTATTACGGGTTAGCCTACGGATCAGCCAGCGCGATGGTCGCAGACCTGGTCCCCGAGCACCTGCGCGGCACCGCATACGGCACCTACAACGCGGTGATCGGGCTGCTGGCGTTTCCCGCCTCGTTGATCGCCGGTTTGCTCTGGCAGGGCGCAGGCGGCTGGCAGGGTCTTGGTCCTTCCGCTCCGTTCCTTTTCGGCGGAGCCATGGCGCTGATTGCCGCCTTGCTGATGGCCTTCTGGATGCCGAAGCCGGTTGGCAAAAAATGATCCATCCGAAGAGTACCGAAGGAGAACTAAACGCAAATGCGGGAGCAGGCGAGGGGCTGGAAGCGATGATTTGAATTTAAAAAATTCAATTCGATTCAATTCAACTCTGACCCGCAATTGGATCCCGATGGTATTATAGCACATTAGTTCTATTTTTGCAAGGTTATCGAATGTTCCGCTGTCCATTGCCAACAGGCGATCCTGGGGATGGACCTGTAAATCTGGTATCCTACTGGTACCCTTATTCATTCTTATCATGGAGAACTTATGGCTCGCATCGCAATCGTAACCGACAGCACCTCCTACCTGAGCGCCGACCTGGTCGCCAGCTACAAAATCCGGGTAGTGCCGCTCAAAATCCACTGGAAAGGCGTGACCTACCTGGACGGGATCGATATCACCCCGGCCGAATTCTACCCGCGCCTGGAGAAAGAGGAGGAGATCCCAACCACATCTCAGCCTCCAACCCAGGAGTTCCAGAGCATCTTCGAAGAGCTTGCGAAAGACCACGATGGGATCGTCGTCCCGCTCATCTCGTCCGGGATCAGCGGGACGGTCGATTCCGCACGCACGGCGGCAGCCCATTTCTCGACCGTCCCGGTCGAAGTGATCGACTCGCGCACGACCTCAGGCGGACTGGCACTGGTCGTGCTGGCCGCCGCTCGGGCAGCCGAGGCGGGGGGAAGCCTGGAGGAAGTCGCCGCGACAGCCCGCAAGGTTGTGGACGGGCTGTGCCTGTTCAGCATGGTGGACACGCTCAAGTACCTGCATCTCGGCGGGCGGATCGGCGGCGCAGCCCGCTATTTCGGCAGCGCGCTGGACATCAAGCCGATCCTGTATTTCAACGCGGAAGGAAAGCTGGACGCACTAGAACGAGTCCGCACCCGCAGCAAGGCGCTGGACCGGGTCGTGGAACGCGCCGTCCGACATGCTGCCAGCCTCCCGGCGCACGTCGCCGTGTTCCACTCCAATGCCCCCGAATCCGCCGAAATCGTACGCAGGCGAGCGCTGGAACGGATCAACTGCCTGGAAATCCTGATCTTAGACCTCAGCCCGGTGATCGGGATCCACGTCGGTCCCGGGATCGCCGGTTTAACGCTCTATACAGATTAAAATCGGCTGGCTTGAGGTAAAACTTCAAGCCAGCCGGTGCAATTCAGGAGATAATTTCGGGGTTATTTCCCGCTGCGGCGGGTGGTCACATCGAAGATTACGGCAGCGACGAGCACCAAACCGCGCACCACGTACTGCAGGTTGGCGTCAACGCCCATCAGGTTCATACCGCTGGTCAGCGAGATCATCACCAGGGCGCCGATCAGCGAGCCGATGATGCTCCCCACACCGCCGGCCGCCGAGACGCCGCCGACATAGGCCGCGGCGATGGCGTCGAGCTCGAACAGCGTGCCGGCCGTCGTCGTCGCAGACTTGAGGCGAGACGAAAACAGGATGCCCGACAGCGCCGAGAGCATACCCATCGAGGCAAATACGATGAAGGTGATGCGAGAGACGTTGATGCCGCTCAACTGGGCCGCTTCCGGGTTGCCGCCGGTCGCGTAAATATGCCGTCCGAGCACCGTCTGGGTGGTGATGAAGGAATAGATCCCAACGACGATCAGGACGATCACAAACGTCCAGGACAGGCCGTTATAGCCGGCCAGGACCCAGGTGACGCCGATGATGATCAGCGAGACGAAGACCAGCTGCAGGATAAACATATTCATCGGCAGCACTTCGAAGTTGTAGGCCTGTTTCTTGGCGCGGCCGCTGAAGGCGCTGCGGACGAACAGGATCACGGCGATGATCCCGATCAGCAGAGTCAGCTTATGTACGTCGGGCAGGAAATTGGTAAGCCCGGGGATATCCGGGATATAACCGTTCCCGATGGCGTTGAAGATATCATCGTTGATGATGATCGTGCCCGTCCCAGCCGTTACCACGCCGAGCAAGCCGCGGTAAATCAACCAGCCGGCCAGCGAAGCCACAAAGGACGGCACGCCCAGCTTGGCGACCGGGGTGGCTGTGATCAGCCCGGCGACGATGCCGAGCCCGAGCACCAGGGGGATCACCACGTAGACCGGCAATCCCCAGCTTGACAGCATGATCGCAGCTACGGCGCCAAGAAAGCCGGCCAGGAAACCGACGGACAGGTCGATGTGGCGGATGACGATCACCAGCGTCATGCCAACCGCCAGCACGGCGATGTAGCCGACCTGGTTGATCAGGTTGCTCAGGTTTCGAGACGAGATGAAAAGGCCGTCGGTGGTAATGGTGAAAATCAGCATGATCGCAAACAAGGCGATGTACATGCCGTATTCACGGATATTTTGGCGTAAAATCTTCTTTAAATCCTGGAAGAACATGTCATGCCTCCTTAGTTGGTTGCCAGTTGCATGATTTTTTCTTGAGTGGCTTCTTCAATCGGCAGCTCGCCGCTGATTCGGCCGCCGGAAACGATGTAGATCCGATCGCTCATTCCCAAGATTTCCGGCAGCTCCGATGAGATCATAATAATGCTCATCCCCTGTTCAATCAGCCGGTTCATGATGGTGTAGATTTCGTACTTAGCGCCGACATCGATGCCGCGCGTTGGCTCATCCAGGATCAGGATCTCGGGTTTGACAAACAGCCATTTGGCCACGGAGACTTTCTGCTGGTTGCCGCCGCTCAAGTTGCCCACCTTCTGCTCAACCGACGGAGCTTTGATATTGATTGAATTCTTATATTCGGTGGCGACCTTGATCTCGGCGTTGCTGTCAACCACGCTTCGCTGAGAAATGGCTTTCAAATTCGCCAGGGTGATATTTTGCTTGATATCCTGGATCAAGATCAGGCCGTCCCCTTTGCGGTCTTCGGTTACATATGCCAGACCGGCGTCGATCGCATCCTTGGGTTGGCTGAAGCTGCGCTTCTTACCTTTGACCACCAGCTCACCGTCGATGCGGTAGCCATCCGGATTCCCGAACAGACTCAAAGCCAGCTCCGTCCGGCCCAGAGCCCATCAGACCGGCAAAGCCGACGATTTCACCTTTCTTGACGTTGAAGTTGACCTGCTTGAGAATGTCTCTCCCCAGCGTCGGGTTGTAGGCTGACCAGTTCCTGACCTCAAGCACGACTTCGCCGCCGCCTTGCGGGCAGATGATCAGGACTTTGATGCCCTTTTTGAGCAGCGCTTCGACATTTGCTTTCTCCTTCGCTGCGTCGCCCTGGCTGAAGAGTACTTCTACATCAACACCGGCAGCTTTAAATGCCTCCTCGAACAGGTGCTTGTCTCGGACCCAGCGCGGTTCATCCTGGGTCGGCAGGACTATTCCGACGGCCAGTTTTGCTGGGGGATGTACAGCTTTTTGAGCGCCGCTCAAATCAATTTCCTTGTAAACACCCGAATCGATCAGAATCGATTTGACGTTGCTCTGATCGATTGAGATGACCGGAGACTGCAGCCCAGGGACGTCGACAGTACCGTTATTGTAGGTGATCTGGGTTGCAGGCGACTGGCTTTTCAGCAAGGACAGCGCGGCGTCGACGGCAGTTCTGACCAGGGTGCGGACATCCTTGAAGACAGTCATCGACTGTTTGCCATCCAGGATGTACTGGGCGGATTCCCGTTCAGCATCCTGACCGGTGATCACAGTAGCTTTTGACGTCCGCGTCGGCTGCGAATGCATCGCCAATCGCAGCGTGCCGTGTTATCGTTCGGGGCCAGGATAAAGACCTCACCCTTGTCGGCTGCGTTAGCTGTGGTCAAATTGAACTCCGCCAGGTTCCTGGCGGTATTCGCGTCCCAGTTGGTCGTGATTTGACCGAAGATCCTGGATAGCTGGTCGCGAGTGAGCTGGGCGAGTATCCTGCAGGGCAGCAGCCTGACTGGAGTTCTTAATCACAAAGCTGCCGTCGGCTATCTTGGGCTGCAAGACTTCCCAGGCGCCTTCGAAGAAAAGAAAAGCATTGGGATCGGTTGAAGCGCCGGCATACAGATAGAGCGGATTGCCTTTTCCGACGGCACGTTCAACCAGGTACTGGGCCTGCAGTCGCGCCGACGGCGAGGCTGTCGAAGGTCACAAAATAATCCACCGCGTTCGTGTTGGTGATCAGCCGGTCATAGGAAATGACTTTGACGCCGGCAGCTTTGGCTTTTTCCACTGCCTCAGCCGTGGTTTTGAATGGGTTGCGCTGTCTTTCCGGGTAGATATTGTTGATCTCACGCCCCACCATGTTCTTGATCAGCACAAACTCCGAGACCTCGCCTTTATGAGCATCCAGGGTGCAGATGGTCTGGCCGTCCCGCAGGACGGTAACCGTATCGGCGATCGCAATCACTTCTTTCAGCTTGTGGGAGATCATGATGCAGGTGACGCCATGCTGCTTTCAGATCCGCGCAGCAGCTCAAGAAGGTTGGCGCTGTCGTCTTCATTCAAGGCAGCCGTCGGCTCATCCAGGATCAGCAGTTTCACTTCTTTGCTGAGCGCTTTGGCGATTTCGACCAGCTGCTGCTTGCCGACACCCAGGTTTTTAATCTTTTCACCCGGGTTGACATTCAGCTTGACTTTCGCCAGCATCTCGTTGGCCCTCTTGATCGTCTCATTCCAATCCACCCTGGAGCCTTTGCGGTTTTCGTTTCCCACGAAGATATTTTCATAGACCGTCAGCTCAGGAAACAGCGCCAGCTCCTGGTAGATGATCGCAATCCCGGCCTTTTCGCTGTCGCGAATGCTTCGGAACTGCTGTTCCTGACCATTGATCAGGATCTGGCCGCTGTAATCGCCGTACGGATAAACGCCGCTCAACACCTTCATCAAGGTAGATTTACCTGCTCCGTTTTCACCGACCAGGCAGTGAATCTCGCCGGCGGCAACGCGAAAGCTGACATCGTTCAGTGCTTTCACACCCGGAAATTCTTTGGTTATATTTTTCATCTCAAGTAAGGGAGTATCCATAATCAGCTCCTTTTCCAGGGCAAACTTTCAGCGTTATAAGAATAGTGATGGGGTTTCACCCATCACTATTCTTCTTCTTACCTGATTGCTTACTGCAGACCAGTGAATTCGCTGGCTGGCCAGTATCCGGAGTCGATGATCGCCTCCTGGACGTTTTCCTTGTCGACTGCGATCACCACAGAAGGCTTGGCAGGCACGTCGATCACACCGTTGTTGTAGGTGTTCGTCTGCTCGGGCACCCCGCCGGTCAGGAATGCAACTGCCGCTGCAATCGCATCGTCCACCAGAATGCGGACGTCTTTCAGAACCGTCATCGACTGCTTGCCGTCGATGATGTACTGCACGGATGCCTTCTCGGCGTCCTGTCCGGTCACCACGTAGCTGGTGACATCCTTGTCGGTCGCAAAGGCGTCCGCGATGGCGCGAGCAGTCCCGTCGTTCGGCGCCAGGATGGACACATCCCCCTTGTCTTCCGCAGCCGCTGCCGTCAGGTTCGCTTCCGCCAGGTTCTTGGCGGTGTTGAAGTCCCAGTTCGTCGTCACCTGACCGATGATCTTCGCCATCTCATCTCGTGACAGCGTCGCCTTGTCCTGCAATCCTACCGCTTCGCTTGAGTTCTTGATCACAAACGTCCCGTCTGCGATCTTCGGCTGCAGCACGTTCCAGGCGCCTTCAAAGAACAAAAAGGCGTTGTTGTCGGATGATGCCCCGGCATACAGGAACAGCGGGTTGCCGCTGCCGCTTGCCTTGTCGACCAGATACTGCGCCTGGGCTTCGCCCACCGCGATGCTGTCAAACGTCACGTAGTAGTCCACCGCGTCCGTGTCCCGGATCAGGCGGTCGTACGAGATCACCTTCACCCCGGCATCTCGGGCGGCTTCCGCCGCTGCCGCAGCCGCCGTGCCGTCCTGCGGGCAGATCACCAGGACCTGGATGCCTTTCGTGATCAGGGCCTCGACGTTCTCCTTCTCCTTGGCGGATGAACCCTGGCTGAACAGGATCTCAACCTCGTAGCCGGCTGTCTCAAGCGCTTCCTTGAAGCGCGCTTCGTCCTGGATCCAGCGCGGCTCGTCCTTCGTCGGCAGCACGATGCCTACCTTGCCGCCCACTGCCGCCGCTGGCGCCGCGGGAGCGCCCAAAGTCTCAAGACCGGTGAATTCGCTGGCTGGCCAGTACCCGGAGTCGATGATCTCTTTCTGAAGGTTAGCTTGATCGACTGCGATCACCAATGAAGGCTTGGCAGGCACGTCGATCACACCGTTGTTGTAGGAGTTCGTCTTCTCGGGCACCCCACCGGTCAGGAATGCAACTGCCGCTGCAATCGCATCGTCCACCAGAATGCGGACATCTTTCAAAACCGTCATCGACTGCTTGCCGTCAATGATGTACTGCACGGACGCCTTCTCGGCGTCCTGTCCGGTAACCACAAAGCTGGTGACATCCTTGTCGGTCGCAAATGCGTCCGCGATGGCTCGAGCGGTCCCGTCGTTCGGCGCCAGGATGGACACATCCCCCTTGTCCTCTGCAGCCGCTGCCGTCAGGTTCGCTTCTGCCAGGTTCTTGGCGGTGTTGAAGTCCCAGTTCGTCGTCACCTGACCGATGATCTTCGCCATCTCATCTCGTGACAGCGTCGCCTTGTCCTGCAATCCTACCGCTTCGCTTGAGTTCTTGATCACAAACGTCCCGTCTGCGATCTTCGGCTGCAGCACATTCCAGGCGCCTTCAAAGAACAAAAAGGCGTTGTTGTCGGAAGATGCCCCGGCATACAGGAACAGCGGGTTGCCGCTGCCGCTGGCCTTGTCGACCAGATACTGCGCCTGAGCTTCGCCCACCGCGATGCTGTCGAACGTCACGTAGTAGTCCACTGCGTCCGTGTCTCGGATCAGGCGGTCGTACGAGATCACCTTCACCCCGGCATCTCGAGCGGCTTCCGCCGCTGCCGCAGCTGCAGTGCCGTCCTGCGGGCAGATCACCAGGACTTTGATGCCTTTCGTGATCAGGGCTTCGACGTTCTCCTTTTCCTTGGCGGATGAACCCTGGCTGAACAGGATCTCAACCTCGTAGCCGGCTGCTTCCAGAGCTTCCTTGAAGCGAGCTTCGTCCTGGATCCAGCGCGGCTCGTCCTTCGTCGGCAGCACGATGCCTACCTTGCCGCCCACTGCCGCCGCAGGCGCTGCGGGAGCTTCTTCGGCAGGCTTTTCCGGTGCGGTGGTGGCCACCGGGGTCGCCGCTGGCGCGCATGCCCCAAGGATGAAGGCTGCTGCGAACAAAATAGCGATTACTGTGTAGAACGGACTTCTTTTTGACACTTTCTTCTCTCCTGATTTCCTCATCTAGATATGGATAGGCTCTCATTATTCAAAACCTGAAAAACACTTGCAGTTTCTGCTCGGATGTCGCTCGATCACCTCCTTTGCCAGTATTTATTTAACAGGGGAGAATTATAACTTGATTGTTCAGACAACACAAGAAATTTTTCTAAATCCGGGTATACCCATAGATCTGGCGAGCAAAACATCACATCCCCCGCCGTTATAAGACGGTGTATCGCAAAAAAGTTTCCTGAAAACAGGTTAATTATTTCCTTAAAACCTGATTTTGTCAATGTCCCAGTGAAGGTGTGGATGGCCGCACCAAATCGCTCTCTGCCGCATCCGGAATATGTTAGACTCAGCGTGCTCACCTGGCATCCTGAGCCATTGTTCATGCATATTCAAGGCTGAGAACAACCCGGGCAGAGAGGTTGTAATATGATAAAGGTTGATTCCCATCCCGTTCGTCTGGGCCTGGCACTGAGCGGTGGAGGCGTAAGTGGGCTGGCGCACATCGGCGTGCTGCAGGCGTTTGAGGCCGCTGGAATTCGCCCGGATTGCCTTTCCGGAGCGAGCATGGGGGGCGTAATCGCAGCCGCATACGCCGCCGGCCACACCCCTGCTGAGATCACCAACATCGCCCTCGAGACCTTCGAAACCCGCCAGCTTCTTCACCTGGCGGACCTGACACTGCCGACCGCATCGCTATTTCGCGGCGAAAACCTGCTCGAGCTCTTCGAACAAATCCTGCAGGGTCGCATGTTTGCCGACCTGGATATCCCACTTACGCTGATCGCCGCAGATCTGAACTCCGACCGGGAAATCCGAATGCAGGAGGGGCCGGTCGCCGAGGCGATGCGCGCCACGGTCTCCATCCCCGGATTGCTGCCGCCCGTCGAACAGGACGGGATGCGGCTTGTGGACGGAGCGCTGCTGAACAACGTTCCGGCCGACGCCGTCCGGGAGATGGGTGCGGGTATCGTCGTCGCGGTGGACGTCTACCAGCGCAGCGGATCGATCTGGCAGGAGCTCTCACGGGCGCACCTGCTCCCAGGGATCATCAGCGAGCTGGTGATCACGCTGGGCGATTCGCTGGACACGATGATCCGCCAGCTGCAGCGGATGAAACTGCAGCTCTCCCCACCCGATTTCCTGATCCAGCCTGAGATTCCGGAGCGGGTCACTGTTCTGACCGGCTTTAAGCGGGTCGAGGAGCTGGTTGCGTGCGGGGAGGAAGCGGCTCGGGCAGTCATCCCGGAGCTCCTGGAGAAGCTGCAAGCAAGCGGATGATCTGAGACAAAAGTGAAATGAAATTACGGGTTAAAAGCACGAAGACACAAATAAGATTCCTAATGCGAGCTTGTTAATGAAGAAAGAGAGTTTGCTGTGAGTAATCATGATTTGTCCATGCAAAATTTCTATGTTTATGATACAAAGATCGGCCGGATTGCGATCGCCGAAAATGGAGCTGCGATCACCCGCCTGGAGCTGGCGGAGCATCTGGACCTCGGCAATATGCAGATCGGCGAGACTGCCCTGCTGAAAGAGGCCGCAAAACAGCTGGACGAATACCTGGATGGGGTACGTAAGACCTTCGATCTGCTGCTCGCGCCCGAAGGCACGCAGTTCCAAAAAGCGGTCTGGAAAGCGCTTCAAGCGATCCCTTATGGGGAAACGCGCAGCTACGCCCAGATCGCGCAGGCAATTGGAAATCCGAAGGCTGGACGCGCCGTCGGCGGGGCGAACCACGCCAACCCGATCATGATCGTGATCCCATGCCACCGCGTCATCGGCGCGAATGGGGAGCTTGTCGGTTATGGAGGCGGTCTGGAACTGAAGAGACAACTGCTCGAATTGGAGAAAACAGCTGGAGCTTGAACTTGAATGAGAGATTGCTTCGTCGCTTCGCTCCTCGCAATGACAGGCACATGTCATTCGGGGGAGGGCGTTCCACCCGACGAAGCAATCCCTGAGATTGCTTCACAAAGAAAGTCCGCAAAGAAAGCGGACAGGCGGACAGGTGGACAAATTCGCCATGACAGACGAGAGATTGCTTCGTCGCTTCGCTCCCCCCAAAGGACGGTGGCAGGCTCGCAATGACAGGCAAGATATTACCAAGCTATCAGGTTGTGAAGACCCGCTCGTCGATCGTCCGAACCAGCGAATAACAGACCGGGTCGAAATATCTCCCCCAGAAGCGGCAGGCCTGGAGGTTCGCCAACTCGTAATCCACGCTGCAGCGGGCGTACCCCTCCCGCCGCGCCCATTCTAACCCGTGGTTAAGCAGCGCGGCCCCAATCCCGCGGCCTCGGCTCGGCTGCTCGATAAATGCAGGCTCGACCTGGATGGTCTTGTCGTCCTGTAGGATGACACAGCCCTCCGAATAAGCCGGGTCCATCCCCAGGCATCCCACGGCTTCGCCCTTTTCGAAGGCCAGCCAAATCTGGTAGCCCGGTTTTGCCAGCAATGCCTCCGGATCGTCGATCTCATGCGGGAAGAATATCGGCGGACCCGCCATGTAGCGGCTCAAACTCTCCAACAGCTTACCGAGCGCAAATACGTCCTCGACCTCGCCGGCGAGACGGATCTCAACTTCGGATGGTCCAGGGCCGATCGTTTCCAATCCGCGCAGCCCATCGACCGCAACCATCCCAAAGCCCAGCCACCCCCAGGCTTCGACGGCCTCCCGGTCGTCGGAGGTCAGGCTCAAGGCGTGCAGCTGGCAGCCCTGTTCGACCCATCTCGGGGAACTCCAGGCGTACAGATCGTGATAAATCCTGCGGCTGTGCGCCGGTTCCGCGGCGTTAGCCCACTCCGGGCTGTAGAAGGCGCGCTTGCCGATATAGCTCGGGAGCACATAACCGGTTAGAAAACCGACCAGCTTATGGTCTTGAAATGCAGCCGCGCCGCCCTCCAACCCGTTCAGCATATCAGCGACCACCTCCCATCTCTCGTAGCGCGGAGGCAGCAGCGGGATCTGAAGGCGCAGGTCACGAAATCGGCTGGCGGCCAGCCTTGCGGCGTCTTCGACGTGCTTTTCCTGCAGGGGAAGAATTCGAATGTCATCAGGCTCGATCCTTACTGGTCCGCTTTCAGCCACCAGAGCAGCGTCGCACAGCTCGAGATGAGAAAAGCTGCCAGCATGACCCCATAGCTATGAACTCCAAGCACTTCCGGACGCGGGCCTGCCATCCCGCTTGCGAGCGCCGGGATCGACCAGGGGAACCAGTCGCCCCAGCCCAGCACCGCCGCAACCTGACCGAGCATCAGGGTAAGGAATGCCCAGCCGATCGCCGGCAGGTAGCCTTTACCTGAAGACGCAAAAAAGGCGACGAAAGGAACCAGACAATAATTCAATATTCCTACGAGGAGCATCGTCGCAAGGCTCTCGACCGCCAGCGGCCTCGACCAGCCGGGGATGACGACCAGCGCACCGATCGCAAGCGCCAGCCCGAAGACGAACAGCGATAGTGCAAGCATCCAGATCAGGATCAAGGCGAACTTTGCCGTGACGATCGACTGGCGCGGGGCCGGCAGCGCCAGGATCTCTTTTGCGGTGCGGTCGGAATACTCCCGCCCGAAGACCCAGGCGGTGATCAGTGCGAAGATCATCCCGCCGGCTATCCCAGCCCCCTGGCACAAAATGCTGAAGAAAGTTGGCCAATCGGCGCTGCCGCCGGTCAGCTGGGCTTTCATGCTGATTAATCCCAGGGCGCGGGCGCGCTCCGGGTCCTTCAAGATGACCATGAACAGCGCTCCGGCGAGCGGCAGGAGCGAGAAACCGGCGATCGACAGCCAGGAGATCTTCGAGCGGCGAGCCTTCAGAGCCTCGGCCCAAAATGCAGGCCAAAATGAGCTGAAGAATCCGTTCATGTGCCTGCCCCCGTCAGCCGCAGGAAATAAGCCTCGAGGTCTTCCTGCTCGACCGCCAGATAGGTGGGCGGCGACCCGGCTGCGACCAGGACCTCGGCGATCCGCTCCGGCGCGGCGATCGCCTGCGCTTCGACCAGCTCGAGCGATTCTACGCTTTCCTGGACTCCGTATCCACCCCGGACGAGCGCATCGCGAGCGGCATGCAGGTCACGCGCCCTGACGACCAATCGATGGCGGCGGATCTCTTCGAGCTGATCCGACGAGAGCTCTTCGATCAGCCTGCCGTGGTGAATAATACCTATGCGCATTGCAAGTCGATCCACCTCCGGCAGCACGTGGCTCGACATGAACACGGTCACCCCTTGCTCCCGGCTCAGCTCCCTGAGCAGCTCGCGGATCTCGACCACACCAGCCGGGTCGAGCCCGTTCGCCGGCTCGTCGAGGATCAGCAGCCTCGGCTCGCCGAGCAGCGCCCGCGCCAGCCCCAGCCGGTGCAGGTTGCCCGTCGAGAGCCCCCCGGCCCGGCGGTCGGCGTACTCTGCCAGCTTCAGCCGTTCGATGAGGTTTTCAACCAGGGGCTTATCGCGGATGCCGCGCAGCCGGCGGGCGACTTCCAGGTTCTCGCGGACCGTCAGCTCCGGGTAGGCGCTCGGCAGCTCGACCATGTGCCCGACCCGGTCCCAGGGTCCAACTCCGTTCGGTCCGACCGGTCGCCCGAGCAGACGCGCCTCGCCTGTGTCTGGGCGCGCCAGCCCAAGCAGCAGCCGGATGGTCGTCGTTTTCCCGGCCCCATTCAGCCCGAGGAATCCATAGATCTCCCCCGCCTCGACGCGCAGGTCGACCCTGTCGACAGCCCGTACCCGGCCGAAGGATTTCGAGATTTTGCGGGTTTCAACGGCGAGATTCATGATGATTTTTTCGGAGGATCGGTTTATCTACCTGAATGGATTATAAAGCATTCAGGCTCGGATCGACCGACGATCCAAATCGAAACGCCTCGGTGGATGTTATAATCCCCATCAGGAGGCAAAGATGCTAGTCGGAAAACGAATGTCCCATCCTGTTATTACTGTCACACCCAAGCTGCCGATCACCGAAGCGCTGAACCTGCTTAAAACCGAGCACATCCGCCGCGCCCCGGTGATCAAGGCCGGAAAGCTGGTGGGGATCATCTCAGAGAAGGACCTGCTGAATGCAGCTCCGTCATCGGCCTCATCGCTCAGCGTCTGGGAGGTGAGCTACCTGCTTAACAAGATCACCGTTCAGGAAGTGATGACGAAAGATGTGCTCACTGTCTCTGAGGACACACCGATCGAAGAGGCTGCCAGGATCATGGCAGACAACAAAGTCGGTGGGCTGCCGGTGATGCGTGCCGGCGAGGTCGTCGGGATGATCACCGAGACCAACCTTTTCAAGATCTTCCTGGAGCTGATGGGGGCGCGCGAAGCAGGCGTGCGGGTCACCGCCCTGATCCCGGAGCAGGTTGGGCAGCTTGCCCGCCTCACCAAAGCTGTCTCCGAAGCGGGTGGCAATTTCGTCGCCTTTGGCCAGTTCGCCGGCTACTCCCCGAACAGCCGTCTGCTGACCTTCAAGATCAGCGGCCTGGACGAGGAGACGGTCAGGAAGCTGATTTCTCCACACATTATGGAGCTGGTCGACATCCGAACCAAAAATTCCTGAGTCGGACGGTAATTTCCGCTACGCCTGCTTCAAGAGCTCGTCCAGCTTGTCGAACGACTGGTTCCAGCCGGTTTTGGTCATCTCAGCCGTCTCTCCAGCCGGGAGCCCGAGATGGCGCAGTGTGAACTTTGTCTTTCCGGCCAGATTCTCGAACGTCAGCGTCACGATCAGCTCCAGCGGGAATTCCTCGACCAAGCCATAGGAAGAGGCCGGGATGACGTTTCCATTCTCGTCGGCGAAGCTGTCGGTGCAGACGATCCGCTTCAGCGGTACGATCTCGCGGTAGACGCCGGTGCTCCAGAAGTCCTGGCCTTCGGGCGAGCGCATGCAGGAGTGGTATTTCCCGCCGATCCGAAAATCGATCCGGCAGACAGGCGAGGTGAAGTCCTTCGGCCCCCACCACTTCATACATATCTCCGGTTCGGTCCACGCTGCCCAAAGCTTCGCGACCGGCGCGTCAAAGACCCGCTCGATCATCGATCCCGTCCCCGGTTAAAACCTTGTGATTATGGTCCAATTCAATCATCTTAATCTCCCTGGTCGTGCGATCGTGCGTTACTTGTGATCCAAACCCGAACAGACCTGGGGGACCTTCGGGTTCCAGAAGCTGCTTCATAAATATGCTGATCGGGCTGTGCAGCCTGAACAAATGCTCCACTGGCTGACCTCATTGGGATACTCGGTTAGCAGTGCGCAGGCGGGCTTTTTCCAATTCGACCAGCCGGTCGCGCCGCGGTGCGCCGGTTTGGAGCACTTCCAGCAGCCGTCCGGTCGCACGGGCGATCTCGGCGACTGCCTGCTCGAAGGCAGGCTCGTTCACCATGCGAAGGCCTGCGGTATCCGCTGACTTTTCGGACGAACTGAAGCGCGGCCAGATGGATCTCTTCGTCGGTCGCCGGCGGCTCAAAGTTGTAGAGCGTCTTGATGTTTCGGCACATGCAGATATGATACACCAATTTAGGTGTAATAAGATTAGTATTGTCTTTATATTGATCCGGCAGACCAGGCAAAGCTCCCCGCACTCCTGGAGCCGCATCAAGTCATTTTACCTGTTGCTTCAGCCTCCTAAATATCCTATAATGAAATCAGCTTTCTTCGGTGAGACTGTCTTTATCCAGTTTGCTATGGGTCTGTCCTGAAGGTAAAGGAAAATGCTTCGTTTGTTTGGCAATCTCTCCATAGTCTTGAGCCCGGAAAAGGTCGGGGCGAAGCTTCTATGCGTACCTGAATGCCCAATCTTCCTGGGAATCAACGGACCGCTACTGGACGCCGTGCTGTTCCGCGATTAAATAATATGGGAATCTTACTGCAGCATTCGTATTCTCAGAATTGGAGGTAAGCATGCCGATGCGGAAGTTATCGACCTTTCTGGCTGTGCTGGCTCTCTTCGGCGGACCTACTATCAAACCGGCGACTGCGCTGCCCTTCGTATCTATTCTCAATCCGATCGGGGACATCCTGATCTATGCCGACGATCCCTACCATCCCGCGCCGAATACCTTCATCGACCAGGCGCTGACCTTGCTTGGACTCGCCTACACCGGCTATTACAACGGCGATTGGGCAAATTTCGAATCCGAGCTGAAAAGCGGCGGTCCATGGGACCTGGTAATTGTAGGGAACGACTACTATACACCCAGCGGGGATACGCTGGATGCCCTGAATAAATACACCGCGGAAGGCGGTAAATTGATCCTCCACAGTTTTTTTGTTGGCAGTCAGGCGAGCAGCCCTTTGTGGCATACGCTTGGTTTCACCTTCATCGCCAACGATGCCAACCCACCCGACCCGGTCTATTGGTGGGAGCCCGGCTACCCGCCTTTCGCCTACCCGTTGACTGTCCCAATGTTCACATCGCTGACAGCCAGAGCAGGCTACTCGGTCTACGGGCAGCGGGTCCAACCCAGGAGCGGTTTTCAGGCGCTGGCCGGTTACAGCATCGGACCTCAGAGAGACCAGGCTGCCCTCGTGGTTGGCAACGATACGCGCACGATCTTTAAAGCCTTCCTGGATGGCCAGAACGACTCAGACCTGAATTTAAACAGCTTGCTCGACAGCGTCGAGCTGTGGATCAATCTGATCAACTGGATCTTAACCCCGGGAACCTGGGGAGTGTTGGAAGGCAGTGTGGTCGGATTGGGCTACTGCGACAGCACCCCATCTCCGCTCGAAGCGGCTCTGGTATTGATCGAGGCGGGATCGAGCTATTGGCAGCTTTATACCGACAGTAGCGGAAAATATGAGTGGTGGACCCAACAAACCGGCGTGCAGCTGGACATGTCGGTTTACTATTTGGGATATAACTCCGCTGACGGATACGTATCCATCAATCCTGGGCAGACGACGACGTTCGATTTCAGTTTACGCTGGTATCAGCCCTGCCTTCAGCTTAATCCTGAGACTGTTGTCACGTTCATGCACCGCGATGAGCAGCTCACCGAAGCGCTCCAAATTGAAAACTATGGCCTCGGGGCGGCAGAATGGGAACTGTCGGAAACGACCGACCCGCTCGTTGAACCACTCGATATCGCCTGGTTCAGCACATCGCCGATCACCGGGACGCTTTCTGGCGACGCACAGCAGCCGGTTGACGTGAACCTCGATGCGCTCCCCGGGCTGCCGTATGGGCAGTATACCGCTTACTTGAGGATCGATTCGAACGATCCCGTTCAGCCGGTCCAGTTTGTTCCTGTTATGATGCAGATTGCAGCAGAATATATCTATCTGCCTGTGATTAAGCGGTGATTACAAAATCGAACTGCAAAGGATGCATAGCTTGTAAAAAAAAATTTGATTAGCGATTGAAACCCAAATTTATTAAAGGTATCGAAGAATTATGTTAATTTCGATTTATCCAGTTTAATTTGTTTTCAACCGGGTTTATCTATGATCAAAATTAGGAGAATTAATAAACATGGAGAATCGAGCCGTATTTACAAAAATACTGGCAATCGTCGGCACGGCGCTCGTCCTGCTCCCGATCGCGGCGATGCTCGCATTCTCGGCAGTCCGTTTCGTCCAATCCGGCAGGTTCCAGATGGACTACCTGATCCCGGCGGAGGTCTTTCCGGTCGTCCTGGTCGGCAGCGGGCTGCTGATCTGGGCAGCCTGGCGAGCAAAATCGCGGTTAAAGCTGATCTGCTGGAGCCTGGCCGCAGCGGTCGTCCTGGTGTTCGCTGGACAGGGGATCGCGAGTTGTCACCGGTCTGGCGTCTGGTGCAACCGAGCCGGAGGGCTGGCCATGGGCGCTCGTGCTCGGGACGATCCTGCTCTTCGACCTGCTCGTTGCGCTGATCGGGATCGGCGGCTTGCTGCTGGTTGGGGATCTGTTCAAAAAAAGCCGACCTGAGCGAGAGCATTGAATCAGAATTTAGCGGTTTTTAAGAAATATTACCGAAAACCGATCCCGAAAGGTCAACGTCAGCTAACAATCCATCTTGTCACATAACGCAAGGTCTCATTTTATTTTAATAATTGAGATAATTCTGTTATAATTCCGGTAGGGTTTAGGGGGTTTTACAAAACGCTCGTTTCAATACAATTGAATAGCTTTCATATTCCAAAGTCTCGATTTGTCCAGCTGTACACCGATGGAGGCGTGAATGAAATGGCACCGGTTAGTCGTCGTATTTTTGTTCCTGGCTGTCGTGTTTGGTCTGGGCGCTTATCGGCTGAACTCCGGTTTTGCCGCCTCTCCATCTGCGAAAGACCCACGAAGCGCCTCGAGGTTGCCGGAAGATCCCGGGGTAATTTTCCACGCATCAAGGTGTACCAAACCCCAAAATAGTCTCGAATCCATTTGCTCAAAAGGCGGGAATAGGACTGGAGCCCACTATTGCGCAAATGCCTCAAGCTGACACCGCTTGCGGCGGTTTTTTTAACGCTACTGCGGACTCATTCGTTCGGGAAAGCGAGCCGGAAAACAACTACGGCGATCAAGCCCTGCTCGTTTCGCAAAGCTCACGCACCGGCATGAACGAGCGCATCTTGCTGCAGTTCGATCCTGCGGGCAGCGTGCCGGAGGGCGCCACGATTCAGAAGGCTGAATTGGAGCTCACGCTCTACCAGGACCCGGAGCCGCTTACCATCACCCTCCAGGCTGTTCAGCCAGGGCGACGATTGGGATGAAAGCACCGTGAGCTGGAGCAGCCAGCCGACCACGACGATCGATTTTGACCCGGTCAGCTTTGCAATCACACAAACCCAGCCGGCAAACAGCGTCGTGCGGCTGGACGTCACGACCTGGGCTACTCTTTGGGCGTCCGGGCAGATCACGCGCACCGGGCTGACGGTTGCCCCCGCCGGCTCGCTGGATATGTCAGCAAGCTTCTTCTCGAAAGAATTGGAGCGCGGGAGTTATCCGCCCCGATTGGTCATCCACTGCGTCCCCGACAAGACGGTCATCCCGCTGGATTCGGCGCCCGGCGACGTGAAACAGCTGGCCGGCCTGACGCGCCTGGATCGGCATCATCGATAACACCAACGATTCAGCTGGACGGCGGCGCAATGCGCTTTGCGGACTTCAGGATACCGATCCCGGAGACGGTCAGCGACACCGGGATCGCGCGCGCTGCTGTGGTTCACACATGCCTACAGCGACGCCTTACGGATGGACTATCCGGATATCGAGCTGCAGCTGGTGGAACGGTCACCGGATGACCAGCACATCTTCTTCCGGCAGCTGCACATGGGTATCCCGGTCTTTCCCGGCGAGATCGGCGTCCATCTGGATGGCAGGCAAGTTACCGGGGTGAGTGGAGCAATCATCCCGGAGATCACGGTGGACCCTACGCCGCGGCTTTCCGCCGAGCAAGCTGAGAAGATTGCGCTGGCTCTGGCAAATCAGGACACATCGGGACCGAAGGTAGAGATGATTGGCGATACCCAATTGAGATATCTCAATCTTGGGATAGGCGGTGCGCCGGATATGGAAACGCATCTGACCTGGCGGATCAACCTATCAAACCTCTCATCAGCCTTCATAGACGCCAACAGTGGGAAACAATTGTTCGAGCTGGCCCACAAGGACGATTGGAACCTCGATCTGGAGACAGGAAACAACGATGGACCCAGCACAAGCTGTGCATTTTGGGACGTACCGTGGAATACCAATGATGATTTCTGGTGCAAGGGGGAAGGCTGTGAGGATGGTGGGCTTGTGGCCTGGGAAGCATGGACGGCGATCAAAGACGTTTGGGCATGGTGGTATTGGAATCTAAACCGCCCATCCTTCGACGATGACTGGGGTGAAGTGTTGATGTATGTGAATGTGGGTACTGGTTGGTGGGATGGAACAGCTATCGCCCATTGGCTGCCCAGCTGTGAATATATGGAGTTCACCCCGGGATCAGCACGCGCGACAGATATCGTCGGACACGAGTTCACGCACGGGGTAATCAATCATGTTCCTGCCAACTTTGTTTACGCCTGGCAGATGGGAGCGCTGAATGAGAGCTTTGCCGATATCTTTGGCATTTTTGCGGAAGGTGAAGACGATTGGATTATGGGAGAAGATGTAATCGGGGGTGGCCATCGGCCTGAATATCGTCATCGGGTTCGCCGGCCTGCTCGACCTTGGCTACGTCGCGTTCTACGCGCTCGGCGCCTACACGGCGGCGTTCCTGGCCTCGCCGCACTGGGGGAGCGTCTGCATCGTCCTGTTCAGCGACGTCGCGGCGGGCTTCCCGGGGCATCCACCTGCCGTTCGGCTGATCGTCCCGCTCGCGGCGGGGATCGCGGCCGCTGTTCGGCGTGCTGCTCGGCGCGCCGACGCTGCGACTGCGCGGCGACTACCTCGCGATCGTGACGCTGGGGTTCGGCGAGATCGTCCCGATCTTCTTCAAGAACCTCGTCAACGTGAACTTCGCGTTCGGCGCCGATCATGTCTGGTCAACGCGAACCTGACCGGCGGCCCGCTCGGGCATCAACCCGATCGACGCGCCGACCTTCCTCGGGATCAGGTTCGGCGCCATCCATGGGCTCAACGCGGTCTATCTCGGCATTCGTGCTGCTGCTCATCGGCATCGTCGTCGCCCGGAACCTGGAGCGCTCGCGGATGGGCCGCGCCTGGATGGCCATCCGCGAGGACGAGGTCGCGGCGGAGATGATGGGCGTCAATACCGTCCGCACCAAGCTGCTGGCCTTCGGCCTCGGAGCGGCGCTTCGCCGGGGTCGCCGGCGCGTTCCAGGCCTCGTACCAGGGCGCCACGACGTCCGAGTTCTTCCAGTTCTCGACGTCCATCCTCGTGCGTCATCATGATCATCCTCGGCGGCATCGGGAACATCTGGGGCGTGATCCTGGGCGCTGTCGTCGTCCAGTACGTCGACAAGACGCTCCTCGCCTGGCTGGGTGCCCGGTTGCGTCTCGGGGCTGCGACGGCAATCCGGACTTCGGTGACATCAACCCGTCCGCAGTTCAGCTTCCTGTTGTTCGGCATCGCGCTCGTGCGTGATGATGCGGTTCCGACCCGAAGGCTTCCTCCCCAGCCGGCAACGGGCTGCGGAGATGCACACCGCGCCACCTGGCCAGGGCATCGGGTCACCCGGCCTGATCGACGACCCGGATGTGCTGCCGACGAGCGCCTGAGGTCGCTCGGAGCTGAGGACGAGGCGGCGCCATCGAGGCGGAGGCCGAAGAGCAGGCGATCGCAGCGGAGCTTGACGCCGCGCATGCGCGGAGACGCGTCGACGACGGTAGGCCTGGCAGCGGACCGAGGATGGCACCAGCCGACCTGACCGACGCGATCCGGACACGGTCATGACCGCCGAGCCGATGTCGGTCGGAGCGGACCTGCGGACCGGCCACGTCGCCGACGCCGATATCCTCGTCAAGGCCGCGCGGCGTCACGAAGCGATTCGGCGGACTGCTTGCCGTCAACGCCGTCGACTTCGACATCCCGCGCGGCTCGATCGTCTCGCTCATCGGCCCCAACGGCGCGGGCAAGACGACGTTCTTCAACATGATCACCGGCGCCTACGTGCCGACGTCGGGCGAGATCATCTTCGACGGCATCCGATCGTGACCACGAGCGGCGCCAAGGTCAAGTCGATGCGAGCCGCACGAGGTGACCAAGCTCGGCATCGGCGCGGACGTTCCAGAACATCCGGCTGTTCGGCACGATGTCCGCGCTCGACAACGTCCTGGTCGGACAGCACCCGCACCTGCGAGCCGCTGGTGGGACGCGATCGTGCGCACGCCGCGCAACCGCTCCGAGGAGGAGGAGGCGCATCGAGCGCGGGCACGAGCTGCTGAGCTTCGTCGGCCTGGAGCGCGGCCGACGCCTGGGCGCGCAACCTCCCGTACGGCGACCAGCGCCGGCTGGAGATCGCGCGCGCGCTGGCGACCAGCCCCAAGCTGCTGCTGCTCGACGAACCGACGGCCGGCATGAACGCCAGCGAGACCGCGCGAGCTGACCGACTTCATCCGCCGCCTCCGCGCCGAGCTCGGGCCTGACCGTCCTGCTCATCGAGCACGACATGCGGGTCGTCATGGGGATCAGCGACCGCGTCACGGTCCTCGACTACGGCGAGGTCATCGCCGAAGGGCGCCCCGCCGAGGTCCGCGCCAACCCACGAGTCGTCGAGGCCTACCTCGGCCGCGGCGCAGCCGAGGAGGCTTGACCGATGGCACTCCTCGAGCTCAAGGACGTCCACACCTACTACGGGGCGATCCATGCCCTGCGCGGGATCAGCCTCGACGGTCGAGGAGGGGGAGATCGTCACCCTCATCGGGTCCAACGGCGCCGGCAAGTCCACGACGCTGCGCACGATCTCCGGGCTCGCTCCGGCCACGGTCAGGGGGAGATCGGCCTGCGCGGCGAGCGCATCGACCAGCACCGGCCGCACGAGATCGTGGAGCTGGGCGTCTGCCAGTCGCCCGGAGGGCCGCCGGGTCTTCACTCGCATGACCGTCCACGAGAACCTGGAGATGGGCGCGTTCTCTCGCAACGACCGGGCCGACGTTCGCCGGGGACTTCGACCGGGTCTACGACCTGTTCCCGCGACTCAAGGAGCGCGAGACCGCAGCAGGCCGGGACGCTGTCGGGCGGCGAGCAGCAGATGCTGGCGATCGGCCGGGCCCTGATGGCCGCGCCCAAGGTCCTGCTGCTCGACGAGCCGTCGATGGGCCTCGCGCCGATCCTCGTCGAGCAGATCTTCGACATCATCAAGACCATCAACGAGCAGGGCACGACGGTGCTGCTGGTGGAGCAGAACGCCCTGATGGCGCTCGGCATCGCGAACCGCGGGTACATCCTCCAGACCGGGCGAGATCGTGCTCAGCGACGAGGCGACACGCCCTGGCCAAGGACCCGGCGGTCCGGACGGCGTACCTCGGAGGCGACTGACCCGACGATCGCCCATGACCGAGCTCACCCGTGTCCCCGGACCGCGATCGCCGCTGCGATGGACAGCGGCAAGATCGTCACGGTGATCCTCGTCGGGATCCTCGGTCGCGGTCATCAAGCCATGGGGCGGCGCACCGATCGCCGCGCCCGCCGTCACGCCCACCCCGGCACCCAGTGCGCCGCCGACCAGCGCCGCCTCGGCGGGGGCCGCCCGGAGCGTTCGACTTCGGCGTCTTCGAGGGATTCGAGCCGCAGCCGGCCTGGGAGATCTGGCCGGCCGGGCGCGAGATCTCGTTCGGCTTCGCGATGAAGGTCGACGCGGACATCGCGGCCGCCGAGAGCCAGGCGAACGCTTCACCACCGCCGTCGGCCGACACCTCGCCGGATCGCGTCGGCCGTCCCGACCGCCACCGCCTCGTCCGACCCCGACGCCGTCGGCCGATCCCGCGGCCGGACCGCCGACCTGGTCGAACGCCATCACCATCAGCCCCGCGAGCACGCTCACCGTCGTCGCCATCAACATGCCGCTCGCGTTCGACATCCCGACCGTGGAGATCACGCGTCGGGACGCGGACGGGCCAGCTGGGTCGCGGTGCCGGCCGTCCGGCTGCCGTCCCCGTGGCCCGACCTTTCCTGGTCCTGGGACTCGACGACGGCACCGGGTGCCGGCGCTCTGGCCGGCGTGGCCGCCCGGCGAATACGCCCTGGACCTGCACATCGATCCGGGTGGCTGGACCCGGACCATCACGATCGACGTGAAGGCGCCGCCGCCGGCACCGGGTCCAGCCGCGGCCCCGAGCGAGGTCCCGGCACCGTCCGCCGAGCCTGGCGGCTGACCGCGCGACCGAAACCTAGCGGTAGGCGGGTTCGCGGGTCATCCGGTAGACGGCACGCGACAGGATGGCCAGGCCCAGGCCGGCGATCCAGATCCCGGGACCGTTGGTGAACACCTGCGCCGGCTCATCGAACGCGAAGGCCCCGCGCATCAGCAGGTCGAGGACCCGCCAGGCCAGGCCCAGCCAGCCGACGATCGGCCAGGATCGCGTACGACAGCGCACGGTCGATCCCGGTCGGGCGGTCGCCGACCGCGTACGGCAGGGCGACGAGGGCGAGCGTGACGACGCCGACGAGGAACACGACGATCCCGCTGCCCTCCAGGCCGTTGCCGCTCACCGCTGGCAGGCCCGGCGTCGCCGCCGACCTGCCACCACGGCAGGACGGACCCGACGACGATGAGGCCACCGCCGAGGGCCGCGAGCGTCCGTCCCTGGCCCAGCGGCCGGCGATGCATCGTCATGCGTCGGCGCCCTCGTCGGATCGCCGGCGCCGTAGACCTCCGGTCGCAGGACGCCCACGTAGCGCAGGTTCCGGTAGAGCTCGCCGTAGTCGAGGCCGTAGCCGACGACGAACTGGTCCGGGATCGTGAAGCCCGACGTAGTCGACCGGGATCTCGACCAGCCGCCGCGCGGGCTTGTCCAGCAGCGTGCAGATCCGCAGCGACGCCGGGTTCTTGCCGCGCAGGTAGCGGATCAGGTAGTTGAGCGTGAGACCGGTATCGATGATGTCCTCGACGATGAGGACGTCCTCGCCCTCGATGCTCGCCGACAGGTCCTTGAGGATGCGGACGAGTCCCGACGACTCGGTCGCGTTGCCGCCGTACGAGCTGACCTCCATGAGGTCGATCCGCAGGGGCAGGTCGATCGCGCGCATGAGGTCGGCCATGAACGGCAGCGAGCCCTTGAGGACGGACACGAGCGTGACCGGCCGGCCGCCGTAGTCGGCGGCGATGCGCGCCCCGAGCTCGGTGACCTTGGCGGCGATCTCCGTCCTCGGACACGAGGATGTCGCCGATGTCGGCGTGGAGGTCGACGGTACGCTCGCTCATCGCTGGATCGCGGATCCCTCAGGGTCGGGCGCGCTGAGCGGTCGTCGCCGGGCGGGACGTCGAGCGGCCGCGGCCGGGTCGAGTGGACGGTCCCGCGACGTCGTCGGCGGCCCGGCGTCGCGGCGCGAGTCGTCGGTGCGCGGGCTGGCGGCCGTACGGCAGGGCGACCTGGCCCGACGTACCCGACAGGCCGTCCGACCAGGGCGAGCCTTGCCGTACTTGAGCATCAGGGCCCGGAAGTCGCGCGCGTAGAAGAGCTTGATGTTGATCGCCGGGTAGAGCTCGCGAAGCCGACGCAGCTTGCGGTTCTTCTTGCGGACGAGCTTCTGGCGCAGCGTGGTCATCTCGAGGTAGAGGTCGAGGTCGGGCAGGTAGAAGTCCGGGCGAGAAGCTCTCGACGACGTCGCCGTCGAGGTTCCACAGGATCGGGAACGTGTCGGGCTCGTACACCCAGCGGACCGCGTAGAAGTCGAGGATGCGGGCCATCTCCGCCTCGCTGGCGTGGGCGAATGGGGTACTGGGGTCCATCGGCGGCCAGTCTACCCGAGCGTCGCCCGCGACGGAGCGGTGAACCGCGATCGCCGGTTGCGGCCGGATACCCCCAGGGGGTATCATGCGCGCGCATGGCGACCACGACCGGCCGGCGTCCTGCGCCGGCGCCCGACCCCAGCCACTTCCGCCACAGCTACTCCAAGGACACCGCCCAGCTCATGCGTCGCCTGTCGCGCATGGAGGGCCAGGTCCGCGGCATCGCCCGGATGATCGAGCGCGAGGAGTACTGCGTCGACATCCTCCAGCAGACCGCGGCGCTGCGGGCCGCCGTCGATGCGCTGTCGATCATCGTCCTGGAGGACCATGTCCAGGGCTGCGTCCGGACGGCCGCCGAGCGCGGCGAGGCCGACCAGTACGTGGACGAGGTCATCGACGTCGTCCGCCGGACCCTCGGCCGGCCGGTCCGCGGCGGGTCGCGCGCGACCTGAAGTTATCCACGAATCCGGGGCGTCCGCGACGGTTGGTGGATAACCCCGTTGACGGCACCGGGGTCGGACTCCTACCGTCCGTCTCCCGCACTGGGGCGAACCGCAGGGTAACGCGGTCCACGAGGGGCTCGGGGAGACCCGGCCGCGAACCGGATGGACCGCGGAAGACCGAACAGGCGCCCATGGTGCGAGACGAGTCGACGCCGGGAGCGGCGCCGGACGCGAACGGTACGCAGGACTCGAGGAGGCGTGCTGTAGACCGCGTGCGAGAGCCGCTCCCGACGCACGTCGATGCCACCCCGGAGCTCCCGTCCGGGTATCACGACGCCCTGGACACGGGGCTCGCGGCGATCGGGCTGGACCTGCCCGCATCCGTACGGACCGCCATCGACGGGCACGTCCGGCTGCTCCTCGCCTGGACGGCGGCCATCAACCTCACGGCCGTCCGCGATCCGGTCGCGGTCGCGACCAGCCACGTCCTCGACAGCCTGACGGCGGTGGCCTTGCTGCGATCGTGGGGCGTGGACCGGATCCTGGACCTTGGTTCCGGTGGTGGTCTGCCCGGCATCCCGCTCGCGCTGGCCCTGCCCGCCAACGACGCCCTCCTCGTGGAGCCCATCGGGAAGAAGGCGCGATTCCTGCACGACGGCGACCGGCGCCATCGGGGCGGGCGACCGGATCGGCGTCGCGAACGCGCGGGCGGAGGCGCTCGCCCGCGACCCACGGCATCGCGGACGCTGGCCGGTCGTCACGGCCCGGGCCGTCGACCTCCGCCGCCGACCTCGTCGAGCTGGCCTTCCCGCTCCTCGCCGAGGGCGGCCGGCTCGTGGCCTGGAAGCGCGGCGACCTGCGCGAGGAACGCGGTGCTGCCGCGATCGCCGTCCGGGCGCTGGGTGGCGGCTCCATCGAGATCCTCGAGGTC
Source organism: uncultured Chloroflexia bacterium (assembly GCA_963788305.1). Taxonomy (GTDB): domain Bacteria; phylum Chloroflexota; class Anaerolineae; order Anaerolineales; family UBA4823; genus UTCFX2. The sequence continues at coordinate 297,536 of CAWBGK010000004.1, forward strand.
GACGCGCCCGGCCTCGACCGGCCATCGGCTGCTCGTCGCGACCCGTGACGGACGGGTGGCCGACACGTATCCGCGCGACCCGGCGGCCCGCAAGCGCCGGCCGTGGTGACCCGGCCCACGGCCGCGGCCGTCGTGAGCGGGCGCCGACTGCTACCCTCTGGCCCGATGCGGGTCGCGGTCCTTTCGGACATCCACAGCAACCTCGTCGCGCTCGATGCCGTCCTCGCCCACGCCGGATCGGTCGATGCCGTCTGGCACCTCGGTGACGTGGTCGGCTACGGGCCCGACCCCGACGGTGTCGTCGCGCGCCTCGCCGGGCTCGAGGCGGTCGGCGTCCGCGGCAATCACGACGCGGCCGCGCTTGGCGGACCGGAGATCGACTGGTTCAACCCCGATGCCCGCGCGGCCGCCGAGTGGACCCGCGACACCATGGACGGGGCGACTCGGGACTGGCTGGACGGCCTGCCGACGAAGCGCGAGATCGGGCCCGTCACCCTGGTCCATGGCAGTCCGCGCGATCCCCTCCGCGAGTACGTCGTCTCCATGGGCGTGGCCCTCGCCAACCTGCGTGCGCTGACCACCACCTACGGCCTGCACGGCCACACGCACGTGCCGATCGCCTTCATCGATGACGGCGCCGACCTCGACGTGATCGAGCCGCGCGACGGCGCCCGGCTGCGTCCTCGACGAGCGCACGACGCTGCTCAATCCCGGGCAGCGTCGGGCAGCCCCGCGACGGCGATCCGCGAGCGTCCTACCTCGTCCTCGACTACCGAGACCGACGAGGTCGACCTGGCATCGCGTCGCGTACGACATCGGACGCGTGCAGACCGCGATCCGGGCGGCCGGCCTGCCGCGCCGCCTGGCGGACCGACTGGCCATCGGCGCGTGAGCCACCAGCCGTGATCGGCGGTCGACGGCCGCTCCAGGGCCGCAAGCCCGGCGATCGGCGCGTGCGGGTGGAACGCCCGCACGCCCCGTACTTCCGCTACACCGGCAAGGGGATGCTGACCGCCAAGGAGGCGGCCAGCGTCCCGACGACGCCGATCGGGCGGACGATGGCGAGCGTCCGCGGCGTCCTGTTCGGCCGACCACTCGCCAGCGAGGACGAGCTCGGCGAGCGGCTGTCCGAAGAAGAAGGCGCTCGCGATCTTCAGCTCGGACGCCATCTCGTCGTCCGCCTACGCGACCGAGGAGATCCTGCGGGTCCTGATCCTCGGCGGTGTGGCCGCCCTGGCGTTCGGCCTCGCAGGTCAGCATCCTCATCGCGAGCCTGCTCGTCGTCGTCGCCATCAGCTACCGGCAGATCTGCATCGCGTATCCGACCGGCGGCGGGTCGTACGCCGTTTCACGAAAGAACATCGGCCGGACCGTCTCGCTGGTCGCTGCCTCAGCGCTGCTCATCGACTACGTCCTGACGGTCGCCGTCTCGACGTCGTCGGCTGTCGAACAGATCACGTCGGCGTTCCCGTCGCTCATCGACTGGAGCGTCGTCATCGGTGTCGGCGCGATCGGTCTCATCACCATCGGGAACCTGCGCGGCCTGCGCGAGGCCGGCAACATCTTCGCGATCCCGACCTACCTGTTCGTCGTTCTCGGCCCTGCTCATGATCGTGGTGGGCACGTTCCGGATCGTCGTCCTGGGCGAGGGCGTCGGCTACACCGAACAGGTCATGACGCAGGCCGAAGGCGTCGCTCCAACCGCTCTCGTTGATCCTGCTGCTGCGGGCCTTCGCGGCCGGCGCCGTGGCCCTGACCGGCACCGAGGCCATCGCCACCGGCGTCCCGGCGTTCAAGCCGCCCGGAAGCCAAGAATGCCGCGTCCACCCTGGCGTACATGGCCGCACTGCTGGCGGTCCTGTTCATCGGCATCACGTTCCTGGCCGTCAACTTCGGGATCACGCCATACCGAGTTCCCGGAGCGCCAGACGGTCATCTCCCAGGTCGCCCGCGCCGTCTACGGCGACGGGCTGCTGTTCTACCTGTTCCAGGCCTTCACGGCCCTGCTCCTGTTCCTGGCCGCCAACACGAGCTTCAACGCGTTCCCGCGCCTGCTGGCGATCCTGGCCAGCGACGGCCACATGCCCCGCCAGTTCGCCCTCCGCGGGGATCGCCTCGCCTACTCGTACGGGATCCTCGTGCTCGGCGGCGTGGCCGCCCTGCTGGTCGATCGGCTTCGGGGCGAAGACCCACCTGCTGATCCCGCTGTACGCCGTCGGCGTGTTCATCGACTTCACGATCAGCCAGACCGGGATGATCCGGCACTGGCTGCGGGAGCGTACCGCCGGCTGGCGGCGGCGGCTCACGATCAACGCGTTCGGGGCGATCCTGACGGGCGCCGTGGCCATCGTCGTGACGGCGGTCAAGTTCCGCGGACGGCGCCTGGCTCGTCCTGGTCCTGATCCCGATCCTCGTCGCTGATCATGTCCTTCATCTACCGCCAGTACGAGGCCCAGGCACGCGAGCTGGAGGTCCGCGACGAGGGCGTCATCCCGGGCCCGCATCGCGAGCAGCGGGTGATCGTCCCGGTCAACGGCATCAACCGGGCCGTCGTCCAGGCGGTCAACTTCGGGCGGACGATCAGCCGCGACATCCGGGCCGTCTACGTGACCGACGACCTCGACGTCGCCGACGCGTTCCGCGCGTCGCTGGGACCGCCAGCTACCCGACGTGCCGCTGGTCATCGTGGAATCGCCGTTCCGGGCGGTCATCTCGCCGATCGTCGCCTACCTCGACATCCTCGACCAGGCGTGGCCGCCGGACAAGGAAGCGCCGATCTCCATCGTGGTCCTGCCCGAGTACGTCGCTCGCCATTGGTGGGACCGATTGCTGTATAACCAGACCGCAAAGCGACTGAAGGCCGAGCTCGTCGGTCGCGATCACACGGTCATCGCCGACGTCCCGTATCGACGAGGCCACTGACCGGCCAGCCCAGGCGTCGTGGCACGAGGAACGGAGCACAGGTGATCGGAGGCCGACGGCCACTGAAGGGCCGCAAGGCAGGGGACCGACGCGTCCGGGTGGAGCGCCCGCACGCCCCGTATTTCCGCTACGCCGGTCCCGGCCAGCTGATCGCCAAGCCCGCGGCCAGCGTGCCGCTGACGCCCGGGGCCAAGGCCCTGCGCCCGGATCCGCGCCGTCGTCTTCGGTCGGCCGCTCTCGACCGAGGAGGAGATCGGCGAGCGCCTGTCCAAGCGCAAGGCCCTGGCCATCTTCAGCTCCGACGCCATCAGCTCGTCGGCCTACGCGACCGAGGAGATCCTGCGGGTCCTCGTCCTGGCCGGCGCCGAGCGCGCTGTTCCTGTCCATCCAGGTCGTCGATCGCGATCGCGCTCCTGCTGGCCGTGGTCTCGGTCTCGTACCGCCAGGTCTGCCGGGCCTACCCGAACGGCGGCGGTGCCTATGTCGTCGCCCGGACCAACCTCGCGCCGATCGCCGGGCTCATCGCCGCGGCCGCCCTGCTCATCGACTACGTGATGACGGTCGCGGTGTCCACGGCGGCCGCGATCGCCCAGATCCAGTCGGTCATCCCGGCCGCCTACGACTTCCGGATCGAGATCGCGTTCGTCTCGATCTCGCTCATCACCATCGCCAACCTGCGCGGCCTGCGCGAGTCCGGGAACATCTTCGCGGTGCCGACCTACCTGTTCGTGGGCCTCGCCCTCGGCGATCGTGGCGATCGGCGGCTATCGGATCGTCGACCGACACCGTCGTCCCGATGCCGACCCGCGCCGGACTACGTGCCGTTCGGGACCGAAGCGGTCGGGATCCTGCTGCTGCTCAAGGCGTTCGCCGGCGGTTCGGTCGCGCTGACCGGCGTCGAGGCCATCGCCAACGGCGTGCCGGCCTTCAAGCCGCCGGAATCGAAGAACGCCGCGAACACGATGACGACGATGGCCGTCCTGCTGGCCGTCCTGTTCGTCGGGCTGACGGTGGTCGCCGTCGCCTACGACCTGCGACCGACCGACGCGAAGGCGGCCCGTCCGTCGTGGCGCTCGTCGCCGCGGCGGCGTTCGGCGAGGGCTCTGTGCTCTTCGTGACCTTCGCGGTCAGCACGGCCCTCATCCTGTTCCTCGCCGCGAACACGAGCTTCAACGCCTTCCCGCGCCTCGCCGCGATCCTGGCCGAGGACGGCTACATGCCCCGCCAGTTCGCGTTCCGCGGCGACCGGCTCGCCTACTCCTGGGGCATCGTCCTCCTGGCGGCCGTCGCCTTCCTGCTGCTCTGGGCGTTCGGTGGCGACACGCACGCGCTGATCCCGCTCTACTCGGTCGGCGTGTTCCTGTGCTTCACGCTCAGCCAGACCGGGATGGTCCGCCACTGGTGGCGCACGCGCGAGACCGGCTGGCGCTGGCGCCTGAGCGTCAACGCGAGCGGCGCCGTCCTGACCGGCCGTGGTCCTGGGGATCGTCGTGTTCGAGAAGTTCGCGGACGGCGCCTATCTCGTGGTCATCCTGGTCCCGCTGCTCGTCGGGATGATGATGTTCATCCATCGCCAGTACGCGCGCTCCGCACGCGAGCTCGCGGTCCGGCCGGACCTCATCGTGCGGCCGCCGCACCGCGACGAGCGTGTCGTCGTCCCGATCCCGGGCCTCACCCGGGCGGTCATCCAGGCGATCAACGTCGGACGCTCCATCGACGACGACATCCGGGCCGTCTACATCACCGACGACCTCGCCGCAGCGGCCGTCGGTGCGCGAGGTCTTCGAGCGCCAGGTGCCGGGCGTCCCGCTGGTGGTCGTGGAGTCGCCGTACCGGGCGCTGGCGGCGCCGCTGCTGGCCTACCTCGACGTCCTCGATACCGCCTGGCCGCCGGACCGCGAGGCGCCCATCACGTTCGTGGTCATCCCCGAGTACGTGGCCCGCAGCTGGTGGGAGCGGATCCTCTACAACCAGGCCGCCAAGCGGCTGCGCACGCTGCTGCTCGGCCGGCCGCACACGGTCGTGGTCAACGTGCCCGTACCGGCGCGAGGATCCGGCGCTGTTCGAATCGGCGATCAGTCCGGACAAGCCACCCGACTGAGCGACGCGAGCCCCCGACCGTCGCCGGCGGCGGTGGTATCGTGGCCTCCCATGTCAGATACCGCCATACCGGCCTTTCGTCGGGCCGTCGTCGCCCTCAACGGCGGCCCCAGCGACGCCCGGATCGTCCGCCTCGTCGCCGAACAGGCCGCCCGGACCAAGGCCGAGCTGGTCGCCGTCCATGTCGTCGAGATCGACTGGACCCTGCCCCTCGACGCCGACATCGCCGGCCGCTCCGAGGACGTCCAGCGCGTCCTCGACATGGCCGAGGGCATCGCCGAGGACTTCAGGCAGCACATGGAGCCCGTGCTCCTCCAGGCCCGCGACGTCGGCGCCGCGATCGTCGACGAGACGACCGAGCGCGACGCCGACCTGCTGGTCGTGGGACTCCCCTATCGCAAGCGATTCGGCGGCGAGTTCGCCATCGGGCGGACCATCCCCTACATCCTGCAGAACGCGCCGTGCACGGTCTGGGTCGTGCGCGAGCCGATGAGCGAGGAACCATCGTGAAGATCGTCATCGTCGGATGCGGGCGCGTCGGCGCATCCGCCGCCGAGATCTGGGACAAGGCCGGTCATGAGGTCGTGATCCTGGACATCGTCAACCGCAGCTTCGAGCGCCTGCCGTCGACGCTTCCAGGGGACCGCGGTCCGCGGCGACGGCACCGACGAGGACGTGCTGCGGCGCGTCGGGCGCCGAGGGCGCCGACGTCTTCCTGGCCCTGACCGAAGGCGACAACCGCAACATCATGGCCGCCCAGGTCGCGGCCGAGGCGCTCGGCATCGACAACGTCGTGGCCAAGATCAACGACCCGGTCCGCGCCACGGCGTATTCCGAGATCGGCATCACGACACTGTGCCGGACCGGTCTGATGGTCGACTCGCTCAACGCCCATCTGGGGATGGCCTCCTCCGGGCTGCCCTCGATGCTGGCCTCGACCGGGCACCACCATCCGGGCGGTCACGACCACGACGGCCGTCGCGGCCGGTCGACCCACCAGCGATGTGGCTGCGCCCGGCGCGGCCGTGGAGGCCTGACCCGTGTTCGTGCTGGTCGTCGGCGGCGGCAAGGTGGGCTACTACCTGGCCAAGGAACTCATCGATGCGGGTCATGAGGTCGCGCTCATGGAGAAGGACCCGACCCGCGCCCGGCAGATCGCCGACGAGATCGGCTCGATCGTCATCGCCCACGACGGCTGCGAGGGCAAGTACCTCGGCGAGGCCGGCTGCAATCGCGCCGATGTCGTCGCGGCGGTCACCGGTGACGACGAGGACAACCTCGTGATCTGCCAGATGGCCAAGCACCACTTCGACGTGCCGCGGACCATCGCCCGGGTGAACAACCCCAAGAACGAGGTGCTCTTCCGGCACCTGGGCGTGGACGAGCTGGTCAGCCCGACCCGGATGATCCTGGGCTCCATCGAGCAGGACATCCCGGTCCACGAGCTGCTCCACCTGGCCGCGCTCGGCGAGGGCGAGCTCGAGATCATCGAGGCGCATCTCCAGGCCGGGTCGCCGGCCATCGGGCGCGCGCCGCGCGACCTGGACATCCCCGACGGGTGCTCGCTGTTCGCGGTCATCCGCGACGGCATCGCCACGCCACTCCGCCCGGACAGCCTGCTGCGCGAAGGCGACAAGGTCATCGCGATCGGCAAGACCGAGTGCGAGGACATGCTGCACAGCCAGCTGATCGGCGACCCGGAGGCGGCCGCCGCGGGCTGAGCCCGGGTGGGACGGCCCTGTGCCGTCCCGCGGCGCAACGGACCAGC
>CAWBGK010000005.1:0-108946 GCA_963788305.1 uncultured Chloroflexia bacterium
ATTTCTGGCACTTGCTGGCTGGGTTCCCGCCGATCGTCCCAGGAATGATCGAGGCTGGATACAAGGATTTTGCAGATCGGTGGAATCCAATCCTGGATGTTTTCGATCAGGTAGGGGTAAGATTTGCTCTCGAAGTCCATCCTTCTGAAATTGCTTACGACTTCTGGACCACGCATGCGACTTTAGATGCAGTTGGGCACCGGTCCTCATTTGGGATTAATTTCGATCCCAGCCATCTTTACTGGCAAATGATGGATCCGACAGAGTTCGTCTATGAATTTGCTGACCGGATTTACCATATGCATGTAAAAGAGAGCGTCAGAAACCTAAACGGTCGCAACGGAATTTTGGCATCGCACCTTAATTTCGGCGACCACCGGCGTGGATGGGATTTTGTTTCACCAGGCAGAGGTGGAGTGCCCTTCGAGCGAATTTTCAGAGCTTTGAATACCGTGGGTTATGAAGGTCCATTCTCTGTGGAATGGGAAGACAACGGTATGAACCGCGAACAGGGCGCACCTGAAGCGCTTGCAATGGTTCGCAGGCTGGATCTAACACCTTCCAATGTCGCTTTTGATGCTGCTTTTGCATCAAAAAAATAGGTCAGGATGGAGGACATCATGAGTGAAGAATTGAAACAATCCTTTACTTCGATGGCAGGCCCAGCAGCCGGTCAGGAGATTCCTGAAGTTGGGATCGGTATGCTTGGGTATGCTTTCATGGGAAAAGCCCATTCCAACGCGTACAAGAAAATTCCATATATGATGTATCCACCGCCAGCCGTTCCGCGGCTTGTAGGGATTTGCGGTTTGGGACAAGAAAGTGTTGAAGAAGCTGCCCGACGGTACGGATTCGAGAACGCCTGCACAAATTGGCGCGAGTTCCTCGATACAACCGGCGATCTTTTCCAGATTTTTGACAACTGCGGTCCGAATAACATGCATGCAGAACCGTCTATTGTGGCAGCACAGCATGGAAAGCATGTTATCTGTGAGAAACCTTTGGCCCGTACAGCGGAAGAAGCTAAAGGTGCATTTGACGCGGTGAAAAAAGCTGGCGTGAAAAACATGGTTGCTTTCAACTATCGCTTTGTTCCAGCAATCCGGCAGGCTTACGAGCTGATCCAAAGCGGCGCGCTTGGAAAGATTTACCATTATCGAGCCGTATATCTGCAAGAATGGATCATGGCCCATTACAACACGCCGAAAATCTGGCGGTTGGACAAGAATGTGGCCGGTTCTGGAGCACTTGGCGATCTAGGGGCGCATATTATCGATCTGGGGCGGTTCCTTGTGGGTGAGATGAAGAGCGTCAGCGCGTTTACGCGCACATTTATCGAAGAACGCCCTCTTCCGGACGGAGTAGGGGTTGGCAAAGTCGATGTTGACGATGCATTCGTCGCAACGGTCGAGTTCGAAAATGGCGCCATCGGCACGCTTGAATTTACCCGTTTTGCCGCAGGCCGGAAAAATTACAACTGCTTCGAAATAAACGGCGAAAAAGGATCGATCCATTTCAATCTCGAACGGATGAACGAGATGGAAGTCTTTTGGATTGACGATAAACCGACCGTAACCCAGGGCTTTCATGACGTGATCGTGACCGAAGGCAACCATCCATGGATCAACAACTGGTGGCCGCACGGTCATATCATCGGATGGGAACACTCATTTGTCCATGAGATCACCCATTTCATCGACTGCGTTATCAATAATAAACCAGTCGCTGCCGTATGGCGCCGATTTTGAAGACGGCTATCGTACAGCAGTGATTTGTGATGCGATCCTGGAATCGGCAGCAAGCCGAAGAGTTGTTGATCTGAAATATTAAGCCGGTGTGCAGTTCAAACACCGAAAAATAAAGAAATTTGCTGCATCTCTCGCCTGGAGGGGGTGGTGTCTTCCCCTCTCCAGGCAGCAATTGGAGAAATATTGTGAACAAACGATTTCAACCCCCTAAAAAGCTCTTGGTTATTGCAGCTGTCCTGCTGGTGCTTGGATTTCTTATCTTACCCGTTACTTCAAAACCACCTGCAAAAGTAACTGCTATGACGGTATTGATAACTGGAATCCCCTTTCTGCTGGTATTTGTTTCGATATTACTCACATATATCGCACTTATCATTACGGCATCGCGTTACTACAGCGGATACTTATCGATTAAAAAATTCAATATTATCTTCTTTGGTTGCATGATCGGTATCGTTCTTGGGATATTTCTAATGTTCCAACCAGTCGTGAGGACCCTTTATACAATCGGTTTCTTGGTCTTATTATTTTCTTTGCTCTCCTTCATGGTGATTTCACACATCTCGCCACGTCGGGAGATGAGCGTCTTCGAAGAGGAATAAAACATTGCAGGATGCATCCCCTTTGAGATGCACATTTACAGCTTTCCTCCGATAATCGGACCTGCACCACTGATCTTGATCCTTGGTTCGATGCCTGGCATCCAATCTCTGAGGGCGAAGCAATACTATGCGCATCCGCGTAATCATTTCTGGATGATTCTTGGTGAAATTTACGGTTTTGACCCTGGCGTAGCTTATCCTGATCGAATTAATCAATTAATCCAACATCGGATCGCCTTGTGGGATGTTTTAAAAACATGTGAACGCTCAGGGAGTATGGACCAAAATATCCAACGGGAAAGTGAAATTCCAAATGAACTTGGTCGTTTCCTGGAGAATCATCGAACTATCAGGGCAGTTATTTTTAATGGTGCGAAAGCCCATGATGGATTTTATCGACATATCTATCCCCATCTTCCCAGTTTATTAGCTGCCCAAATGGAATACGATCCTCATGCCGTCAACCAGCCCGGCGAATGCGAAATTCACATTTGATGAAAAACTGGTGCAGTGGCAGAAAATTCAGCGATTTTTTTCAATAAACTATCGTTCTTGCCCCTGGTTGGTTTCACGTTTAAATTATTAATTCAATATATAATAATACTGACTGTTCCAAGGCATGGAAAGTCATCCGAGATTGTTAGAATAGTTGGCGAGTTAAACTCATTTTTCCAATAATGGTAAATTCTTGTTATTGATCTACCTAACGAGTTCGAACTTGTCATGGTGAATAAATTCAAGAAGCTCTTGTTACTGGCATCTCAGGAATCTTTTTCGCAGCATGCGGTCATATCGGACCTTCCCAGAATGAACCGCCAGCGTTCCTTCCAGCATGCAGGTGAGTAGAACCGAATTAGTCCTGAACACAATTACCCCGAAATAAACGCAAGCAAACAGAGTCCATCCCTAACCCCAATGCTCACATTGCACTCCTTCCTCCACTTCAACACCAGTATTTACCGAATCACCGCTAGCCTGTCTGCCGGAATCGGATGAAATAGACTTTGGACTGGTTAAATGGATTGAAAACGGAGATCAGATCGTCGTCGATGTTCAAGGAAAGCTTCAGACAATTCAATATTTAGGTGTGACGACAGCATCAGATTCACCAGGAATTGAATTGTTTGGACCTCCAGCTTCAACGAAAAGCGCTTCAATGCTTGTTGGGCAGGTTGTCCGTTTGGTAGCAGACAAGGACGACAAAGACAAGAATGGGACAAAGCAGCGATATGTACTGGTAAACGATTCCGATGTTTTTGCGAATTATGAGCTTCTAAAAATGGGGCTCGGTCAGGTCGATTTATATTTAGATGATTATTCCTGTCTGAGGACTTTTCGATCGGCACAGGCTACAGCAAAATCAGCGCAGCTTGGCATGTGGGCTCCACGTCCAAGCTCACTGCCAACAATCACGCCACTTCCCAGCCAGACCCGAACACCAACGCCATCTCCTGTACCAACGGTCACGGGGACACCGCCCACTGCCACTCCCAGTATCACGCCTACAATAACTCCGACCTATTCCCCTTCACCAACCATGAGCTTGACTCCTTCTTTCACTCCTACTCCAACTTTCGGTGCGGTCTGTGAAATGTCCTATCCCACTGTCTGTATCCCAAGGAGCCCACCTGACCTTGATTGTGATGATATCCCCTACACAAATTTCACGGTCGATGGAGCTGATCCACACGGATTTGATACGAATGGAAATAAATTGGGATGCGATGGTGAAGATCAAGATCTCGATTGACGGTTCGGATTAACTGAAATCGATCTGGATTTTGAACCGCTTCTTTATAAATGAGACAACTTCCCGCAGGTTTCTTGATTTCTGCGGGAAGTAGATCTGATTTGAAAAAAACTAGCTTCCAGTCTCCGGGTTCGTTTCAGGAAGTTCACCTGGAAGTGGTGCATCCTGAGGACCACCTGCTGGACCACCTGCTGGACCACCTTTATGACCAGGTCCGCCTCTCATACCACCATGTTCACCCATTCCGAAACCAGCACCGTTTGCATAGCTGTTTAGGACGAGATCAGCTTGAGCCTGGGTAATTGCGCCATCTGCGACTGCTTTTGAAACGGCAGTTTTAAAGGCTTCCTGATAGGCATCATCCAGATATCCGCGCAAGATTTCAGAAATTTTTATCAACTCAACCTGATCTTCAGTCATCTCGCCTGATTCAACTGCTTGAGTAAATTGAGCATCGCGCACTTTTACCTGAGCTGCCTGAAGCGTCTCGACGCTGATCCCTAACTGTTCGGCCAGGAGTGCGTCCAAATCAATTTCACTTTCTGGACCCATCTTGAATCCTCTGAAACCACCTGCACGGCCGCTTCGATTTGCCAATTCATCAGCCTGCGCTTGCGTGATCAATCCTTTTTCAACGGCTTCAGCTAAGGCGGCTTTCTGAGCTGCTGTTTGGGCAGCTAGCAGCTCTTCCATCGTAATTCCTAACGCATCTGCGAGCAGTTCCTGATTATCGCCACCCTTTGGCTGACCAGGGGGGACCTGAGAGAAAAAACTGACCCGATTCTCTGTGCCTTGAACACCTACCTGGCTGGTATTCGTTTTTGCGATGGCATTGGATGAAAGGCTGAAAGCCGAAATCCCTGCTGCAAGAGTTAATACTACCAGCCCACTTGTTGCTGCAATAATCCACTTGGTCTTCATGTCTTGAGTAATCTCCTTTTCTATACTTGTTGGTCTAAATGCATTTTGAATTAGCTTTGGCTTCAATGCATCCTGGTGTAGGATATCAGGTGATTATTCAGAATATGTGAAGGTTCGATTTAGATATCATTTGGATTCCCAAGGGTCGCAAAGCAACTTAATTCGGAAAATTATGAATGGGATTTGACGGAAAGAAGAACGATCCAATCTTGGATATAATAAAGTATTCGTCAGGATCAGAATGCGAGGAAATAAATGCGTGAGATCTTTTTCCCCACCAGCGTTGCTGTGATCGGAGTGTCATCAAAACCGTCGAACCTTGGGCGGAATATCGTTGGAAATCTTGTTGAGTATGGATTCAGTGGGATTGTATACGCTGTCGGTCCAAGCGGGGGGACGATTGAAACCCATCGGATCTTCAATTCAGTAATGGACATTCCAGATAAGATCGATCTGGCAGTCATCTTGACTCCTGCAAATACAGTTCCCGCTGTCCTGGAAGAATGTGGAAAAAAGGATATCCATTGGGCAATCATTGAGACTGCTGGTTTTCGCGAGTACACGGAAACCGGGCAGGCCCTCGAAGATCAGATTTGCGAGATCGCGAATAAATATGCAATCCAGTTTGTCGGTCCAAACTGTATTGGGGCAATCAACATGGAAAATGGTTTTTGTGTTCCATTCCCGCGGCTTAAGAAATTCATTAAGCAGGGAGATGTGTCTATCATCACCCAGAGCGGCGGTGTTGGTTTAAGCGTTCTAAATTTGATGACGAATGAAGGAATGGGTTTGAGCAAATTTGTCTCGGTGGGGAATATGCTGGATAAAAATGCGGAAGATATCCTGGAATATTTGCTCGATGATGATCAGACGGCAATCATCTTCATTTACCTGGAAAGTATTGGCGATGGCCGCCGATTGATGCAGCTTGCAAAAAAGTCGACAAAACCCATTATGATTTTCAAATCCAATATTGGCAGCCTGGGTCAAAAGATCGCTCTTTCCCACACAGCATCGCTGACTAGTGATGACAAAGTCGTTGATTCTGCCTTCTTTCAGTCCGGGATCATACGTGTCCGCGATGCGACGACCCTTGGTAATAACCTCAAAAGCCTGGGTCTGCCACAAATGAGAGGGAGGAACTTAGGTGTCATCGCCCGTTCCGGCGGACACGCAGTGATTGCGGCGGACGCTTGCGAGATTTCAGGTTTCAATTTAGCCAGCTTTCCAGATAGCTACTTACGAGAGATCGAAAAGCACTTTCGGGCTTCTGTGATCCGCCTAACAAATCCACTGGATCTTGGCGATTTATTTGATCTTGATGTCTATGCGCAGATCGTTGAGCAAACTCTAAAACTTCCGAATGTCGATGGGGTAGTTTTTCTGCATACTGCGCTTTCAGAAGCAGAGAACCTTACCAGCCGTTTGCTTTTGGAACGAATTATTAAGTTGGTCCAGGAATATGATAAACCTGTTGCCTATTATCTTTCAGCTTCATCTACCGAAATATCATTCCTGAAGCAGAATTACCGCTACCCGATCTTTACCCAGGTTGTTGAGACTGTACGCGCTCTTGAAAACAGCCACTCCTATTATCAAATGTATCAGAAGATTCATTCAGAAGAGGAATTTCCAGAATTTATTTCCGATCGTGCGATCCCTTCTGAAATGATAATGAAGGCTGAGTCCGAAGGTCGTGACCTAAATCTATCCGAAGCTCTGGAGCTGTTAGAGGTGTATGGAATACCAACTGCGCGTGGGTTACTTGTAAACTCAGAAGAAGATGCTTTGTCTGCCGCTCACCAAATTGGCTACCCTCTTGCAATCAAGATCAGCTCTCCAAAAATTTCACATAAATCAGATGTTGGTGGTGTTGTGCTTGACCTGAGTGATCGAGAGTCGCTGCTATCGGCTTATCGAAAGATGACTGACCGCTTTGCGAGCGAAAATCCAGGGACAGAAATTTCCGGAGTTCTGGTACAGCCAATGGTAGGAGAAGGACATGAGCTCATCCTTGGCGGCCGCCAGGACCCTCAGTTTGGGCCAGTCGTTCTTGTTGGACTTGGCGGTATCTTTGTCGAGATCATCGGCGAGGTCGAAGTTCGAGTTGCGCCAATCTCAAGACAAACGGCTGAGGAAATGGTGGAGAGATTACGCGGTTTCCAGATCCTGAAAGGCGTCCGCGGCAGACAGCCAGCTGATATTCGATCGTTGATTGATGCTTTATTGAGATTATCTCAGCTGCTCTGCGATTTTCCACGCATCCAGGAAATCGATGTGAATCCATTACGCGTGTTTGAAGAAGGTTCAGGCAGTCGCGCTCTGGATGCCCGAGTTATCTTGAAAAAATAGAGTCGATATTCGATCTACTTTTCCAGCAAGATATGCTCAATTTCAGCATCTACCGAAGCTGTGAGGGAATTGGGTTGATGAGATTCGATGATCGCAAGAGTTTTCTCGCGGACTCTGTCCTTGATTTCTTTTGAACCCTGCTTTTCCCAGCGGTCAAGTCGCTGCCGATCGAAAAGATTAGGAACAAATAGATCGCGCCAGTGAGCCAGGGTATGCTCATGGGTCATGAATTGTCCACCGGGACCGACTTGATCTATGACATCCAGAGCTAATGCATCGTCATCAAGGTTAACTCCTCGCACAAATGCCCTTGACATGGCAATGATCTCGTTGGCGAGGACCATATACTCAGGAGAATGAGTCAAGCCGGCTTCCAGATATCCAACATCATGGTTCAGATTTGTCTTTGCCAGTAGAGCGACCAGAATCTCAAATTGAGCATCTGCAGCTGCCTGTCCATCCAATACCTTGGAATCGCTGTGAGCAGCGTAACCCCAAACCGGCATCGAATAAAATCTACCCATTTCAGCAGCCATCACACGGGCGAGCTGGTATTCTGGTGAACCATAAACACTGATCATCGTCTTCATATCCAGGTTGTGGACCCCATGCCCATAAAGAAATGGTGCTCCTGGATGTTTGAGCTGATAAATCACAAGGCTGCTCAATAGCTCTGCATTCCCCAAAGCAACAGCTCCTGCAAGTGTGACTGGGGCAGTACCTCCCATCATTGGAGCTGGAGAGTGGGTGATTGGAATCGTATGGCTCGCACAAAAAAGAAGCTTATCGGTTGCTTCAAATGAGTGCTGAAGCGGTGTGCTCGGTTCAGAATAGACCAGTAACGAGGGGTATTTTTCCAGCCGATCCAGCCCTCCAGCGGTTGCCGCAGCCATTGAGGTGATCGCCTCCATATCGGCCAGGTCGTTGCAGACCACAACCATCGGTTTATTTGTATTTCGGAGGATTGTTGCATACTGATACCGGTAATACCGGTCGGGTCGAACATCAGCCGGCACTCCCATCGACATCACAAAACCTATCTCTGGTAGTGCATCACAAACCCGGACACAATCAGCAATATCATTCAGGCAAAAATCGCGCCTCGTTCCTGATTTTGGATCAAGATATCGTAATGTGTCCGATCCAGACCCAAAGTAGACCTCTTCACCGTCCAGGGTTAAGGCGACCTTGTCCGATCCTCGCCAAAAAAGGTTAAATCTACCAGGAACAGTCGAAAGAGCCCACTCCACCAGAGTAGGAGGAATCCGGACTGTTCGATTTACCACACTTGCGCCAGCGCCGCCTAATAATTTCCGCGCTTCTTCGTGAAATATCTCCACGCCAGTATCATGCAAGATTTTTTTTGACGCCTGATGAATTCGCAGGCAATCTTCATTTTTAAGCATTTGAAATCTTGGTGAAATGAATGTCAAGGTCTCATCCTCCAAATCCGTGTCCAAAATTCTATCATGAAAGACATGCACTGATTGCAGTCCGAATATATTCAATGTTTAATTTGCACTTCCTCCGATGGTCGCTGGGCTAGATTTATTTGCCTGATAATAATTTCGAGAGAGCTAAATCCTATGCTATACTAAAAAATTGTCCGATCAAGCCCGATTATTAATTATGAGCGTCCTTCTAATTATTCAGTTATCTTCTTAGAATGATTCAGCCCAGAAGAAGGCAAGAATGATCGATAAACTCCGCAATATTTATAATGAATTTCCACAGAAGTTCTGGATTCTTGTTGCCGCTGCCTTTGTTGACCGTGTCGGCGGCACAATGATCTTCCCCTTCTTCGCGCTGTATATTACCCAGCGTTTCAACGTTGGAATGACCGAGGCTGGTGTATTGCTGGGGATGTTTCACATCTCTGGTCTGGTTGGAAGTTTTATCGGCGGCGCCCTGGCAGATCGGTTTGGTCGGAAATGGATGGTATTGTTTGGACTGGTGTTCAGCGCATTAAGCGCAGTTTCGATGGGACTGGTAAACGAGCTCTGGATATTCTATATCCTCGCAATTCTAGTCGGCTCTTTGTCCGATGTAGCGGGACCTGCCTGGCAAGCGATGATTGCAGATATCCTTCCGGAAAACAAACGAACTGAAGGATTTGGGGTCATGCGCGTTGTTGGAAACATGGCCTGGATCGTTGGTCCGACGATCGGAGGTCTGATGGCTTCCCGCTCCTTTTTACTTCTATTCATTTTTGACGCAATCTGCAGTCTTATTACAGCTGCGATTATCTATCGTATGATCCCCGAGACAAAACCAGCGGCTGAACAGGAACAAGAAAAACCCGAATCCATCTTTGGTACCATTATCGGTTATCGAAGGGTTTTTACAGATAAGCTATTTATCGCTTATATCGGTGCCTCGATGCTCATGACAGTAGTCTATATCCAAATGTACAATTCGCTTTCGGTTTACTTACGCGATGTCCACGGTATCTCTACCCAACAGTATGGCTTCCTGCTTTCTAGTTCAGCCATTACGGTGATCTTTTGCCAGTTTTGGGTGAGCCGGCGGGTAAAGAATTACTCACCGATGTTGATGATGGCTCTTGGCTCGGCGTTCTACATGATTGGGTTCAGCATGTTTGGTTTGGTAACTGCATATTACCTTTTTATCAGCGCGATCATTCTGATAACGATCGGCGAGATGGTTGTTATGCCAGTCAGCCAGGCATTGGCTGCAAAATTTGCGCCTGAGGATATGCGCGGTCGGTACATGGCTGTATTTGGACTTTCCTGGGCACTGCCGGCTACTGTCGGACCGGCGGCTGCAGGGGTGATCCTGGACAATTACAATCCAAACTGGGTCTGGTACGCTGGTGGGATGATCTGTTTGGTAGCAGTCGGCAGTTTTCTTCTGCTCCACCAGATCACCCAAAAGAGATTTGAAACCTTACCGAATGAAGCATTGGTCCCCGCAGATTGAGCATCCCATTATAGGATATATTAGAGTATAATAGTAGTATATTATATACTGATAGATATATCATGGAGGGAACATGAAACCGGATTCCACAGGAAAAGTGAAAGTCAATTCACTTGTGCGCGACCATATCGATAAAGGTACTGTTGACCCTTTGCAGTGCAGCCACATATCATCAGTTCGAGATGTCACTCCGTCTGCTGAAGGGTGCGAAGAATGCTTAAAGATGGGAGACAGGTGGGTCTTCCTCAGGATTTGTCTGACGTGCGGGCATGTTGGCTGCTGTGATAATTCCAAAAACAAACATGCCACGCGCCATTTCCATGAGACCAAACACCCGATCGTTGCTTCTTATGAAGTCGGCGAAAGCTGGTTGTGGTGCTACACGGATGAAATGTCATTTCAACTCTAATCAGGGGATCCATGAAAAAGCCAGTGATTCTTACGGTTGATGACGATCCGCAGGTCCTCAGCGCGGTTGAACGTGATTTGAGGTCCCACTTTCACTCCGATTTCCGCATTATCAAGGCAGCGTCAGGTGTCGAAGCGCTGGAGGTTGTGCAGACAGCTCAAGCAGCGCGAAGATCCACTGGCATTATTTCTGGTTGATCAGCGCATGCCGCATATGAGCGGGACCGAGTTTCTAAGTGAAGCCCGAAAGTTTTACCCCGACAGCCGTAAAGTCTTGCTCACCGCATATGCGGATACCCAGGCAGCGATCGATAGCATTAACAGTATCGGGTTGGACTATTACCTGATGAAACCCTGGGATCCGCCTGATGAAAACCTTTACCCAATTCTGGACGGTTTGATCAGTGACTGGTGGCAAACCTCACCCCCACCCTTTGATGGAATCCGCGTCGCAGGCACCCTGTGGTCGCCGAAAAGCCATGAGGTAAAGGATTTCCTTGCTCGCAATCGAATCCCTTTCCGATGGCTGGATATCGAGCAAGATGATCAAGCAAGAACATTGGTTGAATCTGTGCTCCAATCAAGAGATCAATCCTCGAACCAACAGCTCCAACTACCGGTAGTCTTCTTCCCGGATGGAACCGTCCTGGTGGAGCCTGATCTCCGGATGCTTGCAAATCAGGCAGGTCTGCGGACCCAGGCTGCTCAGCCATTCTACGATCTTGTCATCATCGGAGCAGGACCGGCAGGTTTGGGCGCAGCGGTCTACGGTGCTTCAGAAGGATTACGGACGCTTTTAATCGACAAAGAAGCCACGGGCGGTCAGGCTGGAACCAGCTCGCGGATCGAAAATTATCTTGGCTTTCCTAAAGGGTTGAGCGGTGTAGAGCTTGCCCAGCGCGCCACAACGCAGGCAATCCGGTTAGGCGCAGAGATACTAACAGCTCAGGAAGCCACCCGAGTCCGATCAGAGAATAATTATCATATTATTTCCCTCCAGGATGGGACCGAGATCGGTTGTAAAGCTTTAATCATCGCCACTGGTGTCTCTGTTAAAAGACTCGAAGCAAATGGAGTCGAGCGGCTTACTGGCGCAGGTGTTTATTACGGGGCGGCTCTTACAGAGGCTGCTTCGTACCGCAGCCAGAACGTCCTCGTGGTGGGTGGGGCGAATTCAGCGGGACAGGCAGCGATGTTCTTCTCAGGATATGCAAGCAAAGTGACCATGCTGGTACGCGGTCCAAATTTACGCGAAACCATGTCCCAATATTTGATCCAACAGATTCAATCGACGCCGAATATTGAAACTTTGTTTCAGACCGAAGTCACTGAAGTAATGGGAAAGGAACGACTTGAAGCAGTAGAAATTAAAACCCAACATTCAGAGAAATCCGAAACTTTGCCAGCATCCGCCCTTTTCATTTTTATTGGTGCTGTACCACATTCCAAACTTGTTGCTGGATTGGTCCAATGTGATCCGAATGGCTTTGTGTTAACCGGGCCAAACCTCCATCGTGATGGGATCAAGCCAATGGGTTGGAAACTTGCTCGCGATCCATTCCTGCTGGAGACCAGCACAAGCGGCATTTTTGCAGCTGGCGATATTCGTTATGGGGCTGTCCGCAGGGTAGCTTCCGCAGTCGGTGAAGGTGCGATCGCAGTCAGCCAGGTTCACCAATATCTGAAGACGGTCTGAGTTTCCAATGGATGCGGAAAATCTTTCAACAAACCATCAATCGAAGGTCGAATTTCTTCGAAAAGTTACACTTTTCTCCGATCTGCCGGATGAAGACCTTCAGATCCTTTGCAAGATGATCGAGGAGCTGCATATCAAAGCCGGGGAAGAGCTTTTTGCCGAAGGCAGCCCTGGCGAAAAGGCATATGTGATCCAAAGCGGAGTCCTTGAAGTAATAAAAAACTCAGGTCAGCGCCCGATCCTTCTTGCAACTCGCTCAGCCGGGCATGTGATCGGAGAAATGGCCTTATTGGAAGATGCTCCCCGAAACGCTACAGTTCGAGCCCGGACAGACAGCACCCTTTTTGTGATCGAACAGGAACAATTCGAACGCCTTCTCGAAACCAGCCCAACGGCATCGCGAATCCTGTTGAACTCAACGCTTGCCCGATGGCGAACCATGTCATCTACAATGCACCAAAGCGAGAAAATGGCTCAGCTTGGCACGCTGACAGCAGGTGTAGCCCATGAATTAAACAACCCTGCGGCAGCTGTTAAACGCGGCGCCTCTCAGCTTCAGGATTTTCTGCAGATTTACGCTTCATCGCAGATCCATTTAGCATCGATTAATTTGAGTCCAGTCCAGGCCCAACTCATTGAGGATATTACAAAAGAAGCTCGTAATCCTGCAAGGCAAATTTCCGAGAACTTGGACCCACTTGCACGTAGTGATCTTGAATATTTCTTCGAGACGTGGATGGATGAGATTGGAGTACCTGAAGCATGGCAGCTGGCGCCGACTTTCGTCAATATGGGTTTTAACATTGAAAAACTTGAACTCCTGGCCTCTCAATTTCAACCGTCGGAATTTCCGCTAATTGCTGGGGCGCTAAGTGCATCCTATAATGCGTATGATCTGCTCAGTGAAATTGAGCAAGGCGCCAACAGGATCTCCGAGATTGTTTCCGCTCTTAAATCATATTCCTATTTGGACCGTGCTCCGATCCAAGAAGTTGATATCCATCTTGGACTTGAGAACACACTCTTAATTTTGCGTTCCAAGCTAAGCGGCATCAAAGTCCATCGGGAATATCACAAAGAACTACCAAAAATCCAGGCATTTGGAAGCGAGCTCAATCAGGTCTGGACAAATATTCTTGACAATGCAGCAGACGCTCTCCAAAACATTGAATCGCCGGAGATATTGATCCGAACAACAGCGTTGAATGGTTGGATTCAGGTAGAAATTGAAGATAATGGCAGCGGTATCCCGCCTGAAGTAATTAGCAGAATCTTTGATCCTTTTTTTACAACAAAACCACCCGGGAAGGGCACCGGTTTAGGACTTGAAATTTCATACAATATCATTGTTAACAAGCACCACGGTGAAATTCGAGCCTTCTCCTGGCCTGGAAAGACAATCTTTCGGGTTCAGGTGCCAATCAAGTACGACTCAGATGATGTGTTGGCCAATCCTCTCAACATGTCATTAGAAAGTCCTGATGAACAAGTTCTCAACATCCTCAAGACTGCCAGGACGATTGCAGTCGTAGGCATCTCATCTGAATCCGAAAAACCAAGCCATCAGGTACCGGCTTATCTCCAAAAACAAGGCTATCGCATCATTCCTGTCAATCCAAAACACAAGCACATACTTGGAGAAAAATCCTATCCGGATTTGTCTTTAGTCCCTGACAAAGTTGATGTCGTTGAGATTTTTCGTCCAGCCAGCGAAGTCGTACAAATCGTGGAACAAGCGGTTCAAATTGGTGCAAAAGCTGTCTGGATGCAGGAAGGGATAATGAATGAGCTGGCAGCCGAAATAGCTCGCCGATCCGGAATAGCCGTTGTGATGAATATGTGTATGCGCGCGGCTCACCAACGATTAATAGGTACTAAGGCCAGTATTTCAAACATAAATTCTCGTCCAGCAGGCTCATGATTTGACCAATGGTCGGAAACCCTCACCTAGCGCTTCGTGAGCGTGACCAATCACCATAAAAGCATTCGGATCTGCCTGCCGGACAAGGTCTTTGACCTGTGTCACTTCCGAACGTGATATGACACAATACAGCACGGTTCGTTGTGTCCCTGTATATGCGCCGCGCGCATCCATCATTGTCACACCACGCTCCATTTCTTCCAATATCTTACTGGCAACGAGGCATGGTTCTGCAGTGATGATCAATGCTGTTCTAACAACATTGGTCCCTTCTGTGACCGCTTCAGCGGCAAGACCAGATACATATAGCTGGACAAGCGAATAGAGTGCATTCTCCCAGCTAAACGCCAGTCCTGCCATGAACATCACGACCGAATCAGTGATAAAGTAGCTTTGCGAGATCGAGATTCCTCGCCAATTATTCAAAATCCTTGCAAGGATATCACTTCCACCGCTCGTCCCTTTTCCTCGATATACGAGTCCATAACCAATCCCGCCGATAATTCCACCATAGAGACTGTTTAAAACAAGGTCGTTTGTGACTCCCTCTGCAGGCAAATACAATGCCAGAAAATCTGTGAAAAATGAAACCATTATTACAGCAAAAGCTGTGCGCACCAAAAACCCGATCCCACCCAGATAACGCCACCCCAAGAGGAATACGGGCAAATTACCAAGAAAAATCATCAACCCTATCGGCCAACCGGTGTAATAGTTGGTAATTTGAGCCAGCCCGCTGATTCCACCACTGGCAAGATTCGCGGGCACAAGAAACAAGCGTAAGGCCAATGCCTGAAGCAAGGCTCCCAGGAGAATCAGCCCAAAATCCTTGAGATCATGCTTCGTTAATTGGTATTTCTTCATTTATTTCTGAAGCAGTCGTTATCCGTCTAATCTACTTGATTTTCGATCTGGTCTTCTTCTGAATCTTCTTCTTTTGTTGGAATATTCACCGGCGTCTGCCAGAACCACAAACTGAGCAATCCAATCGCAGCGGTAATCCCGCTCGCCTGATAGAGCATGCTGCCAGGGGTTAAGTAGATCAAGATAACATACAAAGATTCTGGGAGGTTTGTAACATAAAGGATCGGGCTGGCATACAACAGCACCAATCCCACGATCAGATAGACGGCACAAACCCATCTGCTGTAGGTTCTGCCAGCAATCATATACCATACCAGCCCTACTGCCGCCAATGCCCACAGAAATTCTAAGAGGGGAAAAAGCCAGACCAACAGCAAATCCAATGTACCTGTTTCTGAATTTTGGACCGCTAAGGCATCGAGCGTGTAATCAAATAATCCTGCCAGCGCAAGGATACCAACCATTCCAAGTATCAAGATAAGGCTGTGGGGTGAACGGTTATTCTTCATTTCAAATCCTCCATATTCCATATCAATTTACATTTTTTTTGATTCGGTAATTCTTTCGATAGAACGGTCATTAACTGCACCGTTTAAAAGGTTCTACAGTGGGTAAAAATTTCGGAGCTTTCCGAATGCGAGCAGCCAATTCGAATGCATGCGCAATCAAGAATAGCTTATATTCGGACCAGGCGGACGCAAATAGTGATATACCAACAGGCAACTCAAATATCTGCCCCGCAGGTACGGTGATATGTGGATAACCAGCAACTGCTGCCAGCGACGAAAAACCGCCACCCGAATATCGATCACCATTTACAGAGTCGATCAACCAGGCTGGACCGCCTGTTGGAGCTGCAATCGCATCGAGGTTGTGGACGCTCAAGATCTTATCAATTCCATCTTGGCGAGAAAGTCGAAAATTCCTCTCAAGCGCATGAAGGTATTTTTTCTGCGTTAACGGCCCTTTCTTCTGTGCTGCAATCATCCGTTCCTGGCCAAAAAACGGCATAACAGCAGCAGCGTTATTTTCGTTAAAATTAATTACATCCAGAACAGTTTTTAAAGCACTGCTGGATTCGAGTCCAGCCAGATAATGATCTAAATCTGAATGAAATTCATATAAAAGCACTTCCATTTCGGTCTTTGCCAGCTTGTTCTCATCGATCAGCTCGACCGGATCGATGATCTCAGCTCCGAGTTCTTTCATTACTGATATACAATTTTCAATAACCTTGTCAACTCGCGGATCGAAACCAAAATAAGCTCTCGCAACGCCGATCCGGATGTTCTTCAAATCCATGCTACGGCATGCCTGGAGATAATTACCTGGGGCTCGATCCGCAAGCGCAAAAGTTGCAGGGTCATACTGATCGATTCCTTGGATCACCTCCAGCATGATCGCCGCATCGGAAACGCTTCGGGTCATCGGACCAGCAGTGTCCTGGCTGTGCGCTATTGGAATTATCCCTGCACGGCTGACCAGTCCCAAGGTTGGTTTGATTCCAACGATTCCATTGGTCTGTGCCGGACAGACAATCGATCCATCGGTTTCCGTCCCGATCGCCGCAGCACATAAGTTTGCGGCGACTGCTACAGCCGATCCAGAGCTTGATCCACACGGACTGCGGTCCAACGCATAAGGATTTCGAGTTTGCCCACCTCGGCTGCTCCATCCGGAAATCGAATGGTTCGAGCGGAAATTCGCCCATTCGCTGAGATTAGTTTTCCCCATTATTACTGCGCCTGCTTCCCGCAGCCGAGATACCAAAAAGGCATCATGCTTTGCGATGTAGCCGGCAAGTGCAAGCGAGCCAGAGGTCGTCGACATCCGGTCAGATGTCTCAATGTTATCTTTGATCAGGATCGGGACGCCGTGGAGCAATCCACGTATCTTCCCTGCCGACCGTTCGGCATCAAGTGATCTGGCAATATCAATTGCATCTGGATTCAGCTCGATCACCGAGTTTAGTGCAGGCCCTTCACGATCTATTAATTGAATCCGCTTTAGATATCGAGCTGTAAGCTCACAGCTGTTCATTTCGTCGTTCTGAAAGGCGGATTGAATTTCCAAGATCGAATATTCCCGCATGTTCACTCCACAGGTAAAGGATTATACCGCTTCTAATGAGATGAATAACAAGTTATTCACAGTCACTCAATAGTTTGTTAAAATGGTGGTAGAGGTGATGGATGCAGATTATCAAAGCTGAAGTAACACCGGTCGAGCTTAAACTTCAGAATCCAGTCAAAATGGCGGGGCTGCCAGAAATTCATAATATTATAGCGGTCTTTGTCCGATTAATAACCCGTCAAGGACAGAGCGCCTGGGGCTGCACAGTCGATCAACCTACTACTCAAAATAGAGGCTCAGCTGAAACAGTGCGAATATGCCACGAATGCGCTGCTAAAGCGATTGATCTGAATCCTTTAAATATCGAGTTTGCTCTGGCAGAGTTAGCCCCCCTGGCAGCCTCATCTCCAGCTGCATTGTGTGCATTCGATCTCGCCTTTCATGATCTATTAGGCGTTGCTGCAGGCCTGCCTCTTTACCGTCTCCTTGGCGGATATCGAAACAAGATCATGACCTCAATTACAGTCCCAATGGTTTCCAAAGAAGAAACTGTTGAGATTTCATGCAGGCATGCCCGGAATGGTTTCAGAATTTTAAAGATAAAAGGCGGGGAAGACCCAGACCTCGACGTGCAAAGGGTACAATCGGTCCATCGTGCTCTACCGGATCATATTCTGCGACTTGACGCAGATGGCGGTTATTCTGTCCAACAGGCTTTAGATGTAGCCAGAGCACTTCAGGGTGTGATCGAAGTCCTGGAACAACCCACTCCGGCTGCGAATATTGAGCTGCTTTGCCAGGTCAGTAATTTGAGTCCTGTCCCTATCCTGGCTGATCAGAGTGCAAGCGATCCGGAATCTGTGCTGAAAATTGCATCTGGACGCTGCGCTCAAAGCCTAAGCATAAAATTAGCCGCTTGTGGTGGATTGAACAGTGCTCGTCAGCTCGATTCTATCGCGCGGGCTGCCAGATTATCCACAATGGTGGGTTGTTTAATTGAACCGGCGATACTCATTGCCGCAGGCTTGAGCTTTGCGCTTTCAAGTCCAAATGTTTCATTCGGTGATCTTGACGGACACTTACATTTGCTGGATGATCCTTCCAGTCCAGGTTTCAGCCTAAAAGATGGTTGGTTGACCGCTTCCGATGTACCCGGTCTGGGATATGCAGTCAATCTTGGTTAATTTACAAAATAGAGACAATGTTCAACGACAAGATTTAATAGAATAATCATCCAGTGGGTTGTCGAAAATTCAGATTCATATTAACGAAACGAGCTATCAAATGATCCTTTGCTGTGGTGAAGCGCTGATTGATTTTGTACCTTTGGAGAACGGCAACGGATATCAACCGTTCCCCGGAGGTTCAATCTTCAATATTGCAGTTGGATTAGGACGACTGGAAACACCAGTCAGCATGTTTGC
Organism: uncultured Chloroflexia bacterium; assembly: GCA_963788305.1. Classification (GTDB taxonomy): domain Bacteria; phylum Chloroflexota; class Anaerolineae; order Anaerolineales; family UBA4823; genus UTCFX2. The sequence continues at coordinate 18,700 of CAWBGK010000005.1, forward strand.
AAAGTTATCCACTGATTTTTTTGGACAGATGTTGGTGGATAAATTGATTGAAAACGGCGTGGATCTCCAATTCCTGCGAAGGGCTGATGGGCCAACAACTCTGGCATTCGTCAGCCTACCCCATGAAGGCGCATACGAACCAGAGTATGTTTTCTACTCGAGCCAGGCAACTGACCGAAACCTCGAGATAAGCGACCTCCCGGCAGAATTACCCGCTGATATTTGCGCTCTACATTTTGGTTCTATCTCACTCCTTCTCGAGCCCGGCGCTTCAACCTTGGAAAGACTGCTGCAAAGAGAAGCAAAAAAACGAATCATATCTTTGGATCCAAATGTGCGCCCAACATTGGTTCCAGATAGCGCAGAATACCGCCGCCGATTTGAGAGCTGGCTTACAGATGTGGATATTTTGCGTTTGAGCCTGGCTGATCTGGAATGGCTTTATCCAGGCTCGAACCCCGAGCCTTTGGTCAATGACTGGTTAACCAAAGGACCTTCGATGTGCTTGCTGACTTTAGGAGCTAACGGAGCAAAAGGATACACGAAATCCGGGTTATCGGTTGAGACCGAATCCCCGCAAATTCAAGTCGCTGACACAGTCGGAGCCGGTGATACCTTTCTGTCTGCTTCGCTCTCTTTTCTTCATGCCAAAGGCTTGCTAACTAATCACAAAACTTTGGAGTCTATCGAGCATTCTCAGCTTGAAGCCTGCCTCAACTTTGCAGCTAGAGCTGCTGCGATCAACTGCTCTCGTTCAGGAGCAAATCCGCCCTATCTACACGAAATGGATATGCCTTTGATTTAATCTTTCCCATTCAGAAATGGTTAATATTTGGGGATTTCGGAATAGAATTTAGTCGTTTTTATGCCCATCCGGTTTTATATATTGGTTGTGGATATGTGGTTTTACCTGCGGTCTCAGATTGTCTTTCAAAAGGTTTCCTGATTCGTGCATTAATGTATCTTTATTGAAATCCGGCAGCTTCACCATGCTTGCCAGGCATGGATAGTGATGGTGAAGCAGACCGGCTTTCTCCAGGACATCTTCAGCTTTTAGCCCGATCAATTTTTCAGCTACGAAATGGGCACACCCACAGACAGCATCTCTTTGGACGACGACAGAGATCACCTCATTAGTATCAAGATCTATCTGCAGATTTATGTCTGGATGGCCAAAATATCTCGCAAATTCGGCGATTATTTCAGATCCATGAGGAAGCTTCTTTCCTCTGGCTATCCCATAATCCTTCTCAGTAAGCGAGCAGAGAGGTTTAGGTGTTGCACATGCTACATTCAACCGGGCAAGCCATTCTGAAAGTTGCCTGGCAAGACCCGTAGGAAGCCAGGCTTCATTATCAATTGAAGCGATTACCGCTTTTGCATTGGTCCTATCGGCTATTTCGGGTATCAGCTCAGCAACGCCACGATTTTCTGCAAAAGATAGGATCAAGTCTACTCCAGGCAGCGATGCAGGGACATAATCTTCTGGGTAGTCGATCACCGGCGGTATAATCAACGGCGCCTGGAAAATTGATATCTCCCAATCTTTTGGCGCTCTAGCCCGGATGTTTTCTACATTTCGACGTCCATACTCACCGCTAATAATCGCCAATATCTTCATAATCGCTCCTTTAATGGGTGCAATCATACTCGATAATGCTTTTCCTGTCACTCACCGCCGACCTTTTCAATCATAAATAAATGCGAGCTCAGATTTCAAATCAGCTAATTTCATACCCGCAGATTCTGAAATGAAGGACCTTGGGGCTCCACGCGATTCCACATGAATCCGATGATCTTTAAAAGAAATAGTCCATTCAATTCATCAGCATATCCCCTTTCTCGCAGCGTCCGCTGCTGGCATGCTGGTCGCGGTATAATTCTTTAAATGCGATCATTTCTCAGAATTTGGCTCCAGTCTCATAACAACCAGGCTATGGGTTTTGCTCTGCTAGGTATGGCGATCTCATCAGCGTTGCTCTATTTTGCTGCAGACAGCGGACAAGTCATCTGGATTTGGACATTACTAGGGGTGTTTTCGCTCGGGAACTTGTTGATCCTTTTCACTCCATGAATGATTCCGAGCTACTTGAATTCTTTCATTCACATTTTGGCCGTAACCCTTCTATCCGAGCACGGGCTCCTGGCAGGGTAAATCTGATTGGCGAACATGTGGATTACAACAAAGGACTCGTGATGCCCGCTGCGATCGATCGGTCGGTTGTCTTGATGGCTGCTCCTACAAATGACGATTGCGTGAGTCTGATTGCGGCCGACCTTCAAGCAGAAACCAGCTTCCGATTTTCCGATCTAGAAAAGAAAATCGATTTGGATGGACACCCGCTTGCACCCTGGGCATGTTATCCAGCTGGAGTTGCCTGGTCGATTCGAGAGGCGGGTTACGAAGCAAGAGGCATTCAGGCTGTTTATTGTTCTGATATTCCGATTGGCGCTGGATTAAGCTCTTCGGCAGCAGTCGAGGTTGCATTTGGGATCACCTGGCAGGCTTTTGGCGGTTGGACTGCTCAACCGATCCAGACTTGCAAAGCTTTGCCAGCAGGCTGAGAATTGCTATGTTGGTGTATCAAGCGGATTAATGGACCAGTTTGCCAGCGCCTGTGGAGTCGAAAACCACGCATTGTATTTTGATACTCGCTCTCTGGATTGGGAGCCAGTTCCTATACCTGAAGGGCTCATGCTTGTGATCGCCAATTCAGGGATCCGTCGAAGCTTGACCAAAACAGGTTATAACGATCGCCGTGCTGCATGTGAAGAAGCCGTCGCAGAGCTGAAAAAATTCCGGCCTGACATTAATTCACTGCGAGATATCACTTCGACGGAATTCGCGGCCTACGCACCGTTTCTTGAAGAAATCCCCCGAAAACGCGCCGAACACGTGGTAAAAGAAATCCAGCGAGTAGAGTCAGCTTTTACAGCATTACATCGATCAGATAAACAAACGCTTGGAGCCCTTTTATATTCAGGGCATAAAAGCCTGCAGATCCTTTATGAGGTCAGCACACCCGAGCTTGATATCCTGGTTGAGATCACCCGTCAGCTACCCGGCTGCATCGGAGCCCGACTTACAGGCGCAGGCTTTGGAGGCTGCACGATCAACCTGGTAGAAGCGGAACGAACTCAAGAGTTTATTGAAGGCTTGAAGGCGGGATATTTGCATGCGACCGGACTCCAGGCTACGGTTTACTGCTGTGTCGCAAGTCGGGGAGCAAGAACCGAATAGATTTTTTCCCTGAAAACAGGACCTCTTTCATTTTCAAAGAAAAACAAGCTCAGGCTTCAAGATAATAGGTATGGAATTGGTTCTCGCACGGATTACCCCAGGCAATGTGAAGTGCCCGAGTGGTTAAATCTATAATTAAGGAGTTGATCGTCTTCTCACGGTCAAGAGGATTAATATCATCGATCGAATGATTGCATATCGAATTCGGGTAGTCGAGGTGGTCTCGCTGGATAGCCTGGAGGGTTTTAATTGTATGAGCAGGCGTTCTCTGCAGCAAACGCAATGCCCGAAAGTATCGAACCCTGGTGCCTATCAACTCATCCGATTCATTTTCGATCGCCTGCATTTTCTCATCGAGGTAGTGGTTTGTATGTACGATCAAACCATCTTCTGCATAAAGAATCGCGAACCGCCGGGCGGATACTTCGACCGAATACAACTCACCCTTCTCATGTGCAAGCAGGTGATTGTATCCAGCGAGCGCGGTGTGAAATCAATGCGCTGCGCATTGCGTCTGCAAGCGTTTGCGCTCCAAGCACGGCACGGGAAACGATCACTCGCGGAATTCCAATTCTCGAATCGGTAGGATAAACGGAATCGCAGCACTGCGCGATGCCGTAGGCATTGAAGCCGATGTTGGGAATCAAGCCCCCATAGGTCATTGCGAGAAAAGGCGGCTCATCATTTGGTTCGGCATGCACAAGGTAAACATCCCTTTCATCCTCCGGAATCCAGTCTTCATTATGTGCAACCAGGACATGTCCGTCCGAAGTTCGATCTTCATTGACCGCCATACTGGTGCATTTAGTCAAATGAAGGGCATCCATTGTGACAGCTTCCATCGCATTTACAACCGTCAGATCATCGAACGTCACTCCTGCCCCTTCTGCCATCCCCTGAATTTCATCGACATAAGCAGGGTAACGCTCCTGGGCAAATGGCAGGTACTTCCGGGCTTGAATCAACGCGCCGTCCCAGTTGAGACCAATGGTTGGGTACGTCGAGTCAATCAGCGATTTCGCGCTTTCTATGCTGTGCCGAATTTGTTCGACGACGGATTCTCCGATCTGCTGACCAATTTGGCGGTGCGTACCTTTTACACGGACCAGGGGGATTGGACAAGATTGAGTGGGCGAGGCACAGTTTGTGTCAATAAATGAATTGGTTTCCATAGCCAAAGTATACCAGAATCCATTCTTTACAATTATCTCCACCAAAACACCAATCGTTCCAAGGTGAAATGACAAATATAAAAAACAAGTGCAACGCACTGAGAGGGTGCGTTGCACTGACTTTCTATCTAATAGCACTCGAGATATTTTTCGAGCGAGCTACAAACTTTACTGTGTGATGATCGGGAAGGTATGTCATCCCTTGGAACAGGTCATACATATCCAACCACCATACACCACGGTCGACCTGGCCGTCAAATCCATAGAGATCGCAATAGATATCAAACATTAGTGTTTCCATATCTAATGGATACAGGCCAGTAACCGTCACGGTTACCGTTTGTCCAGCGGGGATCATTTCGAAATTCAGGATTATCCCAGTTTCCGGTGAACCCGAGCGAGGAGAAGCTGTTCGACGGTCGTCGGCGCTCTTTCGCGTCGCCTGAACAGATTCCGGTCCGGCGATGTCGATATTCTGGATTTGAAGCGTCGATTCCGGATACAGCTCGTACCAGATATCGTACGCATCTTCCGTACCTACATTCTGGATCTCAGTAGTATAGGTCACTTCGTAGCCGCCTTCAGCAGGCATGTAGTCGGCGCTGGAAATGAAATCGACGCTGTGGTTGTAGAAGTGCAGGTCCGCAGTGGAGTTGTAGGCGTCATCACCGTCCTTGGATAAGAGTTGGATGTTCACTCCGTATTGGACGTTGTCATCACCAGGTTGTCCGGAGCCAAGCCAGGAAGGAGCCCATGGGATATCCATAAAATCCAAAGACTGGGTCCCAGTTGAACCTGACGATTCGAGTGCTGTAGAGATCGCGAGCCGGGATCACTGCACTGCCGAAACGCTCGTTGTAGCAGAGGTAACCTGCTGCGCACGGCGAACCGTAATAGTAACCGCCGTAGTAGCCGAGCGTATCATTGAAGTGATCCACGGGATCCTTCGCTGCGTAATTCCAAGGACCACTGCCGGGATAGGCGTAGTAGGTTGGAATGGTGAATGCGTCGTAATCCTGCAGCACCAGGCCGGCGTCATAGCTGCTCAGCCGGCCGCTCCAGGTAAGCCATGAGCTACCAAGCTGTGCTCGCAATGGCTGCCAATTCTGATCGACAACCAGGAGCTGGTATTTTGAGCCGTAGCTTGGCGGATCTGCCTGGTTACCTCCCATGGAATAGGTCGCGCTATATTTGGTGTTTCGATAGTAAACCAGCGCTGCCGGGATATTGTAAGGGATGCGGGTGACAAAATCCGGACTGACCGTGTTGTGGATATAGGGGGTCGTGGCGATCTTGCCGTCGTAATCGGTCATCGAGCGCCATTCGGTCAGGTAGTACTGGTTGTACACTGCGAGCTTCGGAACGCCGTACCAGCCTGGATCGGAGTTTGTCCAACCGGGGAATGTGTTGGTATCCGGATCGGCAGACGAGAAATCGTCGACCAGGACGCCATCCAACATAAAATCGTCCACCCACCAGCCGGCTTCGGTTGATGCAGCGTCGGTCTTGTAGGTGAGGGAGATCGTGACGGTCTGACCGGCGTAGGCTGCCAGGTCAAAGCGGAGTACATCGTCGAAATACCCTGTCAAACCGTTACCCAGGTTGTTGCCGTTTGGATCGTAGTCCGTTGCGACGCCATCCATATCAGGGATTGAGGTTCCATTAACCTTGAAATAGCCGTAATCCCAATCCTCTTCGATCTCCCAATAGGAGTAGAAGGAGAACTCACCAGTAGCGCCTGTTGGAATATCCAGCGAGCGAGACAGGACGATTTGTGTCTGATCACGTCCGGTGCCAGAATAAGCGCCAGGACCATCACCAGCCATATTCTCGATGGTCTCGTGAATCTGCGGCAGGCTGACGCGGACACCCTTGTTAACACCGTCCGGGGTCTTTTCCAGCTGACCAATCGTGATAGTTTCTGCCGGATCTGTATAATCCCGGGTGACCATCGGCTGATCCCAATTCAGAGCCAGATAATCACCGCCAACTTCTGCGGCTGCAATCATCCTGAACCAGAGCGGCATGCCGGCTGGGATTGTCCCACCGAGGTATCCGTTCCAGGCTCCGCCGGACATGATCGCCCAGTGACCGGTGGAGTTGTTCGAATCGGTAGTGTACAAATCCGGCAGACCGAAGAAGTTGTGTCCGAACTCTTCTGCGAACACGCCAGTTTCAGAGTTCTCAGGCTGCATCGTGTACGGGCCGACATAGATGTCATCGTCCGTTGTACCAGAATCACCTTCGTAGATTTTGAAACCATTCGGCCAATCGGCGTAGTTGCGAAGGTCAGAGCTGTGCGACCAGATCGCAAAGGTCCCTTGCTCACCTCCGTCGGCTTCCTGTCCGGCTCCGGCGTGGATGATCCAGAAGGTGTCCAGGAATCCATCGTCGTTCGCATCGTAGGTAGGCCAGTAGCTGGGATCGGTCCAGTAGGACGGGTTATCATCCATGAACTCGGTCAGCGCATCTTCAACGAGCTGCGCAACTGGTACACCCGCACCACCGCCGTTAGAACCGGCTTCGCAGTTATCTGCGCCATAATAGCCTTCAGAATGAGGTACGGACACCCAACCCTCGACATCTGCCTTCGATGGTCACATTGCCGTCGCCGGCGACGTTATCGAAATAATCCTGAACGGTGTATCCTGCGAGATCGACTCCCGGAAGACCATCTTCAGGATCGGTCATTTCCATGCGTGTCCGTCCGGCGCCTTCATAACCGAAGATTATTTTCTCATAGAATTCCGCGTCTGCGGTCAGTGTATCCGAGTACCAGACGGTAAAGTTGTCAGCCGGGTACATCGGGCGCGCAATTTCACCCTGCATCGGGCCATCGATTGTCACCGTCTCGGGTGCACAGGTCCCATCATGCCTGCGCGACTGGAAAATCAGTGAAGGTATCTGAACCGTCAAATTCAACAGCCATGGCATAGACAGTGGCCACTACGGGGACAACGGCAGTGGAAGCACTGGGAGCGTTGGTCGCTGACTGCGCAGCAAGCTGGGCTTCCCGTTCGTTTACCCATTCCTGAAACTTCGGATTGATCCAGGTGGAAGATTGTTTCTGGAATTTTTTGAGATATTCTGCTTCCGCTTTCTTCAAAACCTCTTCGGGAGCGTTCATAGGAACGCCTTCCTGCATCAGCGCATCCAGGATTACATCCCGTGATGGTGGTACCAGATGTGTACCTGCTGGACTCATCGATCCAATCGCGATGGGCTGCGGTTTTGCAGAAAGAAACGGGACGATTGATGCCCCGGCGTTAGCAATAACACCCGGGATCAAACCCAAAATCAATACAAAAACCATGATCATATTGGTTACACGCCATGAAGTAAATACTTTCATTATGGTTTCTCCTTTTGGAACAATTTGTGTCGAACAGAAAAATCTTTCTCAAGGATATCTTCACCCCGAACTCTGTTTTATATATAGGGATTATTTATCAACTCCTTTCAGTTTATATATAAATTGTGTCTCACGATTTTTAATTCCACTTCACAAGTTAGAAACAAATATCTGGGCCAAGACATCTAAAAGAAAATAATCCTGGATTAATCCAGGTTTAGAACCTTATTAATACTAACACGTAGGTGATTGATATGTCAAGAAACCAATAGCTCAAAATCAAGGTTTAATCGCCGGATCCAACAGCCTTTTGCGACACAAATACGCTTCAATTCCGCTTCCCATTCATTTATTTGGGCTGGCTCAGTCAGGATAATTCCAGAAATCTGGGTTTTTGAAAGGATATCAGCTAATGATTGAACAGTACCCAGAACTCGGATGCCATGGATTCGCCTCCCAACAAGCAACGGATCATAATCGATAAAACCAACAGGTCGAAATTTAAACTGCTTGTTCATCAGAATCCAGCGTAATGCCATTTCCCCAGCGTCTCCTGCTCCAACGATCACCACACTCTGTTCTTCCATGCGAACATGTTGCTGGAAGAAGGTATCCAATAATCGGAACGATGATCGAGAGAAAGCCAATGCGAAGAACAGGAAAATTCCATAATATAGCAAGAGAGTATCCGGCAGCATTTGGGTCCATGGTGAAAAATGAATAGCATTCAAACCAAATATCAATGCTGCAAGGACTATTACACTCCCCGACAGCCGCTTGAAAACTACGGAGTAAATCATCTATCCCAACATAACGCCATACCGCCTGATAAACGCCAAATACAACCAGAGAAAGATACGTCCCGGCAAAGATTATTGGGAGAGTCTCCGAAGAACAACCTCAGCCGTTGAGCATCCATCTGCAGATCAAATGCAATCAGGAACGCCAGGTAGTAGGCGATCCCTATCAAGAAGAAGTCAAGGATCAATTCCAGGATCCTGCGGCGGTAGGTTAAATCGGCCATCCAACGAGCAATTAATTCCCGCTGATGCGATTGAGATGGGGCAGATACAATCTTGAATCGTCCAAGATAGGCAGCTAATAAAGCCATAACAAGAATTAAGATCGGGACAAGCGCCAGGCTAAGCCAATAATTTAGAGATTCTAATGCTGCGGCTGCAACTGCCGAAAACAATGCAACGGCGTATAGAATCATCAACGCTTGTCTCTCACTCAATCCAAATGCGACCAGGCGATGAGAAGTGTGGTCGCGCCCGCCTTGTGTTGGAGATTGGCCTCGCATCAAACGGGTAAAAGTCACGAGCACCGTATCGATGATTGGAAGCAAAAATATGAGCGTTGGAACTCCCATGACCGCAAAGACATTCGAAGCTTGCTGCTGATGGGCAATCGCGAGAGAAGCCAATGAAAAACCCAGGAAAAGACTCCCGCTGTCACCCATGAAAATCTTGGCCGGGGGAAAATTATAAATCAGAAAGCCAATCAGACTGCCAACCAGCGCAAGCGAAACCAGGAGCAGAGGGTAGTTGCCTTCTTTCCAGAAGAAGAAACCCAGCACAGCCGCTGAAATCAGGGAAATACCACCTGCCAGCCCATCCATGTTATCCAGCAGATTGATCGCATTCGTGATCCCAACAAGCCATAAATATGTCAGAAGGATATTGGCATACTGCGCCAGATGTGGATTGGATATTCGGGGTGTGAAGAATGTACTCGTATAGCCCAGACTGATCACCAGAGTTGCAGCCAGTATTTGTGCGATCAGCTTTGCAATCGGTGAAAGTGGGCGGAATTCATCATAAACTCCAACAAGAAAAAGCAGGATAGAGCCGCTGAGAAAAGCCACTTGCTGCCAATAATTAATCTCACTCGATCCACCATAGACCAGAAGAGCGACGACAAAGCTCAAGAAAATCCCGACACCCCCTAAAGTGGGGGTAGGTGATTTATGCCAACGATCTTCGCGAGGGAGTGAAATTCGTCCCAGTTTCAGGCTAATCTTGCGAATGATTGGGATCAGCGCCAGGCTGCTGACTAAACTGATCATCATCAGCAGTAAGCCTGATTTTCCCATTATGGATTTCCGCCTAATTTCTTTATAAACTCATCAACGATAGGCTTTTGGTCTTCAGGTGCCAGGCTCAGCGCTTGCTCAGCATACTGAAGCGCGGCCTGAAATTCTCCTTGATGGGCATTCAATTGAGAGAGCGCAAAGTTAATTCTCCAGCTGTCAGCCGATTCTGGATTGAGTTGGAGTGCCGTTTCATAGACCTGGATCGCCTCATTCAGCCTCTCCAGCTGGGTCAGGATTCCACCGAGGGAAACCGAGTAATTAAATAACAATTGAGAGGAAGCGCTTGATTTTCCAGTCTCGAGCGCTTTATAGTAATATTCTGCTGCTTTGGAAAGAGCCTGCTGTCGACTTACAGGCTGGTCGGGATAGCGATTGGCTTCAACCTGGCTGAAATATTCACCAAGCAGTCCATAAGTCCAATCATAACTGGCATCCAGCTCCAGCGCATGCTGCAGTCGGGTGAAAGCTTCCTGTGGTTGGTTCAACTCGTTAAGGTAGAGGACTGCGCTCTCGTCCCATAAACGGGCATTGTTAGGGCTGAGAATCAATGCTTTATCAAAGAAATCCGCTGAGATTTGAGCTCTTTCCCGACGAAGCTCATTTTCCTGAGTAAACGTCGCCCAAAGAGAATACAAGCGGGCCAGGTTCGCAGTGTGGTCGGTATTGAGCGGATTTATTTCCTGTGCTTTTTGCAGATCCTTAGAAGCTTGATTAATTAGGTTTTCTCGTTCGGAGGCATTTTCTAATGTCTTTGCAAATTCTAAATATGCCCGGCCTAAGAATAAATAATAATAATCTTCGTTTGGAGCCAGCAGATTTGCTCGGTTATAGATCGCTATTGCCGCTGGCCAGCTGTCAGGTCTCGCAAATAAGTCGCCGGTCTTAAATGCAATATCCGCCTGGATAACTCGCAGGTTTGAATATGCAGAAAATGTAAAGGCGAGGATGAGTAAGAACGTACCAACAGCATAACTCAACACCCTGGCACGCGCCCGAACAGCAGGCCATTCGGTTGGCAAAACCACTGCCAACCCAAACAAGAACAAAAATACCTGGATATAATATTTCGTAAGTATTTGTTCAGAATCACGCACCTGAACAAGCACCTCGTCAATAGTTCTAGCAGAATCGCGCCCTAACGCTACAAGACCGGCCGCATTCCAGGTCCAACAAATGAAAGCCAGCCCAAGTGAGATCGCAGCAGAATATCCGATAATTTTCCACCAATTTCCTTTGCCTGCAGTGATATTTTGGATCGAAGAAGGTTGAACACTCTCGGATGATAAGATGATCAAGCTGATTAACCAAGTCGTGATCAGGAGAGGTAAAATCCCGTTCCGCGTGCCTTCACGCGCAGGTGCAGTCAGCGAAGCCCATACCAGGCCGATCGCTGATGGTTCCCTGCTTGTATTTGATATGTATTCATAACCCAGTGTCGTAAGCAATAAACCGACCAGCAAGACCAATCGATACTGCGGAACGAATCCATTCGACTCGGAATAAACCAGCTTCGTTTAACAGGCGCTCGCCTCACTCCCGGTTTCCTGCGGGAAGATCCTCCTGAGGTCCTCCGGTCGTGTGATTTTTGGCGAGAAATTCCTGAATCCATCTCAGAAACTGTCTGTGAATTCGTCGAGCTGGCAAATTCGGAGTACAACGGCAGGATATAACCCATAAGCAGCAATAAACCTGCAAATACCCAAAAATACACGCGTGTAGCAGCAATCGCAATTCCAAAATTTATCTCAACGAAGTGGGCTGAGATTGCAGCTAGAAGACCGATGATGATATATGACCGGATTCGATCAGTATCTGAAGGCCGACTTTCGATTTTTCCAAATAATGAAATTAAGATCATGTACGTAACTGCCCCTAAAACCATACCAAAAGGCAGTGCAACACCAAGAAATCCCTTTCCACCATAGATCACAAAAATAATCGTACTTAGCAGACCTCCGGATAGATAGAGCCCAAGAAAGACGTTTCGTTGTTTTTTACCCGGCACCAGGTCAAGCCATTTCAACCCAAAATAAAGCAGCGAACCGAATAAAGTCAGATATGCGGCTAATCCAAGCACACCAGTGATGACCAGGGAATCCCACGTTTCATTATGAGACCGGTCAGGTGAAGCATTGCGTTTTTCAACCTGGGTCAATTCGGGTGGGTAAAAAGGGTTGTAAGCGACATACATGCTCTCCGGTCCGTATCCAATCAGGGGACGCAAGAAATTAAACGAATCCTTTCTGCCGTCAGGGAATTCAAGCGGATCATGTGGAGTCATTAAATCAGCTGCCCCTTGCCAGATTAAGGTTCGAACTCGACCGGTCCTGCTTTCAGCATCCAAAAGCTGGCCCAAACGTCCAAAACCAGGCTGGTTTCTGAGGGATTCCAATGGCCCATTAGGTATGTTTAGCAGAGTAAGAAAACTCGCTGCCAGCAGTATGAGCGTTACACCACTGATCGTTAGCCATCTTTTCCTCCAGACCAGCGATAAGCCTAACCAGATGACAATCAATCCTGTTCCGAGTCCTAACCAGGGGCCGCGACTTCCGCTGAAGAAAATCGCTATAACCTGCAATGCCAGGATGAAACTGTAACAAGTTGCACGGGCGAAGTTCGGCCACAGCTCACTTCGCTCTGATAACATGGCTTCAAATGATTCAATGGCCCGTAAAAAGGCGAGTGGGAAGGCCATGACAAGGTAAGCAGCGACGAAAATAGAATTTCCGAGATTCGCTGCGATCCGCTGGGTAGTATCTCCTCCCCATGGGATCGGATCAGCCTGATAGCGTTGGAGCACTCCGTATAGACTGACCGGCAGGCTCGATATGATGGCGATAGTAATCAACCTCTCCACCTGGTTGCGTTGGCGCAAATTGGCAATCAAAGCAAAGAAGATCACCAGATAGGATAAGGTTGTATAAGTGCCCTGGAGGCGCTGATAGGAACCCCAAAAGCTGGTGAATGGAGTGACAGAAAAAATTGTCGAGATTAAATATATAATCGCCAATCCTGTAACCGCTGGCATCAGGGGAATTCGCAGGAATGATTTAATCCAACCACTTTCCTTGGGAATTCGGTTCCAGTGGAAACCTCCTTGTTCGAAAAGCTTGACAAGCCAGGCTGCCAGAAGTACCAGGGTGATTGTACGAAGTAAGGTGATTTTATCGGGCTCAAATATTCGGCTGGAATAAATATTAAAAAAGACAGGGACTAGCATGACCGCAGCCAACCAGGCGGCTTCCATAAATCCTTCAGCGAATCGGCTCAACTTTGTAGGCAATTCGTCATCTCCCGAAGCTTTCGATTTCGTTTTCCCGCAATTATATCCCAATCGATCTTTTGGAATTTACAGCTGCGATCATCGCTGAAGACGCGCCCATGCCAGAGCCAACCAGCGGCGGTCCAGGATCGAAAGTGGATCATTCACGATAGCAACTTTCAACCAATTTCGGGCGCAGTGCCATTTTCTTCTCTTGAAGTCACCATAAAAGCCGTGCAGGCAGATTCGTGCTTTTGTTTGCCGAACTTGTCGTTTGACTTCGAGCTGATTAATCCCCAGGGTGTTCGGGAGTTCAGGCAGCGAGGCGATTTTCTCCAGAACTTGAAGCTGTTCAAACGCCATATCTGCAGTCTGACTGACGGTTTTTGAGCTGCTGCTCAAACGAAATCTCGCAACAACCTCTGGTAAGCGCTTAAATTTTGCCCCTGCCAGCGCAAGGCGAATCCAATATTCATAATCCAATGCAAAATTTAAGCTCTCTTCCAGCATACCGGCTTTTTCCATAACCTCTCGGCGCCATAATGAGCCTGGCTGATTAACGATGCATTCACCGAGAAGGTTTTTTCGAGAAAATTCAAGCCTGTCTTTCGGTAAGATTCGGGGTAGGCACCAGCCGATCGTTTTCATCGATACGTTCCAGACGTCCATAGACGACATCAACTGAAGGATTCTGAATGAATGTCAGGACCGCGTGTTCTATGGTCTTAGGGTAATAAGACATCATCGGAGTTCACCCAGCCAAGAAATGATCCGCTGGCTCGAGCAAGGCCTTTATTAATCGCGTGCGCCTGCCCTCGATCTGGTTCAGATACCCAATAGCTTGATCCGATCTGAGAAATGTTGAAGGATCTGCAACGCTTTGATCTTTGGATCCCCCATCGATCACAATGTATTCGATATTTTTATAGCTTTGGTTCAATATCGATCGGATTGTAGCTTCCAAAAATCTTCCTTGATTGAAGGAAGGTGTAACAATTGACACTAAAGGCATGTGAGATGACATTTTTATGTCTCAATAATTAACCCGTGCTGCGCGCTGGTAGACTTCAAGTGTGGCTTGCGCAGTACGATCCCAGCTGAATGAGGCTAGCCCGGTTTAATCCCGTACGAACACGAGGAGCATTTCTCCCTTCTCGAATTACCCTGTCTATAGCATGTGTTAATGCATTCGGATTATTCAAGTCAAAATAGGCGGGACAATCTGCAGCCACTTCTGTCGTGCTCGGGATTTTTGATGCAACAATGGGACATCCGCAGGTCATGGCTTCCAGGAGAGGCAACCCAAATCCTTCGATTATGGATGGGAAAACCAATGCTGCTGCTGAATTGTAAAGTCGGCACAAGACGATGTCACTCACGTGACCCGTGTTATGAACAAGATCCTTGAGACCAAGCACTTGATCACTCTCTTTTCTTCGGTGGTCCAGGATGGTCCAACCACTACAAGATGTATTTGTTCCCGCTGATCCCATTTTGCATATATATCCAGAAGGAAATGGAAATTCTTATAATGTGCGCGACTACCCACATAAAGAAGGAATGGACAAATTATAAAGTCGAAATCCGACGTTTGCTTGTTTGGGAATAACTGAAATATATTGCTGTGGGATAAAGGAATCACAGATATTTTCTTATCTCCCAACTGATATTCCGCTTCAAGATCAATCTTTGTCGCACAGGAATCACAGATGATTTCCACGGCTCTTTCAACGCATCGCTTTTTCTGATCTCGCCCGGCTGCGTCCATTTTGTCTGTAAAAAGATCTTTAAGGCGTTCAGGTGCCATATCATGGACGGTGACAATCTCAGGGCCGTGCCACCCTGGTAAGTAGGTGAAAAATGTTGAATGCCAAATTTCATCTTTTCCATTACCCAACCAGATTTGTCGGGTAAAGTTCCAGATCCTGCTTCCAAACCTTCGAAACGGGAAAACGACTTGCCGCCAACGCCCTTGAGGCTTTATGTGCATTCGAACAGCCGGGGCACGCTTCAAGAGAATTCGAGGATGGAGTGGTATTTCCGAATGAATTGGACCATCCAAAACCAATGAGATCTCTAATTCAGGAGAAAGTTCGCACATGCGAGGCAATAGCTCCCGATATAGGCGCGCTATTCCGCTGTGGGGATCTTTCTGGAATATGATCCCATCAACCACTACACGCATAATTCAATCCTCAAGGATTATTTTTTTGTATCGACTTTGAACATCAGTATTTTTTCAGGCGATTATTCATGAACCAATGAAATCATTCATGCCTATTCTTGAAGAATATTATTCAGTGATTCAGTTAAATTCTTAGAAAATATTTCTTCAGAATATCGGTTTTTGACCGTTTGCCTGGTTTTAAATGAAAGGTTTTTTATCATCTGTGTATTCATAGATGATGCATCGGTGACGACATTCCGGATTTCAGCAATAGTAACTGGATCTAATCAAAAAGCCGAAGTCATCCACGTCCACTCCTGCCATTATACTGACAATCGGGATTACGCCGAAATTCATCGCTTCGATGACTGATTGAGATTGACCTTCACTACATGAAGGTAAAATACAAAATCCGCATGTTTTCATTAATTGGTAAAAAGGATGGGAACGCGGCTGAAGCCAACCTATGTAGTGGATGTTCTGCTGCATTCTTAATTCTTTGGAATAAGTCTTAGAGAATTCCTTTTCGAGCGGTGCCGCAACCCATAAATTCTGTTCCAATCCATTAAAAGCCTCAAGCACTAAATCGAGACCCTTATGGACATTGCCTCCTGAAGCGAAAAAGAGGAAATTCGAGCTACAATTTTCAAAATCACGTGAATCCCAATCAAATTGATCATCACTTAGAGAAGTCCCGTCAATCATATGGACTTTTGTAAATTTTGAATACGTGTCGCGGGTATGTTGATTTCCAATCGCAATGATCCCATCTGCCAAGAGTAGAGCTTCCTCTTCTTTGTAAAGGATCAGACGGTCACGTTTTAATGTACAACCACGTCTCTTCTCCAAATCAAAAAAACGAGCTTCTTCCTGCGAGTTATGATATTTCCAATAGCTGCCTGTGGCGAAATAGATCTTTGGAACATTTATGTCCAAGTGGGATGCAATCCCAGAATAATTTACACCCCCGTGACCTATGAAGAGATGGTATTTCTTTGATGGGTGAAACTTCTGATCACGATAATCGATAGCATCAACGAGATAACCCATCCTGTTTAGAACTCGTACAACCTCTTGGGCATGCCAGATATTGATATGCCGAAAGAAACGCGGATCATCTGACTGAAGGGAAAAAGGATGAACAATATAAGACAATAGGGCTTGTTTTCTTAGGTCACTGTTGGAAATGTTTTCAAGATTAAGGTCATAGTATCGCTCTGTTCGAAAATAGATATGTCGTTGGAAATACACACAACACCGCTGAATCAAGCGTTTGCGAGTATATTGTCGTGATTTCTTTGGGGAATCCATTGAATTTGTTGCATATATGAATTTTTGAATTAAAATTTCTCGAATCTCCTATTAATCCGAGCTGTTGTCCCATCGAAGTAGAATCCATCAATTTTCTCGCCATGGAAATTAGATCCTTGCCTTCGAATAAAAATAGAATTGTGACATATGCTCCACAGAAAAGGATTGTACCAATGGTCATCAATAGCCAATCAGATTTGGGAAGATCAATGGCCGAAGAAACCGAAAAATTTAATCCAATACCGATTATTAATGCAATTAAAGGTACAAGGAATAATTTCCGATAGGACAAATCCACATAAGTTCGTACAAAAAATAATGAAAGTAGAGTGCCTACGATAACCATAAAATCCATGGACAGGGCTACACCGGAGATTTGATATCGAAAACCGAATAAGAACAGACTAACAATTAATACGCCTAATTGTATAAATCGTATGACAGTAATCTTTTCTGGAACACCTTTGGCGACAAAAACACTTGATACTGCAATTTTAATGGGTTCTAACATGGCAAATACAAGCATCAATCGAAATGCTGGCAGCATTGGCAGCCAACGCGCACCAATTGTAAGACGGATGAAATAGGGCGCGATCACAGCAAGCCACCCAGTCATCAGAAAGCCAGCCCGGATTAGCAGCGCATTCGTACGGAAGAATGCCATGGATAATCGTCGGTGATCATATTTTAATTCTGCATAGGTCCCAACCACTACAGAATTAACCGGCGCTGAAAGGATTTGTCTGGGGTAAGTTGCAAATTTAAAGGCACGTGAATAAAAACCCAGAAGCAAATCGCCAAGAAAATAATTTGTCCAAAGGTTATCCAAGTTATCTAGGCTCGAATCGAGCAGGTTGTTGATTAGATTACGAGAACCAAAATGAATAAAAGTATTGAAAGATTTTTATATCCCATATCAACTTTGGTTTCCAAAAAGGTTTCCATAAGTAAAAACCGACAATTGAAATGGCCATTGATACCAAAGCTGAAACGAGTAATGCCCAGATCGATTTTGTCAAAACTGCAATTGCAATAGAAATAATCGCCGAGCTCAATCCGATTGAAAAGTCAATAATCGCCAATCTACGATGTTCCACCCGACGAACCAATAACACTCTTGGAACAAAAGTCATCTTAATCGGGTAAGAAGCAAAAACCAAAATCAAAAAAACATATCGACGCAAATCTGTGAATGCAAGCAAGCCAAATAGCACTAATGAGATTAACCATATAGTTTCAAAGATCAGGCGCAGCGTAAAAAAAGCTGAACTGGCTTTGTCTTCATCTTCTGTTTCCTCGGAGCGATGTAAAAAAGCATTCGTAAAGCCAAGTTCAAATATTGTGCTGCTTAAACTGACAATCGAAGTTACCCCCGCGTAAATACCAAAATACTCAACTGGCAAGTTACGTGCCAAGATGATCGATTGAACAAGGTTGACTGGGAGAGAAATTATAGTGGCGGTTGAAGTCCAGGTTACTGAACGGAAACTTCGTTTCGCTAAGCTCATCAGACCATCATCCGGGTGAATTTCAATATCAAACGGACTCTTGACACGATTTTGCGGGTCACCAAAGCGTAGTATAGCATGATAAGTAAAATCACCCGATGGTATACTTTGAATGCATTTCGGTTTTTTCATTTTCAGTTGACCTAATAAATACCTGTTATAAATAGCGTTTTAACGTTGTAAATCGGTTGACGATTATTTGAGACAGATTTAATGAAAATAACCATCGATGGGCGAATGTTGTTGCCGCAGATGAGCGGAGTTGGGCGATATTTACTTGGACTATGCCGGGGTTTTCAGGCTTTGGAAGAAAATAGTGATATTGAATACCAGCTCTTGATTCAATCTGCTCTATCAACAGCCCATCCAGTATATGGTCTCTCCGGGAAGCACCTCACCCTGAAAACTCTTCCTGTCACGCATATGAATATTGCAGCTCAGGCGTTCGTTCCGCTAGAACTTCTAAGAAATCAACCGGACCTCTTCCACTACCCTCATTTTGACCTTCCATTCGCTTCTCCAGGAAAAATTATCGCGACAATCCATGACCTCAAATATTTGACTCATCCAGAATATTTTCCACATTATGGACATGTGAAAAAGCTCGTAATCCATTTGATGACAAAATACACCTGTCATCGAGCTAAATATATCATCTGCGTTTCTGGTGCTACTGCAAATAGATTATCTAAATTTACAGGTATACCTGCGATAAAAATGAAGGTGATATATCATGGAATTGATCCACAATTCTTTAACCGCATATCAGAGCCACGATTAAATTCGTATCGAACCTCTAAAGGTTTGAATAATCCATTCCTCCTCTTTGTCGGAGAGCGCCGTCCACATAAAAACCTTCCCGGATTAATCCATTCCTTTCACATCTTTCGTCAGATGGTCAATATCCCATATGAGCTTGTTGTTGCTGGCCGTCGATATGCTGATTACCAGCTTCCAGAAAAAACAGTATCTAAATTCGGACTTGAGGAATTCGGTTCACTTCCTGGATTATGTCCCCGAGACTGATTTACCACTTCTATATCAATCTGCGGAAGCATTCGTAATGATTTCCAATTATGAAGGATTCGGATTGCCTGCTATCGAGGCAATGGCTTGTGGAACACCGGTGATTGCGTCAAATACTACCGCGCTGCCTGAAATTGTGGGTGCTGCCGGACTGCTTGTTCCCCCTGACCAACCAGAAATGGCAGCCGAAGCGATCCTTAAGGTTATAAAAAGTGGATCGTCTCGTGAGCAAATAATTGCTGCAGGACTGAAACACGCTCAAACTTTCACCTGGGATAACTGCGCACGCCAAACTCGTTCTGTCTACCAGGATGCCTTATCCTCATGATCAATCGGACATCACCCTCAATCATTCGCGTTTTACATCCGATCACCCGACTGATTATCGGTGGTGCGCAAGAAA
Source organism: uncultured Chloroflexia bacterium (assembly GCA_963788305.1). GTDB lineage: Bacteria > Chloroflexota > Anaerolineae > Anaerolineales > UBA4823 > UTCFX2. The sequence continues at coordinate 38,237 of CAWBGK010000005.1, forward strand.
ATACGCTCTATACTGCAGAAAAGCTTGATCAGCTCCGGTATCAAATCGATGTTGTTTGCGGTCCTCAAACGGGAACAGAAGGCAGTCTGATAGAAGAGGCCCACCAAAGAGAGATTCCGCTAACGATTATTCCAAATCTCTTGCGTCAAATCAGTCCAATCGACGATCTTAAAGCGTTCTGGCAGTTAAACCAGATGATGAAGTCTGGGCGATATCAGATTGTCCACACACATAGCTCCAAAGCAGGGATACTTGGTCGTGCTGCAGCACGTCAAGCAGGTGTACCGGTGATTGTCCACACGGTTCATGGTTGGAGTTTTCACGATTTCATGCCCCTGCTGACCCGGCGGCTCTATATCTGCCTCGAAAGGTGGATGGCAAGTTTTACTGACGCTCTAATCGTGGTCAGCGATAGAGATATCCTGAAGGGGCTGCAGGCAGGAATCGGTCACCCAGAACAATACCATCGAATTCGAAGCGCCATACCTCTTGATGAATTCAACTTTGAAAAAATCGACCGAAATGAGGTGAGGGAAGAATTAGGGATTCCGCAAGATGCGGTGGTGATTGGAAATGTGGGTCGATTTTCGTCTCAAAAAAATCCTCTGGACTGGGTGAGAGTGGCAGCGCATGTAAGCCGAGTTTGTCCAGAGGTATTCTTTTTATTAGTGGGCGATGGTCCTCTCCGTGGAGAGGTAGAAAAAAAGCTTGATGAGGAGGGGATTTCTGGAAGAACTTTGCTGACTGGCCTTAGACGAGATGTGTCAAGAATCTTGGCAGCAATGGATATATTTATGCTCACATCCCTTTGGGAGGGATTGCCGAGGGTGATCCCACAGGCAATGGCGATGAAGCTCCCTGTTCTCGCGTACCGGGCAGATGGGACAATCGAAGCTATTCAAGAAGGTGTGACAGGCTATCTATGTCAGCCTGGAGATGTTAACCAGATGTCCGAATCCTGCATTCGGCTGGCTAAGAACCCAATGATTCGAGAGGAATTCGGGAAAAAAGGTCTACAAATAGCAAAGCAGGAGTATGACCTAGATCGGATGATCGATGAAATCGATGTTTTATATCAACATCTGCTTGAAAAATGCAGGCAGGAGAATCATATGAATGAACCTCCAAATCCGAAGAATTGTAAAGCTCTCCAGTATCTGGAGTATTTTGAAAGAGGCTAATTTCGTTTCAACATAAACGTTTAAAAGTCTTCACAAAGGAAGGCTTCGCTTGAAAATTGTTGGCAGGGGGCGGAAAGCAAGCGATCTGATTCGAGAGCAGTTGATGCAATCAAAACCAAGTTTTATCGGTGGATTAGGGTGGATGGAGAGAGAAGCGATCCTTCGCCACCTGAACAGCCTGTATCCAGTCTCAGGATGGTAAAAGTTTTACCGGTATTTAATTCAACAAAGCGGATAATATTGGTGGGATGATGAATTTCGAGTAAAAATGGTCAATAAAACTGGCTTCTTTCCTCCAGAAAATGACCAATAGGAACGATTTGCCAAACAAATGTTGGTTCATCTGGTTAGTGTAGATGTTCTTGGATCGTTTGGAGATGAAGGACAGCTAATAAACAAAATTTCCACAAATACAGCCAATCCCTTCTTCTGATCCGGAACCATATTACCAAGCAATTCCTTGGACACTAGCCTTGAAGGGAAAAATAAGTTCTCGTGGTCCATCCATTCAAACAAAGCATCCAATTACAATATCGTCGGAGGGAGTTATTATTTGATAATCAGAATATCCTGCCGGAAATTGAAATGAAAACACACAAAGCTGTTCAATAGATTGCTAATACACCTGTCGGATTTTCGAACTGGTTTAAAGTATTAATTGGATGTGCACGAAAATCAATAAAAAAAACCTTTTACAGCCACTTGTTCTCCACGCATTTTGACCTTCAAGTCACCTCGCCTGAAAAATCGTAACGACTTTCTACGATTATTAATATTTGTCTTCCCTTTTATTTCGCATCAAGGGCATCAAAAGAAACCAGTCATCCATTTGATGACAAAATCCACTTGCAATCGAGATAAATATCCATTTATTGTTCCTACCGAATTATCGATTCGATGCGCCATACTAATAAATGGTCTTAATTTAAAAAAAGAGTGGGACGGAGCATGCCAGCTGGATTTGCGATTCCTCATATGTCTGATAGTATAATTTGTGAATTGTTTACAGCCATCATTGGCGCCAGGAATAGCCCTACACAGGAATGGATGTCTAAAACTAATAGCACTCCCAGGATAGCTTTGGATATTTGGAAAGCTGGGATCCCAAACCCACGTGGGATGGTGACTTATCGCCGCCTCTTCGCCAAAGCTTGTAATTTTCTGTCAGAAGCAAGTGAAATCTCCCTGACTTTTGCAGGTGCATCTTCTGACCGTGCCTGGCTATTTACAGAAGGGATTAAAGAGCAAGACGACTTTCGATTATTCCATTTTCCAGGCCGACTGGAGCGCGTCGCTGTACATTTTCATATTCTCCCATGGGGAAAATTCCTTGGAAAACCTGACATTTATCATTCGGCTACCTGGTATCCACTTCGGAGCGGGCATATGCAGGTAATTGGCACGCTGGTTGATTTTGTGCCCATACGGTTGCCTGAGTTCGTACCTTTGGAGTTAGTTCAAAAACAGGTTAACTGGTGCAAGTGGGCTGCCAGGCATCCTGAAGCAAGGTGGATCGCTATCTCAGGCCAAACCAGAAACGACGCTCTCGAATTAGCACGATTGAATAAGGACCAGGTGGTTTCAATCAATCTTTGCGCGGATGAAGACATGTTCTCTATACCGCCGGGAGAAGAAATCCTTTCAACAATAAACTCCCTGAATATCCAACAACCCTATTTATTATGCGTCAACACGCTCACCTTGCGCAAGAACCATATCCGCTTGTTGGAAGCCTGGGAAACCGGAAAATTCAGTGAGAACGGTTGGACACTTGTATTAGTTGGAGCTGCTGATGGGACATCCTCTAGCCGAGAAGCTTATAAAAGGCAAGTACAAAGGAGTGATCTGGTTGGGGTATCTGCCCAGGCAGCAGTTGGTCCATCTCTATTATGGCTGCGAGGCAGTGTTGAATCCATCACTTTATGAGGGTTTTGGACTTTCGATTGCTGAAGCTGTGGTTGCCGGTAAACCGGTTCTTGTTTCACAACGTTCACCGATGGCTGAGATTGCCAGACATGGTGCCATCCTGATTGATCCATGCGATACCCAAAGCCTTTATCAGGGACTTACGAGGATGATCCATGAATTTGAATTCAGGCAAGAACTTGCGGAATATAACTGGTCCCAAAGGGACAAGTTTTCTATCCAACGTTTATCTGCCGACTTGTTGAACGCTTACAGATTGTTTCTCAAAGGTTAGATCTTGTTCGAGTTTTTGATTTAAATTGAAGTCACTGATCCTTTCCGCTTAGAACTTGATGGTTGGTAGCAAAACCAGCTCGACTATTACCAAACTGGCCGTAAAACAGACAAATTTGTCCGAATTTTGGGTGGGTTTTACGTGGATTTGAACGACCTATTACGTGTGTCCGCCTGAATATAATATTTGAGAATCAATTTACATGAAATCCGATCCGAGATCAGCTGATGTAAGCAGAGCCGTTATAATCGGTTTAATGTTTACATGTGGCGCATGAACTAGTGCTGCAGTTCGCACAGCCACTTGATTTCCCTGCAACAATTTTTCCTCCACTTGCAGCAAAAAATACCGATATCGCCCGAGATGTATTTTGACTGTGACAATTTTCGCATTGGATGGGATTATCTGCTTCGTTCATCACCCGCAGACGTTCGAATTTTTCATTACAATCCAAACAAAGATATTCATAGATAGGCATTTTCACCTCAATTATTTATATCCATCGATTTTATCTGTCGTGACCCTTTAAGGTCAATCCTCAAATTGACGACATCTGTTAATTCTTCACAAGAAATCAATTCTCAACGAATAATTCATCAAAGAAATCCATCGAAGACATTGAACTCCTTACATATCTAATGCCAGAATTCAGCGGCACCAATTCTTTCACCAATTCCTCAAGAAATCGACCAGCAGGCGTACTCCATAACCAGTTGCTCCGAAAGGTGTATAGGGAGTCTCATCTTTCTTTTCAATCATCGCCATCCCAGCCATATCGATATGAGCCCAAGGGTAATCGATGAATTGCTTCAGGAAATAAGCCGATGAGCCAACTCCCCCAGAACGACCGCCGGAATTTGCCATATCTGCAACAAGTGATTTTATTTTCCTTGAATAATCTTCATAAAGAGGCATCAACCAGAGGCGCTCATTCATTCGTGAACCGCTTGCAATAAGCTTTTCCTGAAGCCAAACAGCATTGCTGAACAATCCAGCTGCTACCCATTCTCCCAATGCAGTTACGCATGCTCCTGTTAATGTCGCCATGTCAACAACCGCCTTTGGGTGGAACTGCTGCGCAAAAACAAGTGCATCTGAGAGGATCAGCCGACCTTCAGCATCAGTGCTGATAATCTCAATCGTTTTCCCATTGCTTGCTGTGATGATATCTGCTGGATGATACGCGCCCCCTCCTGGCATATTCTCGGTACATGGTGCAATCGCGACGATATGCAGCGGTAAATTCAACTTTCCCACAACCTGCATAGCTCCCAAAACTGCAGCTGCACCTGCCATATCATCTTTCATATCCGACATCTTTTCCGCTGGCTTGATCGAAATCCCACCAGAATCGAATGTAATCCCTTTCCCGACCAGGACGATGGTATCCAATTCTGTTCGATCAGGAGTTGTGTTCCAGCACGATGAAAGTGGGCGGCTCGAAGGCTGCTTTCCCAACAGCGAGAAATGCCCCCATTTTTCTTTCTGCTGCCCATTCACGATCTCCAACAGTAAGCTTCATATTGAACTCGGTCGAGATCTCTCTTGCGAGGTTTGCGAGAAAAGCTGGTGTGACAATATTGGGACCAAGGTTGACGATATCTCGCACCAAATATACTGCTTCACCTGGTATATTGTGCTACCTTCGCGCCCTCTTCGATTGGCCTGATTTTCTGCGGATCCACCTCAACAAAAGTGATGGTCTCGATCGTGTCCCAGGGTTCTGGATATCGCTTAGGAGTTTTGTAAAGGCCAAGGATCGAACCTTCTCCAACTGCCTGAGCTGCATCAGATACATCTAATCCGCCAATTCCAGCACCGTGGACGATCGTGGCAACATTCTTGGCATTAAGCTCTCTCGCTTTTTTCATTGCAAAAGATGACGCCTGACGAACGGTTTCAAGATCAAGGCTATGGAGTGGACCCAAACCAACGATCAACACTCGTTTTGCTGGGATTTCCCCACGTGGATAAATAATTCCCACCTCTCCCAATTTTCCACGTATATCGCCATTCGCAATAATTTCGCGAATAGCACCTTTTAAAGCCAGATCTAATGAACCGGTTGCACCGCCAGGAACGGTCACGCCTTCAAATAAATTGACAATAATCGTGTCTGCGCTCGATTGAACGATATCTCCATGGAGTTATATTTATAATCATGGCTTTTCTCCTATCTAAAGTTGAAGTAACAGACTCTACGCCAGAAAGTTAATCGTGAACACTTCGGTGAAAAGAGTATTGAGACAATGCTTTTCATAAATTTCTATCGCTTGTCTGAAATACGTAATCCAATCCTGCTGCGATCAACTTCAATATTTATGATTTCAACATCTACTACATCTCCTACTTTCAAAAGAAGACCTGCAGGCTTGTTGCTTCGATGGAGAAGTCCATCCTGTTTAACACCTAAATCAATAAATGCACCAAAATCAACCACATTGCGTACTGTTCCTTTGAGATTCATCCCGATTACGAGATCATCGATTTTTACTACATCACTTCGGAGCAATGGAACTGGGAGATCTTCTCGAGGATCTCGGCCTGGACGAACAAGCTGCTCAAGGATGTCCAGTAAGGTTGGCTCACCTAGCCCAAGTCCGCTTGATAAGGTCTTTTATCGAAGCATGTTCAAGCATAATAGCTAGTGATTCTTTCCTTTCCATTGAGGATAGAACTCATGGAAAGGCCAGCCTTTGACAAAATCGTTTCCGCAGCAGCATAGCTTTCCGGGTGGATCGCACTTGCATCTAAGGGATTCGAACCTCCTCTTACACGAAGGAAACCTGCAGCTTGTTCAAAAGCTTTTGGACCCATTCCGGAGACATTTGTCAGGGAACTCCGGTCGGGAAATGGACCAATTTTGTTTCTATGAGCGATGATCTTTTCAGCAAGCTTTGGACCAACTCCTGCCACATAAGTGAGAAGTGCTGCCGAAGCCGTATTGAGGTCAACTCCGACTGAGTTTACAACATTCTCGACAACCGAATCCAGTGCATTTGTTAGCTGGGTTTGATCCACATCATGCTGATAAAGACCTACCCCTATCGATTTTGGATCAATCTTCACCAATTCTGCCAATGGATCCTGAACCCGACGAGCGATGGAGACAGCTCCACGAATACTGACATCCAGATCAGGCAGCTCGGATCTGGCAAGCGAGCTAGCACTGTATACGCTGGCGCCTGCTTCATTGACCATCAAATAGTGAATTTTAGGCAAGCTTCGGATCAACTCGGCAACGAGCTGCTCGGTTTCACGAGATGCAGTACCATTTCCTATCGCGATCAGCGTGACAAGGTGCCTTCTTGCTAATCTTTCGAGGATTTCAAGAGCTTTTACCCATTCATTCTGCGGACCGTGGGGATAGATATTCGCAGTCTCTAATAACATCCCAGTCGGATCAACTACAGCGACTTTACAGCCTGTTCGAAAACCAGGATCCAGGCCTAGCACGACCTGACCAACAAGCGGCGGTTGGGTCAGCAAAGCGCGCAGGTTTTCAGCAAAAACGGTGATCGCATGGTTCTCGCTCTTTCTCTTTAATATTTCGCCGAACATCTCGCTCTATCGAAGGCAATAACAACCGACCTGCTGCATCCTGAACTGCCAGCTCAAGTTGGTTGTTAAATCTTGATCGCTTATTTACCGGAAATATTCTTTCGATAATACTGCGCCAATCATGTTCTAGGATTGCAATTTCAACTCTTAAGACTTTCTCCGCTTCACCGCGGTTCATCGCCAGGATTTGATATGGGCGAATTTTGTCCACCCGCATCTCGAAATTGTAGTAGCGTTCATAAATCCGCAGATCATCTGATGCTTCGGGTAACTTTGAACAATGCAGAGTCCCCCATTTGATCGCTTTCTCGCGGACCGACCGTCGGATATCAGAGTGTTCGCTGATCCACTCTGCAGCAATATCCCTCGCTCCAGCCCACGCATCGTTTGGTGTTGGGACATCCTCTGAAAGATATGCTTCTGCCAATAACTCCAATGATTCATCGAGTAGAGATTGGTGGATGATTAACTCCGCCAGGGGTTGGAGTCCGTGTTCCTTTGCAATTGAGGCGCGAGTCCTTCGCTTTGGTTTATACGGCGCATAAATATCTTCCAGCTCCGTCATAGTCGCAGTATGATCGATCTGAATTCGCAGCGGTTCGGTTAATTTCCCCTGCTCATCAATTGATTTCAGTACTACTGCGCGGCGCTGATCCAACGCCCGTAATTTTTCGAGGTTCATCAGAAAGTATTCGCAGCTGTGCATCATCTAATCCGCCAGTCGCTTCTTTTCGATAACGAGCAATAAACGGAATTGTATTCCCGAATCGATTAACTCAATGACCGCGGCTACCTGTTCCGGGTCGAACCGAAATAATCGCAGCAATATGTTCAACTATGTTCATCACTGGTACTTCTCGTTTGTTTGAGAATAAATGTTACACAAAAATGATATGATGGGAGCCATTTTACATCTACCAACTATCATATCGAACAAGCTCAGATAGCGGTTTTCGCTCACGAATTTTTGGCGTATCCGCAGGATATCCAACAGGGGTGAAGAGAAGTGGTACAACATCGTCTGGAAGCTTCAAAATAGCTTTTGCTTCGGGTGCATTAAAAGCAGCAACCCAACATGATCCTAATCCGAGCGCAGTCGCCGCCAGGATAATATGATCCATTACAATTGCCGCATCCACTTCTAGGTAGCTTCTGCTGTCATATCCACGCACCCAGCCCTCAGGTATCACTCCGCATACGCAAAGGAGAAAAGGAGCCTGAGAAAACCATACTGCGACCGTAAATTCTGCGCAGCTCTTCTTCTCTGCCGCTCGTGCGAATAACAATAATCTTAAAAGGTTGGTTGTTATGTGCAGTTGGTGCAATGCGAGCTGCTTCAAGAATTTTTTCAAGAAATTCATCACTAACTGGATCTGGTAGATATGCCCGAACACTACGACGATTTTGGATTAACTCGAAGAAATCCATGGTTGCTTTCTCCATTCTCAAAGATGTTATATGATCATGAATTCATCATCCTGTAATAAATGCAGAAAAAGGTCAGTCATCCAAACAGAAATCATTTTTCCATATTCATACGTCATAATTAAAATTTGAAAAAAATACCTGACAAAAATTCAAATCGATATTTTCCTGAACCCGAATTTAGACGAGATTGATTGGCAAAATGATTATACCAGCGGGCAGAATATGTTCCTCAAAATGCGTGGGTTATAATTCTCTCGATGAAATCCATTGAACTAATTGGGTTAACTAAACGATTTGGGTCGAGGTGTGCAGTTGAAAATCTTAACCTGGAAGTCTCTTCAGGCGAGATTTTTGGATTTGTCGGACCAAACGGCTCAGGCAAAACTACGACGATCCGTATGATTGCTGGTTTACTCCTTCCTTCAAAAGGTAAGGTATTAGTCAATGGATTATCAGTTGAACAATCCCTTAAAGAGATAAAAGGTTTGATCGGTTACATGCCCGATCAATTCGGAGTTTATCCAGACGTGACCGTGTGGGAGTACCTCGATTTTTTCAGCGCGTGTTATAAAATTGAGGCTGCAAAACGGAATGGATTAATCGATGGATTATTGGAGCTCGTCGATCTATCTCACCGCCGCATGGATAAAGTAGATCAACTATCTCACGGCCTTAAACAACGTTTGAGTTTGGCGCGAACGCTCTTGCATGAACCGAAAATCCTGCTTTTAGACGAACCAGCTGCCGGCCTCGATCCTCGAGCTCGAGTTGAGATTCGTGCATTGCTGGCCGAATTATCACGATATGGGCAAAACGATTTTCTTTTCTTCGCATATCCTTCCGGACGTAGCTGAGCTTTGCAGCAGAGTAGGAATAATCGAGGCAGGGGTATTGGTGGCTGTCGGCACCATGGATGAATTGAAATTCCTAACCCAACACCGGCGGAAAATCGAGCTGATAATCATAAGTAAAATGGATGAGTTGTTAGAACTTTTGAGCAACATAACTGGAGTTAAGAATATTATCTACCAGCAAGCTCATTCTCTGCCAGGGCGGATAAAGATCGATTTTGAATTTGAAGGTGGAGATTCGGATCTGAGCGCGTTGCTTTCTAAGCTTTTTGAGGCTGAGATACCTCTTTATAAGCTTCTCAGAAAACGAACAGCAGCTGGAAGAAATCTTCTTGAGTGCAACCAAAGGGATTGTATCGTGACAACCAGGATTACGATCCCAAGAATACTAAAGAATCCTCTCATCACAAAGGATTTGCGAACGCGAATGCGCGGATCAAGGACTTTCCTCCTGATTTTCATCCACCTGATCGGACTTGGATTTGTGATGATTATTGGATTCCTGGTTTTTCAATCTGCGCTTACTTCTCCAGGTTCCCTGGAGCAGCGGCGATTTCTTTGGAAAAGCCTTGTTTGGTCTACTCGTATCGATGGAACTTGTTATGGTCAGTTTTGTTGCACCCGGGATGACCAGCGCTACGATTTCTTCCGAACGTGAACACCAGACTTTTGACCTGCTAAAAATGACTCTATTATCTCCTTCAGACCTTATCCTTGGAAAATTCCTTCCAGGTTTGGGATTTGTTTTTTTATTACTCTTCACTTCAATCCCACTCCAGGGTCCAGCATACTTGATTGGCGGCGTCCTTTGGCAGGAGATTTTCATCGCCACACTTGTTCTGATGATCACTGCTGCAGCATTTTGTGCACTTGGGATCCTTCTTTCCACCATGATCCACCGGACGATCATCGCTGCGACATTGACCTATGCTTTCTCAATTTTTCTGGTTTTTGGAATACCAATCATCACCCTGATCTTGATTTTTCTATTCGGAGCCACGGTCCCTGATGGACTTGAACATATGGTTCGAGGGAAGGAATCGTTGGTACTGACAGCAGGATGGCTTTTGCTCTCCCTCACTCCCCTGGGCGCAATCGTTGGCACAGAAGTCTTCTTCCTCAATCAAAACCAGCTTTTCATCGTCCAAATTCCATTGAGCAAGGATTTAATCTTTTCTGCACCTTCCCCTTGGATTCCTTACTTTCTAATGTGCAGCATATTCAGCATTGTTGCATTATGGTCGATGCTCACGGAAGGTTAAACAGGTTGATCATTAAAGGTTAGCGACCAAAATGAAAAATGACCTGAGAATATTCCAGATCATTTTTTTACACGTCAAAAATTAGCTTCCTTGAAGGAAAGGTGGGTTTTTTATGGCAGGTTTTGGATTATTTCTTTTAGATCCTGGCTGGAAACCACCCTGGGAGTCCCTTCAGGCATCGGCAGGAGGTAATAGATGCTGCCGTTTCCTTCTTCTACAAAGCCAATTTTCTTATCTGCGGTTACCACCCTCCAGATAATCGAGCCATTTGAACACCATGGACCTCTGTAAATATCCACCAACTCACCATTTTCTAGCTTTCGAAAAATAGGAGCGTATCCGATATCTTTAGAGAAGTGGATGCCTTCCACCCCACCACCATTCGCGACAAATGCAACATCACCCTGATGGAGTCGCGAGGCAACGCACCCCCCAATTGGATAATAAATTGGAACTTGAAATGGATCCCATCCTGTTGCAAGTGTGGGAGCAACGGTTGGGACTACATCGGTGGGTGCAGGTATTGGTGTTATGGTTGGTGTTGCAACGATTTGAGTAATAAATTGGGTAATCAGCACAGTAGGTTGAACCACTTGCGGTGTTGATGCGATCTGGTTTGCTCTGCCAACGCAAGCTGAAAGAATAAATATAAAACTTAGAAACATCAGTAGAAGAATCCAGCCTGATCGCTTATAGTTATTCATACTTAGTTAACTCCTAAGATCCATCAAGAAAATGAGTTATTCGGAAGTTGGCCAGAGCCAATACGAATTCCCATCTCCTTCGGGTGTGTAACCAGTCGTTCCGTCAGCCATTCGCACGAACCAGACGATCCAGCCTCGGCTGCACCAGGGACCGTTAACAATCTCAAGCTTCGATCCCGGTTGAGCATAGGCAATTATTGTATCTGTTGATAAGTCTTGTCCAAAACGAATTCCATTTGGTCCGCCAACCAACGATACCATTGCTACATCGCCAACGTGCAGACGAGAAGCCACACAATCTTCAAGCGGGAAATAGATCGGTGCTGAAATCGGATCAAAAGTAGGTGAAGGAGTTGGTGGCTCAGGGGTGAAAGTTTTCGTTGCAGTAGGTGTAACTGGAATTGGAGTGGGAGGAATAATTTGGGTGATTACCTGTGTTACGATCAGGACTGGTGCTGTTGCAGTTTCTGCCTGAGTAGGTGAGACAATCTGGATGCAGCTGGTCAGCGCCAACATCAGGAAAATACCAAAAATAAATATCAGCAGTGCCTTTTTAAAGCTCGTTATAGATTTTATATGGTTCACGGATATCTTCATCCCTTTCATTTTCAAGTCTTTGACTTGAAGACCGTAACAAGCGTCCCATGATCCGATTCGACGTAATCTTCCTCAACAGGCACGCTTGGCTCAGACCACCTGTAAATCCATTTTGCTGCTTCTGGAGTAAGATTGATGCAGCCATGACTTTGAGGTGTGCCATAATTGTTGTGCCAGTAAGTCCCATGAAATGAAACCCCGGTCCAGGAAATATAACACACCCATGGTACACCGGGGAGATCAAATTCATTGCCCTGCAAATTTGATGCCATATGCCGTGTCGGCTGCTTTCTCTCTATTTGGAAATCACCGATTGGCGTGTCGCCTTCAAAATAGCCGGTTGCAGTGGGTGTCGTAAACACAGGGCGGTTCCCTTCGATGGCAACCAATTGCTGGCGGGTTAAGTCAATCTCTATCCGTTTTCCTTTGACACCCGGAGAAAGCGGTGTCAATTCCTCGGCCTTTATTTGGCGCAAATGTTGAGCTTCCACAAGGAATAATTCGTGATATCTCTCATCGAAAATCTGGTACCAGATTACACCGTTGATACCACTAAATGCATTTTGCACCCAATAGGTGCTTCCATAATAACACCTGTAGACACGCTTTCTTCCGCGTACGCCAGAAGACCATGCTTGAGTGAATGGTACGGATACTTCCGCAAGCATCCCCCCCGCTGGAACCTTAAGAACAGGCTGATTGAGTATATTCTCGACGGGTTGAACATATGCAGAATGCAGCCATCCATCGGGCGTACGCAGCCAGATGGGGTTGTGCATCGGAGTAGGGTCACCAACTTTTTCTTCTAACACTTCGATTACGGTGTCAGTATTGTAGAAACCTAATTCCTTGCTTGAAATTGAAGGCTGTTCGTAATACCTCAAAGAATAAATCGTACGACCCAAAGAAAATGAAGGGGGGCGCTGACTGTCCGGATCGCCGCCTGGAGGATAGTCACGGAAACCCAATCCGATGGATGCAGCTCCAAACAATTTAAGAAAATCTCGTCGGTTAAGATATGAACTCATAAAATATGAGGTCTCAATCCAATTCAAGATAGAATAGAAACCAGATCAGGATTTCTATCATAGCATAGATGCTGAGTTCATGCAATTAACCAATCATTAACTGTAATTGAATAAGCCATCTCCACCAGCAGAATGGTAAAATAAGCCATTACGATGAACAGGGGATTAACAATAATTTGGAGACATGAAGACATAATAAATTAGCATAACCGCCTGATGAACAAAGTTGACACGAAAATTACTGCATCAAATCTGGCAAAATGTACATGGAGGGGATGAATGGGCGCGTTAGATTCCAATGAAGTCCGGTTTTTCAGTGGTCAATCGCATCCAAAACTAGCTTCAGATATTGCCGCATACCTGGGAGTGCCTTTAGATCCCACCCATTTTGATCGGTTCAGTAACGATAATCTATATATCCAATTAGGAGCCAGCGTCCGTGGAAGAAGTGTTTACATCCTTCAATCCCTCAATCCTCCAGTAAGCGACCATCTGATAGAGCTGCTCATGATGATCGACATCGCCCATGGAGCTGGAGCGGCAGAAGTGCATGCCATCATCCCTTATTTTTCTTACGCTCGGTCAGACAAGAAAGATGCGCCAAGGATCTCAATTACTGCTCGTCTAATAGCTGACCTGCTTCAGACCGCTGGAATGACACATTTCATGACAATGACCCTGCATTCACCACAGGTCCATGGCTTCTTCAGTGTCCCAACTGATCCACTCACAGCCAGACATCTTTTCATCCGTTTTTTTAAGGGTCATAATCTTGATTCGCATAAATCAATTGTGGTTTCACCGGATATAGGGCGGGCAAAACCAGCCTCGCGCTTTGCCAGGTATATGGGGCTTCCAATGGCTGCAGCTCAAAAGGAAAGAGTCTCAGATATCGAAGTTCGGATCGGCGATACCCTGGAAAAGCAAATTACAGGATTCCGCCACGCCCTTGTATATGATGATGAAATTGTCACCGGGACAACTGTTATAGAATTGTGCAAGCTGCTCATCGAATATGGAATAGAAGAAATCGATGTGATTTGTACACATGGTCTCTTTTCAGGTGATGCACTCATCCAACTTGGTGACTTTCCACAAATAAAAAGGATAGTCGCAACCGACACGGTTCCAATAAAAGAAGAAAAAATGATCTCCAAATTGGAAATCATTTCTGTTGCACAGGTCTTTGGAGAGGCAATCTGGAGAAACTCCACCCGCCAGTCTATTGGCAGTCTGTTTACTTTCCATGCAGATTGTGATGAATAATTCAGGGTAAATTACTTAGATCAACTTGAAAGGAAGGCCAAAATGACACAGGATTACACCTTAAAACAAATTCTGACGGAGCCGCGGACTATTGAAGAACTCCTTGTTCCTCAGAACCTGGTCATCGATCTGATCTTCCGATTACTGTATAACGAAGGCAACGTTTCACTTTCCCGTTTCACGGATGTACTAAAAATCCCAAAGAATATCGTCGATGAGATTTTACTCTGGATGCAGAAAGAGCATCTGGTGGAGGTCTCAAAAGCGAGTATCGAGCTAGGCAGGTTGGCCAATGTCTATGCGCTAACCGAAGCTGGAGAGATCCGCGCACGGTCCGCTCTCGAACGGAGTTTATATGTTGGACCAGTCCCGGTCGCACTACAATCCTACAGCCGAGGAATCGAGCTGCAAACACTTAAGCGTTCAAAAGTCGTACCGGGGCAGGTCAGACAATCCTTAAGTCATCTTGTTCTCCCGGATAATTTTCACCGCCAAATCGGTCCAGCAGTAAATTACGGCACATCTCTTTTCCTATATGGACCTCCCGGTAACGGAAAAACGACGATAGCGAATGCTATTGCAAAGATGATCGGCGGTTCTGAAGCGATCTTTGTCCCTTATGCAGTCACAGTGGCAGGTCAAATCATTCAAATCAACGACCGTCTTGTTCATAAACCTGTTCAATCTGATAAAGCAAAGACAGGCGATTTCGGTAGGATCGATCAACGTTGGGCACTGATTGAACGTCCAGCAGTTTCGGTGGGGGGCGAGTTAAAAATGGACGCGCTCGACTTGAGATTTGATCCAATTTCTAAGTTTTATGAAGCGCCTCTTCAAATGAAAGCAAATGGGGGCATGTTTTTGATAGATGATTTTGGCCGCCAGCAAATAAGCACTTCTGATCTCTTGAATCGCTGGATTGTCCCTCTGGAAAGCCGAATTGATTTTTTGCGGCTGCACAGCGGTCAAACAGTTATTGTCCCATTTCGGCAGCTTACTGTTTTCAGCACAAACCTGGATCCTCGCCAATTGGTGGATGATGCGTTCCTTCGCCGGATTCACATGAAAGTGAAAGTCGACTCCCCCGATGAAAGGCTTTTCTTAAAGATATTTACAATCCAGGCAAAAGAATTAAACTTGGAATTTGATAAGGATTCATTCGTCTATCTACTTCAGCATTGGTATCGCGATCCGGATCGACGTCTGCAGGCCGTACATCCTCGCGATCTTTTACGAATTATCGTCACAATTTGCGAATACGATGCCAGCACCCCGAAGATTACCCCCGACTTGATCGATGAAGCCTGCCATGACTATTTTGTAGATTGAACTGCTCCGCCAGGTGATCGATGCAGAATCAGGTCCATTTCAATCATCTGACAATTTCCGTCCAATCAGATGATCTTGAATATTCCTCAGATGGATTTCTGATTTCCGGTTACGAGATTCAGATACTTCATCCTTTTGGGGAAACTAATTTCTTCAGGAATGGTTTCCATTCCTGGAGTCTGTGCAGTTGGATCCCTTTAAATAAATCATTCCCAAAACCAGGTATAGGTCGTTTGTGGCCTCAGGTGGACCACCCGGATCTATTCGAAAAATACCCATTTTCTAGCAGCGGGTTCTGCGCCTTGGAAGGCGAGAATTCAAATATCCTTTTTCTTGGTGCACTAGATCTGGACGCAATAATTAGCGCTGACAAGTGGATGATTTCTGGAAAATACCGAATTCCAGTGGATGGATCCGACCAAACTCCACCCATCAAAGCCTACCCAGAATGGTTCTTGACTTATGGAACGGAAACGGAAGTGTTCGACCGTTATACAAACCGGCTGTTCGAACGGTTTGGCAGACTAAGGCAAGCTGCTTCTCCTAATGTCTGGTGCTCATGGTATAGTTTTTTCACTCAAATCGACCAGGAGAAGCTAATCGAAATCCTATCCAGCCTTAACGACCTGCCTTTTGACGTATTTCAGATCGATGATGGCTGGCAGCTTTGCATGGGCGATTGGGAACCTAATCATAAATTTCATTCCGGTATGAAGTCATTGGCAGATATTATCCGAGGAAATGGATTTATACCAGGCATCTGGCTGGCTCCATTTATTGTCCAACCTCAATCAAGTTTGGTGAAGATTCATCCACAATGGCTCTTAAAGGATCACAACAGAGATTTTGTGACCGCTGGATACAACTGGGGAGACGTATTCTATGCACTGGACACTTCAAACCCGGAGGTTCTTGATTGGTCAGCTCGCTTGATCGAATCCGTCTGCAATTGGGGGTATGAATATTTGAAGCTCGATTTTCTCTATGCTGCAGCACTTCCTGGTAATCGCTATTTAAATATACCAGACGAAAAGGCGTATCGAATGGGTCTTTCAAGGCTGCGCGAGGCTGCAGGTGATGCCTACATTTTAGTATGCGGTGCACCGATTTTAGCCTCGCTCGGAATTGCTGATGGGATGCGGATCGGACCCGATGTCGCACCAATCTGGGACAACATAGATAGAAGTCGTTACTTGTACGACCTTTCTGGTCCGAGCAGCTTAAATGCGATTCGGACATCGATCCACCGCCTTTGGCTAAACGCTCTGATCCAGGTCGATCCCGATGTTGTATTCTTCAGGACAAAAATGAATTTATTAAATGCTACTCAACGCCAATGCATCAAGGACCTGGCCACCATTTCCGGTTTTTTTGCGACATCCGACCCACCAACCTGGCTCGATTCAGGAGAAATGGCTGAGCTACGCGATTTTATAAATGATAATTCCATCGTGGAAAAGATCGACAGGTATCACTTCAGGATTGGAACCAGGCTAGTCGATTTCAGCTTTCTGGAAGAATCCTGGCCTTTGTAAAATGCAATTCTCAAAAGAAAGGTAAATTAATATGGATTTCGATCATTACTTCTCGAATGATGAGATAGAAAAAAATATAAAAAAATGGGCTGAAGAATTTCCAGATCTAGTTGAGCTCCAAATCATTGGTGAAAGCTTTGAAAAACGACCAATTTGGCTGATAACTTTGACGAATAAAGCGACAGGGAAAGATAAGGATAAGCCGGCTGTTTGGCTGGATGCAAATATTCACGCAACTGAAATCTCTGGAACGACAACGCTTCTTAAAGCAGCTTACAATCTACTGTATGGGTATGGTCGTGATGAGCAAACTACGCGACTGCTTGACCAAATCGTCTATTACATCGTGCCTCGCATCAATCCGGATGGCGCAGCTCTGGCTCTTGCAGACAAGCCTCGCTTCATTCGTTCCGGAGTCAGGCCTTATCCCTGGCTGGAGCTCGAAGATGGACTTCATGAAGAGGATATCGATGGAGACGGGCGGATCCTTCAAATGAGGATCGAAGATCCGAATGGGGATTGGAAAATTAGCAAACTGGATCCTCGATTAATGGAGAAACGGTCGCTCAATGAGCATGGAGGCCATTATTACAGGTTGCTTCCGGAAGGAAGGATGCATAATTATGACGGCTCAACAATAAAACTGGCAGCACAACCTGAAGGGTTGGATTTTAACCGAAATTTTCCATTTGAGTGGAGGGGGGAAAGCGAACAAGCCGGAGCAGGTCCATATCCAATCTCAGAGTCCGAAACCAGGACAATTGCTGAATTCATCATGAAGCACCCGAATATCAATGCGGCCATTACCTACCATACTTTCAGCGCAGCAATTCTTCGGTGCTACAGCACAAAATCCGATGAGGATATGGAAACCAATGACTTATGGGTGTATAAGAAGATCGGTCAATTAGGCACCGAATTAACTGGGTACCGCTGCGTGTCCATTTTTCACGATTTTAAGTATCACCCAAAAGAAATCACCACAGGCGGTTTTGATGATTGGATGTACGACCATCTTGGCGTTTTCGCCTTTACAGTAGAAATTTGGGACTTACCGACCGAAGCCGGGATCAAAGACCGGAAATTTATCGAATGGTTTCGGGATCATCCTCACACAGAAGATTTACAGATAATCCAATGGGTGGATCAAAATTGCAATCATGACAGCTATATTGAGTGGTATTCATTTGATCACCCACAGCTTGGGAATCGTCGAACTGGGTGGGTGGAACCAGTTATTCACCTGGCGCAATCCACCTCTTAATTTTATCGGCGCAGAAGCTGAGAAAAATGCCCGGTTTGCGATTGCTTTAGGTGATCTACTTCCAAAATTATCCATCCACAATCTCGAGATAACCGCTATTGGTGACAGGAATTACAGGTTGGAACTCGTAGTGGAAAATACTGGTTTCTTGCCGACTTACACCAGCGAGCAAGGGAAGAAAAGAAAGGCGTCACGACCTGTTCGTGTCGAGCTTGAACTTCCCTCAACGGTCGATATCATCAATGGAAAATCGAGGTTGGAGTTAGGTCACCTGGAAGGAAGAAGCAATAAATTGGACAACGATCCAGTTTGGAGCTTGTCCCCAACGGACAACAGGACAAGAGCAGAATGGGTAGTCTTTGGAAAGCCAGGTGAAAAATTTTCGCTTCACATTTTAAGCGAGAGAGCTGGGTCAATCCATCGCGAATGCAGCCTTCCTGATATTGATTGACTTAGGAGAATTTGACAATGCCTACACTTATTCATCAAAAAATCGCACAGGCAATCAAGATCCTTGAGGAAAAAGATATCGATCTATGGTTGACTTTGGTGAGTGAAACGCCAGCAGGTCGGGATCCAGTTTTGCCGCTGATCTACGGTCACGACCTTACCTGGCTTTCAGCCATGATTCTTACTCGCTCCGGGGATAGGATTGCCATTGTAGGGAATTACGACTCTGAAATGGTCATTCGTTCAGGCGCATATTCGACGGTTCTTCCATACCATCAATCCATTCGACCTGTCTTTACTGGATACTCTCGAACGAATCCAACCTCGTTCAATTGCAATTAACTTTTCCAAGAACAATGTGCTCGCAGATGGATTACGGCATGGCTTGTACCTGACATTATTGGATTTGCTTGAAGGGACTGTTTATCGCGACTGTCTGGTGTCTGCAGAAGCGATAATCGGAGCATTGATCAGTCGAAAAACTCACGCCGAAATCGAACGTATCCGAGCGGCGGTCGCAGAAACTGACCAGATCTTTTCGAAAGTATTTGATTATGTTTCACCGGGGATGTCCGAAAAAGAGATCGCCAGTTTTATGCACAAACATATCGAATCATTGAAACTGGAACCTGCCTGGGAAATGAGCGATTGCCCGGCAGTCAATGCCGGTCCGGAGTCAAAAATCGGTCATTCGGGTCCGTCAGATATCCGACTTGAACGCGGCCACATTCTTCATTTCGATTTCGGTATTCGCCTGAATGAGTATTGTTCAGATATCCAGCGGGTGGGATATTTCCTCCGCCAAGGAGAAAATTGCGCTCCAGAAGAGGTGCAAAGGGGGTTCAGTACTGTTGTTGATGCCGTTCAAACTGCAGCCGCGATGATGAAACCCGGAGTGCTTGGGAGAGATATCGACGCCTCGGCTCGTAAAGTTGTAATCGACGCAGGCTATCCAGAATATATGTATGCCACAGGTCATCAATTAGGTCGCCAGGTACATGATGGCGCCGGATTATTAGGACCTGAATGGGAGCGCTATGGAGACAATCCAACTGCAACCACTGGAAGAAGGTCAGGTATTTACCATCGAACCAGGACTGGAAGTACCAGGCTATGGATACATAGGTCTCGAAGAAGATGTGGTTGTGACCGAAACAGGGGCAACTTTTCTTGGAAAACCACAGACCGAATTAATCTTGCGATAATTTCACTTCATAGGAATAAAAATGAACCTGCCGTGAATAATAATTGAACGGCAGGTTCTTTATTAACAGTAACCTAAAGGGTCTGATTTAGACAGATTATCGCCGTATTACGGGTAGATATGAATGCAGGAACAAGCCATCCATAATTGGACCAAAATATTCCTGATCTGCGGTTTCGCTGAGAACGCCGATCCAATAATAATAAAGAACTCCGAAAATTGGTGTGTTGTCGATGTATTCATACATGCATGGAGCTGATGGCGTACAGGAATTGTGCGCTGTGATTTGCATGGATTAATTGGAACACCAGGAATAATGGAGGTTTCCGAGCGATAAATATTGAAATCCCTGAATACCAGTTTCAGAAACAGTCTGCCAGCTCAGCCGAACGCTGGAAGGTTCTGATGTTGAAACCAGAGAATTCAATGTAACCGGTAAAATATTTCCTCCGGCTGTAAAAGCTTCGAGGATTTGACCAACAGCAGAAAAGGTGTTTGCTGTTGGATTTGCCGGCGAGCCTGAATTTCCAGGTCACTCCAGATTGACTTAAACCCATCAATTCTGTCTCATCCCCGACGACATCATCCTGGACATATTGAAAACCGACGTTCGCAGAAAAGGATGAGAGGTGGCTGGTTTCTGCAAGCCAATGGCGGGTAATGTGAATGGGAAAGTAGTTCTGAGACATTCGAGTCATCTACCACCCGCATGCACACCGATGGCTGATTTCCAAAAGACCCTGAGCTGAAGGAAATCGTCGCGGGTGAATAATCATAGACACCGGTTTGATCACCGATTGGGAAAGTAAATGTCGAAGTCGGCCAGGGTCCAGTATAATTATTTGTGTATTTTTTACAGACCGTTCCTGAGCCGTTGGTGATGATCATCACATTGGAGGAGAAAGTCCCTGATGCTGCCGCCAGAGGGCCGAAGGTCAAACGGAAGTCATTCAAAAACACTTTGCCAATTTGAAGATTCAAGGTCCCTTCAAGGGCAACGTCCTTGCTTAGATAAATGTTCGCAGGATTATCAATCGTGATATTCTTGAAGGATGTCGCCAGCGATCCTCCTATAGTTTGCGCTGTAGCGCCGTTCAAGACTAGCGTGCCGTTATTATGAGTGAATATCCCAGTTTCAGAACGACTGAAATTTCCTTTCAAATAAAATATAGGCGCAGGCGCTTCAAATTCGCCAGAATTGAATGGAATAGATTTCCGTTTATTGTCGATGTGTCGCTGAACATCACCTTAACATTCCTGTTCAGGACGACTGATTCATCATAAGTGCCGCTGATCACTCGAACTTCTCCTCCGCTACTGACCTTCTCAATACCATGGGTAATCGTGCGGAATGCGCAATTTTCATCCACTGCCTGTGCTTCACTATATGGGGATAAACCATTGCAGTTGGTGTCAGACCCATTCTGGCGGACGAAGATAGGTGATGCTGCCAAGGCTTTAACAGGGAATATGCAGATACAAAAGCTGAAGATCAACAAAATTCGGATTACAGACATCATTACAGGCTTCATAGCAAACCTTGCTTTCTTATAGGAAGATGTGATGATTAGACGAGGTGAGATATTCCAAAATTACCCTATTGCAATTTTCAATATAATCACCTAATTTGATTCGTTGAACATTTCATTTACCAGAATTTTCGATCATTTTTAGGTTACCTTCATCATTATAGCAATAATTTTCCAAAACGATTCTTAAGCAGGTTTTTTTTATACAAATGAATAAATTGGATAAGGATGAATCCTTAGATAGGATAAAAATTTAAGTGAAAGAGATGTCTATATTTTTTTTTCAAAATCGCGTTAATATGCTACAATCTTTCCCCAGGAACAAATTGAATGAAGGCAAAGACAAAAATATGAAAAACAGTATTCAATCTGTCAAAGGCACACGTGATTACTACCCGGCGGAAATGGCGGTTCGCAGCTTCCTGTATGATACTGCCCGAAAAGTGTCGGAATCTTTTGGATATCAAGAATGGGACGCTCCTTTTCTTGAGACACTCGAGCTTTATGCAGCCAAATCAGGAGAAGAGCTTGTAAATAAGCAGTCTTTTGTTTTTCCGGACCGTGGAGGCGACTACATCACTCTCAGACCTGAGCTAACCCCCAGTCTGGCAAGATTAATCGCCCAGCGCCAGAAGCAGCTTGTCTATCCTGTCCGCTGGTGGTCTTGGGGACCGTTTTGGAGATACGAACGACCACAAAAAGGTCGGAACGCGGGAGTTCTTCCAATGGAATATTGATATGATCGGTGTCGACACACCTGAATCGGACGCCGAAATGGTCGCAATTGCCGCTTCCTTTATCAAGGAAGCGGGCCTCAGCCCAGATCAGGTGAAAATCCTTGTCAACAACCGCAAGCTGATCAATGAAGAGCTGGCTGGACTGCTTGTGCCAGAAGTGCTGCGGAAAGAAGTCATTCGAGCGATCGACCGTCGGGATAAGATGACACCTGAAGCATGGGAAGACTATGCGAAGGAGATCGGCCTAGACCAGCACCAGATCGCCGGATTGAAGAAAATCCTCGCCGATCAAGAACTCTGGAAAAAGTCGCTTGAGCTCACCTCTTGCTTTGAGCTCATTGATGCACTCGGGCTCAAGGATTACGTCCGTTTTGCACCTCACATCATCCGGGGATTGGACTACTACACCGGGACGGTTTTTGAAGCCTGGGATTGTGACAGCGAATTTCGCGCAATTTTAGGCGGCGGACGCTATGATAACCTGGTATCCGATGTCGGCGGTGATCCTCTGCCTGCAGTTGGCTTCGCAATGGGTGACCTTGTGATCAGCCTCGTCCTTGCGAAATTTGGCGTGTTACCGAACGACCTCGATTCATCGCCAGCCAAGGTCCTCGTCACTGTATTCGATCAGGAATCCCTTGCCGATTCGTTCAAAATAGCCGGTCTGCTTCGTGCAGCCGGGATTAATACTGCGGTGTATCCAGATCTTGTGAAACTTTCCCGGCAGCTCAAATACGGCGACCGGATGGGGATGGCAGCAGCAATCGTATTAGGTCCGGATGAGCGAGCGCAAGGGAAAGCAGCTGTTAAAGATCTGCATACAGGTGAGCAGATAATTATCCAGCTTTCAGAACTTGAGAGAACGGTCAAAGCGCTTATCCAGACCTGAAAGGACTTGCGGAGCATTTCCCTTCGTGATAGAATTCCTTCTCGCTACGGTGGGCGTAGCTCAATGGCAGAGCACTTGACTGTGGATCAAGTGGTTGTGGGTTCGACCCCCATCGCCCACCCCTGATAATTCCCACTTTACCCCCTGGAATGGCCTGAATTCTGCAAGAAATAAAGCAGAATTGGGTCATTTTTTGTTGTTTCCTTCCCACTTTGCCGTTTTTCCACTTTCGACCGTCTTATAAATCGGCGGTTCTGATGCAATCATGATGCAATCTTGATGCATTTCAATTGCTATCGGAGTGGTAATTTCATCCATGAGCCGTGAGGCCCGTTCCTGGTCGTCTGGGATGTAATGGGCGTATGTTTCCAATAAGACCTGTACGCTCTGCCCAAGGATCGCCGCAACCCTTACCGGCGGTTCACCGTGTAGAAGCATCATGCTTGCGGCTGAGTGCCGGATGTCATGAAAACGAATCGCGGGTAATCCTGAGCGTTCTATCATTGTTTGAAACGCATGACTCACGTTATAACCACCACGCGGAGTGCCAATACTGGAAGGAAAAATCAAGTCGTGTTCCCGCCAGGTGTCCCCGGCAATCGCGACCATTTTCGGAATCGTTAGCGAATATTGGATGTGCAACGCTTCAATTAATCCTGTGACCTAATCGAATCGCGCGCCTTCCCCGATCCGTCTTAGGCGGTTGAAAGATAAAGCCGCCGCCCTCAGGGTGATAGACTTGCCGCCTGACCTGGATCATCTCTGATTGCCAGTCTACATCTTTCCATTGCAGCCCGATCAACTCACCGCGCCGCATCCCTGTAGCAAATGCCAGCCGATAGAATGGATCGCCGTCTACACTCATCAAGAATTGGCTGACTTGCGACTTCGTCCCAAACGCTCATCTCGCGTTTTTCCGGCCTGGGGACCTCAACCAATGCGGCCCAATTTATAGACGACAAGCCCAAGGCGGAGGGCGTGTTTCAAGAAGCCGTGTAAGATCGTATGGACAATCTCTATTGTGCGCGCGCTGACCCCCCGCATTTCCAGGTCCTTATAAAGAGCCTGTATCCGCGCCGCGTTCAGGTCCTGCATCTTGGCTTTTCCGATTGCCGGTAGTATATATAGTCGGACCGATCGGCTGTACTGCTCCTGTGTCGCTGGGCGCGACTTGGTTTTCTTTATGTCAAGCCAGGATGTCATCAATTCTTCCACCGTGGTTTTGGCGCTCGAATAGGTCAAACCCATCTTCACCTGCTTGTTGTGACGTTTATCCATTCTTGGCCTTCCTTGCGGGTTTTGAATGTCTTGCCAACCCTCCGCCCTTCGATGGTCACCTGTGCCAGCCAGGTATTGTTACTTCTGCGGGTGATCGAACCTTCACCATGCGATCTTTTAACCATTGTCAATCCTTTCTTTTTAGGGGTAATAACAAACGCCCCGAACGAATCCGGGGCATTGGATGATGGTAAAATATTTCGCAGCCCGTCAGCCGCTACCCCGGTTGATTGGTCAGGCTCGCTCCGGTATTCCCGTACCTGGGCGAGCCGCTTAATTGTTAATCCTGAGGTTTATTTTCGACATCTAGCTTCCACCAAAGTTATACCACGAAAATAAAGAGGATCTATGAATTGAGCGAGCACTTTTCATTTTCTGCAAACGCTTTGATCGCCTTTTGTGGTTCTTCGGGTATTCCCGGGTTCAACAGCTTCAAGGTACATTCTGACGTCAATATCACCCCATATCAATTATCGGTTTTATAGGTTTCATCAATATTCTTTTCGATTGCTTGTTGTAATTTTTTTTCAGCGTCAATGAGTTTTTCTAAGCCCAACTCGTTTATTAATCCATTCTCAAAATCGACTTTGGATTTCTTGTCCATAATCTGAATAACTCTTGAATATTCATTAAACATAATTTGTAATAGCTCATAGTATTCCAAACTCAATGGGGTTCGAACCATTAATTCTGAAACCAATTTGTTTCTGGAATTTATTACATCACTCTCGAGATTAGACATCCTCTCATGAGAAATCATTATGAAATGTGACACCAACTTCTGGAACTCAATTAATTCGCTTCTTTTTCTTTCTCTCCGCTGATTGTCAAGATCAATTTCTCTGTGTGTTTTCCTATCTTCAATATCCCATTGGTGTTGTTTTTGGAGCTGGTCTTGCACTCGGTTTCGTTCCTCTTTGAATTGTCGTGTTTGAATTAGGTAAGTAAAAAGACCCCCTAATAATGCGCCAATTATGGTTGAAATCCCCGAAATTAATGCGATCAAAACTTTTGTATCCACGATTTCACCTCGAAAGGGCTCACTTTGCCGTTATAAAAAATATTCAAGTCCATGGAAAATTCTTTCAGACATAGCCCCTTACTATCAGAACAATGCTCCCAAATTCCAGAATTGCCTCATTCTTTATGTAGAAATTGTGAATTTCATCGGGAATATATTAATTCGAGAACACTAGTGGTAGGAATAAAATATGCTGGGGTAGGAGATTATATGCAAAATTATCACTTTTGTAATTGGTATCGTTTGCTACCAGATTGGACGCACTCGAGTAAAAAACAATCGATCTGCCATTTCGAGATATTTCGGGATGACCAGAATCGTTATTTCCCCCAAAACCATCATATGAGACTGAAACCAAAGATATTTCATCTGTTTCCCGATCATATAGGAATACATCTTGACAATTTTCAAGAAAACCAGCACCACAATAGTTATTATTATCACCTTCGACCAGATTACTTGATTTTGATGTCCATGTCACATTTCTCCCGTCTCCTGATACCCTAGGGTTATATGCAGTTGCGTTAGAACTCTTGTCCATTATATCCATCAGATATTCGAGATATTGTTTTAGTAGTCAGATCGACAAGGAACACATCTGATAAGTTGTTATTGTCAGGTGTCACCAAATTAGATGCAGCCGATACGAATGTAATTACCTTCCCATCATCGGAAATCGATGGGTCAATTGAACTTTGGTTTGCTTGAACTCCAACATGATTAACAGAAACTCTCTTGACGGTTTCAGAAAATATGTCATAAACGAAAATATCTGATAAATCATAATAGTCGTTCGGGACGATTGATCCGGAGACTGAAGAAAATACAATCGTGGAACCATCTTTCGAAATAACTGGATTTTCAACTGGGTAGTTCAAGTTACCGATCAACATATTCGTTTGATGGGTGACTCTATCATGCAAGTATAAATCATTCACATAATTGGTATCGTCTTCAGACAAATACGATGAAACGAAAGTAACAAACCTACCATCACCTGAAATCGATGGATTTTCTGAACTGTGATTGACTTCTGATCCATCGGACTTTACGACATTCTTTCAATTTCACCGTTCGATCTGTCCAACACAAAAATATCTCCTTCATTGTTATTGTCATTTGGAACTAGATTAGACACATACGAACGGAATGAAATAAAATTCGCATCATCTGAAATTGAAAAAGAGCGAGGTAAACAATTTCCAATACCTTGACTGCTAGCACCTGTAACTCTTATAGTCGTGGAATCATTCATATTATGTATAAACAAGTTGAGTTCATTATTACCCACATTTGTTACAAGATTTGATGCATATGATGAAAATAAAGCAAGTTTTCCGTCAGGTGAAACATAGACATAACAGGCAGGTTCATTTGCCTGTTCGCCTTCCGAAGAAACCGTAAGAAGTTTCATCTCAAATGATGTGAATAATGATGCATGAGAACTTGATGCCAATAACATAAAACTAATTGTGCAGAACAACAATGTTACTTTCCTCATAATACTCCATCCGGGAAGATCGATCGTTTGTCACCCCCAATATTATACAATCTCCCCGGAGTTATGCACATCCAATGCCCTATTCGATTATTAAGGTGCAAGAACAATCAGGTTCACCGACCGCACCGGCTATTAACTTTTCTCAACACCCGGCTCGACTTTGGTAATCAGCCAAATCATCGGCGTGATATGCGTCTTAATCGCCAGATCGTGCCGTCCACCGGCCCACCCCCAACAATTGGACCAATTGTAACCAGCTCCAAATTCAACTTTACGGTATCCGGCTCGCGCGTCCAGTAAATCATACAAGCGCTCTAATCGCTTGGCCTGCTGCTGCTCGGCAGCGTTATACTCTGCTACCAAAGAATCAATCTCATCCATTTTCATTATCCTTTCCTCGTCAATTACCATATTTCCGGCATCATCTTCGTGTATCCGATTCCAGGCTCGACCAATTGCGCCCACGTAGGGTCCGGCCTGACAGCCGGGTGTAGGTCCCCCAAAACCTCCGCGACCATCATTTAGCTCTCTCGCGCCTTCATCATCTCGTTGAAGCGGGCTTCACCCTCGACCAAGTGCAGCTTTAATTCCGTCCGATGTCCTCAGCTCTTCCAGCTCCCGACCAGCTTCTTTCGCCAGCCGATTGACCTTCATCCGGTCTGGATGGTCTGCTGGTATCTTGGATAATGCGCCGCGCGTCACTTCCAGCGAAGCCCGGATTTTATGTTTATCGCCGCTCTGAGCTGCTTCTTGGCGGAGCGCTTCCAGCTCCCCAGCGGGATTATCGCCGCTCAAAACCTGGTTGGCGCGCATCTCGACAAGCTCCATTTCGTTTTTGAGCCGTGACAGAATCCCAAGAATTGACTTCATGCGTCCTTGCCCGGTCCAGATCGGCGCTTGGGCTGATTGGTATTCCTGGATCGCGGCGTTAAATTCACCGATTGCGCCGCCCTCAATCATGCCGCGATATTCGGCCCGCGTCCTATTAAGCAGTTCGCTCACCATGCCTTGCTCGTATGGGGTCATTATTGAGATATTTCTCCAAAATTCGGCATCCAACTTCTGAATCTCCGCGACCGCCTCGCGCCAGGTCCTTACTTGTAATCTTACGTTGCTAAACATTTTTCATCTCCCGTGAATTTCTACGATATTATTTTTGGCGATTTCCGCCAGCTCGTTTTCAGCGTCAAAATAGCCAGATTCTTCCAACTCATTAATACAGGCTTGACACCCGCGATTTCGATTCCGGCAATCCTTCCAGCCGGTTGCCCCTGGACTGTGTTTCGCTGCCCGTTCTGGCAAATATGCCCATCGACCATTGACAACCGCAAAATCATCCAGCGAAGCGCCTTCATAACCATAAAAGATATTTGGGATTGCCTGAGCCTCCCCGATTGCCTTCAGCTCATGGAGCGCCCCGAAATGAGCCATTGAAAGAGCAACCGCCGCGTCGATCTTTCTTGATGTTCGCTCTTTGGCTAACCTGAAGCCCCGCGGAGTCTCGACCGCGACCGCGTTATGGATGGCTTCATTAAGTAAAGGGTCATCATAATGACGGATCGTCCGACCGATGATCGCATCATAAAGCGCCTGGTCAGCCTCCACCCTTTGCCCGGTCTGTGGAAGCTCGATCATCCGCACCCCAGCCTTAATCAGGTCAATCGAAATACTGTGCAACTGGAAGGGGTCAAAATAGACCGCCGCGATTTGACCGGCTTTGTGCAAACGCAAAATCTCAGCGCCTATAGTCTGCTGAGAGGTCTATAGTCGGTTTCCCGCCCCTGATGACCGCCCCTGCATGAGACAAGATAGCAGGCTTCCAGGTCCGGGTATATATCACGTCTGCGAGGTCTGAAGCCGGATCATACCCGACCCCGACCAACGCGGTCAAATCCCGACTTGTCGAAGCATCAGCGCCGAAAACAACCTTGCGCTTATCACCCATTGCCAGCGGTCTAACGTCCGAGCTGTAGCAGGCACCCCAGCGCTCCGGGCTGATAAACTCCGACTCGGCGGATACCCACTCGTTAAGCCAAAGCCGCCTGAAGGTGTTAGGTCGCTCCGTTTCCTGGACCTGGTTCATATATTCACGGCGTTGCCCAAGGCATGCGCCAAGATTGCTCCCCCTGGTCTATAAACGCCAGGTATGCGCCTGGAAGGTGATAGATCGGGCAACGTCTCATGAATCCGCTTACCTGTGAGTGCCTTGTCCCAAATCTCTTTGAGAAGGATTGACTCCCCTAAGAAGCCCGCATAACTGGCAATCCAGCGCACCCCCTCGGGCTGAGTGGGCGGGATTATCAGCTCATCGTAGAGTCGTCTGTGTTGCTCTGAAGTGTATGTATGCAGCTCATCGAAGATGACGGCGCTGTAGTTCCCACCCGAAGCGCCGCGCCAATCAAAAGGGATGGCAGTAATGATTGACCCCTGGTCAAGCTCAATCACATCCTTATAAACCTTTGCGTTTCTCCATGCTGGACCATTCTCGACTGCGAAGCGCACCGACCGAAAGACTCTATCCTTCGCCTGGTCCCGGTCTGCTGCTGCTATTTCGACTTCTGAATACCGCTTGCGTGCCGCCATGTAAAGAGCAACCGCCCCAGCCAGGGCGCTTTTACCCTGCTTCTTGCTCCGACTGTCAAGGATGTTCCGCTCTGCTGGGACCCCAGCCGGAAAGCACAACCCCAGCCAATCCGCTAAGAATGGCGGTATGAACGGCTTACCAGTATCCAATGGAAATAAATCACGAAAGAAGGCTGTAAAATCCTGGGTGTAGTCAATCTTCATCTGCATCGTGAGCCGTCCCGGAAAGTAGTGTTGTGATGTCTGCCGGTCGTTCATCCTTGGGCCATGAATCTAACAACCTAATCAGGCTGTTTAGATAGGTCCCCAGCCTTGCAATCGGACTTGAAGTCCAGATGTTACCGCCGCCTTCGGCAATGTCACGGATGTTTGAGCCGCCAAGTTCAACGATCATTGCCAGGAACGCGGCCAGGTCCCGGCGGTATTCCAGCCGTCCGGGTTCGGTCATAAATTGTTGCTTCAATTCCTGAAGCCTTGTTAATTGGACCGGCTCCAATGCGATCTCACCGCGCCTTTCCAACGCGTACGCTCCATGTTTTCGAGCTGCTTGCCGTTTCTGTTCGTGGTCTTTTGGTGTCAAATTCCTTGTCATTTTCTACCCTTTATCGCATCAAATCGCATCATTCGCCAGGTCCACGAATCCATGACCTTTTAAAAGCGCAGTTATCTTCATATATGTGTTCCATTGTTGCCTTATCTCACGGCCTTCAATCTGGTAACACATGACTCCAACTCATGTAGAAGCCTTGAATCTGTGGGATTTTCGACCGTTTTTCCAGTACCAGACCCACCCGGAAAGACATCCAAGGCGCTGGACCTCCCATAAGGTAAGAAGGTAGCTCATACCCTGTAGAAGTTCTACCTACCTACCTTTTCTACCCTGCCAATAGAGTAACTGAGTAGCTTGAGTAAGTAAGGTATATAAAGGTAAGTAAGTAGCTCTTTATAAGGGTTCATAAAAGACTTTTCCATTATCTGCTTCTCGTTTTACGAGTCCAGCATTGCACAAGTCATTAAGCCGCTTGCGTGTATTGCTCAGGTCCTTCTGTCCGGTTTCTCTTGCAACATCGCCTGCTGTTGCTTTTCCAAGAATACTTAGTGCTTCAAGGCATTCATCGCGCCTGGTTGTCATCTCCAGGGTATTCGTATCGCCCAATAACTGATAGCATCGCGTAACCGGATCGAATTGGATTTTCAAATCAAATTCATCGACTTCGCGGCCTCGTCCACGGATGTAATGACCAATTTTCCCCTGTTCACGATAAAGTGCTATCACGGTGTCGGCAATTCCTGTTTTGGCTGTTGAGCCTATAACATCGTCAACCGGATCGCTGTTTGTCCCGCTCGGTTTTCTTAGATGATCTGCCATAACAATAGCAAGATTTTTTCGGACTGCAAGCGATTGAAGAGCGCTGTAGACAGGTCCCATGATTTGCTCATCATTTTTATCGGCTCCGCTCATGGCGCGTTCAACTGTGTCAACGATGACAAGTTTTGGCTTTTGACTTTCTACCCAAAGGTAGATTTGGTTCAGTCCTTCTGGTTTGTGAAACGGGGGGGTAGCCAGCTCGAAGTGGACCGAAGCAAATGCCAGGTGTCCAGCCGATATCACGCATCCGTTCTTGAAGCCGCCTCCCATTATCCTCAAGCGCCAGGTATAGAACGTCCCCCGGCTCAACCTGAGTTTCCAGGAAGCGCCCGCCGCATTGGACCGAAAGGGCAATTTGAAGTAGCATCCATGATTTGCCGACTTTTGGCCTTCCTCCTAGAACAGTTAAACCTTCGGGGATGAGTCCCTTGACTATCCAATTCGGTTCAGGAAATACTGCTGTCAGGATTTCCCTATCTGTCCAGGATGTACGGTATCCCCCCGAAGCCTCACGGCCCATTCCGTGAGGCTCTTCAAATGGAGGATTCGAGTCGGCATCTATAAAATCATCTTCCGGGGGAAAATCAGGCTCCGGCGTAATCCGCTTCAACGACTGATAAACTTGTTTAACGTCTGTTGTCATTGCTCTGCCTCGTTGCTCGATTACCCCAGCCGTGTTTTAATTGGTTTTCTCGACCGTACCGCGCCAAAGAATGAAAAGCATCCAGGGCGATGACGGTCCGCTGAATTTCGTCCGCGCAGCGCTCGGCCAGCTCTGCGGCGCTCCCTGGCTCCCCGGCGGTAAGCCCCAGCCAACCCGGATAATTTGCCTGATATCCGGTCTCTAAGCAAATTCTTTGAGCTGCTTCGGGCTGATTTTTCGGCTTACCGTTCTGTACCCGGTCGCGATGACGGGCGAGAGCAAGCATGAATCCGCGCGCCCGGTCGTCTGTGATGTCCTCAGGCTCTATGGTTTCAAAGGCATCCAGCGCCGCCAGCGGGTCAATAAGTGCAGCTCCGGCCAGCAACCGGGCAAGTTCGCCCAATCTTTGAGCTGCCAGGTCTGAGAGATTCATAGGACGGTCCATTTCAGCTCATGCAGGCGAAGCATCGCGAAAAAGCAGCGCTTCGCACTTGCCGGGGTGGGATGGTAGTAGCATCGAAGGTTTTTCGAAGTATGAGCGCCGCGACCAATCATCACCAAATACGGGGAATGCCCTTCCCGCCATTCCTGAGGCGCGAAGTATGTAACATCAAGGAAGGTTATTTTTTGTTTCATGATCGACCTGTTTCGGATTGGTCGTAACATTTCCCCCAACCGCGACCAATGACCGCGACCCCGAAGCGATTTCCCCATGGATTGAACTCGGTTACAAAATTTTCCAAATCGGACAAGCGAACCCTAACAATCCCGGGACCAAATTTCACAATTGGGAGCGATTCTCCGCATAAGCCTATAAGCAGCGCTTCGGCTAATGTTAAGGATTCCGCGCCACATCCGAAGCCCGAAGCAATCGATCCGTTTCTGCGTGGAAGGGCTGGTTGGCTAGCGATTGCATTGCTCCCCCTTCGTTCGTTCCCACTCAGGTACTAATACCCCCTGACGGATCAGCTCCATTAACAAGGATGATTTTGGCTTGGGCGTGTGGATCACGTAAGGTGAGCCGTGCCAGCTCGTCAAGCGCTGATTTTTCCTTGGGGTCTAGATATATTGTCAGGTCAGGCATTTCTTCACTCCAAATAATATAGCCATGAGGGTTATCTCATGGCTATAATACAGGAGCAAAATCTTAGAAATGTCGCTCGAAGGTATTTTATTTGTCTGACTTAGGAGGATACTTACCTTTTTTCCTTAATTGCCCTCGCCAACCCTGAAAGGTTTTGGTTGTGACATCACCATCAAATTTCCTGTTCACGAAATCTGAAAGATATTCACCTTTTTCTTTTTGATTATCCCATTCAACCAAGGCGGCAAGTTTTACATTATCGGGCGGAGTTTTCTGCCCCCGCTGTTCGTGTTTTTCATACTTTTCAGGATTCATTGGCTTTTGTTCCGTTGCCTTATTGAAAAATTCATTGGAGGCAATTTCATGAATATCAAGCCCAGTTTTCAATGATAGCCAGGTTGCGAATTCATGCTCACCACCTGGATTAAAGTTAGCTAGAATATTGACGATCTTTCTTTTAGCCGGAGCATAGATAACGAGTGCTGTTCCGCCAAAGTTACTGTTCCAACGCAGTTCTTCAGTATCAATCTCTGATGGAAGAACCGCTCCGCCACTATATTTAATCGCCATGCTGCACCTCGCAAAACAAAAAGCCGCCCGCCAGATAAGCGAACGGCTCTATATGCTATAATCCTTTTACCGGCCGTTCGCTCGGCCTGTCATCGCCTGGGTGCTACAACACGCCAGGCGGTTTAATTATAACCCTATTAGAACGGTTTTTCTAATAACGCATCCTTTCGTGTGATGCAATCTGATGCAATACGATAAAAAAACATTGAACAATTGGCACAAATGGTATGGATTTAAGCCCTTTTATGGTATTAAACGGGCTTAAATGGTTCATAAAACACTCATGGGAAGCATAGAACGGGGCAAGCCGTAACTGTGGATCAAGTGGTTGTGGGTTCGACCCCCATCGCCCACCCCTGATCGAAAATAAGTCTGCATGTAATGCAGACTTATTTCATTTATAGAACAAAAATGCTTGCGGCTGTTTTAACGATTATTTTTCTGCCCTTCCCCAACCGCCTGATAAAGCGTGGAAAGTCAGGCTGGCTGGCGCTTGTTGCGTGCATCCTATCAGTCGTTATTCTGTTAGGAGTGGTTATCGCAACCATATTCTTCTTGATAACGAGTCTTTCGAGTGAAATCCCTGCCTATCGAGCCAGTGCGCCGCAGCAGATCAGCTCTGACCTTGCAACATCCCAGGACTCAGAGACGAGTTCTTAAATCGAGCAGGTCAGCGTTGAATTCTCTTCAAACATCCTAAGCCTCCTGGCAAATTCCATTGATCCGATGGTCGCTTTTGGTCTGGCGCTGGTGATTTTCTTCATTATGATCGGTGCAGCTTTATCCCTACCTGCTCCGACCAGTCCAGGTCTAGAATCGAATTTTCCAGTTACCAGCGGGATTGCTTAAATCAAAGAAGATGTGCGATCATATATTCGGGGGGATCGGCGCTATTCTGGCAGTTTCGCTGACGCTGCTTGTACTGATCATCATGGAAAATTTCGAATGGACGTGCCCATTGGCAATTCAGATGCGATATATGGGTGAAGAAAATGAAGCGGAAAAGAAAGAGGCTGCCCGGCGCATGAAGGGGTTGTAGAACAAGATCAAAGACTCAAAAACTACTGAGAAAAAACAGGAGAACCGGGCTAATTGACCCGTGTTTGATATTTTTCTTTCGTAAGTTCTAATTCGATAAAATCAGGGTTTCTTGCCCTCGATCTCAAGTCCTGGAATTTGGGCGCGGCGTTCGAGATATTTGAGAAATTCACTGAGGATCGCAACAACAACAAGGTAGACGACCGCAACAGCTAAATACGTTCCTATTGGGTCATAGGTTCGCGCTGCGATGCCTTTCGCCTTTGTCATCAGGTCCGGAACAGCGATCAAGAAGGCAATTGCAGTCGATTTCAATAAAGAGATAGGCTCGTTCGACCAGGATGGGATCGCTAACCGAAACGCCTGCGGCAGGATCACATAGCGGACTGTCTTCCATCGTGATAATCCGATCGCTCTACCAGCCATCATCTGGCCTTGTCCGATCGCCAGGATCGCGCCACGCAGATATTCAGCCTGGTAAGCGCCGCTGTTCAATCCGAGCGCCAGAAACGCTGAGACCATCCGTGATAAGGTGATCCCAAGTCCCGGAAGCCCATAGTAGAAGAGAAAAAGCTGAACTAGAAGCGGTGTACCTCGAAATATCTCGATATACCCGATCGATAATTTTGCGTGCCCATGGACTGCCATATACACGGCCCAATGCTGCCAACAATCCGAGCACCAAGTCCCAAAGCAAGGCCTACTACAGTCAATTCAAGCGTTATCAGCAAGCCCTGCCAGAAAGCTGGCAGAGAATCGACAAAAAATCTAAACCAATCAGCCATGGCTGCCCCTGTCTGATTTATTGTTCTGCATCAGTCTGATTTTCATTCTTTTTGTGCCCATATAGTTCGCTGATCTTCCAAAGGAATTCCCTGGTCCTTTCAAACTTTGGGCGAAGGAATAATTCATCAGGCGAGCCTTCTTCAAGGATGCTGCCTTTTTCCATAAAGACGATCCGATTTGCGACTTCGCGTGCAAATCCCATTTCATGAGTGACGACCAGCATTGTCATTTTTTGGAGAGCAAGCTGGCGCATAACTTCCAACACTTCTCCGATCAGCTCCGGATCGAGGGCAGAGGTCGGCTCGTCGAAGAGCATAACGATAGGGTCCATCGCCAACGCGCGCGCAATTGCAACTCGCTGCTGCTGACCTCCAGAAAGCTGACCAGGATAATGGTCTGCCCGGTCCGAAAGGCCTACTCTGTTCAGCTCTGCCATGGCCTTTTCGCGAGCCTTCTCGCGCGGCAGAAGCTTCACTCTTGTCAGACCTAACATCACATTGTCTAGAGCGGTCAGATGATTAAAAAGCAGAAAATTTTGGAATACCATCCCGATATGCGAACGAACCACGTCCTCACTAAAGTTTGGAGCAGTGATCTCCTGACCATCAAGCCAGATCTGACCCTTTTCTGCTTTGGTCAGACAGGTTCAAGCAGCGAAGCAGAGTGCTTTTCCCGGTTCCGCTCGGACCGATGATGACTATCGTATCGCCCTCTTGAACAGAAAGATCGATATCCTTAAAGATCACATTCTGACCATAGGTCTTCGTGAGTCCTTTTGCTTCGAGGATCAGTTTATTCACAGTTGATCACTCCCATCTCAAGAATGTGCCGGGATTTTCATCCGATGATCAAGGTAATCTAATAATCGGTTTGTAGTGAAAACCAAGATGAAATAGATGACCGCAGCAGTGCCAAATGCCAGGAATGGCTGCTGCGGTCGTCGCGCTCAGCTGTTGCGCACGTCGTCAGGATTTCTGGAACACCCAGAGCATAGACCAGAGATGAGTTTTTCAGAACAATTGAAGCTTCGTTGGACCAGGGTGGGATCGCCAAGCGAAGCGCCTGCGGAAGGACCACATAACGAATCGCTTTCCATCGCGACATCCCGATCGCACGGGCAGCCATCATTTGGCCGCCTCCAACCGAAAGCAGGGCTCCGCGAAAGATCTCCATCTGATAAGCGCTGCTGACAATTCCCAGAGCGATCGACCCAGCCCAAAATGGGGAGATATTGATCGATCCAGCGATAATAAAATATAAGATGAATAACAGGACGAGCGGTGGAATGCCGCGCATTACCGTGCTGTAAACGGTCATGAGGCGAGATAGCGCTTTTCCACCATAAATGTGCAGCAAGGCAAACGCCAGGCCTAAAATCGCACCCATCGGAAGTGCCACAAGCGTAACTCCGATGGTGACTACTGTTCCCATTCCAATGTAGAAAATGAAATTCTGCAGCATTTTCAACCTTTGGAGGTAGAGAGGGAGAAGCCAGGTTCGAGTTTTACGCTGGACCCGGCTTCCCTCTCCTTCGATCTCGTTATGGAAGAATTATTGAATTCCGCCGATGAATTTAATCGCAAGATCTTCGATAAAACCTTCCGATTCCAATTGAACGATAATCTTATTCATCTCTTCTGCCAGAGCAGTGTCTCCATTTGGAACGATGATATTCATCGGACCGCTCGAGAGGACACCCTTGTAAATGACTTTCAATCCGCCCAACTGATCAACCAATGCCTGCCCTGGGACATAATCTGCCATCCAGACTTCTATCCGGCCGTTCTTCAAATCCATGGCCGCCTGGTCCGCACGGTCGTAGCGGAAAAGGTTCTCTTCGGGCATTTTTCCAGTATCGACCAGGTTATCAGTCAGCCAGCCGTCTTGTGTTGTACCGGTTTGGACGCCAACCGTAAAGTTGGCTATATCTTCTGGATTAACCAGCTGACCCGAAAATCCTTCTGCGACAATGTAGGCATCTTCGGACATGTAATACTCTTTCGTGAAATCGATCGTCTGATCGCGTTCCTCGCTATAATTGAACGCGGAAATCGATGCGTCGATCTTGCCTTCCTGCACGGCAGCGATTAAGCTGTCAAATGGCATATCCACCCATTCAAGCTTGACTCCCATCCGCTTGGCGATCTCCTGCATGAGCTCGATATCAAAGCCGATTTTGTTTCCGCTGTCATCGACATATTCAAAAGGGGGATAATCTGCGGATGTTCCTACTTTGATCGTTCCAGCTTGCTTGATCGCTTCAAGGTGGTTTGCTGGTGTTTTTGGACCGCAAGCGACAGCAAGAGACAGCATCACCAGAACAATTACTGCAGTTAGAATTACACGTTTCATTTTTTGATCTCCTTAGATTTTTTTATGGACCAAACGCGACTTCCCCTTAGGTCGGACGAGACCGCTGATCGCGAATGGATTTATTACGTATTTATATCATAAATACGTTCCACTCCATTGGTAAATATCTGACATTTATCCTGATTTCAGGTATTAAGAAAATATCTAGATCTTTCGACGGTAAACCCGATGATTTTTATACGGTCTTCCGCCCAGATTGATCAAATCGCTGCGCATATCAACAGCTGTCTCGGCAACCTGGGTTAAATCGGCATGTTCAAATCGAAAATCTCTAACTGTCTTGCCGATTTCCGCATAAAGCAAGGCATTTCCACCGCGACCCTGAAATTCGTCTAAAATTCCTTCCCCGTTTAAAGCAACCCACTTAGATCGGCGAAGCTCGAGCAGCAAATCAATTATTCCAAACGGGAACAAACGACCTTTCGACCTCTGCAAAGCTGCAGACACATCGGCAAACGCGAATAAAAATCCGATGACATCTTCACCATGCGTGATAATCTTGATCATTTTGGGATTTGCAATGGTCATGATGTTCTTAATTACAAAATCGAGCTCGTGATCTGTAAGGGGAACATATTCCCAATTATTGATAAATGTTTTATTGTAGGCCTTGCCAATCCGCGGCGCCCATTCGATTAATTCCCGTTTATTCTTGAACCGCTTGACCTTAAGAGTGCCTCGATTTTCGACCCTTTCGGCGATCTTATAGATCCGATCCGGTAATTTAAAATCAGGTGCATGGATATAACACGAGATAAAATCAACTTCTTTTTCAAATCCCATTTTTTCAACGAGGACAGGTAAATAGGGCAGATTATAATTCATCATCGTCATCATCTGCCGGTGTTCAAATCCTTCCACCAGAATCCCATAGCCATCCAGAGGTCCAAGCCCCTTCGGACCGATGATTGTATCCAGACCCCGGTTCCGCGCCCAATCATACGCATGTTCAAACAAGGCCTCAGCGGTTTCCAGATTATCTTCACATTCAAAAAAATAAAATTGAGCTTTCTTCGTCCCGTGATATTTATTGAAATTCACATTTTCGAATACCGCCAGCCGACCAACATCCTTGCCATCCCGAGCAGCTATGAAAAATTCGCCATCCGAGTGTTCGTAGAAAGGGTGTTTTTGATGATCTAACATCGCTTCGACATCAACGCGAATCGGCGGTACCCACTGTGGTGTATTTATATAAAATTGAAATGGGATCTTGACAAATCGGCGGACTTGGGCTTTCGAGCGAGTATCAATCTTTTCAACTAAAAACATAATTTCCTCAATCGTCGAAATGAATATGATTTATTTGTAAGCCAGATGATCTCTAATGTTAACACAATTAAGAGAAGTTCGATACACAAAAAAATGTGGGGCAACCAGTTTCGCCTTTCCACATCGAGATAATTTATGATATATTACAACCCGAAATTGAGAGAATCTTATAATCATGAGGTGCATCTATGTCCACCTATCGTTCTGACCGCTCCAGGCGACGCGCAACCAGGCTCCGAACCACACGTATCTTGATCGTTTCAATTGCAATCATTATCCTCACAGTTGGGGCTTATCTAATTTTTACAGAACGCAACCCTGAACCCGTGGCAACGGGTGGAGAGAATATGATCACAACCAATTCGGGACTTATGTATGAAGATCTTGTCGTAGGTGATGGCGCTGAAGCTGTTCAAGGTAAAAACGTCAGTGTGCATTATACAGGTTGGCTCGAAGATGGGACGAAATTCGATTCATCCTTAGATCGCGGGCAACCCTTTACTTTTCTGCTCGGAGCCGGAAATGTTATCCAGGGTTGGGAAGAAGGAGTGGCAGGCATGAAAAGTGGCGGGAAACGCCGTTTGGTAATCCCACCTGAATTAGGGTATGGATCGACCGGCGCTGGCGGTGTAATTCCTCCGAACGCAACGCTGATTTTCGAAGTGGAGCTGCTCGGCGTACAATAATTTCTCGAAAATATTGATAGGTTGATTTGGTAAAAAAAACAGGACCCGGGATTATTCTTCTGCCCGGGTCCAGTTTTTGATCGACTAATATGAAACAGGCTGGCCTAATTTTTCGTAAAGAACCCGCCCTAACCTTGAAATCCCTTCGCGGATTTTTTCTGGTGTCGCGAAGGAGAAGTTAATCCGCATCGTGTTATGCCCTCCGCCGGTCGCATAAAAAGGCGCTCCAGGTACAAAAGCCACTTTCTGGGCGATTGCGTCTTTCAGCACATCCGCTGCGCTCAAATCTTCGGGAAGGATCCCCCAAAGGAACAGGCCTCCTTTTGGGTGAGTCCATTCCACTCCGGGAGGAAAATACGAGTCCATTGCACCGAGCATGACATCCCTGCGCTCGCCGTAGACCTGACGGATGGTCTTGATATGGCGGTCCAGAAAACCTCCCCTCGCCACCTCAAAGGCAACCAGCTGGTTGAATGTCGATGTATGCAGATCAGCGCCTTGCTTGGCTTGAACAAGCTTACGAATTACTTCTGGAGGGGCAACTACCCATGCCAGGCGCAGACCAGGCGCAAGCGTTTTCGAGAAAGTGCTGAGATAGATGACATTTCCCCTGTAGCAAGGATCTCCGGTATTTCTGTTCTGACTATCCAGGACAACAACAGAAGGAAGATGCTCACCTTCATAACGAAGCTGTCCATAGGGGTCATCTTCGACGATCGGGACGCCATACCTATCAGCTAATTCGATCAGCTTAAACCGACGTTCGAGGGAAAGCGTGACACCAGTCGGATTGTGGAAATTTGGCAGCACATAGATGAATTTTGGACCACTGCGAAGCGCTTCTTCTAACGCGTCAGTGATCATTCCATTTTCATCCATTGGCACTGAGACGTATTCGGCGCCGTAGGCAGACCATGCCTGGAGTGCGCCCAGATAGGTCGGGGCTTCAACCAGAATCCTGTCTCCGGGATTGATCAAGATTTTTCCCAACAGATCGAGCGCTTGCTGGGAACCAGATGTGATCAAGAGATTCTCTGGAGTAACATTAATCCCGTAACGAGATGAATGGCGAACAATCATTTCTCTTAATGGGGTATATCCTTCTGTGCTTCCGTATTGAAGCGCCAGTCCTGCCTGGTTGTGAAGTACCCTTTCGCATGCCTGCAGGAATTCTTCAGCTGGAAACACATCTGGTGCGGGCATCCCTCCACCAAATGAGATAATATCAGGTTGTTCTGTTAGTTTAAGCAGCTCGCGAATGGCTGAACTCCCCATTCGCTGGGTTCGCTGTGCAAAGCGATGGTCCCAAGGGGTCTGCATTTTCATCTCCTTTGTTCCAATTTACATCATTACTGCATCGAATGATTTCGGATAGGCCAAGGGTGCTTGCCTTGTTCAGGACTGTCGTTACTTGGGGAACCTGCTGATCACCGTCGCAGGTGTGGCCATGACCGATTTATCGCCAACTCTAAGAGTGGCTGGCGCTTTTCCTGCAACATCGGATGCGCTTTGGAATATCAGGATTGCTTCACCATCTCTGGCGTTTTTGAATTCAATAAATGCCTGCCCGGTCAGCATCCCCTGCCCATCCACAGCGCAGCTCGTCACCCAACCGATCACCTTTCCGCGGTTGTCTAATACAGGATCTCCTGAATGCGCCATCCGGACTCCCTTCTCGTTGAATCGGAAGCGGATAACCTCTCCAGAACGGCTTTTTTCCTTCTCAAGAAAAGCCTGCCGGCCAATAAACCAGGGCTTGTATGACTTCACATAGTGACCAAATCCGGCTTCAGCAACACCAAGATCCGGAGAACCGACCTTGCCTGATCCCAATCCCATTTCGTGACCATAGAGCGGTAAGCCTGCTTCTGTTCGCAGTGAATCGCGGGCGCCCAATCCAATCGGTTTTAATCCAAGAGGTTCACCCTTCTGCAGCAGAGCTTCAAATAACAGCAATGCTTTTTCAGGATGAACAAAGAGTTCAAAGGCCATTTTTTCGCCAGTATAACCGGTGCGGGAAACCACCAGATCAAATCCGCCAATCAACGCCTCACAAAGCTCAGTCCGTTTTAATCGCATCACTTTCTTGCGAGTTTCTGGATCAACATCCATACTCAGCAGGATATCTCGTGAGCGCGGCCCCTGGAGGGCAATATCCACCCGCATATCGTAACCTTCTTTTGGATCCCGAAGATTGCGGAGCACGACTCGACGGCCATACACTTGAGATTGCGGGCAATCTGGATCGATACAGACCTGGCCGGCTTTTACCGAGTTCAACCAGGCCCAATCTTTATCATCATTCGAAGCATTTACGACAACCAGGAATTTCTCAGCAGACCGATGGTAGACCAGCAGATCATCGATTACCCTGGCTTGTGGGTCCAGCAAATGAGTATACGCGGACTCACCGACTTTCAGGCTTCCAATATCATTACCAACCACGCTATCTAAGAAGACAACTGCATCGGGTCCTTCAACTTGATAGACACCCATGTGGGCCACATCAAAGATACCAGCCGACTGGCGAACTGCCTGATGCTCCTCAAGGACTGAGCTGTACCATACAGGCATTTCCCAACCAGCAAATGGGATCATCTTCGCCCCAAGCTTCTTATGCAGATCATAGATAGGCGTGCGGCGTTCCGGTTGGGCTCTGTCTGACCAGGCAAATGATGGGAGTCCTTCATTTGTTAATGCAGGCATACCGACATAGAAGGGTTTTCGTTTTCCGATCGCTTTTAGCCCTTCTGGCGGAATAGGTTGGGATTTAGAATTCAATAATCCATACAGGCCCAGGAAGTTTTCCTAGTGGATCATCGCAGAAACAGACATATCCGTCGGAAAGATCCCGCAGCCAGCTTGACGCAATCCCAGCCGATTCTGATGCAACAGTCATTTGGAACAGGTATGGATTGATGCAAGCCAGATTTACATCAATTTGGCCTTTAGGCGTATAAAGCAAAGTAGATGTGTTTTGACCAGGATCCAGGGCTTCGACATCTACCGCAAAAGCAAAGTTGGCGAATTCGCGTACATTATTCCCACCGATATCATAAACGCCCCATTTTCCCTGAGGACGATCATCGACATAGAAGAAATGGGGATATCCGTGAGAGGATGGTTCGAAATCCAATCCCGCACGCCTGGCCAGCGATCGGACGGCAATTTTTGCGTTTTCCAGGGCTGTAAAATCTACTCTTGTCCTTCGTTCCGCACCTTTTCGACCTTCTTGAGAAAAAGGTGTCGTCGCTTTTAGCAGATCTGAAATGACGTCAGCAAGTTCTGTCATCTCATTTTCCTTAAAACCGCGCTGAGTGACCCATGGAGTACCCATTCTGATACCGGAAGGATCCATCGCTGATTTGTCGCCTGGGATTGTATTGCGGTTCGTGACGATGCCGGCAATGTCCAGGATCCTCGCAGCTTGATCGCCAGATAGTGGGATCCCATTAAAACCACGGATCGAGCTGCAGTCCAGGTTCATCAAATGTGTGTTTGTACCACCGTAAGGAATTGTAAAGCCATGTTCTTTCAAGCGTTCGGTAAATACCAAACAGTTCTTGACGATCTGGGCTTGAAGCTGGCGGAACTGATCGGTTTGTGCTAGTTTGAACGTGACTGCAATCGCTCCGAAAACATTAACATGTGGTCCACCTTGTTCACCTGGGAAAACCGCCCGGTCGATTTTTCGTGCAAGTCCGG
Organism: uncultured Chloroflexia bacterium; assembly: GCA_963788305.1. Lineage (GTDB taxonomy): Bacteria > Chloroflexota > Anaerolineae > Anaerolineales > UBA4823 > UTCFX2. The sequence goes on from CAWBGK010000005.1 coordinate 81,161, forward strand.
CATCAGTGGTTAAAATACAAGCGCCGCGCGGGCCGCATAACGATTTATGAGTAGTGAAGGTAATAATATCTGCAAAACCAACCGGAGACGGATAAACACCTCCGACGACCAAACCTGCAACGTGAGCAATATCTGCAAAAAGATAAGCTCCAACAGACGAAGCGATCTGGCGAAAACGTGCCCAATCTACTATCCATGGATAGGAAGAAAATCCGGCGATAATAAATTTTGGTTTGTGTTGTTTGGCAAGCGCTTCAACCTGATCATAGTTGATCTGTTCAGTCATCGGATCGATTGTGTAATGAACCGCGTTGTAGTATTTTCCAGATCGGTTCACAGATGAGCCGTGTGAAAGGTGACCACCGTGGAGCAAGTTCATCCCCATAATTGTGTCACCTGGGTTGACGAGCGCATGATAAACGGCATTATTTGCAGGCGCACCAGACAATGCCTGGACATTCACATATATTTGATCCGCGGTTACCCCATTCGACGCAAACGCCTCCGCACATCGCCGTCTTGCCAGTGCCTCCAGCAGGTCAGCGTACTCGACTCCCTTGTAATACCGAGGATCTGAATAGCGGCGAAAATGTCCGAGCATTTTCTTGTAATCCAGGATTTCATCTTCGCCAAAGAAACGAGAACTCCTCGTCTGGATAACCTTCCGCATAAATATTTTGGAATGAAGATGAAAGCGCTTCCCGAACTGCCAGAGGAGCCTGGCTCTCGGATGGGATCAGGATGATTTTTCGAGCCTGGCGTTCAGACTCGAGCTGTGCTAATTCATCTACGGCTGGATCCAGATCAGCGAGTGAACCACGGAAAAGTAAGTCTTTCATTTCATGCTCCTGATAATCTATGAATTACCTCTGGTTACGAATGTGTTTGCAGGTGATCCTATTCAAAGCCATAACAGCAAAAGTAATGTTGCTGAGCCAATAGAAATCCTGCATCTCTATCCAATATCAATGATAGCCCTTCAAAAGAGAGGGGTCAAGTGATGAATGGCATGCTGTGAGGTATGAGTGTACTCCGCTTTCTGCTTGAAATGACTTTGAAGAAATTGTCGATATAATCTGTTAATGAGACAATCAACTGATAATAAGATACATTCGTTTCCTTTTGGTTTAAAGTCGCTGATTTGGATTTCCAGGTATGGAAAACCGGTTTGTTCCTGCTTTTTTGGGGAGGTTGATATAAAATTTGAAAAGAACCTAACAATAATGCAAGATATTTAAGAAAAGGCGAATACAAGTCATTTTTTTTTAACCAAGGAGTTGTTGTCTCCTTATTTGGCGTTAATATGGAAGAAAAATAAAGGAGGTGAGCTCATAGAGGATTGATCATCCGTACAATGAATTCCGATCCGAGGTTTTTGGTTTTCGTAAGTTGCATGGCTGACAATAATATTAGGTATGTGTGATGAAGAGTATTTTCAGACAGTCTAATGGAGGATAAAAGCATGAAAAGCAAGTCACTGCCAATTTTAATCATTCTTGTATTGCTGCTTGTGAGCATCATCCCTGCAGCAGCAGCCCCGGCGGCTTTCCAGGGTATTGCAGACGAGTCTGGTCAGGCTCCGAAACTGGACAACAAAGCCGATCCGCTGACAACCAAACAGCTGGATATGAAGAAATTTGCTCTCGAAGAAAAGCTTGCTGGAAAAGCCGTTGGTTAAGTTCATGAAGTTGCCAAGGGTCAATATGTCGAGCTCGAACGAGAAGGCGAAGGCGTCCTTTGGACTGTTCTCGGCGAGTTCGAAGACCTTAAGCACAACGAACTGATGGAGTCGGATCGAGCAGTCGATAACACCTCGATCTGGGTACCCGATTTCGACCGCGATTACTACATGGAAATGCTGTTTGCTGAACCGCCCGCAAATTCTATGCGAGCGTTCTACATCGAGCAGTCGTCCAACCGCTACACCGTGCACGGCTATGTGACGGATTGGGTCCTTGTACCGGGAAATTTGGTGGATTATGATGACAATCCCGACAGCCAGGTGTGGGATTTCCTCGAGGACAGCATCAACGGCTGGTATCAAATGCAACTTGATGCTGGAAAATCACCAGCTGAAATCAACACCTACCTGAGCACTTTCGATGTATATGACCGCTACGACTATAACGGCAACGGGGATTTCGATGAACCAGACGGGTACATCGACACCTTCCAATCCGTCCACGCAGGTCTGGGTGAGGAAGAAGGCGGCGCTCCCGAGACGATCTGGAGCCACAGCTGGTATGCCCATTACGAATTAGAAGGCATTGCTGGACCTGCCTTCAATCCCCTCGGCGGTCTCAAGATCGGCGACAGCGATTTTTGGGTCGGTAAGTACACGATCCAGCCCGAGGATGGCGGCGTGGGTGTGTTCACGCATGAATACGGACACGACATGGGTCTGCCGGACCTGTACGACTACTACGGTGAGAACGGGACCGGTTTCTGGACGCTGATGTCCTCCGGTTCCTGGGTTGACGAAGGCAAAGACACCATCGGCAACAAACCCAGCCACATGGGCGCCTGGGAGAAATTCCAGCTCGGCTGGCTGAACTACGAGGTTGCCAGAGCAGGTCAAAAATCCGAGCACAAGCTTGGCCCGATGGAATTCAACACAAAACAGGCCCAGGGTCTGTTCGTGATCCTACCGCAAAAACCGGTCACAGCTCACATTGCGGATCCATATGCCGGGAGCTACTTCTACTTCAGCGGCTCCGCCAACGACCTTAATAATAATATGGTCAAGACATTCACGCTTGGTGCAGGCGCCACGCTAACCGCAAAAGTCAACTACGGTATCGAGGAAGGGTACGACTACGCCAATGTGATCGTGTCGACCGACGGCGGCGCAACCTGGGCAACGGTTCCCACAAACCTGTCGAATTCGACAGTTAAACCGAACGGCATCGATGGTTTCTCAGGCGGCTGGGTTGACCTGAACGTTGACCTCTCTGCTTTCACTGGCAATGTGATGCTTGGTTTCAGATATAGAAGCGACGGTGGAGTTAACGAAGCTGGGTTCATGGTCGACGACATCATGGTGACCGGTTATGATCCTGATGGCGCAGAAGCTGATGCGGGCTGGACCTTCAACGGCTTCCGCGTCACAACCGGAACCGAAGACAAGATGTACAACCAGTATTATGTTGCCGAGTTCCGTACCTACAAGGGATACGACTACGGTCTAAAGGTCGGTCCTTATTACTTTGGGTACCTGAACAACCCGGCGCTTGGAAATTGGGTCGATCATTTCGCATATCAGGATGGCCTACTCGTCCATTACTGGGATACTTCGATGCCGGACAATAACACCGGTTTGCACCCCGGAAAAGGATTGCTGCTGCCGATTGACTCCCATCCGAAGACCCTTTACCGGATCGACGGCGTAAAATGGCGCAACCGGATCCAGACCTACGACTCCACTTTCACGCTTGCACCCACGGATGGAATCCCCAATATCCACCAAAATAGCGTGCTGTCACCCGTCGAAAGCCTCCCGGCTCGCCCGGTATTCGACGACCGCGCCAGCTACTATGATCCATCTAACGCATTGGGCAGCGTGATGAACCCTCACACCGGGACACAAATCCGGATCCAGAGCATCAGCGCACAGGCCAGCTTCATGCAGGTCCAGGTACGCCCGGCACCGGTTAATTACCCCATCCCCAGCGAGACGATGCTTGGCGGCGCAGCTTTCCAGGATCTGGAAGGTTTATTCTCCTATATGAAATACTTGCCAGTGGTAACCCACTGATCTCTATTAAGAGTATTGTAATTTTGTAACAAAAAGGGGCTGGACCAAAAATGGGCAGCCCCTTTTTCTTTTAATACCGCATTTTTAAGGTGATAATCTTTAGGAAGATGGGAACCTTTGAGCATCAATTGCTTGTAACAATACTCTGAACGCATCCGAGAAGGACTTAACTCCTTCCTTCTCCAACTGAAGCGTTACGTCCTTCATATAATTCCTAACTTTTCAAGTTCCTGCAGCGTCTTTACAGCACCAGGGAGATCTTCCTCCAGGCTCATTCGAACCTTACCGTGGTCCAGAAAGGCGACGAGCGTCTGCGGTGGCATCGTGTTGACCGTATCCGGACCGATCAATTCTTCCACATACATGACATCCCGATAAGCAGGGTTCTTAGTGCTGGTAGATGCCCACAAAGGTCGCTGCACCTTAGCCCCATGTTGTTTTAATTTTTGGAACCGATCCGAGGAAAATACCTTCTTGTATGCCCCATAGGCGAGCCGGGCATTTGCGATAGCTGACTTACCCAACAAAGATTCCGCTTTCACTGCTTGAGAACCTCCTGCCTGGATAATTTTCTGCAACCGTGGATCGACATTTGAATCAACTCGCGACACAAAGAAAGAGGCGACCGAGGCGATTTCGCTCCGATCGGCAGTCCATCCTGAAGTCGCTGCTCTAATCCACGTAAATATGCGTCCATCACCTCTCCGTAGCGATCGAGTGAAAAGATCAGCGTGACATTTACATTGATCCCAGCAGTGATTGCATCTGCGATTGCAGGGATCCCAGCTTTTGTCGCCGGGATTTTAATCATTAAGTTCGGCCGATTGACGCGCTTGCCAGAGTAGTTTCGCTTGTGTCAGCGTGGCAGTCGTATCATCTGCCAGAAATGGGCTGACCTCCAGGCTGATATAACCATCACTTCCTCCTGTCATACTCGTACATCGGTCTGAAAAGATCTGCTGCAGCCTGGATATCCTCTATCGCTAATTTAAAAAACACGTCCACAGCATCGATTTTTTTATCTGCTAATGCCAGCAAGGCCTTCAGAATAATCTTGCGTTTTTGCGATTGCATTCATGAAAATGGTTGGGTTTGAAGTTACACCCCTGATCTCGCCACGCTCGATCATGCCTGCCAGATCGCCGTTCCGCAATAAATTGCGCTGGATGTTATCGTACCAAACCGATTGTCCTAACTGAAGCAGCAGTAGCGTTGCATTCATACTCATCTCCAGAAGTTTATTATCTAAAATTGATATTTTGCCATTATTTATCCCATATATCTGATCAGATGCAGTCTCAGTCCAATCATTTCTGAAGCAGCTCCAAGGCTGTCTTCTCAATATGGTCAACTGAGAAACCGAAATTCTCGAATACCTGGTATGCCGGCGCCGATGCTCCGTATCGATCTAAACCGAGGACAAGTCCATTTGTACCCACCCACCGGTGCCAGCCCTGCGTGATTCCCGCCTCAACTGCAAGCCTTTTTGTCACATTTGGAAGCAAGACCGAAGCTCTGTAGCCTTCGTCTTGAACAGCAAACAGCTCCCAACTGGGGAATGAAATTAACCGCACAGCCAAACCTTGCGCTTCTAACCGTTTCCCGGCTTCAAGAATCAAACTCACCTCGGATCCGCTTGCCATCAAAATGATCTGAGGATTTTTTCCGCCTAGATCCGCTAAAACATAAGCGCCTTTCCGTAGGTTTCGTTCTGATGCATATACGGATCGATCCAGGGTTGGGAGGTTTTGACGGGTTAATACCAGGGCGGTCGGTCTGTGGCGGTTCTCAACTGCGATTTTCCATGCCTCACGGACCTCATTTGCATCAGCGGGACGGATAGTCACCAGATTTGGGATTGACCTCAGCGCAGCAAGGTGTTCAACCGGCTGGTGGGTCGGTCCGTCTTCGCCAACTCCGATGCTGTCGTGAGTAAAAATCCAGATTGACCCAAGGTGAGAAAGCGCTGATAATCCGGATGGTCGGTCGCATATAATCGGAAAACACCATGAAAGTCGCACCAAATGGGATCAGGCCCCCGTGGTAAACGATCCCGTTAACAATTGAACCCATTGCATGTTCTCGAACTCCAAAATGAACGTTGCGCACTTCGTATTTGTCATCGGTTGTATTCAGCTCTGCCGAACTGAAAGCTTCTGAGTTCGACATCCAGGTATTCGTCGATGGAGCCAGATCAGCTGAACCACCGAATAGCTCTGGAAGAACTATCCGATAAGGCATTAATGACCTTGCCTGACGCGGCCCGGGATGCAATCCCCTTCGGATCCGCTGGAAACACCGGAAGGTTCTCACTCCAGCCTTGAACCAATTTTCCAGAAAGCCGACGTTCTAATTCCGCGGCCAAATCCGGATAATCTACCCTGTACGATGCTATCTTTCTCTTCCATTCAGCTTCCTGCTGTTTCCCCGATTCAACCGCCTTTCGGAAAAATGTATGGACTGCTTCAGGTATAAAAAAACGGGGTTCCTTCGGCCATCCAAGATTCTCTTTTGCGCCGTCCAGCTCTGCATCCCCAGGCGGTTCGCCATGGGCTTTCGCTGTCCCAGCCCGAGTGGGGAGACCGTAACCGATGATATTGCGAACCATGATGATCGATGGTCGGGGATCGAGCTTTGCAGTCTGGATGCAGCGGTCTATCACCTCGACATCTAATCCATCTTCAACATGCTGCACGTGCCATCCATAGGCTACAAAACGCTTGCCTCGATCCTCAGTAAATGCCAGGTCTGTCGAGCCTTCAATCGAGATGTGATTATCATCGTACAGATAGATTAATTTTCCAAGCTTCAAGGTACCAGCAAGAGAGGCTGCTTCAGACGCCACCCCTTCCATCAGATCACCATCCGTTACAATCGCATATATGTAATGGTCAATCAACTGATGTCCCGGTCGATTAAATACTTTCGCGAGGTGAGCTTCTGCCATCGCCATACCAACTCCATTCGCAAATCCCTGTCCCAACGGGCCGGTTGTCGTCTCGACACCAGGGGTTAAGCCAAATTCCGGGTGTCCCGGAGTAAGGCTCCCCCATTGACGGAAGTGTTTTAGCTCGTCTAGAGATAGGTCATAACCGGTTAAATGCAGAAGCGAATACAGCAACATCGATCCATGCCCACCCGATAGGATGAACCGGTCGCGATTCGGCCATTTTGGATTCGCCGGGTTGTGGCGCAAGTGCCGGGTCCATATGGTGTACGCCATTGGGGCAGTCCCCATCGGTAACCCTGGGTGTCCAGATTTTGCCTGCTGAACTCCATCAGCTGCAAGGAACCGAATTGTGTTAATAGCCTGGAGCTGTAATTCAGGAGTGACTTTCATATTTATCCTCTTCCGATTAGAATGATTCTATGTTCGTGCAGAATGATTCTGCACGAACATGGTCATTGAATGCAGATATCTTCGTGTAATCCAAATCTAATTACGCCTGCAGAGCGTTTCTGTTTTTCGCATCCTGCCTGCGAAGAAAAAACTTCGTAATTTCTTCTGAAATAGCTGGAATTAGCGCAAGTCCGAGGACGATCAGCCACTCTTTTCCAGCCAGGTAATGGGTGTTAAAGATCGGCTGCAAGAAAGGCACATTGACAACAAGCAGCAACAGGAAAATTGATAAACCTACTGCGTACTGCATATACTTGTTGGAGAATACGCCCAGCTTGAAGATCGAAGTCCGCTCTGAGCGGACAGTGTAAGCACGGAAAAGCTCGCATAGCGACAGGGTCACGAACGCCATGGTCTCAGCAGTCTGTACATCTACGCCACGCCAGTCGTGCTGGAGAACGTAGGTTAGTGGATTCATTCCTTCAGGGATCATTGCGCCAGCTTCCAGATGCCAGAAAAGGCCAATGATAAAGGCTCCTAGGACTGCGCTGGTTTGTGTGATGGTTTGGATAAACATCCCAAGCCGCATCGATCCGTTGACAATCGATTCGCTTTTTGGGTCGAGGAGGACGATCCATGATATCCGGATCGCCTTTCTCCATCGCCAGCGCTAGCGCAGGAGCGCCGTCGGTCAGCAGGTTGAGCCAGAGCAGCTGGATGACCGTCAGCGGCATCGGCAGGCCAGCCAGCGTCGCCAGGAAGATGATCATGATCTCGGCGATATTCGAGGAAAGCAAGAAGAAGACAAACTTACGAATATTTGCATAAATCACCCGGCCTTGCTCCACTGCAGCGACAATACTTACGTAGTTATCGTCTGTCAGGACCATATCCGCTGTCTGCTTGGCAACATCAGTTCCAGTAATACCCATTGCAACACCAATGTCGGCGCGCTTGATTGCAGGCGCATCGTTGACTCCGTCGCCGGTCATCGCTACAACTTCGTCATTCGATCGCAAGGCGTCGACTATACGCATCTTATGCTCTGGCGAAACTCGGGCAAAGACTGCCGTGTGTTTCACTTCTTCCGCCAGGGTGCGATCGTCCATGTCGTTGATATCAGTCCCGGTATAGACTTTATCACCTTTTCGCAATAGCCCTATGCTCTCAGCCACAGCTCGACCGGTATTTGGATAATCGCCAGTGATCATGATGGTTCGAAGTCCGGCACCGCGCGCCTTCTCCAGAGCTGGTTTGACTTCTTCACGGGCTGGATCGATCATGCCCATCAATCCGGCAAAAATCAAGCCTTGCTCGGCAAATTCTCGGCTCAGTTCTTCTGGAATTTCGTCTTCAATTCGGTAGGCAAATCCCATCACCCGTAGAGCGTCATCGGTCATGTCATCGTTGGCTTTTCGAATTCGTGCCCGCATCTCGTCATCGAGCGGCATAACCTTATCGTCTATCGTCTGGTAATCTAGTGCAAAGCTCAAGAACCAGGTCAGGTGCTCCTTTAATTGTCACTGCATGCGAACCAAGCATACTTTGATCATGAAAAGGCGACGGGCCATGCTCTTTGATCCATGTGATCTCGTGAACGGTCGTCATCCGCTTCAGGGCTGAATCGAAGGGAATTTCTTTACGGCGTGGGTAGGCGGCTATCAACTCCTCCAAATCCTCCCATGCTTTCATCGCCGCCACCAACATCGCGCCTTCGGTGGGATCACCGATCATGCGGAACTTGTTGGGGCTATCTCCATTAACAGGTTCTAAAACTGCATCATTATTTAGAACTCCAACCCACAATACGGTGGTCAGACCGGGTGCCTTCGTCAGGTCGGCATGTTCACCGTCGATATAAAAATCACCCTTAGGATCGTATCCAGAGCCTGTCAATTTAGCCATTTTGCCATCCACCCACAGTCGAGTGACGGTCATCACGTTCTGGGTGAGGGTACCGGTTTTATCCGAGCAAATGACAGTAGCTGATCCAAGCGTTTCAACTGAGGCTAATCGGCGGATCAAAGCATGTCGGCGGACCATTTCGCGCATGCCCAACGCCAGGCTGATCGTGACAACTGCGGCCAGGCCCTCTGGTACTGCGGCAATCGCCAGACCTACAGCGATCATAAAATAATCAACGATAAGTTCGGTATTCTCACCAGTAATGCCATCTGTAAACACACCTACACGCCATAAACCGACTAGAAACACCACCCCGCAGATAGCCAGAGCCGCAATACCGAGAGTTTTCCCCAACTGATCCAGCCGAGCTTGAAGAGGCGTCCCTTCGTCTTCTACAGCTTGCAGCATATCGGCGATCATCCCAAGCTGGGTGTGCATACCGGTAGAGACCACAATTCCGCGTCCACGGCCGTAATTAATCACCGTGCCCATAAACACTGTATTTTTCCGGTCGCCCAGGGAGGCGTCTTTATCAAGCAAAAGAGCTGCATTTTTCTGTACAGGCACCAATTCGCCCGTGAGCGCGGCCTCTTCAACGCGCAGATTGACTGCTTCTATAAGGCGCATATCTGCCGGGACAAAATTCCCAGCTTCCAAGAATACCACATCCCCAGGAACGAGCTCACTGGCAGGGACATTGACGCGCTGTCCGTTGCGCAACACCTGGCATTCCGGGGCTGCCATTTTCTTCAGCGCCGCCAGAGCTTCTTCTGCCCGGCTTTCCTGGACCACACCCAGAATAGCATTAAGAACTACGATGAGCATAATCACCGCAGCTTCAATCCAGTCACCCAGCAGGGCTGAAATCACCGAGGCGACGATTAATAGGATCACGATAAAATTGTTAAGCTGCACCATAACTAATTGTAAGAAGGTCGGTTTTGGTTTTTCTTTCAGCTCATTGCGACCGTAGCGCTCCATGCGCCTGGCTGCTTCATCTGAACTCAGGCCATTTGAAAGAGCTTCTAGCTTTACAAGAACATCATCAAGACCCAGCGTATGCCAGTGGATATCTAAATCCGGATTGTATTCAGGCGTATTCAATTTTTGTTTGTCAGCCATCTTTCCCTCTTAAGAATTATTTGTATTATTAATAATTAAGTACAACTCTTATTCCAAATTATGCTTCCCATTGAGTATGAATAACACCTTCACGATCAACTCGACGGTAGGTGTGAGCTCCAAAATAATCACGCTGCGCCTGTGTCAGGTTCGCAGGCAGCACTTCCGAGCGATATGCATCGAAATATGCCAGGGAAGCGCCGATCGCAAGCATTGGGATCCCCAAGCCGACACAAGTCTGCACGACTTCGCGCCAGGCACCCTCCCGGCTTAATACTGCATTGGTAAAAACCTCATCAAGCAGCAAATTTGGAAGAGCAGGGTCTCGCCGAAAAGCATTCGTAATATCATTTAGTAAGGATGCACGGATAATACAGCCGGCTCGCCAGACAGGAACAATCTGTGAGATATCCAAATCCCAATTATATTCTTGCGAAGCCATTTTTAGCAAACTCAGACCTTGCGCATATGAGGTAATTTTACTGGCATACAATGCTTGCTCTGCAAGCTTAATCAATTTTGCTTTATCCCCATTGAACTTCCCAGCACTTCCCAACACTTTTGCTGCTATGACTCTCTCCGGCTTTAGCGCCGAGAGCAACCGGCTTTCCACTGCAGCATTGATCGTTGGAATCGGTGCTCCAATATCTAGAGCTGTCTGGCTGGTCCATTTACCAGTCCCTTTTTGAGCTGCCTCGTCAAGGATCAAATCTACAAGAAATCCACCGGTCTCAGGATCCGTTTGAGCTAGGATCTTTGCCGTGATTTCAATCAAATATGAAAGCAGCTCGCGTTTATTCCATTCGGTAAAAATATCGGCAAGTTCGGCATTTGAAACACCAACACCACGATGCAGCAGGTCATAGATTTCTGCAATCAACTGCATATCGCCGTACTCAATCCCGTTATGTACCATCTTGACAAAGTGACCTGCACCACCGAGCCCCATCCACGCCACACAGGCTTCACCGTCTCCTGCTTTAGCAGCAATAGCCTCAAACATTTTCTGGACTCTCGGCCAGGCGGCTTTCGAGCCCCCCGGCATCATACTTGGTCCCCATAAAGCACCGCTTTCACCGCCGGAAACCCCCATTCCGATAAACTGGATCCCTTCCTGTTGAAGATCTTTGACGCGCCGTTCGGTATCAACAAAGAATGAGTTACCTCCATCGATGATGATGTCGCCGTTGTCCAAATACGGCTTCAGTGAAGAAATTGCAGTATCAACCGGCTCACCTGCCGGAACCATTAAGAAAAGGACCCGCAGCTTCTCCAGTGCACCTGCAAGCTCGTCAATTGAGTTGGTTACTTTAACAGTAAAACCTTCGGGTATACGCGGGGCTACATCATAACCAATCGGTGGAAATCCATTGCGTTGAAAATTCAGTGCCAGACTCCGACCCATAACTCCTAAACCAAGAATTCCTAGCGAAAATTTAGTTTCCATTTGCTGCTCCATATTATTTTCTCGTAAAATCCGAGATTTGGAATGATTACCCTGATCATCAATGGATCATTGTGCACCATGAACAAAACGATACCATGCTCTAATAGCTACATGCCCATTCCGGCTCACGCAGGTTTAACGATCTTTCCACCGATAAAGGATTTCACCTGCCCGTGGGACATACAATATCCCTTCGTTTTCACGGTTCTGCCAGGATTTTACATCGATTTCAGCAGGATTCAAGTAGCCTAGATTTAGCCTGGCACAATCCGCTGCGGATACTTTGCTCGCAAGAATCAGATTTATGTTCGGTTTCTCCACGCCGTCCTCCATGAATCCGGATCCGCGAACATGGGTGCTGTGGGCAAGGACACCAAGTGGAATGTGTTTATACCGTTCCCAATCATTCAAGAAAAATGGAAGAATGTGATAACCAACTTCAAATATATAACGTCCATGCACATGGCTGATCACATCCAAATGCGGGGCGTAGATGATTACCTCCCCGCCTTTGGCAACGGCCGGCTCTATTTTATACATGGCTTTTCCGGCTGTCCACAGCTCGTCGTACATCGTTGGGGCACAGGACAGAACACTGTTATATGGTTTTTCACACCATTGAATGTGTCGTTGAGCTGATAAATCTGCGGCAGCGTTCCAGGCTTCAAACATATCTCCAACGATTACCCCTGAAAGATCATGCCCTTCCACCAGCAGTGCTGCCAGGGTAACTGGCGTTTTAAGCCGCGTGACAGCTGCATGGATCATCGTCCTTACCGGTGTATCATTGACTCCGATTGTGCCGACAACCGTCGCTAGGGCGCCAAGCCAGTGGGTCGCATTGATCATGTCCGGCCCCGAGATGCCAGGGAACAGGTACTTTGCCCCACCAGAAAATCCAACGACTTCATGTGGGAATGTCGGTCCGATAATCAAAATATGATCGTACTCCAGGGCTAATTTGTTGATTCGAATATCCACCTGATCCGGCAGGGATGAATGCCAGCTTGGCCCCGCAATCTCCTTGATTTCATCCTGTTCCATGAAACCCAGTGAGGAAAGCTGTGTTGGATCATCCCAGGCATGATTGAGCAATCCAATCTTCATATATGTCGTTTCGCGTTCTTCTTTTGTAATCCCCACCAGCTGGTTGATACTATCTTCCGACATTGGAGGATGGGTTCCCAGAGCAACCATGAAATCCAGCTGTCGGACATCATGAAGGATTTCGACAATCATTGGGAACAGCTCCGCAAGCGGAAGAGACCGGGTTGAGTCAGGGACGAGCGCGAGTACTTTTTGTGCGCTGAACCTGCCATCGAGTCCTTGTTGAAGGGTTTTATAGGTCGATTGGTGATCCAAAAAACCCGCAGATGTTATCATTTGGGAATAGATCATTCTTGATACTCCTGAAGATCAATAAACATTGGAGCTATTATACAAACAGAAACCGACAGCTCCAGGAGAAATTTAGACCCCGCTGTAAGCTGAAAAGCCGCCATCAATTGGGATAATTACACCCGTTACAAACTCTGAGGCGGGTGAGAGCAGCCATAAAACGGTACCGTTCAGATCGTCCGGTATACCAAGACGGTTCATCGGAGTGTGGTCAATTATTTGCCGACCTCGTTTGGTCCATTCACCAGTTTCTTTATCCGTCAATAAAAATCGGTTCTGTTCGGTCAAGAAGAAACCAGGAGCGATCGCGTTTACTCGGATTTTAGGGGAATATTCCTGCGCCATATGGACTGCCAGCCATTGGGTAAAATTGCTCGCTCCAGCTTTTGCAGCCGAGTAGGCAGGGATACGAGTCAAGGGTCGAAAAGCATTCATAGATGATACATTGAGGATTACGCCTTGCTTGCGCTCAGCCATATGACGACCGACGATTTGAGATGGAATGATTGTACCCATAAGGTTTAAATCAAATACCCAACGCAGCGCTTCTTGAGATAAATCAAAAAAGGATTTTTCGGCGCTGGTGGATGCATCGGATTTATTGCCTCCGGCAGCGTTGATCAAACCGTCGATCTTCCCAAATTCTGATACCGTCAAATCTACTGCTGCCTGGATAGACTCGACATCCAGGACATTTCCTTGTACAGCAATGGCTCTGCCTGTCCCAGGTTTCTTTTCAAATTGAGCCACCATTTTTTGAGCAATCTGAAGATTGTAATCCAGGATGGTCACATTTGCACCACATTCAAACAGCGCTTGAGCCATCGCTCCCCCTAATACTCCTCCTCCTCCCGTAATTACAACACTCTGACCGCTGAAATCATATGCCTGCAAATAATGGTTCATCGCTGCCCTTCTCCTTCTCTTTTCTTCGAAAAGTTTTTGTGAAATGGTAATTTGAATTATTGAAGCTTGTAAGCCGTCTTTGCCAATCCGACTGCCATATCCATAACCATGCTTTCAGCGTCTTTTCGATCAATAACTTTGCGGACTAAAAGACCAGCCACCCAATTGGCTGTAGCCCGTCTCCAGACATCGTGGCGTGCCGGAATAGAAAGAAAAGCGCGTGTATCATCATTGAAGCCAGCCGTATTATACATGCCTGCTGTTTCGATTACCTGGTCGAAATAGCGGCGCATCCCATTCCAGGAATCATTGAACCACCAGGGAGGCCCAAGCTTGACAGCCGGGTAAGCACCAGCTATTGGTGCAAGTTCGCGTGCATACGTCGATTCGTCCAAGGTGAAAAGCAGCAGCCTGAAGTTAGGATGATTCCCGAACTGTTCTAACAAGGGCTGGAGATTGTGGGTGAATTCACATCCGATTGGGATATCAAAACCTTTATCGGCCCCAAACTTCGAGAACACTTCAGGGTTGTGGTTTCGGTAGACTCCAGGATGAAGCTGCATCACAAGCCCGTCTTCCACGCTCATTCGCGCCATTTCCATGATCATATGAGAAGTAAATCGGATTGCATCTTCATTCGATGCTTTGCCCTGGAGGGCGCGTTGGAATATTTCTCCAACGACTTTTGGATTAAGCCTTTCTGCTCCAGGGCTGATTACACCGAAGTCCGTGGCTGTTGCGCCAAGCGATTTAAAGAAGTTACGGCGCTGTTCCAGAGCTCGAATAAAGGACGAATAATCAGAAATTTCAAATCCGCATACAGCGGATATTTTATCAATATTCTCTCGCCAGCCGCAAGCAAGGAGATTGGTTACAGAATCTGGTCGGAAGGTAGGAATAATCCGCCCTTTCCAACCGGAGGAGCGCAAATCCTGGTGATATTTTAGGGAATCTTCCGCAGGATCGGTGGTTGCCAGGATTTCGATATTTAATTTCATAAAGAGCGATCGTGGAGAGTATTCCGGCAAAGCGAGAGCTGCTTCGACCCGATCATAAATCCTGCCAGCTGAATTCCCATCTAATTTCTCGGTTATTCCAAAAACAGAATCAAGTTCGTCTGCCATCCACATCCCAGATGGCGTGCCTCGAAACAGGAAGAAATTTTCTGCAAAAAGCTGCCAGACCTGGCGCGGATTTCCCTTGGGCGAGCAGATGTTCGTAGGAAATCCCCTGAGAAAACAGCATCCGAAGTACATAATGATCCGGTTGAATAAGCAATTCAGCCGGATTCCCAAAACGCCGCTCAGGATCACAGAAAAGCGATGGATCTACATGTCCATGAGGGGAAACAATGGGCAAATTCTTAATTAATGTATACAGTTCTAATGGCAGCTGATTTTTGAACAGGATCAGGATCAAACAAACGATCAGCAGCAAGCGTCATGGTTAAGTCTCCAGAATAATTAAAAATTTACAGCGGAAGATCGGTTTGATCATTCATAAATTCAGTTGAGAAATGTTAGCGCTAACGTGATAAAATGCATTATAGCAGGTTTTATTTTGGTTACAATATGATAAAAATCATATATTTTTCGAAATGGGACCATGAACAGACGACCAACTCTATCTGATATCGCCAAAGCTGCTAATGTATCTTTAATGACCGTCTCGCGTGCGATCAACGGTAAACCTGGAGTGAGCGAAGATCTTCGGCTAAGTCTCATGTCTTTGGCCGAAGAAATGGGATATCGTCCTAATCAAATTGCACGCGGCCTTGCCACCTCCCGAACCGCAACGATAGGTTTAGTCGTCCCAGACAATACCAACCCCTTTTTTGCACAAATCGCCCGGGGTGTTGAAGATACAGCTTTTAGTCAGGCTTACAACATCTTCCTGGTCAACACTGTTGAAGACCCAGTTCGCGAAAGGGCCGCATTGGATTCATTGTGGCAGAAAGATATTGATGGATTGATTCTTTGTAGCTCGCGAGCTCTCCGAAGATGAGCTTGAAGAACAATTAGCTCGATTTCCTGCAATTGTTCTGATCAACCGAGAGCTGAATAATTCTAAAAACCACTTAATCACGATCAATGTCAATGATCAACGTGGTGCAAAGAGCGCCATCAACCATTTTCTCAGCCTGGGTCGAAAGAAAATTGCTTATATTGATGGGCCGACAAATTCATATTCTGCTAAACGCAGGCTGGAAGGATATAAAGCCGCCCTTCTTGAAGCAAGCCTAGATTATGACTCCCAGATGGTTGAATGCTGTGCGCCTGACACGGAAGGCGGAAAAATTGCTGCTGCTGCGCTGTTTGCCCGAAGACCAGAAATCAACGCGATTTATGCATTCAATGATCTGGTGGCAGTTGGAGCGATGCAGGTAGCAGAAGAAGCTGGTAAAAAAGTGCCAGAAGATATCGCAATCATCGGTGTCGATGATATCCCACTCACCACGATCATCCGTCCAGAACTAACTACTCTGCATGTGAATCTGAGACATATTGGACGTCTGGCTATGCGTACTCTCATTGATGCGATTGAGGGCGGAAGCTCTTCGACTAAAATCATAATAGAACCAGAGCTTATTGTGAGGGAATCGGCATGAAACAGTGATGATTATTAAAATATATGCTTCTACGTAGTATCATCTTATTCATGATTGAAAGGGTCATCACGGAATCGTCGTGGCACAAAGACATGAAAGGATCTAAATGATGGAAATTGGCCTGAATATTCCAAAAATTGGTACGCTGGATTTTGTGGCTCTCGGAGCATTAAACCACCGTGTTGACTCAGGGATCATCCCTTTCCGGAAAGCTACGGAATGGAAAGTATATCCAAGCGGTGGCGAGTATAACGTCGCTGCCAATCTGGCAGACTGCTTCAAGCTGCGAACAGGCATCGTCTCAGCGATGGTTGATTATCCAATTGGCGACCTGATTGGTGAGCGGGTTCGGGCAATGGGCATCAAACCATTTTATAAGCATTTTCAACACAATGGCGTTAATGGACCCAATATGGCCACGGTCTACAGCGACCAAGGCCACGGCGTGCGGGCTCCAGTAGTCTTCTACAATCGCGCCAACGAAGCTGCCGCACTGCTCAAACCAGGTGATTTTGACTGGAAAGTCATATTTCAAGAAGGCATACGCTGGCTGCACAGCGGTGGTATTTTTGCTGCGCTGTCTGAAACGACCGGAGAGGTCATTATCGAGGCGATGCAGGCAGCAAAAGCTGCTGGTGCGGTTACGTCCTTTGATCTGAATTTTCGGGCAAAATTATGGAATATTTGGGGGGGCAAGGAACGTGCTCAGGTTGTAATGCAACGCATAGTTGAAAATGTGGATGTCCTGGTTGGGAATGAGGAAGATATGCAATTGGGGCTTGGAATTGCCGGGCCGAATGTGGTTGCAAAATCCAAGTTAGATCCGAGTATTTTCTTTGGGATGATCGACCAGGTCGTGAATAAGTACCCTCAGGTGAAAGTTATGGCAACCACTTTACGCGAAGTGCATTCGACCAACCGGCACACCTGGGGAGCAGTCGCCTGGATAAACGGCCAAACCTATTCCGCCCCAACCTGCGAATTGGATGTGCTGGACAGAGTTGGAGGTGGAGATGGTTTTGCGGCAGGCTTTTTCTACGGCCTACTGGCTGGTGAAGAGCCGATGGAGGCTGTCAAGCTGGGCTGGGCGCACGGAGCGCTGATGACCACCTTCCCTGGCGATACTACGATGGCGACCCTGGACCAGGTCAAAGCGTTTGCAAAGGGTGGCTCGGCGCGCATACAGAGATAACACGACCGCGAATTGAGCTGCCAGGAGGCGGATCGATCAACACCACAAGGCTGTATCTCATTCGACACGGTTCAACCAGTCTGAGCGCTGAAAATAGATTTTCCGGGGGCACGGAGGTAGATCTTTCAGAAGAAGGACGATGGCAGGCGGCCTGCCTGGCCAGGCGGCTTGCAGATTACAACATCGTCGCCTTTTACTGCAGCCCGATGAGGAGGACCTCAGAGACTGCCGTGATCCTGTCACAATCGTTCAAGATCACCCCGGAACCGCGGGACGGCTTACGTGAGATTCATCACGGCCATTGGGAACGGATGAGTCGTGCGGATGTGGAGAGGCAATACCCCGATGAATATGCCTCCTGGCAGGAAGATCCATTTACATTTGCTCCGGAAGGCGGTGAGTCCGGTGTCATGGTAATCGCACGGGCGCTGCCGGTGATTCGGGAGATTGTGCTTAAGCATTCCGGTCAGACAGCCGCGATTGTCTCTCATAAAGCTACCATCCGACTTATCCTCAGCAGCTTGCTGGGGATTGACGCTCGTGGTTATCGCGACCGACTGGATCAATCACCGGCCTGTTTGAATATCCTGGATTTTAAAGACCCCGTCAGGGCGCGCCTTATGCTTTTTAATGATGTTTCGCATTACATGGATCAGCCGCCCTATTCTGAAAATCGACTATCAAAATGGTTCACGGGTCTCAAATAGGCACTTTGATTGAACAGGAAGGGATATTATGGGTGTATTGACTCTGATTCTGGCAGGAGGCGCAGGAAGCCGGCTGAGCATCCTGGGTGAAAAAAGAGCGAAACCTGCAGTCCCATTTGGCGGAAAATATCGAATTATTGATTTTCCCCTTTCAAACGCTGTCAATTCTGATCTTTATCGGATTGCTGTCCTCACCCAATTCAGGCCTCATTCTTTGATGGAGCATATCGGCATCGGTGAACCGTGGGACCTCAACCGCACCCCACCGAATGGCGTGCGTATCTGGCAGCCCTATCGCGGCCGTTCAGACCAGGATTGGTATCGCGGTACAGCCGATGCATTGTATCAAAATCGCAATTTTATTCAGGACGATGGCAGCGATACCCTATTAATTCTTTCGGGAGACCACATCTACAAGCAGGACTATCGCGATCTGCTCCGTTTTCACCAGGAGAAAGGCGCCGATCTCACTGTGGCGGTCATGAACGTCCCACCGGAAGAGGTCTACCGATTTGGGATCATGAGCGTGGATGCCAGCCAGAAGATCACAAAATTCGCTGAAAAACCAAAACTGTCCGACTCGACGCTGGCTTCAATGGGCATTTATGTATTTAACACGGAATTTGTTGTGAGAATGTTAGAAGAAGATGCCCTGGATAGAAACTCATCCCACGACTTCGGAAAGAACATCATCCCTCGGATTGTCGAGATGGGCAGAGCTTTCGCCTATCCTTTTATTGGCTATTGGGTCGATGTCGGTACGATACAGGCTTACTGGGAAACCAGCATGGCACTGCTTGCCGAAAAACCTGAACTTGATCTTTATGACATGAGCTGGGTGATTCATACCCGTTCTAAGGAGCGTCCGCCTGTAAAATGCATCCCGCCGGGAGAGCTGGTCAACAGCATTGCCTCGAATGGGTGCGTGATCAGCGGAAAAGTTGTCAACAGTGTTTTATCTCCTGGTGTGATTATTGAGAAAGGCGCGGACGTACGCGACTCTGTCATCATGAACGATACGATCGTCCGATCGGGTGCATTCGTCGACTGCTGCATTTTGGATAAAGAGATCGAAATCGGTGAAAATGCGAGGATTGGCGGAGGGAAAGATAGCACCCCCAATAAGCTGGAACCTGACAAGATCTCTACTGGGATCACGATTGTCGGAAAGCGCGCTCGTATTCCGGCCGGGGTAAGGATCGGACGGAACTGCCGTATCGACCCCTCCACGCTTCCAGAGGATTACGAAACAGATCAAGTCTCCAGCGGTGAGACTATCAGCAAGAAAAAATAAGAATGAGTATAGAGGTGACGATGAGCACAATCCCCAATTCTGTTTGTAAACTTGTTGATTATGGTACCTGGCTCTCCCAAACCTTCGGTACTCTCAAGCCAGAATAATTCAGTCATGCGGAGAAAGACGGATGTCTCGAATTGACGAATCACTCGCCTGGAAAAAGCTAAACCAGCACCAGAAGCAAGTCGAAGGCCTGCACATGAGGGACCTGTTTATGCAGGATCCCAGGCGGTTCGAGCGTTTTTCCGTGATAATGGGGGAGATGCTGTTCGATTACTCGAAGAATCGGATCACAGAGGAGACGCTGGCTCTGCTGTTCGATCTGGCTCGGCAGGCGAATTTGACGGAAAAAATCGAAGCCATGTTCGATGGTCAGAAGATCAACACGACCGAAGATCGCGCCGTGTTGCATGTCGCCTTGCGCAATCGCTCTAACGATCCAATATATGTCGACGGTCAGGATGTGATGCCCGATGTCAACCAGGTGCTCGAGAAAATGCGAGATTTCAGCGAGGCAGTCCGTTCCGGAAGCTGGAAGGGCTTTACCGGCAAACCCATCACGGATATCATTAATATCGGGATCGGAGGTTCAGATTTAGGACCTAAGATGGTCTGTGAGGCATTAAAACCCTACGCCAGAGCGGATCTGCGGGTCCATTTCGTTTCGAACGTGGACAGCACCGACCTGGTTGAGACGCTGAAATCGATTCATCCCGAGACTTCTTGTTCCTGGTTGCCTCTAAAACCTTCACCACCCAGGAAACCATGACAAATGCCCATTCAGCGCGCCAATGGTTGCTCAGCTCAGCAAAAGACGAAGGAGCGGTCGCAAAACATTTTGCAGCCATGTCAACAAACACCGAGGCGGTTCGAAAGTTTGGGATCGATACCCGCAATATGTTCGAATTTTGGGATTGGGTTGGCGGGCGCTATTCGCTCTGGTCGGCAATCGGATTGTCGATAGCTCTTAATCTTGGGATGGATCGATTTGAAGAGTTGCTGAATGGCGCTCATAGGGTTGATTGCCACTTTCGCAGTATGCCTTTTGAGCGCAATATTCCTGTGATCATGGGCTTGCTCGGCGTCTGGTACAACAACTTCTTTGGAGCTCGGTCTCATGCCATCCTGCCTTACGACCAATACCTGACATACTTTCCTGCCTATTTCCAGCAGGGGGATATGGAAAGCAACGGGAAAAGCGTTACTTCTTCCGGAGAATTTCTGGACTACGCCACCGGTCCTGTGATTTGGGGACAACCTGGCACAAATGGCCAACATGCTTTTTACCAACTGATCCACCAGGGTACGCAGCTGATCCCTTGTGATTTCCTTGCAGCAGCGACCAGCCACAACCCATTGGGCGAACACCATTCAATCCTGCTTTCGAATTTCCTGGCCCAAACCGAAGCGCTGATGAAAGGCAAGACTCAAGCAGAGGCTCGTGAAGAACTGAAAGCTCAAGGGGTTTCGGGTGAGATACTGGACAGACTTACGCAGGCAAAGACGTTTCCAGGAAACAGACCGACCAATTCATTCCTGTATCCAAAATTGACACCTGAAGTCCTGGGCTCATTGATCGCATTCTACGAACATAAGATATTTACCCAGGGTGTCATCTGGAATATCAACTCGTTTGACCAGATGGGCGTGGAATTAGGTAAGCAGCTTGCAATGAAGATTTTGCCAGAGATTTCGAACAAAGGTCGTATTACCAGCCACGATTCATCCACCAACGGCTTGATCAATGCTATCAAGTCCTTCGGCAGAGTCTAAATTAACTCAGATCAATTGAACCGGAAAAAGGATTTCCTGATTATCGGACAGGAAGTTGACAGGAGGATTCAATGGCAGATATCAGCAAAGTGGCCTTATTTACTAATGAGTATCCGCCGTATGTATATGGAGGAGCAGGGGTTCATGTTGAATACCTTGAGCCGAGAGTTAGCCAAACTCGTGCCGGTTGAAGTGCGCTGTTTTGGCGATCAAGACTCAGAAGAGCCAAACCTGAAAGTTAGAGGATACGGTCCCTGGACCGAGGCTAAGGTGAATACCGACTCTCGTTTTGGTGGCGCGATGGATGCAATGTACCGCAACCTCGCAATGGCGAAGGATAACCTCGATGCAAATATCGTGCATTCGCACACATGGTATGTTCAATTTGCCGGCTTTATAGCGAAAAAGCTTTGGGGTATACCATTTGTGTTGACCACGCATTCATTAGAGCCTTTGCGCCCCTGGAAAGTGGAACAACTTGGCAACGCTTATCACATGAGCACCTGGATCGAAAATAACGGCGTAATGGAAGCTGATGCAGTCATTGCTGTCTCAAATGAGACCCGAAACGATGTCCTGCACTGCTTTCCTGATGTAAACCCAGCAAAAAGTCCATGTTATTCATAATGGGATCGATTTGAAGCAATACCGCAAGAGCCTTGAAGTAGACGCTTTGATCAAGCGCGGCGTGGATCCTGAGCGGCCATATGTTTTATTCGTTGGCCGGATTACTCGCCAGAAAGGGATTATCCACCTGGTCAACGCAATTCCGATGATTGATCCATCCATTCAAGTGGTTTTATGCGCCGGGGCTCCTGATACCGCAGAAATTGGTCAAGAAATGTCTGAAGGCGTCGAAGCGGTAAGCAAGGGACGACCGGGGGTGATCTGGATTCGGGAAATGCTGCCGCGCGAGGATGTCATTCAGTTCTACTCTCACGCGTCTGCGTTTTGCTGTCCTTCGGTGTATGAACCGTTTGGGATCATCAACTTGGAAGCGATGGCTTGCGAGACAGCTGTTGTGGCATCTGCAGTTGGAGGCATCCCTGAAGTCGTCGATCCCGATAAAACAGGGGTTCTTGTCGAACTTGATCTCAAGCCAGGAACATTCGATCCAATAAATCCTTCCGATTTTTCTGCCGATCTTGCTAATGCGATCAATCGCGTAGCGTTAAATCCTGAACTGCAGGTGAAGCTTGGACGCAGCGGCCGCCGTCGGGTAGAAGAACATTTCAGCTGGACAGCGATCGCTCAGAGGACTCTGGACCTTTACCAATCGATTTAACATCAAGAACCATAGCTTATAATATTGGGAGAATTCCTTTCAGCCCAATTAAGCTGCTCCCACAAGACCTGGTTTCGATTTCTTTCGCGCCGGATCAAGGAAGGACGAATATAATGCAGCCCGATGAAGGTAGGAGCAGAGTCATAATTGAGAGAGTAACACCAGAGATCGATGCTGGCAGATTTCCAATAAAGCGCATCGCTGGTGAAGAAACGGTAGTCGAAGCCGACATCCTTGCAGACGGACATGAGGTGCTGTCCTGTGCACTCCTCTATCGTAAAGAAAGCGATCTTGATTGGAAAGCCATCCCCATGGAAGCTCTCGGCAATGACCGATGGCGTGCTTCGTTCACTGCAAAGGATTTAGGACGCTATCTCTATACTGTCTGCGGTTGGATTGACCACTTTAAAAGTTGGTCGAGAGACTTAAAAAAGCGGGTCGAAGCCGGGCAAGATGTTACGATTGACTTGCTGATTGGGGCGGAAATGGTTGAGAATGCACACGGTCGAGCTGCTCAAATCGATGCAACCTGGCTGGCGACCTTCACCGAAGCAATGCGAAATGGCAGTGAAGTAGGTGTGGAGCATGCCTTATCACCTGAACTTGCCAAATTAATGTCGGTTTATGGTGAACGCCGTTTCATCACCACTTATGATAAAGAACTTGTTGTCATCGTAGATCGCGAACGTGCTCGTTTTTCAGCCTGGTACGAGCTGTTCCCGCGCTCATGTTCGACTGAACCAGAACGCCATGGCACCTTCAGGGACGTCGAGGCGCGATTGCCATACATTGCTTCGATGGGTTTCGATGTGCTTTACTTGCCACCCATCCACCCGATCGGTGCAAGCTTCCGAAAAGGACGGAATAATACAATGAAAGTTGGTCCAGATAACCCAGGCAGCCCCTGGGCAATAGGATCTGCTGAAGGTGGTCATAAAGCTATCCATCCACAACTGGGCACACTTGAGGATTTTCAGCATTTGATCAAATCGGCTTCGCAGTTTGGGATCGAACTGGCGATCGATATCGCTTTTCAATGCGCACCTGATCACCCTTATGTGACGGATCACCCGGAGTGGTTCCGTCAACGTCCAGATGGAACAATCCAATATGCTGAAAACCCTCCGAAGAAATACCAGGATATTTACCCGTTTGATTTTGAAACAGAAGGTTGGCGTGACCTCTGGGTTGAGCTGAAGAGTATATTTCAATTCTGGATAGATCAAGGAGTGCGCATATTCCGGGTCGATAACCCCCATACCAAACCGTTTGGTTTATGGGAATGGCTGATCGCCGAAATCAAGCAGGGTTGTCCCGATGCAATTTTTCTAGCTGAAGCTTTCACTCGCCCAAAAGCCTTGTACGGATTAGCCAAGAGAGGTTTCACGCAATCATACAACTATTTTCCGTGGAGGAACACCAAATGGGAGCTAACCCAGTACCTGACGGAACTCACCCAGACTGAGGTACGGGAATTCATGACCCCAAGTCTCTGGCCAAACACCCCAGATATCCTGACCGAATACCTCCAGTTCGGTGGACGTCCTGCTTTCATGACAAGGTTCATCCTGGCTGCAACTTTAGGTCCCAGCTATGGGATTTACGGACCTGCTTTTGAGCTGTGTGAAAATAAACCTCTTGCTCCTGGCAGAGAAGAATATCTAAATTCTGAGAAATATGAAATCAAGAATTGGAACATTGATCATCCGCACAGCTTACAAGCATTAATTGGTCAGGTGAACAGAATCCGCCGGGAGAATCCAGCCTTTAAGACCAATCATGATTTAATGTTCCATGATGTTGATAATGAACAAATAATCGCCTATTCCAAGAGCAGTATGGATGGATCAAATCAGGTGTTGATCGTCGTAAATCTTGATCCTCATTTCAAACAAGCAGGTTTCATCACCCTGCCATTGGATGAATTAGGCCTTCGATCCTCGCCAACCTTACCAGGCTCATGATCTCCTGACTGACGCACGCTATCTGTGGCAAGGCAACCGTAATTATGTTGAACTTAATCCCATGACTGTACCAGCGCATATTTTCGTGATCCGGAGGAAAGTACGCACAGAACACGACTTCGATTACTATCTGTAAAAGTCAGTAAGCTAGTGATATGAACCAGGCGATGGTCCAAGGATTTATTGCCGCCATTCGCGAACAGCTGCCAATCGTGCGTGACCGGTTGCGATGGACGTCGGGCAGTTGAAGTTACGATTACTGCGTATCAATGTGCTGTATCCGGACAACCGGTTCAATTATTTTTGTCAGAATACTTTACTTAATCGGAATCTAACATCGACGGCGAAACCCGCAGGCTTGACATGGGGATTGTGGTATGCTACACTACGTTACCGGTAACGGGAACGATAACATCTACCTACAGCTCGCACTTATGAAAACCTGGAGAGACATGTGAAAGCTCGTCAGCGTGTTGAAATGGCGCTCCACCATGAGTTGCCAGATCGTTCACCCTTCCAGGTCAGTTTCACTCCGGAGTTTGCTGAACGGCTGCGTGCGGAGCTGGCGCTCGAAAAAAAAGGTGACCACAACCCACACGGCGGCGGTAATACATTACCAGCTCGAAAGAACAATTGGCGAGGATATGCTGCTGACATCTGTAGGCTGGGCAAACTCCTATTATCAGAACAAAACGGACTATATCGATGAGTGGGGAGTCGGCTGGAGGGTGCAACCTTATCAGACCCCCTTCGGTGAAGGCCATTATACTGAGATCCACTCCCATCCATTGTCCGATACAAAAGCAATCATCAATTACAAACCACCAGATCCAGACCGACCCGAATTATATAAAGACTCCGAATGGACTATCCAGCAATTTCATGATGAATACTGGATTGTCGGTGTGACTGTTACGACGATCTTCGAGACCGCCTGGGCGTTGCGCGGTCTCGAGCAAATC
Organism: uncultured Chloroflexia bacterium; assembly: GCA_963788305.1. Classification (GTDB taxonomy): domain Bacteria; phylum Chloroflexota; class Anaerolineae; order Anaerolineales; family UBA4823; genus UTCFX2. Next base: position 106,821 of record CAWBGK010000005.1, read on the forward strand.
CTCTTTGACATGGCTACAGATCCAGACCTTGCCGAGTACTTATTCGACATCCCCTTTCACTATCATCTGACAGCTGCAAAGAAGCTTGTCGGTCTTGGTGTGGATATGATCTGGATCGGTGATGATGTCGGGGCGCAGAACCGAATGCTGATCTCCCCAAAGATGTGGCGGAGATACTTCAAGCCGCGCATGGCAGCGTACATTCTCGAACTAAAAACGATCAATCCCAACCTAAAAGTCGCTTATCACACAGACGGGAATATTGAGCCGATCATCCCAGAGCTGATCGAGATCGGCATCGATGTGCTGAACCCGATACAGCCAGCCAGCATGGATCCAGGAAGAATCAAGACGTTATACGGTGATCGATTGTGCTTCTGGGGGACAATCGACGAGCAGCACACCCTCCCATTCGGCTCTCCACAAGATGTTAGGGCTGAAGTGCTCGACAGGATCCGTACCGTTGGTAAAAGTGGCGGATTAATTCTTGCCCCAACCCATCATGTCCAGATGGACACACCCATGGAGAATTTTCGAGCGATGGTCGACTCTATTCTTAATACGCCTTACCGGGCGATCACCTAGGACTGAGAAGTCACTCGGAGTTCCTGCAGAATGGCAAAATTCAAAATCTGGCAAATCGGACTGGTTTGAATTCGATAAGGACAGGTGAATATGAATTCCGGAGGTGAAAATAGAACAAGTATAATAAGAAACAAGGATGATATCCTAGTTCAATGGTTCCTTCCAATTTTCTACACTTTAGAAGGAGAATAGAAAATGAAGCAGAAATTGAGCTTGATCATTGCAGTCCTTACTTATCATGAGCCTGATCCTGGCGCCTGCGCACCTGCAGCGACACAAGCGCCAACCGAGGAGGCCGTCGTCGAGAAGACAGAAGAGGTCGCTGTCGAGAAGACAGAGGAAATGGCAGTCGAAAAGACAGAAGAGGTTGTCAGCAGCCGAGACAGAGGTAGTCGCTGCCGAACCAGTCGAGACCGAAGGTCCCGCTCCTGCGGCCGAAGGCGGCTGGTGTTCTGGGACGAAGATTGTATTCTTCCCAGGCGGCGCTCCGGGTGGTCCATTTGAAACTGTCGTTTATAACGGCGCGGTCCAGGCTGCCGCGGATACGGGCGCACAGGTGGAATATGTCTGGTCTGATTGGAACCCGGAAAAGATGATCACGCAGTTCTCCGAAGCGATGGCAACCAGCCCTAATGGCATCGCTGTGATGGGTCATCCGGGGACTGAGGCTTTCGCACCATTGATTGATGAAGCCGAATCGAAGGGGATCATCGTCACAAGCATGAATGTACAGCTGGCCGATCTTCAAAGTAAGTACGGCGGCGCAGGATTTCGGATATGCAGGAGCACTTCAATACGACGCCGGGTATGCCTTAGGAAAGGAATCCCTTGCTCGATCTGGTTTGGTCGCTGGCGATAAGGCTTTTGTCTGGGGTTTGATCGCTCAGGCTGGACGTGGTGAGCGCACAAAAGGGATTGTCGACGCTTTGGAAGAAGGCGGCGTTGAGGTTATTTATCAGGAGATTGATGACGCCACCAACAAAGACGCAGCCGCTGGTGTACCAATTTTCGTTGGCGTTATGTCTGCGAACCCTGATATCAAAATGATCGTTACTGACCACGGCAATCTGACAGGAACCCAGCAGACTTTCCTGGAGAGTGCGGGTCTTGGCCCGGATGATGTCTTCGCTTCTGGTTTTGACCTCTCCATTGCAACAGTCGATGCCATTCGCAATGGATGGACCGATTTGGTATCCGATCAGCAGCAGTGGCTTCAGGGCTATATGGGAATCCTGCAGATTTGTCTCTCCCACAACTACGCATTCTCTGGCCTCCAGATCGATACGGGCGCCGGATTTGCCCACAAGGACAATGTTGAGATGCTCGCTGCTCTGGTGGAGAAGCAGGTCCGCTAACCATTTTTCTCACTAACTTGTGCTGGTCGGACGACAAACCTGACCAGCACATTCCAACATCCAGGCAAAGGTCGGACGTAATTTCTTGAGTTGGATTTTTTTATAAGAAACCAGGGAAATTCTCATTCTACCTTTTCCACACTTGAGGTGAAACAATGGAAAATCGATTAGAGCTGCGAAGAGTCT
>CAWBGK010000006.1:0-57435 GCA_963788305.1 uncultured Chloroflexia bacterium
TTATTATTTTGATCTCCCTTCCTGAAATCCCAAGTACCCATAAGCGAGCAATAGCTGCCAATAACACCCTCGAGCTAAAGGCTTTGATGCGTGAGTCTGATCCATAATGTTAAGTACTTTCCTTGCCATGGAGCGAATTGGCTTTGATGCAAAAAATCGGGTTCTCAACTTCATATATACCAGGATAAAAGAATTTGATCTCAACATAACAGGCTCATAGATGACATAGTCAGGCACATTCCCGAGGATCTCTGGAAACAACCCCATAACTTCCGGAAGCATTCGATGATAATCTCTTGTTTGCGAATATCTTTCATCCAATGTGCGCGGATGGTTGTGATAACTGATGGCTTTTGGACAATTCCAAATCGGATATTTCAATTTCTGTGCTCTATAAGCAAATTCAATGTCTTCAAACCCTTTCAGAGATGGATTAAAAATTCCTACATTTTGAAATACGGTTTTCAAAAAGGAAAGATGACCTCCAAAGGCTTGGTGAGGCTGGAGCTTAGTGAGGCGATCACATCGATCCAGCCCGGCATCTGGATTAGCGGATTTTTCAACAAAGGTTTTATAAATTGAAGGAAATGGAAGGACGCGTCCACAGGCCAAAACACCCAATTTTTCTTTGTGCAGCTCTAGGTGTGCGCCCACCAATTCGGGATCTGTTATTAAATCGGCATCCAGTAGAAGTACCAGCGAGGACCGGGAAGCCTCGATTCCGGCATTTCGCGCCACTGAGATACCATACTTGGCATCTTGCTCCAGAAGACGCAACCTGAAAGGCGGCGCCATGGTCCGAACCAACTCTCGGCTGCCATCCGTGGAAGCCTGGTCGACCACGACCACCTCGAACTGCTCGGGAGGAAAGGTCTGGCGGCAGAGCGATTCGAGAGTTTGATGCAGCGCATCCACTCGGTTGTGACAGGGCATGACGATGCTGACAGCTGGATCAGGCATAGGTCATCAATTCGAAAACTGCTGCCAGCTTTTCCGTAAGAGTACTTCGCTCATAACGTTTAATCACTTCGAACCGAGGATTGTAATATTTCTGCTTGAACCAATCCGGATCGATAGCAATCATTTTCAATATTTCACCTAAAACAGCTTGCTCATTCGCCGGGATACAGATTCCGCTCCCGCTGCTTTGCAGCAGCTCGGCTGCATCACCTTGCGTGCCAACCAGCAAGATGGGTATCTCACTGGCCATATATTCAAACAGCTTACCTGGATAATGTCCGGAACTCACACTTTCGTCAAGCACGAAAAGCAGCAGCACGTCAGCCGAACTCATCGCTTCCACTGCCTCTATGTGATTCAACCGCGGCTCCACCTGTACAACGGTGTGGATTGAATGTTTTTCGAGCCAGGTCTGTTCCTGCGGAGCCAATCCTCCGATGAAGCGCACGTTCAGGCTTGCACCAGTTTCGCCGATGAGCTCCAGCGCCTGGAGAAAAGGCAGTGCTGTACCGTCGTAGACCTGACCCACATGTGCCAGCCTGGTTTTCCCATCCGGCTGCCTGGCTTTAACTTTAGACTTGCAGAAATCTTGCAAGTCGTATCCGTTCTCAATCGTGATGAAATTGCTCTCCTGACGGCCGGGGCAGAGGCCGTGAAGGTTGCGCGTGTAGCTCGGAGTCACTCCGATCACTCGATCGGCATTCTTCAAGACCAGCTGCTCGACCCTGCGGTCGATCATGTAGCGCCAGCCGGAGTTTCTGGATGCGGTGTTCTGAGTCCATGGGTCGCGGAAATCGGCTACCCAGGGCAACCTGGTTAGCTTTTTCAGCAGGAGACCAGACACATGGTCCGAATAGGGGAAAGAAGTGCTGAAGATAAGGTCGATCTTCTCTTCGCGGATCAGGCGCAGACATCCGGGTATGATCGCCAGGTTCCAGTACAGCGCCGCATCGACAGGCGGGAATTCGAATGGGCTGAGCAGCCTGCTGATCAAGCTCAGTATTCGGCGAAAGCGCCCCGGTGCAACTTTTTGGGTTGGACTGTTAGCTTCTGAAGCTGTTGACCGGACCAACGAATTATTTATCCCAGATTTTGTCTGGATGCTGAACCGCTTTTGGATCCATCTTCGCAGGCTCAGCGGATTGATGAAATCCTTTCGCCAGACGTGTGCTTCGGGCGGCACATCTTCCAGCAGGGAAGGGTCCAAACCGCATCCAAAGACCTCAGGATCATTATTGCATACTAAATAGGGCTGCCAGCCGAACTCAGGCAGGTATTTGCTGAATTTCAGCGTGCGCTGCACGCCTGAGCCGCCCAGCGGAGGGTATATAAAAGCGAGGATCAAAACCTTCTTTATTTCCAATAATTACCTGTATGATTGTGTGGCTAAAATATCGAAAACATAATAATAATTTCCCAGATTATTGCCTGCTGTACCACCAGCTGCTGACGAAGCGGATAAGCTTTATCGCCCTTCGAGCTGCAGCGAGCTCAAGGCGTTCGCGAAAATTTTTCGGCAGGCACTTATAAGAATACGGTAAAGGATGGTATGAACCAACAAAATCCCAAAGGTCAGGGTGCAGTCGGTCCAGGTAGATATGCATCTTTTCTCCGCGCCAGGTCTTCTCAAAACATTTCAATAAGCTGTTGGAATAATCATGATAAATGACTGCTCCGGGCCAATAAATAAGATTTTCGTGACCGCCAAACAGGCTGATCAAGCGGTAAGATAGTTCTACACCTTCTCCAGCAAATATGGTTGGATTGAAACCGCCGACGGCAACGATCGCTTCCCTGGAGAACGAGGAATTGCCTTCCAGATCTATATACGATGGGGTTGGCTGATCCCCCAGGTCGTACATCGTTGCCAAATTGTTGTACGGATTGTCCGATTTTGGAAGAACCTTGCCGCGCACTCCCAATATATTTGCCTGCTTATGAGCGCTAATATGTTGGGCAACAAAATCCCGATCTGCCAGCGCATCGTCATCTAAAAAACACACAACATTACCTCTTGTATACGTCAAGCCAATATTGCGAGCACGTGAAGGCAGATAATTCATATTCAGGCGGATGTATAAGAGCTGAAAAGCCAGGATTTCATCGATAACTGCGTCGTTGCCGCCGTTATCTACCAGAATTATTTCGAAGTTCGAAAACGATTGCTGTTTCAAGCTGTTCAGACATTTAATTAGATGTCGATTAGTATTGTGTGCAACAATCACAACGGACGCTTCAGGGTCAATCCTGCCCACCCGCCGGTCTTCATAACGTAAGACATACTCCAGATCGGCATTATTTAATAAAAGTTTGTCAGCCATTACCTTAATTTACGATTCACCGTTCTGATCTGATTAGCAATCTTGACCCCAACAAGTGTTTCCAATCCTATAGACCATACCCCACGATCACGGATAGTATCCTTGTTGTAACGAATGGATTGATATAGACAATAACGCGCAGACGATAATTTATTATTTTGATAACAGGCAAACCCCATCCCTTTGTAAAAACCACCCTTGAATTTCCGAAGATCTTGGATTGAGCTCAAGAGAGGTAAGATTTCTTTCACAAGAATATCCTCTGCTTGAGCTACAGCAGATTTGGTCGAACTATTCTCCGAGATTCCTTGCTCGATCAAGGCTGCCCCGGTGTGATCCAATAATGTGACCAGACGCTTATCGACCAGGGGTTTTAAATGCGGTTCCAGGTTGGCAGATAAAGCCCCAAACATTTGTATGACAGCCTTCCTATTTGAGAATTGGGTGCTGCCAGACCAGATTCCACCTTGGTGGATTCGATACACACTCATCACCTGATCGATATAGCCAATTGGACCTTGCAAAGATAAAAGAATATGCAGCGGCCAATCTAACATCTTAAGTGGAGTTATCCACGGTGGCAGCTCCCTTACCAGTGATCGTCGAAACATACTTGCACTGGTGTGCATGATGTATGTAACCAGAAGGTCTTCAAAACAATAAATTTCCTTAAACAGATTCTGGCAGTATCGCCTTGACTCCTGGCTTTTATCCTCAAACACAATTTGTGTATCATGAAAACAGGCCGAGCAGTTGGGGTGCTGCTCTAAGAATTCCACCTGAGTTTGAAGTTTCTTGGCTGAAATCCAGTAATCATCGCCTTCACATAAGGCTATGTATTTGCCTCTGGCTTTTTCGGAAGTAAAGGAGAAAATCCTTTTTCCAAAAGAACGTTGATTTTCCTGCTGCAGGATTGCACAGATCTTATCCGGATAACATGCCTGATACTCGCGGATAATCTCGGCCGTACCATCGGTTGACGCATCGTCGTGAATTATGATCTCGACCGGGAAACTTGTCGCCTGCATCAGAAAGCCGTCCAATGCCTGCCGGATGAAATTCACATGGTTATACGTGATGGAGCAAATGCTTACAAGCGGTGTTTCAGAATGATCGGACATCAATACCACAAATCCAGGATTATCATTACTTTGAGCGAGCCCTAAACAGCAGTATTGCCATCAACAGTAAAATTACTGGGATGCTTGCGAGTAACGGAATGTTTAGTTCCTTGGTAATTGGCTTTATGTTGGTATTAGAATACGAAGTAATCGTCGGCTGCTCAACATCAATGGAAGTTGGTGTTGCGTTCGCTTCGACGGTAGACGTGGGGGAGGCAAAAGCGACTGCTTCGGAGCGCGGTGAATTCGACACTGAGGTAGACGTGGTACACGTCCATCTGGTAAGTTCCATCCATCTTATCGATCGGAACCATTAAGGCTGTGTGTATCTCGTTCCCCATAGAAATCGTTCCTGATACATTCATCATGTTATTCTGCTTCGAATTGCTGTTCATTATGACCATGTAAGACGACCACATCCCATTTCTGAAGACACGCATATAGAGGTGGGCGTTAAGAACTTCTGGGGGATCTGGATGATTGAATATCTCTCCAACCCCAAGCCAATATAGTAAGCCGGCACCATCTTTTTGTATAGATTGTGACCCCTGAAATCCACCAATATTTTCATCTCTCCACAAGGAAGCCCAACTCTTTCCACCATTGTTAGATTGGCGGTGAAATTTATACCTATCTTGCAAAGTTCCACTCCAAACGGAGTGCACAGTCTGATCACTTACGGCTAGCACTTCAGGATTTCCGTAGGGACCATCACCAAGACTCTCGGCTTCACTCCAGATTGCCCCATCAGTGCTGCTCGAATAACGGATCCCATTTGGTGGGTATGTTTCAGGAAAATTACTCTCAACCCATACCACATGGATCTTCCCATCCTGATCAACGGATATTTTTGAATCACTTACCGAACGATCACTGCTGAGATTATCATAAACAACTTGCGCTTGCCCCCAGGTCTTGCCATTGTCTTCCGATGTTGTGTAGAAAATTCCGCTGCCTGGACCAGTTGAAACTGCATAAACAAGATGGAGCTGATCATCCAGTCCGACCTCAAGGTCCGGCGAAGTCAGATTATTTACGGGAGGAATTATGATCAAAGGGGCTTTCCAGTAGCGGGCAGAGTGCGCAAGCGGTGAATACACCTGGGTATATTGGATTCCATTGCCATGATAGACAAGATGCAAGTAGCCACGCGTGTCGCTTTGAAATGAGGTGTCTCTTATTTGGATTCCACTCTGGGCTGTGACAATATCGATTGAAGAATCCCATTCTCCGTCTTTGAAGGAAGTATATTGAATGTAATTTTGCTCTGGTACGTTTTCGACCCAGACCAAATGAACAACTCCGGAAAGATCGGAAGTTATTGATGGGGAAGATGAATCGACGGATGAGTTTGAGATATTAAGAGGCTTGCTCCACCCATAGTTTTGAATGGTATTTGCCAGGGTGGAATGTGGCAATATAATAAGAAAAAGAATGAATATTCTTAAAAGCATGGATAAGGTCTTCATTTATTTGCCTGTTTAACTTTCGTAAACCTTAATAAATTTGGCATATTCATCTTGGAGGATTGCATAAGCTATCAGGTTCTGGAAACACCCGTTCTTAAACACCGCTTCCCTTAGCAGCCCCTCTTCCTTGAACCCGCATTTCAGGGCCACTTTGCGTGACCCGCTATTTTGCTCGAGGATCGTACAGGAGACCCTGTGCAAACCCCTCTCCTGAAATCCGAATTTCAATATCTGGAGCACAGCCTCGGTTGCATAACCCTGCCCCCAAAGCGATTTATCCCCTATCAAGACGCCTAAGTCTGCACTCTGATTGATCCAATTGAACTCAGTAAGTGTGACTGTTCCAATCAGCTCATGGTTTCCAACGAGGCAAACTGCAAGCTTTATTGAGTCCTTTTCGTAGATTAACTCCTCAATCCATTTTTTTTCAACCTCGGTTGACACGAAGTATTTGGGTCCTACCACGGAGGACCAGACCTCGTCATCATTGTGCCACCGTAGTGTAGTTTGATAGTCGGCGAGCTCGAAAGCCCGCAGATATGTCTTGAAAATCCTCATTTCAAATCCTCAATCTTTTCCTGTACCTCACGAGAATTCACCAGCTCGATAGATCGGGAAATAAGAAGAGCCGGCAGTCGGGTTTTTACCAGCAAGCTCGGAAAATCTTTCCCGATCGAATATCCGCCCGCAGAAATAAACCGGGCGCGTATTCGTCGACCAGCCGCGTTTGAAATAGGCGAGCCCATCTTCGCTTGCCGGGCTGATACCAGCGCTTCCGCCCAGGTTCATCCATCCGGCTTTGTCCTTGAAGTATTCGATCGCCATCCAAATATCGGCATAAGAAGCGTCCAGACGGTATCCAATGTCTGTGAATGCTGCCAGATGAGCATGAACCACATCGTCTTGGATGTAGAATATATCCCCCCCAATTGGGGTACCATTGTAAAAAATCCGAAAATAGACCGTCCCTGGAATGCTAAGCTGGACTTTAAACGCCTCTCTGGAAAACCTTCGGATTCCTGTGATTTTGTGTCTGACAACCAACGAATCATACAGGTTGTTCCACTCATCTAAATGTTGGATTGGATCGCGGCATGGTTCTACGACTACCTTCTTCAGTGCATGGAGTGCATTCTTACGGTGACTTTTTGACACGAATGACTCCACTGGCCTGGAAAGATCGATTACGAAATGGTTCTTATATAAATAGCAGACGTCAAATCCCTTTTGCTGCTCTGCGAACTGGAATCCTCCCATTGGATCTGTCACCAGCGCCAGGCTGACCAGGCGCCCCTCCAGCTCAGCCAGATCCTGATTCAGACCTGACCAATCCAGGCAGCAGAAGAGTGGGTAGCAGCCTATCGCGTCCTGGTAATGCGAACCGGGGATATCCCGCATTAGGATCGAGCCTCCGCAGTTCGGAAGCGCCATGGGATTGCCGAATTCAGCCAGCGAGGCTGCATAAAGCGGGTGAAGATAGCCAGTGGATTGAGTTTCTGTCATCCTTATAACCGTCGCAAGATCTTAGCAGGCGAGCCGATCACCTGGACTCCATCTGGGACGTCTTCCAGGACGACCGAGCCTGCGCTGATGAATGAATTCTCGCCGATCTTCAATCCGTCGACCACGATCGCCCCAATCCCTATCCTGGTGCGGGCGCCGATTTTCACAGAGCTGGCGATATTTGCACCAGGGCTGATGGTAGTGAAATCACCGACCTGAAGATGATGCCCGAGCAGCGCTCCGCGGCTGACGATGACGTGCCGTCCCAACCGGACATGAGCCGCGACTACCGCACCCGGAAAGATGATCGATCCTGTTTCAATCACGGCCGATGGAGAGATGATCGCCTTCGGGTGCAGCAACTTTGTGAATTGTATGCCTTGCTCGGTGGCTTGCTGGATAAAAATTTCGCGGCGAGGCGAGCCAACCGCACAAACGGCTTTCACTGTCTCCGCCAGGCTGCCGATCTCGTCGATCCAAAACACCGGCATTCCCTCCACCAGCTTCTCGCAGCGCCGCCGGTCGACGCCTTCGACAAAACCGGTCAGCTGCCAGTTTGGGATTTGGCAGGCCAGATCCGCAATTTCCTCCGCGTAGTGTCCGGCTCCGAGTATGATAATGGGTTGGAATTCCATTTTGTATTGTTACTCCGCGCAAGTCAGCCTGTCCAGCATTGCAGCTTGCGATTCTATTGTTCCGGCGTCGCTCAGATCGAGCAGGCTGACATTGAGCTTGAATTCCTCTTCCACGCACAGCGCCAGCTGCAGCATCAGCAGCGAGTCACCCCCCAGCTCGGTGAAGGTTTGCCGGATGCTAACCTGCTCGATCCCAAGGGTCCGGCGCCAGATTTCCGCAAGCCGGTGTTCCGTGCGGTTTCGTGGGGCAGCATACGGCTGCGAAGCTTCAGTTTGTGGATTTAAATCCGCATGCGATAAACCCAGCTTCTCCGCCAACCCGATGCGCTGCAGCTTTCCGGTTGCTCCCTTGGGTATCTCATCAAGGATCAAGATTCGCCGCGGCACTTTGAAATCGACCAGACGGGTGGAAGCGAAGCTGCGCAGGTCTCGTTCGGTAGTGCGCCTGTCACGCAGAACGACTGCCGCGGCGACCTGCTCGCCCAGGAGGGGGTCGGGCACGGCGAAGGTCAGCGCCTGATACACGGCCGGGTGATCCAGCAGCACTTCGTCGATCTCGCGCGGCGAGATTTTCTCCCCGCCGCGGTTGATGATCTCTTTCAGGCGGCCGGTGATGTAGAGATAACCCTGCTCGTCGAAAGTTCCCTGGTCGCCGGTCCGAAACCAGCCGTCGGTGAAGGCTTTTTTGTTGGCGAGCGGGTTGTTGAGGTATCCTGAAGTTACGTTCGAGCCGCGGATCACGATTTCCCCTTTCACTCCAGCAGGTTGAAAATCTCCGCAATCTTCTGCCATGATCCTCACCTGCGGGCCGGAGGGCAGGCCGACCGAACCGGGCTTGCGCTCCAGCGGCGGGAGCGGGTTGCAGGTCATCTGGTGAGCGGCCTCCGTCATCCCGTACGCCTCGACCACCGGGGCTCGAAATGTCCGCTCGAGATCGGCCATAACCTGGGGCGGCAGTGACGAGGAGCAGGAGCGGATGAATCGGAGCGGGGAGCGTGCGATGATCTCTTCGTTTGCCTCGGTGCGCCCGAGGATCGCCTGGTGCATCGTCGGCACCGCGGTGTACCAGGTCGGCTTGAATTCATCGAGCCAGCCGAAAAACTGGATGAGATTGAAACCAGGAGGGCAGACCAGGCTTCCACCTGCGGCCAGCGTGGCGAGCAACGCCGCTGCCAGCCCATGGATATGGAAAAGCGGCATGATATTCAGACAGCGGTCTTGCGGAGACAGCTGCAGCCAATCGCGGATGCTCTCTGCAGAGCAGCACAAATTTGCCTGGCTGAGCGGGACCAGCTTGGGACGGGAGGTCGTCCCGGAGGTGTGCAGAACCAGGGCGATATCCTCACTGGCGGCTGGGGCTGGCTGAACCGGGCTTCTTCCTCCCGGCAGGTGCAGCTCAAACCGGCCGGCAGGGCCCTCCAGGAGCGGATGCAGCTCGACGATCGGGATGTTAAGAGCACGGGCAGCGGCTGAGGCCGGGGTTTCGATCCCGGCCTGCACGATCAAGACCCTCGCCTGCAGGTCGGAGAGGTAGAATTCGAACTCCTCCATCCGGTAGCTCGGATTCAGCGGGGCACTTATTGCCGCTGAGGCCGCAGCCAGGAAGGTGGCAGCCATCTCTGGGCCGTTTGGAAGCACGATTGCAACGGTATCGCGTCGGCCAATCCCGACATCGCTGAGCGTCAATATGGCATCGTCGACCTGCTCAAGCAATCCTGCATAGCTGAGCGGGGTTCGACCGGGAGCCAGCAGTGCGGTTTCCTCGGGTGAATGTTTGGCCTGATCTGCCACAATTTTGTATATCGTTGAAACTTGCTTATTATCGATACTTAACAGTTCACGCATTTAAATAATATATGCTCTCTTACTCGATGATTAAGTTGTCGAATTATCGAACTTGCTTTATTACTGGATTATGGTACCCGAACATATCAAAATTAAAGCGTGTATCCTTCTATATATAGATTGAATTCATCCTTCAAGATAGAACACACTACCTGGTTTTGAAAACGCCCGTTCTTGAATACTGCATCCCTGAAGAGTCCTTCCTTCTTGAAACCAATTTTTTGTACTATTTTTCGCGAACCGATATTCTCCTCGAGAATTATGCAGGAGATCCGGTTTAAGCCTCTCTCGTGAAAACCATACGCCAACAATTGGATGACGGCATCCGTTGCAAAACCTCTTCCCCAATATTTTTTTTCGCCGATCATGTACCCGATCATTGCGCTTCTGTTGGTCAGATCAATTTTTGTCAGGTATGCAATGCCAATCAGCTCGCTGTTATCTTCCAAGCATATCGCAAGTTTGACATCTTCCTTGCTGGTCATCTGTTCAAGCATCCATTTTTTTTCATATTCGCTGGAGACAAACTGCTTTGGTCCTACGACTTTTGACCAGATCTCATCGTCATTGTGCCATATCAATGTGGTCTTATAATCATCGAGCTCAAAGGCGCGCAAATAAGTCCGATAGATTAAGGTCATAATTCTGCTTGGACTGCATGGATGATTCGTTCCATATCATCCGAAGAATAGCGCTGGTCAACTGGCAGTGGAATAAGATTAAGTGCAAGGTCGTGCTCCAGTGCGCTTCGATCTACCCAATCAATGACATTTGGCCAGTACTGAGCGACAAAGATGGACTGGTCAATCAACCGTCTGCGCAGTGCTGGATTATTATGGAAGAAAGGATAGACCATTGGGACCTGGAACTCGCCGAGCTCCAGCTTGAGCCGATTCAGAGATTTAAAACTTTCATGCAGCTGCAAAAAATTTTGGCGCCTGAGACTGGCTGCAGCAGGATAATCGATGCTTCGTAGTAGCTGACGTGTCAGGTTGGACATGGCTCTGATCGGTGTGTTTGCAAGAAGGTTCTCGTTCCGCAGGAATTCCGGATAACCCGCCTCCGGCCCACGTTCTGCACGGATGAGCAGATGCTCGCAGCGTCGCTCGGATTGGTCCAGTTCTAATGGCTCGATAAGAGCAGCATCCGAATACAGATAAGCGCCATCCGGTACGCCGAAGAACTTGCGCGGAGAATATATGGAATCTATGCCTGGGATGGGTTTTGAAAAGAAAGCTTGAGCGTTATCGACGATCGGGTTCCGAAAGACTCGACAGAGTGTCTTAACTGCTGTATCTTTTAAGCCAAAGTAGTTCGTCAGAAGGACAGCATCGGATTCCCGGACGGTTTCAAAATCGAGTAATGGCTCAAGATCTGCGTTGATAAGATAAAACAAATGCTCGATTCCTGCTTTCTTGACAGCCTCGAGCATCGTCCGACATGTATAGTATGGGATGTGTACCCTTTTAAGGCCTTTTGTCCGCAGAAGGTACTCAAAGGCATTGCGGCCAGTGTTCAGCCGGACGGCAGCGGTATGGTACTCCAACCCCCGTTTCAGCTCCAGTTCAAAATATCCGCCAATAGGCGCAGGGCGTGAGGTTGACCCATGAGCCGGGAGGAGAGTTAGCTGGTTGTTCATCTCTTCATAACTCATTCAAATCTGATCAAACTTCAGGAGAATTCACCTGTGCGGTAGATGGGAAAAAATGAAGAATCTATTCTTCTTTTCGCTTCAGAGAGCCTGGAATATTCTTCCCGATCAAAAATGCGACCAGAAAAGTAAACCGGCCGTCTGCCAGTGGACCAACCTTGTTTAAACATTGCCAATCCGTCCTTGTTGTTTTGGTCCAGACCTACTCCAGCCCCAAGATTTACCCAGTTTGCTTTTTCTGCAAAATATTGAAATGAAACCCATTTGACAGCATATGGAGCGCCCAACACATAACCTTCATCCGTAAATGCGGCCAGATGAGCATACGCAACATCATTTTGCAGGTAATAAATATCCCCCCCTACGATTTCCTCATTATGCAGCACCCGAAAATATACGACACCTGGAACCTGCAATTGCTTTTCGAAAACCGCCTTGGAGAAGCGCCGCATCCCCTGGATCTGGTGTCTTTTCACGAGGAACTCATAAAGACGAGACCACTCTTCAACACATTCCAGCGGATATAAACAGGTATCCACTTTGACATTTCTCAGGGCTTTGCGGGCGTTTTTGCGGTGCCCTTTGGAAACGATCTTCTCAATGGGCATCGACAAATCCGCAACATAATGTTCTTTATAGCGGAAAAACACATCAAAATGCGGTTTCAGGTCGTCTTCAGTGAAGCTTCCGAAAGGATCAGTCACCAGCGCCAGGCTGACCAGCTGGCCTTCCAACTGCTCCAGGTCTGCCTGGAGCAAAGACCAGTCCTGGCAGCAAAACAGCGGATACAATCCCATTGCATCATGGTGGGGAGTACCGGGAATATCACGTTCAAGGATCCAGCCTCCGCAAGCGGGGAGCTCCCGGGCGGCGCCGAATTCTGAAAATGATTTAGCATATCGAGGATGCAGGTAGCCGGTGGCCTGAATCACTTCAATGGAGAGCGATCATTATCATCTGAGAAGTACGAATGAATAAAAAAAAAGAAAGGAGATACTATAAGATTTCACCTTAACGCCTGTTTTTTTCTCTAACCAATTCTAAGAAGAAATCCTTTAACAATTCATTCCTATAAATTGGACGAAAAAATTGGTAGGTCCCTAATCCTTGGTGAGAATTTATCTCAAATATCTTGAATCCATCCTCAGTAACAGCGAGATCATATGCCATATATATTAATTGTGGTATATAACTGCTGATCTCGATTATTTTCTCCCTGACCAAACTCCAGAACGGAACGACACCTTCAAGTAAAACTCGTGTATCTGGATGAACCTGATATTGAATTACCTTGCTGTTTTCAAGGATATATCCGTGAGTAAAAACTCCTGTTTCGATATTCACCGGACAGGTAACCCCCCCAGATGTGACATGATCAATTACCCCTGTCTTATTTGTTCCAAAATGTAATGTGGAGCTGACCATTTTTGGAGGCTGATTTCTTTCCCTGACAATCGTGATACGTAATCTATTAGGAGTCTCCCCCCAGATTGTGCCTAAAATACTGTTAGTGCTTACGTATTCGGTGATTAAATAGCCTCCGAATTTCTTTTGAAGCCATTCTTTCAATAATAGCTCTATTTCATTTTCTGAAGATAATTTATTATTTTGATAGAATCTATGGTCGATGTAAGCTAATTTATAAAAACCTTCTCCATATGAGCCGGATATTAATTTCGCGGCCAAGATATGTTTTTCCTTGAGCAAATTTATGATACTAGGGATTGATCCCTCATTGCCGACCGGACAATCCGTTAACCGCAGGATTTCATTGCCTTTGATTTGAAAATAATACTCTGGAAGATATTCAGAATAAGGCTGCAAGATATATTTCATTGTCAGCTTATCATCGATCCATTTGCTAAACGCTCCATTGATCGGATGCAATCTATAATAGTCAAAATCGGGCAGATAATCCCGATAATTCTCATCCGTCAATCCATACATAACAACTTTATTGGATAGAAACCCCCGTTTATGAGCCCAGATTTTTTGTTTAAGTGTTGTGTTTTTATTTTTAATAAGATCGTCATATCGCAGTTTTACTGCCAAATCTGCAAAATAAGGGGAGTATCCACGCGACTGCAGGATCTTTGCAAGCAATTTACGAACGGTTTTTTTTATCATATCTCTTGTGCTCGATCTGATATGGTTTCGTCTTATTTTATCCTAAGATAAGTATAAACCGGTGAACCGGGGCATTTCCAGGCTGCCCAGAAAACTGCTGACTTCAATCGGTCTCTCCGCTTTAGCGCAGAACAAATATCTTGAGAAATCCTGGATTACTCGGTTTGCGTTCAATTCTGGATAGTACGGCAAGCAGAGGATTCGAGCGGCCGCGTCTTCTGCGATCGGCATGCTGAATTGTTTGAGATAAGGAAGGGTACTCAGCGCTGGAAAGAAATAGCGTCTGGGGAATATATTATGAATATTCAGGATCTCTTTGGATGCCAGGAGAGACCTTTCAGACGGGAACAGGATCGGATAGTAGGCGAAGTTATATTCTGTGCCTGGTCTCATAGCAGGGCGTTGGAAGAAATGCCCTTCCAGGCGGTTGTCGTAAATCTCGCTGACAATTTTCCGTTTTGCTATTAACTCCGGCACTCTGGGTAAGATGGCCAGACCCATTGCGGCGTGCAGCTCCGAATTTTTACCGTTGATCCCGATTCCCCAGAATGCCTCCTGCCCTTTATGACCGAAGTTGCGCATATAGCTGATCCGTTGCGCCAGCGTATCGTCATTCGTGACGATCGCTCCACCTTCCACCGTGTGAAACAGCTTGGTCGCATGGAAGCTCAGGGTGGAGATATCGCCGTGATTCAGCAGCGAATCATCCTTGATAGCGCACACCAAAGGCATGCGCGGCGTCGTAGATCACTTTCAGGCCGTGCCTGTCCGCAATTTGCTGTATGCGCTCTACGTGGCAGGGGTGACCGTAGACATGGACTGCCATGATCGCGGTCGTGCGTGCGGTGATCGCCGCTTCGATCTGGTCCGGGTCGATCGTCAGCGTCTCGGGTCGATGTCTGCAAAGACGGGTTGGCAGCCTTCCCAGACGATGGTGGACGTGGTTGCAACGTAGGAAAAAGGGGTGGTGATGATCTCACCGTGCAGATTCAGCGCCTTGATCGCGATCTGAAGGGCGATCGTGCCGTTGCTGACGAAGAAAAGATGCCGTACGCCCAGGAGACTCTTTGAGCCTTGCTTCGAGCTCCTGAACTAGAGGTCCGTTGTTCGTGAGCTGATTGGATTCCCAGATGCGCTGAAGGTAGGGCAGGTACTCTTCAAGCGGAGGCAGGTATGTTTTGGTGACATTGATAATTGGAAGGTTTCCACTTGGATATCGGTCATTGATTATGCCAACCTTGTTCACGGGTTTTGATAATTTTTCCAGGATTTCCAACGACTGTTGTATTCGGAATCACATCCTGGATTATTGTCGCACCTGCGCCAACAATTGCCCAATGTCCAATTTTCTTATTCTCAATAATATTGACGCCAGTTCCAATATATGTGCCCTCATCAATCATCACATTTCCAGATACATGCACACCAGGTGCAAGCGTAACAAATTGATGGATAACAGCAGCATGTCCTATGGTACAAGACAGATTAATATGGACATGGTCTCCGATAATTATCTGGTTCGTAAGTATGCACCCTGCGCAGATGATAATCCCAGTTCCATAGTCAATCTTCTTAGTCACTACTGCCGCTGGATGTACGAGATTGCTGAAATCACAACCGATCTTGGCAGCCCTTTGAATAATCTGAAAACGTAGATGCGAAGACCCGATTGCACAAACAGCGGAGACTTTTCGGACTCGGTTTTCAAGCCAAGATAAATCTCCAAGAATGGGAAAATCGCGGATGTATGCACCTGGAGTTCCATATTGCTGATCAACAATAAATCCGAGAAGATTGTAAGAATTACTTTCTTCATTGCAACTTTCAATAACATCAACGACCTCGGTCGCGAAACCTCCTGCGCCAATGATCACAATATCTTGTCTCATATCAGCTCTCCAGCTATCCTTATATCGAAATTGGAAAAGCTATTATGCTTTTCTATATCCCGATCCAGAGGCAGTAGTAGACAATCGAACGATTTTTACCAAAATCTTAATCCAAACCAGAAAATATTTGATATCAAGATATATAACAAGTCATTTTTTAACAATTATTGATCTTCTACCGATGTACTGGATTTTCCACGGCAGAGCCGGCCTCACAACGCCCGGCTCTTTTCCGTACCAGGACCCTGTCCGCCCTTCCGTTTCAATCATCTCAAAGGAAAGCGCATCTTCCAGGGCGTAGATCACACGGCTGGTGTTTTTTACGATCAACACGGTCACGTTGTACTGGCCGGTGTTGAGAAATTTTGCCGGGATTTTGCAGACGCTGCGGATCAGCCCTGTCTTTTTTGCCAAGTCCCGCCAGCCCGGATAGGCTGCCGATCCCGAGGTGAATGCGACGACCTGGGCTTCGACTTTGAAATGAAATGTGATATGAATTTGCGAGGCTGGGTCAAACTGCCAGTGTTCGACCCCGACGGAGATTTCGGACTCGCGCGGGTAACTGCCGCCGAGGAGCTCTTCCTCGCACTCAAGCCACACCTTGTGGATCCGGGCGGTATCATTCCCGGGCGCGTTTGCAGGATCGTTCCAGGTCCGATCAGACACTTTTGTGGACTGGAGCTGAAGGTATTCTTGAATAACACTGGAAGAATGACCTTCGCTCCTCAGATTCCCTTGTTCGAGCCAGATGGCTTTTGGACACAGGCTGCGCAGCGCGATCAGGTTGTGGCTGACAAACAGAACCGTCCGGCCTTCTTTGGATACATCACCCATCTTCCCGAGACATTTCTTCTGGAACTGGGCGTCGCCCACAGCCAGCACTTCGTCGACAAGCAATATCTCCGGCTCCAGGTGCGCAGCTACCGCAAACGCCAATCGGACGTGCATCCCGCTTGAGTAGCGCTTGACCGGTGTATCCAGGAACTTCTCGATCTCGGAGAAGGCGACGATCTCGTCGAACTTGCGCTCGATCTCTGTCCGTTTCATCCCCAGGATCGCACCGTTCAGGTAGATATTCTCTCTCCCGGTCAGCTCAGGGTGAAAGCCGGTCCCGACCTCAAGCAGCGAGCCCACCCGCCCGTGGATCACAGCCCGGCCGCTGGTCGGCTCGGTGATCCTTGTAAGGATCTTCAGCAGCGTGCTCTTCCCGGCCCCGTTCCGGCCGATAATCCCCAGCACTTCCCCCGGCTGTACCTCGAAAGAGACGTCCCTGAGTGCCCAGATGGTTTCATCGGAAGAAGATCCGGAGGATCTGGCGTTGAAACCGTTTAAACGAATCGACCAGGAGATCACGCAGCGTATCATGGCGCTGCTGCAATCGGCCAATATGATATAGCTTTGAAAGCATGTCAACAGAGACAGCGGGTTTCATAACTAATATGATATCCGCAAACGAGCGCTCGGTCCGGCGGAAAAAGGCTGCACCGGTCAGGAGGACCAGAAGTGTAATAAGGACGGAGAGCGGAAAGAGTGCGCTCGGGGGTGCGCCGCCGACCAGGGCCCAGCGGAAGCCTTCCACCACACCTGTCATTGGGTTCAAATCCAATATCCATCGATATCGCACCGGCAGCAGGTTGCTGCTGTAGACCACCGGGGTCAGGTACATCCAGACCTGGACGATGAACGGCATCAGCTGCTTGACATCCCGGTAGCGGACGTTGAGGGCTGAGAACCACAGCCCGAACCCAAACGCGGTCAGCATGGCCAGCAGCAAGAAGAAAGGCAGGAGCAGCACAGCCGAGGTAGGCGAGGTGCTGTAAGCGATCATCAGCACCCCCAGTACAGCAAATGAGACTGCAAAGTCCACCAGACCGGAGAGGACCGCCGAGAGCGGGATGATCATGCGCGGGAAATAGACCTTGGTGACCAGGCTGGCCTGTTCGACGACGCTGACGGATGAGCGGTTGAGCGACCCGGCAAAATACTGCCAGGGCAGCAGACCGGAGAGCACGAAAATCGGGTATGGGACGCCTTCACTCGGTGCATTTAGAAGCATGCCGAATAAAACGGTGAATACCAGCATGCTCACGACCGGCTGGATCACCACCCAGGCGATGCCAAGGAAGGTCTGTTTGTAGCGCACCTTGAGATCACGCCAGACCAGAAAGTAAAGCAGCTCGCGGTACTGCCAGATCGCCCGGAGCTGCCAATCCAGCCAGCTGTGGGAAGGTTCGATGATGATTTGAGGTAGGTGTCTGTTTTGATGATAATTCAGTCATCTGATCTGCATCAATTTATATATAAGAGATTCGAATTTCGAGCTCTCACAAAGTCAGGCCTCTCTCGTTCAGCTCCCTGCGCGCCTGGTCCACCGTGTCTACAGCCTGCTGCTGGCTGACCCAGCTGACCAGCTCTTCCACGCCTTCTTCGAAGCGGACTCGCGGTCTGTAGCCGAGCGCCTCCAGA
The DNA here is from genome assembly GCA_963788305.1 of uncultured Chloroflexia bacterium. GTDB lineage: Bacteria > Chloroflexota > Anaerolineae > Anaerolineales > UBA4823 > UTCFX2. Next base: position 17,988 of record CAWBGK010000006.1, read on the forward strand.
CCGCCTCGTGTCGGCGTAGCAGTGCCGGATGTCGCCGGCCCGGAACTGGGCGACGACCTCGGGCTGAAGCGAGAGCCCCAGGTGCTGGATCAGCGCCTCGGTCAGCTCCAGTATCGTCAGCCTCCGACCGGTACCCACGTTGAAAACCTTGAAGTCGGCTTCGGGGGAATCCATCACGATCAGGTTGGCGTTGACGATGTCCGAAACGTGCGTGAAATCGCGCGACTGCAGCCCGTCTTCGAAGATCACCGGCGGACGCCCGTTCAGCAGCCGGCTGGAGAAGATCGCCGCGACGCCGGTGTACGGGTTGCTCAGCGCCTGGCGCCTCCCATAGACGTTGAAATAGCGCAGCGCCACTGCCGGGATGTCATATGCCCTGCCGATCGCCAGGAACAGCTCCTCGTGGTCCCGCTTGTTGATCGCATAGACCGAGGTCGGGTAGAGCGGCTTGTCCTCGTCGGTCGGGACGGGGCGGCAGCGCTCAGGGCAGCGCTGGATCGGGCAGTGCATCTCCCAATCCCGCTGCTGCAGCTGGGCTGGCTCGCGCAGCTTTGGAAATACCCGCCCGTGGATTGGGCAGTCGTACGCACCTTCCCCGTAGATCGACATCGACGAAGCGACGATCATCTTGCGCGGGCGCTCCTTACTGTTGATGATGACCTGGAGCAGGGCCGCTGTGCCGCCGGCGTTGACATCGGTATAGCGCGCGATCTCATACATGCTCTGCCCGACCCCCACCAGGGCAGCCTCGTGGAACAGCACGTCCACCCCCTCAAGCGCCTTGCGGACGGCTTCGGGGTCGCGGATGTCCCCCTGGATGAATTCTGCTTCGGGGTTCAGGTAGTCCGGTTTTTCACCGCGCTCGCGCAGCCCACCATGCACCTGCGGCTCCAGGGCATCAAGCACGCGGACGTTGTGACCGGCGGCGAGCAGCGCATCGACCAGGTGCGACCCGATAAAGCCTGCCCCGCCGGTTACTAAGATATTTTCCTTCATGAGTTCTCTCGATTCAGGATTGTTATCATGACGGTATGTTTAGAGCTTCGAGCCCGGGAAACTCGATACCGCTTCAATCACCCGCGTTTGCTCGTCATCCGTCATTCCGTTGAAAAACGGCAGGCGGACCAGGCGGTCGGCGATCGATTCGGTCACGGGGCAGTCGCCCGATCTCCCGCCGTAGCGGCGGCCCATCTCGGAGAGGTGCAGCGGCTGGTAGTGGAACACCGCCAGGATCCGGCGCTGCTTCAAGTGCTCGATCAGCGCCGAGCGACTTTCCAGGTCGGGCAGCAGCAGATAGAAGAGGTGGTAAGAAGGCTCGCAATCCGAGGGTACGACAGGCAAACCCACTCCGGTCTGCCTCGCCCAGCCTGCGAGCTCATGCATGTATCTCTCCCAGATCTCCCGGCGGCGGGTTTGAATTCGCTCGTGCGACTCGAGCTGCGCCAGCAGGAAGGCAGCGAGGACATCGGACGGCAGGTAGCTGGAACCCAGCCCTACCCAGGTGTACTTGTCCACCTGGCCGCGAAAGAAGCGGCTGCGGTTAGTGCCTTTCTCGCGCAGGATTTCGGCTGGCTCGATCAAGCTCTCCCGGTTGATCACCAGCGCGCCGCCCTCGCCGCAGGTGAAGTTCTTCGTCTCATGGAAGCTTTGCGTGGCAAGCTCTCCAAAAGTGCCCAGGAGCCGCCCGCGGTAGCGGCCGAGCAGCCCGTGGGCGTTGTCCTCTACGACGGTCAGCCCGTGCAGGCGGGCGGTCTCCATGATTGTGTCCATCTCGCAGCCGATCCCGGCATAATGGACCGGAACGATTGCACGCGTCCGAGGTGTGATCAGCTGTTCAATCTGACGCTCGTCAATATTGAGCGTGTCCGGGCGGATGTCTGCGAAAACCGGCTTTGCCCTGCGAAGCGCGAATGCGTTCACCGTTGAGACAAAGGTGAAGGAAGGCAGGATGAATTCATCTCCTGGCTGCAGGTCCAGCAGCAGGGCGGCCATCTCGAGAGCGTGGGTGCAGTTTGTCGTTAGCAGCACCCGGGGGGCGCCCAGCCACTCTTCCAGAATGCGGCTGCAGCTTTTTGTGAATGGTCCATCTCCGGAAATGTGGCCTTGCTCTACGGCCTGGGCCATGTAGCGGTATTCATCACCGGAGATCCAGGGTTTATTGAATGGGATATCGTAAGCGGATTGACCGCCGGTTGGCGAAGCTGTCATGGTTTGAGCCGATTCTGAAGGGATTTTTCGTGCTCGATCACCCGCCGCAGCGTCTCATCCAGCCGATAACCCTGGGGTATAGCCGATCAGCTCATGGATTTTTCGGAGGTCTGGGACCCGCCGGCGCATATCTTCAAATCCTGGGGCATAGGCTTCGTCATAAGGGATGACCTGGATAGTCGAAGTGCTTTCAGTCAGCTCAATCACGCGCTCGGCCAGGCGGCGGATGGTGATTTCTTCGGTGTTCCCGATGTTGAACACGTTTCCAGGAGCCAGGGGATGTTCTGCCAGCCGGCAGACTGCGTTCGTCACGTCGGCCACATCGGCAAAACAGCGGGATTGTTCGCCATCGCCGTAAACGGTGAGCGGCTCTCCCGATAGCGCCTGGCGGATGAACCGCGGTACGACCATGCCGTACTGACCTGTCTGGCGCGGGCCGACCGTGTTGAAAAACCGCATCACGACGACCGGAAGCCCAAACTGGCGGTGGTACGCCAGCCCCAGGAATTCGTCTACCTGCTTTGAGACCGCATAAGCCCAACGGCTGTGGGTTGTTGGGCCGACCAAACAGTCATCCTCCTCGCTGAAAGGCACTTTGACCCCTTTTCCGTAAACCTCAGAGGTGGACGCGATCAGAACCTTGCAGCCGTAGCGGTTCGCGGTCGTCAGCACCGCCTCAGTACCCAGGATGTTGGTGTTGATCGTACGGACCGGATCTTCCACGATCAGCTTAACGCCGACCGCTGCTGCCAGGTGAACGATCACGTCCACCTGGCTGACCAGCCGATCGAGCACCTGGCTGTTCATGATTGTCTCGCGAACAAATTGAAAGCCGGGCAAACCGATCAGGGCCTCGATGTTTTGGACCTTTCCGGTGGAGAGGTCATCGACGGCGACAACAGGATGGTTTGAGCTGATGAGCCGTTCGCAAAGATGGCTGCCTATGAAACCAGCCCCTCCAGTGACCATAAAGCGTTCTTCAGCTGCCAATTTCAGCGCCCCTTTCCCTGAACAAGAATACCGATGAAGATCGCAATCACAATCAGTGCGGCTAAACCGGCTCCAAGGACCAGCGGTGAGAGCCCGGATTGCGCTGGAGTTGGCTGCTGGCTGATCGGCGGTGTCAGCGTAGGCGTCGGACCGATTACAGTGGTTGGCGAAGGCGACGGCAGCGATGTGGATTGAATCTGCGGGGCGGACGGCGGCTCAACAGAGGCGATCTCTCGCTCTGCAAGAAAGACCTGAGGCAAGACCGGCACCGGTGTGGCATTGGCTGATATGGTCTGGAGACCCAGCCAGGTTACTCCCAATACCCCTCCTGTGATAGGTGCACTCACATCAGCGCCCGGCAGATTTTGGATGAGACCGGACATGTTCACTGTTTCCAAGGGGCTCCAACGCCCGGTCTGGCCGTCTGCACTCGTGTTCCAGGTGCTGTATTGAAGCGAATTCGAACCGGGCAGAGGGGAGACAATATGCAGCGAAGCAGCGTCGGCAGAGAATCCGAAGGGTGGAGATTCAATGGTCACAAGACCCAGGGTTGAGGCTGTATCGCTGTTGACGACTTCTCCCCAGCCAGGCAGGCGGGCTGGAGCTACCCAACCGATCCCTTCAGCCGTTTGTTGGGAGATCAGCAGCCAGCGGTGGTTAGGAAGACCATCTTGACTGTACAGCAGATGAAGCTGATCGCCAATGTTTGCAAGGCTGCGGCCAGTCGGCCCCCTCTCCTGCAACCTCAAACGGCCGAATCCACTGCGGATCAGTTTCGAGAACGCTTTGCGCAGCAGGAGTCTGCCCGGTCTCCCCAATCGCCGGGGGAAGAAAACTGGCGAGAGTGCGAGCGTAAAAAATCCCTTGAGATGTACTTGCTGCAGCCAGATCTGGCTTTGTCCACGCAGCGTGAAGCTCGCCTCCGAGACCAATGCACAGACCTGGATGATCGACCATCTCCCATCCTGCCGCAGCCGCATCGAAAATCAGCACGGGGGAGCTCCAGGTGTCGCCCCCATTATTGGAATAAACCAGATAGACCCCACGTCCCTCGTTTAATGGATGAGTATAAAGGATAATCAAGCCACCAGCATTGTCGATGGCCAGCTGCGGCCAGCTTGCGGTCCCGGCGCCGCTGACTTGTTTTGCGGGCAGCCAGCTGCTGGGGGATTGTGCCTGATCAGAGCTTACTCGGGAATAGAAAATCTCGCCCTTGGCTCCACCGCTCCATGTCAGGTGCAGCTGCCCCTGGCTGTCGGCCAGCAGGTCTGGCTGCCGGGTGACCTCGCCAGAGACAGATTTGACGATCTCAACCGCAGTTGAGGTGCTGCCATCATTCAGCTGGGAATAGAAGAGTGAAGTGCCAGGAGTGGACGCGCCCTGGCTCCAGATGGTGTGTATTCGGCCTTCCAGATCGGTTAATACCGCAGGTTGGCTGGAGGTCTTTTCAATTTCAGATATCGAAGTTGAGCTGCTCCAAGGTGAGGGCTGGGCAAACATTAATTCCATGGCTGAAATACGGCTTTCAGTAACCCAGACCTCTCCGGATCCCGGATCGCTGCCGATGACTGCCATCCGGTCGCCTGCAAAAGCGGCATGCAGATTATCAAGCTGAACCGGCCAGCCAGTCTCAGGGTCTTCAAAGCTGAAGCTGAATACTTGAGGGATTGACCATTCTCGACGTTCAGGATCCCAGGCTGAGAGATTGAGAGCGGTAGAATCTTCTCCCCAGAGCCAGTAAGCCGTTTCATCCAGCGTGAAAAAGCGGCTGGAGGTCGGACAGGTTTCAAGCCCTGGGTGAATACTGAAAGGCTCGCTCCACTGCCCGAGTGTGACGCTGGGGGTCGATACGGCAGCTGAGCCAGCAGGAAGGATCCGAGGAGTCGGCGTCAGGGATTGTGCATCGATCGGCGAGACCTGCATGGATTGTTGATAAAGCGAGCAGCCGCTTTCTGAGCCATCTTGCCAGATGCGCAGCACTTCACCGGAAGGCAGGGTAGTCAGAAGCGGATTTTCGATTCGGATCTGCGAAGAACCGAGCGGAACTGGATCGCTCCAGGTTATCCCTCCGTCGACCGATTCCGAATAGAGGATCTGGTCCAGGCGAGGTTCCCGCCAGATCATAAAGTGCGCACTCTCAACAACCGCTGTCTGAATCAATGCTTCTTCAGGCGTCAGCACCCGGTAATAAATCGAGGATGTAATGACTTTCGGATTTTGCCAGACGACCAGACCTCCAGTCGCAGGACCGCTGAGAGCATTGCGGGTATACAGTCCCGGAGCTGCCAACAAAGTCTTCAGGGTTCGGATGAAGGCAAGCTGCATCGATCGGCTGCCGGTAGGCTGGACGGAAAAAACAAGTGCCAATTCGGCGACCGTGGTTCCCAGCTTCCACAATTGCGTTCCAAACAGCGCCTGGCTGTAAAGCAGCGACTGCTCACTCGCCTGTGGATCTGGCTGCAAGTACCAGTAGCTGTGGATCATGTTGTTCTCGTCAACAAGCATCACGGGCATGACGGTAATCTTGGCAGGTGTGAGCGAAAATTGGGCGGGAGGGCGGAGAGCCTGGATCGGCGAAGCCCAGCTCGAACCATCAAAGACAGAGTAGGTCATTCCATCAAATCGATCCATCCAAAACGCCTGCAAACGCCCATCCAGGCTGCTGACAAGACGGGGCTGTGATGCTGCACCCGAACGGGAAAGGTTCACTGGCGCGGTCCACGTCTCGCCTTCGACAGGAGGGGTTGACGGGGCGGGTGTCGCGGACGGCGTTTGTGCCTTGGCTGGGAACAAACCGGAACCTGCCAGCAGGGTTGTGATTAAACCCAATAACAGAATCGTATGAAAAAAGAATCGAGAATTTCTCAAGACAGCCTCACGGGTTTATTGATTTCTGCGCCTTTTGGAACCAGGCTGCAGCCTCTTGATGTTGTGGGTTGAGAATCAAAACGGTTTGCCATGCATCTGCAGCACGCTGATAGTCTTTACCCAACCAGTATCGGTACCATGCCTGGGCAAAAAGACGTTCTTCAGCCCAGGAAAACTCTTCCACGAGATCAGCGGCTTCTTCAAGCTTTCCGGCCGCAACCAGCGCATCACTATAGTTGAGACGGGTAACCAGGTCTCTATGCCCGGCTTGCCAGGCAGTCTCCATCCTGCTTAATGCCTGCGGATAATCCTGTCGGGCGATGGCAATCATGGCCAGGCGCTGCAAGGCAGTCCGATTGGAGGGCTGATAGGAAAGCGCTTGCGAAAAATTTTTCTCTGCGACGCTTAAATCGGCTTCTTTACGCACCGTTTCCAGGGGAAGATCATTGTGATGAACCGGATCATAACGCCCTAATTCCTGGCGGGTCTGTTCCAGGGCGCCGACGTTTGCATACCAGGCGCCGATCAGCGAGTTACGAAATATCATCCCCAGCGTCAACAGGATTACTGCACCACCGATGACGATCCAAATCGATCTGCGGCTGGTTGATCGAGCGGCAGGATCAGTTAGTCGAGGCGCAGTATGCAAGCGCTGCAAAGCCAAGCGGCAGCCCGAGAATGGGCAATGTCTGCCCGTTATAAAAAACTACATCGACAATTCCGTGGACCCCCGCCGCGAATAATGCGGCCAGGCCTGCCCAACCCAGGATGGGCGTATCCGACCGATCCAGGCCCTTCCAGGCCCAGCCTGCTATGACGACCGTCCCCCAGATTAACGCCAGTGCGCCCCAAAAACCCTGCTCGATCCAGACCTGTAAAAAACTGTTATGCGAGGACGGAATATATGGATCATTTGTCATACGGGCATAGACGGCTTGGACCATCAAGTAAGTCTGCAGACCGCTGCCCGTAAAACCATAATCGTTGATAAGGCTCAACCCATCTTGCCAAAAGTTGATCCGCGAGACAAGCGAGCCAGCAGAATCTGGAATCATACCGACCAGATTTTGAAACCCGATTGTTACCTGCAGACCCAAGAGCAATGCGATCAAGATCAGCAGAATTGCAGACCAAAATATTATTTTTTGAGTTTTCTGACGGAACCAGCGCCTCTGGATGACTGAAAGCGCGGCGGCGAAAAACATCGTAAAAAGGCCAGCCCAGGAGCCAACGCTGCTGGTCATCAGAAGTCCAAGCAGGACAATGGAAGACAGGACCAGGAAAACGACCGCAAAGACTAATCGCCTGCGCATCCAGGCCTGCCAGGTTAAAGCCAGTCCAAATGGGACTGCCAGCAGAAGCGTGGCGCCTGCTGCATTCTTGTGGATCACAGGGCCTGGCGGCGCTGGAAAATGGGCATTAATCCATTTCCCTGTCCCTGTGATGAGCGCAAGCTTGCCCGGCTCCAGCGTGAAGTCGTGCTTCAGCGACCAGAAGATCGCCAACCCGGCAGCGAGTGTCAGAAATCCGACTGCGACGAGCTCGGGAAAGGGATCTATACTCTCTGCGATCGCAAAATAGAGCGCTACCGCTGCAAGCAGACGGGCGAGTTGCAGAAGCGCCAGGCTCTGGTTGTAGGATATATAGACAGCAAGCCCTGCGCTGATGACAAAAAGAAAGAGCGGGATTTCAAGCCCTGTCCGGCGCCTGATAAGTCGGCCCTGGATTCCGCTCAGGATAAAGAAAATCGCAATTAAAACGAGCGCTGCACTGACGATCGGCTGATAAGTTTCCACGACAATCAGAATTATCGAAGCGGGGATCAGCAGCAGCCAATCGACAAGCGCTCGAATTCATTTCAGCATGTTCGCCGCTTCTTGCTAGCTTCTCATCCATCCTAAAGTCTGCAGTCCGATATCAATTGCGCTCTTGAACCCCGCCCACGAGTTCATTCCTTTGATAAAGGTCAGGATTGGAGCAGGTCGAAACGCCCATTCGCGGAAGGCGCGCTTTTGCCAGTAGAGTAAATCTTCTGCTTTCAAATCCGGGTAGTCCAGAACGGTTGCCTGATCCATATCCACTTCTTCCCAGTTGACGTCCGGGCGGAACCAGCCGTTCTCCACGACCTCGAAGAAAAATGGCGTACCGGGATAAGGTGCGGCCACATGGAAGAGGGCAATATCCAGCGGCAGTTTTTTGGATAAATCCATCGTTTCCTTAATTGTCTCGAGGGTTTCGCCTGGGAGCCCGATGATGAAATAACCCCAATTCTTAATCCCGGCCTTTCTGGCCCAGCTCAGGGCGCTATGAGCCTGATCCATGCGATAGCCCTTATGGGCTTTCTTCAGGATCATCTCGTTCCCAGATTCGATCCCCCAGGATATGACCATGCATCCGGCTTTTCCCATCAATGCGAGCATCTCTTCATCCACATAATCCACCCGGCTGTTGCAGGTCCAGCTGATTTTTGGACCCTGTTCGATCAAGAGCCGGCACAGCTCGATAACCTGGTCGCGATTGACTGTGAACAAATCGGAATACATATGGATATGATGGATGCCCAGATTGTAAAGCAGCTTGATCTCTTCCAGCAGCTTCTCCGGAGAACGAAGCCGGACAGAGTATTGGTAGCTGACATGTTTGATGCAGTATTTGCATCCGGCCGGGCAGCCGCGGCTGGTGACGATGAAGGTATAAGGGCCCTTGATCATCGGCATCAAATAACTGTTTAACGGGAGCAAATGATGCAGCGGTATGGGCAAATCATCCAGGCTGCGGAAGAAAGGCCTGTCCCAATTAATCTGGATTTTCCCGGCTGGCCGCCACCCTAAACCTTTTATCGAGGCAAGCTGCTCATCTGAAGGCCACGCCGAATCCGCCTCTGCTGGAGCTGGCTGCAGCTTTGGCAATGCCGGGCTGTAAAGATCAGGCGCATTTTGGCCTTCAGGCATCCTGGCTGGATATGTCCAGGCGGGGCGCCAGGTCGTGTCCGATTCGGTCCACATCTTCCAGAGGATTTGGTGACCTTGAGGCGGTTGACTGGTTTTTGAGTCGATCAGACTCCCGTTTTCGGCTGGCTGCCAACGCCCACGCGCCAGCTCAAACGTGTCAATCAACTCGCGCAGAGTCATCTCAGGCTCACCGCGCAGAACGAAATCCAGCGCCGGGTATGCGAACAGAGTTTCGTGCGCCATCGGGGTAACATGAGTCCCAAAGGCGATCGTCACGGCCTCCTGACTCTTTGCCAGAAAGACTCCGTACATATCATTCGTCAGCGTTGGTGCGGTGACCTGCGTGAGATAATAGCGCGGTTGGCGGTCGCGGAGCAGCGCTTCAAATTCTTTCCAACCCATTCGCAAGGCGATCGCATCGATTATTTCGACCGTATAATCCGGGTGAAGCAAGGCGGCCAATTGTGCCAGGCTCACCTGGGGCCAGATCATATTTTCTCGACTGCGCCGACCTACGCGGTGTTGGGTTCGAATCCAGATCCCGCCGTCTGGGGAAGGTGGGTTCACAAGCAAGATATCTACTTTGGAGGCGCGCTTGCGGGATATTGCTCGCTCGCGAACGATCTTATCGGCGCTGGGAAAGCGCGATTCGGGCAGCTTAGCAATTCGGCGGGACCCTAAATTTTCTCGAAAACTGGCATCCATCAATTAATTTCCTCAATTTCCTTGAAAACCATTAAACTTTTTCAGGTTTTCCGGTACTGCTTTCGGTTCTCCTGTGAGAAGATCGATCTGCACCTTCGCCTCCCGTTTACTCAGCTCGTCCAGGGTGCGAACGATCAGCCAGAATATCACAAGCTCTAATCCGACAAGGATCAGCATCGTCCCGGCAAGCATATAAAGCCACAGCCGCTCGATTGGCCAATCTCCGATAGCCAGACTTAGACTCGCAAGCCCCAGGATCGTCCCAACGGTTATGGACAGCAGACCCATCCACCAGAACTGGCTTTCTAATGGGACTTTGAACAGCGGCCGGCCAAATAACCCCTGCCGGATTGGGCGTTTATGAAACAATGAAACCAGGTAATTGAACGTCACTCCCAATGCAAACAGGTTCACTCCAGCAATCCCGAGAACAACTGCCGAGAAACTTGCAAATACCCCCCAGGGTCCCAGGGTTGTTATCCCGGCAAGCCTCATACCGACGAGGATACCGGTGATCGCTGCCGCTCCCGCCAGGAGAAACAACCCCAGACCACCCAGAATCCGGACCGGATTGTACGTCAGAGCAGTCCACAGGATGGTTTGTAAAAAGCGGATCCCATCCCGAACGACGCTCAGCTTGGACCTTCCCAGGCGCTCTTTATAAGGGATTGGAAGTTCTACGACCTTCAGGTCTTCATGTGCTGTCCGGGTGCTCATCACCGGAGTGAAGTTCAATCCATCTGGAAGCGGATAGATGGCTTCCAGTATTTCACGGCGGAAAACGCGCATACCGCTGGCAGGGTCGAACACTCGCTTGCCTGCAATGATGCTCAGCAGGTTCGACCAGATGAAATTTCCAACACGCCGAACTGCAGGCATATCGCTGGAATCACCGGACCTTCGCGAGCCGACTGCGACGTCTGCACCGTTGATCACTGCTTCGCACAGGTCGGGCAGTTTTTCCGGCGGGTAGGTGCCGTCGGCATCCAGAAAACCCAGGAGCTGCCCGCTTGCAGCCCGAAATCCTGACTTGAGCGCAGCTCCGTAACCCAGGTTAATGGGGTGTTTTACCAGGAGCACCCGATTGCAGGCCGAAACGATCTCTGCTGTCCGGTCTGTCGAACCGTCGTCCACCACGATCAACTCCAGCCGGCCTACTCCAGCCTGGTCAAGGGCAGGCTGAACAGCCAATACCCGTCCAACAATAGCGGAGATTCCATCCTCTTCATTCAAAGCCGGAATCACGATCGACAAGACAATCGTCTTATCGACCCCTGTTGGCTTCATCATCTCCATTCTCCCCTTTTTGCGTTATTAAAAATAGACGGGCTTTTCCGGATCGTCATGATTCTTCTCGATTTTTTTTATCACTTTTGCTGGAACACCCCCAACAACGGTATGGGGGGGGACATCATTGGTGACCACCGCTCCAGCTGCAACCACGGCTCCTTTTCCGATCCTGACACCATCGGTGATCACCGAGGCGGCGCCCAGCCAGACGTCATCTTCCACCACGATCCCTTCAGCAGTTATACCCTGATCGATGAAAGGACGTGTTGGGTCATTGAAGACATGGTTCACTGAAATGATCTGCGACATTGGAGAAGTATAAACTCGATTTCCAATCGTAACCCCCCCCTGGCCTCGGATCACTGAATATTCGCCGATCAAACAGTCCTCGCCAATGCTGATCCCTGCCTGGGGTAGATTTCGAAAGTTATATACATGCAGTATGGCTCCATGCATCACGATCGTATTTCGCCCAATCTGGACACCATGGGGTGCAGCATGAATATACACATTTTCGTCGATATAACAGCCGTGTCCCAGGTGGAGATTTTCGGCGAAACGGATGCGTACATTTCTCTCGATCGCAGCCATCCCATCCATATTCAGGATCAGCCGGTACACCAATCCCCGAATGCCGATTCCAGCAATGGTAGGAATCCAGCCGGTAAGCCCCATGACTGCCTGTTCCAGCATGTATCTGGCCGGGGAGCTGGCTTGACGGTTGAGGTACAGGCCAATCTTTGACCAGGTTTTACCGGTTTCTCTGGTGGATTTCTCGACCCGAGCTTGGATTGATTTTTTTGTGGGATTATCTTTTTCTGTCAACGCTGGCGCGCTCCGCCCTCCTGACAGGCCAGGTGAAATGGACTCTGATATTGGGTAACCCCTCTTTTTCCGTGCAGACGATGTTATAACGGCCAGCTGCCAATTCAATCCAAAAATGCAGATGCTTGAAAGGGCAGGAAATCAGAGAGGTTTAATCCACGCGGCTGGCCGATCTTAAGCTTGGTCATGCTTGACAAATGGTTGATCGTATTGAAATCATCCATTCAACTGCTGATACAGGTATTCCTCGCGTTCATGTAGCCGGTTGGCAAGACGGACCGATTCGCGAACGCGAGAATCACCCCGCATCGACTGTAATATGGAAGCGAGGTGTCTGTCGATGAGATATCCAAAACGCACGGGATAATAAAGATAGATCCGAGCAGATTTTGGGTGGACTGGATAGACCGCTGCCATCTCTTCACGAGGCAGGAAGACCTGACGGAAGAAAAGCCGAATCTTCTGATCGATACGGGGGGTGTTTAAAAAGGTTGCGAGATTCGAAGAGAATGCCGTGTAGCCTTCTTTGCTCAGGAAAAGCAATTCTTTGGCCGCTACGATCCATTCAGGGCTGTATCTCGCCGGCTTGATCTCTTTAAGAAATGTCTCTGGGATGGGGGCAGCGAATATTTGCTTGCTGAGCATAAGCATTAAAAATAACGGAGCTCTGATATTCCAGAGATCGGATCGTTGGCTCATCAGGTCCCAATCGATCTCGTCTTGATAATACTCTAAAGCTGCCGCAAGGTCGTAAACCAGCCGGAGCCCGCCTGCCAGGTGGTGCTGTGTGGCTGCGTGCACGGCGACGTGGAGCAGAATGTCCTCGCAGGAAAGACCCCACAATTCGACTTCGCCCATGCAAAATGGCCGGGCGCGCTCCCACAATCCGGATAAATCCACCGTGTAGGGAAGCCTGGGCAGCAGGAGCGTCCAATGGATCTCAATCGGGATGCAGCCTGGCTTATCGAAATAGGGGAGCTGATGGCTGATGGAAGTCTCAACATCGATCCAATACTTTTTCGATGGGGTATACCCGAGTGTGGTGAGGGACTCGGCAGCCCTTTCCAGGTCTTCCTTAGGGACCAATAAATCCAGATCGGACATCATCCGCAGCGCCGGCTCGCGATAGACAGTCTCGGCAAGGTGGGCGCCCTTGAGCGCGATCGAATGAATCCCTGCGTTCTGGAAAGACTTGATGATCCTCACCAGCTCGATCCGGCGCAGCAGCGCCCTGGCGCTTGCTGAAAGATAAACATTCTTCAAGTTGTGCTGGTCTTCTTGAGGAATTTGATCAAAACCCCCCAGCTGCTTCATGCGCCTGTAAAAGACCGGACCCAGCCCGAACCAGACCGCACTTTTTACAACCTGTGACCACTCATCTGCGGTGATTTCGGCTCGAACTTTGGAAGAGGTTCCATTCAGGTTGAGCAGCTGGCAGAGCTGTTCTGCGGGGCGCATGGTTTTCGTAATGGTTGTCTCCAGCGATTCTGGCATCAAACCTTGATTATAGCAAAAGAACCCGATTCGCCCATGATAAAATTGAAATTGTCAGATTTTGTTAGGAATGATCATGGATAGATGCAGTTGGGATAATCCAATTTCGTGCTTTTTCAATCCAATTTTTCACTTCTGTAGATGAAGAATATGAACGTATCCGAAGCCATCCACCTTAAAAGAGCAGTCCGAGAGTTCAAAGTTGAACCGCTGGCAGATGAAGTGGTCGAGGCGATCCTCAATGCCGGGAGGCGGGCGCAGTCGTCCAAGAACTCGCAGCCCTGGCATTTCATCGCAATCCGCGATCGAGAGCGGTTGAAAGCGCTGTCGGAGTGCGGAAATTGGGCGGGGCACCTGTCCGGTGCAGCACTGGGCGTCGCGCTTGCTCAGTCCGGACCCGACCGCCAAATTCCAGACGATGTTCGACCTGGGACAGGCCGCCGCCTACATGCAGCTCGCAGCCTGGGAGCTGGGGGTCGGCTCATGTCCGGCCTCGATCTACGAGCCGGAGAAAGCCCGCGCAGCTTTTGGGCTTCCCAGCGGACCTGCACCTGCGGATCGCGCTTTCGTTTGGCTACCCGCTTGAAGACGACCGGCTCGTTGCGCCGCCGCAGAAAGGCGGTCGAAAACCGTTGGAGGAATTCGTCCATTGGGAAAAGTGGTGATGAATTTCAAGCACCGGACTGCTGAAACCGGGGAGTAAATCCATTTGCACGGCGATGAAGGTTTTTTACTCCGACCACTTGCTCGTCCCACTTCCGACCGGGCACCGCTTTCCAATGCCCAAATATGCGCTGCTCCATGAAGCCGTAGAAAAGGCGAGTTTTCCCGGCTTAGAGCTTTGCTCTTCAAGCCCGGCCAGCACCGATCAGATCCTGCTGGTTCACACCCAGGAATATGTTGAAAAAGTCATCAACGGGGGATTAACCGATAAAGAGGTCCGACGGATCGGTTTTCCATGGTCCCTGGAGCTGGTCGTGCGATCCTTCGCATCCGTCGGCGGCACGATCGACGCCTGCCGGGCTGCGTCCCTCGACGGCCTGGCGGTCAACCTGGCCGGTGGGACTCATCACGCTTATCCTGACCACGGGGCAGGCTACTGTGTATTCAACGATGTTGCCGTCGCGGCGCGAGTTATGCAGCGCGAGACCGGGTTAAAACGCATCCTGATCCTGGACTGCGATGTCCATCAGGGCAACGGGACTGCCGCGATCTTTGCCCAGGACGATTCGGTCTTCACGTTTTCTGTTCACGGAGAAAAAAACTTCCCCTTTCACAAAGAACAAAGCGACATCGATATCGCGCTTCCGGACGGGAGCGGGGATTCTGACTTTTTAGAAGCGGTCTATTCAGGCGCAGAGCAAGCAGCGGAGCGCTCCAGGCCCGAGCTGGTGATCTACATCGCCGGTGCGGACCCTTTTGCAGAAGACCAGCTGGGCAGGTTGAAGATGACCAAGCATGGACTGGAAAGGCGGGACCGCTGGGTCTTGGATTTCTGCCGAAAGCGAGGGCTCCCAGCCGCGGTTGTGATGGGAGGCGGCTATGCCCACCAGGTTTCGGATGTTGTCGATATCCACCTGCAGACGATCCGGATTGCCGCGGAAATTGGCTTCCCACCCGAATTTTCGATAGATATGCGCGACTTTTCCGTGGGCCCCTCGTAATCATAGTGAACAGAGCAGTTCCATAGGATTGGAGGGTACGATGACTGAACCACGACCAAAACTTCGCCGCTCGCGAAGGAACCGGGTGCTTGCTGGCGTCTGCGGAGGCCTGTCAGAGTTTTTTGGGATCAGCCCATTCTGGTTCAGGCTCGCTTTTTTGCTCGCCTTGCTCCCAGGAGGAATCCCAGGATTCCTGGCTTATCTGATTTTCTGGTTTATCATGCCAGGCGAATAGACCGTTGACATTTATTGGAAAGTGATTTCCAGGGATCAACCCGATGGTGAATTATAACCACAGGGACGGCCGGACAGGTCGTCCCTGTGGATTCTAACTTCGTCCTATCCACAAAGCCGTTATCCAGCTTCACATACCCTTCTTCCACCCGAAGCTCCAACACCGATGCGAACACTTCTTCGATCGCCCCTCTCATCTTTTCCCAGAGAGATCCATTGATCGTCCGAAAGTCCGGCCGGTTCCCCCGCTCAGCCACCTGAAGTTCACGTTCTCCAGCAGCCCCTTGGCGATTTGCCGCGATGAGTAGATCCGTTGAGTATATGCATACACCAATACTTTCAGCATCATCTGCGGGTGATAGCTGCTTGTCCCTCCCCCTTTGTACTTCTTCAGGAGCGGTTCTAGATCGATCTTGTCGATCGCTCTGTTCACTACCCGCACTACGTGCTCGGCCGGGATGAATTCATCCCAACTCGGCGGGATCAGGCTCGGTTGGGCCATTGTGTATGGCTTGATGGTTGGTTCGGTAGGCTTTCGTTTCATACCCCCTATTGAATCAAATTTATCTTTAACACGATAGGGGCTGACCAACTCTTTTTGGACAGCCCCCCCGTATTTGCAGATCTTGCGTTTCCTGATTTATTTCGCGGTCGAAATACGCGACCAGCTGGTTCAGGGTCTTGAGCCTGGCGTATTCTTTCTCAGGAATCTCAACACCCAGCTTTTCGTTCAACCCTGCCTGGATCTGCAGCTGGTCGAATGAATCGATATCCAGCGTCGGACCAATTTCATCGTCGCCTTTGAGGACGCTTGCGTCTATGCCGGGGACGGATGTGTTCATCACGCCAATAATCAATTGTTTCAGCTCGCTCTCGTTCATAGCGTTTCAACCTCCTGTAGTTTCTTGTTCAAGACTTCGAGGAACTGTCCGCCACGGCGTCCGTCGGTGGCGCGGTGGTCGCCAGCCAGGGTGGCTACACATCACCGGACGGATGCCGATCATCCCGTTCTCTGCCCAGGGCTGGTCGATGACCTTGCCCATACCAACCAGGGCTACCTGCGGCGGGTAGATCACGCCAAAGACCTTTTCCACGCCACGGTCGCCCAGGCTGGTGAGCTGTGATGGTGCCGTCGGTCAGCTCGGAGCTGCGCAGGCGTCCGGCGCGCGTGCGCATGATCAGGTCGTTCAGCGCCTCACGCAGCTCGTCCCAACCCTTCATGTCAGCGTTGTGGATGGCTGGGGTGATCAGCCCGCCCTGGCGCAGGGCGATGGCGAAGCCGATGTGGATTTCTTCGCTGATTACTGCTGGTCGTCCTTCCAGAAGCCGTTCAGCTCGGGCACTTCGGTGAGCGCCATGGCGACTGCTTTGATCAGAACGACTGCCAGCAGCAGGCGGTCTTTGACGGTGCGTTTGAGGTTTTCTTCTTCCAGCCAGCGCAGGGCGTTGGTCATGTCGATGCGCGTCTCCAGGTAGTAGTGCGGGATATCGCGGTTGGAGCGCGCCATCGCCGCGGCGATCGCCTGACGCATGGCGGTTTGGAAGTCGGTTGGCTTCTTGGCCTCCGGGACGCGGTGCAGGCGCTTGGGCGGGGGCAGGCGCCGCGGCTGGAGGCTGCGGGCTGGTGGGGTCGCGGGTGCGAGCAGCCGGAGCGGGTGCCGGCGCAGCTGGTGCCGCTTTGGCTTGCTTGGCAGCCCGCTCGATGTCGGCCCGCTGAATAGCCCCGCCAGGACCTGTCCCCTCGACGGTGCTCAGGTCCACGTTGAGTTCAGCGGCAATCTTGCGCGCCAGCGGTGAAACACGGGCACGCTCTCCGCTCGCTGCAGGGGCTGGCAGCTGGAGCTGGCTGCTGCGCTGCCGGAGCGGGCACAGCCGGGGCTGGAGCCGCAGCTGACCGGGGCAGGAGGCAGGTTCGGCGGCTTTAGCAGCCGGGCAGCTAGCCTTGGCGGCCATCTCCTGCGGGCTGAGCACCATCGCCAGCACCTGTCCCAACCGGCACTTCCTGCGCCCGGTTCGAAGATAGATCTCATCGACGATGCCGACATCAAAGATTTCAATCTCGACCACGCCTTTGGCGGTCTCTACGACCGCGATGATATCGCCTTTCTTGACTGTGTCGCCGGGTTTTATTTTCCATTCGACCAGGGTGCCGGCTTCCATGTCAGCACCCAGGCTTGGCATGTGAAATTCGCTCATCACTGCACCATCCTTTTCACTATATCGACGATCTTCTCGGGTTGGGGCAGGGCGGCTTCTTCCATGTGGTTGCGAGTAGGGCATGGGCACTTCAACGCTGCACAGCCGCTCGACCGGCAGGTCCAGCTCGTAGAAGAGGTTCTCCATGATCCGAGAGCTGATCTCGGCAGAAAGCGAGCCGCTGCGCCAGCCTTCTTCGACGATCAGGGCGCGGTGGGTCTTGCGCACCGAGTTGAAGATGGTCTCATCGTCCAGCGGGCGCAGCACGCGCAGGTCGACCACCTCGATCGAGATGCCTTCTTCGTCCAGCATTTCGGCTGCTTTCATCGACTTGGGCAGGCAGGAGCCGTAGGTGAACACTGAGACATCGGTCGCCCGGGTGGCGGACGGCGGCATGGTCGATATCCACGTCTGGCGCCGGGTCGGGCAGATCGCCCGGCATGTTGTACATCACCTGCTGCTCGAAGATCAGCACCGGGTCGGGGTCCATCCAAGGCTGGCCAGAGCATGCCGTAGGCATCTGGGATGGTGGCGGGAGCCAGGATCTTGATGCCCGGGATATGGGCATACCAGCCTTCCAGGCTGTGGGCGTGTTGGGCGCCCAGCTGGCGACCGGCGCCGGTGGCCATGCGGATCACCACCGGCACGTTGAACAGCCCGCCCGACATGTGCAGCAGGGTGGCGGCGGTGTTCAGGATCTGATCCAGCGCCAGCAGGCTGAAGTTGACGGTCATGATCTCCACGATCGGGCGCATGCCGCCCATGCCGACACCGATACCGATCCCGGCGATGGTCGATTCGAGCAGCGGCATGTCGCGGATGCGCTCGGTGCCGAACTCTTCGAGCATGCCCTTGCTGACTGCGAAGCAGCCGCCGTAGCGGCCTACGTCGGCGCCCATCAGGAAGACCTTTTCGTCGCGATGCATCGCGGCGCGCATGCCTTCTCGGCACGCATCACGGTAATTCATTTTGATCATTTTGGGTTCGTCGCTCATGGCTGGGTCCTTTCGGAGTAAACAAAGCGGGTCAGGTCTTCGACGGCTTCCCAGGGGGATTCTTCTGCAAAATCGACTGAGTGCTGCACAACTGCGGCAACATCTTGCTTCGATCGCAGCGAGCTCGGCATCTGTCAGCAGTTTCTCGCTCTTGAGAAAATCGATAAACAGGATGATTGGGTCGCGTTTCTTGGCTTCCTGGACCTCGGCTTTGTCGCGGTAGAGTTCGGGGTCAAACATGGAGTGCGGTCGGAAGCGGTAGGTGATGGCCTCGATGAAGTAGGGGCCTTTTCCAGCGCGGATGTGGTCTACGGCTTTCTTGGTCTCACGCTCGACTTCCAGCACATCGTTGCCGTCGATTTGCACGGCGGGCATCTTGTAGCATGTCGGCTTTTTCGGCGATGTTGGTGTTGGACGAGTGGTACTGCAGGGCGGTGCCCATGCAGTACAGGTTGTTCTCGCAGATGAACAGGGTGTTCGTCTGCCAGAGCACGGCCATGTTCAGCGATTCATGGAACTCGCCTTCGGGTGTGGCGCCTTCGCCAAAGAATGTGGCTGCCACGTTCGGTTTATTCTGCATCTTGTAAGCTAGCCCAAAACCCACGCCGAGCGGCAGGTGGCTGCAGACGATGGCATTGCCGCCGTAGAAGTTGGTGGGCTTGTCGAACAGGTGCATCGAGCCGCCGCGGCCGCGTGCACAGCCGGTCACTTTGCCGTACATCTCGGCCATGATCGCGTCGGCGCTCACACCGCGCGCCAGGGCATGCCCGTGCTCGCGGTAGGTGGCGACCACGCAGTCTTCGGCGTTCAGGTTGGCCATCACACCGGTGGCGATGGCTTCTTCGCCGATATAGAGGTGCAGAAAGCCGCGGATCTTGGTGGCCTGGTAGAGCTCGGCTGCCTTTTCCTCGTAGCGGCGGATCAGCACCATCTGGCGGAGCAGGTAGAGCATGTGCTCGCTTGTCTATGTTTTTCTTTGGCTTTTGCGGGTGTTGTATTTGCGTTCATTCGTGTGTCTCCAGGGTTGATGTGTCGCCCTCGGGCAGCCCGAGCTCGCGCGATTTGAGCAGGCGGCGCATGATCTTGCCGCTGCGGGTCTTGGGCAGGTATTCAACGAACTCGATTTCCTTGGGTGCGACTGCCGAACCGAGCTTCTTGCGTCCAAAACCGAGCAGCTCGTTGCGCAGCTCTTCGCAGGGTTCGACGACCTGGCTTGAGGGCCACAAAAGCTTTGACCAGCTCGCCGATGACCGGGTCGGGCTTGCCGATCACTCCGGCTTCAGCAACTGCAGGGTGCTCAAGCAAGGCGCTCTCGACTTCGAACGGTCCGACCATGTGACCGGCGGTCTTGATGATGTCGTCGGCGCGGCCGATGAACCAGTAATAACCGTCATCATCGCGCTCGGCCAGGTCGCCGGTGATGTACCAGCCGTCGACAAAGCATTTCTTGTAGCGCTCCTCGTCGTGGATGTAGCCGCGGAACATCGATGGCCAGCCCGGTTTGAGGCCAGCTCGCCTTCCACAGAAGGTTGGTCTTCAATCTCGACTGTTCCGTCTTCTTTCGTGTGGACGATGGCGGGGGTGATGCCGGGCAGCGGGCGGCCCATCGAGCCGGGGCGGATATCCATGACGTTGTAGTTCGAGATCATGATCCCGCCGGTCTCGGTCTGCCACCAGTTGTCGTGGATGTGCAGTTTGAGCACTTCTTTGCCCCAGACCACCGCCTCGGGGTTGAGCGGTTCGCCCACGCTGGCAGAGAAGCGCAGGTGGCTCAGGTCGTAGACCTCAAGCGGTTTGATGTCCAGGCGCATCAGCCGGCGGATGGCGGTGGGCGCGGTGTACCAGACGGTGACCTTTTGGTCCTGCAGGATACGGATACCAGCGGTCGGCGTCGAACTCGGCTTCGTCGACGATGTTGGTCACACCGTGCAGCAGCGGGGCGATGATGCCGTAGGAGGTGCCGGTCACCCAGCCCGGGTCGGCAGTGCACCAGAAGACATCGTCCTGGTGCAGGTCGAGGGCGTATTTGGCGGTCATGTAGTGGACGACAACCGCGTTGTGGACATGGATGGCACCTTTGGGCATACCGGTGGTGCCGCTGGTGAAGTGCAGGTTGGCCATATCTTCCGAGTCGGTGGGTGGGATGGTGAACTCGGGGGAGGACACCTCCATCAGCGCGTGGGAGCGAGAGCACGTTTTCTTCCAGATCCTCTTCGGCATCGGCGATCAATATGGTCTTCAAGTCGGGCAGCCGGTCGCGCAGGTCGGCGATCTTGCGCTTGTACTGCATGGTGGTGGTGACGAGGATCTTGGCGTTGCCGCGCATCAGGCGCTGGAAGATCGGCTCGGGTCCAAAGGCAGAGAAGAGCGGGCAGAATACGCTGGTGTTCTTCCATGCGCCAAGTGCGGCGATGTAGAGAGCGGGGATGCGCCCGGCCAGGACGGCCATGCGGTCACCCTTGCCCACGCCAAACTTGCGCAGCAGGTTGGCGAAGCGGTTGGTCTGCTCTTTCAGGTCGCCGTAGGTGAACTCCTCTACTTCGCTGCGCGCCCCCAGCCAGCGCAGGGCTACTTTATCGCGCAGGGGCCCATTGGCGTGGCGGTCTACCGCTTCGTGGGTGATGTTGTAGCCCATGCCGTCGGGAAGCCCGTCGAGCTCTTTGAGGATCATATCCCAGCTGAACTCCTGGTATGTCTTGGGGTAGTCCAGCAGGTTGGGTGGGACTTTCCAATCGGAAGGGACTTTGTGGATCGTTTTAAACTCCATATATGCCTCCTGAATAAAAAAGTCTGACGCTTTCGGGTCTGTTGCCAGAGATGGTGAAAAAAAGGGGTGTTAAGGTAGGGCGGAAATTTGGCGTTTTTAGAAGATGTTTTTTCTCCTTATCGATCCCTGTCAAAATGACGAATACAAACAGCCGCAGAAGGAATCTGCGGCTGTTTTGAAGCAACGATGCGAGGTCGATGAAAGACCTCTTCCGCCTTCGATGTACGGCGTCGATAATGATGAATTGTACTTGATGGATGGATTCGGTCTGCTGCTATTATAGCATTAATTGTGAAAATTGGAACATAATCGTGAAAAATATTACAGAGTGTCTGGGGTTACCCCAACGGGGTAACCCCTAAATCCCCCTGTCGACCACTATATAGGAACATATGTTCTATTTATAATATCGCATCTTGTTCAATGGAGATCACGATGCGAGTTAAACCCAGGTGCCGCGAGTGCGGCCGACTTTACCTTGAAGGGCGGGATGGAAATTGTGAAATCTGTCTCGCTGCAACAGTCCGGCGGAAGCGGGTGAAGCCGCTTCGATGCTTGTGTGGAAAAATCGCCGTAGAAATCATCATTGGAGGCGTCCTGAACCCTGAAGGAGAGCCGATGGATGTTGAGATCGCTCCTGTGCCGGGCATGCTTGATCCTGGAGCAGGAGCTGGAAGCTGAAGAAAAACATTTTCCACCCCCGGCAGGATCGAATCCGATTTCCATAAAAGTCGTCGAAAGCCTGCCCAGGTCGGAACCTGCCCTGCGCGGCAGGAAAATATCCTGACCCGGAGATTGCGAATATTTGACCGGATCGCTATAATAGGACGAGAAGGAGATTTACCATGTGGTTCAATCCACTCATCATCTTTCTGCTCAAGTCAGCGCTTCATCCAATCCTCAGCAATGACACGATGTTGGTCAGCTACACCGGTACGAATAGCGGGAAGCGGTTTTCCTTGCCCGTCAATTTTGCCCGCCTGGACGATCAACTTTACTCAATCAGCTTCCAGCATCGCACCTGGTGGAGACACTTCAGAACCGAGGCGCCTGCCGAGCTGCTGGTCGCGGGGGAGAAGCTCCAGGCCTCGGGCCGGGCCTACCCCAGCTCACCGGCATCTGTGGAAAAACTGGCTGAATTGGTAAGAATTAACCCTGTCTACGCCAAATATCTGAAAATCCAGCTCGATCCGGATGGAAATCCTGACAAGGATGATGTCTTTCGTGCAGCCGAGGGTCGGGTGGTCATTCAATTCCAGATACTTCAAAAATAGCGTGTGAGGAGAAAGAATGGAAAAACTGGATTTACGCAAATCGATGAAGCGATTGTATTCGCCCTCATCGAAGAATGTCGAGCTGGTCGAAGTCCCCGAATTGAGTTTTGTGATGATTGATGGGATCATCGAAGACAACAGCGGTCCAGGCGGTTCCCCTGCTTTCAAGGAGGCGCTGCAGGCGCTTTACGGCATCTCGTACACGCTGAAATTTGCATCGAAGCTGCGCAAAGAGGACCCGATTGATTATAAAGTGATGGCGCTTGAGGCCTTGTGGTGGGTGGCAGGGGATGATTTCGACATCACTCGTCCCGAAGGTTGGAGGTGGACGGCAATGATGGTCCAGCCCGATCACATCACTCCAGCGGATGTTCACAGAGGCTAAATCCCAGCTGTCCAGAAAGCGCGGCACTCCATCTGTGGAAAAACTGAGATTTGAACGGTTCGAAGAGGGATTATGCATGCAGATCATGCATATTGGGCCTTATTCGACGGAACCTGCAACGGTCGCCAGGATGAAAGAGTTCGCAATCGATAACGGTTTCAACCGGAGCGGTCGCCATCACGAGATTTACCTGGGTGATCCGCTTCGATCAGAACCGGAAAAGCTCAAAACCATCCTCCGCCAACCGGTGGAAAGAGTATAACCATTCAAAATCAGAGGATTGTCGATAAATAAAGAAAGGCGGCAAAAAATGCCACCTTTCTTTCCCAGTCGGGGCGCCCGGATTTGAACCGGGGACCTCTGCGACCCGAACGCAGCGCTCTAGCCGGGCTGAGCCACGCCCCGAATTGGGCCCAATCAGGGTGTAAAGCGAGCGAATTATAATCTACGCCCCACCCTTTGGCAAGTGCGATTCAGAAAATATCCGTTATAATTCCTTGGCGCTCATCCAGCACGCATCCGCGAGTTACTGCAGGTCCCTGGGGAGTCCTAAAATTGATCAGAATCATATAGAGAGGTTTATTCATGAGTGATAAAAAAGTTCGTGTCGCCATTATTGGCGTTGGGAACTGCGCCTCGTCGCTGGTCCAGGGTGTGCATTTCTACCGCGACGCGAAGGACGATGACCGTATTCCCGGCTTGATGCATGTCAACCTGGGGGGCTACCATGTGAACGACATCGAGTTTTCGGCTGCATTTGATGTCGTGGATACCAAAGTGGGTCTGGATTTGAGTGAAGCGATCGGAGCCTACCCGAACAACACCTACAAATTCGCCGATGTTCCAAACCTCAACGTGCCTGTTAATCGCGGTATGACCCACGATGGCCTGGGAAAATACCTGTCTCAGATCGTCAAAAAAGCCCCGGGTCCGACCTCGGATATTATTGGCATCCTGAAGAGCACCCAGACCGATGTGGTTGTGAGCTTTTTACCCGTTGGTTCAGAAATGGCCACCAAGTGGTATGTCGAGCAGATTCTCGAAGCTGGCTGCGCCTTTGTTAACGGGATCCCGGTTTTCATTGCCAGCTCAGAATATTGGGGCGGCCGCTTCCGCGAACACGGCCTCCCGATCATCGGTGACGACGTCAAAAGCCAGCTTGGCGCCACGATCTTGCACCGCGTCCTGACAAACCTGTTTGTGGATCGCGGCGTGCGGTTGGACCGCACCTACCAGTTGAATTTTGGCGGCAACACGGACTTTATGAATATGCTGGAGCGAGAGCGGCTCGAATTGAAGAAAATTTCCAAGACAGGCGCGGTCACCAGCATGCTCCCTTACAAACTGCCGGAGAAGGACATCCACGTCGGCCCGAGCGACTACGTCCCGTGGCTGACAGACCGAAAATGGTGCCACATCCGAATGGAAGGCACAACCTTTGGTGACGTCCCCCTGAACCTTGAAGCCAAGCTGGAGGTCTGGGATTCGCCGAACTCGGCTGGCGTCATTATCGATGCTGTCCGCTGTGCAAAACTGGCGTTGGACCGCGGTCTTTCCGGGCCGTTGATTGGTCCGTCCTCTTATTTGATGAAAACGCCTCCCAAGCAGTTCAGAGATGAGATCGCCCGCCAGATGATCGAAGCCTACATCCGCGGTGAGGAATGAAAAATATCGTTATGATATAATTCTTCCTCCAAAAACCATTTGCTGAATAAGCTATTCTTATTGAAGGTGACTATCAGGAGAAACGCCTATGTCTGGACATTCACACTGGGCAACCATCCGCCGAAAAAAAGGTGCTGCGGACGCCAAGCGCGGCCAGTTGTTTACAAGACTTGCACGTGAAATCGTGATTGCAGCCCGAGAAGGCGGCGGTGATCCCGACTCGAATATGCGCCTGCAGTTTGCCGTTGATCGCGCCCGGGCGAACAATATGCCCAAGGACAACATCGAAAGGGCGATCAAGCGCGGCACAGGTGATTCAAAAGAGGGCAATGCATTTGAAGAAGTAGCTTACGAAGGGTATGCGCCGCACGGCATTGCCTTAATCATTTCAGTTGTCACCGATAACCGCAACCGTTCGGTCGCTGAAATCCGGCATGTCCTCAATCGTTACGGCGGGAGCATGGCTGAAGCGGGCTCGGTATCCTGGCAGTTCAAACGAATCGCTTCGTTCGGTTTCGACCAGGGAAAACTTGACCAGGATAAAATCTTCGAGCTGGCAGTGGACGCTGGAGCGGATGATGTCACCTTCTCAGATGGTTGGGTGGAGATCATCGGACCGGTAGAGGCCTTCAAGTCGATCGGCGATGCCTTGAAAGCCGCTAAAATCCATCCCGAAGACGCCGAGCTGCGGATGAGTCCCAATTTGGAAACGGAGCTGGATGACGGTGACACTGTCCAGGTCCTCAAGATGATCGAAACGCTGGAGGAGCTGGATGATGTTCAATCCGTCTATTCCAACCTTTCCATCTCCGAATCCGCGCTTGCCCAGCTCGAGGCGGCCTGATCGGAATGCTGGTCATCGGCGTTGACCCGGGGACTGCAACGACAGGCTATGGATTGGTGTGCGAGGAGAGCGACGGCAGCCTGCATGCAGTAGATTATGGGGTGGTAAGAACACCCGCTAATCTACCGATGCCGATGCGTCTCCTTGAGCTGCACCAGAAAATGCAAGAGATCCTCCTTCTCCACCGCCCTCAAAGCGGCGCGGTGGAGAAGCTTTTTTTTCATAGCAACGTCACGACTGCCATCAGCGTGGGTCAGGGGCGGGGAGTTGCAATTCTCGCGCTGGCAGAGGCAGGGCTGCCTGTTGCCGAATACACTCCGTTGGAAATCAAGCAGGCTGTCGCTGGTTATGGTGGAGCTGATAAAAACCAGGTCCAGCATATGGTTCGGGCAATTCTGGGTATGAAAGAGCTGCCCAGCCCGGATGACGCCGCCGACGCTCTGGCTGTTGCGATCTGCCACATCCACAGCGCCCGCATTCGACAGCTCAGCGAAGGATGAGCTGGCTGGCCGTTGATCTGGACGATAAGAGTTAAAGGCTGGAAATGATTGCGATTTTGAATGGGCGAATTCTGGAAAAATACCCGGACAGCCTGATCGTTGGAGTTGGAGGGGTTGGGCTGCAGGTTTTCGTTCCCAACCCGCTGCGCGACCAGGCTCACCCCGGTGATGAAATTTTCCTGCACACCTATCTGGTTGTCCGGCAGGATTCTCTGAGTTTATTTGGCTTCGAATCCAGGGAGGAGCGAGAGCTCTTCCTGCTGCTGCTTGGCGTGGATGGAATTGGCCCGAAATCGGCCCTGGGAGTGCTGTCAGTGCTGACTCCGGATTCGATCCGCAGGGCAATTTTCCATGAGCAGCCCGAAGTATTCACCCGGGTCCCCGGGATTGGAAAAAAGACCGCTCAAAAAATTCTGCTGCAGCTCCAGGACCGAATCCCGGCGCTGACCGGGTTAGAGGCGGCTGCTCCATTCTCCGATGCGGATGCCGAGGTGCTATCTGCTTTAACCGCCTTAGGTTACAGCGTGGTAGAAGCCCAGGCCGCGCTGCAGTCCATCCCGCGCGATGTCCCCCAGGATGTGGAAGCAAGGTTGCGGGCCGCATTGGCTTATTTTGCCTAAGAGCCAGGCGAGAAATTCGTCCGGAGAAAAAACCTTCAGGAGGTCGTCATGCTTATCGAGAACAAGAAAATTGCATTTATTGGACCTGGGGCAATGGCTGAGGCGATGATTCATGGGATCATTCGTCGGGAAGTCGCTCCAGCCGAAGCACTCCTGGCAGCAGGTCCGGAAGAAGACCGGTTGGTAGAGCTGAACCTAAAATATCGGATTCAAACATTCTCTGAAAATGAGAAAGCCGCATCGCAGGCAGATGTTGTAGTGCTATCGGTGAAACCGCAAGTTCTTGACCGGGTGCTTGACGGCTTAAAGGGAGTTGTCCGATCGAATGCGCTCGTGCTTTCGATCGTGGCAGGCGCCTCAATCGAAAAAATTACCAAGGGGATGGGTCATTCGTTAGTTGTGCGCTCAATGCCCAATACCCCTGCTCAAATTGGCGAGGGGATCACCGTCTGGACCGCCTCTCAAGGTGTCAGCGAGGACCAGATGGCGATTGCGCGCGGTATCCTCGGTGCGCTCGGCCAGGAAATCTATGTCGAGGAAGAGACATACCTGGATATGGCCACTGCACTTTCCGGAACCGGCCCGGCTTATGTCTTTTTATTCATGGAAGCAATGGTCGATGCTGGCGTTCATCTGGGCTTTCACCGCCGGATTGCTGAGCAGCTGGTCGCGCAGACTGTACGCGGCTCGGTGGATTACTTCACCAAGCGTGAAGACCCGGTCCACCTGGCAAGGCTGCGCAACGAAGTGACATCTCCAGGCGGTACTTCCGCTGCAGCGCTGTACTATCTGGAGAAGGCTGGATTTCGCACTGCAATCTCGCGTGCGATCTGGGCAGCCTATGAACGATCGATCGAGCTTGGACGGGGAGCGAACAGCAAACCACCTGAGGAGCATCCCTGAGGCGGGTTCAAAACTGGACAAGATAAGCGCTTTCAGGTATCATTTGGCAGATACCCAGGCTTCAAAGGTATTTGAAAAAGGACTTATTTTTCCGGAGGCATCATGTCAGATCTGATCCGTGAAATTACCGCCGATCTGCAAGGCCAGATCGATACTTTTCAACCCGACTACGGTGTGCAGGATGTCGGCAATGTTGTCGAAGCCGGGGATGGCATCGCGCGCGTCCGCGGCCTGGCAGATGTGCGGTCTCAAGAGCTTATTGAATTTGCCAATGGCGTCAAGGGGATCGCGTTCAACCTGGAGCGTGAAAACGTCGGCGTGATCATCTTGGGCGAGTATTCGAAAATTGAAGAGGGGATGGAAGTCCGCACGACCGGGCGGATCGCCTCGGTCCCTGTCGGAGATGGTCTGATCGGCCGGGTTGTAAACGCCTTGGGAGAGCCGATTGATGGAAAAGGACCGCTGAAATATGACAGCTTTAGACCGATCGAGCGGATCGCACCTGGGGTTGTAGCTCGGAAAGACGTCGACACACCGGTGCAGACCGGCCTGAAGGCGATCGATGCAATGATCCCAATCGGGCGAGGCCAGCGCGAGCTGATCATCGGCGACCGGCAGACGGGAAAGACTGCCCTGGCGCTGGATACCATCCTCAACCAGAAAGGGAAGGATCTTTTCTGCATTTACGTGGCGATCGGTCAAAAGAAAGCGGCTATCGCCCGGACAGTTGCTCTGCTTGAGCGGTTTGGCGCGATGGATTACACAATCGTCGTTTCAGCCGCAGCAGATGAGCCTGCCGCGCTCCAATATATCGCACCATATTCTGGCTGCGCGATGGGAGAAGAATTCCTTGAGACCGGTCGAGATGCACTGGTGATCTATGATGACCTATCCAAACACGCCTGGGCATACCGCCAGGTTTCGCTCCTGCTGCGCCGCCCTCCCGGTCGGGAGGCTTACCCCGGGGATATCTTTTACCTCCATTCCCGCCTGTTGGAACGAGCTGCCCGGGTATCCGATGATTATTTGATCGTTCCCAAAGAATTTGAAGGCGCCCTCGCGGACCGCGTCTGACAGCGTCGATGGACAGGTTTTCAGCGGGCCGCTTGCGCTTCATCATGTCCAGGAAGCCGTAAAAGCAAAGGACAATCCTGAAAAATACAGGCATTGTAAACTTCGCGGCTCTGGCGGTTCTCTGACAGCCCTTCCGATTATTGAGACCTTGCTGGGGGACGTTTCGGCATATGTCCCGACGAATGTGATCTCGATCACCGACGGCCAGATCTATCTGGAGGGCAACCTGTTCTACGCCGGCATCCGCCCGGCGGTAAACGTGGGCATCTCAGTTTCTCGTGTGGGCGGCGACGCTCAGACAAAGGCGATGAAGCAGGTCGCTGGCCGTTTGCGCCTCGATATGGCGGCTTTCCGCGAGCTGGCAGCCTTCGCCCAATTTGGCTCAGACCTGGATAAATCGACCAGGTCCCAATTAAATCGCGGGCAGCACCTCCAGGAAATCTTGAAGCAGCCTCAATACGAGCCGATGTCGCTAAAAGATCAGGTAATCGTCATCTTTGCGGGCACTCAGGGGTATGCAGACTCTGTCTCCCTCGACCGGATGCGTGCCTGGGAAACCGCCTTGCTGCGGTACATGGAATCCTCCCATCCAGAGATTGGCGCAGATATTGCGGACAAAAAGCGGATCACAGATGAAAATATGACCGCACTCCGCGCCGCGCTGGAAGCGTTTAATTCAACCTGGCAGTAAGAATCCATTCGCCATCCTCGCAGGCATCTCCGGGGTGGATGGTAAGGGATAAATCATGGCAAATGCAAGAGAAGTTCGCCTTCGGATACGCAGTGTAAAGAACATCGCCCAGGTCACCCGGGCGATGCAGGCGGTCAGCGCAAGCAAAGTCCGCAAATCGATGCAGGCGATGATGAACACCCGACCTTATGCCACGAAAGCCTGGCAGGTTCTTGACCCATATTGCCGGTCAACCGGGTCGTGAGACGCTCCATCCGCTGTTAACCCACCGGGATGAAGTCAAGAACATCTTGATCGTCCTCATCACGGGGGACCGAGGGCTCGCCGGAGCGTATAACACCAATATTGTCCGCCATACGATCCAGAGATTTGGAAAATCCCCGGTTCCTGTAAGCTATGTGACTGTCGGCAGAAAAGGGCGGGATTTGATGATCCGACGCCGTCAAAAGGTACTTGCCGAGTTCAGCAACCTGCCTGCCGCGCCCTCTTTCGCAGACGTGTCTGCGATTGGACGACTTGCGGTCGACCACTTTTTGACCGGTGATGTCGATGAGGTGTATCTCGTCTATACCCATTTTGTGAACCTGGTCCGTCAGGAGCCGGCCATGAAAAAACTTCTGCCGCTGGAAGTGGCTGCGGGTGGAGATAGGGTGGTCGAATTCTCACCATCCCATCGCAGCCTTGCAGCGGCGTATATTTACGAGCCAGGCCAGACCCAGATCCTGGATGAGATCATCCCTCGATTTCACCGCACTCCAGGTCTACCAATCGATCATGGAATCGCTGGCAAGCGAGCACGCTGCACGAATGGTTGCGATGAAGCACGCTACAGACAGTGCTACGGAACTGGCAGAAGCGCTGCAGTTGGAATATAACAAAGCCCGTCAACAGACGATCACCAGCGAGATCCTGGATATCGCCGGCGGAGCAGAAGCTCTCATGCAAGCTGAGTGATCCAGCTTTGCTTGATTACGGAGGCAGGAATGGCAAGAGTAAAAGGTACGATTGCGCAGGTAATGGGTGGGGTAGTCGATGTCGAGTTTCCCGCGCAGAACTTACCTGATATTTATGAAGCGATCGAAGTACCGCGCGATTCAGATCAACCGCTGATCCTGGAGGTGCAGAAGCACCTTGGGAACAATTGGGTGCGAACGGTGGCGATGGATGCGACGGACGGCCTGAAACGCGGCGTCCCCGCGTTTTCAACCGGCGCTCCAATCATGGTGCCGGTCGGCGAGAACACGTTGGGAAGGGTATTCAACGTTCTCGGCAATCCAGTGGATGGGCTAGGCCCGGTCGATGCAAAAGTCTATTATCCGATCCACCGGCTGGCGCCGCCTTTTGCTGAGCAGACGACGCGGGTAGAGGTTTTCGAGACCGGGATTAAAGTGATCGATCTTATCGCTCCCTTCACCAAAGGCGGTAAGACGGGTATTTTTGGCGGGGCGGGTGTCGGAAAAACGGTTATCATCCAGGAGCTGATCCGCTCCATCGCGATCGAGCATCAGGGCAATTCTGTGTTTGCCGGTGTCGGCGAGCGCACCCGTGAAGGCACGCAGCTGTACCGTGAGATGCAGGAATCCGGCGTGATGAAAGACACGGTGATGGTGTTTGGACAGATGAACGAACCTCCCGGCGTTCGTCTGCGCGTGGCGCTCTCAGCTCTCTCGATGGCTGAATATTTCCGCGACCAGGGCAGGGATGTGCTGCTCTTTATCGATAATATTTTCCGATTTTCGATGTCGGGTTCAGAAGTGTCCGCGCTGCTGGGCCGGATGCCGTCTGCAGTCGGATATCAACCGACCCTGGCTACCGAGATGGGCGAGCTGCAGGAAAGGATCACCTCCACGCATACCGGCTCGATCACTTCAATGCAGGCCGTCTATGTACCAGCCGACGACTACTCCGATCCAGCGCCAGTGGCAACATTCACCCACCTGGATGCGACGATCGCTCTCGAGCGCTCGATTTCTGAAAAGGGTATTTACCCGGCTGTCGATCCGCTCGGCTCAACTTCCCGCATCCTGGATCCAAATATCGTCGGCGTGGATCATTACACTACGGCTCGTGAGGTTCAACGAGTGCTACAGCGATACAAAGACCTTCAAGACCTGATTGCAATCCTAGGGGTGGATGAGCTGGGTGAGGAGGATAAGCTGATTGTCTCGCGAGCGCGTAAGATCGAGCGCTTCTTCTCGCAACCGTTTTTCGTCGCCCAGCAGTTTACCGGGCGTGAAGGTCGCTACGTTTCATTGCGCGAGACGGTGAGTGGTTTCCGTGAAATCCTGGACGGAAAGCACGATGATCTACCCGAAAGCGCTTTTATGATGGTTGGCTCGGTCGATGAAGCGGTGGAACAGGCCGAACGCATGGCGAAGTCGGGATAGAACAGCCCTGGAGCGCCTGAACCCTGCCTGATAGGGCGCTTTGAAAGGACGGAGCGATGACTATTCGTTGTGAAATCGTTTCTCAAGATCGAATGGTATTTGAAGGGGATGCCGATATCGTCATCATTCCAGGTGAGGTGGGGCAGATGGGTGTACTCCCAAATCACGCCCCATTGTTATCAACCCTGAAATATGGGATTCTTACTGTCCGGAGCCAGGGGAAAGAAGAACACTTCACGGTTGCTGGCGGGATCGTCGAGGTACAGCCCGAGATCATTACCGTGCTCGCGGATGCAGCCGAAAACGTATATGAAATTGACCTGGCGCGTGCTTCAGCTGCTCGGAAGCGAGCGGAAGAATTCCTTGCAAAAGGCTTGCCTCCGGACACAGATGCCTACTTGAAAATGGAAGCTGCTTTAAAACGTTCGAACCTTCGCATCGAAGCCGCCCGTCGATACGGCCGCGGCCAGCCGGTGATGCGCATTTCTGGAATTGAAACCGGATCGGAAAAGCGAGAAAACGAGTAAATTATGCCTCTTTTTTCCCATGAATTGGGAATTGACCTGGGCACATTTTTCTCTCGGGTGGCCGAGGGGAATCAGATTGTCCTCCAGGAGCCTACCGTCGCGGCAATTGTGATCAGCGAGCAAAAAATGGTCGCCTGGGGCCAGGAAGCCCAGGATATGCTCGGCAAGGTCCCAGATTCCCTGGAGGTGACCCGTCCGCTGATCAACGGCGTGATTGCGGATTATGAAGTGACGGAATATTTGCTCTCCGCGCTGCTTAAAAAACTCTCCGGTCCGCTGCGGATTTTTGGACCCCATGTAATGGTGACCGTTCCTTATGGGGTTACCAGCGTCGAAAGCAGGGCGGTCCACGAGGCCACACTTCAAGCGGGAGGTCGTGAGGCTTATCTGGTCCCTCAACCGCTGGCAGCCGCATTAGGAGTGGATTTGCCGATCGGGACGCCTTCGGGGAATATGTTGATCTGCCTGGGCGGTGGAGCCACTCAAGCAGCTGTGATGGCCATGTATGGGATCGTCTCGGCTGAAACCCTGCGCGCTGGTGGGATGGCGCTCGATGAAGCGATCATCGGATATGTTCGCAAGAAATTCGGTTTGATCATTGGACAGCTGACAGCCGAACAGGTGAAAATCCGAATTGGCGCTGCCGTTCCGCAGGATGAAGAGCAATCGATCGAGATCCAGGGTCAGGACCAGGTCAGCGGCCTGCCGCGACCGGCGACGTTGACAACGGGCGAGGTGGTCGAAGCACTCGAAGATCCCCTGCACGATATCATCGATACAGCCCGCCGGGTTCTAGAAAAAACGCCGCCGGAGCTGGTCTCTGATATTATCGACCGCGGCGTTGCGCTCACCGGCGGAGGCGCGCTGCTGCGCGGGATCGACAAATTAATGACAAAAGAACTCGGAATCCCCGCCTACCGCGTCGATAACCCCACGGTCTGCACGGCGATCGGGGCTGCTCGAGCCCTGGCGATGTACCCGATTATCAAGCGCAATCTTCCCCAGGTCTGACCAACCAGTCAAGATTGAGGGTGTGCAGCGTTCTGTGAAGGCGGCGCTCACATTCTATCGATTCTTTTCTCTGTGTGTCTTTGCACGTTTGGGGTTGTTTTCCTCGGGTTGTGAACTATTCTAAGTAGTACGTCATCCGCTGCAGGTGGATGGAAGGATCGACGTTTTGGACATATACTCCCACAGGGACGTTCAGGCTGATGGGTGCGTAGTTCAGGATTGCCCTGATCCCCGCTTCGACCAATTGATCTGTGACTTTCTGAGCATCTACCGCTGGGACCGCGATCATCGCGATCTTGATCCCTGCAGCCCGGATCGACTCGCCGATTTGACTGGTGTCCTGGATGAGGCAGTCGCCGATTTGATTTCCGACCTTCTGTGGATCTGTGTCAAAGATCATTCGAACGTTAAAACCTCGATCTGTAAAACCGCGGTATCGGACGATCGCGCTGCCGATTCCACCTGCACCAACGACCGCAACATCCCAATCGTGGTCGATGTGCAAGATTTTTTCCAACTGCTCGATCAAATAAGCAATTTGATAACCGGTCCCTTGTTTTCCAAACTCGCCGAACTGGGAGAGATCTTTACGAATCTGCGCCGCAGAGATTTGCAGCCTTTCACCCAGCTCTTGCGACGATGTCACCTGCCTGCCTTCCCGAGCCATTCGCTGAAGCGAGCGAAGATATGCCGGCAGCCTTCCTACTACGATATCGGGGATTTGCTTGGTATTCATCTGTCCTCCTCCGGAACTAATCTCGAATGTACCATAAAACGCGAGATTGTGCAATTCCCCACAAGTTCAGGACAATAATAGAACAGGGTATAATCTTTGGCATGTTCATCGATCAAGCAGATATTTTCATTCATTCGGGCAAGGGAGGCGACGGCGCAGTCCACTTCCGTCGTGAGAAATATGTCCCCCGCGGTGGACCGGACGGCGGAGACGGCGGGCGAGGCGGTGACGTGATCCTGCAGGTGGACCCCAGGCTGAACACGCTAATTGCCTTTCGCCAGAAATCGCGATTTCGCGCCCAGGATGGGGGGAACGGCGCCAAGCAAAACATGACCGGTCGTTCGGCTGAGCCGCTGATCATCCGAGTGCCTGCTGGAACAGTCGTGTTTGAAGCTTCGAGCGGCGAGCTGCTCGGCGATCTGGTGGAACCAGAAGGTACATTGATTGTCGCAAAAGGTGGCCGCGGCGGTCGCGGGAATTCCCGTTTTGCCAGCTCGACCCATCAGGTGCCGATGATCGGCGAAAAAGGCGAGCCAGGTATGGAGCGCAGGCTTCATCTGGAATTGAAGCTGATCGCAGATATCGGGATTATCGGGGTGCCGAATGCTGGAAAATCAACCCTGCTGTCGGTCGTTACCAACGCCAAACCCAAAATCGCCGATTACCCGTTTACCACCCTGGATCCCACTTTGGG
Source organism: uncultured Chloroflexia bacterium (assembly GCA_963788305.1). GTDB lineage: Bacteria > Chloroflexota > Anaerolineae > Anaerolineales > UBA4823 > UTCFX2. Next base: position 52,486 of record CAWBGK010000006.1, read on the forward strand.
CGTCGCCAGGTTGGATGATGAAACCACGCTGGTGATAGCCGACATCCCTGGCCTGATCGAAGGCGCCCACCGCGGGATCGGGCTGGGTCATGACTTTTTACGCCACATCCAACGAACGAGGGTGCTGATCCACCTGCTGGATGGCCTGGCGGAGGATCCGCTGCTGGATTTTGCCCAAATCAACAGTGAGCTGGCGCTATTTGATCCGAACCTGGCGAACAAGCCGCAGATCGTTGCCCTCAACAAAAATGATCTTCCTGACGTCCGTGAGCGCAGCCAAAAAATTGAGGCAGACTTAAAAAAACGGATCCAAAAAGAAAATGGGAAAATGAATATCGATCCTGCACCCTTTATTGTTTCTGCGGCAACGGGCGAAGGGCTGCGGGCGCTGCTCTACCGTGCCGCCCAGATCCTGCGGGAGACGCCTGAAGCAGCCGCCGAACCGGCGGTTCCGATTTATCGACCAGAAGTGGATCCGAGAGCCTACGAAATACGCCGCGAGTCCGATGGATGGCACATCATTGGTCAATCCATCGAACGCGCCGCCAGCATGACGTACTGGGAGCACTACCAATCGATCCGCCGCTTCCAGCGCATCCTTGAAACATTGGGGATTGATAAGGCGCTCAGAGAAGCCGGTGTCCAGCATGGCGACACCGTATTCATCGGAGATTTTGAGCTGGAGTGGCAAGATTAACCTGAATTTGCAACCCTTGACGGTATTCCGATGAAGACGTTTTCAATGATCATCTTGATGGAGCAGTAAGGAGATGATGCTTCGTCTGGGGATATTTGGAGGCACATTCGATCCGCCTCATCTCGGCCACCTGATCCTGGCGGAGGAAGCGCTCGTCCAGCTCAGCCTGGATCGGATCCTGTGGGTGCTGACTCCCAATCCACCGCATAAGACAGACAAGAAGATCACCCCAACAAAACAGCGGCTTGAGCTGCTGCACGCCGCACTGGATCATGATCCGGCATTTGAGGTTTGCACGGTGGATATCGATCGGAACCCACCGCACTATGCTGCTGACACCTTGCGCCTGCTCCACTCGCAGTACCCGGGTGCTGCGCTTGTCTATCTGATGGGAGGCGACTCCCTGGATGACCTGCCTGAATGGCACCAGCCAGAAGAATTTCTGCGGCTGTGCGATGAGCTTGGGGTGATGATCCGTCCAGGTCGCGAAGTTGATCCGGCTGAGCTGGAGCGGGTTTTACCCGGATCAAGCCTCAAGGTGCGCTTCCTGGATGCGCCAAGATTGGAAATATCTTCGACGAATCTGCGGGAGGCGATATCCCGAGGTGGGGCATATCGGTATTACTTTCCGCCAGCGGTCTTGAATTTGATCGAGGACAAAAACCTGTACCGCGAAAAAACCAGGCGCGCTCAGACGTCGAAATAGAGCCTCATTTCATATGGATGCGGCCGGTCGCGCACTTCATAGTATTCCGAATCCATTTTAAAACGGATCCATTGCTCGATCATCTCCTGGGTGAATACTTCCCCGGCGAGCAGGAAGTCATGGTCGCTTTCGAGCGCGTCCATGGCTTCGCGCATCGAAGCTGGAAGCTTGTGGATATTGGCGCGCTGCGCTTCGCTCCAGCTGAATATGTTGGCATCGATCGGACCAAATCCTGCCTCAGTGGGGTCGATCCTGTTCTGGATTCCATCCAGACCAGCCAGAAGTTGGGCAGCAAGCGCAAGGTAGACGTTGCAGGTCGCGTCGGGTGGTCTAAATTCCATCCGCGCCGTGCCTGGCTGGTTGGCGTATTTCGGGATCCGGACTGCGGCGCTGCGATTGCCGAGCGAGAAAAAGGCGTTCACCGGCGCTTCGTATCCGGGGATCAATCGTCGAAAAGAGTTCGTGCTCGGGTTGGTGATCCCAAGTAAGGCTGGACCGTGCTTCAATAATCCGCCGATGTAGTACAGGGCGGTCTGGCTCATGCAGCCGTAGCCATTAGGATCATAAAACAGGTTCGCCCCTTTAAGGGTCAGCTGCTGGTGGAAATGCATCCCGCTCCCAGCCTCCCCATGGAGCGGTTTCGGCATGAAGGTCACTGTTTTTCCATGGGCGTGGGCGGCCATCTTGGAGACGTATTTGACCAGCAGGGTCGCGTCCCCGGCGGCAATCAGACCCATCATCGGGGTCTCGATTTCTGATTGACCGGGACCGCCGACTTCGTGATGATGGTATTTCACAGGCACTCCCATGGCCTCAAGCTTCATGGTCATTTCAGCCCTTAAATTAAAGAGCTGATCCTTCGGTGGGATGGCATGGTAGCCGCCATGAAGCGGGATGTAATGACCGTGCCCGCCTGTGGCGCTGTTCCAGTCGGCTTCGCCTGAATCCAAACGATAGGATGAATGGTTCACTCCGCTGTCGAAAGCTACGTTGTCGAAGATATAGAACTCGAATTCCGGTCCCCAAAGGCTGCAGTCGGCAATCCCTGTTTCACGCAGGAAAGCTTCTGCTCGGGTCGCCACATTGCGCGGGTCGTGTGCAAAAACCAGATGCGTATCCGCTTCCAGTGTGAAACAAATAAAACTCAGCGTTGGAGCCTCCCAGAATGGATCCAGAAAAGCAGTGGTGAGGTCGGGGATAAGCACCATGTCCCCGGCTTTAACGCTTTTTAAGCCCACCGCCGAACCGTCAAATCCGATCCCATTTTCCACGATCTCGGGTTGAAATTGGCTTGCGGGCACGGTCAGGTGATGCCAGCGACCCCAAAGGTCGCAGAATTTCAGATCGATCATCTGGATCTGGTTATTTTGGACAAAGAGAGCTGCCTGCTCAAACGTTTCAAACATCGCCCACCTTCCTTTCAACCTGCGAGGAAATTAAGACCGCGTCGGATCGCTGGATCATAATCTGGGACGTAGTCGTTTTCAGCGGATGGGACCATCTCGAGCTCGGTCTCAACTCCGGCATTATTAAAGATGTCTACCAGCTCAGCGGTTTGCTCTTGAGCGATCGTCTCATCCAATTCTCCGACGATCAGATAACCGCGCAAACCTTGCCGCAGGTTTTCGCCTAACAGCGCATCCCAATTCTTCAAATCATCCATCCAGGCTCCGACTGCGCCGATCGCCAGAAATTTTGATATATCCAGCGAACCTTTCACGGCAAGCCAGATCGCCATTTCGCGCCCAGGGCATGACCCGCCAGCACGGTTTGCCAGGGATTGACCGAGTAGTGCTCGAGCAGCACGGAATAATCATGCTGGATTTCCTGCTCAGCTGTTTCGCGGTCATCCCAAACATGCACCCCTTTCATAAGAGCCTGGGAAGATTGCGGCGCTGCGACAAGCCAGCCGAGGGCAGCGGCGGGCTTCCAGAAATCGATTGAGGTCTGCACGGTCCCTCCGTTTGCATGCAGTCCGATCAAAAGAGGGCAGGGCGGACCGTCGGAACGACATTTCCCTTCCGGCCTCAGCGTATAAAAGGGGAACCGGCTCTCCTGGTCGCTCTCGGCCTTATCCTGGTTGCGGAGGATCAGGCTCTCGAACTGCGGATCGTCCTGTAGCGCCTGCAGGGAAGGGCTTCTGCGGAGCAGCAGCTCGCTGAACCAGCTCCCCTGCTCGAGTGCATCCGCAAAGGCTTGAAGCGCGCCTTCGCTGTCTCCCAGACGGGCGGTCATGGTAATCGTCCAGAAATCAAGGATTGCTCTATGTTCCGGGTATAATCCCCGGTTCTCCCTTGCCAGTTTCAACGCGGCAGAGTATTCTTCCTCCCGGAATAAGACTTGAAGCTGCGAAGTTAGCTCTGATAGCGAATTTGTGGTCATGGAGGCTCTCGGATACCTAATTATAATTTCAAATTAGATCAAGGCGAAGACAGCAGCTCAATCGCCACAAATAGCTGCTCCGCTGCTTTAACATCCACCAGCGCCAGCGGGAACGGCAGCTGAAGCCCGAATGGATAATCCCGATTGGGGTCCTCTGGATTTGAGAAGTAGACTTGCGAATCCAGGAAGCTGAAACCTTCCAATGTGGAATTCGTCCGCACCTGGACGATCTGGCCATTATCGAGAGGCCAGCGAAAATCTGCCCCTACCTGGGAAGTTGGATATTTCTCAGGCCAGCCCGGGTTGAAACGCCTCCATGGATCAAGCAGCAGCGGGATGCGAGCTGCATAATTTGGCAGATCCGGCGGGAAATCGTATCGGACTTCAATGCCGTGGGGAGTGAGCCGAAAAACCTTGACTGAATCATCCTCTGGGCGTGTAAAAGCCAGCATCCCTTCATCCTGCCCGACGGAAAAATCACTTCCAGGCCCAACGAATGCCCCGGGGATCACTTCCGGGTCTGTGATATGACCCGCAGAAAGGTCCCAGGTCGCAGCGTCGCTCAGACCGGTGATCAGCTGTGAGCCTGGTCCGATCAGCTGATGAAGACTTTCTCCGGTGCTGGGATCTCCACCAGAACTTGCGAATAAAAAGGTCAGAGATCCATCATCGATCTCGAATTGGGCGTAGGCTGTCTCGGACGCCAGGACGCATTCGGGTTGGCCGTCGTGATCCGGGTCGCCCCGACAGTCATTGCGGCGTCCTGGTGATTCTGCCCAATCTGCAGCCTGGAGCAGCGACCAGACCTGTCCAAGGGAATTAGAGCGCAGCTCAGGCAGTCCATGCTGGAGAGGGTAAACCGGAGCATAGAGAGCAACATAAACCTGCCAGGCTGCTTCAGCGAGGCGATTTTCTGGGGCCTCGAGCAGCGCTTTACTGAGCTGTGATGCAGGCGTCAAAATCTGCGCGTTTTCAAATTGCTGAGTGTCTGCTGAAGCCAGTTCGATCTCGCGTGTCCGCCTGGTCTGCTGGTAGACTGGATCTATACGCTGCACCCAGGGGTGGCGGCTCAACCAGCGAAAAGTTTCCCGCGCCGATTCGGGATCGCCCCAGGCGCTGTTTGGCAGGTCGCCACCCAGGTTGTAATAAGATAGATCCGCCGCTT
>CAWBGK010000007.1:0-168623 GCA_963788305.1 uncultured Chloroflexia bacterium
ATCCCATCTCAGATTTCATTGAACGAAAGGCATCTTCCAGCTGTTTGAGCATGAGGTAGATGTCCCAGATCTCTCTTTCTTTCAGATCGGCTCTATCGGTGCGCAGATAATAGCTGGCGGAAAAGAGTTGATCCGCCTGTTGCTTTTTGACATATTCCCAATTCATCTGAACGGCCAAACCATCTTTCTCGATCACGGTTATGGCATAATAATGCGAAATCCTGGGATATTTTTCACGTAACCGGCCAACCCGTTCGCATACTTTTTGATAACTTTTGGTACATCCTTTTTTGTGGATGGATTGGGCAACCCTGGCCAGCTGTTCTTCAAACTGCTGAACCCAGCGGCCTTGCATGGATTTCTCTTTGCTTTGTTTAGCTTCGCTTTGGCAGTAGAGATATACTTCATTATCTTCAATCAGACGCTTGACTTTAATAGTATGGCCCGGCTCATCTTTAATAACGATCTCGTCGCCGCCTTGCTCTTGTTCAGGCTTACTGCGGGAAACGCAGATATAATGATAGCCATGCTCTTTAAGCTCTTTGAGATTATCTTCAGTGGCGATGCCGGCATCAATCACGATGGTTTGCTTTTCCAAAGGCAATTTTTCCTGACCAACTTTGCCATGAACGCCAACAGCTTTCGTCCTGGTTAGGGCCTCAACCATTTGTAGCAGCGTTTTCGGTTCACTTTGATTGCCGGCAAATATGCGGCTGGTCTTGGGAAAACCCTGGCCGTCGATGACTAATCCCAAAGTCAACAGCCGGCAATCAGAACGTTTCTCTTTTGAGACGCCAAACTTGGCCTTGGGATTGCCCAAAGCGCGGCCTTCAAAAAAGGTATTGGTCAGGTCATAAAGAATGATCTGTTCGTCCAGTGCAAACAAATCCCGTTCTTTGCCGGCCAGGTGCGCTTCGATAGCTTCTTTATGGCGATAGATCTTATCCGATAGATCATAAAGCGTATTGAGGGATAAATGGCGAAAATCGGTTTCCAGAAGATCGGCCAGGCCGGATATGTTTTGTGCCCAGAGATGAGCCCGGCGCTCACTTCCTGGATGAACCATGCGCGCGATGATTAACAGGATGGCCACCTGGGCTTCGCGTTCACTAAAACCCAGATCAATGAAAAGAGAATCCAGGCTCAGCCTTCTTAATAAACTAACACCGGCATATTCTGCCCCGATTGTTCTTTGTTCGCTCTGGGTGACAGAATGAATATCGACGCTTTGGAAATCGCTGGGCCGGTCGTCATATTCGGTTTCATATTTTCTGTTTATGGCTTGGGCAATTTGATTAGCCAGGCGTTCAATTTCCGCCTTGTCGCAAAATATTTGCACCTGGCCGTGCAATATTTCGTTGATGCGTTTGGCTAATAAAGGCCATTCTTCCTTGGGCAATTCCAGCTTGCCAAGGTTGAGCAGGAATCGCTGTCGCGGGCCTTTCGGCGTGCGAATAAATTCAACCAGATGTTGATACTCAAAGACAACCGGATTGCCCTTGTTTTGCTTTTTGACGGTTGTGATAAACATGCATCAACATTATGATCGCCCGGGACAATGTCAAGCACTAAATATAGCTGTGGGTAACTACAAATGATATTCACAATCAATATACTATATTTAGCCATACTAGTTGGCAATTTTGGCCATATTTTACTCCCAAATCACATTTTTAGTGGTGAACATGGGGTAAGAAGATGTATTGGATTATAAAAAGCAAGAGATTCGAACATGCCAATCGCGGCGCTGAACTGCAGCCCCCGAAGGGGGCGTATCAGTTCGAGTGCCTGGTTCGGCCCGAGCGGAGCGAAGGCCCAGGCGCTCGTGTTCAGCGCCGCGATTCAGCCCGAGCGCAGCGAGGGCTGAACGAGACGGCCCACCGGTCCAGGGCGAACGCGGAATGCGCTACACACGCATTATTGATAGGGACGCTGATACTCACCCAAAATGGAACTAAAGCGAAAAACCCGCCAAAACACTCCTACGCTGTTGAGTGCAATTGGCGGGTGCCGCCGGGTAAAGCGGCGGGTTATGCCTCGAATTTTTGTTTCTCTGAAATTTGCATTTTTCGTTTTTTGAGAGAAGCGGTCATTTCTTTCCAAAACTGCAATTCTTCTTTGGCTGTTAACTTGCCGATTTTCTTGCGTATTCTGTCAGCACCTTTATGCTTCATCTCAACACAATCAAATGCTTTATTCATATGAAATCACCTCCTGAGGAGAAAAGATCGAAATTGAATTATATCCATTTAACCTGAATAATTCACTAACCACGAAGGTCACGAAGAAAACGAAGCGATTATTATGTCTAAGCATTATTATATTAATATATTACAACTTATTTCTTCGTGCGCTTCGTGTACTTCGTGGTAAAACAAAGTTATAAAACTGAGAGTAATCTATCTTGATGTTATTCTAAGTGTTATTGCTGTTAGTTGTTCTTTTTATGAATAATCCAGATTAACACGTTAACGGCGTTATATAAAGATATTTTGTCAAAATGGACAATGTGCTTAAAGCTCCAGCTGACCAAGAGTTTGCATTCTGCTACGGTAGCCAAGGCTACATGCAGAGCATCTTCTGAATATTTTGCCGGAACTATTTTAGCTTCCAGATAGGCATTGCGCAGTTTAAGAGCATTTTCGTTGATCTCGATTAGCTCAGCAAAGGGGATCATGTCATCAAATAAATCGGTGACCACTTGCGGTGCACCAATAATTTCTTGCTGAACCACAGCAGAGGTAACTAAAGTGTAAAGGCCGCTTTTTATTTGTTCGAAAAGCGCTTTTGAGGGCTTTTTGAATTCTTCATCAAATACACCGCCGAATACTGATGTATCTAAATATATTCTATAATTCATTATATGCCCTTTTTATCAAATTATTCCTATCCATTTAATATTGCAAAAAATGGATAGACTGTCAAGAGGCATAACGAGCCGACGGATCAGCCGTACAGACCGGAGAAAGCGAAGCTTCCGGAGGGACGTGTCGATTGCATCCGATGGATGGACGGCGCGCAGCTCCGGACAGAAAACGGATGACAATCCGCCGGCCCGATGGCGCGGCGCTGAACTGTAGCCCCCGGAGGGGGCGTATCAGTTCTAGTGCCTGGTTCAGCCCGAGCGGAGCGAAGGCTGAACGAAAAACCTCAACGGTGCGCACCGGACAATTGTCATGCGCGCCTTTTATTATGTACGAAAACCACTAAAGTTTTAACCGCGGCAGAGAAGTGCGCATCCGTTGCAGGTTATTGTTGGCACTTGATTCCCGATCACTATATTTGCAATAGCAGTGATATTTTCTCGATGACCTGTTCCGATGACAGAGTCAGGTATTTTGCATACAAATTGTGCTTCGCGTGCTTGCCAATCCAGATTCTTGATTTGATCCGCAAGGATAACTCCAGCAATGGGTAATCCCATAGGCATTTTAACTTCAAAAGGATAATCTTTTTCTTGTGATGTTATCGGACAACAGATGCAGAGCCCGGTTTTGGAATTGTACTTTATAGGACTTAGAATGATTGCTGGACGGCGGCCAGCTTGTTCGTGACCACTTTGTGGATTTAACATGATCCAAACTATGTCGCCACGATCGGGAACGTAGCTCATAGTAGTTCCTTTCCAACAGGCATGCCAAAATCAATTTCGCTATGGATGTTGGAACTATTTATTTGTTCAAGCAAATCATTAAGTAATGTCTCATGATCTTTGATCGGAACGAGAATGATATACCCATCTTGAATAGAGATTCGAACATTTGAACCATTTTCAATTCCAGTTTGTTCTGCAAAAGCTTTTGGAAGTCGGACCGCGAGGCTATTTCCCCATTTTTGAATCTTTGTTTCCATTGTTGCTCTCCTTGTGTGTATACATAGAAGATACATTTAAAATCGGAGGAAAGCAAGAATTTTGTACCAAACTTATCTTGAAGGTGCCAACGACCAAGCACCACTTGCGCGCCACGGATGGTGATTGAACTGCGTAATAAATATTGAGCGAGAACCAATGGATTTTCGACCAAGGCACAAGTACGGCGCGTCAAGTGCGTGCTATGGTTAACCCCGCGTTGCACGCCGACGCTGGCGCGTCGGGTGCGAACGCTTAGTCGCTAGGCCGCTCATTGCATCACAGCCGGCCTTGTCTCCAATCAATCCATCGATGTTCCACTCGAAAGCCGAGGAGTGCGCACTCTGAACATGTAGATTGCCCAGCCAAGCGTGTCTCGCCCCCAACGCAAGTATGCCGCCTTCGCCTTGCTCACGCGCTCCAGCCATCTCCATCAAGTCCGGATCATCTGGATTCGTGCGAGCGTACTCGTCAGTCGCGAACCATTGGAGGCCCTCATATCTGTCCCAATCGTCCTTGCTGCTCACGATGGTGTGAACGAGCTCCGTTCCTCGCCGCTCTCCGGTTTCTGCATTCGAGGAGTGGCTTCCAAAGTCCTCTGCGCGCACTCCAATGCCTCTAGGTAATCCCCTGACGGCTCCTGCCGCCAGTATGGCTCTCCCACGATCACCCAGCCGCCGGGCCTCACCAGGGTGATCAGCGCGTCGAGTGTATTTGCATGCCCCCCGAAGACCCAACTGGCACCGATACATGAAGCCAGATCCAAGCTGTGCGGCTCGTCCGGCGTGAAATCCGCACCATTCATCTGAGTGAAGGTGATGCCAGCACTCGGTGCCCGCGCCTCGAGCATTCTCTTTGCCTCGGCGATGTGGAAAGGGGAAATGTCGATGCCCATGCCACGAGCGTCATAGGCTTCCGCCAAGCGAATCAGGAACTCGCCCTTACCACACGCAATGTCAACCACCTGCGAGTTAGTCGGGAGGCGCAGAAGTGCCACGAGACGCGCCAGTTTTTCCTCGCTCGTGGGATTGCATACCAAATGTTCACGGTGAGTGATGTCGTAGAACTTCCATGTGTCCATGATTCTCAATCCTTCGACGGCCTAACGGGCCGGCGGATCAACTGCGGGCTGGAGCGCGAGCTTGCTCGTGCGCAAGCCCGTCAGTTGCAGCCGTTTGATGGACGGCGCGCAGCGCCGGACAGAAAACGGATGACAATCCGCCGGCCCGATGGCGCGGCGCGAAGCGTCCGCGCCATCGCCTGGCCGCTTAGCCGCGCGCACCGAAAAGTAATGGGGCGCGAACAGCTTTGCGAGCGAAAACCAACGAAAATCACCCCGCCGCAGAATGCTACGCGTCGGCTGAAGAGGCGGGGTTAGGATACGTGCTTGCTAAAAATGACTTGATTTTGGCCTCAAAAATAACTACATTGCAATAGTTGTATTACATCAAATTACATTACGGAGCACTATTATGAGCAGTTCCACTATTTCCTTAAGATTGCCTGATCATCTGGCTGATGAACTAGAAAATGTCGCAAAAGAAACTGAACGCTCCAAATCATTTCATATTCAGAAAGCGATTGAACTCTATTTACTGGAGCGCGCTGACTTGCAGATCGCTCTCGACCGTCTTAATGATGCATCCGATACCATCATCAGCAGCCAGGACATGAGGAAGCGATTTGGCCTATAAAGTCGTCTATAAAAGTTCCGTAGAACGCGATTTGAAAAAGATCGACAAAAAGCAACTCGAGCATATCTTTGATAGAATCGATTCGGGACTTTCTGCAAAACCAGAGTCTTTCCCGATGCTCTCCGGAAAATTCGCCGGCTTGAGAAAATATCGAATTGGTGACTATAGAGTCATTTATTCTATAATCGACGATTCCGTCCTTATCCTTCGATTTGCTCACCGAAAAGAATCTTACAAATAGCTTCTCTGTTTCCCCATTTTCTGACTAAACTAACGGGCGGCTTTGCGGTGGCCGCGGTAATGTGTAAATCAAACTTATAATGGCAAGCTGCCCCAGCGGCCGACCGCAACAGCCGAGGGTTGGGGCGCTGGATTTGTGGTATTTGAATAGATATTCTAGAACCACAAAGCGAAAATGAACGTTTTTTGTCTCATGACGAACTAGAAAACCATAATCCCAGGCGCCTTCCGATGCCGGGTATGGGTTCTGGAACTGTGCCTCGAGGCCAAAATCGCGTAAGATTAACTCCCGCTTCCTGGGCAATGATCGACTCTCCTTCCGCATGAATAAGCTCGCCTGAAGTCGGGCCATACACCAGATTCTTATCCGATTCTAATTGGTTCAATAATCCTTGTTGGGTAGCCTTTACGCGCGCGGTGCTGGTGCCAACTGCTTGAGAAGTGGATGTCATTCTCACCCGATCTGCGAGCGTCTGCTGCAGCTGCGCGTTCGAGGTCGAGTCAGCCGAATCGTTCTGGCTGGCAGCCAGGAGCCCTCCCGCCGAGATCACCCCGATGAGACACAATACAGCAACCACACCAATCCCGATCAGCATCCCTGTATTCCTTTTCGGTATGGGTTTGGAAGGGGGCTTTGAGATCGGCGCTCGCACACTCGCTTCGACTGCTGGAGTTCTTACAGGAGGTACAGCATATGTCTCCGGGGTCGGCCGGTAAACAGCCTGCCCGCTGGATGGGTTGAGGGCAGACTTAAACTCCGCAGCGCTTTGAAAACGCTGGGTTGGCTGCAGCTGCATCGAGCGTTCAAGTAATTGACTGATGTTCAACGGTACGCTTGGGTTTATTTGATTTACTGGCCGCATTTGAGCACCGGACATCCGTTGGACGCTCTCCATCGGCTCCTGACCGGTCAGGATATTATATAGAGTCGCTCCGAGTGCATAAATATCTGAACGAGCATCGGTACTGCCCTGGCCATACTGCTCTGGCGGCGCATAACCTGGTGTAACGGCCCTTGCACCGAGGGTTGTTTTGAGCTGTGGGTTGTACATTTTCACAAGCCCGAAATCCACCAGCATTGCGCGCCCTTCCGGGGTCACACGGATATTGGCAGGTTTTATATCTCGATGAATGACAACTGGCTGGCGTGAATGAAGATAAATTAGAGCATCCGCCACCTGTGAAATCCATGTCACAGCTTGTTGAACAGACACCGGTCCGCGCTGTCTCAAGATACTTGCCAGGTCATCGCCTTCCACGAAATCCATCAGAAGATACTGCCCCTGTTCTGGGAGGATGAAATGATCTGTTACTCGAGGCAGATTCGGGTGCGATAAGTTAGCCAGCACTGTTGCTTCTCGAGTGAACTGACGCTGGGCTTCTGGCGAAGTATCCAGGTTCTCTTTGATCGCGCACGGACGGTTCAAATTGGAATCCCAGGCCCTGTAAACTGCTCCAAAGCCTCCCTGTCCGAGCAGCTTTACCACCCGATAACGGTTATTCAACACCTGACCGGTTTGTAATGGCATTTCTTCATCTCCTTTTCGGCAGGTTTAAGGTGTTGCTTCTCCAGAAACCTTGATGCGCGTAACCCAGCCATTCCCGCTGAATGTGATCCGTCCTGGAACAGGGATGACGCCCATATCGATAGCGCAGCCTGGCTGTGGATTCCCATCCACAATTAATTCCACTATTTTTTCGGCTTTAAATATTAATGTATAAACATGCTTGGTGGTCCCATCTAAGATGACGTTGCAGGAGTTATTGGCCGCCGGCGATTGCAGCAGAACCTTGTTCTTTTGAACTACCAAATGGACGATCGTAGGCTCAGAATTTTCCGGACCCCGGACAAATTGAAGCGGGTCCCAATCAAAATACATCCAATACTGTGGATAACTCGGGTTGAGCTGCGCCTCATACTCTATTTTTATCCCTGGTAAATTCGAGATTTCCTCCTTCGAAGTAACGCCTGCATCCCCGGGACGATCTGCGGCTTTCAAGTCGAGCCAGCTGTCCCCAAAACCCTTCTTCAGAGCAGCTCTTGGATCACCCCAAGATTTCCAGTTGGTTGAAAGCGTGTCATCGAAATGATCTTCAAAAATCACGCTTTCAGCTGGAGAAGTGGATGAGAGACCCGCCGTTGGAGTTACCGTATCCGCAACCAAATGGGTTGGTGTAACAGTCTGAGATACTGTTGGCTCTGGCGTTGATGATATTTCAAAGGGCTCAGTTGCGCTTGAGCTGGCTGTTGAAGCAGATGGACTGATCGCACCTATTGAGGTTGATTTTATAGTGGATGGTCCAAGAACTTCTGTCTGAGTTTGGGGCAGTGTCGCTGTTGACTGCCACCCAAATGGGTCACGGAAATATAAAAAGCCTGCAAATCCAAGAAAAATACAAACAAGTAAGACGCCAACGAAAGCGATTGTCCATAAGACTCGCCGGTCCTTCCGCTTACCGACTGCTTTCTTCGAGCTCACCTTATGCGGTGCTGATCTAATTCTTTCTGGGCCAGTACTTTCGGCTGAAGATGGTTCATTTTGGGGGGATTGCCTATCTGATTCCGCGGAAATTGCCTGACCGCAGTAATTACAGAATTTCGCACCAACGCGCAGCGTTTTTCCACAATGCGGACAGAGCTGAGTCTTTGTCCCAGGATTTGATGCTGAATAGCCTGAAGCTGACACATTTTCTGGCAGGTTCTTAGGGATTGTGAAGCCACAATTTCCACAAAACCGTGCTCCAGGACGGAGTGGTTTACCACACTTAGGACAGGCTGATGTCGACATTTTATTTTCTCTTTAGATCAATGGATACGATGTTCTAATGGCGAAATCAATCTTATTGAAACACTCATTATCCGATCATTCTGATAAGCGCACTGTTTTTCTACTTGTGAGTAGGATGGTTTTTCTGCCTTCGTTAGAGACATCACCGGTTTTTTCCAACCGGTTTGCTTCTCGCTCCATCTGGCTGGCCAGTTCTTCCTCACCCTGTGATAGCAGAATTGTCACTGCCTGGCGAAGTTTTCTGGTGGCACTTCCGACATCTCCTAGCTGGGCATCTTCCAGAGCCTGAGTTTGCAATCGAAAAGCCTGAACCTTTTCCAAAACGTCCATCACCCGTTTGTCCGGGATATCCATGGTATCGGCGTCAGCAGAAAACCTCAATATGATATCTTCTGCCTTGCGTTGATTTCCACTTTCGCTGGTAGTGAATGCTACGTCCGCCTGAGCGATCCTGACCTGGCCTTCAGGTCGGGGAGGTAGCATGATCTCTGAGAGATATGCTGCTCCAGATTTTTCCAGGTTTCCGATTGGAAACCGAATCGACCTTCCCTGGATCGAGCTTCCTCCGACCTCCCGAATCAAAGGGGCAACCTGCCAGACACGCCTTGCTTCCAGGCCCTGCACCATTCGTATCGTCGCAAGGACATCCCAGGCGACCACATGCATGGATTGAAAAACATCCTGGAATATCTTGGCTGCTTTTTCTGACGAAGGGATATAGTCCACCATGCCAATTCGTGAACCGGGGTGGGCCAGAATGCTGCGATCGGCCAGCTCAAACAAGAATTCCTCATTCCAGTCATTCCCAAACCCCAGGCCTGAAATAGGGATACCCTTAGCACCCGCTTCTGCAGCAGCTTCGAACGAATCATCTTGCCGGTCAGTCGCTACGCCATCGGTTAAAAGAACAATTCGGTTTATCCTGGCTTCGTTAGCATTCTGGTTGACCAATCGGAGTGCGGCCGTTATGGCCGGTCCCATGTTTGTGCCCCCTCCATCCCGGATTCTCTCCACCAGTCGTTTCAAACCAGTTTTATCTTTTGCTGACGCGGCTGATGCTAAGATATCGATGCGAGATTCAAAAGTGACAATCGAGATAATATCTTGATCATCCAATTGCTCGATGATCCTTTTTACTGCCTCCTGCATCGTCGTCAGCTTTTCGCCAGCCATCGAACCGCTGCGATCCAGGACCAGCGCAAAGTTGATCGGAAGCCGCTCGGTCGTCGTAGTTGGCTCAGGTATGATTTCAGTAAGCAAATAGATCAGCTGAGGTTGATCCAGGATCGGGACTGCACTCCGACTGCATAGGTTAACCAGTCTGACCATTACAGCCATCCCTCAGCAGGCGAAATCTTTCCAGCTTCAAACATGTTTTGGTTGCTTACCACGGGTAAATCCTCGATGTCCAAATCACTCTACTTTCTTTCGCGCCCTGAACGATGATAGTTAACAACACCCAGATAAAAATATGTACCGTCATCCCAATCCAGGTGGAAAAGACAAATTTTTCAGTGTGCTCATAGGGAATTTTTAACTCCTGCTCGGCTTCGTTGCAAATCACCTTTAATTCCTTTGCTCCAGTCTGCATGTTCGGAACTTCATTAACTGAGCATATTCGGCTGTTTTCATTAAGGCCGGGAAGATCAACTGTTGATCCAGCAGATACAGCAGCCCAGTAACCTGGCACACCCATGGATAATGGGCTGTTATCCAATGGGAACAAGGTTCCTGTAAGGATAATTTGTACAAACAGCTGCGCCAGGATCGCGTAGAGCACAACATCCTGGCTTGGGACGATCGATGAAAGAAACAACCCAAAAGCTATGCTTGCCAGTACAGCCAGGAAAAGTGATACAAACAGCTCGATAATACCAAAATCTAAGAAAACCCCCTCAAAGCCAAAATCTACCACAATGGCTAACATAATCAGAAATGCACCAACCTGGAAGATTGCAAATAACCCCAGCACAAGCATTTTTGAAAGCACATAGGATGTTGCTTTCAGATTTACCGCCTTCTCGCGTTTAAAGATTGCCCGCTCTTTGACAATCTCGTACGCAGCAGCAAACGTCCCCCCTGAGTAAGCGCCAAAGCGATCATTGTTATCAGCAGCTCTGCATTTACTGACGGTAAATAATCTGCCTTTTCTTTTAGTACAAGCCCCTCCTCATTGAGCTCTTCCGTCAGTTCGTAGTCGATCACCTGAACAGATCCAGAGCGTCCAACCAGGTCATTTTCACTGCTAACCGTCGCGAACATCAGACCGAGCAGCGGAAGCATAAACATCAGGATAAATAGGGTCCGCCAATCGAACCGAATCAGATCAAACTGCCGGCGCGCCAGAATGATCATTTGGCGGATGAAAGAGTCCTTCGATCGGCGCACTGGAGCTGAAACCGAACTTGCACCCCCAGCACCCGCTTTGAGCCGATTCTGCCTATCGGCAACATATTTCTGGAATAATGGAGAATTTCGAAAATGCTGAGCCCAAAGCACCCCAACGTATGTTTTTGCTGAACCACCCTGCTTCGGGCGATAATACTGCTGGAGCTCAGGTGGAACCGGCTTGCCGCGCGCTGGATCAATATCCTGGGATAGCTTGAGATAGATATCTGAAAAATCCCGCACTCCAAAAAATGTCAGCGCTTCATTTGGAGGCCCATAATACGAAAGCCAACCCTGGGTCAGGAAAGCAACATGATCGCATTGCTCGATGTTGGCTGTAGCGTGGGTGACCAAAACCACTGTGCGGCCTTCGTCTGCAAGCCTGTTTAAATCGTACATCATTTTCTTTTCAAGACCTGGATCCAAGCCGGATGTCGGCTCATCCAGGAAAAACAAAGTCGGCCTGGCTAACAGCTCAACTGCAATGCTGACTCTTTTCCTCTGACCGCCGCTCAAAACCCGCACAGGCTTGTCCGCATGTTCACTCATCTCGACGGATCGGAGCGCATCCTGGATTCGAGCCTGAATCTCCGCTGGACGAGCATCTGGCAACCGCAGCTTTGCGGCATACCAAAGTGCTGTCTTGACAGGAAGCTCACGGTGGATGATGTCATCCTGCGGGACATATCCCATTTGATTACGATACTGGTCCAGCCGGCCGTAAAGCGGCTCGCCGTCAAGCAGCAGCTGTCCATGATTGGCTGGTTCGTAACCGTTCATCGCTTTCATCAAGGTACTTTTTCCGGCGCCGCTGCCGCCCACCAGAGCAACAAATTCACCCGGATTGACCGTCATTGATACTTCACTGAGGATCATGCGCTGCTTGGCAACTTCTCGCCCAAGCCGAACGGCGTCAATCCGATGACCCAACCGCATCGATTGCGCCAGGCTTTGCTGTTGGGCATCATAGACCAGCTTGAACGGGCCAATCTGAACTTCATCACCGGAAGAAAGCGGTACGACAGCGATCCGCTTGCCGTTTACAAACGTTCCGTTTGTGCTGTTCAGATCGCGGATTGCGAGCTTACCATCCTGCTCATAAATTTGGGCATGGTGGAACGAAACAGTGGGATGATTTAACGGCAGATAGCAAGCTGGATCACGTCCAATCAGAATATTCTTTGTCTTTGATAGGTCCAGCTTTCCCAGGGAAAGTGCCCGAATTTCCTCACCTCCGGCGCCTTCCATAACAAGGCTAACCCAGTTCCCTGTGAGGTCGCCAATCCTGAGAACATCTCCAGAATGGATTGGTTTCGGGAAATTTGGAGTAATCTGGGCGCCGTTCATCTGAGTGCCGTTCGTGCTGTTCAGGTCTATGATCGTCGTTTCTCCAGCACTAATTCCAAACCGCAAATGATGTCCCGAAACTGCTGGATGATTGATCACAATATCGTTATCCGGAGCCCGACCGATGGTTATCGCTGACCCCTTGAATGGGAAGTTCTGTGTGTTTCCACCCATCCAGCGGACCACCAGCCCTGTGATACCTGTTGCATCGCTTAACAATTGTGTACGACCGGCTGGCGGCGGATTTCCAACAGGAGGTGCTTGTTGATAAGATGGCTGAATGGGCTGTTGTTGAACTCCGGGAGCAGATTGTTGGCTTACATCAAAACCGCAAGAAGGACAAAATCGGGCAGTCGTACGCAATACGGTATTACAGCGCGGACAAACACTTGGATGATCGGGTTCTTTTTCCTGAGAGACGTTCAATGGATTGCCGCAGCGCGCACAGAACCGGGCTTGTTGATCATTTGCAGTGCCGCATTGTGCACAATTCACAGTGCCCATCTTGATCCTCCTATGAAAACGACAGAAAAAGCTCTGGAAGAAATATGAATACGACCATTTTACTCCAAAGAAGCAAGGTCGTTAGCTTGGAAATTTACGCTTCTGCAAGCTACTTTGCACAGCGAAAACCTACCGTATCTGATCTAAGACCAGGGTAATTCCAAAGTCGAGATGAAACCCTGAGTGCTTGGGCTTGAGTGAACCATGAGCCTCCACGGATCAACTTAAATTCTCCGGATTGCGGACCGGTTGGATTTTTATAAACTGTGACTTCATAATAAGAAGGTCCATACCAATCTGCCACCCACTCAGCAGCATTTCCAGCCAGGTTTAGAACGCCATAAGGGCTCGCGCCATCCGGGTATGAGCTGATCATGGCTGTGTCCCCTAGTTGATTCCCAAAATTCGCCCTGCGTGGGTTGGGCGGCTCATTCCCCCAAGGGAAAACTCGATCGCCTGTCCCTCGCGCTGCTTTTTCCCATTCGGCTTCAGTTGGAAGCCTTCTGCCTGCCCATGTGCAATATTGCTTAGCATTTTCCCAGGAGACCGAGATAACTGGGAAGTCGTCATAAGCTTTTTCATCAAAGTATTGGGGACGAGTTTGCGAACTTGCAACAATTGATTGACAGCTCCCAGCTTGAACGCAATCTATGTACATCCGATTGGAAACTTCCGTTAAGTCGATCCAAAAAGAATCCAGATAGACCTGGTGCAAAGATTTCTCAGACTCAGCAGCAACAGGATCGCCCTCTTCAGCTCCCATCGAAAATTCTCCTGCCGGGATGTAGACCAGGCTCATCCCATCTTGCTCGGAGAGTTGAGTAACCTCGGGACTGGGTGGTCTGGGCGAACGAATTGCTATAGGTGTGGAAATTGGACCATCTGGCTGCGGGATGAGCAATGACTGGTCTGCGTAAAGAAATCCGCAATCAGAAGCCATCTCTGGATTTACTTTAACAATTTCGCTGATCGACACTCCAAACGCTTCACCGATCTCTGAGCATGTGTCGCCCGATTGCACCTTGTAAATAAGTGGCGTTAATGTAGGTACGATCACCTCCGAATTTTCTTGTCCCTGATTCATCGTTGGAGAAACGATTGCTAAGTCTATCAAACTCTTCGTGACTTGAGGAGAGGCTGCCTGAGGAGAATAAGAATGCAGAGTCGGAGCTTGCTCCTTTGGTTTTAACATTACGAAAATCAAGATCAGGATAATCAACGAAAGGAGTACGGTCAGCGTAATCCAGTTCCATGGAATTGTCCTCGTTGCAGAAGAACTCGACAATACTTTCACAGGAGACTGATAATTCTTGATTGGAGGCGCGATTTGAACCGGCGGTGGTGGTGTCAGGGCGGACTTGAAATCGGCAGCATTCTGGAATCGTTGGGAAGGATCCAGCTGCATAGAACGGTTTATCGCCGCAGAGATGCGCATGGACAAATTGGGATTGACCTGACGGGGAGGCACATATGGATCATGCACGACACGCTGGAGGCTCTCCGGCGGCTCCTGACCGGTCAATAATGTATACAGGGTTGCCCCAAGTGCATAAATATCCGAACGAGCATCGGTTTTTGCTTTCCCATACTGCTCGACAGGTGAATAGCCTGGTGAAACAGCCTGAGCACCTAAAGTCGTTTTTATGGATGGGTCTAGCGTTTTTGCGATTCCAAAGTCCACCAGAACTGCCTTGTTCTCAGGAGTGATCCTTATGTTTGCAGGTTTTACATCCCGATGGATAACAGGAGGCGTTTGTGAATGGAGGAATGCCAGCGCATCACATATTTGGCTTGCCCAAGGGAGAACACGTGTTTCCGGAAAAGGACCGCCGCGGTCCTCGATCATTTGTTGAAGGTCCTGACCTTCAACAAAATCCATCACAAGATATTGTCCTTGCCTGGGGACGAGAAAATAGTCAGTCACGCGCGGCAAGTTTGGATGACTTAAATTCGCCAGGATTTTTGCTTCACGAAGAAACTGCCGCTGCCCCTCCTGTGTTGTGGTAAGGTTCTCTTTCACCACGCAAGGTCTACCAAGCAATGAATCCCAGGCGCGGTACAGCGTACCAAATCCACCTTGCGCCAGGAGTTTGACGATTCGGTAGCGGTTTTGAAGAACATCTCCTGAGCTAAACGCCATTCCAAAACACCATCATAATCAGGAGGTTAAAATCACCTATAACCGGATATCATCTCAGCATTTATTTTGAAAAGAAAAAACCAAAAAAGATCTCACTCGCTAAAATAGATGACTAGCATCTTCCCGAACCGCAGCTCATCACCATTTCGAATTGCCTGAGGTTTGCGTGGATCGAGCTTTTGCTTATTCACTGCTGTCCCATTTACGCTGTCCAGATCCTCAATAAATATTTGACCCTGTTCGATAATTAATTGTGCATGCCTGCGTCCAACCCCAGCTTCATGCCCCCCATATGGATCCAGATCAATTTCTGGAAAAATCCCACTGACCGGATCTTCTCGTCCAATGATCGCCGATTGGCTGCCAGTAGGGATCGGAATGGAAATATTTTTCGCCTGAATGACCAATCGACCAGGATTGAATACCGCTGCTGCTTCTATTGTCTGATTACTCTCTACACCAAGCCCAGGAGTTTCCTCTGCCAACGGAAGATCAGGCGGATGCGAGAAAGGTTCTGGTTTTGGAGCTGGAATTGCTGGTTTCTGCAATAGCTGGGCGCCGCAGTTTTCACAGAATAGGGATCCCTTAATATTTGAATGACGGCAATTCGAACAGATGATTTCATCCATCAATCTGGGATTGACCGGAGGTACCGGCTGAAGTGGTTTTTCACTTCCTGTAGAAACAGCCCGAAGATCAAACCCGCAATTATCACAAAATACCGCTCCTGGCGGGGCAGACGTCTTACAGCTGGGGCATAGGATATTGACCATTTATTCATCTCCAATACAAGTGGTTCTTGTCCAAGTCTCCAATTTCATGATGCCAGAAATTCTTCTGTCAACTCAACAAATTGTGAGATTTTATTATTATCAACTGGCATCATTGGGTTTCGTCAATTTTTTATCATCCTCACCAGGATCACCGAAATATTGTCAGTTCCACCAGCGGCGTTTGCAGTTCGAACCAAGTTTTCGCATGCATCCTTAAGAGAATATGCGCTTTCGATGATTTGTTTGATCATTTCGTCCTCAACCATCCCACTCAATCCATCGGAACATAATAATACAAGGTCTTGATCCTCCAACCTCTGTTTAATTAAATCGACTTCGATATTGTTTTTATCACCAACCGTTCGATAAATCACATTGCGTTGTGGGTGGCGGCGTGCATCTTCACGTGAGATTTGATTTGCAGCGATCATACGTTCAACCAATGAATGGTCAGTTGTCAATTGTGATATTTCATGGTTGTGGATCAGGTAGGCTCGGCTGTCCCCAATATGGGTGATTTCCACCCGGTTTCCAAAGATCACTGCTGCTACCAGAGTCGAGCCCATGTCTGTCCCCGAGGAACGGCGGAAATCATACACCTGCCGGTTTGCCGTCTCAACTGTTTTCCTCAGCCAATTTTTTATATCTCCCTGCTTTCCCTCAAGAAAAGCCGGGATCAAATCCTGGTATGAACTCCTGAAAAAAGCATCCACGATCAACCCGCTTGCGACTTCTCCACTATCATGACCTCCCATACCATCCGCAACAACAAAAACACCCAGGATTTGATTCTTTGACTGCCGGGTTCGGTCGTACTTACAGGTCATCAGGCTGTCTTCGTTCAAATGTCTCACTTTGCCGACATCACTCTTCTGGTATGACTCGATCTTTCCGTAAAAGGAGTTATCGACATCATCCAAAGCATCCTGCAACAACATGGCAAATTCTGCTCCAGTCTTGACTGTGTCTGTAGTGATGCAAAGATCAAAAGGTCGGAGCAAGCTTGCAGTCATCGTGAGATCAGGAGAGAATTGATTTTCACCAGTCAGCCAAAAATATACCAGCAATGCTAGTGACCGAGTGTCTGGAAGTCGATCGGTTACATATCCATCAGGATGGTGCCCTCCGCCAGAAAAATCTGCCCATACAGCTCGCTCTCCAATTTTTCCAATACTCTCGTGACCGATACGACCATTGAAATGGAAACCGTTGTCGTGCAAATATTCTAATCCTCGCGCCAGAGAAGCCCCCATCTCAAGCGATTGTACAATCGAGAATGTTCCTGTACGATCCGGAGGCATTCTTTGAACCTTTGAAGTGACCAGACAGTTACGGACTTCATCTCCAATATTTTCTACAAACGCAGCAAGAGGCGCACGGACGCTGCCATGAGACAGACCCTTCGACGCCAGCCTCATTATCACATCAGGGATAGAATATTGTGTCTCGATTAATACCAGGTCCTTTCCCCCTTTGACAAGCGAATGGCCGCAATCTGTACAGAACATTTCGTGGGTTTCGTTCCGTAGGAGGAAATATCGCCCCACAATCTGGATTTGGACAAATCCTTATGACCATATCATCGACATGGTCAAGGAATAATTACCTCATATGAGTATCGGTCCTGACCACTCTCAATCAAACCCAGACTGAGATAATTATCCCCAAAGATTGCCCCCTCCGGACGCTGAAGAAAAGGTCTTTTCGATCCCAGTGGTTTCGTCCTTCCAGGTCGGACATCTTCAAGTCGCCGAGTGAGTGGGGCAATGAAACTCGCGCTCTTCTTCCCAGTGGATCCGTTCAGCGGCTGGGTTATGGTTTGGGCTTCCGGCAGACTGCTGGAACAATTGACACAATATCTGGCTCCAGGTCGGTTTTCTGCATGACAGTTTGGGCAATCAATCATCACTCGCCTCTTTTGAAAATATCATTGGGCGTGAATAAATCCTGTGTCCCGAAAGCGAAAACTTGTTCCCCCGACACTGATTTTGACCCCGTCATGGAGGACATTGCATCGTGTGGGGAATTCGTCAATCATCACACCATTCAGAGAGCTTTGATCAGCAATACATACATCCTGCACGCGTTCGTCAAAATAAATCAGTGCGTGGACCATCGAGACCGTATCATCCTCAATAACGAGGTCATTATTCTCCCCTCGTCCGATCGTGATCGGTAGCGTCTCGAAGAGGATTTCTTCGCCTGAATTGAAAATGAATTTCAAGCCAAACGGTTCGTTCGATATTTTTTCAGCCATTTGTTCAGGGTTGCTGTTCTGCCCGGATGGTTTTTGGGTCTCGCTTTCTGGTGGATAACTCGGGTCGGAGGAATGATCTGCTCCCGACTGAGGTGATTCGATCCTTTTTTCCGAATATTTCTCCAAATTTGTCCATTAGACATCTCCAGCCAAGCAATTCTCACTTCCAATAACTTAAAAATCTGGAAAAACAAAAATGACCAATATTCTAGTTTTTCATGCTGGTCTTTATAGCTTTTTGACGCTTCGCATTCTAGAGATTGGCCGAATAATCCAGGGAGTTCTGGCGCTCCGGTCTCGCGCATCCGTTTTTCTTCGCTGGTTTCACTCACTGTTGGACCCTCTACCCAGCTTCCACCTTCAATGGCATCATTGGCCATCTGAAGCGCTTCCTTACGGGTTTCTGCCCAAAAAAGGCGCGCAAATGGTTCTATGTTCGATTCCAATTGACTGGATCTCGATTGCTTAGACAGGGTTTGCCTGGGTATGAATAGACCTTCAACAAAGAAGCGGGTCATTATTTTACTGCTCCTTTTTTTATCAAGGCAAGATCATAAAGCCGAACATATTCCATCGCGCTTCGTGTCCATGAATAATCTTGCGACATTGCCCTGACAGATCATCTTATTGATGTGCTCCCGTCGGTCATAGAATGTGCTGACAGCCCATCCTACGGTGTAATAAATTGCTTGAGTGCTGGCTTCCCAGAATTTGAATCCGTTGCCTTCCCCGGTTTTTTCATCGTACTGATCCACCGTGTCGTCCAGTCCTCCGGTTGCCCTGACAATCGGGAGCGTCCCATATCGAAGTGAATAAATCTGGTTCAGACCGCAGGGTTCATACAAAGAAGGCATCAGGAAGAAATCAGAGCCGGCTTCAATCCAATGCGATATCTCTTCATTGTAGCCGATATAACTGCCGATTTTGCCTGGATATCGAGCGGGCAGACCTCCAAAATAATCCGAAAGGTATTTATCTCCTGCTCCTAAAATGACGACCTGGACCGTCATGTTGTTCACGATCAGTTCTATCACCTGTGCAAGAAGAGCCAGTCCTTTTTGTGCAACCAGGCGGCTGACTACTCCAATAATCGGGATATTGGGGTTAAGATCAAGCATGAAGCAATTCTGAAGCTCACGTTTGCACACCGCTTTTCCCTGCATGTCTTCGGCAGAGTAGGTTTGTGGGATCAGCTGATCGGTTGACGGATTCCACAGCCGATAATCAACCCCGTTTAATATCCCGATATAATCTTCACCCCGGTTGATCAAATACGATGATAGCCCAGAACCACCCTCAGCCGTGCGTGTTTCGCGAGCATACGTTGGACTCACCGTGTTCAGCATGTCGGCATATTGAATGCCACCTTTGAGAAAATTGATTTTTCCATGGTCTTCAAACCGATCCGCTATCGAAAATTTCCCGGTTGAAGGCCTAAATACGAATAATCAGTTGCATCGTAAACACCCTGATAAGCAATATTATGGATCGTCAACACGCTGGCCGCAGCCCCAAGTATTGGATCGTTCCAATGCCAAATTTTGAGGTAGCCTGGTGCAAGCGCTGTCTGCCAGTCATGGACATGGACGATATCAGGCGCAGCTCCCATATCTCGGCATAATTGCAGCGCAGCCCGCGTGAAGAACCCAAATCTCCGTGGATTATCCAGGTAGTCATTCATATCAGCATCATGGTAATACCCCCAACGGTTGAAATACTTTTCATGTTCAATGAAATAGGTCGGCACACCGTCATATTCAGTTTTATATACGGATGCCCATTCCTGAACGTCGCCCATCCAGACACCCATAGGGCTCATGTACGGCTGTAAATTGAACCGATTGGAATCGATCGATGAATATTTCGGTAGAATGACAATAGCATCATGTCCGAGATCACGCAAAGCTCCTGGCAATGCTCCAACAACGTCTGCTAATCCTCCAGTCTTTGCAAATGGCACCCCTTCCGAGGCAATCATGACTATCTTCAATTTTCTCTTCAATCGATTCCGCCTTAACACCATTTTTCAGAAATCATTTAGCATTCCATAGTCACAGGGTCATTAATGTTCAGAATTTCTTCTAATTGCCCGAGCTGGCTTTCAAACCAGGCAATCTCCCAGGCCCAAAAAGGATATTACTGGTTAGAGCCGTCTTTGCGATCGAATTATTTATGCATTGTTATGTCTCGTTCAATGCATTCGATTTTTTATTATGGCGTCAACAAATTCTATTCTATTCCCGACTGTGAGTCAACCAACCCATGTTTATCGGAATTCTTTGCTGATAACTATTAAAATAACTCCTTGGTCGGTGATCTTAGAATTTAAAAAATGCGGACTATGTTGATCCAGGTGGCAATCCTCGCCTGGTTGTTCTTAGATCAGAGATTGAACGTTGAAGAAATTCTCGGTCTTTCGCTGGTTGGAGTAGAAGTTTTACCTTGACAATCGCACCGAAGTCAAAATTGACGATTAGTCTCGGTTATAGGTATTCAAGAGCAAGTTTCATGATATCTTTCAACGGCCGACCGGTGTTTTGCGCCATCGACCGGCAATCTTCATATTCCGGCGATGCTGATACTGCTTTCTCACCTAACCAGGAAACCTTTATGCGAACCGGACCGAAATCGGTCATCACTTCCACAATCGAACGCTGGAGCATATGCTTCGTCACAGGATAGCTGCGAACTCCGAGGGTTGTTGTTTCCTGGAAGATGATTTGAAGGAATTGGTCCAGATCATCAGGATTGGCGACTACATGGAGAAGGACCCCTGGTCGGTTTTTCTTCATCTGGGTTGGGATGAGCATTACATCCAATGCACCTGCTGCCAGAAGGCACTCCATAAGATACTCGAATAGTTGGGGATTGCTGTCATCGATGTTGGTTTCCAGGATAACTGCTGGATAATTGTGATATCCCCCAGGCTCGATTTGGGAATCATGCTGTTCTGGATGAGGAGTTCGCAGCGGACGAGCGTTTAAGATCCAACTCGAGATGATCCTTATTTCCCAGAAAAGCGCGCAGGACGTTTGGGAAATCCCGGTCGCGAGTGCCAGCACCATAACCAACAGCCTGGATTCTCATCATGGGAAGAGGCCCAAATTCTCGGGCAATCGTCTTGATGATGGCCGCTCCTGTCGGTGTGACCAGCTCGCCTTTCATTTGGCTTGTATATACAGGAATGCCAGTTAGAAGTTCTGCAGTTGCAGGCGCCGGCACTGGCAGGACACCGTGGCTGGAATTAACAAAACCGTATCCCAAGGTTCAAAGGCGAAGAAATAACTTCTGGAATACCCAATTCCTCCAGACAGATTGCTGCACTGACGATATCTACGACAGCGTCGAGCACCGCCAACTTCATGAAAATGGAGATTATCTAGTTCAACTTGATGAATTTTTGCTTCTGCCGCACCCAAGGAAGAAAAAATTGCCGCTGAGGTTTCCTTCACAAATGCCGACAGATCGCTTCTTGCTATCATCGCAAGTATCTCGTTCAAGCCGCGCCCATGGGTCTCCGAGATCTGCCAGGGCTTTTGATCTGAATCTTGCACTTCAACCTCGCGAAAGTCGGAATCCGAGATTTGAAGGCCTTCCTGATTTTCCAAAAAAACCTTGAATGAGGTGGCACGGATGCCCCCTTTGGAGGTGGTCACGATCTGTAGTTTGATAATTTGCGAGTGGGAGCTTGCATAATTCGCGTTCAATCTTTTTCGTCTCCACACCCAGATCGATTAATGCCCCCACGAACATATCGCCGCTGATCCCGGCAAAACAATCCAGATATAACGTATTCATCCCTGTCCTAATTTTCCTTGCAATTAGTCAATCCCGCTGCCTCATTGAGGCTGCCTGTCCGATAACCGGCAAGATCCAATGTAATATGCTGTGAACCCAATCTCTTTAAAACGCTTGACAATCAGATCCGCTGAAGAACAGAGTTTTTGCATCTGGTCAACAGGTACTTCTATTCGAACAGCTTGATCCAGGTGGCGGACACGACTTGTGGGGAAAACCCAGATCATAAAGAGTTTCTTCCGCACTTTCCACCTGAGCCAGCTTTTGAGAGGTAATTTCTACTCCGTACGGGATTCTCGATCCCAGACATGCCGAGGCCGGCTTATTCCAGACAGGCAAATCGAGGTCGCGAGCCAATATCCTGATCTCCGCCTTCGAAAGATCTGCTTCTTTCAGCGGAGAACGCACACCGCGCTCATAGCGCAGCCCGGCTTCCAGGCCTGAATTCTGTGCTGTCATCCACATTTTCTCCGAAACAAATCCAGCGAAATCCGCTCCTTTTCTTTTAAGTTTTCCAGCTGGGTGATAATCTCATTCTTACATATATAACAGCGGTTTAGAGGGATTTGAAGAAAAATTACTGTTGCTCAGAATTTCAATATGGATCACAAGGTGGCGAAGACCAAGTCTCTCGGCTAGATCGACAGCATCTCGCAATTCCCGTCTGGGGAGTAAAGGAGAATCAACCGTCACAATAAGCGCGTGATCATGAAGTGTATCGCTGGCGGTTTTGGCGAGCAGAACACTGTCCACGCCTCCAGACATCGCGATGATAACGGATTTCATTTCGCCGATAATATCTCTCAGTTTTTGGTATTTTCCAAAAAGCTCTTCATTGATCCTTGGATTCAATCTTGACCTCGATCATGCGATTAATCAGGCTGGCAGCATATCCAGCTCCAAATCCATTATTGATATTCACAACCGTTACGCCTGATGCACAGCTGTTCAGCATCCCTAACAGGGCTGAAATCCCACCAAAACTTGCACCATACCCAACACTCGTCGGCACAGCAATTACTGGGACCTGGACAAGTCCGCCAACCACACTTGGTAAGGCTCCTTCCATCCCAGCAACGACTATGATAACGTTCGCTGATTGGATAAGCTCCAGGTCTGCCAATAGGCGGTGCAGCCCAGATACTCCCGCATCATAAAGGTGTTCGACATGATTGCCCATCACGTCAGCCGTCACCTCCGCTTCTTCTGCAACCGGCAGGTCAGCTGTGCCGGCAGTGATGACCAGGATTTTACCTGGTCTTTTGGGCAGCGGTTGAGTTTGATGTACGATAACCTGACCAAGCTCATAATATTTGGCATCCGGCAGCACCCGCTGAACAGCTTCGAACACCTCTGGTGTGGCGCGGGTTGCCAGCACCGGTCCGTTTCCTTCGGCAAGCTTTTCCATTATTTGGACAATCTGGTCGGTTCGTTTTCCAAGGCAGAACAGCACTTCAGGAAATCCCTGCCGCAGAGATCGATGGGTATCCAGGCGGGCAAAACCTAAATCTTCGAACGGCAGCCTTCGCAGCGCCTGGATTGCATCTTCAACAGGGATCTTTTTTTCACGAACCGATTCCAATAATTCGCGCAGTACAATCTCGTCCATACCCTCTTCCAGCAAACCAAGATTTGTGCTACTCAATTTTACTCTTAATCTGATTATTCCTGATTTCCTGGCGGATAACTCGAACAATCCAGGGTCCACCAGGTTCCAAACAGATCAATATTATAATGCTCGTGTTCTTCTTCCCAACATACCATCGAGCGAGCCAGGTCAGGCAAAAGATATTTTCGATATATCAAGAGGACGCATGAGGATGAAGAAAAGCCTTTCGGAAATTAAGGGATTGATCTTCGACATTGATGGAGTGCTCACATTCCAGGGAAAAGTCATTCCTGGAGCTATTGAAGCTATCAGCTTTTATCGGTCGCTCGGAATAACGCTTCGGTTTTTGACCAACAGCACGTTGAAAAGCCGCCGCTCTTGTGCCGAACGACTGATTCAACAGGGATTTGATGTATCCAGGTAGAAAGTGCTGACAGCTTCATATCTGACGACAGTTTATTTGCCAATTTGAATCCACGTTCGATCATGTTAATGCTTGAAAGAGAAGGAGTGGAGGAATTCGCTGGTTTCACCTACGATTTTATCAACCCGGAATATGTTGTCGTTGGTGATAACCGCTCAAATTTTGATTTTGATCATCTTAACCAATCAGTCCGCTTGCTCCGGAAGGGAGCTAAGTTGATCGGGATGACTTCTGAGCTTCTTGACACCAGCATGGGAGAATTGGAATTGAATGTAGGCGCCTGGGTAAAGCTTCTGGAGCTGGCGTCTTCTGTCCAGGCTACATATATCGGCAAACCCATTCCGTTTGCGCTCGAATACGCTTTTCAATCCATGGGATTGAATAAATATCAGGTGGCCGCTGTCGGTGATCGAGTGGGTGCTGATATCAAGGGAGCAAATGAGTTCGGCTTGCAATCTATTTTAGTCAGGACAGGTGAATATGATCCGATCGAACTGGCAGGCCCGTTTCAATCGGATTACCAGATTGACTCAATCGCTGATTTGTCGGCTTTGGTATATTAAATCTTAATGTTTCTATAGCAAATGGTGTCATTCAGTTATTTCTGCATACCGGTACGCTATAATTTCATTTACAGACCTGAGAAGCAGAGCTTTCTCGAAGTTATCGGTATTTGATTGGTACAGACAATTGAAAGGTAGAAATGGTGAACGAACAGGATCCACGTCCAAGTATCCAGCGGAGTGAATTTCTCAAACTGCTAGCGTGCAATCGGAGGAGCAGCAGGTATGGCAGCATTCCTGAGCGCCTGTGAAAAAGCCGGGTTGGACATTCAATCCTTCACCCCCTCTCCAGATTTGAAGCTGGTCCCAACAGGATCTCCAACTTCCATTTCAAGTTCATCCCCTACGGAATCCGTGCCCCAATCGACAAACCAGCCGACTCAAACCAGCGAACCTGCAATCCCTCCAGATGAAAGCGGGATCGCAAAAATAGCCTTGAGTAAAAACCAGCAGCCGGTCGGAAGGTGTCCGCAAGGCAATTGACTTGTTAGGGATTAAATCGTATTACAAACAAAAATGTATTTCTGAAGCCCAATTTCAACAGCGCTGACCCATCTCCTGGTTCAACACACCTTGATGTCCTTCGAGAGTTGGTCCTGAGGCTGCAAGAGATGGGGGCGTCGAATATCGAGGTCAGGAGATCGAAGTGGAATGGGGAATACCCGGCAGGTGATGCAGAAGCTGGGTGTTTTCGATCTGGCAGCCGAATTGGGTGTTAAAACGCTCGTGCTGGATGAATTGGATGCCTCCGGTTGGGAAATGATCTATCCCCCGGGCAGCCATTGGAAGCAAGGATTTCCAATTGCCAGGGCGTGCATAGATTCAGGTGCTGTCGTCCAGGCTTGCTGTCTCAAGACCCACCGATATGGCGGTCATTTCACCATGTCGTTGAAAAACTCGGTCGGACTGGTTGCGAAACAGATTCCCGGAGAAAAGTACAACTACATGAGCGAGCTGCACAATTCGGCATTTCAACGAATGATGATCGCTGAGATCAATACTGCCTATCAACCAGCATTAATTGTCATGGACGGGGTGGAAGCATTTGTGAGCGGTGGTCCTGACCAAGGTAAACTCGTCAGTCCAGAAGTCATACTGGCTGGGCGTGATCGAATCGCTATCGATGCTGTAGGAGTGGCAATCCTGCGCTATTTCGGGACTACACCGGAAGTTGCCAACGGAAGGATCTTCGATCTGGAGCAGATCGCCCGTGCCACTGAACTCGGGCTTGGAATCAAGAGTGCCGAGAAAATTCAAATTGTGACAGATGACGAAAATGGCAGGTTGTTCGCAGCTGAACTCCAGGCAATATTAGCTCAAGGATAATCGAGGTCATTTCTTTCAAGATTGATATATAATAGCTCGATATCAGCGGATTTCCTGATCCTTTTCTAATTTTGGTTCGATTTATTCCGAATTCTTAAAACTTCGTTGGCCGCCTGGTCATCTGTCACCAGGACATTTACATTTCTCTTGTTCAATGCCCCATAGATAGCTTGCACTTTTTGAATATCCTTGATACCCCAATTACATATTTTACGTTTGCCAGGTTCTGAAGACGGACACCAATGGTTCACTTGTTAAGAGCGGTATCGACAACCGTTCCTCCAGCATGAAATGCTGGGCATACACATTACCGATGATCCTGTATGCTTACAAGTTTTTTAGGTCGAGTAAATCAACATAGCCCAAACGCAGAGGATTATATATTTCTGGATTGGTCAAATGGAAGCACTCCTTTGATATTACTTGATGCAACCCCAAAACGTGCTATTTTTGTTTTTCTGGATATAAGCTGAAAACCCCATCCGCAGAAGCCTTGCAGATTCCTCGTTCCGTGATCAACGCGGTGACTAACCGAGCCGGCGTGACATCGAAAGCATAATTCGCGGCCTTTCCATTTTCTTCTGTCAGCAAAACGCTTGTTATCTCGCCGTTATGAATCCCTTCAATATATTTTACTTCTGTGGCATCCCTTTGCTCCACCGGGATCTCCCGCACTCCGTCCTTAATGATCCAGTCGAACGTTGATGACGGCAATGCAGTGTAAAATGGAACCTGGTTATCAAAAGCAGCCAGCGCTTTTAAGTATGTACCAATCTTATTCGCAACATCTCCTGTGTATGTCACCCGGTCAGCGCCGGTGATGACCATATCCACCATTCCGTGCTGCATCAGGTGTCCACCTGCATTATCTGCGATCAATGTATTCGGGACACCGTGCTGGGTTAATTCCCATGTGGTCAAGCGAGCGCCTTGATTTCTGGGTCGAGTCTCATCAACCCAAACATGCACTTGAATCCCCTGCTCGTGGGCTGCATAAATTGGCGCGGTAGCAGTTCCGTAATCGACAAAGGCCAACCAGCCTGCATTGCAATGTGTCAAGATGTTCACAACCGCGCCATTCTTCCGCAAGTGGATCTCTTTTATGATGGCTAAACCATGCTCTCCTATCCGCCTGCAGAACTCAGCATCTTCATCTGCAATGATCACCGCCGACTTCGCGCGCTTTGTCTAACCTTGCAGCATAACCTCGGACCGAGGATATCGCTTCAAGCTGACGCTGAACGGCCCATTCAAGGTTAACCGCTGTAGGTCGGGTGGCTTTCAGCTTCTTTCCGGCTGCACACACAGACTCAATGAAGTCATCATCTGAACTTTCCGTAGCTTGAAGGGCTGCCAGATACATCCCAAAGCCGGCTAATGCCCCAATCAATCCTGCTCCTCTGGCATGCATATCCTTTATGGCTACCGCAACATCATCGACTGTACGCAGATTCTCAATTATGAACTTAAATGGCAGGAATCGCTGATCAATGATCTGGACTATTGTCGGATCTTTCTCACACAACCATACTGTTCGATAGTGTTTCCCGAATACATTCATGATAATTTCCTCCCATTTTCTATTCTAATTATATCGTGTTAGATATGACTTTATCTCCAATGCGCTGCTCGTTGATTACAGTCGCCGGGAGATTCCGCATGGACAGGATGACATAAATAGCATCGATAATTGTACTTTGGGCTATCCGAGAAGCGATTGCCTCAGGGCTAGTTTCATGAGAGACATTTAGCAAGGTGATGTCCGCATAATCGGTTGTTGGAGAACGAACATTCCCGTTTGTTCATGTCCCGAACAATTGGGCTCGATTTCCACACTTCTAGATGTAGAATTCAGTACGCTCTCTCCAATTGGTCAACCGCACATATGAGTGTTGGTGTGTCGATCATTTCAAGCATATCCTGGATCGCCTGGATATTAGAAAGGAAGACTTTAAGCATCATAGTCGCTTCGTCATCGGATACGTAAATCGAATCATGAACCAACTGGATCGGTTTTGCCAAATCCCAGGTGAGAGCGATTCTTAAATATGCGTTTCCGTGAAAACCAGCATTGCGGCAGCCACGAAGCAAACTCTTATTGCAGACCTAAGATTCTTGCGCTAGATTTGCCATCGAACGAAGGATGATTTTTTAGGAGATGGGAGAATCAAGCTGTCAACTCGAGCTTCTGAAGTCGAAAGCAAAGGAAGAATTCCACGAATTTACGATAGTGAATGGAGAATATTCCCTTGATAGCTCGTTTTTAAATTCGGGAACACCTGATCGTAGGATTTCCAACGGATGTTGAGAAATATTTAATCTGTTGCGAAACCATGCATTGCGAATAATAAATTGGTATTACTTATTTTCAACAATGGTCTTTTAGAAATTTAAGAGAACAGACTTGTTTTGGCAGGTTTTCAACAGGTTCGAATATCAGGATTTTGGGGCAGCTTCTCTATAAAAACCGATCTCCTCCGGCAGCTTTTCTTCGACAGACAGATCATCAGAAAGTAAGGAGTAATATGATTCTCCTCACAAGAGCGGCAGAAGGTAAGACCATCTACAAAAACCTCTCTTTCATTCGTGATTTCCTCACAACATTTGCTGCAGAGCACACGAAGTCCGTGTTTGCTGATAATTTTTTCAAGTGAGACGGTCAGGTTGACGCTTTGAACAGAAAACAACTGATCAACAGACATCACCTGATAAGCCTTGAGCTGATTATGCCAGCGATCTTCGTTCTCCTGAACGTTATTAGACGCTTCTTCCCTGCAATCGGGGCGCGGGATTATTCGAATTGCTTTGTCCTCCAAGGTATCGACAAAAGTTGCCGCAAGTTTTCCATAATCCACTACCCTCAATGTCCGACGTTCTATGCTGCAGCCGGATGCAACCGATATTCCTCCGGTGCCGCAACCATCCGATTCAGCGAAGGTAAACACCCGTTTATCTTTTTGAGGTAAATCCAATCCAAGAACCTCTCCTGCAAACATCCCCATCCGGACTCCTAATACCTGACGAGGGCAGAGATGAGTGTGCCTTTGCGCTGAAAGTTCCAGTAACATCTGGAGTTTTTCCATTCATTCCTCACTTTTAAATTTTTGAAGATTTCTCAGAATGAGAACTTAAAGATAAATGTTCGCATTTGGTAGACATAAAACGCAACGCAATCATGATGTTTTTTAGTTTTATTTTCGCGAAACTTCACCTCGTTCCATGCCGATATAAAATCATCGGTACTGGCTGACATGTTTCGCGGTCCTCGCAAACCGCACACTCTTCACGATAACGGTTTGGAATATGAGTCCAGGGGATCGGTTCAAATCCCATTTTTTTATAAAAGCCCGCAGATTGTCCCCTGGATACCACGCTCAACTCCGGCAGCCCTCTGGATAACTCGTGGATCAACAGGCGTCCGACGCCCTGACCTTGCCAATTTGCGTCGACGACGACCGAACGGAGGTAAAAACTCCCCTGCTCCCTTTCCAATCGAGCGGTCCCGATTAAATCCCCGGCAGAAACGGCAAGCAAGAACTCGGCGGGTTCGATTTCTGTATGCATATCATTCTCTGCCAGAAGCTTCTGCAAATCTACTCGGTCAGTATCAATTCCATATCTTAAATGGAGTTTTTCCATTTTTACCTTCTAGGTCCAGGTTCCAAATTGGTCGCGCTGAATGCAAAGCAAAACCTGCCCTTCAGGTTGCTCCCAACCATCCGAGAAACAATCGACCTGTGCTTCAGCGTATACGACTTTTCCAATAAAAAATGTATGATCTCCCGTATGCAGCTCATTTACAACTTTGCATTCCAAATAAGCTAACGCTCCGACGATGACCGGCGGGCGGACATAATGCGCAGACTGTATAATTAATCCAGCAGCGGTAAATTTGTCTTCATCCCGACCGGATTTGCTTCCGCAGCATTCGACTGCGGATTGGAGTTCCTTAGAGACGACGTTAATGACAAATTCCTTCTGGACTTGGATTAGTTCGCTTGAATAGCGTCTTAAATCTATACTGATCCCTAATAAGGGGGGATTGTGCGAAAGTGGCGTATGCCACGCAACCGTTAAAACATTTGGTACTAGGGATCGATTGCAGCAAGTGACCAGCACCGCTGGACGAGGATTGAGCAGGGCTGCAATTTGACGATTCTCAACGATTTTATATTTCTTAATAGTCTTCTGCCTTTCCACATTTTGATCCTATCATAAATCATGTTAATGGCGGCAGATAAATCTTGTTCCTGGAATCAGGGATGGCTTTCCTGCCTAATCCTTCCAAGCCGCGGATCAGCGCAGGCATCTTCGCGTTGTGAATACCCATAAACATCATGTCGTCGCTAATATCTGAGCTCGCCCTACAGCCGTAGCAGCCAAACGAGATATTGATCCCTTTAGTAATGAATGGGATCAATGTTGTCTCAACACATTGAGCATTATAGCCGCTTACCTTAAACTCGAACCGTTTGCCAGTGTAAAATGATGCTGCCATACACAACCACATCATCTGCTCAGGTTGTGCGATTACTGCAATGATATCCGGGAAAAGAACTGCTTCGGCTAGTGGGGCAACCAATGTCGCAAGATTTGAGCGCGGTCCCAACCTGGGACGTTCAGCGACCATCTGTTTAGCTGCTTCAATCGTAGCAAGTTTTCCAAAGCGAATATAAAGCTCGCCACTGGCCAATTTCTCGGGAATTTCAGTCAGGCCTAATATCGAAGTCCCGTCTGGACAGGCATGACAGCTTGCCGGCATCAGCAGAGTTTTCCCTCTACGAGCTGCCATGAGCGATTGGCAGTACCGCAGCTTCTCTCTGGGCATTGGAGCATCGGGCAACCTGGCTCCTTGAGGAAGCAAATTAATCGCCACAGGACTCCAGCGCAGGCATAAGACTCTCATGAGTGTCTCAGACCAGGTTTTTAGTTCTTCTTTTTCTTCTGCAGTCAGGCTAACTGAATCCTTAAATTGATCTTTTTTGGAATCAATACTGCCCTCTGAAAATCCAATTTTAAGCTTATCGTCCGGTTCAACGACTCGAAGTGCTCCGGTTGGGCACTGTCCCACACAGGTATCGCACGCCCAACAATCCTGCACCCGTACGGCATGTGGAAGCAAATGCCCATCTACTTGAATCATCTCAAACACATTTACCGGGCAAAATGCCTCGCAAAGCCCGCAGCCAGTACAGCGTTCCACCGCCAATTCAATTTCAGGCATCGATGGTCTCCCTGGGATCATGCTCGGCATTGGGAGGTGTGCTGATCACAACCCCCATTCGACGAATCCAATCATGCGTGCGATGGGCCAGCATCTGACCTGGTTGAAATTGACTGGAATAGGCAATCGCATTCAGAAGCGAAACCGTATGCGCCAGGTCACGAGTATCATCTACATCTGCTACCGGAGTGAGAGAAGCCACCGGCACTCCACGCTGGGCAGCTTTTAGGATATAGGCGTCCAGCGCGGGCATCCCATCCGGATTATAAAACACACCTTGCGAGTCCATTGGAGTGTTGGATGTATATCCCACCAGTGAAACTCCGCACTCCTGGCAAGGCGCCTGGACAAATCCCCCACTATCTGAAAACGAGTGGAAATACTCCAACCATTGGAATGCCTGGACGATATGATTCACCGGCATTGTGGGCAAATCCCCACCAATTGAGACAACCGAGTGAAAGCCTCTTTCAAAAAGCTGTCGGAATGCATCATCAAAATGATCGTCGAATGTCATACCTCGGTCACAAATAAAATGAATTTGGGCAGGCCAAGGACCAAATTGATCAAAAAGCTGCTC
The DNA here is from genome assembly GCA_963788305.1 of uncultured Chloroflexia bacterium. Classification (GTDB taxonomy): domain Bacteria; phylum Chloroflexota; class Anaerolineae; order Anaerolineales; family UBA4823; genus UTCFX2. Next base: position 31,507 of record CAWBGK010000007.1, read on the forward strand.
AAGCGCAGGTCTGTCGGATTCTGTTGAGCAGCTGATAAAGAACTCATATTGATCTGGCTCGGTCCCATCTGAACCATGCAATCCATTCAGTTCCTTTAAAGCCATAAATCCAATTTCAGCCACATCCAGGAGCATGACCCGATACAAATCCGCTGCTTCTTCAGGCGAGAAAATGCCGCCTCTGGCCGTCGTCAACCGGGTTTTCGTCGAGCCAGGATTAGGCGCTTTGGTAAACAATAGAAAGGCATGTTTTTTACCGCTCATCGTTGATCTCCAAAGGCGAAGGTAAAGAATGCACTCTGCAGGGTATACCATTATAGGTCCAGGTACCGATCAATCGGTCGGAGGATTCAATATCCGCATTTGTTAATACATTCGCATTCGAAATCCAGACTCCGCCCAGTTCGGGTTTGCAGACAGGCTGTTCAGGGAACCACCACCCATAATCAACACTGACTACATCCTCATGAATTTGCATTATTTTTAAACGAAATTGCGCCGATCCGCGATCCGTCTCCACTATGATTTCTGAGCCATCTTCCACCCCACATTTTAAGGCCGTCGAAGCGCTCATTTCAGCGAATGGATGGGGTTGGACTGAGCGAAGAGAATCAAACTGACGTAGCGCTGACCCATTGAAAGGCTGTCTTCGCCCTCCGCTGATTAATAACAAGGGATACTCATCTGAGACAGACGAAGGAGGTTTTGGTGTTGGGAGCGGATCATACCCAAAATCCTGGAGTATTTTAGAATACATCTCGATTTTTCCGGATCGGGTTGAGAAACCCTGCTTTTTCCCATTCTGAGGATTTGTCATCTCATGCTTTTGATAAGGACTGGGCAAACAATAGAACCCTGTTTCACAAAAAGCCTTCCAGGTCAAACCTGCAGGCGCAAGAATGAAGTTCAGGCTATCTTCGAATGTCTCCCACGGCCAATCATCAGCTTGACCCATTCGAATGCCCAATTCCTTCCAGAAATAAAAATCGGGGCGTCGTTCATAGTATGGATCTACTGCTTTTTCCCCGCCGTACGCGATATTTGCCGTTCCAGCATGGGTTTGAAACAGCGGCCTTTCTAGCCCACCAGCGCTTGGGAGGATATAGTCGGCCAACATTGCAGTTGGAGTATTAAAATGTTCCAGTACCACAAGAAGATCCAGGTTATTAAGCGCATGATAGACTCTTTTAACGTCTGCCTGAGTGAGCATGGGATTACTCCCCATCACAATCAGTGCCCTGACCGGATATGGTTTGCCTGTAATCATAGCCTGCCATACCAGGTTTGGGTGAGCTGAAGTGAGATAACGCATCGGCAGCCGCCTGCTGTGCAGCTCGGTTTGCTGCCTGATCGTCTGGTAGCCCAAATAGCTTTGAAGTCCAAGCTTTCCTTCATTGAGTTGTTTTTTTCGCTGCGGTTCAGCCAGCCTATCACTCAATTCGAGATCGATTTCAGGTACAAAATCCGGCATCTCAGCCAGATGGCTGCCTCCTGCGACATCAACATTTCCGGTGATTGCCTGCAAGATGGAAATTGCCAGGTGGGTCGCAATGGTATTTGATCCGATTTGATCGATACCGCGTCCACTAACAATCGTTGCTGGAGAATTCTCCGCAAAAAGATGGGCAGCCGCGATTATTTTTTCCCTTTGGATTCCTGTGATTGCTTCCACAACCTCGGGTGAATAATGAGACACATGTTCCATAAGCTGGTTAAAGCCGGTACACCAGGCATCCACAAAACCAGCATGATAAAGCTTTTTAGAAACGATCACATTCAATAACCCTAACGCCAGGAAAGGATCAGTCCCTGGCCGCACAGACAGCCATATCTCCGCCTGCAAGGCTGTCCTTGTCTTACGTGGATCGATGACGATTATAGGTTTCCCCATTCGACGGAATCTCTGGATCAATCGCCAAAAAAGCGAGTTATCTGACTCGGCCGGATTGACCCCCCAGAGGATGGCACAAGCGGTTGACTCTGGATCCAGCTCGTTTTCAAGCGGCCAGCCAAAAGTCAATGTATTAATCCAGATTCCCGGATTCCAACAAATTTGTCCTATTCCAATGTTGTTTGGACTGCCAAACAGATTCATGAAGCGATGTAAAGGCCAGTACGAGGCATGTGGACCTCCGATGCTGGTTGCTAACGTTTCTGCTCCAAACCGTTCTTTGAGTTGCTGTAATCTACCTGCGATGTCATCAAGAGCTTCGTCCCAGGATACCCGTTCCCATTGACCACTTCCACGCTCACCAATTCGTTTTTGAGGGTAATTCATACGACCTGGATGGTCCAAAAATTCCAGGTTTACCGACCATCGTCGGCAGCCGCGTTGGATTCCCGCATCGTAAGGAAAACGGCCTGGATTCGGCTCAACTTCAATCACCCGCCCATCCTGGATGGTTGCAATCAGTCCGCACAAGTATCCGCAGAAGCGGCAGTTGGTCCGAACAAGCTCTACTTCAGACATAGCCAATCTCTTGGGTAAAATCGCTGACCTTTTTTCCCATAAACGGATAAAGCCGCTTCCCAAAAGAATCCGTCAGCTGGTACGCGCAGAAAGGAATCTGACGTCCGTCTTGCATGGCTACCAGCATGCTGCATTCCTTAAGTCGTTTTAGATCCAGACACATTGCATCCATGTAATTCATGATTACAATGGACAATCCATCATCAAGCGAAGGAAATTTCTTCGCTGCAATATCTGCGAACACAGAACCCTGAGGACTGTGAGAATCGAATGATTGAACATATTCCTGGGGTGTGATCAAACGCGTGAGCGGCTGATATTCTCCCTGGTCAGACACAAGAAATGTCGAGCAAGAGCAAAGCGGGTGCGAACAACCTAAAGGCCATAAATCATAAGGCTTGATCTTGCCTTCGCTTTGTTCTGCCAGCATGAAGATTACATCCCCCATCGTCAGTCTCCGAATGGAATCAACCTCGAAGCGTCCAGAGGTAAAGGCTGGCTGATATGCCACACCAGCAATTACATCCTTGTTATTCAAAGCAAAATCCAACACATCTCCAAGCTGGTCATGATTGATCCCCCAAATGACCGTCATCGCCAATACTACTTGAACTCCTGCCGCCCGGCAATTCTCGATCGCACGCAGCTTATCTTCGAGTAGAGCAGCTCCTCGAATCTTCTCATAAACCCGATCCGACAACCCATCAAATTGCAGATAAATCCCGGTGATCCCGGCGTTGGCAAGCCTATAAATCAACGCTGGATCTTTTCCAATAGCAAGCCCATTGGAATTGATCTCAATAGCAGTAATTCCTTCAGCTCGAAACAATCGCACGATATCAGGAAGATCTTTTCTAACAGTCGGTTCACCACCGGTCAGTTGAAGGCCTATATGGGATCCGGACAGCCTGACAATTAATCTGGCCATTTCTTGGAGGGTCTCGAGATCTGGGTCCGGCACCGCATTGCCGGCGGCCATAAAGCACACAGGACAACGCAAATTGCAGCGCTGTGTGACTTCGATCTCGACAAGCGTCGGGCGCCGAAGATGATCCGAACATAATCCGCAGTCAAGCGGACACCCATCCTTAACCGCCATTGCGGTCTTCGATTTGGAGAATGGCACCCTGAAGGCATTCATCCACTTGTAGTGATCCGCGTCTGGCCAGATGTAAGTCGTCGATGGTCCATGGTCAGGACACATCTTTCTTAGATAAACTGCCTTCTCCTGGGTGACTATGCTTCCTTCGACAACTTTGAAACAGATAGGGCAAATACCTTCAGAATGGTTAAGGAACTCGGATTTATCCGGCAGCTGCACCGCTATTCCCTCTTTCATAGGGAGCGGGAAGAACTTGGCTCAGTCGCTGTAAATTCAGCTCGCCGTTATCCCCTTCCCACATTTTCTTGATATTCATCTCAATTTGAGAGTAGTCGATTTCACAACCAAATAAAATCTCAAATATATGTTTTAATTGCCCTGGCTGGCTTACACGAGCCAACCGGTGTGCACAGGCCATACAGCTGGTAATACAAGTATCAGCCCCAGTATTAGAAAATTCATCCATTCTCTTCTGTGCTCGAGAAGTACACAAATCTGGATCGATCGTAGAAACGATCCCACCAGAGCCGCAGCAGATAGTGTCTTTTCCATGGCTGAGCATTTCGACCTGGGTGAAACCCGATAGTAATGCACGCACGTCAGCCGGATTCTTGCCTCTATACCTGTCAGGGCACGAATCATGAAAAGTAATCCTCTCGCCTCCCCCTGATCGAATTCCAGCGTCTTTGATGATCTCATATATGGATTGTACTTCGACTTCGTTGATCTGAGATTGAAGCTGGACTTCGCAGTTGGGGCAAGCGGTGATGATCCTCCTGGCGCCAGCTGACTTTATTTGACTGCGCAAGCGATCCAGGTGATGTTTGTTTTCTTCAGCAAGCCCAATGCAATCCAATGGTTTTCCACAGCAATGCTCGGAAAAGCCCAAGGATATGCCCTGTTGTTTCAACCATTGGTGGGCAGCGCGAGTCAATTCAGGAGCGTATGTCGCCAATGTACACCCAGGAAAAAAGAGGCTCTCAAATTGATCATTAAAAAGATCGTCGTATCGAATAATGTAAGTTGCTCGATAAATCGAAAAGAAATTCCACTCCCGATCCACCAGCATGACATCATATTCTTCCGGATTGATCTTCCCTTTTTTGATGAGGATTTGTCTTGCTGCTTTTATCATCAAAGCAGGATTCGAGTTCTCCTGGCACTCCAGGCTGCATGAACCGCAAAGATCGCATCGAATTACTGCTTCAATTATCCGCTCATCGATGTGATCATTCAGGATTGCCTGGGCAATTTCGCCTGGGGTCGCACCAAAATTATTAAGCAATGAACAGGAATTCAAACACGCCTGACATCGGGTGCAATCATTCGAAAAATCCTGGAGGATTGTTTCAGCGTCCTTGAGACTCATACGAAGGCCGGATTCTTGACAATGGCGCCAACCGCCGTGATTGCCGGGCCAGATCGAATGTCATAACCTGCCTCTGACAGTATCTCCTTGCATCGCCTGACGTCCCAACCGCGCGAGTTTTCAGTATTGGGCTGATCATCTCTTGGATTTGGACCCATCTCAGCCCAAAGCAGATTTGCGCCTGCGAGGATTGACGGCAGGTTCGGTTCATGCGTGCAGTGTCCCAGAACAGAAGTTCCCATCACGAGGCGGCAAACCGCAACGGTCCTGGCAAGCGACCACCAGGTGATATTCCCTTTGTCAGCGGCTTTCGTTCCAGGTACACATACGCGCCGCATTGCGCCGCTAAAAGTAACACCAAGCAGCTTTCCCAGGAACATTAACTCCACCTGTTCTTCGTTCGTATGTTCCGGTCCCACCGGCTCAACACAGAAATGCAGCCTCAAGCCAGCGATGCAGGCTGCTTCAATCGTCTGCACCCGTCGCTTGACCTGGATAGAAGTGCCTTGGCCTTCACTCAAACGAACAGCATGGTAGATTGCACTGAAACCAAGCGCCGTTAATTCTCTGGCATATTCAACATTAAAGTCACCGATATTTGCCACCAACGGAAAACCAGGCGAGACCGCTTCTCTCACGGCTCTTGCGACTTGCAAGTATTTATCCGATCGGTATCGAGCAGTTGCCATTAAATAAATACCATTTGCGCCTTGTTCTTCGCTGATCTTCGCGGCTCGAGCAATATCCTCAGCAGGATACTCAATTATCTCTTTAACAATCCCATGGTTGGCGCCAAACGAACAAAACTCACAATTTCCTGGACAAGGGGCAAAGTCAAGTCCGATTTGAGCGTAAACCTCACCAAGGTTATCAAAATGCCGCCTGGAAAGTTCATTTGCTGCCCCACAAAGCGCATACATCTCAGGCGAGAGCAGTTCAATTTCCATCAAGTTAATGGCTTCATCACGGCTGATAGGCTGCTCTTTGAGTGCTTTATCGAGAATTTCTTCAACTTTCTGATCAAGCTTCATAAAATTTGTTATCCTTGTCTATGATCTCTTTCTTGACCAGGCTTTCAAAAACGCTTCATCACCGGCAGGAAGTCGAGAACGATATCTTTCTTCTCCCGGGAGCCAGGTTCTTTGATTCCCGGTTTCAATTACCTTCAATCGCATCCATAGACCACCCAATAGCAGGAGGATGGCGCCCATCGCATGCGCAAATCCACCTGGAAGCAGCATCAGAATAATTGGAAAAAGGGTTTCTGCGAAAAGAAATCCAAACCAAAACCCAAAAGCCAGATCGCCTTTGATCCATTTCAAAGCAGATTCTGCTTCTCGAGTCGTTGAACCAGTCCTTTTTATCCAGATATATGTCGGCCAGAGGACCAATTGAAATCCTAATAAGCCTGCGGTTAATGCTGCCATCCCATTCATCAAAGCCAATCGCGAGGGAGGAAGAACCAATCCACTAATCAGCTGTGCAGCAGATCCGGTCGCTAGTGATGATAACAGGAATAAAACCAATATGGCTGGACCTGTCCAAAACGGACGCGATTTATGACGCCCAAGCAAGATACCCGGATAAGCCGCAACAATAAGCCCAAAAATAACACACAGAATGGCCAGGATTTTCCGACCAACAACCCAACCGCTCCAGGCAAAGGCAGGAATGGTAAAGGAAGTGTAAATTAATCCGCATCCAATCGCAAGCAGCATATTCCACGCCCCAAATGTGAGGATGGCTTTTGGATTTAGGAAAACCCTCCAGGCTTGAAAAGGTCTCCCCAATTCCAAGATCAAGAAACCCGCTCCTATCGCTATGAAAATGGGGCCAAGGAGTACACCAAGGAAAGATAGGCTCCCTTCTCCGAAAAACAAGCCCCCAAGCCCCGTGATCAGCAGCATCCCACCGCCCATCCCTGCGAAGAAGAAATCAACCGCTAACATCCATCCCCAGGTATTTTCTCGATGTTTCATCGGCATTTCTCCTCAATCCAGGATGTAATACGCATTCGGTTCTGTGCCCAGCTCTTCCAGCAGGCGTGAGACCGGTTCTCGATTGACCAATTTGTAGACCTCACTTGTGCAATCATCAAGATCCCCAAAAATCCGGGCGCGCTGATGACAGGTCTTGACGCAGTGAGGCTTTCTTCCTGTGGCAATCCGATCCATGCAAAAGTCGCACTTCTGGACAATCCCCTTTTCGTGATTAGGAATCCGAGCGCCATAAGGACAGGCCATCACGCAGGCTTTGCAGCCAACGCATTTGTTTTCATCTACCCACACAATCCCATCTGCACGCTGTTGGGATGCTCCGCTCGGACAGCATTCCACACAAGGCGGGTTGGCACAGTGCATGCATAAAAGCGGAATATGCACCATATGAACGTTTGGAAATACACCGGTTGGTCCTACGGTGGTCACTGGATTATAAATCATCTCGATTGGCAGCTTATTATTTACCTGGCAGGCAACTGTGCATGATTGACAGCCAATACATCGCCTTGCATCAAGTACCATCGCGTAACGCGTCATGTTACTGACCAACCTTTCCGTTCACTTTATAGACTTTGCAAAGCAAGCCACGGTTCGCCCAGGTACCGCTCATCGGATCGCAGTGCTCATCGGCTGTGCTGGTTAAAACATTCGGATTTGATTCCATGCATCCAGCCAGCTCGGGTTCAACTACATCTCTCTCCGGGTACCACCAGCCGCGTTGGACTACGATCACTCTTGGGTCAATCGCCTGGGTCAATTCGGCTTTTTGCTTGATCCGGCCTCTTCTTGTTTCGATCCACACCCATTCTCCGTCCTTTATGCCAAGCTTTTGTGCGGTTTGCGGATTAATCTGCATCAGTGGGGCATGCCGTAGGAACCGCAGCTCAAGAATTTGAAAATGTTCAGAGTGGTGAAAGGGCATGAAACCCCCACCTGTCGTCAGCACCAACGGGTATTCTTCAGCGACTTCAGGATTATCTATTTCGTTTTCCACAGGTCCTATATAGGTTGGCATGGATGGATATCCAAGCTCTTCTAGCGTGCTGGAAACCAGCTCAACCCGACCAGAAGGGGTCGCGAAACCCAGCCGAGCATACTTATAATATTCCCTATCAGGAAAATGAAAGCGGACCTGCTCTACAAACTCATCATAACTGCTTGACCCCATATCCGAGGGGGTAAATCCGGTAATAATTTGCTTCTTCCAGGTTCTCCCACGGCCACATTTCGTCCTGTCCCATCCGTAAAGCCAGGCCGCGCCAGAAATCATAGTCGGTCCGGCGTTCGTACATGGGTTGGATCGCCCGCTGCGAAGCCAGCAAGAAATCAGAGCAACCGTAAGTGCTGGTGATTGTGGGGCGCTCTAAAGTGCCTGCTGCTGGCAGGATATAATCCGCTAATGCCGCGGTGGGGGTCATCCAGTACTCCATCGAGACATGGAAATCCACTTTCCTCAGTGCTTCGATTACCTGGCTGGTTTGGCCGTAGGAGTTGATCGGATTGGTCGCCAGCGTGATCAGGGCTTTCACCGGATAAGGTTCGCCTGTGATCACCGCATTGAAAACAGTCGGCGGATGGGCTTCGCACATCCATTCGGCAGTAGGCGCTTTACCCCAAACCCTGCGAGTTAACTCGGAAATCCGACCATAGCCCTGCCAGGTGATCAATTTGAATTTCTCTGAACCAAGTTGTTTAGGTTTTTGTTCCTCCGGGAGCCACTCGTTTGCTTCCATTTCTTCGTCTGTCAAGAAATCTTGGGCGGGACCGGTCAGCAAATCGCTGCCGGGGGCATCCAGGTTTCCTGTCACCGCTCGCAGAAGGGCGCGGGCATGCATGGCTGCCCCTCCTGGTCTCCCGATTTGGTCCACAGCAGTCCCCCACTGAATATTACCTGGTTTATTTGTCGCATACATGCGAGCTCCCTGTCGGATGAGGTCCGAATCCAACCAGGTAAGAGGCGCTGCCCATTCTGGGGTATATTGCTGAACATGTTGGGCCAGCTCATTAAAACCGATGCAGCAGTTCTCAATAAATGCGGAGTCGTACAAGCCTTCCCAAATAATTACATTAAGCCAAGCCAGCGCCAGGGCAGCATCCGAACCCGGGCGGATGGGGAGCCAGAGGTCAGCCTTAGCAGCCGTCTCTGTAAATCGAGGATCGATCACAATCAGCTTCAGACCGGCTTTCTTAAAATCGGAAATATGGGTCATTTCTGGCATCGAGCTTGCCCCAGGGTTCTGACCCCACAAGACCAGGCAGCGGCTGTTGCTCATGTCCGTCTCGAAAGGGCACCAACCGTAGATCGCCGTTTCAACCATAAACGTTGGAATCCAACAAAGGTGAGCATTATGGAAACCGTTAGGACTTCCGTAAAGGTTCATGAAACGACGGCGAGCCCAATCGTCGGTGCGCAGTGTTCCACCTGCCGTAGCCAGGGCCTCAGCCCCATACTCATCCCTGATCGTTTTCAAACGAGCAGAGATCTCGTCAAGCGCCTGGTCCCAGGTAATCCGCTCGAACTTCCCTTCCCCTCGCCCGCCTGACCTTTTCAATGGATAATTTATTCGTCCAGGATGGTCGAGGAAAAGAAAATTAACATTGCCTCTGCTGCATAACGCTCCGTTGTTAACAGGATAGCTGTCATCACCCTCAACCTTGAGCACCTTCCCATCTTTCACATAGACCAGAAGACCGCAATTGTTGTGGCAGAAGTAGCAGCATGATTTCTTGATCTGCACTCCTTCATCTTCTTTTATCACATTTGTTCCCACCAGATCACCTCCAGGTTAAAGGTTAATCCGCAATCCATCATAGGCTAAGTGCAGATTTTTTCCAAAGATATGGATATAGTCTTCCAGCTCGCGATTTGTCACCGGTGTATCATGGTGCATGGAAAGATGCGTAAGATATGTTTGTTTCACCTTAAGCATAATGGCAATTTGCACGGCCTCGGTTACCGAGAGGTGGTCCTCTGGCATCCAATTTCGGCCCCAAAAAGTCGCACTTAAGATTAGAGTGTCGATCCCTTTTAGAAGCTTCAGAGTGGCGTCTGGCAGCGGACCGGTGTCTGGGATATAGGCGGTACGACGCCCCTCAGTCGTCTCGATCAGCAAGCCGATCGTCCCTGGAGTGTGGCTGACCTTAAGAGCGGTGTATTTTAGATTATCTACTTCAACCTGCCAGCCCGCATCCATGGCCTGGATCGATAGGCAATCTTGCAGGAACCAGAAGGAGGATTTCAACCATTCTTCTGTTTCCGCGGTCATATAAGCTGCGATAGCTTCCTGACGTTTGACGCGTACATAAAACTCCAGCTCACCCAATCCACCAGAATGATCAAAATGCCAGTGGGTCAGGAAGAAATGATCGATCTGGTCGAGACGCTCGCGAATAAGCTGCGCCCGCAAATCGGGCGGCGCATCGATCAGCGTGTAATTCTCACCCTGGATCAGCAGGCTGCTGCGCGAACGAGAAAAGTTCGGCTGGAAAGCCGCTTCCTGGCAGGCAGCGCACCAGCAGAAAAAAGATGGCACTCCGCAGCCTGCTGCAGTACCTAAGAATACGAGCTGGTGTTCCATATACGTTGTTTCATAACTAACGATTCAGGATCGATGACCGAATAGATTTATTAAGCCGGTCAAATCAGGTTTATTTTAAAGGAAATTCCCTCTCTCAGGGAATACCCAAAAGGATAAGATTGGTATGATGGATGAAATCCATACCTGTAACAATTTATTTTCACTCATTCTAGCAAGCTGATGATTTAGCGACATCACCCATGAAGGGTTATTCCAGGGTGAAATCCTTGGATTATTCAACTCGGGCATGCCAGGGCTTGATTCCTGTTCGTCTCGCAAGGTTGATTCTTTCCAAAGCCTGGAATGTCTTCAAGGAATTCCATTTTCACAGGAAACGTTGACCTGGCATTTCCCACAACCGTAATAAGGCCGGTACTTCGATAATAACTCTTCCAGATATGCGTTGCAAATCGGGTGGTTTTTCCCATTTTCCAGCGATATTGCTTCCACAGGACAGTTCCTGACACAGTCTTCGCAATTTGAACAATATTCATAAATATCCGAGTAGCTACGACTGGAGGCAGGCAGGTCCAATGTTGTAATTACACTGCCAATTCGGCCTGCGATCCCGGCTTTTGTGATCAACCCTTTCGAGAGGCCGAAGGTTCCCAATGCCGGCGATAAATGCGGCATGTCGTTCCGACCAGTTGCTGGTGAATTCGTTGTAAATCTCTTGATCGTTCTTTTTGATCGTGGCACCCCATTTAAATCTCGGATCAACTGCTGGTACCAGGCTGGGATAACCTGATCTTTCCAGCTCTGCACGTAAAAAAACGGCCAGTGAATTGACCAGCTTCTGCCCTTCGATTCGACCGTGGAACCATTCACGGGACGGTATGGCATGGTCCAGCTGATTGCTTTCTTTTACCTTTTTTGTAAATGGCAAAAAGAATGAGATCACGCTTTTAGCGCCAGAAAGCCATTCATCTGGCAGGAGGAAGTGGGCGCCGATTGCAGAAGGTTCTTTCAACTTCAGGAAGATCGGATCATCGGCTGAAGAAAAACCGATGAGGGGTTCTTTCAAAGATCTTCGTTCCAATGATGTCCTCAGACAGCGCAAATTCCATCTGGATTAGGTTGCCAGGAGAATTATCGATGAATTGTTCCAAAGCATGAATGATCATTTGTTGATCCATAACGTCATTCCTTCTTTACCTGTCGCTTCAGAATTGCTCCACAATTATCTCAATCCTGTTGGAAAAGAATTCTAATTCCCATTAAATTAAACATTTCTTGTTTTTGCTCCTGATAAGAAATGAACATACATTTGTGGTATCTATGTTTTGTTTTTCAGACAAAACCAACTCCCCCAAATCAATTAGTGTAATTATCTCCACTGGATTTAGGGGATTTTACCTTGACAATCAGAATTTCGAAAGGAATGACTTTTCACTTGACCAATCTGGTCATTTAATACTCGTTAATCTGAAAAACAACGAATAATCGCCTATTCAACCGGCTTCTTTGGCGGAACCGGTGGCATTTTGGGCGGTGTGGGTGGCGCAGGAGGCATCTTCGGTGGAGTTATTCCGCCAGACATTCCAGGAGGTGGTGGCAGCTTTGAGCCTGCCGCGCTGGCTGAAACGCCGGGCGGCGGAGGCATTTTCGGCACTTTATAACCACAATTGCTGCACTGCTCATGTGTAACCGGGTTCTTCGTGCCGCATTTTGGACAATCTGCTTCAGGGACAAATCCACAATTTGGACAGACTTCTAATGGATCTTTTGCGTTTCCACACTGGGGGCAGGGTGATGTGATTTTTTGAGCAGTCGGCGGTCGAAAGCACATTTTTGTGAACTCCTAAATTCCTGTTATTATTCTTTTGGGTTCTTGGTCTTACTTTAGCAATTATAAGCGTTGAGGAATCCTATTAGTTATTTGGATAATTCATTGCGGTTTTTAGATCCAGTTTTCTGTAATTATGATATTGAAAAATTCAATTACCTAGCATGCGGTTCCAGGTTATAAATCGAAGTCACTTTAACGATCACGGCTGCTTTTGGCTGGACCTGAGGTTTCATCGATTTCACCCATTGGCAGCCTTCTTCGAAAATTATTCCTGAGGTTTCAAATCTTACGTCGCCTTTGAATTGATATGCGCGGGTGGTTTTTGTTTGCGGGTCTGTCACCCAACATGAAATCGCGATTCGAGGGTTTGCTGTCAGATTGTCTTCGTACTTTTCCATGAAATTATCCATGACCAAAAATTCGTCATCAGAGAGCACTTTGACGAAAGTGATCGCCACCACATTAGGTTCACCGTTTTATGATGAAGTCGCAACTGCAAATATCCGCGTTTTTGAAGCAACATCTTTCATGTCCTCAGTAATCGATACCACAGCATTTCCCTCGTATGAGATAATTGGGCTAAAATAACGAATTTCTTTATGAAGAGCACGCTATTGGTGATAGAAAAATCCTTCTTTCTGGGGTCCTGATGGCAAGTCGTCCAGTCAGGACCCCAGAAAAATTAACTCTTTACTTCGTATAAACCACTGCGCGGTGTTTCTTTGCCAGTTCGAATGCTTTATCTGGCTCGCCGATCCACAGCGCTTTGCCCATGCAAACGCTGGCGCAAAGCGGCTGGAGCCCATTCGTCCTGTCCGGGCACTTCTACGCAGGTATCGAGGGTGACAGGCACCGGGAAGCGGTCCATAAATAACTTCCCATTCACTTCTTCCGGTTTATTCTCTTTTGGAGTTACCCTCAGCCAGATTACACCATCCGGCAGGTTATTCACCAGCTTGCAGGCGTTCTGACAGGCAAAGCAGCCCACACAACGCTCCAGGTCAACGAACATCGCGTATCTCAGCCATGTCACACCGCCTCCATCTTGATCAGCGGCAGCGCTGCCGAGCGCATCGCCGGTGTACCAAATTGCGGATCCGAGGGTTCTGGTCCAATCAATACATTGATGTTCGCCCCCAGGTTCCCATATCCTTTTAATCCCAGTTCCTTGCAGGCATCGCGCCAGCCAGGTCGCGTGCAGATGAACACACCTCGGATCGATGCCCTTTGTCAGGCGGGCTTTGGCTCGGATTCGACCGTTGGGCGATTCGACGAACAGCCAATCTCCATCGCTGATCCCCTGCTTCTGCGCAGCTTCGGGATGGATTTCGATGAATGGATCCGGCTCAATCTCGCGCTGCATCGGGATCTGGGTCCAGGCAGAGTGGTAGAATGGGTAAATTCTGCCGCCGGTCATCAGAATCAAGGGGTAAGCATTCATCAATTGTTCGTTCTCGTATATTGAAGGCGCTTTATAATCTGGGAGCGGGTCGTAACCGAAATTGCCCCAACCTTCACTATATAGCTCGATTCGGCCGCTTGCAGTTCGGAAACCAGGCTGTCCATCAGGACGTTCCAGCCCTTTCTCGTATTTCTTATAAACGCGCTTGTCACCGCCATAGGTCACAAAGTAACCCTGCTTAACCAATTCATCCCACGACAGATCGATATCGTAGAAGGATTTCATGCGCCACTGCCACATCTCGCGCACGTTATTCCATGGCCACCAGTCGGGTTTAAAGCGTTTTCCAAGCGCCAGCCAGAACTGCCAGTCACACCAGGCATCCCCAGGCGGATCAACCGCTTTTTCCGGCACAACCACCGGGCAGGGGTCGCTGTAAAGCTCTTCATCCGCCGACTCGCGTTCCGACCAGTGCGATGTAGGCAGCACAAGGTCTGCCATCTTCGCAGTATCGGTCAAGAAGTAGTCTTTGACGAAGAGGAACTCAAGCTCGCTCAATGCAGCAACGATATCCCTTGAGTTTTCGTAGCACATCGGAGCATCATCAGCAACCAGGCCCATCCCTTTTACCGGGAACGGCTTACCGGTTGTGATTGCGCGCCAGACAGCATCCGGCCAGGGGTTACCGCCCGCCCGGGTGAGCAGAGGTTTGGTCTCATCGCCTAGAAGTGCGCCCAATCGCGTTGGATCCATTTTCGTGATTTCAGGTACAAGCATCACGTCCCAGAACTTGTTGGAAAGCAGACCGCCTTTCGCATCCAGATCACCCAGGATCCCAAACAGATCGGCAATTGCTCTACCGTTCTGCATCCCATTCGTGTGCATACAGGCACCGAGAGAGATGGTGGATGTCGTCGGGCGGTTTTTCGCCATTAATCGGGTGGCGGCAAGGATCTTCTCTTTGGGTATCCAGGTGATTTCAGACACGCGATCGACCGGGAATTCTTTAACCCGCTCGACAAGCCTGTCAAATCCAACGGTCCACTTATCTACGAATTCTTTGTCATACAAATCTTCTTCAACAAGGATGTTCATCATCCCCAAGGCCAGCGCACCATCCGTGCCAGGTCGGATTTGAAGCCAGATATCCGCCTTAGCAGCCAGATCCGTAAATCGGGGGTCAATTACGATGAGCTTGGCACCGCGGGCTCTGGCGTTGAGCAGATGCGGAGCTTGCAAGCCAGGCCAGGCGGTCAGCGGGTTGATGCCCCATTCAACAATTGTGTTTGCATTTGTGATATCAGCTGCGTCTATGAAGGAGAAAAAGCCATAGGTGAACATGGTTGGAAGAAGGTTTGGCATTAAGCAAACATGCACCGGGCACAATCCCCAACCCGGTAATCCAAAACTGGCCTGGGCTCGCATATGCCAGTGGTTCCATCCGCGTCCTGTCCCTTGCCCGATGAGAAAAGCGCCTTCTCCGAATTTCCCCGTGATTCCGCGGATTTTCTCCTCAATCTCATCCATCGCCTGTTTCCAGGAGATTTCCTCCCATTGATCGGAACCGCGCGGAACCTTGCGTTTCAGCGGATATTTCAACCGTTCGGGATGGGCGTGAATCTGCTGTGCGCTTAATCCTTTACAGCAAACCATTCCCTGCGAAACCGGATGATTTGGATCCCCTTCGACGCGGACGATTTGATTGTCCTTTACATGCAGGAGCACCCCGCATTTTGAGTGGCAGTCAAAGCAAATCGTACGGACAATTTTTTCTGTCATACTAATCATGCCTCCCACATTTTTTGCAGAAACCGTTTTTGCCGATGAAGTGGAATAAAGGGATTGAATGCTTCGATTTCACCTCCTGAGTCCCCATAATCATTTTCAGCTGTGTGGATCCTAATGTCGAAGTCCAGGAGATTGAAAATCCTGCAAAGGCCCTAAACTGGTCGATGCGGTGAAATCAGGGCGAACTGCCAACCTGTTTTGCATGTTAGAATTATTCGATTATTGTTAATAGCAGATATCAGGAAAGATAAGTGATCATTTCTAATATAGCATAATTTCCTGCGCTGTCAAGAGGTTTGTGAAAATTTTCCCGTAAATTAGCGGGGGAATTATCAGAAATATGTGCTAGGGATGAGAAATTGCGTAACCAACATTAACAATTAATATGTTCGTGCATCCCCCAAAGGCTTACTCATCATATTTATTGGATAAATTGATCGTATCAGTTCTGCGGTCCATCGGTTAATTTTTCTGAATTTGGGTTGAATAAACCCAGCAGATAAGTATCCACACACTGTTGTACCCGGTTGCGCTTGGGAAAATGCAGTATCCCCTCCCCAAAAAGAAGATTTTGGGTGACTACAAAATTCAGGAATATCCCATAGAAAGCATGGACCGCAAGATCGACATCAACATCTCTCAGAACTCCGCGGCTCATCTGAGCAGAAAGATATCGCTTTAATAGTTTCTCAACAGGACCGACCAGACGCATGCAGTACCGTTTTCCAACTTCAGGAAAGCTGCGAGATTCGGCAATGAACATGCGAACAATCTCAGCATCACGTGTGTGAGTCGAAAGGAAACCTTCCCCGACCTCGATCAGAGACCTTCTTACGTCATCATAGCCAACATCCTTTTCTTCATCCAACGATGCATTGATCTCGTCCAGGATTGGAATAAAAGAAAGGTTGTCTGTCAGGGCAATAAACAGGTCTTCCTTGCTTTTAAAATGTTGATAGATCGCCGAAGCCGAAATCCCGGCTTCCTGCGCGATATCCTGTAAAGTCGTAGCAGCGAATCCTTTCTGTGGAAAAACAACCACAGCTGCCTTGAGAATCTTCGTCCTTCGATCATCCGGTAAGTCATAATCCTCTGCGACAAGATTATTATCGCTTTCGCAAGTCTCGATTCGCTCACGGATATCATTGAGGCTCAACCCCTGATTTTGAAAATGCTTGATGCATACAACCAGCTGGATATCCTGAAGACGAAATAACCGGAAGCCGCCAACCGTACGTGCAGGGGTGGGAAGTAACCCTTTTTTTTCATAGTTGTAGATCATTGCCGGAGTGCAGCGCTGCCCGGTAATTTTTGAGGCGCTTTCGACAAGCTGACCGATCGTTATTCCTCGGCTGTTGTCTATCTTGATCCCAAGCCCATTATTGCCGTCAGAATTATTTCTAGGCATGGCTCACTCCTTTTTTCCTTATGTGGATGCCTCCACGAGATATTTTCATATTATAATTTTCCGCAATGCATATTTGGCTTTAGTAGTAAGATTTGTTCGATTTGAGTTTGAAATTAAATAATAGGTTCGATGATTCATAATATCGGATATTGTTATATCACATCCAGATCATTGGATCAATCCCTAAAAGTAACAGTTGTTCAATTTTTGATTTATTTTTGGACAGAATGAATATCTTTTTCATATTCGCATCATCCTGCGTCTAAATTTTTTCTGCCTGTTGAATATCTCTTGTTGATTTCCTTTTTTATCATTATTAGCAAGCAACTCCAATCACATGTGGGTGTTGTAAAGGTCAGAGTAACAAGGAGGCGGCTATAAGTATTTTGACGAATTATCTATCATTTTCTTGTTTTTCAATGTCGTAACATAATCATCCTGGAAAAAATAGGCCAATTGTTCTAATTTAAATATAATTGCAAAGGAGAAATAATGGTCACAGATTCGTTTTTTGCCCTTGCTTGCGCCGGATTGATTGCCTTTTTGTTTGGGCTTGCACTTTGCTTTTCCGGTTACCGGTTATTCATAATCCTCCTGCCCGTCTGGGGTTTCTTCTTCGGTTTGTGGTTAGGCGCAGAGTCACTTCAGGCACTTTTCGGAGTCGGCTTCCTGGCAACGGTCACCAGTTGGGTTGTAGGGTTTATCGTCGGCGCGATCTTTGCCGTCCTATCCTACCTTTTTTACGTCTTCGCAGTCGCCCTTGCTGCAGGATCGCTTGGATATTACCTTGGCGTTGGGCTGATGGAAGCAATCGGAATTAAACATGGGCTTCCTTGTCTGGATCGTTGGCATTCTTTTAGCTCTGGTCCTGATCTTCGTCACCTTCCGCTTCAACCTGCAAAAATGGCTGATCATCATCGCCACATCCTTGCTTGGGGCAGGCGTGATTTTTGGGGCTTTCTATGTGATGTTCAACCCCTGGACGCAATTTCAGAAAAATCCGATCCTTTCATTCCTCCAGGGCTCGCCGATACTGATGGTTCTTGCACTCTTGCTGGCAGCATTTGGGATCTATTCTCAATACCGGAGCAATCGCAGCTTTGATTTAGAAGCCTACAACCGCTGGGAATGAAGATCGTAAAGAACCTGTTCCCAATTTTGTTTGATCGAAAAATCGGCGCAGCGGAAAAGCTGCGCCGATTTTTCGATCCATATTTGCACCAGTTGTAGTCATCCTGGACTTGATGTTCAATTTTTTATTTTCTCCAATTTGATTTTAGGATTAATTGTCCTCATACTAATGGTTTCACAGGTTGAAGCCCAGAACGATTATCACACTGGAATAATTCCAAAGTGTCGCGTTTCAGTTTGACTTTAATAGCCCGATCGTCTTTCCTTCACAATCTCCACTGAAACCTTGATAAATCGTTTGACCGCACAAGAATTTTAGGATAAATTATTAATATATGTCTTCCTTCTGATGCTTTACCATCTTGTGTGGATTTTTGGGGTTCACAATTGTTCTGGAGTCTCGGCACAATGAACAAGGATCACGGTGAATCCTGGATTTCAAAGCAATCGTTTCATACCATAATTGATTTCGTTCGTTATGACTTTTCTTTTATTAACCTTATTGTTTTCTCACCCAGTCCTGCTTGATTCTGCTCCGCACTTGTTTTTATGATGACATAAAATATAATTAACCTGAGAATGAGGTTTAGACCATGGGCTTTGAAACCGAAGAAAATCGCATTGGCATACTCGTAGGGGGAGGGCCGGCGCCGGGGATCAATGCCGTAATTTACGCAGCTGCTATGGAAGCCTGCCAGAACCACCAAGAAATTATCGGGATTTACGACGGATTCAAACATTTGATGGAAGGGAAAGTCGTTGGAATCCCGCTGATCCCAGATCGTGTCGCTTATATTCATAAAGAAGGTGGGTCGATCCTGCACACATCACGGGCAAATCCGACGAAATCTGACGAGTCGCTGCGAAATTGTGTAACCGCACTGTTAGGAGAAGAGATCACATCCCTGGTTTCGATCGGAGGAGACGACACGGCGTTTTCCGCATCACGGGTAGCCCGGTTCGCACAGGAAAACATGGGGGTCAGGTTGAGGTCGGTGCACGTGCCAAAGACTATCGACAATGACCTACCCTTGCCGGAAGATATTCCTACTTTTGGTTTTGAAACAGCCCGGGCACTTGGGACAAATTTGGTGTTGAACCTCAAGCGAGATGCTGCGGCCAGCCAGCACTGGTTCCTGGTGATGTCGATGGGGCGAAAAGCTGGCCACCTGGCGATGGGGATCGGAAAAAGCGCGGTGGCGACCGTGACCTTAATCCCGGAGGAATGGGCAGGGCGGGAGATCCGATTGCAGGAGGTGACCGATATCCTGGTGACATCAGTTTTGCTGCGGTTGCTAGAAAACAAGCCCTATGGGGTGGCAATCCTGGCAGAGGGGATCCTGGAAAATCTGGCGCACCAAGATCTGGAAGCCCTGGATAACGTCGAACGAGACGAACATGGGCATATCCGCCTTGCTGAGGTAAACTTCCTGGACATCTTAAAGCGGAATTTGAGCCTGGAGCTGCAGCAAATCGGTTTGCAGATGCGGTTTGTCAAGCATTTATTGGGTTATGAACTTCGCTGCGCCCCTCCCTGCGCTTTCGATGTGGAATATGCTCGCTCCTTGGGCGAAGCGGCGATAGATTTTCTGCTCCAGGGGGGGACTGATGCGATCATCACTTTGCAGCATAACAAAATCGTACCGATCCCATACGACGAGATGATCGACCCGCTGACTTGCAGGACGGAGGTGCGGCTCGTGGATACAAGCTCTCATCGCTACCAATCAAGCTATAAAACGATGACTCGTTTGAAACCAGAACACGCCAACGATGGTGTCCTGTTTGAACGTCTGGCTGCGCTGACGAACCTGACCTGCCAGGAGTTCAGGCAGCGTTATGAATACCTGACCGGTCAGGTGGCTTAATAGCGTTGTTGCTCATTCGCTTACCCGATCCCATCCATGCTTCGAAAAACTGCGAGATTCCATTTCTCCGGCGCGTTGAATGACTTCCTGCCTGAAAAGAAACGGCATGCTCATTTCAACATTGATTTTCAGGGTGACCAATCTGTTAAGCACCTGTTCGAATCCTGCGGGGTGCCGCACCCCGAAGTTGAGCGAGTGTCCATCAACGGCAAAGAGGTCAGTCAAAAAACCATCGTGCAGGACGGCGACTTTGTTGAAATCTTCCCAATCAGACTTCCCCATATAAAAATGGTCGATCCAATCGGTCACTTTGTCCCAACTCGCTTTGTGCTGGATAATCACCTCGGGAAACTGGCAGTCTATCTGCGCCTGCTCGGCTTTGATGCAATCTGCCGTAATGATCTGCAGGATGAAGAGCTGGCAAACATCTCCAGCCAGGAGAGCCGTATTTTGCTTACCCGTGACCGCCGCCTGCTGATGCGCAAGGTGGTTACGCAAGGCTACATCGTAAGGGCAGTCCTGCCCCGCAAACAGGTGGTGGAAGTCTTGACCCGCTATGATCTCTTCAACGCCGTCATCCCATTTGGGCGATGCGTGCATTGCAATGCAACTCTGCAACCTGTGTCCAAAGATCAGATCCTGGACCGCTTGCAACCCCTGACCCGCCTCTACTTCGATGAATTTCAACGCTGCACATCCTGCAGCCAGATGTACTGGAAAGGCTCTCATTACGAGCACGCACTCGAATTTATCCAGGGATTATGCCAGGACGATTTACATTTAATCGCAGCGCCTTGGGAAGTTAGTCCAACAGGTTGAGCAGGCGAGCAAACAGGTCGGTCAGCGTACCGGAGACGGCGCCTCCCAGCGCGCCGCCCAGTGCACCTACGCCTAGAGATACCACCATCAAGCTGGCAGATTGGTTGGCTATCCAATCTGAAAACGCGCCGCCTAATTGAATAGAAAAACTACCTGCGCCAAGCCATGAAGCCAGCTGCCAGCCAAGCAGCGCTGCACCAAGGGCGCCCACCCCAGCCCAGATGCGCTCCCAACCCAGCTGAGTGCCGGCCTGCCAGAGTTTGCCGCCAGCCTTGAGACCGAGCCATGCACCCAGCAGCAAGCCAATAAAAACCGGAATGACTGCCCACCAGCCCAGGGCAAAGCCGATGAAACCTCCCAATATCGCTCCGGCTAACACCCCGATCGCGGGCATGACACGCTGCCATCCAACCATCTTGTCGACTCTCAGGCTCATCCTATAACCAGGCTGCCAGCCGCGCAGCAAACCGGCTGCAGCGCCCCCCATCGCCCACAACAGGACCCAAGATACCATGCTTCCCGCCTCCAACCAGCCACGCCCACCAGAGCACCAGGCAACGCGCCAACCAGGGCTCCCAACCCTCCGCCGATAGCCAGGCTTTTATACACTCGCGGTCCAGCCCAGGTTCAAAAGGCTGTTTGCTGGTTGAGCAGAATTAGGAGATGGTGGCACATAAGCTGATCTACCTGTCTTGGAACCTGGATAATTCGGAGCAGTTCTCGGTGGTTGAGAACGAGCAAAGGCAGACGGTCTGGCTCCTGATGCTGATCCATTTCCGGCTTTGTTTTGAGGAGCCTGTGCATTCTGAGTCCCAGGCGGTTGGGTTTGCTGTGAGCTGCCTGATCCAGCTGGCGGCGCAGCGGTATTCGGTTTTTGAGCAGTTCCAGGACTCCCTGGCGCAGGACCAGACGATGCCTGACGAGACGGTGGCGGTTGGACTGGCTGAGCCACCTGAGAAGGCGCCTGAGGAGGCTGCTGAGCCTGGGCATGCCAGAATTTCCATGTTCTCCAGACAGCTTTTGCTTGCTGTACCTGGTGGAATTTCCCCAGCCCGGGTCCAGGTCCGTTTTGCTGCGCCTGGGTCTGTTGAGCCTGCCAGAATTTGTATGTATCCCACACCTGCTGCACCTGCTTGACTCCAACAGTCACTCTTCCAGCCGGGGAGGTGCTTGGCGAGGGACCTGTCGAGCCGGGTGATGAGGTTGCAGTAGATGTTTGACCGCTTGCACGACTTGAAGAAGTCGTGGGTCCAGGTGGAGGTTGTGGATGGGATGATGAAGGTGGCGGCGAGCCGGAGGAGGCGGCGTTCGCCGGAGTTGCAGCAGCACTGGAGGCGGATGTGCGGTTGGTGTAAGTTTGGTTGGCAGCCCTTGAAGCCTGACGGCTGGCTGGTTTACCCGCCGGAGGTACGGCAGTCGATTTTACTCCTGGATTAGCATTCGGTCGCCACCCGTGTGTATTGGGTCCAGAAGGGAAGGATGCAGGCGCTGGGCGACGCCTGGCAGAGCTGGGCGAGGCTGCAGCGCGGTTCGAAACTGATGAGCCATGGCATAATGGGCAGGTCAGCAGATGATCTGAATAAAAGTGCCCTTTAGGGCACTGCACAAGAGCTTTTTCGGCTTCGGTAATTGCCCATTCCCAGGCTGACGCTTCAGGCCGCAGGTGTGGGTCATGGTGTCCATCGATGAAGCAGCGCCTTAAAAGCTCAGAAATCTCGGGATGGAGCAATTTGAAGTCCGGACTATGAATGGGTGGACGCACGGGCAAACCTGGCGTTGAAGTATACGGAAAGCCTCCTTTTGCGATACGCTCTTCGATCGGTGGCGGATCGCCCTTGCCCAGCCACTGAGCCCGGAATGGATGATTTCCCTCCATCAACAGCTGAAAGATCAGCACACCCAGACTGAATGCGTCTTGCTCGGGGGAGCGCAAAGTGCTGGAAAGCAGCATCCCTTGAAGCTCGGGGGGTGTATATTCAGGCTTTGCCACCGGACAGGCATAGGTCACTACCTTACTGCGACGAGATTCCTGCACTTGAAATGAGTCTGTGTCGATCAGGGTGACCAGCGCAGAAGATGTTACCAGGACGTTGCTCTCATTAAGGTCGCCAATTACATAACCGCTTGAGTGCAGCGCGCCAATGGCAGTTGCCAGGTTTCGGGCCGCGCGGTGTAAGTAGCGTCGGTCGAACTGGGCCAAGGTTTCAGCGTGCCTTCGGGGGTTGAAAACGACCAGCACGGGGACTGCCTGCTTGATGAATGGCATCAGGTAGCCGCACAGGCGATTTCCCTGACCGTACAACAGACCCACAGGCCATGCCAGTGAAGGATGGTTCAGGGCAAGAGTGGGATTAACCGGAGGGTGCTCCAACATCCAATCCAGCTTGGCCGCATAATCCGGGCGCGGTTCAGGCTCATATAGCTTGGCCAGCAAACCGGGGAAGCCATTCACCTGGTAGACGACAGCCTCGCCCCCGCGACCGACGACATTCCCAATGGTAATCGGCTTGCCTTCCCTGTCGAAAATTTTCATCGTATTGATTGTCTACCCGATCTTCCTGCAACACCCAGACATTCGAGCATGGCGGGACAGATCACAAAGATTTTGATTCATGAAAGGTCCGCAGCGCCAGCACCATGGCTTTATCATCGTCGGTGCGTTCACAAACGCGAGGCGAAGCCAAAAAGGCTGACAGCGTTTTACTGGCTTGAACACCATCATTGGATGCCGCCGACGCTTTAACAAAGGCAAACAGAGGTTCAAAAAATGGTTTGTAGGGCTCGTTGGAGGGTAGTTTCAATGCCAGGCGAGTCAATCCGTCGCTCATCACTGCCAGTGAGTACATCGGCAGGTCTATCACCTGAATGGCGACCAGATCCAACGCTTGCTCCTGGGTCAGGAAGAAAGTTTCATTCGCATACTCGCCGCGCTGAGCAGTAGTTACCGTATCCAGAACGCCATCTGCGCCGCCCGCCACCACGGCTCCATCCCCCAGCTGCGCGACGATTAATTTTTCAGGTGTGGCAGCCAGACAGGTCAGCGTTGTTGCGAAGGCGCTCAACGGGTCACCATTTTCTTCCGACAGCTTTATCAAAGACGCACGTGCGCTCTCGAAGGTTCCCCAAAACAGGTCCACCCAGCCGCAGCATTCGGTCGGCTGGCCATGATCCAGGCCGGAAATGAGCGAGGCGATTGCTGCCTCAACAGCAGTTTGTGCGCCCAGCTCCGAGCAAACAGCCGAGCCGGCGCCATCTGCCAATGCCACCAGCAGGGAGCCGCCCGGCAGGCATCGATATTCCAGGGCATCCTGGCACGGTAAACCCTGCTTCTGGTGGGATATACCCTGAACAGCTGCACCAATGACCTGCCAATCACTTTCCACGGTGATCTCTATTGGGTGGAAGTGTCCACAGATCCCCAAATCACGGGCGGCAGCGGTGTCTGCTCGCCGGGACGGGAGTGGGCAATGGCAGACAGACTCTTGGAAAGCCACACGAACAGGTCGCCAAAAGCCAGGCCTTTCAGTTTGAGCGGTGGGCGCTCATCCGAAAAGCGGCTTAAAACCCGCATATCTGCTTTTTCCACACCAACTCCAAAGAAGATCACACCCCTGCGCAGCTCGTCATGCTTGACCTGTTCTGCTGCCGACTCCCAGCCTTTATCGGTAGGCTTGCCGTCAGTAATCAGGAACATCCAGGGGCGAAAATAATCCAGCCCATTCTGTTTGTAGATTTCTTTGCGCTCACGCAGCAGGGCCAGGGAACGTTGGACGGCCTCGCCCATCGGTGTGCCACCGTTTGCTTCCAATACCGGCGGCTCGAACTGGTCTACCGTAACGAATGCCTGGCGAGCATCGAAGGGTACTTCGCGGGTCGGTTTGCGCACCGCCAGCCCCATTGGATTAAAGACGACGATCTCTTTAGCCGGGCTCAAGTCGCTTCCGCGCACATCCAGCGTACGGACCTTACCGCCAAAGGCAACCACGGAAACTTCCACTCGCAACGAAGCCAGGCGGTCAGCTTGAAGTGCGGTTGCAAAGGCACGCAAGCCCTCGTTCAACTCCAGGATGGGCGCCCCACTCATCGAGCCCGAAGTATCCATTACCAGCACTACCGGGCAGCGTGGTTCTGGATTATCAGCGAATTCGGCCATATCAAGATAATTAGGTTCCATCGTTGCTCCTCATCAAGCGTTTTCAGAAATCAATATACCACCGCCAAAGAGCAGGTGCAAGGGGTATCGTGTGATCTGCCGCAGCATAATCAAGTGTATGGTTATATTTTTAGCCAGGTTCAAGGATAAGCGGTCAGGGACGGTTTATTCAGAAATCCAGAAGGCTTGGGCACGCAACGGTCGGGAAAATATAGACCAGAGTATCCCAAAAGGCTGGAACTCTATCAGATTCCAGACATGACTTGTTGGTTTTTTATTATTTTAGGCGAAGACCGGTCTGCTTTACAACCGATTTCGAAATCTTAGCCAACAAATCAGAAACCCGCTAGAATGCGGGTTTGATTTCCAGAATATTCAGGAAATGAGGATCTGAACCGTCTGTAATAGGCGCCCCCGGCGAGATTCGAACTCACAACCGTCTGATCCGAAGTCAGGCGCTCTGTCCATTGAGCTACGGGGGCGACGCCCGCATTATACCTTAACTTTCCGGCAGGTTGTAGAAGTTGTATACTGCTTGAGAAAGCTGAGAGATCAATGTGGAGGCTGATTCCCAAATCAGCTGCTCAGGATTATACAGAAATACAACCAGGATATAATCGCCGCCTGGAGAATAAATAATCCCCGCATCGCCAATCGTATTGATAATTCCATTCACAGTTACCCAGCCGTGCTTGTGAGCAATCGTAGTGGCTTCTGGTAATCCCGCCGTAAGCAAAACGGGCAGCCGATTTTTTATCAAGAATGTGTTCATCGCCTGACATTCAAGCTGGGTGATCTCCCCAGGAAAGACCGCCGGCAGAGTCCCGCCACCGGTCTTTGCACATTGATAAATATCGTCCAGTAGCATTCCGATATCAGAAGGTGTTGTCTGGCTGTAAGGATCGGGATCTGTGAAAACATCCTGGCGCGAGTTCGCCGGTGTTTCAATTAATGCTAGCAGCGGCGAGCCAAATGAAAAATAACCCGCCAGAAATGTATTGTTTAATCCCAATGCCTGCATGTCTTCCGTCACGACCAACGGTCCGCGGTCCGTTGCAATAGCACGATCCATCAGCCAGTCAGCCGCTTCGTTGCCGGACTTATCGATCATATCTTCTAATAATTTCGTCGTTTCTGTGTCATTTTGATCCTGCAACCTGCGGAAAGAAGACACCATGATCGGAATTTTGATGATGCTTGAAGCGGTGAAAGCAATATCGGGTTCAACAGGCACATCTTCGGAATTCTGAGTGGCAAAATGCATTTCCTGACCGGATGTCAGGTCCTTTAGATAAATTCCTGCCAATCCCTCAAATCCACCAACCTGAAGGGTCTGTTTTAGCAAGACATCCAGGTTCTGAAACGCCGGGCGAGAGGGATCCACTCGCTGAAGCTTGAGATCTACCTGGCGATTGTCCAAGGAATATAATGCAGCTTCTATCGGGGTCATGACGCCTGCTATATCAAGCGCTTCACCCGGCTTTCCAGGATTAAAGTTGGCTGAGCCGGGAACAGGCATCGCGGGCTCTGAGGATTGGTCATAACGCGCTGCAACATCGACAAGAAACGTCCTCAACCGTTCTTCAGAAAAGGTCGCCCGCAAAGGAATTTGGGTTGGAAATTCAGTGCGCCCCCAAATATAATCCCAGAAATCCTCCCAAAATACCTTCTGAGTGCGTTCAAGGTTTGCCAATGCAAGCATATTTTCAATATCAAGGGAGAAATCGACAACCGATGGTTGAAGAAGGATAGAGGAATCGTTATACCGAAGAACAACCGGGAAGGAATAAACCTCCATTAACCGCTCTGCAGCCTGCTGACGGTCTAATCCTCCAACAGGCACCCCGGCAACATTCAGACCAGCTGGCAAGTAAGATCGGACTCGGCTGAATCGCACCAGCTGTAACGCAGTCATGATAATCGCGCCCAGCAATATGCCGAGTGATAAAAATCGTAATGCAGATAATGACCTTCTTGCTCTCAATTATACACCTCTGGAATAGCCTACCTGGCTGCTCCAGCGGATTATCATACCACAACTTCAAAATGGACTTCCGAGTGTAGGGATTAGGGATTATTAATCAGCCGGTCCAAGGATTGTTACTTTTTTTCACCGTGAAACAACCATTTTTACTAGCTTACCATGCTCATCGAGCGTAAGTCGGGCGATCTCAAGATGGGTTTCTCCAGAACCGCTTACCTGTTTGCTAAGCGTTACTAAATTGCGGAAATTCATGGTCAATCGGCTGCCTTTGCGATCAATGCTGCGTCCATTTTCCGGACTGGAAGATCTCTGGTGCAGGCAAGATTGCTCTTCCGAAATTTTTTGCGGCATCGAATGCGGCTCATGCTCGCAACTATATGCCAGACGAGCATCAATCATCCCGGGCAGATATTTAGCCACAGCTCTGCGAACCCCATCCATTACTTCCATGGGTACCGGTATGGGTTCTCCAGGTTTATCCTCCCGATCGCATACCGTTTGGACCTTGGCCAGCGGTTTCGCTCGATATCGTACGCTCTTGGGTGTCCGGTTTTTACTGATCAGCTCTGCCAGGGGATCTCCATAAAGTATAAAAGAAATCAGCGTTTTCTGATCTTCACCATCAAGATATTCCTGGCGGCGATGCATCTCACTGGCCAGGTAAATCTTCGCCTGACGAAGCGCCTCACCAGCGGGCATTCCTTGTTTCAGGAAACGCCAAAAAGTGAAACCCAACATGTCTGCTGCAACCATTGGCGCTGCCAGCACCGCGCCATATGCCATACTTGTAGATCCCACAACTGCCAGGCTTCCAGCTTCTAGGAATTTTAAAGCAATTGCTTCATCAATTACTCGATCCTTGATATGCATGCCATAACATGCTTCGCTGAAAACAACCTGGGGGACACTGGAGACCCCTTTCGAGCTGCAAATATCCGATGGGCGAAGTGCGATAGGATAGTCCGGCTCGTCCGAAAAACGCATCGGATCACGATGTCCAAACCACTCCGGCACATTCACCTTGCCATGTAGATTGAAATATCCCATCCTCCCGCTCAGAGTTGGGATGCCTCGCAGACCATTCGAGTTCCCTATTGTCCCGCCAGACTCCTCCTGCTTTAAACCCGAAGGCGGTGAAACATGCATCCAAACAGGTCTGCCAATTGAACTGAAGACTAATCCAGCTGCTTCACGCCATATCTCCGCAGTGTATCCAAAACTTCGTCGATAAGAAGGTGAAATATTTCCTATCACGTCATGGATCTGCCTTAACAGGTTGTGTTTTTGCGGTACTTTTCGATTTTTGACGTTGTGTTGTTCTTGAAATCGTCTCAACAATTCTAATAATAAACGCGCATCGCTTCCAGATCCTCCTGGTAGACGTCCAACCGGCCATTCCGGTATGAAATAATTTTCATCCCGGGTGGAGTATGGGTTGTCTGAAGGGATATCATGATCTGGATCATCGACCGGGTTTGGCAGATGGTGAAATGGGACAATTTCCGGTCCCCCAACGATCAGGAGTGCGCCGATCCTTTCTCCTCGCTTTCGCAACCACTCGTCCAGGTCCGCGATTAAAAGCTTGCATGCCCAGGGGTCTTCAGGTTTCACCGGCTTCGACCCGATTTTCAGCGTATACTCGGGGTCATCTGCAATCACAACCCGGCCACCCCATCCGGTTCGACTTCGCACCGCAAGAGCAAGCTTTTTCATTTCGGCTTCAAGCAGCTCGGCGACTTTTTCCCCATAAACTGATTTCAGCCGCCCACGGAGGGAAAATACGATATAAATCGGGAAACGCCCGTCCTGGCGAGTTAGTCCTGTCAGTTTGTATCTTGTAGCCAGCTTTTCCAGTTCAGTTTCAGCTGTCAGAAGATCGTGATTTAACGCGCTCACATTTTTCTTGGCTCGGCTCGCAGGAACCGAGTAAATTAATGTTTCTTGCTCGATAAACCGTGATTTATCTTGGTTCAGGATCGGATCTGATTTACTCGATGCCGTTGGTTGAGAGACAGAAAGTTTTCCAACTGCTACGATTACAGGAATATCTTCTTTTCCCTGGTTCTCCTTCAATTCCTTTACATCAACTGTTTTAGAAGGGTCGCTGCTGCCTGATGGAAGTTGGTTCCAACCCATGAGCTCCATCACTGGAGACGGTATCATCAAGTCCATTTTTAGCTGCATCCGCCGCGGCCACAGTGATTGATAAGGATGGCCTTTACCCCAAATACGTTGGATTACCCGACCTTCAATATCCCGAGCCGCAGCTTCATGAAGCAGAGCAACTGCGTCATCTGACCTTCCGATATTAGACGACCAATCTGCCAATCGAATCAGAAAATATAATGTATCCGGCCAAAGCTGATGATACTGTCTTGCGACATCTACAAGGTTTTCACGAGATTCTCGGCTGCTCATTTCAAGAGATTGAAGGTGGGTTATTCCACCGAGTGGATGTTTTCTTACCTGAGAGACGACATCATCCATTAAGCTTGATGCCAACTGCAATTCGCCTTTTTCCAAAGCTTGCCTTGCGATCCAAAGCGGTCCTCCCCAGGGTTCAATTTCTTCTCCATCGGTTTTTGGTCCTTGAAGCGCAAAACGATGCGCGCGTGCAGTCATCTCCAAAGATGAAATCTCATCGCGCCACTCTGGTTTAATTTCACTCTCCCTCTCATGTAAACCCCAATCAAGCCGGGGTTGGTTTTGTTGCGCCTTCACGAGCATGATTACATCCAAAAAAGTCTGGACAGCATCCAGATCTTCTGGATCGAGGATGCACAGCCTGTGTAGGACATACCCGGCCTGGAAAAGTCGGTTCTCGCCAGCCAAAGCACGAGCAAAATAAAGGCTGGCACGCAAATCCCCCGGAAATGTTGCCAGCCAGTTCAACACAGCTTGACGGGCAAATAAATTATGACCTGTCGCCAAAGCAGTTCGCACAACTTGGAAATATTCAGCTCGAGAAAGCGGCCGTTGCAATACAAGCGGATTCTTAATAGTCATAAGTCCTGGCTTTCCGATTCACGAACTTCACTTGGCGCTGCTTGGGACTAATCGTCGGCTGTGAACCAGGTTCAGCGCAACAACCGCCCCCAGTAAACGGTGTACTGCGACTTCATTTGGAGCGAGTTGGGCTGCCCGGCGAAGCATCGCCTCAGCTGCCATGTAATCTTTGTTATCTTTCAACACCATCCCCGCCTGATAATATGGGCGGAAATCTCCTCCTGCCAGGTTAATCGCCTTTTGGTAAACTTTCAAAGCCTGCTGGAATTCTCGCCGATCGTGATACACTCGTCCAAGCTCTAAATATGCTTCCAGATGGTCAGATGATTCGCTGATTGCCTCGCTTAGGTTCTGAATTGCCTGATCCAACTGTCCTGCCCGGCGCATTTGGAGTCCAATCAAGGTGTGCAGTTGGGCTCGTTTTTGCATTGTGAGCCCATCCAGCCCTTCTTGCAGGGCAAGCCGTGCAGCTTGAGTCGCAGCATCCATTTTTCCGGCTTCCTGAAGCCATTCTGCAAGCAGAGCAAGATAACCAGCCTGTTTTGGATTTTGTGTCACCATATCCTGCAGAGCGCGTAAACCGGCTTCAAGTCCTTGCGACCGTTTAATGAGTTGCAGCTTCTCTAACTGCATCATGGTCGGATTTTCATAAATCGGCAGTGTTTTTTCGAGCACTTCGAGTGCTTCTGCAGGTCGATTTAATCCCTCAAGGGCACGGGCGAGCAGATAAAGCGCTTGAGGATTTTCGGGCTGAGAACGCAAAACCGTTTGGGCCCGGCTCAAAGCACCGCGATGGTTGTTTGTCTGCAGCGCAGTTTCTGCTCGCAGCAATAGCGCCTCAACCGGGTCGTCGGATAATTCAATTGCTCGCTCGGCGCTGGATGCTGCAAGATCTAATTCGCCACATAGGTGCTGGGCTTTGGCCAGGGCTAACCATCCAGCCGCATTTTTGGGCTCCAGGCGTGTCGCATTCTCGAAAACCTGCAAAGCCTGGCGGTTCTGTCCGGTTTCAATATAAATATCTCCTAACGCTAGCTGGTGAACGCAGTTTCCAGGCTCCTGAGCGGCGGCTTTTTCCAGGTATCCAATCGAATCGGCTAACTGCTGAAGTCGGTTTTCTGCGGGCAGAGAAAGAGTGATCCTCGCAGCCAATGCCTGCCAGCGCGGCTCATCTGGCCATGCCTCCAGCGCTTGTTTTATCGCCTGGCGAGCAACTGTGAAATCGCCTATTTGATGACATAACCTGGCGACAAGATAATGCATCATGGGCATTTCCGGCCACCCAATATTAGAGCTTACTGGAGATGCCATAGAATCCATGATGAGATCGACTGCGCTGCGGACGTCGGGGTCCACAAGAGCAAGCTGGATGATAATATGTGGGTCTTTTCGACTGTCTTTGCCATTAAAGACCGGGTGCCACCCTACCTGGATCGATTTCATCGCCCTGTCGACATCCCCGCAGCGGCGGTAAACCATAATCAACGCTGCGACATCATCCGTGGCAGGTATGACAGTTTGTAAAAGATATTCCAGGGCATTCGCATTTGCCAGGATTGCCTTGAAAACTGCTCGGCCGCGCCTGGCACACATGCCTAAAGTTCGCTTAATTTCGACATCCACATTTTCCAGGACGCCGTCCGTCTTTAAAACATCGGCGTTTCCGGCTTTTTCTGCAGCAGCCTGTAAACACTCCTCATACTGGCGATATGCTTTTTCAAGCAGGCGGTCTGGACCTGGAGCATGCTTGACGACTTCCATATCCTGGCAAAGAGCCTGCGCTTCCGCAACGAGCATCATCGCTTGAGCCAGCAGATATTGGGCTCGTGGTTCTTCAGGGAACATTTCTACAAGCTGTTTAAAAATTGAAATGGCCTCTTTCCATTGCCGGTTTTCCATGGCAGCCATCCCAACTGCAGCGAGTTCTGCGATGAAAGCTTCTTTACTTGTTGCAGGTGTTTGCCCTGGCTGGCCCATTTGCAGTTTGGTCCACATCCGGACCGCTGACCTGCATTTTCTCTCACCATCATCCCGGTCGCCGCGCCTGCAGGCTACCAATCCACAAACCGCGAGCGCTCGTGCAGAGGATACAGCCTGTGATTCAAATTCAGCAACCGCTTGTTCTGCAGCCTCAAGCTCACCCGCCTCAAGCGCCAGCTCGGCTCGCCAAATCGCATAGTCCATGCGATGATAATTAAAATCTGATTCCGGAATAGCTTTCTGAAGATAGGCAAATGCCCGGCGGGATCTCAAGGTCGCATTAGCAAGCCCGGCTGCACACAAATACAGGTCCTTTGCCTGGGAGCTATCCAAATCTTCTTCAATCCCTGAAATCCCAAGCTCAGCCTGCTGTAATGCTTTTGGCAAGTCACCCAAAGCCTGGAGCGTGCGGGCCATTCGATATCTAAGTCCAATGTTCTCCGGCCATCGAATAAGCGATTCATCCAGGCTTTCACGGGCTTTGTCCAGCTTTCCCAGCCGATAAAGGATATCAGCCTTGCTGATATGAAATACAAGCCGCGCTTTATCAAATCCAATGGCTTCATTAATTACTTCTAAAGCCCCGTCCAGATCGCCAAGCTGTTCGAGTGATTTGACTAGCAATTCATATAAATCCCCTACCAACGCACCGTCTGAGCTGGAATCATTCATCTACCTGGGTCGATTTGAGCTTGGTGATTGCTTTGCGGAGAAGGGTTGCCGAAAGTCTGGCATCGCCAGCCGCAAGAACCACCTGTGCGGCTTGATATAGCTCTTGAATGCTCACCTGCTGCAGTGCTAAATCGAGCCCGGCCAGCTTCTTGAACACTTCCAATGATTCCGCACGCCCACCTGTTTGCATCAGCAATTTTCCCAACCGGACCAACAGATCAGCGCGATCTGGAGCTTGCTGCAATGCAACTCGCAAGGCATGAATCACTTCTGACAGAATTGGCTGGACAGCCGAACCAGGTAAAGTCGCAATACGGGTACTTTGATCTATAAACCAGACCAGTGTGTTAAGGTCCGATGGAGATAGCTCCAAGGCATTATTCGCAGCCTGAAAGGCATCCTGTGAAAGCTCATTTGCCAGATAGGCTTCACAGAGGTTGCGTTGGATCTGTGCATTCAAGGGTTCCACATGGGCAGCTTCCTGAAGCGCGGCAACAGCCATTTCAGGCAGCTCTAATTTCAACGCAGTCATCCCTAATCCAACAGACAAACGCGTCTGCATTCTTGAATTATGGTTCACAGGTTCATCCAGCGCAGTACGGTAAGCATCCATCGCTTTTTCATACTCACCTGCAGCTGCATAAGCATCGGCGAGGAGAGTACGCGCCCTGCCGCGCCCCTCAGGATTATCATCCAATCGAGCTGAATAAGCCCCCTGCGCTCCATCCGGGCTGATGCCAAGGATACGCTGAAGAAATGGGATAGCTCTTCGTGCACCTGACGCTTGATCGCTGAGTTGCATCAATGCGTCGGCAAGGTCTAACAGAGAATCCGGATCATCTCCATTCACTTTCAGGATCTGAGTCAGGATTGGGATTGCTTTTTCAGGTTCCCCTAGTCCAAGAAGTGTGCTCGCGTAGATACGCGCAAGCTCGAATAAGTCCTTTTCTAAATGGTTTTTTGCTACACGATTGCCAGCCAACAGGAGGAATTCATTTAAATGATCATAGGATGGCTCAAGTACTTCACGCGCCTCATTCAGACGGCCCAGTTGATTCAATGTCTCGCCAAGCCTGATGATAATCCTTTCCATCGAAGCGCCTGAGGCTGCCGCAGCTGCGCTCCGAAGACAAGGCAAAGCAAGCGTAGGCGCCCCTTGAGATAGATATAGTTCTCCTAATTGAAGCTGAATTTCCCCATCTTGAGGCAGCGCCTGACTGGCAGCTCGCAGGCTTTCGAACGCGGCAGTATCCAATCCAGCTTTATTCTGGACACTTACCAAACCCTTCCATAAAGCAGCCTGCTCTGGCGCTATTTGGATTGTCTGGGAATAATGCACAATGGCAGTATCAAGATCCCCAATTGCATCCGCGGATTCAGCTATTTGGCGGTGCAAGTCCAGATCATCTGGATCCTCCTGGAGAAGTCTCCTGCAAATTTCTATCACCCGATCGTGTTTCTTGGCGCTGAAGGCACAGGTCGCAAGTGCTTTGAGTTCATCCTTACTGGGATCGTTTTTTCCTTCCAGTGCTGCTGATCGCTCTGAATAAGCTGCATCCCAGGAGCCTACCGCTTCCAGACTTTCGATCAGCAAAGTCTGTAGATCACTCGTAGTGACATTTGACGAAGTGTTTGAATCAGTTGCTCCATCATCCTCAATGGATTCCTTGTGTCAGATGATCTTGACAGCGCTTTTACATAAGAACCTGCAGCCTGGGCTGCATAGGCTGAAGTCAAAGCATCGTCCGGCTTTCCGATTAAAAAGTTTGTTTTCGCTGCCAGGGCAAACAAGTTGCGGCTTGATGGATAGAAATCCAGTCCCAGGCAAACCGCTGTCAGAGCTGCTTCAAGTTTATTTGTTCTCAGGAGATAGTCAACCATAAAAATGAAGTCGCGTTCGCTGATCGGATGCCCTTGCTGAACCAGTTCTAAAGCTTTTAATGCAGCATTGCCGGCATTCTCCCCCTGCCCCTGTAATTCCAGAACCCGGGCAAGGGTGAGCATCAGCTCGGGATGCGGAGCATAGGCTTCTTTCTCAATCACACTCTTCAAATAAGCAGCCGCATCCGACACGCGCCTTGTCTTGATCAGCGTTTTTGCATATCCAGCTGCATAGCGTGCATCATCTGGAGCCAGCTGGACCGCCTGTTTCCAGGCTTCCAGGCTTGCGTCCTGGGCAGTATCACCCCACTCTTCGGCAGATACATCCCTGGTTTGGGCGACCGAATGAGCCAGATTCGCCGATATTTGACCTCGCAGTTTTCGGACGACTCGCAAGCTGTCCGCAAGTGCTGGAACAGCCAAATCTGCCTGACCAGCGATTTGATGAATTTGAGCCGTCCGAAGTGTCCTGTTCAGCTCATCTACGAAATCCATTCCTTCCGGTGCCAGAATCATTCCAACCCCGACACTTGTCGCTGCATGCAATCCCGTCAACACCTGTCGAGCTAGCAGCGTTGCCAGATGCGGACGATAAGAAGCCACTGCCTGGAGTAGGCTCAGGGATGTTTGCGGATCAAACTCGGACGCTAATGAATTCAACGCTGCCAGCTGGATTTCTGGTGAATGCGGATTTGCCAGAAGAATGTGCACGCCTAGTTTAGCCCAATCTTGTTGAAGAGATTGGCACAAAACCCGAAGAAGTCCCATGGGTTCCGGCAGCATTCCATACAGACAGGCGAGCGATGTCCGCAGCGTATTCAGACTTACACCCTGAATGTGAAGCGCTTCTCCCCATGAGACGCCCAATCGGTGCTGTTCCCGAAGCGTCAGCGCCAATAAGCCAGCCTCTGAAATCGTCGCTGGCACGTATGGATTATTTACCCAATCCTCATATACCTTGCTGGCCTGCTTAAGCAGGTTTTCATCCAGGCTTTGTAAGTTCGATGAACGCAAGCGTTCCACTTGGATTGGTTTTTGAAGCGCCAATAATGAAAGCGCTGCAGGTGACCAGGCTTCAGGATTCGCTGGAAGTTCTTCGAGAGCAAGGATCCCTAGATCTGTGCTTTCCAACGCTGACCAGACGCCGTCATCTTGACGCAGCGCCATCAGAAGCCATGACCAATCGGCGAATGGCATTCTTTTCTTAAGTTCCAGGGAGATATTGTTATTCTTCATGGGTTTATTTCATAAATCTGTATCGCCAACCAACAAGCGGCACCCATCATGATCACACCGATCACTGTTAGGAAGATCCCAACCCCACGGGTTGTGCGCACAAGCTTGACTCATTGCATCCACCAGGTCAGATGCATTTCCAACAAGACCAGCTACATCTTCAGCAATCCCTTTTTGGGCTAATTTAGCGGTCTGAGATGCCAGGCTTTTTACATCGCTGCTCGATGCGCGGAATGCCAGGATTAATATGCCGCAGATGAATGTCCCCATTCCCAGCAAAAACAGCAAACCAATGATAAAAACCGCAAGGTTGAATGTTGTGAGCATAAAGTGTTGTTGCCTCCTTCAGTGAAGTGCGATTTAAAACACGCCAGCTGGTTGGGTCAATCGCGTCCACTCCAGTATGAGAGAACCTGCAGCGTAGGAAATTGGCAAACAGCTTCTCCATTGGAGAACTTAAACAGAGCATCGACTGAATTAAACTTCTCGACCGCCAGATCTGACCGCATCCGCTGAGTCATGAGTCCCCATAAAACTTCAGGATCGGCATTTTTGGTCCAAACTGGAGAACTATTGCAGAGCGACCTGGCAATTTGTGCTTGCGCCATCAGCGCAGCATCGGGTGTCTCACTGGCGTTTGGCATAGACTCAACGATTTCCACGCCGCTCATTTTCCGATCACCTGAGAAAACCCCACCGCTTAGCTCCACCAACTCAGCCAGCGAGGTTCGATCAACAATCAAGTAGTGGTTCCACCAGATATTCTTGGAGCGAAGCAACTCCAAAAATATCCTGCGGGTTGGCCGCCAGCATCTAATTCGAATTTATTAAGAAAAAGGTCTGATTCTGGTTTCCGATAAGTTGGAAAGAGCGGTAGGAACACCAGCTGCGGAACGGCTTCAGCCTGTCCTATCAACCAAACTCCCATCAATTCAGGTTTGCTGCTCTCTAAAGAGTCCACAAGGATTACCAGTAAATTGTTTTGCACCTGTGCTGACGGTTGTACGATCCCTATTTGTGAAGCAGGATTGGTCCTTATTGGAGATATATGATTTTTAGAATTTTCGGACCCCGAATTCGAAACCTGCCTTGACGATGATTGCTCCCAGGCTCAGTAGCGTAGCAATAAAGATAAACCCACCAACCACAAAAGTCCACCTGAGAGCCCGACTGTTTTTCATCAAGCTTACAATGAACATCCAGAAAATTATTTCGCACCTGTGTAGAAGCACCTTGATGTTCATCCGTTTCCTCACCGAGACATACTCATGCGAAGGATCTTCCCCTGTGAATTGGCCACCACTCGCACTAAGTATTTCATTGGTTCATCGGATTGTGAGTCGCTCCGAGATTGGAAAATCAATAAGAACTTTGGCGATGGACGGGGGGTGTTGTTTTTTTCAGATCCATATAACTGGATCTTCGGGCGCGAACCACGCGTCTCTGGAAAACGCCGGTAGACTTCTCGACAAATATCAGAAACCCATTTTTCGTTCATCTTTATCGTATTCGGTTTCGAAAGAACGGAGGCAATTCTCGGTCCCGGTAGCTTGTATTGACGCTGACGAACTGTCCATCAGGTACCAGGGGCCTTTCTTCAACCTTTGGTTTCTGGACTCTCACACCCATCGCTTCCTCAAGCGTTGGCGCACCCAATCCTGTGATCATCAAGATCACCTGAATGCGATCTTTCATTCGCTCATCCGTGATAACGCCAAAAACAACCTCTGCTTGCGGACCTGTCTGTTGTTGTAAATCTGTTAATGCCGTTTGGACTTCGAAAAGTGAAAGATCAGAGCTGCCGGTAAAATTCACGATGACACCACGAGCACTCGATAATGAAACCGTGTCCATTAGAGGGTGATGGAGTGCCTGGTCTAATGCTTGCTGAGCCTTGTTTTCCCCCTGTCCGTGTCCGATCGACATCAAAGCACCGCCCCCCAGAAGAATTAATCTGCGGATATGAGCAAAATCCACGTTTACCAATCCAGGCTCGGTGACCAGTTCCGTTATCCCTTGAACGGACTGCCGCAGGACATCATCAGCAAGCCGAAATGCAGTCTCCATAGGTAGATCGCGAGGAGCGACATATAAAAGACGATCATTCGGTATCGCTACCAGTGTGTGGGTATGATCCCGCAGCTTCGCGAGCCCTTCATTGGCGTTTTTTTGCCGTCTGCCCATTTCGAATGAAAAGGGAGTTGTCACAATCGCAATCGTCACTGCACCTTGTGATTTCGCGATTCTCAGCTGCCACCGGAATAGAGCCTGTCCCCGTTCCACCGCCCATTCCCGCAGTTAAGAATACCATGTCTGCCCCTGACAATGCCGCGGCCAGCTCTTTCCGGCTCTCTTCGGCAGCAGCCCATCCCTTTGATGGATCTCCACCTGCCCCCAGTCCACGCGTTGTATTAGATCCGAGCAGCACCTTCGTTGGAGCTGGATTGTTCTTTAAAGCCTGTAAATCGGTGTTTGCAGCAATAAATTCAATCCCTTGCAGATCGAGTTCCATCATTCGTTCGACTGCATTCGATCCCCCACCTCCCAGGCCAATTACCTTCAAGACTGGCTTATGGCAGTTGAGGTCGCTAATTTCCGGGTTTTTTGATGGTTTCATTGGATACTCGAACATGGTTTTCCTCGCTCCACATCTACAAATTGACAAAACATGTGGGAATCACCCAACTGGTTCGTGAAAATTCCTGTCTTTGTAAGATCTATGGTGCAACAAGCGTGCCATCATCCCGAATCCTCTGGACCTTGCAACCGTTTAACCGAAGCATCTCCAATGCCTCAGACGAGATCGCTCCCTCCCCCCCATCACAGTCACCCTGTCTGCAAGCCTCGCCTCAGTAAGGGAAAATCCAACCGTTGGATGTTCCTCCTGCAGCAGCGGTTGGATCACCTGCAAATCCCATTCTGCTGCCCCCCAGGCGTATAAAGGCAGTAAAACATAGTGGGTTATCGCATGAGGTTTTGTTTTTTCAGGATCTGATGGAATGTTGTTTTCCGCGATCACTGGTTCTTTTTCCGCGATGACGTATTGTTCGAGCTGGTCCTCGGTTGGCTGAAAAGTAGGCAAATCAGCATTTTCGAAATCCTCTTCAACCGCTTGAGCATCGCCAGGTTTCACTGCATTCTGATCTTTTTTAACGAGCTCAATAGAGTCTGACATTCGCTTTGGATTGAAGAGTTGTGACCTGTTCAACCTGTAGTTCGGGTGAGAATAGTGAGCTTTTGGCAGCCAGGCGATAGAATCCATTAACTACGGGGAGGGGCTCTCCATCGGGTGGGAACCAGGCCAGATTGGATGTTGCACTGCCAGATCGAGAAGCCAACAACCAGAAACAGCAGTCAAGCACTTCTTCAGGCGCTTGATTCTGCATATTTTTTACATTTGTTTGCATTTCGAAAACAGATGCTGCAGCAAGGTTGCTTTCAGCGTGCGCCAGAAAATCGGGCAACCCGGTTTGATTATTAATGAATTCATGCGGGAGACTTCCAGCTCGAAGAACAAGGAGCGGCAGCGGTCTTCCCAACTCTCTTTTAGAGAGCGCCATGTACCAATCGAAAATCCGGAAACCTTTCTGGTCTTCGCTCCCAACTGGCGTGAAATATGGTTTCACATCAGGCCAGCAAGCCGGGCCCCCTTTTCCCCATTCGATTGGTTTTCGACCAACCCAGCTAATCGCTCCCAGTCCCAGTCGTTCAAGCAGCCGGAATCTCCCTCTCCTCTGCAAACTCTGAAGAGAGCTCTGCAGAAAAGATAAATCCCAATAGTCTCCACCAGGCTCTAACGGCGGAAAAATTGGATTCAATCCTTCATCTACAGCGCACTCCGCAACTGGAATGAACATGTCGATGAACCGTTCAACAAGGTCAGATTGAGTCCAATCTGCCGTTCTCCAGCTGGTCTGGCAATTGGGTCGGTCATAAAAACAGACCCATTTGACGCCCCAACGCGCATAACTACGAAAGAGCAGGCGATAAGCTTGCGGAGGAAATCGGTGAGACGGTTGAAAAGTGGAAATGGAGGATGGGTTGAATCCCACCGTTCATTAAACCAGAAATGAAAGTTTCTGGGATAGCCCGTTCCATGGGCGCTAATAGGGTTAACCAACCAGCGCCCATACCCTGGAGTTCTGGAAGCCATGTTTCTAGGTCTCCGACACGGTAATGGAGGGTGTCTGGATAATAATGAAATCCTATCCGACTTACTTTTTTTTGCGAAGAAGAGAGCATATCCACATGCACCTCACGGATCGAGATGCTTGAGTTGGTGCAAGTAATATGCCCATGGGATTCGGTCAACAATCAACCGCTCCCGAATGTCTGATTCAATTGCAGAATTAAAAACCCTGAAAGTGTATTATTATGGGATTCTTATATAATCCTGGTACAATCCAAAAATATCGAGCCAATTTATACGTTTCTTTTTTAAGAAATCAGGAGTAGCAGTTGGAGATGAAGTCATGATGGCATCAGACTTTATTATTAATGTTAACGAATCGGATTTTGAATATGAGGTACTGGCATACTCGCACCAGGCGCCCGTTGTTGTCGATTTTTGGGCTGAATGGTGCGGCCCATGCAAAATGTTAGGCCCATTATTGGAAAGTCTTGCAGAAGAAGGACAGGGAAGCTTCCGTCTGGCAAAAGTAAACGTGGATGAGAATCCAAAGCTTGCGGTTAGATACGGAATCCACGGTATCCCGGCTGTTAAAGCGTTTCGGGACGGCCAGATGATCGCAGAATTTGCAGGTGTTCAGCCGGAGCCGCGCCTCAGGGAGTTTGTACGGTCAATAGCCCCCTCAAAAAGCGACCTGGTAGTTGAGAAAGGCCAGAGCATGCTGCAAGCTAACCAACCAGACTCGGCAGAAAAGGCATTTCGTGAAGCATTGAGCTCTACCCCTAAGAATCCGGCCGCTACTGCTTGGGCTTTCGAAGAGCTTGATCCTCCAGGGAAAGATCAAAGAGAGCATCCAAATCCTGTCAGACTTCCCCACCAGCAAGGAATATCAGGCAGCTCAAATGCTGCTGGAGCTTGGGAAAGAATTGATTGAGATTAAGGAAGTGGATTTGCTGCGAGATGAACATCCTCTTGACCCAGCGTATTCGCAAGCATTGCGCCTGGTCCTGCTTGGGAATATCGAAGCATCGATGGACGGATTGTTGGATATCTTGCGCGAAGAAAAGCATTACCGTGATGGGGCTGCCCGAAAGACGATGATCGCCTTGCTAGAGCTGCTTGGCAACGAAAGTCCAGTCACGCGTTCCTATCGGGCAGAACTCGCCTCAGTTCTCTTTTAGTTAAACAACCAGAACCATTTAGATCGAATAAAAGCATACAGCAGCGAAACCTTAGAAGGTTTCGCTGCTGTATTTCATAGTGATTTTACCGAAAACCCCACCATGCCGTGTGCTGCTGAGTTTTGAACCTGCCTTCGCAGGTTGGGCCTCGCCTCATGAGTTCCGCCTTGGCCGAAGCCTATCGCGTTGCCCATTGAAGATTGAGACCCCGACAAAAATTGTTGGCTCAAAACCGGTATTGCTGCATCACGTGCACAGCAGGGCAACCATCTTATACCATAAAAGGACTGGCATGAGCAGGTGATTCTGAGATTAGAAACTAACAACTCCGATAGACTCACGTGCATTCGATGAATTCAGGCTGGTTCAGATGGCAATTCAACCTGGATATGCAGCTCTTTGAGCTGTTTTGGCTCAACCGGAGACGGTGCATCTGCCATGACATCTCTGGCTGCCTGGTTCTTCGGAAAAGCAATCACCTCTCGGATATTTGGTTCATCGGCCAGAATCATACAAATCCGGTCAATCCCTGGTGCAATTCCACCATGTGGGGGAGTACCAAACTCGAACGCTTCCAGCATATGGCCAAATCGCTCGGCAGCGACTTCCGGCTCCAATCCGATTAATTCAAACACTTTTTCCTGGAGCTTACGATCGTGGATCCGGATTGAGCCGCCGCCGACTTCATAATTATTCAGGACCAGATCATATTGCTGACCGCGTGCTTTCCCAGGATCGCTGTCCAGGAGCAAAATATCCGTAGTCATTGGTGAAGTGAAGAGATGATGACTTGGATCCCAGCGCTGTTCTTCAGCATTCCAGTTGACAAACGGAAAATCAATCACCCAACAGAAAGCCAGCAAATTAGGGTCAGCCAGTTTAAGTCTTTCTGCGAGTAGAACTCGTAAACGAGCCAGGGATTCAAATACTATGGCCGGCTGGTCAGCGACAAACAGAAGCAGGTCGCCAGGTTCTGCTTCCATCCGGTCCATTAACTTTTGGAGCAATTCAGGGGTGAGGAATTTTGAGAAAGTTGAGCGCAGCTCACCCATTTCTGGAATGGCGATATAAGCCAGACCTTTGGAGCCAAAAGCTTTAACGAAATCCGTGAGTTCATCAATCTGTTTTCGTCGTGTATTCTGCACAGCCTTTGGCATTTATGCCGCGCACGTCTCCACCTTCAGAAATTACGCTCTCGAAGACTTTAAAACCGCTCTCAGCAGCAAGATCTTTGATATCTTTCAGCTCCAAACCAAATCGTAAATCCGGATTGTCTTTCCCAAATCTTTCCATGGCTTCACGATAATTCAGACGCGGCCATGGGCTTGCCAGCAAGCGTTTTTGCGGGACGACTTCGGCAACAAGTTTTGTGAATAATTCCTCCGCAAGCTGCATGATGTCTTCGCGCTCTACAAATGACATTTCCAGATCCAGCTGAGTGAATTCGGGTTGTCGATCACCGCGTTGATCCTCGTCTCGAAAACAACGGGCAATTTGAAAATATCGCTCGACACCTGCGACCATCAGAAGCTGTTTGAGCTGTTGAGGTGATTGAGGCAGAGCATAAAACTCTCCAGCATGGACGCGCGATGGAACCAGGTAATCGCGCGCCCCTTCCGGTGTGGTCTTGAAGAGTATCGGTGTTTCTACCTCAATGAAACCACGCTCGTTCAGGAAGTCACGGATAAATTTTACGGTTCGGTGTCTGAGAATCAGGTTTCGACTCATCCGCTCGCGCCGTAAATCCATGTATCGATAGCGCAGACGCGTGTTCTCATCTACTTCCTCAAGCTTATTAATGGCAAAGGGAGGTGTCTTCGCCGGGTTCAAGATCACTACTTCCTTTACTTCCACTTCGATCTCACCGGTAGCCAGGTTGGGATTCTCTGCCCCTTCCGGGCGGTTTCTGACCTCACCAATTACCTGAATGACCCATTCATTGCGAGCATTTTCCAGTATCTTATGCGCCGCAGGTGCGTGATTTGGATCCGCAACCACCTGACAAAGTCCAAATCGATCCCGTAAATCGACAAATGTTACGCCGCCATGGTCTCTTCGGCGATGAATCCAGCCTGCAAGTTTTACCTGTTGACCTACATTTGAGCGGCGTAATTCACCGCAAGTATGTGTTTTGTACATGTTGCTCCTCCATATGCAGAAAAAATGCCCCACGCATCATCCGTCAGGCAATCAGATCGTCAGTCAGGCTGGCAGTGAATGGACGTTTGAAAATCCACTTTCCATCACACTGATGGACAGCCGTATCCATTAGATTCGGATATTAATATTTATATCTGGATCCAATATTATGACAGCGATTGGCTTTATCTGGTAGTCACAATCAAACGAGCTTATTATATAAATTGTGCCGATGAGGACGGATTATAGCATGCCTGAGATTAAAACCATGAGAAATTTAATAACCGCTGCTGATCCCTATATCTTCAAACTTAACTACCCGAGCTCTTCATTTCAGCTTGGTGATAAAATCAATATTGTGGTCTTTAAATGGGATAGGTATTCTCTTTTATTAAAATTTATCTGCAGGCAGAATACGAAATTTGAATTATTAGACATTAGGATCGTTTTATCTTACAGTTCATCGTCAAATAATCCGATTTTCCGAGTCCGGGCTGAAGAGAAATTGAACGAATCCCCCGGCTTGGGTTTCATCCTCAATACAATTAATAATCATCTCAAATAAAAGCAGACAGAAAAAGGAGAGCCAAATGACTGAGACACTAAAGCGAACCCATTTGT
Source organism: uncultured Chloroflexia bacterium (assembly GCA_963788305.1). Taxonomy (GTDB): domain Bacteria; phylum Chloroflexota; class Anaerolineae; order Anaerolineales; family UBA4823; genus UTCFX2. The sequence goes on from CAWBGK010000007.1 coordinate 75,213, forward strand.
ATCAATGGCACGTTGATCACGGCGGACGGATGGTTCCTTTCGCTGGATGGGAAATGCCCGTACAATACCCTTCTGGACCAATCCAGGAGCATCATACAACGCGCCAGATTGCAGGTTTGTTCGATATCGATCACATGGGTCAGGCTTCTGTGCACGGGATTGATGCAGAAGCTTTTGTCAATAAAATGGTCTCGTATGATGTTACATCAATGCAAATGCTGGATGCACACTATGCGATCTTTTGCTACAAAGATGGTACCTGTGTTGATGACCTTTTTGTCTATAAATTGCCAGATCCTGAATTCGGTTTCTACTTCTTCCTGGCAATCAACGCCTCAAACCGGGAAAAAGATATCTCTTGGTTAAAAGCCCATATAAGAAATTATGATGTAGAAGTTAAAGATATTTCTGACGAAACCTATATGTTGGCGTTTCAGGGACCGAAATCAATCGAAATTCTTGACCGGGTCGCTGAAGCACAATTAACCAACGTTCCACGGTTCTCTGCTGTGCAAACCAGACTATTTGGAAAAATACCGGTTTTACTCGGCAGAACTGGTTACACCGGCGAGGATGGATTTGAGCTTTTCGTCCCCGCTGAAGCAGCTGTACAGGTTTGGGAGGGGATCATGAAGGCAGGTGAGCCCGAAGCGATAAAACCGATTGGACTTGCCGCAAGAGACAGTCTGCGATTTGAAGCGTGCATGCCGCTTTACGGACACGAAATCGACGCAGCGACCACACCGATTGAAGCCCGCCTCGGATTTGCCATAAGTTTGGATAAATCATTCATTGGCCGGGACCCTCTCCTGAAAATCAAGCTCGAAGGACACTAATCGTGTCCTGGTAGGTTTTGAGATGGTCGAACGTGGCGTGGCACGGGAGCATTATCCCGTGATGCATGATGGGGTGGTGGTTGGGCACGTGACATCAGGGATGTTTTCCCCAACGACCGAGCGGTATCTGGGGATGGCTTATGTGCCTACCGATTTATCGAAACTCAACACTGAAATTCAAATCGTGATACGTGAAAAACCGGTGCTGGCAAAAATCGTCAAACGTCCTTTTTACATCCCAGCCTATCGGCGCTGATTGCGTATAAAAAGAGGTGTGCTGATCTGCACACCTCTTTTTTTTCATACAAGCTGAAATCAGACAGCAATTCCTAATTGATCATAGATGCGGTGAGCTGTCACTTCATTGTTTAAAATCATCTTCTGGAAAACTGACAATAGCTCGCCTGCAGAAGAATGGCGCGGCAAGATTACTTCAGCCCCGAGGCTTTGGCCTAATCGAGCCTGACGTTTATTCTCCGCGATCACGATGCAGTGTAGATTAGTGATAGCCTTCTTCAGTTTCTCTATCTCAATAATTCCGTCTGCACCAATCCCATCCGCATCAGCCATAAGTAGAAAAGTCTGGCTACCCGAGGATATCCAGGTTTTTCCGGAACTACTTCTATCCAACCGATCTAACAGGAACAATTCCGACCCCGGTAGCGTCTTGATAACAGCAGACAAGCTGTCTCGGTAATGCCCTGGTCTGGCATATATCAAGATTTTGTAGACGGTATCCATAAGACAATTCTTATTTACTGCTCTTTAAAAACACAGGGTTACATACCTTCCGCTCAAGATTTTTTCCAGGCTGGTGCGAAGTTCTGCTTCAGTATTATCCCCCATATTGATTTCGCGGATTACGCCAGATGCATCCACAAGATAAGTCGTCGGGAAGAACAGCGCTTGATATTTATCTGCAAACTGACGGTCCTGATCCAGCAAAACAGGGATCGTCATCCTGTAATCGCTCACGATCGTTTGAACATTGTTCAGGTCGTCCTGGTCAATGGCATTCACCGAAATGAATACAACGCCTTTTTGCTGGTATTCTTGCGATAATTTCTCCAAAACAGGGATTTCTTGTTTGCATGGGATGCACCAGGTCGCCCAATAATTGATCAACACCACTTTACCCAAAAGATTGGTCATTTGGAAAGGCTGCCCTTCCAGGGTCTGCAGAGAAAAATCAGGTGCTCGAAAGCCTACCCGCGGCTCAATCGCCAGGCTAAGGTCGACCGCAGGAAGAGGAACAGCTTGCGGATTTGGCATCGATAACATTTCTGCCTGAGCAGGTGCGGCTGAAGATGCATACGGATCTTCGGTTGAAGGTGAGGCTGCAGGCTCAACTTTCATTTCAGGCTTTGTAGGTTGATCTGGTTGGTATGCGCCTTGCGCAGAGACTGAAGAACCCGGGACTGGCTGGACAGACTTTTTTACAGCCGTCGGATCATTTTGGATAGGTCCTTGTTTTGGGAGGCTTTCCGAAAGATGACCTGAAGAAACTAAAACTTCTTCGGCGGCAACTTTCAGTTGTTCATTGGGAGCTGTACTTACAGAACATGCAGGCAGAAAGCTGATCGCAATAACATTTACCAATAATAAACGGACAATCTTTTTATTCTTAATTAAACTTCTCATCTGGCCTCGATTTAAATTATCAGGGTGCAATCAATCGGTTTGTTTTCAGAACCTATTATACGCATCCCTGGTGGAACTGCAACGAATATCCATTAGTTTTTAAAAAACCAGACAAATTGTCGCTGGAAGCAATTCTTGATGTGCGTCAATTGACGTAATAACGGATTAACTGCATCGATGAACTTCTGATCGAATCGCGATGATGTTGTCTCTAATCCCACCTGTTGAATTGAAAATCGCCGAACCAGCAACAAGGACAGATGCACCGGCTCTTGCGATTGACCTCACATTATGAAGGTCAAGACCTCCGTCTACTTCAATTTCCACGTTTGCCAAACCCAGGGAGTCCAGCATACTGCGCAAACGGTTGATCCTTCCAGTGCTGGCCTCGATATATTCTTGCCCGCCGAAACCCGGATTAACCGACATAATTAATACTAGATCAATTTCAGGTAGAATTTCTTCCAGAGCGACCAGTGGTGTGGCTGGATTTAACGTTACTCCCGCTCGTATCCCAAAAGACTTTATCTGTTGGATGGTTCGATGCAGGTGCGGGCAGGTCTCGACGTGAACAGTGATATTGTCGGAACCAGCTTTTGCGAAAGCCGGAATCATCTGTTCAGGCTTTTCAATCATCAGATGAACATCTAATATGACTCCTGCTGCCTGTGTCAGCGGTTTGATCGCAGAGACTACAAGCGGTCCAACAGTCATATTGGGGACGAAATGACCGTCCATCACATCAACATGGATATATTCTGCACCGGCTTCGATGGCTTCCTGGATTTGGGTTCCAAGGTGAGCAAAATCCGCGGAAAGAATCGAAGGAGCTATTTTTACCCTCATGTCAGCGCTCCATTATTCGAATACCCGTCTGACCGGCGACCAGCACGCGTGTCGCCATCTTAAGAAATAGACCGTGCTCAAGGATCCCTGGTCTTTGGTTGAGCGTCTCATTCAATAAAAATACATCGGGAATCCCGCCTTCGAACCAGCAGTGAACGATAAAATTTCCATTGTCCGTGACGACAGGTTCTCCATTTGATTCTAAAAGCAGCTCGGCTCGACTGGAGATGGTCCCCAGCCATTGGATATGTCTTTCCAATTGGAATTGGAGAATCTCTACTGGCAGCGGGCAGATCGTTCCTAACTGTGGTACCAGTTTACTTTCATCAATAATTACCAGAAATTCTCGGGCATGAATTTCAACGACTTTCTCTCTTAGCAGAGCCCTGCCAAGTCCTTTTATCAGGTTGAAGTCCGGATCCACTTCATCAGCGCCATCGACAGCCAGATCCAACACCGGGTAATCCACCAGACGAGCAATCGGGATCCCATATCCGCGCAGCTTTTCAGCGCTGGATTCTGATGTGGGCACAGCTCGAATGTGCTTCAGCTCGCCTTTCTGATACAGCTCACCTAATCCATCGATGAAAAATCCATTCGTTCGGCCAGTTCCCACACCCAGAATCATGCCATCTCGAACATATTCAACGGCATTTTCACCGGCGCTTCTTCGCAGCCTATTAACATCCAAATCCATATTTCACACTATAACATGAGAGTAAGCGATTTCATTCAATTTCAATCAGCAATTCATGGACTGCAACCCGCTGACCCAATTTTACTCCAAGTTTTATGACTCTTCCCCGTCGCGGCGACCGGATTTCGTTCTCCATCTTCATCGCTTCCAGGATCATTAATGGCTGCCCTGCGATCACGATATCTCCCACTCCAACCATCAGTTCTGAAATTTGACCGGGGATTGGGGCTTTCACCCGTCCATCCCGTCGAGCTGTTATTTTAGATGAACCAACACGGTCTATTATCTGCAGCTGAAAAGTTCCCCAGCGGGTTTCGATATTATTGAATTCTTCATCAATCATGACTTCAATCGGCCGGTCATTAACAATAAACCAGTTCATCCGATCCAATGGCGTTCCAGGAACTGGAGCATAAATCTGATAAGGGTTCCCGTCAACTTTGATAGAAATCGGTGAGCCATTTTGGCTTAGCGGATCAATTTCTACGAAAAATATTATGCCCATCCAGGTCAAGATGAATTCGTGTCATTCTGTTTTACCTGATCTAGGATGGCAGACGACGGCTCTCACGGTGCCAGCCGCTCATTTGCCGATCGGGAAGGATATTTTCCTGCAGTTGCTTATGGCGAACAAATGCAATCGCAGCTATTGCCGCCAGGTTGCGGACTAGCACTTCATCGGGGACCTCTTGACCGATTGCAGAAAGCGATGTGCTGGTAGAATAAATTCCTGTTGAAAAATCCTTCTGCTGGATTATCCGGCGAATCAACGATATGTTCGTTGGAATCCCGAAGAATTGGATTTCGTTTATCGCTCGCTCAAATCGATTTAGACAAGTTTCTCTATCGATCCCCCAAACTAACATTTTTGCGATCAAAGGATCATATTCGACAGGAACAGCTGCGCCGCCGAACAGGTAAGTATCCATGCGCACGTCCAGACCGCCGGGATATCGAAGATCCTGCAGGTACCCGGGTGTCGGCATGTACTCCATCCATGGATTTTCGGCGCTTACACGGCATTGCATAGCCCAACCATTCAGCGAGATATCGGACTGTGTGCGTCCAAGCATCTCACCGTTTGCTAATCGAATCTGTTCACGGACAAGGTCTAACCGGGTCAACATCTCCGTCAGTGGATGCTCAATCTGGATCCGCGGTTTGATTTCTGTAAAGAAATATTGACCTTGATCATCAACCAGAAATTCAACTGTCGCAGCATTTTGAAGATTAAACAGATTGGCAATACCTGATGCAGCTGTCCATATTTCTGATCTCAACTTCGAGGAAAGGCAGGGTGCAGGCGACTCTTCGATGATTTTCTGGTTCCCATAAATCAACGAACCTTCACGCTCGCCAAGATGTACTCTCGCTCCATTGTGATCCCCAATCACCTGAACTCCGATTTGATGAGCACACAGCACTGCTTTTTCGAGGAAAACAGAACGATCGTTGTAAACCCTCTGTGATTCAACTTGCGCTCGATGGACAGCAGATAAAAGTCTCTCCGGTGTCCGAACGAGGCGAGACCCGCGACCTCTCCCTCCCCGACAGGATTTGATAATCACTGGATAACCCAGCTCGTCGGCAGCCTTTTGGATCGCAGTGAAATCATCAGGATCTATTGCGCAATCGGTATGCGGTACAGTCTGGTAGCCCGCTTGCTTCACGCGCTCGACACATTCTATCTTTTGACGCACCCGTTCGACGACATCAGCCGGAGGACCAATGAATCTCACCCCTGCCTGATCACACCGCCGGATGAAGTCATCTCTCTCCGCCAGAAATCCATAACCTGGATGGATTGCATCGGCATGTTTTTGGCTTGCAATTCGCAAGATTTCTTCCTGGTCCATAAATCCATTTTGCGACTCAAGCTGAACACATTCATCAGAAAGGCGCACGTGCAGAGAGCCCTGGTCTGATGCCTGATAAAGCGCAAGCGTCTTGATGTCCATCTCGCGGCAAGTTCGGATGATCCGAACAGCGATCTCTCCACGGTTTGCAATGAGTAATTTTCGAAACATATGGACTGGTCCACCTAATTGGGTTTTGGTTAGTGACTACATCGGTGAAATGCCGTGCTTTTTCGGCAGGTGACGTTCACGTTTCGATAGGGTCAGAGCCAAAGCCCGTATTAAAATACGCCTCGTATCCCTCGGGTGGATCACATCATCGATCAAACCTCGAGCTGCAGCGATATATGGATTATTGAAGCGTTTCTCATAATCTTCGACAAGCTCGTTACGTCTAAGCACTGGGTTAGATGATTTTTTCAGCTCAGAACGGAACAGAATGTCCACCGCTCCCTCTGCTCCCATCACGGCGATTTCAGAATTTGGCCAGGCGTAAAGCAGATCGCCGCGCAAGCCTTTGCTGCTCATCACACAATAAGCCCCACCGTAGCTTTTCCGTAAGATAACCATCAATTTAGGGACGGTTGCTTCGCTGTAGGCATAGATCATGCGCGCCCCATTTCGGATGATCCCCCCATACTCCTGGTCTTTACCTGGTAAAAAGCCGGGGACATCCTGTAATGTGATGATAGGGATATTGTAAGCATCACAAATTCGGATGAAGTGCGCCGCCTTGACCGACGCATTAATATCGATACATCCAGCCAGGTTCATAGGTTGGTTGGCTACAATCCCAACGACCCAACCGTCCATCCGAGCAAAACCTACCACCAGGTTCTCGGCCCATAACGGGTGGACCTCAAAAAATCGCCCTTTGTCAGTGATACAGTCGATGACCTGGTGGATGTCATAGGGTTTATGTGGTGCAGTTGGTACGATTTGTTCAAGCTCCGGACAGCTCCTGTCGGGATCATCTGCAGGAAGCATATATGGCGGATCATCTTGGTTATTCGAAGGCAAGTAGCCAAGCAGCTCGCGAACAGACGCCAGACAGGTGGGATCATCAGGCGCAAGGAAATGACATACCCCACTTTGAACACTGTGGACATATCCACCGCCCAGCTCTTCCTGACTGACTTCTTCGTGCATAACTGTACGTATAACATCGGGTCCGGTGATGAACATAGAGCTTTGTTCTGTCATGAAAATGAAATCAGTAAGTCCTGGAGAATAAACAGCGCCACCAGCACAAGGACCCATGATCAGAGAAATCTGAGGGATTACGCCTGATGCCTCACAGTTCATATCAAAAATCTGGGCATACCCTGCCAGGCTTTCGACGCCTTCCTGGATTCGCGCCCCACCCGAATCATTAATAGTGATAAATGGGCAGCCGTATTTGAGAGCCATTTGCATAATTTTTACGATTTTGCTTGCATGCCTGCTGCCTAAAGATCCACCCATAACCGCTGCATCTTGAGAGGCCACGCAAGCTTGTCGCCCATTAATTCGCCCAAAACCAGTTACAACGCCGTCACCATATCGAGATTGTTTTCCGCCGAGATATTGTTCCTGGTGAGGGAGCGCCAGGGTGTCTATCTCTTCAAATGATCCCGGGTCAAACAGCAGATCGATTCGCTCGTGTGCGGTCAGCCTCCCTTTCCCATGTTGAGCTTCAGCCTCAGCGGCGGAACCGTGGGAAATCTCTCTTCGGGTGTTCAGATCCCGCAGATAATGATCCATATCGTGAATCATGAAACCATCCTTATTGATTCAGTGTGAAAAGAATACTTTGAATTGAAGGGAATATTATCCTGCTTATTGTGACAAAAACTCTCACAAATTTGGCTTATCCAACAGAATACTCTCTGGCCTCATCAATCAACCAGTTTTTCGAGAATTGCAAAGCGAATTCAACACTTATGTGTAAATAATAATAAAAGCAAATTTTATGAGCTGCCCTGTCGTTTGTAATAATCTTTCAAGACAGTCCTAAAAACAATGGTCCTCAATCTTCCTTGTGAGACGTGCTCCTGAATGAATTCTCAGATTGATTATTATTAATTGAAAACAATCATCTCCGATCATCGACCGTTTTTCTTCAAGTACTCGAAAAATACAAAAGTGTATAATGGAAACAACTATTTACCTTGTTGGCTTTTTAGAATTTATTGGAAATCAAACAGGACCAGGAGGAAGAATGAATATTTTGGTTGTTGGCGAACCTGAAATAAAAGGACAATCTATTGATGTAATGTTTCCAGAGGCTGAAATCACTAAAGTCGAAGATTCACAGGCTGCCCTTCGTAAAACAAATCAAATCCATTTCGATCTTGTGATCATTAATAATCCAGAAAACTTCTTTTCCCATCACAATATTAATGGTAACCTGAAAACCATTCAGGAACTAGAAATTAGCCAACGCACCATCAAGGCGTTGATGCATGCGCCTACATTTGGAATGTTATTGATCAAGGCAGATGGTGAAATCCTTATTACCAATCCTTTATTCGCAAAAGTAATTGGTTTAGAAGACATCAATCTGGTCGGGCAGAACTTTTTTGAGTTGTTACCTCCAGAACTCACAGATCTCCGGCGTCGTGTCGTGAAGCGAGCGATTGAAACACGGCAGCCGCAGCAATTTGAAGGGCGCGGGATTACCGGAGTTGTGGAGATTAGAATATTTCCAGTTCCTGACGAATTTGGAGAAATCTGCCAGCTTGTTATTTTTTCTCAGGATATCACAAAGAGAAAAAATGTCGAAGAAGAAATGGCCACGAGCTATCGAATGATCCAGGCTCTTTTGGATAATCCAGCCGATCTGGCTTGCGTAATCGATCTAGATGGGACAATTCGATTAATAAATCCAACCCTCGCCTCGATTTATAAATCGAGTCCGGAAAAACTGGTCGGGAGAAATCTATGGGATTTGTCTTCTCCGAAATCAACTTTTTTTCGGAAAGACATCCTGGAACAAATAATAAGGACCAGGCAGTCGATGCGGGTCGAAGATATCGGAACTCACGGGAACTTTGATTCGATTGTTCGACCGATAATGAATGAGGATGGAGAAGTTATCCAATTAGCAGTACTTGCGAGGGATATTACTGATAGGATCAAAGCAGAGAGGGATCTTCGCGAGCGCAAATTACTATTAAGCGCAGTTGTCAATAATGTAAATGTGATACTCGTTGCGATGAATCTCGAAGGTGTCGTTACTTATGCAGAAGGCGCTGGATTCAGTTCTCACAATTTCTACCCAGCCACGCTAATCGGCAAGCATCTTTCCGAAATCCATGAACTACCTGCAGACACTCTTCGAAAAGTGCAACCAGGCACTCTGTGGTCAAGAATCCACCGGGAAGTTAACAACTATTAATGGGTTGACTTATGAAACCCATCATATTGCTCTCCGAGATTCAAACGGCGATCTGTCTGGCGCTATCGCCCTATCGTTAAATGTTAGCGAATACCTGAAAGCCCAGGAGGAGCTTCACAATTCCAGGAATGAGCTCCAGGCGATCCTGGACAGCATTGATGACAGCATCTCCGTCACAAGTGTGAATAATCAGATGATATTTGTTAACTCGTCGGGCCTTCGGATGATGGGCTTTCAATCTGAAGAAGAGCTTCAACAGCGATTTCCAGATCCGAATTCCATCCAGTTTTTTAGCGAATCCGGACTGCCGATTAAATGGGAAGTCCTGGTAGATGAACTACAAAGCGGGCTTTACTACACTCCCACGGTGATTCGGATGCTGCCATACGGTTCGAACGAAGAAAAATGGCTCAAAACTCGGGCTATCCCCATTCGAGATGATAACGGAAACCTGCAATATTACATCACAGTCTCAACGGATATCACGGAGATCAAGCAAGCCCAAAATCAATTGGAAGCCTCACATGTTGAGCTGGAACGCAAGATTTCAGAACGGACAGCAGAATTGAATCAGGCAAACCAGGAGCTCATCGAGCATGTTGCTCAAAGCCAGCGCGCTGCTGCTCAGGCAGAATCACTTGCGCGGATCGCAACAGCAATCAGCGAACAAACCGAGTTGAGAGATATCCTGAATACGATCTGCGAGGAGATGGTCAGGTCGATTCAATTCCCTTTATGCAGTATATCCTTATACGACGAGGAGACCGATTCCCTTAATATCACTAATATTTTTCCACCTGTTGAGCTTCAATCCCCACTTCCGGCAATTCCCAGAGAGTTATTTGACCACTACTTAAGGACTTATGGGCCTGTAATCGTGATCCCAAATATTAACGTTTTATCAAGAAATTCAGTATCTGATTTTTTTGTCCCTTTTGGAATTCATACCGTCATCGTCATTCCGATCATGGATCATGACGAGCTGCTTGGTAATTTGAACGTCGCCTCCATCGGCGAAGAAAGAATCCCCGACTCCAGTGAGTTGAACTTTATCAAGACAATGGCTGAAAGGGCGAAGATCGGGATTACCAAAGCTCGTTTATTTGAGCAAGTTTCAGAAAGCCGCAAGCGCCTGCAGGTATTATCTAACAAATTGGTCGAAATTCAAGAACAAGAGCGCCGCACCCTGGCGCGTGAGCTGCATGATGAAATCGGCCAATCACTTACCTCGCTTCGTCTCAACCTGGATTTCATCACTCGCTCTTTAAATGATTGTCACGGTCTATCAGAAGGACTGAATAAAGATTTGCAGCAGCACCTTCAAAGCGCAAGCAGCACTACGGTTCAGCTTCTTGACAGGGTCAGGAAGATTTCATTGGATCTACGCCCAACCATGCTGGATGATCTGGGTTTACTCCCGGCATTGTTCGTGCTGTTCGATGGTTTTTCAAGCCAGACAAAGGTCCAAATCCAGTTCAAGCATTCCGGAGTGGAACGGCGATTTCGGTCGAATATTGAAACTGCCGCATTCCGCATTATCCAGGAAGCGCTTACGAATGTCGCCAAACACGCAGAGACAATGGCTGTATCTGTGAGGTTGTGGGCGGATCACAGCTTCCTCCGACTTCAGGTAGAAGATGATGGAATTGGTTTTAATCCGAATAAATCATTTCAGTTGAAACAGACCTCTGGATTATCTGGTATGAACGAAAGAGCAGCTGCTTGCGGCGGAATACTCGAGATCGAATCAGAACCAGGTCAAGGTGTTCGAATTTCAGCTGAATTCCCCTTGGACTATGGAAAATCCGATGAAGCTGACTATCTTATTAGCTGATGACCATACAATTGTTCGACAGGGTCTGCGCGCCTTGCTGGAAGGCGAGCAGGATTTCACAGTTATTGGAGAGGCAAAAAACGGCGTCGAAGCTTTGGAAAAATCCCTCCAAATGGATCCGGACGTCATCGTATTGGATTTAGGTTTGCCGGATATCCACGGACTGGAGATTGTCCGTCAGATTCACAATCAGAAACCTGAAATTCGGATCGTGATTCTGTCGATGCATTCAAAAGAAGCTTATGTTGCGGAGTCGTTTAATAATGGGGCAAGCGGATATGTCTTGAAAGGATCCGAATCCGAAGATTTGATCAAGGCGATTCGCCTGGCGAATCGAGGGGTCCGATATATCAGCCCTCCGTTGAGGGAGGAGGATATTGAAGCCTATAACCTGCGCGCCAGGGACGAAACATTAGACCTTCTTGAAACGCTGACCAACCGCGAACGGCAAATCTTCTTCCTGGCCAGCAACGGGTGCAGCAACAGCGAAATTGCCCGCCGGCTGACAATCAGCCCTCGCACTGTCGAAGTCCACCGTGCAAAGGTGATGTCGAAACTCGGATTACGGAACCAATCCGAATTGATCCGCTATGCTATACAACATGGCAACCTTCCCTTGCAAGAAAATTGAGGGAATGCTATTTGAATGAGATACCTTCCCGGACAGATTTTTTTCAATGCTAAATGATTTTTTATATCAATCCAAATAATACGTAGTTTCCCGGATAGCGTATTTTCGAAGGTGGATTGATAATGCAAGGGATTACAATAAACTGCATTTATCCCCGGTCGCGCGGGACTATCTATTATGCGGGGAAATTCTCCTTTTTTAGTCAGGGGAGCGATCTCTTGATCCTTAGAGCGGCAGAGAACTGTCGCTCTAAGGCTTTAATAAAATAACAGAATCGGGTTTTATAATAGTTGGATGCAATCAACTCGATCTGGCCATCGAAAACCCCGAACTTTTGCCCGTCACATAGCACTCCCCCAGGATCACGGCTCATGGGTTTTTCTTTTCAGCCCACTGTTGATCGGATTATTCTGCGCAGATAATTGGTCGAGTGCCAGCCTGATCCTCATCGTGGCGTTGATTGCTGCTTTTCTCCTCCGCCAGCCAGTCTCAATCGCCGTCAAAGTAATCAGTGGGCGGAGGTCCCGGCAAGATCTTAACCCAGCGATATTCTGGATGCTAATTTATGGTCTGATTGCATTTTCAGCATCAATCGGATTGATATGGTTGGGTTTCAGCTATCTGTTGTTTTTAACAATTCCGGGTTTTGCTGTCTTCACCTGGCACCTCATTCTGATTAGCAAACGCGCCGAAAGGCGTCAAATGGGAGTGGAGCTGGTAGGAAGTGGAGTGTTGGCGCTTTCTGCACCTGCTGCCTATTGGGTTGGCGTCGGTTCTCCTGACCCAACTGGATGGCTACTTTTTGGATTATCCTGGCTCCAATCAGCAGCTTCAATTGTCTACGCTTACCTGCGCCTGGATCAGCGCAGCATCTCCAGAATTTTGACCGTTCGCGAGCGGTTCAAGCTTGGATTTCGTGCTGTCCTTTATTCTTCATTCAATCTTCTGCTTGTTATTTTCTTGTCCTTAGATCATACTGACTCCACCCTGGCTTTTCGTCCCCTACCTGGTGCAGTGGGTGGAAACAGTGCGAGGGGTGATCGAGCCAGCCTATCAGCTTAAACCGACCACAATCGGCTTCCGTCAGCTTATTATCAGCACGCTGTTTACGATTTTGTTTATCCTTGCCTGGAGAATTTCGTAAGCATGAGAAATGCACCGGTATACAGTGGACATTCTTCACTTGACTTTTTAACACTCAACACATAAAATCAAGCTAGGTTCCGAGCTTATTTCGGAGCTTTGAGTTTGTCCGGCAAAAAATGCTGCCGGTAAGGTATCGTTAACCAGGACCTGAGGAGAGTTCTCGGATGAAAGCCGAGCACCGAAGGGGCAAATCTGACCCGGAAAAGTCAGATGAAACTCTCAGGTAAAAGGACTCTAATCCTGGGTGTCTCTGGAAAGTCCCTGCCGTCGAAAATTCGGCCGAAAACCAGCGCGGCTTGGGACACCGATGGGGCAAACACCGACCATCTCGGTGTGAATCTCTCAGGTTCTGGACAGAGGCGCACACCGAATGTGTGTGCTTCTTTTGTTTTTTTCGATATACCGTGTTTTTCACTCATTTTGATAAAAGGAGACTATCAATGAATATCCCTGCTGATCTGAAGTTTACCAAGAATGATGAATGGATCCGCGTCGAAGGCAAGGTTGGGACCGTGGGTATTTCTGACTATGCTCAGGACCAGCTTTCGGACATAGTTTTTGTGGAAATCGTTGTGGCTGAAGGCGATGTAGTTAAGAAAGGTGAATCCTGCGCCACAATTGAATCGGTTAAAGCCGCCGCAGATGTCTATATGCCGGTAAGCGGTAAAATAGTCGCGATCAATGGAGCATTACCAGACACACCCGAGCGTGTGAACAGCGATCCATTTGGAGAAGCCTGGATGGTTAAAGTCGAGGTTACTGATCCCGCAGAAGTGGGTGATTTGCTCGATCCAGCCGGGTATGCAAAACTAATCGAAGAAAAGGGTTAGCTCAATCCTTAACAGGATTTTTCAGTTAGGAGAGAAAATGTTTATTCCCCATACAATGACAGACCGGGAGGAGATGCTCCAAAAGATCGGATTGAAGAGCCTGGAAGAGCTCTTTCAAGACGTTCCGGCGGCGCACCGATTCCCTGAGCTGAAATCTACCCTCAGCTCTTACCGAGATGGAGGTGCTGGCTGAGCTTCGCGGAATCGCTGCAGCAAACGAAAGCGCAGATAACCTGATATGCTTCCTGGGCGCCGGCGCTTACCAGCATTACACCCCTGCAGTTGTGGACTCGATCATCCGCCGAGGTGAATTCTATACTGCATATACTCCCTATCAACCCGAGGTTTCTCAGGGAACACTCCAGGCAATTTTTGATTATCAAAGTTTAATTGCCGCATTGACCGGGATGGATGTCTCTAATGCATCGCATTATGATGGTGCAACCGCTGCGGCTGAAGCTGTCAGCATGGCTTATGCGAACTTTCGCGGCAAACGCACGAAAGTCGTCCTTTCGGCAGCTCTTCACCCGCACTACCGCCAGACGATCCGAACCTATAATCAAGGGACTCCACTCCAGATTGTTGGCGATGATGACAAAATTGACCCAAAATCGGGCCCAGAAGTGCTGGAAAAGTATATCGACATGAACACAGCACTTGTAATGGTTCAATATCCAGATTTCTTCGGTCGAGTATTTGATTACACCGCACTCGCAAAGAAAGTCCATGCTGAAGGAGCTTTACTGGCTGTCTCCGTTAATCCAATGGCGCTCGGCCTTCTCACCCCTCCTGGAGATTTCGGTGCTGATATTGTCACCGGTGAAGGGCAGTCATTAGGGCTGCCGCTCTCATATGGTGGCCCTTATCTCGGCATTTTTGCGACTCGTCTGGAATATGTCAGGAAAATGGCCGGACGTCTGGTCGGAGAAACCGTTGACAATCGCGGCCAGCGCGCGTTCGTCCTGACACTGACTGCTCGTGAACAGCATATCCGTCGTGAAAAGGCAACCTCAAATATCTGTACGAACCAGGGTTTGCTTGCTCTGGCTGCAACTGTGTACATGAGTATGCTGGGTAAAAACGGACTTCGCAAGGTATCGGAGCTTTGTTATCACAAAGCTCATTATGCCGCGCGCAGCATTACCTCCCTTCCTAAATACTCGCTTTGGTCGAAAAGCCCGTTTTTCAACGAGTTTGTCGTCCGCTGTCCCGTCCCGGTAGAAGAACTCAACCTGCGATTGCTCGAAGAAGGCATCCTTGGTGGTTATGATCTGGGTAAAGATTACCCTGAGCTGGCTAACCACATGCTCCTTGCGGTGACTGAGATGAACACGCGAGAAGATATAGATTTGCTGGTGGATATCCTTGCGGAGGTGTCCAATGACTGAACCTTTGCTGTGCGAATTATCTGTTGAAGGGCGAACTGCAATCCAGTTCCCAGATCCGGACGTTCCACTTGCCGAGCTGCCGGCGCTTCTCCGTGAAGATCTGCCTCTCCCGGAGCTGTCAGAAGTTGATGTTGTCCGCCATTTTACCCGTCTCTCGAAATTAAATTACTGCATCGACCAGGGGATGTACCCATTGGGCTCTTGCACGATGAAGTACAATCCAAAAATCAATGAAGAGACTGCACGATTGGCCGGTTTTGCAGCATCTCATCCTCTCCAGATGATTGAGAGCGTTCAAGGCAATCTGCTCTTGATGTATGAGCTCCAGGAATGGCTTAAAGAGATTGGCGGATTTGCTGGTGTCACTTTACAACCGTCTGCTGGGGCGCAGGGTGAGCTCACCGGCGTGCTGATTATGCGCGCCTACCATCAATCTCGCAACGACACCAAACGTGTGAAAATCTTGATCCCTGATTCCGCCCATGGAACGAATCCGGCAACTTCTGCAATGAGCGGAATGCAGGTGGTCGAAATACCTTCGGACAAACGGGGCAATGTGGATTTGGACGCGTTGAAGCTTCAGTGTGACGAAACACTGGCAGGTTTAATGCTGACCAACCCGAATACCCTGGGGCTTTTTGATGAGAACGTCCTGGAGGTGATCCGGCTGGTGCACGAAGCCGGTGGTCTGGTTTATGGCGATGGTGCGAACATGAATGCCTTACTGGGCATTGTTCGTCCTGGCGATTTGGGAATCGATGTAATGCATTTTAACTTGCACAAGACTTTCTCGACTCCACATGGAGGTGGAGGGCCTGGATCTGGACCCGTAGGAGTCGCAGCAAGTCTGGTCGATTTTCTCCCTTCTCCGGTCGTCGGGATCATCGAAGAAGGGGATGATGAGCTTCCACCTCTCTATGGTTTTATCACCCCAGCGAAGACCATTGGCAGGGTGAAATCCTTCCATGGACAGTTCGGCATGCTCGTACGTGCCTACACTTACATCCGGATGAACGGAGCAGCAGGACTGCGCCAGGTTTCAGAATATGCTGTCCTGAATGCAAACTATCTGATGGCTTTGTTGCGCGGCGCTTACTATCTCCCAATAAATCGGATCTGTATGCACGAATTTGTCGTCGAAGGGCAATGGGACAATGCTCCCGGTATTCATGCGCTGGATATCGCAAAACGGATGATGGACTATTCCCTGCACCCGCCGACGAATTATTTTCCTTTGATCGTCCACGAAGCGCTGATGTTCGAGCCGACTGAAACAGAAAGCAAGCAGACGTTGGACCAATTTGCCGATGTCATGTTAAAAATCGCCGAAGAAGCCCACTCCACACCCGATCTGCTCAAAGAGGCGCCGCATATCACGCCGGTCGGAAGGCTGGATGAAGTAAAAGCCGCAAAAGAGCTTGTGCTCTGCTGTGCAGTAAACAGCCTGGAAGATTGATTTTTTTACAGCGCCTTGATTTTCGAACAGGTCCAGGAAGTCGACATCGACTGACCTGGGCTTGTTTTTTTTCGGAGGAATAGATTTAAGAGATGTACAGTCGAGGTGCGAATGAATAATACTTGATCAGTGATAAAATAATGTCCCTTGATGATTCTTTACCCGGTGGATTAGCATGTTCCTTAAACCCGATCCTGATATTATCATTTCAGAACCGCGCAAAACTGTAGAAATTCATCTTTCAGATGGCCGAGTCTTATCCGGACCACGCGGGGCTCCAGTAGGTCGATTTTTCAGCATTCTTCCCGATCTGAATAATCCACCCACGGTCGGAGCAATAATAAATGGTGAATTGCGTGAGCTGACATTTCCAATAAAGATGGATTCATCTGTCCGTCCAGTGACCATGGGTGAATCTGATGGGATGTTGATCTACCGTCGCTCGCTCGTTTTCCTGCTTGAAACGGCGTTTGTCGATTGCTTCCCAAAAGCTGATCTGCGAGTTGACCATTCTGTTTCGTCCGGCGGATATTATTGCCAGATAGCCAACAGACCGCCATTGACCCGGGTTGAACTCACAGCCCTCGAATCAGAGATGCGCAGGCTGGTGGAAGCAGATCTGCCATTCACTCGCAGTCAAATCCCCCTTGCAGAGGCAATCGAGCAATTTCGGTCGCGAGGGGAAACAGATAAAGTCCGGCTTCTGGTTCACCGTACGAAGGATTATCTGACTGTTTATCAACTTCAAGAACATCTCGATTATCATCACGGTTATATGGTGCCTTCAACAGGATATCTAAGATGGTTTTCACTGACGAAAACCGGAGAAGGTTTTACTCTCAGATTTCCCCGACGACACGCACCTACTCAGTTGTTGCCGATGCCTGAATACCCGAAGCTTTTAAAGGCATTCCAGCTGTATGGAGCCTGGCTGGACAGTCTTGGGATTTCCAGCGTAGGTTCACTCAATGAAGCAATCAAATCAAATCGCGGCAATGAAGTGATCCTGGTTTCAGAGGCGCTGCACGAACAATACGTCACTGAGCTGGCTCGACAAGTCGTTCACCGCAAAGAAAACATTCGGATTGTACTCATCGCTGGTCCTTCCTCCTCAGGAAAAACAACATTCTCAAAAAGGCTTGCGGTTCAACTTCTTGCTCATGGATCGCGCCATTCCCGTTCGCGATGGACGACTATTTTCTTGATCGAGAAAAAACTCCCCTGAACGAAGAGGGTCAACCGGATTATAAATCAATCCGCGCCCTGGACCGAGATCGTATGGATGCTGATCTGCGCCGCTTAATCGCCGGTGAGAGCGTCCGGTTACCTCGTTATAATTTCATCAAAGGGAGAAGCGAGGAAGGCGAGATCGTTCAGCTTAAGTCTGGAGAGCTGATAATAATGGAAGGGATTAACGGTTTAAACCCGGAACTCTTGCCCAATCTGCCTCCACAAAATACTTATCGCATATATGCATCCGCGCTGACCCAGCTGAACCTGGACAGACACAACCGAATTTCCACGACCGATACTCGATTGATCCGCCGGATCGTGCGCGATGCACGAGAGAGAGGATATGGCGCTCAAACTACGATACAACGCTGGGATTCAGTCCGGCGAGGCGAGAAACGGTATATTTTCCCATATCAAGAAAATGCCGATGTGATGTTTAACTCGGCTCTGGTATATGAGCTTTCTGTGTTAAAACCATTCGCTGAGCCTCTATTAAGGCAGGTTCAGGTCGGGACCCCAGAATATATTGAAGCTAAAAGGCTGCTGGCTCTTTTGGAATGGTTCCTCCCACTGGAAAGTGATTTGATACCGGATAATTCAATTCTACGAGAGTTCATTGGGGGGAGCAGCTTGAGAGAATTCACGCTGTGGCACAACCACTCTCATAATTCCTAGATTTGATTGCGTAATTAAATCAAGCCACTTTTTTAGGGCTGCTGATGTAAATTTTCCAGGAATAAATCCCGATTTGCTGATTGACTCCGACTCAATCTCGGGTCAGCCAATGGCTTAAAAGAAACCAGCCAGCCAGCAGACTCCAAATACCAAACAGTAAAACCAGCGGCCAGAGCCTTGTTAGCTTTTTTATCAGCGGCTGGCTGCCTTTCTCCAGGTTTTCCATTTCTGGCTCCTGGTTCAATGTAAACAACTCTGGGCTGGGAGTTGCAGTTGATGTTCTTAGATTTAGCGTTGGATAAGGGATGAGAGTCGCCGTTGCGGTCGCCTCCCCTGTCTCAATCTCCCAGGTACCGGTCACTGATGGAGATGCCTGCGCTGTCTGAGTCAGCATTATGGATGATGGAAGCACGGCTGGAGCTGTGGTCAGAGGAAAAAACGACGAAGTAACCGATGGTTGAACAATTATCGCAGTCGGAGTAACCGAAAGAAATGCGAAATCAGACGTGGGTGAGGGAGATGGGCTTGCTGTGAGTGCGAATGTCATAGTTGCAGTGGCAGTCAAAGTCGGTGATGGGCTGATCGTTAAACTCGGGGTAGAAGTGGCAGTAGAAGTTGAAGTAATCTGCTGATAATTCAGCCTTTTATTAATAGCAATCCGGTAAGCAAACACAGAAGAATTGTCCACATTTGACTGCTGGTAAACATTGGCACGTTTCATGCAAGGTTTAAAAACGAAGGGAACAAACCCTACCAGGATGAGTATGAACCAGCTGCTCGGGACAAATTGGATCCCCAATAATGAATTTAACCGGCTTCGCATTTGAGGAATTATATCAACCTGGCGCATGTTATCCGAAATCAGATGCTTTCAGGAAAAATGCTTCAATACCGTCAAAGCAATGTGATGGCTCTTCTGGGTTTTGAAATATCGGCATGTTTTGACCTTATAAAAGGTCGCTTGCTATCCCTTCCTCAATTCATCATCACCTTTATATGATTGTACCGAAGAGGAATGCGAATTGAAGCTGATTGAACTGAGAAAACCATTTGTATTGTTGATAATATCCTTGCTTCTGATCTCGGTCGCGGCTATTTGGGGGATCACCCATTACGCAAATTCCTCAGCCGCTCCCCCACCCACTCCTGAACCTGTTGAACCTCAATCGGATGAAGAAGATAAAATCCGGTTGGCAGTAGAAGAAGCGATCCAGACAGAACAACCAGAAGCATTGGCATTGCTGCTCTATGACACTCAGATCGAACAAATCTTAACCTCATCCGACGGAAATTGGGCGACTGCCTGGTTGGTGCCCGTGGATCCACAGACAGGTCAGGTCGTTCCGATGGAGCCAGGACTGGCTCTTGTTCGGAAAACGGACCTGGGATGGCAGGCTTTCGTCCCATCGGACCCCTTATGGCCCCTGGTCATCAAAGAAATTCCGGATGAGCTTGTGTCTCCTGAGGAAAAGGCTCGCTGGATCCTGGAATCTAACTTTCAGGCATCTGCCGTCACCGCAACGATCCATGGGTATTTTTTACCTTATGCTGGCGGCGATACGATGTCTTTGACCCAAAGCGTAGGACACGATCGGTATACACCCAGCGGCAATGCCCATTTCGCCTTCGATTTTGCTAAACCAGGTTATCCCAGCGGATTATTTAATGTCCATGCTGCCAGAGGCGGGATCGTAAAACGAGTTGTCTGGACGCATCCTAATGGAGATCCCTCGAATACGAACTTAATCGTCCTTGAAGATACATCCACAAGCCCAACAACCTACCAGCTTTATATGCACTTTGCCCAAAACAGCATACCCGAGAATCTACGAGCGATCGGCGCACCGGTTCGGTCTGGGCAGTTGATCGGTGTCGCTGATGATACGGGGGTCAGCTCAGGCAACCATCTTCATTTTATGGTCCATACAAATCCCGCCTCATATTGGGGCTCTTCGGTCGACATCACATTCAACGATGTAACCATCAATGGCGGTCGACCTCGTATCAGCTCAGATCTGGCTTACTGCAAATCAAGTGATGTATGCGACACCACGCAAACTACCTACCTGTCTCAAAACTTCATGAGCCCAGACCACACTCCACCTACCGGCGGGATTATCAATCCACAACACGGCTCAATTATCTCGACTGATGTAATTCCCCTGCAGGGCTGGGCAATCGATGAAAACAGCGGGATCGCCAGGGCGCAATTTCAGGCATTTTATTCCGGTTCCTGGCACGCTCTTGGAAATCTATTCACTACCACTTCATTTGCATATGATTGGGATTTGTGCACGGCGAATGTGCCCGATGGTCCTGTAAGCCTGGCATTATCCGTCATGGATAAGGCACAAAATCAGGCAAGCGGTCTGCCCGGATTGACTCATTTCACCAAGAATTTCGAATGCCCGTCAAACACACCCACCTGTTCTACCGTCTGCATATCAGATAGCCCTTTTTGCCAGCCCAGATTATCAGGGCAGCTGCGTTCTTCTGGGAGCGGGGAGCTATACCTCCCCTACTCTATTGGGAGCACTGGGAGACGATAATGCAGCCTCCATAATGGTTGGACAAAATGTCCAGGCGACCCTATTTGCAAAGGCCAACTTGCAGGGGAGAGCAGAGACTTTTTTCGCACAAGACAGCAGCCTTTCTGAAAATCATATCGGAGTCGATACCGTCTCATCTGCTCGAGTTCAAGCCCGAACTACCATGCCAGCAATTCCAGTGCAGATCTGGCCAAACAATGGAGCAAGCTTTCCCGAGGACGAGTCGATAAGCTTCTCCTGGGAAAACTCGGGCAGTACATCTGCCTACCAGCTGCAGCTTTCGTTGAGCGGCAACCAGGTTCTGCTGACGCAATGGTCGCCTGATGCTTTCTGGCATCTTAATTCCCTTCCACCAGGTGATTATAGTTGGCGTGTCAAGGCGAGTAACCCTAACGGTGAAAGCAGCTGGAGTGCTTCAAGAACTCTTTCAATCACTCAAAATAACGGCAGCCTTCAGACTTCTTCGATATCGGCTCCTTTTGAAGATGCCATGGAAATATCTCCGACCCTCTGGAAAGGCTTCAATTGGAAAATGTCAGCAGCTGCCAATCACACCCAGGGTGGTTCCATCGGATGGGAATACGATCCAGGAGGAGCATCTGGTTATGACAACGGTTCTCCGAGTTTTGGCTCGCTGACATCCCCGGATATTTCTATCCCTGCCGGCAGCCCTTTCTATCTCCGATTCCATTATCAGCAGGAAACAGAAGGGAATCCTCGCAATTGGGACCAGCGTTGGATACAAATATCTGTGGACGGCGGATCATTCACAGATTTGCTGCAGCTAATCGGATGATCCGGCTGGCTACTGGCTTCGCGGCCCTGTGATTTCTTTAGCCCCATATTCAGGACATGCCATCCAGATCCGTTACTTTTTCGCCACACTTGACTCTGAAAATAACCAGCATGCTGGTTGGTTTATCGATGATTTCAGCATAACAACTGACCCACCACCGATGTGCCAGGACGAAGACAATTCAGCGCTTCAAGGGACTCGAATTAACTATGGTGATACGATCTCTGGTGTGATCTGCCCAGGAGGTGATTTAGATTTTTTCCAGTTTCAGGGTATTTCTGGCGATCAGATCGCAATCCGGACGGAAGCCCAGAACATTGGCTCTCTGTTGGATACTAAGATCGAAATTATCGATCATGATGGAAAATCAATCCTTTTTGAGAACGACGATATCATTCAATTTGAACGAACCGATTCGCTTATCAGCTATCACCTCCAACGAACTGGAGTTTATTATATAAAAATCTCAGGCCTGGGATCATCCCAACGCCGGGAATAATGATTTGGTCTACAACTTGCTTCTGAGTAAAGACCAATCAGACCCGACCGCAAGCTTCATCTTTCCCACAGATGGATCAGTCATCTCATCTGACAAAACCATGCTTACGGTTGCTGCCCGAGATTTGGATAGCGGGGTTGCACTTACCCGTTTCTACTGGCACTCGAATGATTGGCAAAATACGGACTGGAGCTTTTTGGGTGAGGATTGGAATCCCAGCGATGGTTGGAATTTTGAATATTCACCTCCTTTATCTACAGATCGAAATGGAACCGCTGTCTATGCTGTCGTCTTTGATTGGGCAGGAAATTGGGTGGGAACTGGATCGTGGAATCTTCACCAGCCGATGTTATACTTACCCCTGATCAAAAACAGCCGCTGAGACGACCGCATGTGAAGCTGATCATTCAGATACCTTGCTACAACGAAGCGCTTACCCTTCCCGAAACGCTGAGCGCGCTGCCGCGCCAGCTTGAAGGAATCGATCAAATTGAATTTCTGGTCATTGATGACGGGAGTACGGACCAAACTTCTGCTATAGCTGAAAAAGAAGGCGTCCAGCATGTCATTCGTCTGAACCCGCATCGAGGACTGGCTGCAGGTTTCACAGCTGGGCTGGATGCATGCATTCGGTATGGGGCGGATATTATCGTCAACACGGATGCCGACAACCAGTATAACGCGAAGGATATCCAATCCCTGATCGACCCAATCTTGAAACGCCAGGCAGATATTGTCGTCGGCGATCGAGATGTGGCCAGCATCCAAACTTTCACTCCAACCAAGCGCCTTCTTCAGCGGCTCGGGAGCTGGGTGGTGGCGCGCGCATCTGGACTTCATATTCCAGATGCCACCAGCGGTTTTCGTGCGATCAGCCGCGAGGCTGCCCTCCGCACCCTTGTTCTCAGCGAATATTCGTATACATTAGAAACCCTCATCCAGGCAGGGAATCGGCGAATGGCCGTCGCTTACGTACCAGTTAGGATCAATCCGCAAACCCGGCCTTCCCGCCTGATCCGCAGCGTTCCGCAGTATCTGGCTTATTCTGGAACGACCATTGTACGGTCCTACTCGATGTATCGTCCACTGCGGGTATTCTCCTTCATCTCAGCCATAATGATCCTTGGCGGTTTTGCTCTTGCAGCCCGATATATATATTTCGCAATTAACGGTCAGGGTGGAGGTCACGTTCAATCCGTGATCCTTGCTGCAGTCCTATTGATCGTTGGGTTTCAAACCATGCTCATCGGTCTGCTTGCAGATTTGATCGGCTTTAACCGGATGATCCTGGAGGAAACCCTTTTCCGGCTGCGGCGAATAGAAACGCGTCAGCCAGTTCAAGCTCCTTCTGAGTCAGACTTTCAGCAATAATGTTTCGAGAGACGTTCCTTCGATGGTGGGTCTGGCTTACCCTTGTCCTGCTCCTTTCCGGATGTTCACCCTTCAGCATCAGGGGTGAGCTGCCAGCTGGAAAAGAGAAGGTCCAGCTAAATCCATCCACCAGTATCGGGCAGAGCTTTACGGCGCATTTTGATGGCCTTGCGGGTGCCGCATTCCTGATTGAGCCAGGCAATTCCAAACAGGGGAGTATCACATTCCACCTTCGCAGCAGCCCACACGACAATACGGACATCCGGTCAGTCACTCTGGGGTTGGAGGAGATTTCCGCCACCCAGACGACGGTATTCCATTTTCCCCCACTGACAGATTCAAATCACACCAGCTATTTTCTGATTCTTGATCTGCAGGGTGACGGTTCAGCAGAAATTAGTCTTTCAAGGAAATTGGACTACCCAGACGGTGCACTCTATAAAAACATTGAAGCCCAAGACCAACAATTAACCTTTAGCCTGGTTTACAGTTCGATTCATCAATTCCTCGGTATTTTCACAGAATTTGCCAGGTGGCTGGTCTGGATGCTGGCAGGTTTGTTCCTTTTCATCCTTCCAGGATGGGCTCTCCTGAGGTTTGCATGGTCGGATTGGAGCCGTCTTTCAGGTTGGGCTCGACTGGGATTATCCGGCGGGTTGAGTTTAGCCATTTATCCAATCCTTTTCCTGCTGGCTGCCCTGGTGGATATTCGTCCAGGTTGGTTATTTGCAGTGCTGCCTGGATCGATGGGAATATGCTATCTACTTTGGGTGAATAGAAATGGTTTTCCCAAACTCACTGGTCTTCCTGGAGACCTGCGTAAACGACTTAAAGAACCTGTCTTCGTTTCATTTTTTCACTCTCCTGATCTCCTGCTCTGTTTTTTAGTAATTCTAGTCTTTGGAGCCCGTTTTTGGGCAATTCGAACATTAGAAGCGCCAATGTGGGGCAATTCAGTTCAGCACACTGTAATGGCCCAGCTGTTCCTTGATAATCTTGGGCTTTTTTCCAGCTGGGAGCCGTACGCCCCTTACCACTCATTAACTGTTCACTTTGGATTCCCGGTTCATGCTGCATTATTCGCCTGGCTGTCAGGCCTTCCTTCCCATATCGCAGCGCTGATCACTGCCCAATGGATCAATGGTTTTGCAGTGGTCGCACTGATTCCTCTCGCAATTCGGATTTCAAGAAAAAACACCTGGGCAGCAGTTGGAGCGGTACTCGCGGCTGGATTAATCGCGCCAATGCCGGCATTTTATGTCAACTGGGGGCGGTTTGCACAATTGGATGGTCAGGCGATCCTGCCGGTTAGCATCTGGCTGGCATGGGAGCTCCTGGATCAAGCCCGTATGCGAGTTGACACAGGCTCTTCCTCCATCCATCTGCCGATAATTCGACAGGCATTTCCAGTGAAAAGTTTCTGGATTCCGGCTCTGGTCGCAGGGTTGGCGCTCGCAGGCATGTGCCTCACTTATTACAGGATGATTTTCTACTATATAATGTTTTTTGCAGCATTGACCGTCGGTTGGATACTTTCCCGTGCTTACAATAATTTAACCCAATGGATGTCGCTCGGTTTGGGTGCCGCAGCAATAGGATTCACCAGCTTGCTGTTCCTGCTGCCGTGGTTGGTAAATGTGATGAACAGCGCACTCAGCGGAATGGTTTCTGAAGGCATGTCCGTGGGTACTAATTTTTCGCACGCTCTAATTGATCTCCAGGAATGGCTGAACCTTGAGACCTATCTGCCAGTCTGGCTCGCTGCGTTTGCATTCGCCGCTTTGATTTGGAGTGTCATAAAAAAACGCTGGGAAATCAGCGCGATAGGTCTTTGGGTCGTTTTTCTCCAGTCATATCACATTGGAAGAGTGATTCAACTCCCCGGGGCAAATATGCTCCAGGTGTTCGCAATTTTAATTTGGATTTATATGCCGGCTGCACTGCTTGCAGGCTGGTTTCTTGGTGAGTTCGTCGGATGGTTAGAGACTCGTGGTTTTAATTCTTATAAGCTTGGGCTGATTGGAACCCTGGTGCTGCTCGCGCTGTATACTGCGAACCAGACCAGGTTGATTTCGCAGCCGCTTACTTACAACATGGTCACCGCACCTGATCTGCGCGCGATGGAATGGATCCGCCAGCAAATCCCGGACGATTCACGTTTTCTGGTAGAGATGTGGCGAATCTATGAAGGTCGCTCAGCCGTCGGGACCGATGCCGGTTGGTGGCTTCCGCTGCTTAGCGGTCGAAGGAACACGATGCCGCCGCAGTACGCATTATTGAGCGAAGTCCCTGAGCCACCGGATTATTCCACCCGGGTTGTTGAGCTCACTGCTGCCCTTGAGAAAAGTCCACCATCGGATCCACAGAACTTGGCACTGCTTTGCTCAGAAGGGATCACGCATATTTACATCGGCCAGCTATGGGGAAATATAGGCGCCGGAACTGGACAGTTGTTTCTTCCGGAGGATCTCCTCAACCATCCAGAATTTAACCTCGTATATCACCAGGATCGAGTTCATATCTTTTCACTTGCCCCATCGGTTTGTGGAAAGTGACGGATCTTGATGGGACATGTTCAGAATTCTCAACTTCACCAGACTGCCTCAGAATCCTTTCGTCTGGTGCTTTATTCACTCATCCCCCTGGCGTTTTTACAAACTTTTTTCTGGATCTCCACTCAATCTCATTCCTGGCAAATCTTTCTCTCACAGCTTTTTTTTCTGAATGTGGTGTTGTTTTTGGATTGGGCATTCGAATTCTGCTTCGATATAAAGGCGATGCACCTCCGGTTTGGCTTAATTCTGCTTGCAGTCGTAAGCGGTGGAATATACGTGCTGTCTCTTTCCACATTTTCAGCCTGGATTCTCGCGATCAGCTGTTTTGGGTTCTTGATCCAATTGGAGGGTTGGTTGACGGATGGTCTCAATCGGTTTTCTCGATTTGCCGTCCAATTTTTCCTATCTGGAATTGCAGGCTGTTTTCTGGTAGGACTGTTGCAGCTCGAGGAAAGGTTTTCCGAAGAAGAATTTTTCGCTGTGCTCCAGGTTTTAATTGTCTCGGTTTGCTGGTTTTTAACGGCGTCGGTTTTTCAAATCTTTGCTTCCCGTTTCCAACCAAAATCCGTGGTGTCCAGAGGAGTACGGATCTGGATTGTTATTTCAATTGCCATCTTGATCCTATTTGGAATTTTCCAGGTTGTGAAAACATACCAGGGAAGCTTTTTCCCAGAGGAAGCCCCGAACTATCCAGGTATCAGCAGCTCTAATCCTTACCTATGCGGTACTTCTCCGAAAACCTCACAGGCTTATTCCAGTGAAGCGGTCTTTTTGCGACTGCTCGAGCGAATTGCAGATAATCCTCAGAAAGGCGTCCTAGAATTCGGTCTGCTCGCAGCTGAAAGCAATTCGGTTATTTGGGCTGAGAATTTTCGTGAGGACCTCCTCAATGAAGCACGCCAGGGATTGTTCACCCAATCAGAAAACAGTGTGAAATATGGGCAGTGTCAGGCTGCCCGACGGGTTTATTTCTACGACCAGGTTGTCAGGAAATATCCAGACCTTTTTAGCAAATCGGAGCAAGCTGAAATTAAAAGCTGGTTCGGTGCGATCAATAGAAAAGCATTTGAAATCGGTTGGGTCGATTGGATGTATGCACTGGCTTTCAGCATGCGCCCGAGCGGCCCTTATGAGAACCAGGAATGTGGCGCGGGTTTACTTTCGATCCTGGAAGCCACTGGGATGGCTGATCCTGAATATACTCCTCAGAACCTAGCCTACCTGTCGGACAATCCGCGCGGTTGGCTTCAGCGGTTCCGGAATTCCGATGACACTTATGCCTACCAGCCCGAATGGCTGCATCATGCGTTATTCCAATACATGGCTTCCCTTAAAGCTGATCCAATCAAACAACGCCTGTCATTCGAGTGGTTCTTACTTCAAGCGATCCCTGATGGTTCTCCCCTTCGCTACAACCATTTCGTCGCTTACACACCTGGTTTAACCGCCTATTGGGCCAGCAATTTCTTTTCAAATTCTGATAACCAGGACGGCGGCGCAGCAGTAACAGAGGATTTGGACTTTTCCAAATCAGCTCTTTGGCTGGCCGGGCGCTCAGCAGATTTCTTGAAACAAAACAACGAGTTTCTGTTCGCACATCCTGGAATGCAGAAAGCAAAAATCGCCACAGAGGATTCGCCAACATGGGGTTCTTGCTTAATATATTCTGATTCCGGGCTTCCCAATCAGCTCGGTCCGCTTGCGCCTGATAAAATCGTCTTCAGGGATGGATGGGATGTAAACTCGAGCTACCTCTTGCTGAATCTGCGCTTTACTGGCTGGCACCGCTATAAAGGCACTAATTCTATCATCCTGGCTTATCAGGCAGGTTCGATCGCTGCAGAAGTCAACACAGGAGAGCATATTTCCTGGCTACCAAGCGGTCGCAGTCTCCTGCGAGATAAACGCATCCCGCGCGAAAACTTAAACGGGCTGCTTGTTGAGCGGACCGGTTTGAGCGCAGTCATCCACAACCTGACTTCAATAGGCAGCATTTGGGCTCAAGATCCGCCGTATTTCGCTCAAGTCGAGCGATTCGAGACCGGATCAGAAATGGACGTCAGCACGACGATTTTAGATAATTGGCGCGGCTGGCGGCAGTCGCGCTCGATTTTCCTCCATCATAAAGGTGTCATCGTGATTGCTGACCAGGTGGTAGGGCCCTCAAACCGCAACGCAGCCATCAGCTGGCACTTCACCAAATCACTTGAAGATCTTCAAGACGGGCGCTTTCGGCTTCGGGCAGGCGATCAACCTGTTGAGATGATACTAATCCCGGTCGGTGCAGAATTTGATTCGAATAATATCAAAATAAATGCTGATGAATCTGGCGGAGCTTCTAATCTGATTTATAGACCTGAGGAAGGGGGATTTACAATCTTGACTGTGCTGCTCACAAGAGATTGGATCGGAGCAAAGGTCATCACCGATCAAACGGCAGGCTTGACAACGCTCACGCTTCAGAAAGCTGAAAGAAGCGCTGAATTTCAAATCCCGTAATCTAGTTTCGAACCCCTAAAAACCGTTCATATGCATCCAGGGTTGAATGGAGCATCGCCTCAACGCTGAATTCCCTTAGTACATGCTCTCTTCCTGCCTCAGCCATTGACCTTCGAATCACAGGATTCTGAAGTAAGGTGGATATGGCCTCTGCCAAGCCGGATGAATCCTTCGGTGAGACCAGGATTCCACCAGGCCCAACGACCTCAGAAGTCGCGCCGGCATCGAAAGCCACGACTGGCGTCCCGCAGGCTAATGACTCACCTAGCGGCAGCCCAAATCCTTCAACTAATGATCCAGAAACATACACATCGGCCATGGAATATAATTCAGGCAAGTATTCGTCTTGGACAAAACCTAGCTCGATCACTCGATCTGAATATGGCTTGAATAAATCCATAACCATGCCGCGGTAAGATTCATCACGCCATTTCCCAACGATCACCAATCTGGGGCGAGGGGAAATCCCAGGAAACGCTTTCGCAAGATACTCTAATCCTTTGCGAGGAGTTATAAATCCTGAAAATAGCATGACTGGTTCGTTTAAAGTTATGCCAATATTTAATCGAGTCTTCTTCGCGATTTTCATAGGGCTTGAAAAATTTCACATCCAGTCCATGCCTGGTCAAGGAAATCCTCTCTTGCGGAACCTTATAGAAATCCACAAACTCCCTTTTCGTGGTAGCGCTTACTGCCATTAATCCAGCAGCCTTGCGTAGACAAAAAGGCTCAACCAGTTGACGGGAAGCAGCATAATAGAGCCACCGTTTTCCATATATCAACCTTTGTGATTTGCCATGCTCAAGCCCTTCCATCCTTTGGCGGAAGGATTGGTGTAAAGTGGCTACGAAACGCCTTGGACAGGCATAGGCAAAGTGGATGTCCCAGAAATGCACAACATCGAAACCTCCAAGGGTTTTGAGCAGTTGATTCGCTCGAAATGCATATCCAATCCAATCCGAACTACCCATGGGCAATCTGTAGATCTTCAGCCGCTCATGGATCATGGTTTCCTTGATAACGCCATCAGCTGCAGCAATGACGGTGACAAGATGGCCATCCTCCAAAAGCGCTTGAACCAACCTTTCGCCAGAAACATCAAAACCCGACGTCCGGAACGGTTGAAAGCCCAATGTGATCAATATAATTTTCATTTCTTTCTGCATAAATCCATAGCGATCTCACGAACAAGATCGGTGATCTTTTCTTCACTGCATTCGGCTCTGTAAAGACGATACCCTTCTGAAGCGATGTGATTTCTCAGAAAGGGGTCATGAAACAAAACCCGTACCGACTCAGCCAACTCCTCTGGGTTATTCGCCGGGCATAACAGAGCCAACTCGCCCTGGCTAAGGAGCTGAAGGTTTGCTGGTGTATTCGTCGCAATCAAGGGACGAGCCATCGCCAGGATCTGGTAGATTTTTCCAGGCACCACCCGGCCAGCTTTGGGCGTCGCTCCAAAATGGCCGCCGAGGCAAACATCTGCGTTGGAGATTTCATCTGCGAGTTGTCTAATTGGCAAATCTGAAATGAACTGGATGTTCTCATGTGTGAGACTTTCTGCGAGCGCTCTGACCTTATCGTAAGTCTGCCCAGAGCCTATCAAACGGAATTGGATCGGCAAATCCTGGAGCAGATGAGCAGCTCTGACGACAACATCCACCCCATGGAGCGGGAGATAGGATGAATAATAGGTCACAGTGAAATCTCTGCCATCAATATTAGAAGGTTTTGGAAAGAAAATTTCTTCATTACAGCCAACTGGCAGCGAGGAGAAGCGTTTTTTTGGCAAACCAAATTTGCTTACAAAATAGTCTATATGCAGAGGCGTATCTAAAAGGACGTGTTCAGCCAGGCAACATGCAGTTCGATCAAGCCAGATTGCTGCTCGAGCTCTCAGTGAATTTGGACTGGCTGCCTGTCGATCCTCGACCAACGTATCATAAGTTGACAAAAGCGCATCAAAAAGAATTGGATCCCGCGAAAACAACCCCACCGGAAGCATGATGAGGTGCCCATAGAAACCGATATAGATGAGATCATACCTGTGCGATAAAATCCGCCGAACCACTTGAAGGGAGATCTGAAGACTGCTGGTGAGCAGCGATTTCGGCCTCTGCTCCATCCCGACGATATCAACTTCGCCCAGTCTTTGGAAAGCGCGCAAGATTACATCATTTCTTGCGTATCCGATTTCTCGACCTGCACAAAACAGGATCTTCACATCCAGA
Source organism: uncultured Chloroflexia bacterium (assembly GCA_963788305.1). GTDB lineage: Bacteria > Chloroflexota > Anaerolineae > Anaerolineales > UBA4823 > UTCFX2. The sequence continues at coordinate 106,161 of CAWBGK010000007.1, forward strand.
TTATAACCTTTAGAGCAAGAAACAGTCCGATCCGAGGTGGATGAGTGTGTTTTCTGACTTTTCTATGCATTCCAAATCGATGCATTTCCAGAAATATCGGTTATAGGAATTTTCAAATCAATTCTAGAGAGGTTAAATTCATTATAATAAATTGCGAATTCAGGTAAGAAGACCATCATGTATTAGAATACCAAGTCAGCAGGTGGATTTCTTATTAATGATATACTTTTTATCGTACACGGGATAAGTACCCTTGTATCTCGAATAAAAACCGCGAAATCTCATCCATATGAAATTAATAGTCGTTATTGTCAATTACAACTTGAAAGAAGACACTGAGCAAAGCATAAGGTCATTCTTGCAAGCTGGCGCGGCTCTTCCACAAATCATTGTTGTTGATAATGGCTCATCGGACAATTCGGCTTCTTCCTTGCGCTCCACATTTGGAGATGAATTAAATCTCATCAGGACTGAAGAAATTCGCGGGAATGCGCACGGTCTCAACCTTGGCATTCGTGCAGCTGAGACCCTCAATTTCGATTGGGTGTTATTGATGAACAATGATACCTATGTTGACCCTCAGTTCCTGATCGAGATGGAAACTGCGATCAACAGATTCCCCGAATTTGACATCTTCGGCCCCATGATCCTTTATGCCAGCCAACCTGAAAAAATCTGGTTCATGGGGCAGCATCTCATCCCTGGCACTCTTCTCACGTACGATCCTTATCGGATGAAAACCGCCAATGATAGTTTTCCGGATGTGATGGAAATGGACTTCTTAAATGGGTGCAGCCTGTTGGTTCATCGCTGTGTATTCGAAAAAATCGGCCTTTTTAACTCATCCCTGTTTATGTACGGCGAAGAAGTTGATTTCCTCTTACGCTCAAGAGGCGCTGGTTTTCGAATGGCTGCGGTCCCTAAGGCGCGCATGTGGCATAAAGTCTCAGCGACTATGAACCAAGACAAACCCGGGACCCGCTTCCTGCGTGTCCGAAACCAAATCTGGATCTACCGCCATAACGGCAATAATTGGCAAATCCTCCTGATGGTCTTTTTCACGTTTTTTCGGATCATCTTCATGAGTTTGCGGGATATTCTTTCAGGACAGCTATCGCTCCTCAAGCCTTCCTGGAAAGGTTTTAGCGATGGCTGGTTCAGAAAGATACCGTCGTTTTTAGAATGATACCCATATAGCGATACCTGCAAGGGTATGCCAACCCAAAGGCCAAATATTGTTGTACAATTACAGGCGATCAAGAATCAAGATATTAAGAAAGGGAAGGAATTTGAAGGTTGCTATCCTCGCTGGAGGTTTCGGCACCCGTCTGTCAGAAGAGACAGTCCTAAAACCGAAACCGATGGTCGAAATCGCCGGACAGCCTATCCTGCTTCATATTATGAAGTATTATTCGGCGTTCGGATTTAACGAATTCGTCATCGCGCTCGGTTATAAAGGTGAAATTATTAAAGATTTTTTCGTGAACTATTATTTCCAGTCAAGAGATCTCACAGTATCCTTGAAGTCTGGAAAGATCAAAACGCATCCCCTTGGAAAAAACTCAGAAGATTGGACAGTGCACCTTATCGACACCGGGCTTCAAACTCAGACTGGCGGCCGAGTTAAACAAATCATCGATTTTATTGGGAATGAGCGTTTCATGTTGACATATGGAGATGGTTTGGCTAATGTCGATATAGACAAACTGCTTCAATTGCATCTCCAAAAAGGACGTCTGGCAACGGTCACTGCAGTTCGACCGCCGGCAAGATTCGGTGAGATCATCTTCAAGGAAGATGACGTTATTTCGTTTCAAGAAAAACCCCAAACTGGCGAAGGTTGGATTAACGGCGGTTTCTTCGTTCTTGAGCCTGGAGTTGCAGATTATATTGAGGGAGATCAGACGGTCTTTGAGCGCAGTCCTATTGAGCGGCTAGCAAAAGATGAGCAGCTGGTCGCCTACCGGCATCACGACTTCTGGCAGAGCATGGACACCCTGCGTGATGTCCAACTATTGGAAGATTTGTGGAAGACGGATCGTGCTCCTTGGAAAATATGGCCATGAAGGACAGTCCATATCAACCTTCTCGAGATTTCTGGCATAATCGGCGGATTTTTATTACCGGTGCAAGTGGTCTGGTCGGCTCGAGGTTAATAAAAGATCTTCTAAATCTTGGAGGGTTTATCGTGGCGCTTGTTCGCGACCACGATCCGATGTCGGAATTGATCCGCAGTGGAGACATTCATAAAATATCTGTCGTCGATGGCTGCCTCGAAGATTTCAGCGCCATTGAACGGGCAATCCTGGAAAATGAAATTGATACTGTCTTTCATCTTGCAGCCCAGCCGATTGTCGGTGTGGCGCAGCAGGCGCCATTGCTTTCCTTCGAATCTAATATTCGGGGGACATATCATTTATTAGAAGCCTGCAGGCGCTTTCCAGACTCCGTAAAGAGGGTGGTGGTCGCTTCAAGTGATAAAGTGTACGGAGATCAACCAATCCTTCCCTACACTGAAGAGATGCCTCTGAAGGGGATCCATCCATACGATATATCGAAGACATGTGCCGATTTGCTTGCCCAGAGTTATCATGTATCATTCAATTTACCGGTAGTGATCGCACGCTGCGGAAACATTTACGGTCAAGGTGACTTGAATTGGAGCCGGATCATCCCGGGGACAATCCAGGCCTTGTATCACCATCAAAGGCCTGTTTTACGGAGTGATGGAACATATCTGAGAGATTATATTTTTGTCGAAGACGTGTCCCGTTTTTACCTCGCCCTTGCCGAATTTCTTGAGACACCTGAGCTCGGAGGCCAGGCATTCAATTATGGCTCTGGGAAAGCTGTCTCTGTTATCGAAATGGTCGAATTGATCGCGAAGTTGATGGATTGCTCCGAGATCCAACCCATCATCCAGAATACCTCCAGGTACGAAATTAGATCTCAATACCTTTCCAATGATAAATCTACGCGCTATTTACATTGTTTTCCTCAGTTTTCACTGGAAGAAGGGTTGAAGAAAACCATCTCCTGGTATAGATCTTTCTTCGACAGGAGGGAAAATGATTGACGGTGTCTTGGTTCAACCTTTACAACAAATCCCGGACGAGCGTGGCAAAATCATGAAGATGATCCGCTCCGACGATCCCTATTTCAGGGGATTTGGAGAGATCTATTTTTCTTTGTCGTATCCAGGTGTTGTAAAAGGTTGGCACCTTCATAAAAGCATGACTTTGAATTATGCAGTCATCGTCGGTATGATCAAGCTGGTCCTGTATGATGAAAGAAAGGACTCGCTGACATTTGGAGAAGTGCAGGAATTCTTTATTGGAGAATCAAATTATGTATTGGTGCAGATCCCGCCGCTCATATGGAATGGATTCAAAGGAATCGGAGAAAAACCTGCGATCGTCGCAAATTGTGCGACTTTGCCACATCATCTTGACGAGATTGTCCGGTTAGATCCCCATAATAACCATATCCCCTACAACTGGTCTCTAATAAATAAATGATCGATACCCTGATCGGTCAAAGATCAGATTGCATCGATGGAGTATTAAGTGGCTCCAGCGAAGGAATTTACCTGAGTATAAAAACCTTCAATCCGAACCGACCAGCATGGACATCATCCATGAAGAGGCTGGGTACGCCCTGCAAATTAGAGTTGAGATAAGACGATGACGGATGCTGACATCCTGCGAAAACGAATACTTGACTTGATCCCAGATTACTATCAAGCGGAATGGCCGGAAAGGGATTTTCAGCCCGGAATCACGCCAGTCCCGGTATCTGGGAGAGTATTTGATGAGCAAGACCTCATGTATCTGGTAGACTCCGCCCTTGATTTTTGGCTGACTTCCGGGAGGTTCGCGGAGGAATTCGAGAGGCGTCTGGCAGAGTTCGTCGGAGTCCGCTGTGCCAGTCTCTGCAATTCGGGTTCCTCGGCGAACTTACTGGCTGTCTCGTCACTGCTTTCATCCAATTTGGATAAAAAACCGCTAAAATCTGGCGACGAAGTGATCACTGTCGCAGCAGGTTTCCCGACAACAGTCAATCCGATCCTGCAGAACCGGTTCCTACCCGTCTTCTTAGATATCGACCTCACCACCTGCAATGTGGATGTGAATCTGCTTGAAATGGCAGTGACCAGGCGAACCAGGGCGATTTTCCTTGCCCATACATTGGGAAATCCCTTTAATTTAAACGCAGTCAGGGAATTTGCAGACCGTCATAAGCTCTGGATGCTGGAGGACAATTGTGACGCCCTGGGATCGACATATTTTGGACAAAAGACCGGGAAGTTTGGAGATTTTTCGACCCTCAGTTTTTATCCCGCACATCATATCACCACCGGCGAAGGCGGCTGCGTCTTGACTTCAGCCCCGAAAAATAAGAAAGTCGTCGAATCTTTCCGCGACTGGGGGAGGGACTGCTGGTGCCCGCCTGGATCCGACAATACTTGTGGAAAACGGTTCGAGTGGAAGTTGGGCAGGCTTCCCGAGGGTTATGACCATAAGTATATCTACTCGCATATTGGCTACAACCTCAAAATGACCGATTTGCAGGCAGCAGTCGGTCTATCGCAGCTCCAAAAACTGCCTTCATTTATCCATAAGAGAAAGGAAAATTGGCGGTTTCTGCATGAACAGCTGAAAGGCGCCGAAGAATTTTTTTACATTCAGTCTGCAACGGAAGGATCCGAACCGAGCTGGTTTGGCTTTCTGATGACTATCAAGGAGACTGCACCATTTACGAGGGATGAGCTGGTTTTATTCCTTAACAGCCGAAAAATCGCCACGAGATTGCTTTTCGGAGGCAACCTTACACTCCAGCCCGCTTACCTGAAGCAACGTTTTCGAGTCGTGGGATCCCTTGAAAGGACGGATATCGTCATGCGGAACTCCTTCTGGATCGGGGTTTACCCGGGACTGACTCAGGAGATGCTCCAATTCGCCGCCGATTCGATCTGGGAATTTGTTCAAAAAAAGATCCATGCCTGACAAACAAATCTGAAGTGATAGGATCGTAATGCAGCAATTCCATCAGGAAGATAAATGGTTCGGCTCCATCAGTTTTCAGACGAATAACAGCTCCACTCGATCCCCGATCTTATCCTCGTATCTGTTATGAATAGAAATATCCAGTTATTGGTTTTGATTTCAATCTCTATGTAGAATGAGTAGCATAATGAAGGAAAAAAAAGTCATTGCAGTCACAGGCGCCAATGGATATATCGGCAAGCACGTCGTCGATGCATTGATCCTCAGGGACGCCGAGGTCATTGCAGTAGATCGTGCACCCAGCCAGGTGAATCAGCGAGCAAGGTTTGTCCAGATGGACATCTTTTCTGGAAACAGAGATATTTTTAAATTGCTTGGTTCTCCCGATGTCTGTTTGCACCTGGCATGGAGGAACGTTTTTTCTCACAATGCAGATTCGCACATGCTGGAGCTGTCAAAGCACTACGAGTTCATCAAGAATGTGATCGACGGCGGGTTGAACCAGGTCGCAGTGATAGGTTCGATGCATGAAGTCGGTAATTATTGCGGCGCGGTGGACGAAAATACACCCTGTAATCCGACCAGCATGTACGGGATCGCCAAAGATTCGCTCCGTAAAAGCGTTCTTTTGTTAGCGCAGATGAACAGCATCACCGCCCAATGGCTAAGGGTTTTTTACATTTACGGAGATGACCGGCACAATCAATCGGTCTTTACCAGTATCCTTCAGGCTGAAGAAAATGGTAAGGAATCTTTCTTGCTTTCTTCTGGGAATAATCGTTATGATTTCATCCATGTTGATGAGCTTTCACATATGATCGCCGCCTGTATCATGCAGGAGGAAATTAGTGGGATTATCAACTGCTGCTCGGGACAGCCAGTGAGGCTGGCGGAAAAAGTTGATGAGTTCATCAAGGATAACTACATCAAGCTCAAACTTGAATCCGCAGCTTTAGCAGACAAACCCTATGATTTCCCGGAAATATGGGGGGACAATACAAAAATTTCGAAATTGCTGCTCATTCAAAAAAGAACTGCTCCATGACAAATTCCCTGACCCAAAGGATTAACAGGTATTTGGGATCCCTTCTTTCCCGAATCCGCGAGATCATCAAAAGCCCATCAAAAAAAATGGGTTACATTTTCACCGGTATAACGCTTGTTTTGGTTGTCGCCATTTTGGGTTATTTAATTTACCGAGAACGAGAAATCCTGTTCTCTTTTGATTGGAAAATCAATTATATTGCCTTAGGCTTTTCGATAGTCGTGTACAGCCTTTCCATGATGCTGGCTACCTTTAATTGGGGAAATATCATGAACCACCTGGCTGGCAAGCTCAGCTACCGCAAGCATTTTCGATATTTCTGCATCGCAAACGCAGCCAAGCGCCTTCCGGGTACGATCTGGTATATCGCCAGCCGGGCGAATCTGTATCAGCAAGACGGCATCGATATAAAATTGACGTCGATAGCAAGCGCTTTAGAGTATGCATTTGTCACTTTATCCGGAATAATTGGCACCCTGGTGTTCTCGTTTTCAATCCTGACCGAATATCGAGTGAGTCCCTGGTTGTTGGGTGCATTATTTATTCTCACGCTTTTCCTCATCCAACCCAAAGTTATTAATCACATCTTTCGGGCTCTAAAAGTCGAAGCAAGCACGATGAAAATAAAAGAAATGGTTTTTTGGACGGCCACATATTTCTTGCAGTGGATGATCGGTGGAAGCCTGCTGTTTCTCGTGATCAACATCATTTATCCTCTGCCCGTATCAGCCCTGAATTATGTACTGGGAATCTGGTTGGTCGTAATCATGGTTTCAAGGATGATGATCTTTCTGCCCAGTAATTTTGGGGTTACGGAGATCGGGTTTAGTTTGCTGTTATCCAACCTCATACCATCGCCTATCGCAGTCGTGGCGTCCCTTTTATTTCGCCTTCTCGTCACCGCGATGGATATCCTGTTTGCGTTCGCATCTGCTTCGTTTCGATTGGAATTTCTGGGACCATTAACCAAAAAGGATTAGTGAAAAACGGGTGTATTATTTATGCTTGGGGGGAAACTTGATAAGTTAACCCTATTGAAGTATTGTACCCAGCCCGAGATTGGTTAAAATCTCTCCATTGACACAAATCTTTTTGAGCTCGTTCTTTAGGAGGAATATATGAAAGCAATTCGATTCGTTCTGATTATGGTTATGATTGCCGTCATGCTTGGCTTTAATGCAGGCCCAGCTGAGGCAGCCTGGTTTGCAGCCTATGATTCCAGCATCCTGCTTCAAAACCTGGAAGGTTCGGCTGGAAAAGTTACCCTCTATTTCTACAATCAGGATGGCACGATCAAACACACGCAGGGACCTGATGACATAACAGCCAACGGCTCGGTCGTATATTTCCCGCTGCCGGCTGCAGTCGGTTCCTTCAGTGGTTCGGTTGTGGTCAGCGCGACGGTCAACGTCGCATCCGTCAGCGTCGTTCGCGGAAATGCAGGCGCTGCGACCGGACAATACATCGCTCAGACTTCTGGCTCTACATCGGTTGCTCTGCCGATCCTGATGAAGGGTAATGGCGGGCTGCTCAACAATACCTGGTTCAATGTCCAGAATGTTGGCCTGGGTGACACGAACATCACCGTAACCTACAGCGATGGGACACCTCCTGTTGTCTTCAACGGCCTCAAGAAGGGTGCTTCTCATACATTTGATCAAAACCTGGAAACGCATCCTGTAAAAGCCTTTGCTGGGACGGTTGCAAGCAGCGCTCAGCCCGTTGTTGTCACCGTGATCCAGGAAAACCAAAAGCACATCTACGCTTCCAACGGTTTTCCGGACGGCGATACCAATCCTGTGATGCCGCTGGTCAACAAACAACCGGCAAAGCTCCTTCAGACTGGTGTGAATATTAAGAACACGACAGGTACTTCCACGAATGTAACGGTGACTTTCACCAAAGAAGATGGAACTTCCTGCACTGAAACTCAGACGCTTGCTGGTCAAGCGCTCGGTGTGTTCGCCCTCACATCGCTCTCCTCCGCCCCCAATCCCCCGTCAATCACATCCAACTGCCCCAAGTCTGGTGATTTCGTCGGGTCCGCTGAAGTCACTACGAACACTGGGCCGTCCAAACTGGCAGTGGTCGTCAACCAGTTCAAAGGCTCGCAGGCCGGCAGCGCTTATGCTGGATTTGCAAAAGCAAACGCAACCGGTAAGTTCGTTGCTCCAACGATCATGGACCACAATGGCAAGTGGAACCTCTGGTCCAGCATCACCGTGATGAACGTCGGCGCTGTCAACACAACCGTCACCTGCGCATTTACGGGTTCGGCTGTCACCAAGACGACGGCATCTCTGGTTCCGGGGAAAAGCGAAGTTATCCTTATCAACGGCGTGCTCTCAACCTCAAACGTGACCCCGTACGTCGGCGGCTCGACCTGCACTGCGAACTCAGCAGGAGCAAAGATCATCGGAACTGTTGGATTGACCGGTTCCAATACTGCCGCGGACCAAATGGGAACATATGAGGCGATCAACATTCCGTAGCCTTCTGGACCGTAAAATTTCACATAATATTAAGGGGCGACCCGACAGGTCGCCCCTTAGCTTTGAAAGGATCATCGTATGAAACCGTTCTTATTTCTGCTCCTGGTGATCAGCCTTATCGGGATGAGCGCCTGCAGTGCGGTTTCTCCGCAGTCAAGCGTCGCTCAGACCGACGTTGCAACCACCCAATACCCGGGTCCAGCAGCAGAACAAGCTTACCCTTACCCATATCCATATGCCATGGAAGTTCCCCCAGTTTACCCATCGCCAGGAATGGAGGAGGCAACCCCTACATATAACCCCTTGCCAACACCAACTGCAGATCCAAGTTTGGGAAGGGTCCAGGGAGCATTATTCGAGGCAAAATCACCAGTCCAGGTCAGCCTCTATCTGGCAGAGATTAAAGCGGATGAGGAAGGAACCGAAGTCTCAGCCAGGTTCAGTCCCCCAGATTCACCTCGAGTGGAAACAAATCCGGACGGTTCTTTTACGTTTGTCAACATCACTCCAGGCCGATACGCTCTGATCCTTTATACAGGATTTGCCGCTTACCTGGTGAATATCCCGGATAAAGAGGATCCAATCCTGTTTACTGTCGAAGCAGGAAAAACAATCGACCTTGGGGAACTGAATTACGACGATCTGCCGTTAGATTGAGTCCCATCAAATTCGATTCTCGATCAATCCCGTTCCTAATAGACGCGATGATCAGGCCTTTTTTAGCGGTCATTTATCTTTGAGGCAGAAAATAGTGATAATATTCTTGGGCGCGCAATACAAATGCGCGCCCAATTTATCGTGGGAGATGAATGCCCCAATTGACTTATATTGCAGCTAATTTGATGCTCAACTTGAGCTACCTCGCTCTCTTTTGTGTCAGCTGTTTAGGCTTTGGTTGGATATCCCTTCGTCTCATTAAATCTCCAATCTGCAGCATCAGGGAGCTTTTCATCAACGCGATTTCTGCAGGAATGGGTGTCATAACATTGATCATGCTTGTGCTGGGGGCAATAAAACTGTACTACCCGGAAGTCGGATGGGGAATCATTCTATCAGGCAGTGCTATTTTTATTTACGGGATTCTTCTAGATTATCGAAAACTGAAAACCGGCTTTGTTTTAAAACCACCGATAAAAGTTGGTTGGTTCTCATTGGTTCTATTTATAATTTTAACTTCTAGTCTCATATTTCCTCTCTTTTCAAATGCATTGGTGCCTGCCAGCCAGTACGATGAATTAGCATATCACCTGGCCATTCCCAAACTATTCGTTCAGGCTCATCGGATCACAAACATAAATTTCATTGTCTACGCAAATTGGCCTTTGGGGACTGAAATGCTGAATGCCCTCAACTTTCTATGGGCATCTGAAAATGTTGCACGATTTGTTAACTGGTTGTGCCTTGCATTATTATGCTTATGCCTTTTTCATTACGGAAAAAAATGGTTTGACTCGACCACAGGGTTGATCGCTGCAGTTATTCTTGTCACGACTCCAATGGCGCTTACCTTAGCCGGAACTAATTTGGTTGAAATCCCTCTGGCTCTTTTCACGACGCTTGCTGCGTTCAATTTGTTCGATTGGTTGGAATCCGAGCAGTCCTCCAAATTTGTCCTATCCGCTTTTTTTGCAGGAATTGCTGCAGGGATCAAGCTGAATGCAGCGATGGTCGGGGTAATCCTCGGAATAATTCTGGTGATTGGTTTGTGGTTGAAGCACCGTTCAAGACTCCGGATGATATTGAAACATTTTATTGTTTATGGGATCCTTGTCTCCCTGTTCGTTTTACCTTGGTACCTTCGTTCGTGGTACCAGACAGGAAATCCATTCTGGCCATTTCTTTACAATATTCTTGGCGGAAGGAACTGGGATGCACCCGGTTTAGGGTATCTATTAACTTATATACGCATAACGAATCTGGATCCTAACATTGTTAACTGGATAACAGGTCTGGTTCATTTGACAATCAACTCTCCAAGATTTGGCGGTTTTGTCCTTGGTTTTACATATTTATTGACATTACCACTTTCAATTTTTGTGACAGCTCGTTCGGAAATGTCTCGCAATCCGCTGATTGCACGGTTATTGGGCATTCTGGTGTTATTGCTTTATACATCGTGGTTTATTCAAACCCATCAAACTCGATTCTTTATGCCAGCTCTGGGAATTTTTGCATTACTGGCATCTATCGGGATAAACTGGCTGCTCCAGACCTTGTCCTCACGGTGGAGGTTGGTATTTCAAATTGCAATTGCGGTTTATTTTCTTGCCATCAGCTGGATGGCGAGCCCTCGAATGTGGGAGATCTTGCGATTAAATTATCCTTATTTAAATGGACAAATCTCCCGAGAAGAGTTCCTTACCAACCGAATCCCTGGATTTCCGGTGTTCGATTACATCAATAAAAACCTTCCCAAAGATGCAAAAATATTGATGTCAGTTTGGGAATCGCGCGGATATCTCCTGGACCGGGACTATATCTGGGCCAATCCTCTCAGCCAACGCACAATGATCCAGGAAGATTTTCACTCCGTTAACCAGCTAGCCCGTGATATGCGAAGAAGGGGGATAACTCATGTCCTGCTGAACCACAGCAATTTAAAAAGGTTTCCCTACCCATTTAACCAACAAGTTGCTGATCTTTATATTTCCACACTGTCGCAAAAAGCGAAGCTGGTTTACTCAAGCAGCCCGATCGAGCTATACGAACTAATTCCCTGAGATCAGCGAATAATTGGAAAAGAAACTGTGTAGATCGCTCGGAAAGCGATATTTTGATCCGTTGGATTTTCCCCGAGTTTCCCCCCCAGAATATATAGATTATTGCCCAGCGAAACCGTTCCAGAATACGCGGGGATTTCTTCGGTCGGTTTTGGGAGCTCCTGCCACGTATCATTAATCGTCAAATAAATCCATGCAGTAGGCAGGTCGCCGCCTTCCTGTATTCCGCCGAGTACGCCGATAATATCACCGATCCCGGCAACTCCCATCCCATAGCGACCGACCGGCAGCGCTGCTCCAAAATGCCAGGGGGTTGAGAACTCACCTTCCAGGTCGGGGGTATAGATCAAGTTCTCATTGTTCGCCTTTTGACCATCGAAACCACCCAGCACAAAAATCCGCCCTCCAATTACTGCTGCCCCAGCGAACCCACGCGGCGAGGGCAAGGGTGATTTTTCCTGCCAGGATTCAGTATCCGGATCGAACATCCAGACCGAATCCTGAAAGCTTTCTCCATCCCAACCTCCGAACAGATAAATCCGGCCTTCAAGGGAGGCGATCGCGTAAGCGCTTAGACCAACAGGCATCGCTGGACCTTTTTCCCAGACATCCCTGCGGATATCGTAAATCTCCAGGTCTGAAGAAACCTTGCTGGATGTGGTTTTTCCACCGGGCACATACAACTTCCCACTCAATATTACCGCCCCAACATCCGATACTGGTGTTGGTTTTAGAGATAAGGTCGTCCATTGATTATTTACAGGGTCAAACCGCTCAATGGCGCCTGATGGGTCCTCTTCCATCTGACCAGCGATCGCATAAATCAGATTCTCGCTGGCTACCGCCCCCAAACCAAAACGAGCCGTAGGCATATCCGGGAGGACAGTCCATCAACTCGAAGCATCAGCACTCTCTGCCTGCAATTTGGATGCAGTCTCTCTTAACTTAATAAAGGAAAAAGCGGTGATAGCAACTGCTGCTAATGCAAGGACGGCAAGCAACAGGATGACTGTGGAAGAAATCCCTGGAAAAAGGACCGTTTGGACAGGTACCTCATCGGACTGCATTACAGGCAACTTCCCATCTACAGTGGGAACAGCAACTTCTACCAAGCCGGAGTTGATCGCAAAAAGGACAGCCTCCGTTCGAGAGTTGACCTCGATTTTTGTGAAAATATTCCGGAGATGGACTTTAACTGTATTGGTGCTGATATACAGTTGGCTGGCGATCTCTTTATTACTGGCCCCAGTTGCCAGCAGGCGCAGAATCTCCTGTTCGCGCTCGCTTAGTTCATTTCCATTTCCAGCCATAATAAAATTACCGAGGTCTCCTGTTAAAACTTAATTATTATAACATCCAGCATTTTTCATGAGGCGATGTGAAGCCAGTTTGTCGATGGAAGAGGCCACTTTTTATAAAAACACTCACCAGGGTCCCACGTTTTTATTCCCCTCAGTTCTGCACTGCGAATTATAATAGCAAGGTCAACTATGTTTCGTCGTTTTTCGATCAATTTCGCCCTTTTAGCTATCTCTTTAGATGCACTGCTGGTTTGTTTGATGCTGGAAGTTTCTACGCGCCTCCGGCCTCTGCTTGGATTCTTGCCCTTTGCTGCTCATTATCCCCGGCGAATCCCGCTTAGCTGGACCATCTATTTCCTGTCTGCGTTGGTATGGATAATCGTCTTGAGCCTGTTTTCTGTCTACGACGGAAGACGGAACCTGCGAACGATAGATGCCGTAACCAGCTTGAGCCTTGGCTCGATTCTGGCTGCAATGGCTTTGGCAGGAAGCCTTTTTCTTTCATATCGCGAAGTCTCACGATTGTTATTTATTGTATTTATCATCCTGACTTATTTTTCGCTGCTTGGGTGGCGGTTAATTGCACGGATGTTCTTTCGGCTTCACCGTGGAAATGTGACTTCGCTAAGACAGGTTTTAATTCTTGGCGCCGGGGAAGCCGGTCATGTTCTTGAGCAGCAAATCCTGGCTCACCCTCAAACAGGTTTGCGTGTAATGGGTTTCCTCGATGATCATTCGCCTGGTAATCATCCCGCATTGTTGGGCCGCCTCGATACGTTGGAAAATATCCTGGAGAGCCACCATCCCACTGATGTCGTGATTGCATTGCCTCAACAGGCATACAAACAAATTGATCAAATCGTGACAATCCTCCACAATAAGCCTGTCAAAGTCTGGCTGATCCCGGATTATTTCCGCCTGGCGCTGCACAAATCGGCAGTTGAAGAGTTTGCCGGGATCCCTCTGCTGGACCTAAGAGCACCTTCGATTACCGAACAACAGCGGCTGGTTAAAAGAGCATTTGATCTTGTCTGCACTGCAATCAGCCTGCCGCTTTCTCTCCCGCTGATGGGTATCATCGCTGCAGCCATCCGAATTGAAGGCTCAGGACCAATCCTTTAACCAGACGCGACTTGGAGAAAACGGTCGTTTTTTCCAGATGTATAAATTTCGCACGATGTATCCTGGATCAGAAAAAGATCGGGAAATGGTAGAGCTGAGGGATGAACAGGGCAGGTTGATCCACAAACACGCGGACGATCCACGTGTCACCCGGATTGGGAAGTTTCTCCGCCGTGCCAGCCTGGATGAGCTGGCACAATTAATCAACGTTTTAAAAGGTGAGATGAGCCTGGTCGGTCCGCGACCTGAGCTTCCTTATCTTGTGGATCAATATGAATTCTGGCAGCGAAAGCGCTTCACAGTGCCGCAGGGAATCACAGGCTGGTGGCAGATTAATGGACGCAGCGACCGGCCTATGCATCTCCATACAGAAGATGATCTTTATTACATCCAGCATTATTCATTGTTACTGGACATTTATATATTGCTCAAAACCGCTTTTGTTGTAATTCAGGGCAAAGGAGCCTTCTAACCTGAGATTCAATTGATTTTGATGCTGGACAAAATCACAAGCCTCTAGTAAAATAGCAAGCCGTGATTATTTAAGGAATTATCGAACCGGAGGATCCAATTGGCGAACATCAAGTCCCAAATCAAACGGAATAAGCAGAACGAAAAACGCCGCATTCGCAATCGTGTTTTCGTTGGTCGTGCACGAACTTATGTGAAGAAAGCCCGTCTGGCAATTGAAGCTGGCGGACAGGAAGAAGCCGCAGCGGCGACCCTTCAGGCGATCAGCGCCCTGGATAAAGCCGCGGAAAAAGGCGTCATCCATAAGAATAACGCTGCCCGCCGTAAAAGCCGCCTGATGAAGCATTTGAACGCGCTTAGCAAAGCTTAAGCTTGACAGTTGTTATCTATTTATATCTAAGCCAGCGGGAGCGCCCAATTGCTCCCGTTTTTTTTTAGGTCAATCAAGTTTTGAATAATAAATCAAGAGAATAGAAAACCGGCAATACCGTCTATGCTGCCTACTTTCTTAATCGCTGGCGCTGCAAAATCAGGGAGCACAACAATTTGGGACCTTTTAAGGGACCATCCTGAGGTCTACATGGCTCCTATGAAGGAAGTGAACTATTTCATTTCCGGAACCTGGTGGGCTCGTCACGATAAGGGGTTAGATTGGTATATCCACCTTTTTGAGGAACAAAAGGGTAAAAAAGCCTATGGAGAAGCCTCGATCAATTACATGTCGCGCATCGAGTCGGCTGAATTGATCCATCAGACTCTTCCAAATGTTGATCTGATCTTCATGCTGCGGGATCCAGTTGATCGAATCTACTCTCAATATTGGTACCAATGCCAGGAGGGGAGCAAGCTGCCAGATTTCAACATATTCGTCCATCAGAACCATCCGTTTCTTCAAGAATGGATATGGGGCAGCCAATATGATCTGCATATAAAGCGGTTCTTGGAATTCTTTCCCGCCGAGAAAATTCATTTATTTTTGTTTGATGACCTAAAAAGCAATCCAAACGAACTCGTGCATGAGCTTTATCAATCTGTTGGGGTGGACCCAGAATATTTGCCAAGAAATCTGCAGGCTCGCCTAAATCCTACTCGACGAGTCCGATCGTACTGGTTTCAGCGGTTCATTGTGCGCCTTGAACGACTCGCTTACCCAAAACAATTTCCTCCAATCATCCAAAGACCTCTTCATAGGGTTCGAAAAACTCTCCGCAATGCAAATGAAAGTGCGATCTCGATCCCTCCGATGAAACCTGAAATCAGAGCAGAGCTTCAAACTCAATTCCTGGAAACGATCGATTTCGTCGAAAAGTACTTGAGTCGTCCTCTCCCGTCATGGCGAAATCGCCGCGAGATCGAGTATAATTTTTCAGCCCAATCCGGGTGATCCTTCCATCCTATTTAGGACCATTCGTCATGTTTGATGCCGAATTCAAAAAAATCACCGATGTGATCCAGGCTTTTTGTGAAGAGCGAGGCTTATCTGATGCCGGCAGGATCCAATGGAGCCCAATTCCGTTTGCAGGCGAATGGGGCATTTCAACATCCTTTTTTCAAATCGCGGCTCTTGAAGTGCGCAGCGGCAAAGCACCGGAAGGGATCTCGGTTCAACTTCGTGCCCAACAAATAGCAGTTGAAATAGCATTGCAAATCGGCACCCTGACAGGTTTTTCCAGAATCGAATCGACCCGCGGGTACCTGAACTTATTCTACTCAACGTCCGATTATGCCAAGCAGGTGATCCTAGACGTGATGGACAAAGGTGATAATTTTGGCCGTGGCATCCCCAAACTCGAGCGCGTGATGGTGGAATATGCCCAGCCAAATACACACCATTCCTTTCACATGGGCCATTTTCGTAATGCAATCCTCGGTGAAGTGCTCTCGAGACTGGTCGAATTTGCAGGTTATCCCACATTACGGGCTTCTTATCCAGGAGATATCGGTCTGGGTGTCATCACAATACTTTGGATGTACATGAAGTTTTATCAGGGAGAAGAACCGGAGGGCGTCCATGAACGCGGGCAGTGGCTTCTAAGATTATATATTGAAGCAAACCGACTGTTGGAAGCGAAGGATGATGAGACTCCTGCAGAGAAATCCCTCCGAGAAAGTTATGACGCCGAAAGAAGAGAGCTCTACCGCAAATGGGATACCGGAGACCCGGATGTCCGCGATGTCTGGTTGAGGACGCGTGAATGGAGTCTGGAAGAGCTCCGTGATATCCTGGAAACTCTTGATATTCATATCGAAATCTGGTTTTTCGAAAGCGAGGTCGATGAACCAGCAAAACGAATTGTTGAGGAGCTGATCCAGCTGGGAATTGCCGATGATGAAAGACCCGATGGGCCGGTGTTAGTTCACATCGATGAAAAGCTCGGACTTAAGAAGGAAAAATACCGCACAAATATCATCCTCCGCAGCGATGGGACGACCCTCTACCTGACTAAGGATCTGGCGCTGGCAAAAGAGAAATTTGAAAATTATTGCGTGGATCGATCCATCTACGTCATTGACGTGCGCCAAAGCATGCATTTACAGCAAACCTTCAAAATACTCGAGCTGTGGGGGTTCAAGCAGGCCGACAAATGTTATCACCTGGGATACGGTTTTGTCAGCTTGCCTGAAGGAGCAATGTCAGCACGACGAGGTCGACTGGCTCTTTTCAAGGACGTTGCGGATGAAGCTATGCGCAGGGTCCATAAGGAAATCGACCAGAAAAATCCGGACTTGCCTGCGGATGAACGTGACATTGTAGCAAAGCAGGTCGGATTAGGTGCACTGGTCTACGCCATGCTATCCGTTGACAACAACAAGGATATTGTCTTCTATCTGGATGAGGCTTTAAATTTTGATGGACATACCGGACCATATATCCAGAATGCCCACGTGCGCGCCAGCAGCATCCTTCGTAAGGTGAGCAGGCTGCCGCAAGAATTCAGCATAGATTATCCGCTCAATAATCAGGAAATCCTTTTGATTGATTTAGTCTCTCGTTTCCCGGCAGTCGTCGAACAGGCAGCGAATGAATACAGGCCGCTGGTCATGGCAAATTATGCGTATGATCTTGCCAATGCATTTCACAGCTTTTATCATGCTTCGCCAGTCCTTCAGGCAGAGACAGAAGTTCTAAGAATTTCAAGGCTGTGGCTGGTTGCGGCGACTCGCCAGACGTTGGCCAACGCACTGCGATTGCTCGACATAGCCGCACCAGAAGTTATGTAACATAAGATCAATTAGAAGAAATAAGGAGAAAAAAGTTCAGATGTCAACAGTTCGTACGTTAATCATGGGCGCCGCAGGGCGCGATTTCCACAACTTTAATGTGTATTTTCGAAACAATCCCGATCATGAAGTTGTCGCTTTCACGGCCACGCAAATCCCGGATATTGCTGGAAGAACCTACCCACCCGAGCTCGCAGGTTCACGCTATCCAAAAGGAATCCCGATCTATGTCGAAGGCGAGCTCGTCCATTTGATCAAAGAATTGCAGGTCGATCAGGTGGTGTTTGCATACAGCGACGTTCCACATGAATTCGTAATGCATAAAGCTTCCCAGGTGCTGGCAGCGGGGGCAGATTTCCGTTTGATGGGAACCACAACGACCCAGGTTCAATCAACCAAACCGGTCGTTTCCGTCTGTGCAGTGCGCACCGGGTCAGGCAAGAGTCAGACCACCCGGCGAGTGTCTCTGATTTTACGGAGCATGGGTTACAAGGTCGCTGCAATTCGACATCCAATGCCCTATGGAGATCTGGTTAAACAGGCTGTTCAGCGCTACGCTGACTACAGCGACCTGGATAAGCATGAATGCACCATTGAGGAACGGGAAGAATATGAACCGCACCTGGACAATGGTGTGATCGTGTATGCAGGAGTGGATTATGAACGAATTTTACGCCAGGCAGAGCAGGAAGTAGATATCGTCCTTTGGGACGGCGGAAATAATGATTTCCCCTTCTATCACTCAGATTTGCAGATCGTTGTCGCAGATCCTCACCGACCCGGGCATGAGGTAGGCTACCACCCAGGTGAAACGAATTCCCGGCTGGCTGATGTCATTGTGATAAATAAAGTTGATACTGCCGATCCTAAAGACGTGCTGGCTGTCCGCAACAACCTGCGCGCAATCAATCCAAGTGCCGTGTTCATTGAGGCGGCTTCACCCCTTTTTGTCGATGATCCCGCCGCAATTCTTGGCAAACGTGTCCTGGTGATTGAGGATGGCCCAACCCTGACTCACGGTGAAATGGCATATGGAGCTGGCTGGGTCGCTGCCCAACGCTTTGGTGCGGCTGAAATCATCGATCCACACCCATTCGCGGTTGGCTCGATCAAGGCAACATATGAAAAATATCCGAATACTGGTAGCATCCTCCCTGCTATGGGTTATGGTGAAGCCCAGACTCGCGACCTGGAGAAGACTATCAACGCGATCGACGCGGACCTGGTGATCATCGGGACCCCGATTGACCTGAATCGAGTAGTCAAGATCAAACGCCCGACACAGCGCGTCAGATATGAACTTCAAGAGATCGGACAGCCTACCCTCGAAGATATTTTGAAGCAGAAATTCGGGAAATAAGCTTTTACTTCAGATCCGCCTATTAATAATAACCATGGCGCTGTACAAGAATGCAGTGCCATGGTTATTTTACTTCTTCAAATATTGTTGGATCATATCCGACCCAATCGATTTCTTGATTGCAGCGAAATCTCCTCACCATCGTCTCAAGCGCCTGGATATTGTTGTCCACCAGGATGAATCGCCGTCCAAGTTTCAGGCAGCTATCTCCTGTAGTGCCGCTGCCAGCAAAAAAATCCAGGACCAGGTCGCCGGGATCTGAAGACGCCCTTACGATCCTGTCCATAATTCCAATCGGTTTCTGAGTTGGATAACCTGTCCTTTCTTTCCCGTTCGTCGGTACGATCGTGTGCCACCAGGTATCCGTCGGCAACTTTCCCAGGGCAGCTTTTTGGGGACCGACCAGTCCAGGCGCCATGTAAGGGATGCGATCAATCTCATCGACATTAAATTTGTAATTGTCAGGGTCTTTCACATAGACCAGGATATTGTCATGCTTGGGAGGCCATTTCTTCTTTGTGCGAGCGCCGTAATCGTAAGCCCAGATGATTTCATTAAGAAAAGAATCGCGGCCAAAAACCTGGTCCAGAAGGATTTTACAGTAATGGACTTCCCGATAATCAATATGGAAATAAAATGTCCCGTCCGCCTTTAGCACGCGAAAGGCTTCGGTCAAGCGCGGTTTCAAGAAGGCCAGATAATCGTCAAATACATCCGCGTACTCCTGACTGCCAATGCTGGTGGTCGCGTAGCGCTGACCGCTGAATCCAATCTGATCGCCAGTTGCAGAACGAACAGTCTTAATCCTGGTTCGCTTTTGCTGCCGGCCGGTATTGAACGGCGGATCGATGTAAATCAAATCTATACATTCGTCTTGCATCTCCTGAAGCACCTGCAAGTTATCACCGAAGATGATTCTATTCACCGCTAAACCTCTCTCGTAAGATATGATACAAAAATAACGGGATGTCTCGCAAATAACGCGGACTGTATCGGCGCGGCGATATCAGGATGCGAGCCAGCCATTCAAGGTAGTGGTCCGTCATCCATTTCGGTCCTCGGTGCAGGTTACCCGAAAGATATTCGAAAAGTGCGCCGCACGTGATGGCAATTTGGACGTTCAAAATCGCCCAGTTTTCCTCGAGCCATTTTTCCTGCAACGGCATTCCAAAACCCACAAGTAGTAAGTCTGGATGAAGCGTATTGATCATCTCGATCACAGCTGCATTTTCGTGATCATCTACTGCCTTGTGAAAATAACCGTGCTGGACGCCAGCAATTTGCAAAGTGGGATATCTCTCCAGGAGCTTTAATGCTGCCTTATCCGCCACTCCAGGCGGGTTTCCTAACAAGAAAATACTAATTCTCTCTCTCGATGCGACCTCAGCCAGATTCCAGATCCAATCCGCCAATGTAAATCGCTCTGGTATCGATTTGCCAGACAAGAGCGCTCCTAACTGCACTCCCATCCCGTCGCAATAAACCAGATCAGCCTGCTGGTTGTAAAAATCCTTTAACCAAGGTTTTTCATAGGCAAGGTTCAAACCGCGAAGATTGGCGTGCGCGATTAATAGCCGCTCTCCAGCAGTTGCGACCTGGGTGATCTTTTCCAGGATTTCGATCTGAGAGAGGGAATCCACCCTGACGCCGAGCACGTTGACTTTAGACATGATCTTAGGACATCGTTATTTTACATGAAAAGCCGCAACTGCAGTTGCGATTTCCGCCAACCTGCGGTATATTCCCTGCGAATATTCCATTGCAAAATGCCTTCACAGGATAACAACCAGCTTGAGGAGCATAACGATGAAACTATTTGTGCCAGGACGGATTTGTTTGTTTGGTGAACACTCCGATTGGGCTGGAGGTTATCGCCGAATTAATGCCGAAATCGAAAAAGGGTATACCTTGATCTGTGGGACTGACCAGGGTATCTATGCCGAAGCCGAACCGCATCCGACTTCTTTAATCCTGACTTCGACAACACCAGAAGGCGAGAAACGTGGTCCCTATGAAATCCCAATGGAGCCAAAGGTCTTATTCGAGGAAGCTCAAAAAGGAGGGTTTTGGAGCTATATTGCTGGCGTCGCATACCAGGCTCTGACAAATTATCATGTCCGCGGGCTTGTTCTGAACAATTATCAGACTGACCTGCCTATCAAGAAAGGATTGTCTTCCAGCGCCGCGATCTGCGTCCTTGCTGCCCGGGCGTTTAACCGAGCCTACGACCTGAAGCTGACAATCCGCGGCGAAATGGAGCTGGCTTATCATGGTGAAATCACAACGCCTTCCCGCTGCGGTCGGATGGATCAGGGCTGTGCATTTGGAAACCGTCCGGTTTTGATGGTATTCGATGGTGACCGACTGGATACGAGTGAGCTTCAGGTGAAAAATGAGCTTCACTTCGTTGTTGTCGACCTAAACTCACGGAAAGACACCCTGGAAATTCTCAACCGCTTCAATCGCTGTTTTCCGGTCGCAGAGAACCAGGTCGAACGTGAGGTCCAGGAGCTTCTCGGACCCATCAATAACGCATAGTAGGCCAGGCGATTGAAGCCCTTAAAAATTCAGACGGTCAGCAGTTGGGAGACTTGATGGTTGAAGCCCAGGCATTTTTTGACCGCTATGCAGCACCAGCCTGCCCGGAGGAATTGATGGCGCCAGCCCTGCATCATGTGCCTCGAATACGGGCCGCTCAAACCTCATATTTGGGGAGGAAAGGCGTCGGATCCCAAGGAGATGGCACTGCGCAATTTATTGCGCGAGCGCAGCTGACCAGCAGGCGGTCATTGAGATTTTCCGCCGCGACCTGGACCTGCACGCCTTAGAGCTAACCCTGAGACCCAGCATGCAAGTTCGTAAAGCAGTCATCCCGGCGGCCGGTTTTGGGACCAGGCTCTTTCCAGCTACAAAAGCAACAAAGAAAGAGCTTTTCCCGATTATCGACCGAGATGGCATCTGCAAAACCAGCTATACTGCTGATCGTCGAAGGAAGCGCTGGACGCTGGAATTGAAGAAGTCTTTATCGTTGTGCAAGAAAGCGACCTCGATGAGTTTCAGGCATTCTTCAAAAACCAGATTACGATCGAAAATTACAACAAGCTGCCGCGTCATTTCCAGGATTACTCACACCGAATCCTTGAGATGGGTCGGCGGGTAACTTTTATCATCCAGACGAATCAGGAGGGCTTTGGGCACGCCATTTATTGCGCCCGCGAATCAATCGGGAGCGAGCCGTTCCTGCTCATGTTAGGCGATCACCTTTATCGCTCAAACCGCGAGCAATCTTGTGCACAGCAGCTTATCGAAGCCTATCAACAACACGGTATAAACCTGCTCGGCTTACGCCGCACCTCAGAAGATCAGATTGCCAATTTCGGGACAGCTGCCGGAGTTTGGATTGAAGAAGATCGTTTGCTGAATGTTACAGAATTCGCTGAAAAACCAACGGTCGATTATGCCCGGGTGAACCTTCGCATCCCGGGTCTTCCTGCCAACGAATACCTCACCGTATTTGGCCAATATGTTATCAAGCCCAAGATATTTGAATATCTTGAAGAACATATAAGGAACAATGTCCGCGAGCGGGGTGAATTCCAGCTTACATCAGCGCTCGATCGACTCCGCCAGGAAGATGGATTTCTGGGTTTAATCATGGACGGTAGACGCTTTGATATTGGGCTGCCCGAGTATTACCTGGAAACTTTACAAAGTTTTAAGGAGAACTAAATTGAGGCAAAAATGGAGACAAGGAAATGGTCCAATCAAGGCATCATACGTCAAGCCTGTAGCCGACACCCCTGGCAGTGTGCAGGAATTGTGGTTTTCGCGGCTCGGCTTCAATCGCCTGACGAAGCCAGCTTATATGGACATCCAGCGTGCGGGTATCCTCAGTATATTCAGTGTTCCAGATCTTCCGAAAGAGATCTTCACGTTCTAAAACCACACCAGGGTGTTCAAGGAAGATTTTAAGCAGCTCCGCCAACCGTGGCGTAAGGGTTGATGTACGGTCCAGGCAGCGCACTCGTTTCCGCTCTAAATCCAAATGAATCGGTCCAATCTGAATAGTATTCAGACTATCTCCAGGAAGGAGAAGTTGGATTCGATTGAGAAGTTTACGAGAAGTAAAAGGTAAAGCCAGAATATCATCGATGCTTGAATTCGGCTGTGACTGCCTGATCACTATTTACGATTGTCAAGATAGGGGTTGACTTTACTTTGGCTCGCAAGGAACGGGCGATCCGTTTTCCCGTTGTACGCATTGAGGCAGCATTGATCACAACCATGTTCGGATTGAGAATCGTGAGGTTATCCAATGCCTCATTTCCGGTTGCAACGACGTCAACCTGGTAACCTTTTTTTCGCAACCCGGGTATAAAATGCGGGCTTTCTGCCCGCTTTCCCTCGATCCAAAGAATTTTTGGTTTCAAATCATGCCGGTCCTGGCGTGCCTTATCTTAACAAAAACTAACCCCTTCTGATAACACCAAGATTTCTAATCTTGAATTCAGTCGATTATAACCAGAATCTTAAAATATTGCAACTAAATCTCCCTGAAACTATTCTTTAACATTAGTACCGGAATCGAATCGAATTTGCATCATGGCATTCCATGTTAGAATACCATTTGCAAAAACCTCTTATTGATTGTGCAAAGCGGAGGCTGTGTATGGCAGATATGATAGAGGTCGCAATTGACAGCATTCGAGTCAGCTTGATGTCTCAACAGCGGATCGTCATTCTGCGTGAGAAAGATAACGAACGATATCTTCCGATCTGGATCGGGGTGTATGAGGCTGAATCAATCACGATCGCACTTCAAGAAGTGGAAGTAGCCCGACCACTCACTCATGATTTATTAGCGAATGTTTTTCACCAGCTTGATTCAAAAATTGTGCGTGTGGAAGTAGTCGCACTTCGTGATGACACCTTCTTTGGAAATATCGTTGCAGAAAAAGACGGCAGTTACTTTAACATCGACGCACGACCATCCGATGCCCTTGCGATTGCTGTACGCGCCCATGTCCCGATCCTGGTTGATCGCTCTGTAATGGATACGGCAGGGATTATCCCAGAAGAAGATCTGAAAGAGGAACCTGACGGTACAGCCCAACCAGATGAACCTTCGCCAGTTGAAGATGGCGAGGACCGTTTATCCATTTTTCAGGATTTCCTGGAAGGATTGGACCTGGACGAA
The DNA here is from genome assembly GCA_963788305.1 of uncultured Chloroflexia bacterium. Taxonomy (GTDB): domain Bacteria; phylum Chloroflexota; class Anaerolineae; order Anaerolineales; family UBA4823; genus UTCFX2. The sequence goes on from CAWBGK010000007.1 coordinate 130,097, forward strand.
GCAAGCGACGATGAGAGCGAAAGTAAAGATCATTAAATTTTTGACATGATCTATTCGACCGGGGTCCGTCGGATGATGATCCAGCGCCCCCGGTTTTTCTTCCTGAACTCATGGACACCTTTCAAACAAACGAAAACCATCCTGCACCACAAATTGTCCCTCAAAGCCGTGAAGCGGAAGAGGCTGTTATTGGTTCGATCTTAATCAATCCAGAAGCCTATTACGACGTTGCCAGCTTTCTCAAGGGGGAAGATTTTTACATTCACCGCCACCGCTGGATTTGGGAGACATTTACTCGGCTCCACGACAGAAGGGTACCCATTGATTTCCTGACTGTGTCCGAAGAGCTGGAACAGCTCGGCCAGCTGGCTGAGGCAGGAGGTCCAGCATATCTTTCTGCCCTGATCCACAACGTCCCTACTTCCCTGCATGCGGAAGCATACGGACATATTGTCGAAGAGGCAGCTATCCGTCGACGGATGCTTTCAGCCGCGAACGAGATTGCCAAGCTGGCCTACCAGCAAGACACAAGCGTTGACACAGTAATGGACGACGCCGAAAAAGCCGTTTTTGGAGTCAGCGAAAGACGGACAACCCGCGATCTGCGCAACATTCGTGAAGTCCTGAGCGAATATTATGACCGAATGGACCAGCTTGCCAATCGGGATGCCGAGAGCCTGGGAGTGCCAACCGGATTCCTCGACCTGGACCGGTTGTTGGGCGGTCTGCAACCTTCTGATTTTCTTATCATTGCCGGTAGGCCAGGAACAGGAAAGACGGCTTTCATGCTCTCAGCAGCAAAAAATGCTGCCCAAAAGTTCAAAAAACACGTGGCTATCTTCTCCCTGGAAATGTCTAGTGAACAGCTCGTACAGCGAATGATCGCCCAAGAAACCGGGATTGATTCCCAGAGGCTCCGAACAGGACAGCTAACAGAAGACGAATGGCCCCTTTTTACCCACGCGATTGAAGTACTGGGCGACACCGTAATCTTCCTGGATGACACTCCTGCCCTGACGCCGCTACAAATTCGAACGAAAGCTCGCCGGCTGCACCTGGAATTCCAGCTTGACCTGATCCTCGTGGACTATTTGCAGCTGATGAGCAGCGGGACACGTTCAGAGAAATCGAGTTCCAGGAAGTCTCCTATATCTCCAGAAACATGAAAGTCCTGGCACGTGAGCTGAATGTACCGGTGTTAGCTGCTGCTCAGCTCTCTCGAGCCATTGAACAGCGCGCTGATAAAGAGCCGCAGCTTTCTGATTTACGTGAAAGCGGTAGCCTTGAACAAGATGCAGACATCGTCATGTTTATCCACCGTCCAGAGCTCTATGAAAAAGATACCCTGAAACAGAATGTCGCCCAGATTAAAGTCGCCAAGCATCGGAATGGCCCTGTAGGTACGATCGAGCTGGTTTTCCGAAGTCAAATCGCCAAATTTGAAAACGCTGCCACGTATCAGGTCGACCTTTCCCGAGTAGTGTAAAATGGCGCAGTTTACAGGATTTCCTGAAGGCAAGATCCACCAGGTCTCAATCCCAGACCCCTTTTTTCGTGAGCTTCTTCATGGGATTGACGATCTGAACGAATTGAAATTGAGCATCTATTTTTTTTGGCGGATGGATCGGATGGAAGGGGTTTTTCGTTACATCAGCCGCTCAGAGATTATAAAAGATGAGTTATTCATGAAAGGTTTGTACTCAGCGGCTCCAGATCCCGGCGCAGCGCTTGATCAAGCGTTATCCCGAGCAGTACAGCGCGGTACAATTTTGCACGCTAAAGCTGCACAAGAAGGAATAACAGAAGACATTTATTTTTTTAACTCTCCAAAAGGTCGAGCAGCATTGCGGGCAATCAAGAGCGGTGATTGGAAACCTTTCGATTCAGCCCCAGAACTCCCCCTTGATGTCAGCGAACCGCCGAACATCTATCGAATTTATGAGGAAAATATTGGCCCTCTCACTCCCATAATTGCCGACGAGCTGACCGAAGCCGAGGGGAATTACCCGCTCCCCTGGATCGAAGAAGCAATTGGGCTTGCCGTGAAAAACAACAAACGAAGCTGGCATTACACGTTGGCAATTCTTGAACGCTGGCGACGAGAAGGAAAGCATGGAAAAAAAGAAAAGCCAGAAGATCGATCAGACATTGAAGAAGCTCGCCGACGATACGTGGAAGGCGAATTCTCTGACTTCGTCGAACACTGAGCTCGCATATTCTCAGGCTTCTGATCTGGCGGGAGACCCAAATTGTCCCCAATGTCATGGGGTGGGCTACCTTCGTCGAGATGTGCCGATTGGGCATCCAGAATTCGGTAAGGTGCATCTATGCACCTGCCGTGAGGCTCAGGTCAGCCAGCAGGTTCGTCAGCGTCTTTTCGAGCTCAGCCACCTGGATGAGCTGCGAGATTTGACTTTCGATAACTTCGAGGCGCGCGGCCGAGTGGGTCTTTTCCCACGCCAGGCCGATTCACTAGAGGTTGCTTTTAATCAGGCTTCCCGCTTTTCTCAACACCTGGAAGGCTGGCTGCTTCTGCAAGGCGGAAACGGCTGCGGGAAAACCCACCTCGCAGCTGCCATCGCAAATTTTGCCGTCAGCTTAGGCGTTCCCACACTTTTTATCACTGTCCCTGATCTGCTGGATTCACTCCGATTTGCATACGGCGATCCTCAAGCCTCTTTTGAAGATCGCTTCGAGCGTATCCGTCAGGCGCCGCTTCTCATTCTGGATGATTTTGGTAGCCAAAATGCAACCAGCTGGGCGCAGGAAAAGCTCTTTCAAATCATTAATTACCGCTATATCAATCGCTTACCTATGGTGGTTACAACAAATTTATCCAATCGGGATATGGACGAGAGGATTCAATCCCGGCTGTATGATGACGATTGGGTAACAGTTGTAAAAATCCTTGCACCAGACCATCGCAATCCGAAGGGAGACATCGGATATCATGAGCTGTCTTCGCTCGAGTTATTTCCAGCGAAAACCTTTGAAAACTTCTCCTTGCGGAAGGATGAAGGATTAAATAAAGATGACCTGCATAGCCTAGAAATCGCCTACCAGGCTGCTCTGGATTATTCCGGAGATCCAAGGGGCTGGTTGGTGATCCTCGGCGGTTTCAGTACTGGAAAAACCCACCTTGCGGCGGCGATCGGGAATCGGGTAGCAGAAGGGTCTTTTCCTCCAATGATGATTGCCGTCCCAGATTTGCTAGATCATCTGCGGGCGACATTCAGCCCAAACAGCTCGGTAACCCTGGATCGCCGTTTTGAGGAAATTCGTCATATTGACCTGCTGATCCTGGATGACCTGGGCACGCAATCATCCACTCCCTGGGTGAAAGAGAAGCTTTATCAGCTTTTCAACTACCGTTACAATGCAGAGCTTCCAACCGTGATCACATCGTCAGCAAGCCTGGAAGAGCTGGATCCTAGACTGCGCACCCGAATGCTCGACCGGCGAATTCTGCGAGATTTTTGCCATTACTACCCCTCCATTCATCGGAAAACCCAGGCAAAATTCGCGCATGTCGGGCGGCCGAATAAAGCGGACTTGACGTGTTTTTCTTGATTTAGGAGCTTAGGCAAGTTTGGAGGATGTTTTGGGAAGGGTAGTCAATACCGAGAAATTGCCAATTCCCCCTCATTATTCACCAGAAAATGTTGGCGAAATCTGGAAAGTTGACTATCAGCAGCGAGCAGATGAAGCCATCGAATGGGCGCATAATTTTCAAATCAGACCCGCAAATAATGATATTTTCAAGATAGGGTTGATCCTTATCGATATCCAGAACTCATTTTGCATTCCGGGATTCGAGCTTTTTGTTTCAGGTCGCTCTGGGATGGGTGCAGTCGATGACAATCGCCGATTGTGCAATTTCATTTACAGCAACCTTCCCGTACTCACCCACATTACTGCCACATTAGATACACATACTGCCGTCCAAATATTTCACCCGATTTTCATTATAGATGAAAACGGCAATCACCCCCACCCGCACATTATGATTAGTTATGAAGATGTCAAGACCGGTCGATGGCGCTTCAATCCAGACATCGCCCAGAGTATTGGGATCGACCCTGCTGAAGGGCAGAAGCATCTACTGCATTATACAAAAACATTAATGGAACGCAAGAAATATGATCTGACAATCTGGCCTTACCATGTCATGCTCGGCAGCCTGGGTCATGCCCTGGTACCAGCGATTGAAGAGGCTATATTTTTCCACACCATCGCAAGAATGACACAAGTAAATTTCAATATAAAGGGTGATAATCCGTTGACTGAACATTACTCTGCGATTGGTCCGGAAGTGTTGAAAGGTCCGCACGGAAAATCTCTGGCAGACAAGAATTGAATATTCATCCGGATGGTCGAGACACATGATGCCATCATCATCGCCGGACAGGCTAAAAGCCATTGTGTTGCCTGGACGATTGCAGACCTGCTCGAACACATCACTGAATTTGATAAAAAAATGGTGCGGAAGGTCTATTTGCTTGAGGATTGCACGTCACCGGTTGTTGTCCCAGGAGTGGTTGATTACACAGCAGAAGCGGATGCTGCTTTCGAACGGTTTAAGAATGCAGGCACGAATATCGTACAATCCATCAACCCAATAGATACATGGCTGGATTTTTCAAATCATTCTAAGAGATAAATCTATTCTCACGCGGCGGCATTGACAACAAAATACTTCTATGTAATACTTCAAAAACAACAAATTTGGATAGGAAGTTCGCCAAATCTCCGCCATCTTACAGGAGAGGAGGTGTTGCCACAATGTTAGATGCTAGTAGTAATTTACGATGCGCTGCGGTGACCCTCCTCGCTGATGAGATCTAGGTTGCCGCAGCGCAGCAAGAAGCCGCTTATTGAGCGGCTTCTTGTCTTTATAACTGAATTCTTAGGTTATCTTTATTACCCTGGAAAGGCTTATCATGTTTTCAACGCCCATCTTATCCATCGTTGGAAAATCAAAGAGTGGAAAGACCACCCTGCTCGAAAAGATAATTGTTGAGCTAAAGCGGCGAGGATATCACATAGCAACTATTAAGCACCACTCCCATCCAGGCTTTGAAATAGATGTACCAGGGAAAGATACCTGGCGCCATGCCCAGGCAGGCAGCGATATCGTGGTCATTGCAGCCCCAGACAAAATCGCGACGATTCAAAAACTAGTTCATGAGCTGAATCTTGATGATATTGCCGCAAGTCTCCCACCGGTGGATATCATCCTGACAGAAGGGTATAAGCAAGCCGGTAAACCAACTTTAGAGGTTTTGCGCGCCGCAAGGGGATTGGAGATTGTCTCAGATCTTGGTCAGCTTGTCGGGATTGCGACTGACACCCGGCTGGATGTGACGATCCCTCAGTTTAATTTGAATGAGCCTGAGCCAATCGTCGATTTCATCGAAAATACGTTTATACTTAAAAGGTGAAAATCCGTTTTAGGAAGCAAATATCATGAAACGATCTGAGATCAATTCAATTATGAAAAGCGCAGATCAGTTTATCCGCGCCCAGAATTTTCACTTACCTCCTTTCGCGTACTGGGCTGCGGATGACTGGATCAAAAAAGGTCCCGAAGTCCGAGAGATCGTAGAGAATAATTTGGGCTGGGACATCACCGACTTCGGCTCAGGTGATTTCTATCGACGCGGGCTATTTCTATTCACGATTCGAAATGGGCATTCTTCTTCATGGAAAACGCGCCAGGGTAAGCTTTACGCCGAAAAAATTATGATCGTTGAAGAAGGTCAGCTCACCCCGCTCCATTTTCATTGGACGAAGATGGAAGATATCATCAATCGTGCAGGCGGAAAGTTGTTGATCCAATTGTATAATGCCACACCTGAAGAAGGTGTAGACGACACGACTGAGGTAGTGGTTTCGATGGATGGTGAGGAGCGTAAGCTTCCTCCTGGCGGCATTGTCACCCTCGAACCCGGAGAGAGCATAACTCTCCCGCAATTCTGCTACCACGCATTTTGGGGAGAAGGCGGACGAACCCTGGTTGGGGAAGTCTCGCTGGTCAATGACGACAGCAGCGACAACCGTTTTCATCAATCGCTGCCACGGTTTCCAGAATTATTGGAAGATGAACCTCCGTTTTACCTGCTATGCACTGATTATAAAAAGTATTACAAGTATTGAGACCTTCAAAAATGGAACTTCGAGACCCACTTTTTATCATAAACAGCGTGGCTCCAATCCGCATCTGTGACAACGGCGGTTGGACAGATACCTGGTTTGCAGGATATGGGAAAATCTTTAATATCGGCGTCTATCCTTATGCCGAGGTCCAAATAATGGTTTTCCCCGATGGCGAGCAGGAAAATCGGATCATTATTAATGCTGAGAATTACGGCGAGCGATATGCAGTTGTTCCCGAGAAGCATTGGGATAAACACCCGCTGCTTGAAGCATCAATCGAATACATGCACGTCCCAGACAATTTATCTTTTGAAGTCACAATCTATTCAGAGGCCCCAGGTGGGGCCTCAACAGGTACATCAGCAGCCGTAACCGTGGCTTTAATCGGCGCTCTGGATCGCCTGACCCCAGGCTGGCTTACACCGCATGAGGTCGCACTGGCAGCCCAGCGGATTGAAACAGAAATGCTGGGGCAGCAGTGCGGAATCCAGGACCAGTTATGTTCAGCTTATGGGGGGATTAATTTTATCGAAATGCACCAATATCCACACGCATCGGTCTCGCAGATACAGATTCCCAATCAAACCTGGTGGGAGTTGGAACGGCGACTTGCACTTATTTATCTCGGTAAATCCCATCGCTCTTCAGATGTGCACGATATGGTAATCCACCACCTGGAAGACTCCGGTCCTGACTGCAAACAGCTTGAAGACCTGCGCCTCACTGCGCCAAAAGCCCGAGATGCCGTTTATGCAGGAGATTTTTCTGCTTTGGGGGATGCAATGATCGAAAATACCCTCGCCCAGGAGCGGCTGCATCCGGCATTGATCAGTCCTGAAGCTCGCCGCGTGATCGAGATCGCACAATCCCATCATGCGATTGGTTGGAAAGTAAATGGAGCCGGGGGAGATGGGGGTTCGGTTACTTTGTTGTGCAACAATCTCTCGGGTGAAAAACGCGCAATGATCCGGGAAATCGAAGAGGAAAACCGATTATTCAGGAATATCCCGGTTTATCTTTCACGCTACGGCCTAAGAGTATGGATAAATGAATGCATCAAAAAATAGGCTGGTTGGCGTGATTAAATTTTCTGGCTCCTCGATAGCAACTTATGTCAGGATGTTTGAAATGCATCAATCACAGGTCGGATGATCAGCTGCGAAGCGATCTTTCCCATCCGATCTGGCGAGTATGGCATTTCATTCTCCAGCCACCAACGAATCAGCATAACCAGGGATGTAATCATATGATTTGCGGCAAGGTTAAAAGGAACCTGCCCATCCAATGAACCAGTAAATAATTCTCGGGTTTCTTCTACAGCAAATTCCTGAACAGAACGCAAAAGAACTATGGTATCTGTGCTGTCCAGCAGCACACGGCACAGGTTTGCATTTTCCCGAACATACTCAAATAACAACGTGCCCATCTTTTCAGGAGCAGTAAGAAGCGAGTGAGGCATCAGCATTTCTACAAATTCATTCCCCATGGAATCCAGCACATCTGCCAAAAGTGATTCTTTATCGGGGTAATGACGGAAGAAAGTGGTGTAACCGACATCTGCCTGATCGGTAATATCCCGAATAGTCACCGCATTGAATCCTTTTTCAAGCGTCAGGGATATGAGAGCATCCCTTAACATTCTCTGGGTTCGCTTAATCCGTCGATCAACTTTTTCCATCCACCGCTCCTTCGATAATCGTTCATTCAATACTCTTGAAATTCTCATCGAATCATAATCAATCATACCTGGTATTTTTTCTTTTTATGATATACTGTCACCGGAAAATTTTTATGATATAGTATATTTCATAATTATACCCGTGTTTCATAGTTTAAATTCATATTAAGAAAGATGAACGGAATAAATCAGTTGGTAATATTTCCGGATTTATTGATGGACGATCGTCGCACGCTGACCCAAAATCGATTTGAAGCTCCGATGATCCAGCTACGCGGCATCCACAAGAGCTACCAGACCCCTGCTGGTGCAATCCCCGCATTACGAGGTATCGATCTTGAAATCTTCCCAGGTGAGTTTTTAGTTTTAATCGGGAAATCAGGTGCTGGCAAATCAACCTTGGTGAATGTGATCACAGGAATTGACCAGCCTGACGACGGTGAGATTCTGATCGATGGTGCTGCGGTGCACTTGATGGATGAAGATCAACGCGCGCGCTGGCGTGGTCGCACTATGGGGGTCGTGTTTCAGTTTTTTCAGCTCATACCGTCAATCAGCCTTCTTAGAAACATCACGATGCCGATGGAATTCTGCGGGTTCTTGAATCCAACAGAACGGAAACGACGCTCATTGGAACTTCTGGAGCAGGTTGGCATAGGAGACCATGCCAATAAAAAGCCTGCACATATCTCAGGTGGGCAGCAGCAGCGAGCAGCTATCGCCAGGGCGTTGGCCAATGATCCTCCGATACTTATTGCGGACGAACCAACTGGAAATCTGGATTCAAAAACAGCAATGGAGATTTTGGATCTGTTTAAGTCCCTCATTGACCAGGGTAAGACAATTCTGATCGTGACCCACGATAAAAGCATTTCAAAATATGCAAGCCGTCTTGTCGAGATTAAAGATGGGACTATAAATTAATATGGACCTCGGAGCACGTTGGGAGAAAGTATTCCGAGATATCTGGGACAATAAAGCCCGGTCGCTGCTTGTCATCAGCACGCTTGCGATCGGGATCTCAGCGGTGGGTTTGATCCACAACTTCGTCCAGATGATTCAGCGCGATCTGTATGGCGATTATGCAAAAATCAACCCTGCAAGCATTACGATTTATGTTTCGCCATTCCAAAAAGAGCTGGCCAACTCGGCTGCCGGAATCCGCGAAGTAGAATCCGCCGAAGCAGTCCGAACAGTATCAGGATCCGTCTTTGAAAAAAAAGGCGACCGTCACGAATTTCATTTAGTGGTCGTTCCTGATTACAACGATATTCAGATAAATCGTTTCACGGTCGAAGCCGGCGCCAACTCTCCTGGGTTGCGGACGATCTTGCTGGAGCGCAACTCCGCAAAAGCCTTGGATCTTTCCATCGGTGATCCACTGGAAGTAGAAATGGAAAGCGGGGAGAAATATGACCTAACCGTTTCCGGAATCATCCATGATATGTCCCGAGCGCATTTTCAATTCAGTGGAGAAGCTCGAGGTTATATCAGCATGGCGACGCTTGAATGGATGGGCAAACAGCCTTATTACAACGAGATAAATATCCTTGTAGCAGAGAATAAAACCGATCGTGAACACGTGCTTTACGTGGCTGGTCTGGTACGCGACAGGATCATCGAGTCAGCCGGCTATCAGGTTCTCGGGATGTCCATCTTCAGCACAAATGGCAACCCAAGGGATTATTGGGCAAAACCGCAGATTGACGGTGTTATGCTCATTCTGCAGATCATGAGTGTGCTAGCCATAATATTAAGCGGAGGTTTGGTCGTCAACACCATCTCCGCCGTGATTATCCAACAAACCAGGCAAATTGGGATCATGCGTTCAATTGGCGCCACTCGCCGACAGGTTGTCACGATGTATTTGGGATACATCCTCATCCTGAGCTTAATTGGTTTATTGGTGGCGATCCCGCTTGGAATGGCTGGCTCAATCGCATTGTCCTACGTCGCAGCTAGTTTTGTGAATTTCCACGTTGGCGAATTGAATCTTCCCATGAATATCCTGCTGCTCCAGGTCGGTCTTGGATTGCTCATGCCTCTGGGAGTCGCCATCTTCCCAATTCTGCGAGGGACGCGCATCTCTGTATACGATGCGATTTATCAATTCGGAATGATCAATGGTGAAGCGAAGCGTGGCTGGATCGTCCAGCAGCTGGCAAAAGTCCGAAACTTCCATCCTCCCATTATGCTTTCACTTCGCAACACTTTTCGCAACAAATCTCGACTGGCATTTACACTGGTCACTCTGACAATTGCCGGTGCGATGTTCATGGCAGTCTTAAGCGCATACAATACGCTTCAGAGCCAAATTCGCGATCTTGGTCGGTATATTCAGTTTGACGCTTCAATCAGCATTCCAGGCGGGGCAAACCGCAACACAGCCGAGCGTGAAGCCTCAAGAATCCCAGAGGTTCGCTTTGCAGAAGGCTGGGCTCTTGCCAGTGGCTATCTAGTACATTCCAACGATATTGAGAGTGATCGAATTGAGATCGTTGGTCTCCCAGAATACGCCAAGACCATCCAACCCCGGATCATTGCAGGTCGCTGGCTGCTTCCTTCCGACACAAACCAGATCGTTATTAACGAGGATTTATTGGAGAAGGCGCCTGATATTAAACCGGGGGATCAGCTGCCCATCAAGATCAACGACATCACCCGCCTGCTTGAAGTAGTTGGGATTACATCAAAACACATGACGGGCGATCGGATTTATATGAACGAAACAGAGTTTTCAAAACTCACCGGACGCTATCACCAGGTGGACACTGTTCGGGTACTGGCAACACCAGGTTCTTTACAAAACAAGGGCGAACAGAGCCAGATCGGCCTCCAGCTAGAAAAGCGGTACAACGACGCTAACTTGAGCACAAGCAGCAGCGAGACCCGGAACGAAATTTTTTCTTCCATGGCAAGCGCCTTTTCCATCTTGCTCGTGGTTTTGCTCGTCTCGGTAATCATCCTGGCTGTGATTGGAAGCCTTGGACTGACTGGCACAATGGGGTTGAATGTGCTCGAACGCACGCGTGAGATCGGTGTGCTGCGAGCCGTTGGCGCCTCACATTTCTCAGTTCGTCAGGTTGTCGTCGTAGAAGGAATAGTTGTCGCTATGTTGAGTTGGGTTCTCAGCGCACTTTTATCATTCCCAATCGGGCGCATTTTGGCAGAAGGGTTGATCCGTACAGTCTTAGGCACAAACGCAGTTTTTAAATATTCTTTTTTGGGACTCATTCTTTGGATGGGTATTGTCGTTCTGATCGGGATCATCTCCAGCTTGGCGCCTGCTCGTGAAGCTGCTCGCCTGACTGTTCGCGAAGTTCTAAACTACGAATAGAGAAACCGCCCATGATTTCAGGTAACCATCATCCAGCTACCTTAACGGTGGATGTCCCGTCTCCACAGAAAAACCAATCTTTGATTGAATTAAAGAAAGTAGTAAAAACTTATCATTCGACTGCGGGTGAATTTAGAGCACTTAAAGGTATTGATCTCCGCATCGACAGCGGAGAATTTTCTGCAATTGTAGGGAAATCAGGCAGTGGAAAAACGACGCTCATCAACGTATTAACCGGGATCGACCGCCCCACTTCTGGAGAAGTATACGTTGGAGGAGTGCCAGTCCATAATTTGGATGAAGGGCAGCTGGCTTCGTGGAGGGGTGTGAATATCGGGATCGTTTTCCAATTCTTTCAACTCTTACCCACCCTGACTGTCATAGAAAATGTCCGTTTGCCGATGGATTTCTGCAATATATTCTCCCCTAATGAGCGAGTTGACCGCGCCCTGGAACTGCTCCAATTAGTTGGCATGAAGAAATATGCTCACCAGCTTCCTAGCCAGCTGTCCGGTGGTCAACAGCAAAGTGCTGCGATTGCACGCGCCCTGGCGAACGATCCAAGAATTCTTGTGACAGATGAACCGACAGGGAACCTCGATTCACGAACTGCAGAACAGGTTTTTGAGCTGCTGCACCAGCTTGCTGACGCAGGGAAGACCGTCCTGATGGTCACACACGATGACGATATGGCGGGTCGAGCAAGGCGCGTCATCACAATCCGCGACGGCGCAATCGTTTAACCCTTTGTCAGCCTGCCGATCGGGCTGAAAGCCATTGTAAAAGCGAAAATTGAAAGCAAACATCCAGAGCCAAACATCAGCGCGGTGACATTCCATTTACTTAATGCCCCCGCGATGGCCATCGCAAATGGGTTTAATCCAAGCGTCGAAAAAGTCAGCAGGCTCATTGTCCGACCTATCATAGTCGGAGGAGTTCGCCGCTGCAGCCACGTCATCACCGTTATCAAGATGTATCCCCCACCAATCCCAGTCACGAGGGCCAGCAGAGCTGCCACCAATGTCGTGGACGTGAATGCTAGCAGCATCAGACTGAAACCGAGCACCCCCATCACAGACAAAAAGATCCTGCCCACGCGCTGCGGCGCGGGTGTTGGTAAGATACTTGCCATAATCAGTCCAATAAGTGACCCAGCACCAAAAGAAGATACGATGATTCCAAACGCAGCCGCACCTCCTTGAAATCGGCTGTAAGCAAGAACCGGAACGCCAACTGTAATCGTTCCATTCACAATAAAAGCCATCGCCGCAACTAGCAAGAAGAAGATTCTCAAATCGACGTTCATCCATGCATAATGAAGTCCAGCCCGGATCGATTCTAATACACTTTCGTGTTCGATCTCTTCCCCTTGCTCAGATGTGATTTTTGAGACGTGAATCTGGCTGAACATGATCGAAGCAATCAGGTAACCCAACATATCTATCCCGAATGCTATCCCGATTCCTTGCAGATCCTGCACAGATTGACCTGTGTGGATGACACGGTCTGCTCCACTCAACCATGCGATCATTGCGCCGGCTACAGCTGGCCCCAAAAACATGCTCATCTGAGCAGTTCCCTGGATTAAAGCGTTACCAGCCGGGAGTTCGGCAGGGCTTAAAAGTGAAGGAACGATCGAGTTCTGTGCAGGGAAGTAAAAACCATCCACAATCCCAAAAAGAAGCGCAAGAATATAAAGCGACCAGAGGTGAATGAAACCGGTCAGGATCAGGGTCGTCAAGATCCCAACCAGAATAAAACGGGCAATTACAGAAACCTGCATCACATTTCGTGGGGAGAACCGGTCGGTCAGTGCGCCGCCAACCAGCATAAAAAGGCTGCGCGGAATCATTTGAACTGCAAGCAAGCTGCCCATCACCAGAGGATCCCCCGTGGTTTTTAAGATCAACCATGGAAGGGCAATCCAATAAAACTGGTCACCCAACAAGGAGCTGAATTCCCCCAGCCACAAGAATTGAAAATCTCGCCGTTTTAATATTTGCAGCGGAAATGACAGGCGCGTTCTTACCGATTCCGAAAAAAGGTTTTCCAAATGATATCCCTGCAATATTTCTCAGGAGTGAATAAAAAAGTGACTTAAACTTGAACGAAAATTCAAGTTATAAAATAGCAACCCATATCTTTCGGAATATTGTCTGACCCCCGGGTGCGGTTGGTTATTGGTGGAGCAAATTAATCCGATGCTAAAATTTCTTGCTTCAGCTACCATACAAATAATTATAATTCGAAATTCGAGCGAAATAACAGTTTTTCATAATTGCATTAAAGCAGACCCAACTGGGTAGATCTCGATTTTTCTTTCCTACTGTGATCTTTCAGCCAATTTGCCAGGTTTAAATAATGTTCGGGAAAAGGATGCGGAAATGGATGCGCACCTTTTTGAATGAGAAGTCGATTGCCTTCAGGCATCAAGGAGTGTTCTAGCACAAAAACAGGAAGCCATTCAAATCGTAAAGCTTCGGATGCCCCAGACCAGGTGCCGCCTTTTTCGGCATCGCTGGCAACTACGATGGCATAATCCGCAAGGCAGTAGATCAAACGGTTTCGTCCCATCGCACCACCAACCGAAAAACCTGCGTCCGGTGAATAAGGAGTTAGAAGGCAAAGATCTCCACGTTTCAGACCTCGCTGGACATCTCGCTGCTTAATCGTCTTTTCCATGCCCTCCGCCAGCACACTGACCGCTGAGCCGCGCGATTCCAGGGCTGCCATCGTGCTGATTGTATCTGCACCCCTGGCACCACCAGAATAAAGGACCAATCCAGATAAACCGCAAGCATTGCCGACAAATGAGGCGCATTCCTGTCCAGCGATATCCAGGTTGCGAGAGCCGACAACTGCAATCCCAGGCTGACCGAGCAGCGCCGCTTCGCCAGCAAAGAAAAGGATAACCGGAGCAGATTCTTTCAACCGCTGGCGATATCGCTCCGGGTATTCTGGATCCTGGCGGGTGATCACTCGAATGCCAAGCGCCTTCAGGCGTTCCAGCTCGCTCGTCAGGCTGTCGTGACGGCCCAGCAACCTGGCAATTCGTTCAGCTTCTTCTTCTGAAATTGCAAAGGTGGCTTGAATTTCCTGTGCCGTCATTTCAGGTAATTTTTGAACACCTTCGACTTCAGAAGACTGGATTTTCTGCTCAAGCAGATTCCACTCTCGACGATTTAACGGGACTAACTCGGAACCCTTGACCAGTCCAAGGTGCGAACACAAAAGAACAATTTCTACAGAGCCACTCGAAAGCATCACTGATATCCCTTTTCTACGCATCCGTATGGATCGTGCGGGTCAGCGTTAAAACATAAATCTTTGACGCACCTGAGCGGTGTAAGAGTTGGGTGGCTTCTTCGAGCGTCGCCCCAGAATCGAAAAGATCATCAACAATCAATACTTTTTTACCCAGGATTGGAGAATTGAGTTGAAAAGCCCCAGCCACATTTGCCCGTTTCTGTGCCAGGGTATGCATCTCTTTTTGAGGTGAGGTTTGTCTGGATTTGGTTAATAACATTTGGAACTCCAGGCCGAAATGCTTTGCCAATCCAGCCGCAAATAAGCTGACTGGATCATCTGGACGCGAAGATGAGGGCGGGACCGGGACCACTGCATCGACCCTGACAAGATCTGGATGATCATTCAAGAAGGATGCCGAGATATCGATCAATGTCGGCAGCACGAACATATCCTGCTGGTATTTGTAACGATAAACCAGCTCTCCGATCTCACTGCGGTTCCAGTTAGAACCATAAAAACGGCTGTGGAAATCTAGCGCCCAGCCCGCATCCCACGATCCTTTAAGCTGACGGGGGTGCTGACCGGAGAGAAAGGCTTCTATCGTGTTGGTAGGCGAGTGACCTCCTCCATCACCTTGATCTTTCTTCTGGTTATTTTGCTCTCTTTTGATGTGCTCGAATGCGCATCGAATGACTCCATAATCCGTATTCTCAGGAAGAAATTCCATGATCGGTTTCATTCTGTCGATAGATCCGACTTGACCAATTGCAGAAATAATCATTTCTAACAACTCATGTGAAACAACGGAGTCAATCTTGATACGTCCTGCGGCAATCAGCTGTGAGAAGTGATCATATATTGTTCCAACAGTCAGATTGCGTTTCTTAGCGATTTCGTTGATATTCAACCCCTCTCGAAGCAATTGATATGTTACATCCACCGTACTATCAGATTCAATCTGATGCTTGATTTTTTGCGGGGTCTTCTCATTCCACTGGAGCATCTTTAGTGGAATCGCCTGGACATTGTACAAAGCCGATTCTCCCTTAGGAGTTATTTGGAGAACAGGATACTTTCCACCAATTACCTTTAAATATTGCTTATCAATTAATTGATCAATAAATCCCTCGATTGATCTTTGAGAATAATTAGATAGCTTTTGATAATTTTTGTTCTTATCATAATGGTATCGAGTAATCTCAACAGCTTTTGAGCCGATTAGTATCAAGGCAAATTTCTGTCTACCTACACTTCGTTTTTCTTGGGAAATTGTATCCAAAATGATTAGGGCAATTCTATCTTGCTCGGATGGCACACTATGGTTTTCTTTATTAGTCCGATTCCCTTGCGTGGAAAGCTCACTCCTCTTCGCCAGGCAGTTATCGCAGCACGCATCTGCCTCAGTCACATCCCTGTCACCAAAATGATTTAATATGATCCTGCGCCTGCAAAGATTGCTTTCTGAGTAAGCGATCATCTTCTTTAACTGGATTCTGCGTTGGGATTGATAATCATGGAGGCTGCTGATAACCTTCGTAATTTCTAATTCGTTCCAATCTTTGACGTGAAAAATAATCCGGGTGCCCTCATCACCGGAATGGGTAATTCCTTCTGCGCGTTCCAGGCCAGCCAATCCCACCTTCACTTTAACTTCATGCATCCCTGTCTTGCGTGACAATTCCTCTAAAGTAATTATAGCTCGACCATGAGGAACTGCTTCTAACACCTCATATATGATCCTAAGGTCCGCAAAAGAAACTGTGTTGCTTTCGATGAACCATTCCTGTAAAGCTCGATCCGCTGGCGCGTACATCAAAATTGCTCTGGCTGGTTCTCCATCCCTGCCGGCCCGCCCGGCTTCTTGATAATAAGCTTCCAAAGATCCAGGCAGCGAGTAATGAATTACCTGCCGCACATCCGCCCGATCGATCCCCATCCCAAACGCATTGGTTGCTGCGACCATCGAAACCTTGCCAGACATGAATTCGTCCTGAATTCGGGTGCGATCCATGGAAGAGAGACCTGCGTGATAATATTCGCAGGGCACTGAGACTACTTTCTGAATGAACTCGGCTGCTTCCTCTGCATCATGCCGTGTGCCTGTATAGATGATTGTTGATCCATTGGACTTTTTATCCAACAGGCTTTGTAGGATTTTCAACTTATCTGCCAGGCTCGTGATATACCGTACTTCAAAAGTCAGGTTCGGACGGTTGAATCCGGTAAAAATTCGATTGGCTTCCAAAATGCCCAGGAGACGCACAATGTCATCCTGGACATGTGGGGTGGCAGTTGCAGTCAGTGCAGCTGTCAAGGGGTTGCCAATTGCTTTGCGAAACTGGGATATATGCAGATAATCCGGTCGGAAGTCATGGCCCCAATTCGAAATGCAATGTGCTTCATCGACTGCCAGCAGGGCGACTTTCTGTCTCCCAAGATGATTAACGAAAGGGATACTCCTCAGGCGCTCCGGAGCGATATAGACCAGGCGGAATTTCCCTTGGCTCATTCCATTGAGCCTGGAATCCAGTTCACTGGAATCAAGCATGCTGTTAATATACGTAGCCGGAATTCCGAGCCGAGTTAACCTATCGACCTGGTCCTTCATCAGCGCGATTAATGGCGAAAGGACTAGAGTCAACCCTTCCATCTGCAGTCCGGCCAGCTGAAAAATCAAAGATTTCCCTGAACCGGTGGGCATAACAACCAGGGTGTGCCGGCCTTCAAGAAGGCTCTTGACAGCCTCTTCCTGTCCCAGGCGGAACCTGCCAAAGCCAAAATGGGATTTCAGACTGTCATCCAGGTCCATAATATTTCCGGTAATTAATGCTAAATGATCTCCCTACTATTATAACGAATGGATAGGGATACAGGAAACGTTTCCGAGGGATCGAAAACATACCTTATTCTTTGAAGAGATTTTACCCATCGTGAAATCAAATATTCTTGATTTCCAAATCTTTTCTAAATAAGGTCTTCATACGTGTTCGGTATGATGAATTCTGATTTTCAATATATATATTGCCTAAAATGGAGTAAAAAAAATGAAAAACAAAGTATCAAAACATAATTGGTTTATAAACGCGTTCCTTTTTGGCGGGTTGATCCTGATGTTCTTCATGGAATTGACCGGTGTTGCACTGCACCAGTGGATCGGGATCGCCAATGGCGTTCTTGCTGTTTATCATTTCCTCACTCATTGGAATTGGATAGATGCAGTAAGCAAGCGTTTTTTTCGAAAAACCTCCAACAAAGCCAGGTTGTATTATCTTTTCGACACATCCTTGCTGCTGGGTTTCGCAAGTATTTTGGCGACTGGTTTGCTGATCTCAACCTGGCTTTCCTTGAATTTGGCTAACATGCGCACCTGGATAAGCCTGCACGAGGCGATCTCAATCGTCACGCTTCTGATCGTGATCTTGAAGATCGCTGTCCACTGGCGCTGGATCGTCAAGACAACCCGGATAATATTCGAGCGACCAACTATCATCCCGTTTAACGGCAGGTATGCTATTAAATCCGGAACATTAAGCATCAACTCACAACGCCGGGATTTCCTGAAGCTGATGGGAATTGTCAGTGCAGCTTCAGTTGTCGCGTTGATCAATATTAGAGATTCCGCCTACGAAGCGGGTGTTAAAGCTGCATCTGCCCAATCAGAAATACCATCAAATAATCCGCTTGAAAGCTCATCATCCGCTGAATTTGAGGAGATCCAGGTATCAGCTGCCCAACCAACAGAGGCAATGAGTTCTCAGCCATTAAGCACTTCTGATGCTGAGATTGAAGAAATCCAGGCTACAACATCAAAATCCGTTGTGCAGTCGAACACCCAGGTTTCAACATCAGCAAACATCCCAGTGGAAAGCAGTAGCGTCAGCTGTCAAAACCGGTGTCGAAAAGGAAAATCCTGCTCCTATCCGGGTGAATGCCACGACTATCGGGACTCGAACGGCAATGGTCTATGCGATAATGGGGAATGCGTTTGAGGGTAATACTTGCGAAAAGTACTGCCTAACAGAGTGTGTGCTTAGCGAGCCATTGGTTTGATACAATTTGGCGTCAAAACAGGAGCGGTGCATCTTGTTATGTGATGCACCGCTTGTTGTTTTGAGTTTTTTCAATCAAAAATTGAATAGATTAAGGTCTGCCGCCTTTACCTCCCTGTCCGCTGCCACGACCACCCTGTCCGTGCCCTTGACCGCGACCACTGCCCATCGCACTTTCGATAATCGATTTATAATCCTCTGCGCTGAGGTACTGTGGTTGATAAGAATCCCCGGTCTGCCGATTGAGCGTGGAGACAAATGCTCGCAGGTGATTTTCCGAGCCGCGTTCCAGGTTGGTGAAGACCTGCTGAATGTCGGCTTTATCGGTTAACTTCAATCGGGATTTCAGATCAAGGATATCGATCTCCTCGATCGCCGCACCCACTCTCAGCGCCTCAGCAAGCGATTGACTCCCCTGAGTTACAAGCTCATCATACAAGGCCTGAAGGTCAGGATTGGAAAAGACGCCGATCTCTTTCGAAGCCGGATCTTCGATTCCATTTCGGTCAATCAGGACTTTGACTGCATCGGTATGCGTTTGTTCGCTCTGACTGATGTTCTGGAATATGTTGAGTCCCCATTCGGCATACAGCATTACATATACATCATGCGCCAGCTTTTCTTCTTCCCGCATATAGCTCAACGCAGCCGATTCGTCTGCGTTGAGATCGCCAGCTTGTGCTGGAGGTAAATTTTGAAAACTACCCGTCCCATTCGAAGTTTGTCCGTTGCGGCTGCCGCTGTTTCCCAGTCCATATGAATTACCTGTCGCGACCTGCGCACCTGGTTGCGGCGTTGCCGTGTTTTTCAGGCCTGAACCTCGGGCTTCTGAAGACGGGACGTTGTTTGCCATCGTCTGGTTAACCGCTCCAAAGATGAGCAGCCCTGTGATGACCACGAAAATTACTCCGATAACGATTTTCTTAACCATTTTACTTCTACCTTCCTAAGGTCTCTCTATCTTATATTTTTCGATAAGCTGCCTTTCCACAAAGTACCAAAACTCATTCGGGCAGCAGGATCTCTGTTTACCCTTTGATCTTATCCTGACAATATGAAGTTCGGGTGAATACTCTGTGGAGAAATTATGAATAAGCGTCCGCGCCTGGACGTCTGGGCAGGCTGGACGGCAGCCATCCCTGTTTTGCAGAAATCTCAACTAATTCCGATAAAGGACACAGTTATTGTTGTGTCAGAACCGACATTCCAGGTGAAAGGCTTATCCTTAAAATCTAACCTATCAGGCTGCGGCGGAGACCTTCCAGCTGCGGCAAATGATATTGATCATGACGAGCAAAGTAACCAGCCTGTTGTAGGATTGTTATCTCCCCAAATTCATCATGAAAACCAGTTCGCTGCCAATCCGACAATCCGATTCCCTTCAATCGGTTTACAGTTAAAAAGCACAAGCGAACATATCGATCTAAAGCTTCTTTCCCTGTAGATTCGGTTTCATCCATTTCTGCCCAGGCAGCCAGACTTTTCAAGGATGGATTCTCTTCGATGAGCATCTTCTCCACCCGACCTGCAAGCAGCTGTTGGGCGGTTAATAAATGCAGGATCAAATCACGCACAGCCCACTCACCTGGTTCGGGTGACCAGATCATCTGCTGCTCGGTGAGGTCTGTTGTCTGCCGGATCACTTCTTGGACAGCGTACTCCAATCCTTCCAGCGCCTGTGCTGGTGTAAGCGGCTCCAGATAATAAGTCGGCAGGATTTCACGAAAGGCAAGCTTTCTAGCCCCGCACCCCGGACAGCAATTTGGAGGCTGTTTTAATGCGATCTCTCCACAGAAGCGGCATACAAATACCGGCGGAGCATCTTGAATGGAGATCGTGCGGTTTTCTAGAGCGCCTTGCCTGGCATGGTCCAAAGCAAACACCAGCTCCTGGTCAGTCCCTGATTGCTGTACTTCCTTAATGATCAATTCCATTTCGCGATGGATCCAGGCTGAATCGCTTGCCCCTTCAGGAAGGCGGCTAAGGCGAGTCTCCTCTGAAAAAGCCAGAGCTCGCAGCAGTTTGGCGCCATTATAGATGCCTCCAGATTTAAGCGCCCTCGCCAGGCGAACGAAGCGCAGTATCCTGTCTTGATTCGTTTCTTGTGTACTATCCTTCATTACCGCCTCCTCCAAAATCACTCTCTTATACGACAGCGTATCTTTTATCATATCGATTTCCCGGAGGTTTCCAAACGGGATCTTTATTCGATCAAGATTTAGGGCATTGCTTACATTATATATCTGGATATAATGTTTATCGTAGAATTATCAGGACCCAGACCTGACACATTAAACAGACTCGATCCTATTAATCGTTCGCCATGCCAGCATAGTTAACAAGCGAGACGGCGCTTTCTTTTGACCAAACTCCCAGTCCTTCCAGGCAGTCCAAACAGATTCCAGGGTGAAGCGGCCTTGCGAAGTCTGCCTTACTTTTCAGAATCTCAAGCATATCGAGGAGGCGCGAATCAGCTTTCAGCCAAGAAAACCGGGAAAGCACGTCCAATACATGGACAAGGTCATACCAGATAAAAGGGACTTTTAGCTTGCGGAAATCCATCCCCATGAAGAACATATAAGGGTGCCGGCTGGTGCTTTCACTCCACAGCTCAAGCAGCGTTTCAGCTCCTATGCGGCAGACAGCAGTTTCGCGCCATTCGTCGATCTCAGCCAATGCTTTGAGCATCGCCAGGTTCGCAAATGGGCAGGGGTCATCTTTTCGACCCGGACCCCTGAAATTTCCGAGCTCTCTCGAGACTGCACAAGGCCAGCCGTTGCTGCGGGACAATCCAGCCAGATAATCGACTGCCGATCTCACTTCAGGCCGACTGCTTAATCCAAATTTGACAAGGGCATAGACGATTAGTGGGGCATCGCATAATGCCCAGGCCCACTGGTCGCTGCCGGTACCGCCAAAATGGGTGGGGATGTTGGTGGAGAGCTGGAAGGGACCTTCAGTCGATTGATGAGAAAAAATCCTGGCGATGATTTCAGACATTCCTGGGTCTTCGGATTTGAGTCCCAGGTCAGCGATGAAGGTCAATTTGTGGAATTGCTGGCCAGCGCTTTTGTGGCTGGATATAACATGCCCCGGCCATCCAGAAAGCTCATCTAACAAAGCTCTCACTCTTGCATCTGCCAGCATACCTCCCTTGGCAACCCTTACCTGTTGTTCATCTTCCCTTTGGCCCAGCAGATCGAGCCTGGTCCGGTACTCGATCCAGGGCTCACCACTCAGAAGCCAGTCAATTAAGTCACCATGCGCAGGATTCATATGATCCTCTGATCAGGAAAACGCCCGACTCATGGCATAAGCCCAATTCATGATGCTTGGGTCTTTAGCGGCATCGGTGCATAATCGATCTTTATCAGGCCGAATCCCCACTCTACCCAGATCAAGCCTATCCGCGTCCCAGCACGTCTGTACCGTGATATCGGCTTCCGTGAAACCCGAGGTGTGGAATTCGCAGGCATAACATAACGTTTCCAAATCATCGTCCGCGAGATAAATCCATTTTCCCTGAATGGTCCGGATGAAATCTGCAACGCGTTTGCCGTGATCCGGGTCAGCGTCATCGTTTTGCCTTTTCAGGTCGTGAAGGATCGAGAAAAGCTCGACAATTTCTGTCCGGGCACCCGTAAAATGGGCTAACCTCAATCCATTGGTTCTCACCCTCTGCCAGTGCCGAAAACCATGAATCCCTTCCCAGGAGAGGGTACATTCAGTTTTAAGAATATCTAAAGGGATCAGCATTTTATGATTGTACCATTAGGGTAAAATTCCTTTTAACAAGATCGCTTCGTCTCAGATTTGGGCAGAGTCCTAGTGAATGGATCTTATCTGATATTATTCCTGAAAGCGAAATAGGTCGAATGAAATCGATAATTCGAATTAAAGTCAGCGAAATAGAGAAACATGAACACCAAACAGCTTAACACCTTATTCAATCCTAAATCCATCGCTGTGATCGGGGCATCCGATCGGCCGGGTCAGGTTGGGTACTCCCTGTTTAGAAACCTGATCACCAATGGATTTTCCGGTGCGGTCTTTCCGGTGAATAATAAGCGAGGTCTGGTTCAAGGGGTCAAAGCATTTCCGGATATCCATTCGATACCTCAACGTGTCGAGTTGGCAATCATTGCAGTCAAGGCCGAAAGCGTTCCAGATGTTCTGAAAGAATGCGCAGAAAACGAAGTCCTCTCCGCGGTCGTGATCTCGGCAGGTTTCTCCGAATCGGGAGAAGCCGGCAGCAGATTGGCGGATCAAATCCAACAGACGGCTGCATCCTCCGGTATGGCGCTGCTCGGACCCAACTGCCTGGGTTTTATCCGGCCAAAAATTAATCTGAACGCCAGTTTTTCACGCAAAATGCCGCCAAAAGGCGGGATCGCTTTTATTTCTCAGAGCGGCGCGCTCTGCACTGCAGTTCTTGATTGGTCGGTGAAGGAGAATGTCGGGTTTTCCTATTTTGTCTCGGTTGGGGAAATGGTTGACATTGGTTTTCACGACCTGATCGATTATTTTGGAAGTGATCCGGACACTAAAGCAATTCTGATATACATGGAGACGCTGACTCAAGCCCGCAGGTTTATGAGTGCGGCGAGGAGTTTTGCCCGCCTCAAGCCAATTGTCGTCCTCAAGGTTGGGAAAAGCCGCGAAGGCGCAAAAGCTGCTTTGTATCATACGGGCAGCATCACCGGGAACAACCAGATTTTTGATGCTGCCTTCAAACGCGCCGGAATCCTGCGTGTGGGCAGCATTGCGGAGCTGTTCGATTGCGCTAAAACGCTTTCGATGCAGCGGCTGCCTGCTGGGAACAGATTAGCGATCATTACTAACGCCGGTGGTCCGGGAGTCATCGCCACAGATGCGCTCATCGATCTAAACGGGGTTCTGGCTGAGCTATCTCCTGAGACAATGAGCCATCTTGATGAACGGCTGCCCAGGTTCTGGAGTGGGGAATCCGATTGACATCCTTGGGGATGCGAATCCACTTCGTCACAGGATCGCACTGAAAGCCTGCATTAAAGATCCAAATATTGACGGGGTGCTGACGATATTAACCCCACAGGCGATGACGGACGCTGTGGCTGTCGCTCACGATCTGGTAAAAACATCGAAAGGCACCTATAAAACCCTGCTGGCTGCGTTTATGGGCGAAGATGACGTCGCAGAAGGCCGCCGGATCCTTGATCAAGGCCGAATCCCTTCTTATGAGAAGCCTGAAGATGCAGTCAGATCATTTCTGAATATGGTTACTTACCGGCAAAACTTGAAGTTGCTGAGCGAGACCCCGGCGACAATCCCTCATGCCTTTTCTCCCCGCACTGAAAAGACCCAACGATTGATCAGCAAGATAGCATCCGCAGGCAGGACCATACTGACCTACCCGGAAACCAAAGAAATCCTGACCCATTACGATATCCCGGTTCCGGACGGCAGGCTGGCTAGAAATCCTGAAGAAGCCAGAGCCGCGGCGGCAGAAATCGGATTCCCGGTGGTCATGAAAATCGTATCGCCCGATATTATTTATGAATTCGATGTCGGAGGGGTTATCACAGGCATCCATTCGGAAGCTGAGATCGACCCGGCTTTTCATAAAATCATTGAAAGCGTCCAATCACAGGTTCCTGATCCCCGGATAATTGGTGTTTACATCGAAAAGGTGGTTGAAAAACGGCTCGAGCTCCTGATCGGCTCAAAAAAAGATCCGATTTTCGGACCTGTGATTGTATTTGGTATGGGCGGGGTTGCTGTGGATGTTTTCAAAGACACCAATATTGGGATTCCACCGCTGAATATGTCCCTTGCCCAGCATCTGATCGATGGAACAAAAATTTCTGCCCTGTTTAAGGGATATCGGGGTACTGCGGCAGTGGATGTGTCTGCCATTCAATTTCTGCTGTACAAGGTCGCTTATCTGGTCATGGATTTTCCTGAAATCAAGGAAATGGATCTCAATCCGTTTGCGATCGATGAAAACGGAGGCATCGTCCTGGATGCAAAAATCATCCTGGATGAGACAATCGCCGAAAAAACCGTAAAACCATATTCTCACATGGTGATTTGCCCGTACCCCAAAGAATATGAGCGGTTGTTTCAAATGAAAAATGGGAAGTCAGTACTGCTCCGACCCATCCGTCCGGAGGATGAGCCAATGGAAGCAGAGATGTTCAGCACTTTTTCTGAAGAAACGAAGCGGTTCCGGTTCTTCAGCCCGATCAAAGATACCACGCATGAAATGCTGATACGCTACACGCAGATCGATTATGACCGTGAAATTGCGATCATTGCCGAGCTCGCGAGGAAGGCAGAAAGAAGATGGCAGGCGTTGTCAGGCTCATCGCCGATCCTTATAATGATTCAGCCGAATACGCGATCGTTGTGGGCGATCCGTGGAGTGGGCAAGGCCTGGGCACGCTGATGACACAGTACATCCTGGAAATAGCCAGGACCCGGGGGATCAAGCGAGTTTATGCATACACGCTCCCGGACAACGGCTCCATGCTACATATATTTGAGAAATTTGGCTTTTCCCGCAGATGGGAAGAAGAATTTTTCCGGGTTGAACTGTATCTAGAACCTGCTTCTATTCTGTGAAAGTAATATGGAATACGTCACATTGTTTGTCAACAATGTGAAACGTTTTCCTTTTTTCCCCCGGAATGAAGCGGATGAGAAAAAGAGTATTCTATTGTCTTCTAAAAAGATATAGTTTTTCAGTAGTATAATACATCAAATTCTTGATCATTTTTCCTTATTTTTAATACCTTAGCCAAATATCATTTGGCTGCACGGGGTCCACGAGGTATTAAGCATCTTATCGATAATCTCTGAAAAATTATAGTACGCCGTCTTACAACGAGTTTAACGGCGATTGAGATACGAGGGTTTGAACGTCTGTTAAGTCACGCCATCCATTGGCCACGCGCTTGAGCGCAGGGAAATTGTGTTCGTATGAGCAACTTTTTTGGAGGCAGCAATGAAACAGCGTATTCTTGTCATCTCGAGTATTGGGCTGATTCTGGCACTTTTTGGATCTGGCCAGGTCCAAACTAAGGCAATCCAGGCGATCTCTATTGCACCCCTCAACACGCCATACAGCCTGGTTTTCACCTTCCAGGTTCCACCACTGCAATTCACTCAAACGGAGGATGGCTCTTCCACACCGAGCCTTGAAGGATACGAAAATGGAGGCGCTCCGGGTGATCCAGTCTTGCCGGCTAAGCCTTACCTTATTGCTCTGCCGCCGGATGTCATCCCTGAGAGTGTCAAAGCAGAGGTGCTGTCAGCTCAAACCACTGACCTCGATGAAACAAATCAGATCGAGCCCGCGCCCCCTGGCAAGACCTGGGTGGAGGACAAGGAAATGGTCCTGTGGGGCATGAATGCGGACAGTATCGTGGAAGGCAAGAACACCCAGGTCTATCATAATGACGCTTTCTTCCCCCAATCCCAATTAAGCTCCGTAAGATTCGACCAGATGCGCAAATGGCGTTTTGTGAGCCTGCTCCTGAGGCCGCTGCAGTACAACCCTGTCACCGAAAAGCTGCGCCTGACGACCGAAATGCAGGTGCAGGTAACATTTGAAAGGGCTCCGACCGTCGACCAGCAGCAGCTTCGGATCGAGCTGAGCGACACGGTCATGGACGAACGCGCCGCGGAGTTATTCTATAACTATGCCGAGGCGCAGGCATGGTACCCACTCATGCCCAAACCGGCAGGCCTGACTACCACATATAATTATGTCATCATCACGAGCAACTCAATTGTCAACAGCAGCAAAAAACTCAGCAGTTTTATTGCACACAAGCAAGACCAGGGATATAGCGTGCTGGTGGTCACCGAGGGCGAATACGGCGGATTGACTGGCCAATGGCCGAACCGTCTGGCGCAGAAAATTCGTCGGTGGCTGATCGACAATTACCTGTCGATGTCGATCGAATATGTCCTGCTGATCGGCGATCCCACCCCATACAACCC
This sequence comes from uncultured Chloroflexia bacterium, assembly GCA_963788305.1. Taxonomy (GTDB): domain Bacteria; phylum Chloroflexota; class Anaerolineae; order Anaerolineales; family UBA4823; genus UTCFX2. The sequence continues at coordinate 156,552 of CAWBGK010000007.1, forward strand.
TGATAATCCGAACCAGACGGTCGGCGATGTCCCCACTGTAATGTGCTGGTCCATGCGCAGATTCCTGGATAAGTATGGAAATCCGTTGGGACAGAATACCCCGACCGATTACCAGTATGCCAACCTTACCGGCAACTGGTTCTTGAACACCCATCATGATGGCGATGAATACTGCGGAGAGCTGACCGATGACATTGGTTTAGGAGGTGTGAGTTTTCACCCGGATGTCTACGTAGGCCGAATCCCGGTCTATCAAAATGAACCCGGTTCGATCCATTACCTCGACGACATCCTTGCCAAGACCATCGTCTACGAGGATTCAGGAGACCTGACCTGGCGCAAGCGGGCGCTGCTCCCGATGGGTTTTCTTGATTCCATCACGGATGGCGGATACCTGGCCGAGGCGATGAAGAACACCTATTTGAATGCCGCTGGATACGATTCTCATACCCTGTATCAGCATACAGGCGACGGGTGCTATTCCAGCTTTAGCTCCGACCAGAACCTCGTGAAATTTGCCGTGCGGGACCATTGGAAGAACCGTGATTACGGTCTTGTCACCTGGTTAGGACATGGGGGGTCCGATGGCACCGATATTGGTTATGAGGACTGCAATGTCGGCAAATTAATGTCCTCCTCGGATTCTGCGTACCTGGACCTGGGTGATGATCGCCCGGCGATCGTTTTTTCAGCATCCTGCTCGAACGGATATCCAGAAGATCAGAACAATTTGGGTTACAGCCTTTTACAATATGGCGCAATCGCCACTATTACTGGTTTCAGGAATACGTACTATATCGAAGGAGTTTTTAATACCAATGAAGCTGGTATCTCCCAAATATCTTATTACGTAATGCAGCGGATTGTAAACGGCGAGACCGTGGGTCATGCGTTGTACGACGAGAAATACCAGATGAGCCTCAATAATATCTGGGACGACCTTGTAGCGAACTGGATTGCCTATAATCTTTACGGCGATCCGTCCCTCAGCATCAATGATGGTCACATCGCCCCACCTGGCACACCCTATAATTTGACGGTTAGCCCGTTCAATGGCAGCATGAAACTCCTCTGGACCGACAATAGTGACAACGAGCTTGGCTTTGTGATTGAGCGCACAACCAACCCCTCGATCGCCTGGATGCAGGTGCACACCGTAGGGATCAACGAGAATTCCTGGTCTGATAGCGGCTTATCTTGCGGCTCACACTATTTCTATCGCGTCCATGCTTACAATGCTTACGGCGGTTCCAGTAACAGCAATCAGGCTGATGCCTGGATTTTGGATCTGGACGATTATGAGACCGATAATGCTTACAGTGATGCAAAATTTATTACCCCTGCCGGCTCGGGGGCGAGCGGGCAGACGCATACTTTCGACCACCCCGGCGATATCGACTGGGTCAAGTTCAACGCAGCCTGGGGCAAGATTTTCAGCATCACCACCTCCAACCTGGGAGTCAGCAATGATACAGTTCTGGAGCTCTACGACCAAACCGGCTCTGGGCTGCTGGCGACGAATGACAATTGCACATCCGGCAGCACAGCCTCCTGCATCAACGACTGGGTCGCGCCGCCCGGCGGTGTTTTCTATATAAAAATCAATCACAAGAATGGCCAGGGCGGCTGCGTTGGCTACAATTATGACCTGGCGGTCAAGGAAGGCGGGGTGGCAGATTGGCCGGCCCAACCTTCCAATCTGACTGCGACGCCCATCTCACACTGCCAGGTCAACCTTTCCTGGATTTCTAACAGCTCCACCGAAACAGGCTTTGAAATCCAACGGTATGGCTGGCAGGACATGGGATTGGGAATAGGAATGATAAAATGGAATACGATCGCGATGGTCGGAGCGGGTGTGACGAACTATCACGACACAGGGTTGGTGTGCAATACCGCTTATCCCTACCGTGTGAGCGCCTACAACGAAAACGGTAAATCGTTTTTCAGCAATGCTGCCAATGCCGTAACGTTTACTGCCGATGGCTTCGAGGCGGACGACTCCTCTTCCTCTGCCAGGACGATCACTGTAAACGGGAGTTCACAAGAACACACTTTTCATACCGAGGGCGATCAGGACTGGGTGAAGTTCTCAGCCAGCGCGGGGCAGGTCTATACCATCACCACTTCGATCGTGGACTCCGCCAATGATACGGTCCTGGAATTGTATGATACCAACGGCGAAACGAGCCTCGAGTGGAATGATGACTGCACCAGCCTGGCTGCCTGCATCAAGAAATGGGCCGCTCCAGCCAGCGGCACTTATTATGTGAAAGTCTCGAATTATCACGATAAAGGTGGCTGTCCTGGCTACGAATATACTTTGCGCGTGACCGGAACCAGCTCCGGCACCACTCTGGCAAGGCCATCCGGTATATACGCCTCAAACCCCAAAGTCAGCAGCATCCAACTGACCTGGCCTGATCCAGTTTCCACTCCGCACGCCTTCGAAGTCGAGCGCTGGGAAGTTTATACGTCCACGCTAGGGCAGTGGCGCCAGATTGGCGTCGCCGGACCAGGTTTGATCTATAGGCCGGAGAAGACAGGCAGCGAGCTGCCTGATGATGGATACGCCGGCTTTTCTGACAGCGGTTTGACCTGTAATACGACTTATTCCTACAGAATCCGTGCCTCTGACTCCCTTGGCAACTCGGCTTTCAGCGAAGTGATCGAAGCGACAACCTCTCAATGGGACACCTTTGAGCCGGATAATGATTACACTCAGGCGGGATTTCTATATGTGAACCTCCCTGAGCAGAACCACAACCTGGGGCCCGATATAGATTACGATTGGTTTCAGTTCACAGCCACAGCAGGCGAAGTCTATACGATCACCACTTCGCAGTTCACCCACAGCGACTGGAACTTGCTGCTCATGCAGCTCTATGACGACCCGACAGGTGTCCCTCGAGAAGGTGCCCAACGCTGCGGTGAAGATACAAGATCGCTGTGTATCAACGGCTGGTCCCCAAGCTCAAGCGGCACTTATTACACTCCAGATTAGCGGTCAGGGCGGCTGCCCCGGGCACGACTATACCCTGACTGTCGTGGACAGCCACCTCAGCGACAACTTGCCGGACCCACCCACAGCCTTTTCTGGGATTCTGACCCAGCCTGACCAGATTGATCTCTCCTGGGCTTACAGCGGGATTAACGTGAGTGGTTTTCGCCTTGAGCGCCTCGTCGGCGTCGGCTGGATGCAGGTGGCCAATCTGGGGTACGCTGCCACGAGCTACAGCGACACCGGCCTGGCTTGCGGTGAGCCGAATGTTTACCGTTTATTCGCCTACAATGACTGGGGTGGTTCGGCACCCGCCACGCTCGAGGAAATCAACACTCCAGCTTGCCTTTATCCGTACCCCGGATATCCAATATTCCTTCCCGTTGTGAGGCGCTGATTTCCTTCAGGACTAAGCCAGGGAAGGTTCATCGTTTTTGATCCATAGATTTGGCAGGCAGTTTGTCGAGTTGAAGTTGCGTCCCCAATTTGCGACACGCTGCCTGCTGAACTAAACCTGGTGGACCACCTTCCCGCCAACCATGGTCAGGTCAACTGTCAGATTGAGGATATCCTCTGTGGCTACCGTGTACGGATTGTCGTTCCAAACGATCAGGTCGGCAAATTTCCCCGGTTCCAGGGAACCTTTCTTATCCTCCGCAAAGTCAGCATAGGCGCCGGCCATGGTATGGGCGTACATCGCCTCTTCGATCGTTAGCGCCTGCTCGGGGCTGACTGGCTTTCTGGTGGGAGAGACGCGCACAATGCTGGAATGTAACGTGGTCTGCGGATCCCACCACGGCATTGAAGGGGCGTCCGAGCTTAAACAAAGGGGTATTCCCATGTCCAGCCAGGTGCGGGTAGGGACCATCCGCTGCATTCGTTCCTCACCCCAGATCCTCTCAGCTCCATCTGCAAATGTCCGGATAAGCGTGGGCTGAGTGGAGATCACAACGCCGAGATCCTTTGTGCGCTGAAGCGCTTTGTCCGAATTCAACACAGAATGTTCGAGGCGATGCCGCGGGTCGGGGCGCGGATTGGCGTTCATGGCAAGCTCAATGGCATCCAGCGCCATGTCCACCGCTGCGTCTCCGCCGGTATGCAGCGCGACCTGGTAGCCGGCATCGTGAAAGGCACGCACGGCCTCATTCAAATCATTCGGCTTCCAGATGGGGATGTTCCACGCAATGCCATCGTGGGGTTCATGGGTGTAGGAAGCTTCAAAAGCCCCATCCACCTGGAACTTTCCCCCTGCGAAACGCATGTAGTCGTCCTCGTAGCGAATAGCTTCGATGTCTTCGATGCGTCCATCAAGCTCCTGGACGTACTCCAGGACATTCATAATCTGCCCCCGAATAGTCATCTCACCGCGGCTTTGCAATATTGAAGAAAGCCTGCATGCGATCCATCCCGCGGCGTAGACATCCTGGAAGCTGGTTACACCCATCGCCGCAAAAGCAGCTTGCGGGTTCAGGATGCTGTTTTCCATTAGCTTTTAAATCCATCAGATCCGGCGGCCAAAGGCGGCGGAAGTAGTCCATTGCCGGGTGATTCATGATCGTTCCATCAGGCTCGTTGTTGGCCTCGCGCAGAAAACGCCCATTGCCCGGATCGGACGTGCTGGCGTTTACACCAGCCATCTCGAGCGCCAGGCTGTTGACTGCCGCCATATGCCCACCCATGTTGATGACAAACAAAGGATGGTTAGGTGAAATGGGATCGAGGTCGTGCTTATTTGGGTAGCGGCCTTCGAAGGTAAGCCAGCCACTTCCAAGCACCCACTCCCCACGCGGAGTAATGGCTATTTTTTCGGAAAGCTTGTCCTGCATATCTTTTACCGTGAAGACAGTTGGCCAGCTGACATCCACGTACGCGGTTCCAAGCAGACCGCACGCGCTCAAATGGCAGTGGGCATCGATCAATCCGGGAGTGACCGTGCGCCCGTCTAAATCGATCACTTTTGTGCCGGCATCTGCCAGTTTTCGAACAGCTTGATCATCGCCGACAACCATGATGATCCCATTCTTGACGGCCAGAGCTTTCGCAATAGTGCGTTTTCCATCAATAGTGACGATGTTGCCGTTGACCAGGATCGTATCTGGGACTGAACCTGGTGCCAACGCGCTGACCGGTGGAGCTGCCTGGTTTTCCGGCGTAGGTATCGCGGTCAGCTCCACCAGCTTGGAACCGCCCCCGCATGCCAGGCTGGCCCCACCCAGCGCAATGCCGCTCAGCCTTAGGAAATCGCGGCGAGTTATTTTTAGCTGATGAGAATGGCTCATCTATTATCTCCTTTTTTTGCCAACAATGAACCAAACGCCCGGTCTAAATACCCAACCCCACACCTTTACGCCTGTAGAATTAATGAGGAAAACGAACCATCAATACTATACAACTATCTATCATTAAATTCAATAACTAATTATTGCTTATGTTATTGTTCAGCGAAATTGACACCAGGTAACTGATCAGCGAAAATGTCACCCTATGAGCGAAAGAGTGACATTGAGCATGGACGAAATCAAGCGAGTGTATGTGCTACAGCAGGTCGAAGAGAAGAAACTGAGCGGACGAGAAGCCGCCCAGCGGTTGGGTTTGTCCCTGCGGCAAGTACGGAGGCTGATGGTGAAGTATCGCGGAGCAGGGGCAGCGGGGCTGGCACACGGGAACCGCGGCCGAGCACCACATAACCGGGTGTGCGAAGAGGTGCGCAAGAAAATCCAGGAGCTGTCGGAAAAGGAGTATCGAGATTACAACGACAGCCACTTCACGGAAGAATTGGCAGAAGAGCACGAGCTGGTTCTTTCACGCTGCACCGTACGTCGCATCCGGCGGGAAGCAGGGCAAAAAAGCCCGCGCAAGCGACGAGCGCCACGCCACCGGAGCTGGAGGGAGCGCAAGGAAAAGGTCGGGATGCTGCTGCAGACCGATGGCAGCCGGCATGACTGGCTGGAAGGTCGTGGGCCATACCTGACCCTGATCGGCTACATCGATGATGCCACCGGTGAGTTACTGGGAGCAGTGTTTCGTGAACAAGAAGATGCGGCGGGGTATTTTCTTGGGCTGCGGAGCATTTGCCAACAACAAGGCATCCCGGCGGCGATCTACGCCGACCGTCATTCGATCTTCCAGAGCTCAGCGAAGGCAACCATCGAGCAGGAACTAGACGGGGAAGAGCCCAAGAGCCAGTTTGGCAGGCTGGCGGACGAATTAGGGATCGAGTTGATCGCTGCTCGCAGCCCCCAGGCCAAGGGCCGAGTAGAACGGCTGTGGGGTACCCTCCAGGACCGTCTGGTAAAAGCCCTGCGCAAAGCCGGAGCATGCAACCAAGAACAAGCCAATCAGGTGCTGATCCATTACTTACCCAAATTCAACCAGCGCTTCCGGGTAGAGCCGGCGCAGCCTGAAACAGCTTACCTGCCTTGGCCAATGCACCGCCAACTAGAAGACTTCTTCTGCTTCAAACATATACGCACCGTTAGCAATGACAATACCCTCCCCTTCGATGGCCAGCGCTTACAAATACCTCCTGGCCACCAAAACAGCAGCTATGCACACAAACGTGTCGAAGTGCGCCAACACCTGGATGGTCGGCTGGAAGTGCGCTATCAGAATCAACGCCTGGCTATCTTCGACCCGGATGCAAATGGCCCTTTGCGTATGAAAAAATTCTCGCCCGCCCCGGGTCAAACAGCTAGCACGCCGGCATCGCAGGCTGAGCCGAAGAAGCAGCCTAAAAAGCCATTGGGTTCCAAGCCTTCGCCCGATCACCCCTGGCGCCGGTTTAAGGATAAACGCCTTGAGAAGATGTCAGATCCATCACAGGTGGCAGAATGAAAAGACGAGCAGAGTTAATAATCATCTCTGGCTCGCCTTCCTTTGGGGTATTGCCGATTATACTTGGCTATCGGCTGAGGTCAAGATGACATTTTTGCTGATCAATTAGGGTGACAGAATCGCTGATCAATGACATAACTAATTATTGCTTATTTGGATATTTCTGAGTTGCACGGAAATCAAATCCATGGATCGAGCTAAAAATGTATTCCATCTCGATGCATAAAAAGGCAAGGTGCAGGCTCCCCTTTGCCTGCACCTTGCGTCAGGAAGCGTCCCCTGATCACCTCCGTATGACGTTTGGCTTTGTTACCTCATGCATAAGTCCTGCAAATCAGGTAACCTGGGGTCTTTTGCAATTCAACATTTCAAATTCTCGAGGATTTTCCCTTCCTTGCTGGTTAAGAACTCCCTGGTTGAAAAGATCCATCCAGGTGCTCAATGCAGAGCAAGCAATGCAATCAAAAAGATAAAATAACATCCCAGGTAAACCACAGTCACATCAGAGATACCATCATGCATGGAGAGTGATTCGATTTCAAGTTACATCCTGCTGATCAGGATGCTCGATTGGTTTTTCGTGTTTCAAATCATTACATAACGAAGCATGCAACAAACCTAACAGTGCGGCGCTGGTTTTGAAGGATAAGGTTTCCTTGTTTCCAATTGCCTGAATTAGACCTTGCAGCTCTGCCGATTGAGCGGAATCATTAGGATCCACTAGCAGACGAAGGATGAATGTTTTTTTTATGCCGAATCAGGTTCTTCATAATAATCTGGTTTCAGCTTAACAAAACCAACTGCCAATCGATTGCCAGAATCGGCAGATAATCAGAAAAGACGGCACATCGGAAGCTATTTCTTGAGATAACTGATTGACTGATCAATCAAGCGGTTTTTTAAGATGGACCAACAGGGGCTTATGTCGAGCCGTCCCGTGAATTAATTCAAATAATCTTAAACCGGAACGTGATGCCTGCCATCGGGAAGGGTATCCTTGAGTATTGAGATAACACTTAAGCCAACAAGTCGTCTGTTACGTCGCTTACCTGAGGCAGTCAGGTGCATCCGGTGTCAAGCAGCTTTCACTGAACCATTTTCAGCAGATCAGTCGCTTTTGCGTTACCAGGTTCAATTGACAAGGCTTTCAAGATGCTTTTTTTGGCTTGCGCGATTTCACCAATCTGCAAATTAAGTTTTGCTTGTTCCAGATAAGACCTGATATTATTTGGGAAAATCTGGATATTCAGGCTTAAAACTTCAATTGCCAGGTCAAGATTATTTGCTGTAAATAACTGCAGCGAAAGATCCAGCAGATCATCCTCATCAAAATAAAACTCGTCTTCCCTGGATTTGATCTCCGCGTACCGAGCGTAAGCAGTATTCATGCCGCCCTCTGCCAACGCCCGGCTGATCGGCACCATCCATGAAACCGGTTTCACCTGCGGCTTTTGTTCAAGAACAACATCCGCGACCGCCCGAACGGCCTGGAAGTGAGCGTTCGATTCTTCGTTGCACAAAATAACAGCTGCGGAATTTTTCTCAGGCATGATCAGCAGGAAGGCCGTCCCTCCGAATCCACTGCCTCCATGGCTGACGGTTTTAACTCCATTAAAATGCCCGAGCGTCCATCCAAGCCCCATTTCCTCGTAAATGCTGGGACGTTGATTACCCCTTTCAGCAACAGCTGTCCACATCAGGTCATAACCTGAGGAGGATAGAATACTCTGCCCGAGATAGCTTCCCCGATTCAGGCAGGTGATGCCCCAATGACACATATCCAGGACCGTCGTGTGCAGGGAGCTGGCCGGGGCATCTGCCGCGGTGATATGGATAGATAGGATTAACTCTCATTTCGGGTGATCGAAGATGAGGCCAGGCCAGTTTATTCTTAGGGATATCTGGAACCATGAACGTGCTGTTCGGCATCCCGGACGGGTTCAGGATTTGCTCCTGCATGACGCTCTCAAAGGATTTTTTCGAGACTTTGGAGAGCGAAATCCCCCAAAACGTTGTATGCAATATTGCTGTAGCTGAAACGCTCCCCTGGATTTGCAATCAGTTTTCGGCTGCTCAGTCCGCGGACGAATCGTTCTGCAGCCCCATCATCATATTCGGGGTGTGATCACCAATCCAACGTATTCGGTCTCTTCCAGGTCTGGCATACCAGACGTGTGGCTGAGCGCCTGCCGAATGGTGATCTGTCGATAGCGTTCATCGTCCATCTGAAAGTAGGGCAGGTATTGAACAATCGGCGCATCTAAATCCAGTTTTCCACGTTCCACCAGCTGCATGACGGCAGTGGCGACGAAGCACTTGGATACGGATTGAATGCAGAAAACCGAGTCGAGCGTTACGGGCGCTTGCGTTTCCAGGCTCTGGACGCCGAACCCTTTTGCGTAGACAATTTCATCGCCTTCCACTATTCCTGCCGCCAGGCCGGGTATATCCCAGCGTGTCATGATTTCTTGAAGAACAATATCAAGCTCTTTTTCGGATTTCACAAAAGATTTTCCTTTTATTTTAGATCTTGTATTAGATAATCTTCTTTGTTCAGAGGTCACCCAAATAATGAGTGTAAGACATCATGCCATACACTGTGCAGAATAACAAGGTAAGTCTTGAATTAAATCTTAAGAAACACTTTTTGGGTTTGACCAATCCATTGTTAATCTGGTTATCCACATCGTTCTTCAAAGCGAATTAACATAAAGAATGGTGCCCCCAAGCGAAGCTGACCGAATTGAATGCTGAAATTGCGAATCAGCAAGCGTGCCAAAAGCAAACTGCTTCGAGGAACTGGTGAGATGTGTTTATGCAGTGCCTCTGGACCAACGCAGGACATGTATCTTATTTCGCACGCATACGGTTGTTCTTCGGATTATGCTCAACTTCACAAAGGCCGAGTTCTTCCATCAGCGGTGGTATGTAAACTCCAAATCGACCGCGGAGTCCCTTTTTCAATCCATACCAACCTTTGACAGGATTGTTCGGTGACCTGCCCCAGGCTTCAACCGTCCCTTCCTTTGCAGGTTTCTGCTCGTCTGCACCGCCGAGTGCAACCCAATCCCCAGCATCCTTGAGCATGGCGTACAGATCATCGATGCAACGCGCGTCATAGTAAAGGATGGTCTTTCCAACGGTACAAACGAGGACAGGCATACTATCTTTATCCTCGATGTGCATTGTGTACTCTGAGGTTCCAGGAGGTGTCTTGAGGATCCACGGATTGTCTTTCGTGCGATCAAGCTTTGCCATCGTTAATCGTTCTCCTTTTCTATGCTAGGCGTTCTACCATCTTGGACTGTCTGACTGTCCTGAGCTGAGCAGGGAGCATTACTCGAAACAATTCATCAGCCTCATTCACCCTCCCCGCACCAAGCACTTAAAAGCCCCCACGCTTGGCGTTCTCTCTGACTTGTTGTTAGGCGGCGTATGGGTGAGCAATACATGCTGATCGTCAATGTATAAAAATAAGGCAAATGTTTGCCTATTCTGCGAGTGCCCACCTTGACATTAGATATATTTTACCATAATTATCGCAAAACCAAACAGCCCATGAGTGAACTACCTTTCCTTAAATCCAAGAAGCTTCAGGGTCAACTGCCCCCTGCTATTTGGATTAGTAAATATTCGTATGCAAATCTGACCAATCGATTGTTAAATCTGCCAGTCTTCTTCGTTGTTTAAAGCAGGTTAACGCAAAGAACTGCCCGATAAATCTACCAAGCAGTTCTCAAGGTGCCCCCAAGGAGATTCGAACTCCTGTTTTGGCCTTGAGAGGGCCACGTCCTGGGCCCCTAGACGATGGGGGCGGTACAATTCGGATTGAGCAATTCTCGTCTGGCTCGCTCCGTTAAGCGACGGAATTCTACCATGCCTGAATGGCTACGTCAACAAGAAATCCCCGAAGCCCATTCGTAAATAATAATGCCGCCTGGCGGGGCGGCATTATTATCCTTCAGGTCAACAATCATGCAGGTGTTTTTTCTTTGTGCTGGCGCACCAGCTCGCGGCGCAGGATTTTTCCGACCGTAGTCTTCGGCAGCTCTTCGCGGAATTCAACATGGGTTGGAATCTTGAATTTCGCGATCCTGTCGCGGCACCAATCTTGATCTCTTCCTCGCTAGCGCTTTCGCCCGGCTTGAGCACGACCCAGGCTTTGACCGTCTCGCCACGGTAGGCATCCGGGATTCCCGCTACGCCGACATCAAGCACTTTTGGATTCTGAGCGATGACTTCCTCCACTTCCCGAGGCCAGACCTGGTATCCGCCAGGTTTAATCAGCTCTTTTTTGCGGTCGACGATATAGAAAAAGCCGTCCTCATCCATTTTGGCAATATCGCCGGTATATAGCCAGCCATCTCGGAGCGCGTTCTGCGTCTCCGTCGGCATATTATGATAGCCCTTCATGACGTTTGGCGCTTTGACAACCAGCTCGCCTGCCTCTCCGGGTCCCAGGGCGGTTACCTCATCTTCCAGGCTGATGATCCGGGCATCCACGTCCGGCATGGGTATGCCGATCGAACCGGGCGGATTTTTCCCATAGAGGGGATTAACGATCACAGCGGTAGGCGTCTCCGACATCCCAAATCCTTCCACCAGCTTCCCTCCTGTCAAGGCTTCAAATCTTTGCTTCGTCTCCACCATCAACGGCGCTGATCCGGATATGCAAGCCTTGATCGAGCTCAAATCAAATTTCTTCGCAATCACATCAGGGTTGATATTGATCGCATTATACATGGTGGGAACTCCCGGGTAAACCGAAGCTTTATACTTCTGTATATTGTCTAACACATCCTTGATATCCCGGGGATTAGAAATCATAACCATGGAAGCAGCAGCACGAATCGCAAAACACATCCCGGCGACCATCCCATAAACATGGAAGAGAGGGATCGCCATCAGCACGACTTCTTTACCGTCCACACAACTCGTCATCCAGCTGCAAATCATGAGCATATTGGCAACAAGGTGACGGTGCAACGCAATCGCGGCTTTAGATACGCCGGTGGTTCCACCGCTGTATTGAAATATCGCCACGTCGTCCGGTCCAACATCTACTTTGGGTCGGTCCTCAGGCTTGTGCTTTTCGATCAGATCCTTCATCCATACATCCCCCTTGGCGAGCTCGACCCTGAAACCGCCTTTCTTTTCTTTTGTCAACCCAAACAAAAATGCCAGCACAGGTGGGAGTGTTTCCTTGATGTTTGTGACAACGATTGTGCGAAGCCGCG
>CAWBGK010000008.1:0-43761 GCA_963788305.1 uncultured Chloroflexia bacterium
ACACGTGCAAACTTAAACCATAGACGTTCTCGCCGTCCTTCACCTTCACGACCTCCCAGGCAGGGTCGAGGAGCTGGCCGGGCTGGAATTCGTAGGCTTCGTCGGCATGGATCTGGCCCATCGCCTTGACGCCGTTCTCGAACTGGACGACGCCGATCGTCAGGAAGCGCTGGTCGAAGCCCCACGGCAGGTTGAAGATGCGCGTCCAGGTCAGCAGCTTCGCCTTGCCTTCCGGCCTGACCTTTTCGAACTCGCGGTTCTTGCAGCCCAGGCAGCGGTCGTGGAAGGGGTAGTGCAGCTTGCCGCACTTCTTGCATTTGATACGCGACGATCTCGATCTCTCTCTTCTTCATGGCTCTACCCTCCGCAGCACAAACGACAGCACGTTGTTGCCGAACCCGCCGAAATTGACCGTCAGGCCGGTCTGAGCGTTCTTGACCTGGCGCTCCTTCGGCAGCTCGTGGCGCAGCTGGCGGACGATGTCCACCACCTGGGCGACGCCGGTCGCGCCGACCGGGTGGCCGCGCGCCTTCAGCCCGCCCGAGAGGTTGATCGGGATCTGCCCGCCGAGCTTGGTCTTGCCGGCGAGCGCGGCCTTGCCGCCTTCGCCCTTCTTGAAGAAGCCGACGTGCTCGCTCTCGGCGATCTCGAGGATCGTGAAGGCGTCGTGCAGCTCGGCAACGCTGATCTCGGACGGCTTGAGCTTGGCCATCTCGAGCGCCTTCTGCGAGGCGAGGGTGACCGCCTTCAGGTCGGTCGGGTCGTCGCGCTCGGCCAGGGTCTGGGTGTCGGTCGCCTGGCCGAAGCCGGCGATCAAGACCGGGGTGTTCTTGAACTTCTTGGCCTTCTCGAGCGGGCAGAGGATCAAGGCTGCGGCGCCGTCGCTGACCGGGCACATGTCGTACAGGTGGAGCGGGTCGGCGCCGACCGGGTTGTTGACGATCGCGGCCCGGTCGTCGTAGATGCCTTCCTTGGTGATCGCCATCTCGACGTGGGCGAAGGGGTTCAGCCCGCCCATCTGCTGGTTCTTGACCGCGACCGCGACGAGCATCTCGCGGGTCACGCCGTATTTCTCCATGTAGAGGCGGGTGAACATCCCGGCCATGCCCGGCAGGGTGATGCCGTAGGGATATTCGGCGGTCGGATGGGTCATGGTCGCGACCAGGTCGGTCGCCCGCCAGCCGGTGACCTCGCGCATCTTCTCGCCGCCGACGACCAGGACGGTGTCGTAGTAGCCGGATGCGACCGCGAGCAGCGCCGTTTTTGACCGCCGAACCGCCCGAAGCCGGGCCGTTCTCGATCGTGTCGGCCGCGGCGGGGAGCAGGCTCAGGCGGTCGACCAGCGAGCTGGCGATCGCGACCTGGTGCTGGACGATCCCGCCGCCCATGTTCGCCAGGTAGAGGGCGTCCACCGACCCGTCGCCCAGCCCGGCGTCGTCCAGGGCGTGGAGCGAGGCGTAGGCGAGCATATCCAGCAGGGTATCCTCGTCTCGCCGCCCGAATGGGATCATCCCGATCCCGATAACTGCAACGTCTCTCATCGCTTACCTCCCTTTCAACCCGGCGATGCGCTCGCGGATCGTGTCGTCGTCGGCGAACAGGATCGCCTTTTCGGCTTCATCCATCAGGTCCTGCGGGACAGGCCGGTCGCCGACCACGAGGCGCGGCTTGGACTTGAAATAGGTCTCGCGGCTGAGGACCCAGGAATTGCCGCCACCCAGCTCGTGCGGGATCTTGGTCTCTTCGAGCGGGTATTCGACCATCCAGCGCCGGAAGCCGATCGGGCTCTCGGCGACGATCAGGACCTGGTCCTGGTTCAGGTATTCGATGTGGTATTCCATCTTGGCCGCGAACAGGTGCGAGCCGATCCGCAGGCCGCGGTCGATCGCGAGGGTGTGGTAGCTCATCCCGACCTTTTCGTTCTCCATCCGGCCGTTGACGATCCCGACCAGGTAGCCGTCGACCTGACCCATCAGGCAGTAGGCGCTCTTGACGCGGTGGCGGTACCATGCCAGCAGCTCGCCGTAGAGCCGGGCGCTGACGATGTCGTAGTAGTCCCGCTCGATGAATATGCAGGGGTGGACCGATTTGAGGATCTCGGGGACGTCCTCGCGCTCGGCCTGGCGGACGACCATTTTCTTGCCGTTGGCGAGGGTGATCACCTTCGGCGGGTACGGCGGCATCTCGTATTGGATCGGCCGCAGCACTTTCTCCAGCTCCATATCAATTGCCATATAAACCTCCTAAGAAAGAGTAATAACCGTGCAGTGATAAAAGATTAAAACACGAAGTGATCAAAGGAATTGAATTAAGGAATCAAAGTTTACCTTGATTTCCCTTTGATAACTTCGATCCCTTCGATTCCTTTGTGCTTCAATCTTTAACCCAAATTTGCAGCGCTAAGCCTGTTGATCGATTCGAGGTGGGCGGGGTTGTAGCCGTCGCCGAAGCGGGTCTTCGGCCAGGCGGCTTTCTCGGCCATCAGTTTATCATATTCGAGGTCGTCGACCACGGCCACGCAGCGCCCGATGCTCGATTCGCCGTCGACGAAGCGCCAGGGGAAGAAGCCGACCGTCGTGCGCTTGTTGCAGAACAGGTCGAGCTCGCCGCCCAGGCACTCGGCGTGGATGATGCCGTAGGGGAACATCTCGAGGTGCATGAGCTGGTATTTCGAGTCGTCGAAGTACTCGGCCAGCGGCTTGCCGAACTTTTTCTTGAAGACTTTGTCGGCCTGGCGGGCCTGGCGCGGCATCCAGTCGCGGATGATGGTGTTCATCGGGTGGTCGGCGCTGCCGCAGTCCACGCCGATCCAGCGCAGTTTTTTCTTCTTGGCCCATTCGGCGAACTCACGGTCGGGGCCGGGGTGCATCACCATGTAGCGGATCTCGTTGGCGGTGGGCTGGTCCCAGCCGAAGTGGTGGTAGCCGGTGTGGATGATCAGGATGTCGCCTTCGCGGACTTCGACCCGGTCTTCGACCATCTTCGAGGTGTAGACGTCGTAGTCGCCGCAGATGTCGCTCAGGTCCACGACCGCGGCATTGTTGACGAGGAAATCCATGTCCAGCGAGGCGATGTCTTTGCCGGGGGTGTGGAAGTGGATCTCGCCGTCCAGGTGGGTGCCCAGGTGGTTCGAGTGGGTCACGACCTGGCCGTTGGCCCCGTTCGGCGCGAGGCGCTTGAAGTACTTGATCTGGAGCGGCTCGTAGGTCGGCCACGGCGGGGTGGCAATTCCCAAGGGTACAGTCAAATCGATGAATTTCATAGTTTGTCTCCTGTAGAGTAAAGATTGAAACACGAAGTTATCAAAGGAATCGAAGGTATCTAAGAACTCTTTATTCCATTACTATTCCGGTTTTGGTTTGAACGCCGGGTTAACAAATCTTTTTATCCCATCTTTGAGTAAAACTACTTTCCAGTTGATTAAGAAACCAATATGATAACCTCCTAATCGAAGATAGGTTAACAGCTGCGCGGTATGAATCGGAGCAAATTCATCAACGGTTTTATTCTCGATCACGATCATGTTCTCAACAAGCATGTCCAACCGATATCCGCTCTCGATTGGATTTCCATCATAAATAATCGGCAGGAGGACCTCACAATCCACCCTCATCTCGCGTTTGCGGAGCTCAAAACACAGGCATTTTTGATACGTTGATTCAAATAATCCTGGCCCCATAGTTCGGTGGACATGGACTGCAGAATCGACGATCTCTTTAGCAATTATTTCGATATCCATGCATGTCTTTCGCAGCTATTTTAAAGATTAAACGCGAAGTAATCGAAGAAATCTAAGGAATCAAAGAAGAATCCTGGATAACTTTGATAACTTCGATTCCTTTGATCCCTTTGTGTTTCAATCGCTACATCTCTCGTAATACCTCATACGCATCCTTGAAGCAGGCCGCGGGGGCGCGCAGGATGCCGGCGCCGACCATGCCCACGCCGGGGTCTTTGTGGGCGATGCCGGTGTTGATCTGGGGCAGGATGCCGGTCTCGATCACCTTGCGGACGTCGATCCCGCACGGCGTGCCGCGGAAGTTCAGGGCCGGGATCGTGAACTGCTCGTGCTCGTCGAAGGTGATCTCGTACATCTCGAGCGTGGTCTGGGTGGCGAGCTGGGGCGAGCCGCCGACGAACTTGACGATCGCGGGCGCGGCGGCCATCGCGACCCCGCCGTAGCCGGCCGTCTCGGTGACGGTGCTGTCGCCGATGTCGGGGTTGGCGTCTTTCTCGGTGTACTGCGGGAAATAGAGCCCCTGCACCACGCCGGCCGGGGCGGTGAACCAGCGCTCGGGCATCCCGGAGAGGCGGATGCCGAAATCGGTGCCGTTGCGCGCCATCACGGTGACGATCGTGCTGCCTTCCACGCCTTCGGCCGGCTCGAGCAGCGCCTTGCCGGCGGGCATGCTCAGGTTCAGGAAGAAGTGGTCGTTGCGGTCGATGAACTCGATCACCTTCGCGAGCCGCTCGTTGTCGAGGTTCGTGCGCGCCAGCGCCGGGAGGATCGCCCGCAGGAAGAGCGAGGTGCCGGCGCGGTTGCGGTTGTGGCACTCGTCGCCCATGTGGAGCGCCTGGGCGATCAGGCTGCGCAGGTCGATCCCGTCGGGCAGTGTGCCGAGCGCCCGGTCGAGGGTCGGGTAGAGGTCGGTCTCCATCCACTTCAGCCGGGCGTAGACCTCGGGACCCATCCCGCCGTAGCGCAGCACCTTGCCCAGCCCTTCGTTCTGGGTGCAGAAGGAGTGGTTGCCGAAGGTCTTGTTCTCCAGGACGAAGACCGGCATCGACGGCGAGACGACGCCCGCCATCGGGCCGACGGCGTGGTGGTGGTGGCAGGGCGAGTATTCGATCTGGCCGGAGGCGGCGATTTTTTCAGCCTCGGCCTCGTCCTGGGCGATGCCTTCGTAGATCAGCGCGCCCATCACCGCGCCGCGGGTCGGGCCGCACATCCGTTCCCAGCTGACCGGCGGGCCGGCGTGCAGGATCATCTTGCTGTGCATCCCGGGGATCACGTCGCGGGCGATCCCCATCCCGACGAGCACCGGCCGTCCCGGTCTTGATCCGGCGGCAGACTTCTGCGTTGGCGGCTTCGATGTCGAGGCCGGCTCTGGTGCGGCGCAGCTTCGGACCTTCGTGGGCGGGTGGGCGCCAGTCGACGTCGACGACCGGCAGACCCTGGGCTTCGATCGAGCGGGCCATGCTCTCCAATCCGACGTTGATCACCGAAACCGGCTTGCCAAAAAGATCGTTGATTTTTTGTTCGGGCATATATTAACTCCTAATCGACAGGCATCAGGCGCACGCGGTCGATACCATGCTGCTTAATCTGGTTATGGAAGCGCTGATCCGTCGTCCAGAGCTCGACATCATACCGCTCCGCCAGCGCCAGGTAGTGGGAATCGTATGCAGCTGCCAGGCCGCAATCCCTGGCGATTTGAGCCGCATGCAGATGCAGCTCCGGGTCTTCGACCAGCTGAATCGGAAGCGCCAGCGCCGAAGACAAAGCTGTTTGACAGGTTGAATTCGCTCAAAACGCCCAGTTTATGATAGCGGTGGAGCACATTTGTGATTTCATAATACAACAAAGCAGGTGCGATGATCGGTATCCCTTTGTAGTCCCACTGCTCCCAGAGCTGGTGAGTCAGGATTTTCCCCGGAAATGCAACAAGATCGATTACAGGACCGGCATCAATGCAGATCATATTTTTGATCGCGCTCCTCTCTGATCTGTTGAAGCACAACTGCCGGATCAGGAAGAACCCGGCCTTGTAAATCGATCCTGACGCGTTCGTGGGCTTCGGCGACAAGCTCGCGCCAGCTCTTCCTTGTTTGTCCGGACAACAAGCGATCATATTCCTGGACAGACAGCACGACCACAATCGGCTTGCCGCCGCGCTCCACAACTACGGGGCCAAGCTGCGCATCCTGAATTAATTCTCCGAAACGAATTCTTGCGTCGGTTGCAGATACAGTCTTGTTCATTTTTATCTCCAGCAGTAACCATCAATCGATCAATCGATCAATGTATACTACTGATTTTCGATTCCGTCAACCGCTTTCAGCAGTCCATTGCGTCCGGTACGGCCAAAACTCTGCAACCGCGATCACTTCAAAATCTCTGCGACCAGCCGGGCGGCTGCGGCGTTGCTCGGGCAGACGACCACCCCGGCGGCTTCGAGGGAGGCAGTCTGGCGGCTCAAGCCCTGCGGGTCGCCTTCCGTGCCGGTGACCGAGGCGACGAAGACCAGCTGCTCGCCCTTGTGGGAACGCTGCTCTATCGCCTGGCGGACCGCCGCTCCGAGCTCGGCGGCGGGGTCGGGGTGCGCCCCGTAGCCCAGCACGACGTCGAGCATGATCACCCCGGTCTCGGGGTCCTGTGCTTCCTGGAGCAGCCGGCGGATTCGCAGGTCGTTGTCGATCATCGGATGCGGGCGTCCGACCGTGAACTCTTCCTCGCCCAGGTCGACGGCGCAGTGACCTTTGGAATGGGTCGAATCGGGCATCTGGTGCTTCGAGTCGAGCGGGGCGTTCGAAAAGACCGGCCCGGCGAGGGCATCTTGCCAGATCACCTGGGCTTCGTAGCAGAGCGTGCCGCCGGAGAACAGCCCGCGCAGGCAGCGCTGGCCGCCGGAGAGCTTCGAGCGCAGCAGCTTCCTCAGGCAATCAGCCTCGTCCGGATCCATCTCACCGCCGAAGGAGGCTGCCGCCGGCCAGCTTTGCGGCTGCGCGGGCGGCCTGCTCGAGCGTCGTGGAGGTCATGAACGGCGGGTTGGGCAGCTTCGAGAGCTCCCCACCGAGCAGGCAGACGACGGTCGGCTTTGGGCTGCGGGCGGCCTGCTCGAGGACTTTTTGGGCGACCGAGGCCGCAGGCGGCTTGCCCACCAGCACGATCACCTCGGTGGCCGGGTCGGCCTGGAGCGCTTCGAGCCCGGCGAGCATCATGATCCCGCCGACCGACTCCTTCAGGTCCCGCCCGCCGGTGCCGATCCCCTGGGTGATCCCGACGCCGGACTTGGCGAGCAGCGTGCTGACTTCCTGCAGGCCAGTGCCGGCTGCGGAGACGATCCCGACCGGTCCGGGCGGGATCACGTTCGCAAAGCCGAGGGCGGCGCCGTTCAGGATCGCGGTCCCCGCACCCGGACCCATCAGCAGCAGCCCGTGGTCGGCTGCATAGCGCTTGAGGGCGATCTCGTCTTCGAGCGAGACATTGTCGCTGAAGAGCAGGACGTGCAGCCCACTGTAGAGCGCTTCCCAGGCTTCTTCGGCGGCGTAACGCCCGGCGACCGAGACGACGGCGACGTTCGCATTCGAGAGGGAGCGCCACGCGAGGCGCAGCGTCTTCGGGCGGAAAACGCCGCCCGTCTCGGACGAATCCTGCTTTTTGTGGAGCTGGCGGTCCGCTTCGACCAGGGCTGCGTCGAGCGCGCCGGCTTCGCCACTGACCGCGATCACGAGGTCGTTCGGGGAAGCGGCTTCGACTTCGGGGGTCAGCAGCCCGGCCTCGCGCAGGATGCCTTTGTTGGCTTCCGTCGCCATCACGACCGCGGCGTCTTTCACGCCGGGCAGCTTTAGCAGCTCGCGCGCCGCCAGCATCAGGCTGACCGAGTCGTGATACTGGCTGACTTTGATCATCGTTTTTACAGGCAAAGTGCTCTCTCCTTTAGTTGAAAGATTTAAACACGAAGTTATCGAAGGAATCAAAGTTATCAAAGGATTTCATTTGGAAAACCTGGATTCCTTCGATTTCTTTGATTCCTTTGTGTTTTCTTCTTTACACGCAGCAACATCTTACTCCACGAGACCGGCGTCCTGCATCGCCAGGTAGACCTTTTCGGCGGTGTAGGGCGGGGCGCCGACCCGGACGCCGATCGCGTCGTAGATCGCGTTGGCGATCGCCGGGACGGTCGGGACCATCGAGTGCTCACCGACGCCGCGGGCGCCCCAGGGGCCGTCGTCCTGCGGGACTTCGACGATGATCGCCTGGATGTCCTTCGGCACGTCCGCGCTGGTCGCGATCCGGTAGTCCACGAAGCTCGGGTTCTGGAGCACGCCTTCTTTGAGCTGCAGGCTTTCATACAGGGCGGTGCTCATCCCCTGGACGAAGCCGCCTTCCATCTGGGCCTTGACCATATCGGGGTTGATCGCCTTGCCGACGTCGAAGGCGGAGACGCCGCGGATGATTTCGACCTTACCCGTGACGGTGTCGACCTCGAGCTCGACCGCCTGAGCGCCCACCGTGTAGTGGACAACGGCGCGCGGCCCCTGTCCGGTCTCGGCGTCCAGCCCGGTGACGTAGGAGGGCATGAAGTTGCCGCGCCCGATCACCGGTCCGCCGATCCAGCCCTGGTCGTTCGGGAGGGGGATGCCGTAGATGGCGATGCTCTTCAGCGAGATCGATTCCTCGGTCTTGTACGAGACGACCTTGCCGTCGATGATGTCCAGGTCGAGCGGGTTCTCGTTCCAGGCTTTTGCGACCAGGTCGAGGATCTGCTGGCGGGCGTCCAACGCGGCCGCTTTGACGGCGTTGCCCATGCTCCAGGTGAGCCGGCTGGCGACGGTCTGCCACTCATAGGGGCTGTAGTTCGTGTCGATCGGCGTCGCGACCCGGACCCAATCCGCCGGGACGCCGAGGGCGGCGGCGGCGACCTGGGCGGCGATCGTGAAGGAGCCCTGACCGAGCTCCTGCCCGCCGACGCTGACCGTGATCGTCCCATCTTCGTTCATCGCGATCTTGGCGCTCGAGCCGGCGTTCGGGGGCATCGCTGGGGCTTTCCACATTACGGCGATCCCTTTGCCGCGGCGCTTGTGCGGGGCGCTGGGCGGGTCCTTGCGGCCCCAGCTGATCGCGGCTGCGGTTTTCACCAGGCATTCGCTCAGCCCGGTCGGGTGCATCGTCATCCCGGTCACGATCTTATCGCCGGTCTTGATCACGTTGAGCTTGCGGAACTCGACCGGATCCAGCTTGACAGCTTCAGCAAGCTCGTCGATGCACTGCTCGAGCCCGGCGTGCATCTCGGGCATCCCGAAGCCGCGCATCGGCCCGCCGACCGGGTGGTTGGTGTAGACGCAGTAGCTGTCGGTCTTCATGTTCGGGACGAAGTATGGGCCGCTGCTGCTGTAGCCGGAGGCGCGGGTGATGTTCACGCCGTATTCGGTGTAGGCGCCGCCGTCCCAGTAGAAGCGGTTTTCCATCGCGGTGATCTTTCCCGCACTGTCGCAGCCCATCTTGAAATGGGCGACCAACCCCTGGCGGACAAACGCGGCGTGGAACTCTTCCTCTCGGGTCAGGCGCAGCTTGACCGGCCGGCCCCTGAGCTTCATCGCGAGCACCGCGGCGAGCGCTTCCATGCTCACGCCGGCCTTGCTGCCAAAACCGCCGCCGACGTAGGGCGCGATCACCTGGACGTCGGACGGCGAGAGCCCGAGCGTGCTGGCGATCAGGCTGCGCTGGGCAAACGGCGACTGCGAGCTGCCCCAGATCGTCAATTTGCCCTGTTCGTCGAATTTTGCGACGGCGACGTGCGGCTCGATCGGGACGTGCTGGATGTGCGGGACGCGGTATGTGCGCTCGATGATCACGGCGCTCTCCGCGAAACCCGCATCGGTATCTCCCATCCGGATCCGGAAGTGGTTCGAGACGTTCGTCCCGGGTTTTGGGAAGATGAAATTGGCGTAGACGTACTCGCCGAGCTTCGGGTGCATCACCGGCGCTTCGGGGGTGGCGCCGTATTCCGGGTCAAAGATCCCGGGGAGCGGCTCGTATTCGACCTCGATCAGATCGACCGCCTGCTCGGCGATCGCTTCGGTCACGGCGGCGACGCCCGCGACGGGGTCTCCGACATAGCGCACCCGGTCGCGGCAGAAGATGTGGCGGTCCTTCAGGTAGAGGCCCATCAACCCGGGGGTGTCTTCGCCGGTGACGATGACCTTGACGCCCGGGAGCGCCCTGGCCTTGGTGAGGTCGATCTTTTTAATGAAGGCGTGCGGGTGTGGGCTGCGCTTGATCCGGGCGTAGAGCAGCCCGGGTCCGAACTGCAGGTCGTCGGCAAAAAGCGCCGACCCGACGACTTTTTCATGCGCATCGACGCGCGGGACGCTGTCGCCGATGGGATGGGGGATGGTTTGGGTTTTTGTCATGAGACACCTCCACTTAATGCCCTCTCCCTTTTCGCCGCATCCTCGACCGCATCGATGATCCTCAGATAGCCGGTGCAGCGGCAGAGGTTGCCGACCAGCGCTTCGCGGATCTCGGCTTCGCTCGGGTCAGGGTTGCGGTCCAGCAGCCCGCGGGCCGACATCAGGATCCCGGGCGTGCAGAACCCGCACTGGACTCCACCTTTGGCGATGATCGCTTCCTGGATCGGGTCCAGGACGCCGTCTCGCGCCAGGCCTTCGACCGTGACGACCTGCGCCCCGTCGCACTCGACCGCCAGGATCATGCAGGAATTGACCGGCTCGCCGTCCAGCAGCACCGTGCAGGCGCCGCACTCGCCGGCGTTGCAGCCGTTTTTCGTCCCGGTCAGCGCCAGTTTATCGCGCAGCATCTGCAGCAGCGTCATGTTGCCAGGGACGTCGACCTGTTCGTATTCGCCGTTGATTGTCAATGAAATTCGATGGATGTTCATTTTACACCTGCCGTCAATCGTTCCCAGGTTACCTGCAGCGCTTTCTCGGTCAGGCGGCGCGCCATGGCTTTGCGGTAGCGGGCGCTGCCGCGCACGTCGTCGATCGGGGTGCACGAATCGGCCGCGAGCCGGGAAGCCTCAAGGAAAGCCTGAGGCCCGGGAGCGTGTTCCGCAAGGTAGTCCTGGGCGGCACGCGCCACGAGCGGAACCGGGGCGACCGAAGCCAGCGCGATCCGGAAGCGCCAGCCGGATCGAAGGGCGGGGTCTGGAGCGGCATAAGCGGTCACGCCGACGATCGAGAGGTCCCCCCAGTTGTTTCGGCCGAGCTTGATATACGCCCCCGCAGCCCCCTTTGGAGGGAGCGGGAAGAAGATCGAGGTCACCAGGTCGCCTGGTTTCAACGTCGTCTTACCGGGTCCCTTGAAAAAGCCGTCCAGCGGCACCTGGCGGGTCCCGTCCGGAGCGTGAACGTTGAGGACTGCGTCCAGGACGATGCAGGCGCCGATCGTATCGCCAGCCGGCGAGGCGTTGCATACGTTGCCGGCGACCGTGGCCCGGGTGCGGAGCTGGTAGGAGGCCACCCAGCGGCAGGCTTCGGCCAGCAGCGGGTAGCGCGCTGTGACCGCCGGGAAGGTCATCGTCCGGTTCATGCTCACGGCCGCGCCGAGGGTCAGGCCGCGGTCCGGATCGAAGCTCAGAAGGTTTGCCTCTTCCAGGCTTTTTACGTCCACCAGGAATTTTTCGCGGTAGAAGCCGTCGCGCATCCGGACGAAGATGTCCGTCCCACCCAGGAGCGGGCGGGCTTCCCCGGCATGATCGGCCAGGAAGCTGCAGGCCTCTGCTGCGCTTCCAGGCCGGATGTATTCGAATTCAGGGAGCTCAGGGTGTGCATTGATGCTCATAAACACCACCTTTCATTTAAAAAAAAGATAAAGCGTTAAAACGATTGACCGTTCCAACGATTATTCTAAGAGAGAGACCCTGAAGGCCTGGTGAGGACCCTCAGGGTTTCGTTTTTTCGCCTCTTGCGAGGCTAAAAGTTAATATTCTCGCGCTCTTCGACGCCAAACTTGCTCGGCGGCAAGATCAGGAAGAACAGGTTCAACAGGATGCCGACGATTGCCGCAAAGACGATCGCCGGGATACCCGATGGGAAGATCACCGGGATCGGGAAGGGGAACAAGCCGTTCGGCAGGCGAGATCGCGCCGCCGATGCCCAGCACCAGGATGATCGCACCGACAGCCAGCTGGCGCGGCTCGAACAGGTTCACCCTCTCGGACTGGATCAGCGCGATACCTTGCATCCCGATCACGCCGAACAGGTAGATCGAAAGCCCGCCGATCACGGCCAGCGGAAGGGTGTTGACCACCGCCGCCAGCTTGCCGATGAAGCCGAGCAGGATCGCGAACACGCCTGCCATCATCAGCACCGGGACGGAGTAGCAGCGGGTGATCGCCATCAGGCTGTTGTTCTCGCCGTAGTTCGTCCCGGCGCAGCCGCCCAGGAAGCCGACGATGATGTCATCGCTGCCGTCCGCACACCAGGTTCAGGCCGATCAGCTTTTTGATTTCAAGGGGCTCGCGACCCATTTCTTTGGCAAGCTGGTCGATGTAGAGGCTCATCTGGTAGAGGTGGGCGGTGCTTTCGGGGATCGTCGCGATTGCGATCAGGGCGATGCCGAGGACCGCAGCCCAGGCGGTCGGATCGGTGAACGCGGGGAAGGTGAAGGCCGGAATGCGCAGCCAGGCTGCTTCGCCGATCGTCGCGAAATTGACCAGCCCCATCGGGATCGCAACCAGCCAGCCGACGAGCGCGCCCAGCAGGATCGGCAGCATGCCCGATCAGACCCTTGCCCTGCAGGTAGACCGAGAAGGCGACGGTGACAAGCAGCGTGATGAAGGCCAGCCCCCAGTTCTGCGCACGCCTCGCCCAGCGCCGTCGCCAGCCAGGGCGATGCCGATTACGATCGCGATCGCTGCCGGTGATGACCGGAGGCAGCACTTTATCGAGCGCCGCCTTTCCGACCCGCATGATCAGCAGCCCGACCAGGATTTCGAGGATGCCCGTGCCGATGATGCCGACCTGGACGATCCGGACGCCTTCGGGGCAGTAGGTCGCCGTGCTGGCAAAGCAATCGTTGGCGTACAGGCTCATCGTCGTGATGACGACCGTGATGTAGCTGAAGCTCGAGCCGTAATAGAGCGGGATGCGCCTGCCCGAGACGAGCAGGGCGATGATCGTGCCGATACCGCTGGCCAGCAGGGTCACGCCGACGTCGAACTTGGTCAGGATCGCGACCAGGACGGTGGCGGGGAACATGGTCAGCACCTGCTGAAAGCCGAGGCTGAGTAAGGCGCCAATCGGCGGGGTATCTGGAGGCAGGTAGCCAGAGATTTTCTTGCTTTCTGCAACGCTCATGATTTTTGCTCCTCAAAATAAACTAGAAATTTTTGCTTGGCCAGATCCCTGGTTTTGATGGATCCCTGGGACTGGTTTTATGGATGATGATTTCCAGCTTTTTCGGATCACCGAATTGTTCTGCGGTTCTCCCCAACGTTCGGGCGGCTGCCTCAGCGGGGGATCTCGGGCAGCCTCGCCGTTCCGTGGACATGATTGGAGCCAACGCTTATGCCTGCTCGGCTCGAGCCGTTAAGCGGCCCGGCTTGAGCGATTCACCTCCTTTCGCACCGCCTGAGGCTCGCCCAGGCAGGATCGAAGCAGCCTGGGATGGGAATGCAAATGCCTCCATGATTCTTCGTCTGGGCTTTGAGATTGAATGCAGGGGGGCCTGAATGGGCGGCAGATCCAGGGGCGCAGTCATGCCTGAGTGTCCGGCAGCGAGGGCCAGCGAGCGATAAGTTCTTATGGAAGGGGAAATAATCATCGGGTCTACAGGATCGCAGCGCAGATCAGTGGGATGTGACGCACTTTTCGAGCCAGGAGACATTTGCTTTCAATAATTTATAACACCGTTTGCGCTTTTTTGGTGTATAACTTTCCGAGTGAAATTTGAACAGGTTGCGAGACTGCTCCACAGAGTACGTGGACAGGTTAGCTAAAGGCCGGTTCCTAAGTAACTGTCACGATACTGCGAGCCGTTCCTTTGATTTTTTCAGAAGATTGCTTCAGCGGCCAGGAATGCCGCTTCGCAATGACATGTATCTTCCTGAATGAAGTCCGCGGAGCGCTGTGGGTTTACTCGCAATGACAGTTGCTCAGGAGGCGCAACTTCCTGATTATGATTTCAACCGATAGGAAGCGCAATTGTAAGATGTCATCAGCTTGATGTGATGAATATCATTGTGAAGCGGCGAGTTATCGGTCATAATAGGGGGTGAGGCGGCAGTTTTGGCCGCCCTGGACCCCGAACCCTGCGAGGCTTGCGATGAAGTTCGACATAGGAATGCTGGCGTTGATTGCGGCGGTATTGATCTTTTACCTGCGCCTGATCGTGATTCAAAGGGAGCGGACAAAGCGCCTGCGCCGGCTTGCAGCAGCTCAGCAGCTTAAAGAGCCCAGAAAGCCGCCGAAAAAGGGCGCCGCCCCATCGAAGGCCTCCGAAAAGAAGAATACCCCGCCCTCTTCTGCTGCGGCAGAGCGCTATTCGATCTTTTCGACCCGCCGAGGGGACTGGATCATCGCAGGCGTCGGGATTGTGCTGATCGCATTCGCGCTGCTGCTGTATTCCGGAGCGCTGCGGCTGCCGGGGGTCCAGCCGTACGCCTGGATCCCGACCGCGCTTGGGATCGTGATGTTCAGCTGGGCGTTTCAACTATAGGAGCGACGATGAATCCAGTCAAATGCCCGATCTGCCATGAGAGCGAGCCGGTGCTGAAGGCCAGCGCGATCTACGTTGCGGCGCTGGAAGTGAGGTACGGCAAGAAACCCGCCGCGCTGGACCCGGACGGCGAGATGGGCGAGCCGCCCCCCGGGGCGCTGCTCAACCTGAGCCCGGCGGAGCTGCAGGCGCTGGGCAAACGGCTCAAGCCGCCGGTCAGCGGGAAGAAATCCACGTTTCGACCGATCCATCCGGACATGCTCGTCGGTATATTCAGCGTGATCGCGGTCTTTTTCCTCTACCAGATCTACACCCTCCAGATCGAAGCCCTCCCGGTCGCGCTGGGGTCGGCGGTCGTCTTCTACGCGTTTTACTTCTGGCAGCGCAGGCGCCTGATCGCGAAGCACTTTGCGCTCGTCCAGGAACAGAAAGACTCCCAGACCAGGGCAGAGCGTACTGTAAAGCGCTGGATGGGGCTGTACTACTGCGTGGCGGACGACGTGGTGTTCACGATCGCCGGGCATAAACCCGTCCCGGCAGACCAGATGTACGAGCTGCTCTGAACTCGCCCGACCTCCTGATCGCACCAGGAACCGTAACATCTTGCCGCAGCGATGTTTGGTCTGATTAGAATGAGCTAATCGACTTAATAGGACATTAATGGTACAATTAACCGGCACCAACCGAATTTATTCTGATGAAAGTGGATCTGGCTCAGCTTTATCACCTTTATGGATTTACTCAATCGTTTCTTCTCCACCCTGCTCCCAACTGATGCTACCGCCGCAGCCGTGCGCAATTATGCCAACTGGCAGATCAAGCACCGGCTCGTGGATTTCGTCCCAAGTGAGGATGATGATGTCGATCTGAGAACTTATTTTCATCACCTGTACACAAACGGGGCGGACCTGGCCAGGCTTCAGGAACATGCCGAGGCGCTCAAACGGTTTTACCAGTGGGCGCAGACCGAAGGTGTGATCACCGGAAACCCCTTTGAATATTACGATTTCATCGACTCGAGCCTTTTAGACGGATTGCCTGACCCTGCGGTGAAGGCGCACTCCGGCGATCTGAATATGCTTGACCTCGAAAAGCTGCGGGCTCTCAATCAGATCGACGAACAGCTGATCAGCTCCCTGGACATCCAGAGCGCCCTCGACAACTCGCTGCGAGTGCTGGTCAAAGAAACGCATATCCAGACCGGGTGGGTCTCGCTGCTCAGCGATTCGCACCTGAGCGTGATCCCGATCGAGAACCCGCCTCCTCACGGCTTCTATCTGGCTGCCGCGCACGGGCTGCCGCCCGGGTTGGAAAAAGACGGCCGGCGGTTTCTCCGCCAGCCGCCCGCCTGCCGCTGCCAGCAGCTTCTAAAAGAAGGGCGCCTCACCCGAGCCGTAAACATCGTCGAGTGCACCCGCTTGAAAGGACTCCATGGAAGCAGCAGGCGATACCCAAGGCCTGCGCTTTCATGCCAGCGCGCCCCTGATCTCGAACGGCAAGCCGCTCGGGCTGATCAATATTGCCGCCACAGGCTGGCAGAATGTGACCGGCCAGGATCTGAATTTCCTCTCCGCGGTCGCCACACGGTTGAGCGCGGCGATCGAACGGGCGCATTTCTATGAAGTTGCAGAGAACCGCAGGATCCTGCTCGAAAATGAGCTCCAGATCGCCCGAGACGTCCAGGAAGGATTGATGCCGGACGAGATCCCCGAGATACCCGGTTTCGGCCTGGCATTCGCATGGTCGCCGGCGCGCGAGATGGCTGGGGATTTTTACAACGTCTTCCGGATGGACGACGAGCGCTGGGGGATCATCATCGGAGATGTCGCCGACAAAGGGACGGCCGCGGCGCTGTACATGGCCATGATTCAAAGCCTGGTGCTGTCCTCGGCGCTGCGGCTGCGCGATCCTGGGGCGATCCTGGAGGAGGTCAACAAGGTCATCGGGCGCCAATCTTCTGCGCTGACCTTCATCTCGGTGTTTTTTGGGCTGCTCAACCCCAAGAAGAGCACGCTCCGCTATGTGAACGCGGGGCACAACCCCCCGCTGGTGCGGCGCAGCACAGGCGAGGTGGAGCGGCTGAGCAAAACCGGCCCGGTGCTCGGCGTGTTCGACGAGCTTCAGATCAAAGAGGAGCGCATCAGCCTGTTTTCAGGCGATTCCGTCGTCCTGTACACCGACGGCGTGACCGAAGCCTGGCATTGGAACCCGCAAGACGAGGACTATGGGGTCGAGCGGCTGACCGCGGCGCTGGTCAGCGCGCCACCGAAAGCCGGTCCAATGCTGGCGCACATCGAAGCAGACCTGAAGGGCTTCACAGGAAATGCCCCTCCGCAGGACGACGTCACGATCATGGTGCTGACCTGCGATTGACCTGGGGCTGGATCCAGCGCTTTATCCACGTTCTGCAAAACTTCGAAAAAGCCCTGCAATCCCCCCAACCCAGACCAGCAGGAGTCCGGGAAGGACCATCCGATCGAGCCCGGTGCTGACCCACCAGCTGATGTCATGGCTCGGGTCGTAAGAGGTCAGGTAGTACATCGCGAGGATCGCGAGCAGGTAGACCCCGCCGCAAAGCAGCATCAGGGCTGCCGCCAGACCGCCCGAACCGGCTCCTGGGGAGGTCGATCTATCTCCCGAATCCCTCGGGCGCAGCAGCGCGAGCAGGAGAAGCGCCAGCAGGACTGCCAGCAGCAGCAGTCCGAAGGAACCCCAGGTTTCAACATCGAAGAGCCCCCCCAGCAGCGAGCCTGCTGAATAAATCAGCGCCGAGAAGTGGAAATTCCCGGACAGGATCCCCCCTGCCGCAGCCTCGGCCAGCCCGAGGCGACCGACCGGCTGAGCGTAAGCCGCGCTTTTCAGCCAGAGCCAGAAGAGGGAAAACCCCAGCAGCGGTACGGTCAGCAGCGCCAGCTGGCGAGGTCCCGGCCATTCGAGGCGCAGCCACCTGGCGGCCAGCAGCAGCGCCGCGACCATCAGCCAGGCGAACACCAGACCCTCCGGCCGAGTCCAGGCGGCGAAGGCGAACATCAGCCCGCTGAGCAGGAGCGCGCCTGAAGCCGAGGATGGCCGGCCCGCTCCCCAGGCAAGCGCAAACAGCGCGACCGCAGCGAACAGGTAGAAGCCCAGGGGCAGGTTGGCGTAAGCCAGCGCGGCGTGCTCGAGGACCAGCGGGGCTGTCACCGCGACCAGCGTTGCCAGCCCGGCCGGGAGAGCGGGCAGCCCGAGCACCTGTGAGGACCCGATGGATCAGCACTGCAAGCGCCAGCCAGTAAGCCGGGAAGACGAGCTTTGCGGCGGGGAGCGCATCCCCCAGCAGCAGGTTCGCAGCCGAAATCGAGAGCGGGACGTGGAGCGGGTACGGCAGCGTGTTCGTCCCCCAGCGCGTCACCGCCTGGACGGCCTGGTCGGCGGCGATCCCATAGCCTTTGACCCCCCAGAGGGCGACCTCATCGCTGGCGTGGTAGCCTTTCCCGAAGGCAAGCAGCGCGAGCGGGAGGGCCAGCAACACGAAGGCGAGAGTCCAGGGGTCTGGACGGAGATTCTTGAGGGCGAAGGCCGATCTGGGCTCGACCCGGGTGGGAGCGTTTACCCGAGGCGGCAGCAGGAGCGATCCGAGGCCGGTAGCGGCTAAGAGGATCAGGGTTGCGGACAGCACGGTCTCACTCCGCAGCGCGACGCCTGCCAGCGAGAGCAGCGCCAGGCTCAGCGTGAGGGTAGCCAGACCCAATCCAAACCCGAGCGCAAAGCGAGCCGCGCCCCAATCCGGCGGGAGCAGCAGACGGACGATCCAGAAGCCGGCCAGCGCCAGCGCAGCCAGCCAGCCAGCTGCCAGCAGAAACTCCAACGCGACCTCGACAAGCTGCGTATAGCGCTGGGGCGGGGGGGGTGCATCCGGGATTGGGCCGCCTGGGAGCAGCACGCCCCACTGCTCGTCGAACATTTCCAGCCGCCCGGAGGTGCGCCATTCCGCAGCGGGAAAACCTGCGGTGACCAGCACTGCGGTGTTTTCTAATGAAAGCTCCTGCAGGCAGTCGAGGCGGGTGCAGTTTACCACCGGACGAGGCATCATAAAAAATTGCATGAAGGGGGTCGAGGCGAGCGCTTTCGGGGCGGCAGAATCCGGCGGCAGGACGACCCGCCAACCGGCAGGGATAGTCTGGTTCAGGAAGGCGACGTATTGGGCGAAGCGGCGGCCCTGGCTGTTTTTGGCGCTGCGCCAGAGGGCCGGCTGACCCAGGTCGGCGACGACCCGCGGGACTTCATGGGCGAGCGAGCGCCCCAGCAGCGCAAGCTGGAAAAGGACCGCCAGCCCGAGCAGACCGAGCGCCAGCCCTCGCCAGAAGATGCGGGGATTGCGAGGCGCTTGAACTTCTGCTGGGGCGGGGTCGGAGGCAGACATGGGGTGATTCTATCATGGAGCGAATCAGCAGGGGGAAGCGAGCGATGAGCTCATGTCCTATCCGGTTTTCATTCCGAACTTCCGCTTGATATAATCAAACAAAGTATTTTCAAAAAATTTTTGCCGGCAGGAGTGGATCGTGATGAGAAAGATGACAAGCAAGCAAAGATTGATGGCAGCTATTCATCATCAGGAAGCAGACCTGGTCCCTGTCAGCCCGCGAATTCACGTCTGGCTCAAAGACAACTATGGGTGCAACTGCTGGCTGCATTCTTTACGTCTAAGTGCCGAATTCGATTACGATCCCTTGATTTACCTACCCAGCCCCTATAAGAACCACGTCGGCGAGCTGACAGCGTCGTGCGAGGATTTGAGCGAGGTGAAGGTGGAGCTGCATGTCGAGCGGCATCCAGATCGCACCGAAATCTCGAGGGTGATTCACACGCCGGCGGGCAGATTGAGCGACCGCTTTACACAGCATAAACCCGGAGCTGGATACGGCAGCGATCCTAACCCGCACTGGCACGAACGCCTGGTCAAGGGTCCCGAAGACCTGCCCAGGCTGCACTACCTGCTGCCCAGGCCGGCTGCGGATCGGTACAGCGACATCACGGCTATCCAGGAGGAAGTGGGTGAGCGGGGGCTGGTGAACCTTTATATTAATTCGGCGTTGGATCACCAGGCGGGCTGGTGCATGGAGATCGACGATTTCATGGTCGCGTGCATTCAGCAGCCGGATTTCATTCGTGATCTGCTCAGGCTCTTTCAAGAACATACCCTCGCAGAGACCCAGGCTGCGCTGGAGGCGGGC
This sequence comes from uncultured Chloroflexia bacterium, assembly GCA_963788305.1. Lineage (GTDB taxonomy): Bacteria > Chloroflexota > Anaerolineae > Anaerolineales > UBA4823 > UTCFX2. The sequence continues at coordinate 19,618 of CAWBGK010000008.1, forward strand.
GTCGAAGTCATTTATACACCCTGGTACTTTGCATCCTTAAGCGCAGGGTGGTCGCCGAGGATGTATCAGACTTTCTTTCTGCCGCTGGTCCAAGAACACGCAGGCCTGATCCACGCGATGGGCGGGCTGTATCACTATTATGACGATGGGGCCTGTATGAAGATTCTGCCGTGGCTGGCCGAAGCGGGCGTCGATATCCTCTCGACTGTTCCGCCCCCACCGGCTGGAGACGTAGACCTGAGGTCGGCGAAGGTCATTTGCGGCGACAGGATCTGCCTGAACGGCAACATCGACTTGATCCAGGTGATCGCCAACGGCACTCCGGAGCTGATCCAGGAGAAAGTGCGAGAGACGATCCTGGCTGCGGCCCCCGGGGGTGGATTTATCCTGGGGTCGAGCGACTTGATCCGCGACGCGCCGAGGGTGAATGTAGAGGCATTTTTTCGGGCGGGCAGGCGGTTTGGATCTTATGCGCATTTGGGAGCAGATTGATTGTGAATGAACTCGCGGCGCCCGCTGAAAGGACTGCCGGTTTTTCCTGGTATGATCGACAGTCGGATCAGAAGGCATCTCGATGATGATCATTTACTTTTTCTATGGGCTTTTCTTCGCCGGGCTCGGCCTGGCAGCCTACCTGCAGTTCCGGCGGGGCGGCGAATTCCCGCTTCGCAAGCAGCTGCCCTGGCTTGCGGCGTTCGGTTTTGCGATCGCGGCGACGGCCTGGGTGGAGATGTTCCTGGTCAGCGAGACGAATCCAAGGCTGATCCAGGTGCTGGAATTCCTGCGGCTGGTGCTGCAGCCGGTTTCCGGATTGCTGCTTTTTATCTTTGGCTGGGGGATTTTTTCCGGTTTTCAGGCGCTTCCTTCCTGGACGATCTTCGTGCCCGGGCTGCTGATCGTTCCGATCGCGTTCGTGATCACCTACGCCCTTTCGACCTTCGTGACACCCTCGCCGATCGAAATCCCGATCGACATCTGGTCGCGCTACCTGCTCTACCTGCCTGGAAGCCTGCTCGCGGCGCTGGGTTTCCTGCGCCAGTGGTATACCCAGCGAAAGCAGGGGAACCCGTACGTCGCCAGCCTGATGCTGGGAGCAGGGCTGGCGTTTCTATTTGAAGCCTTCGTGATGGGGCTGGTCGTCCCGGCCGCGCCGTACGGGCCGGCATCTTATTATAATTACGACCGGGTGGCCTTCAACGCTTTTGTGGGCGAGGCAGCGAGCTCTGCACAGCCTTATGGATTGGCAGCCTGGCTGGATTACCAGCGCGTGCTCGAAACGACCGGCTTGCCGATCCAGTTCTGGCGGATGCTGTCGGCGTTTGCCGTCACCTTCTTCGTCGTGCGCGGCCTGGACGTCTTCGAGGCGATCCAAAAACGGCTGATGCAGTCGCTGATCAGCGAGCGCGATCGAGCCCAGCAGAATGCCTTCGAGGCTCAGATCACCGCCCGCAAGACTGCCGAAAGCTGGACTGAGGCGCTGATGCAGATCAGCAACCAGATCGTCGAGCTGAATGACGTAGACCGGGTGCTGGCTTATATCGTCAACCAGGCCAGGGAGCTGATCGCAGCTGATTTCGCCGGACTGGCGCTGTATGAGGATTCCGACTCATCCCTCCAGCTCAAATGCTATGCCCTGGCGGACCGATCCGCGCTGGTACGAGAACCTTTAAGGGTGGAAAATCCGCTGATCCTCGAGTCGATTTCCCGGCTGGCGGGCAGCCGCTCATCCGAGGAGGAGTCATCATTGCGGCTTACAGAGGCGGCGTTTTTCTCAAGCTCAGCGGTGAAATCGCTGGCGGTCGTGCCGCTGCTGATGGACGTCCAGCCGATTGGGGCGCTCTGGATTGCGCGTTTTGATCCGCAGACGTTTACAGATACCGACCTGATCTGGCTCGACTGCCTGGCTGACCAGGTGGTGATCGCGGTCAAGCACGGCATCATGACATCGCAGCTCCAGTCGCTCTCGGTAACCGAAGAACGCTCGAGGATCGCACGCGATATGCACGATGGGCTGGCACAGGTGCTGGGGTACGTCAACCTGCAGGTCCAGACCCTGGAAGCTTACCTGCATCAAGGCAGGCTGGACCGAATGCAGCAGACGCTGGAACAAATGCACGAGGCGGTCAACCAGGCGCACGCAGATGTGCGCGAGAAAATCTTAAGCCTGCGGACAACCCTATCCAGTGATAAAGGCTTGATTCCGGCGATCGACGAATACCTGGCTGAGTTCGGCTACCAGGCTCAGATCGAGACCCGCTTTGATAACCGGATCGGCGGAGAGCTGAACCTCGCTTCTCTGTCCGAAGTCCAGCTTGTGTGCATCCTGCAGGAGGCGCTCACCAACGTCCGCAAGCACGCCCGTGCCCGGATCGTCACGGTCATTTTAGAGAAGCAAATCATCGCGGAAGACCAGGCGGTCCTGCTGACGGTTCGGGACGACGGCGCCGGGTTCAGCGAGGGCAGCCAGAAAGGGAGCTACGGGCTGCAGATCATGAGAGAGCGCGCCCAAAGCGTCGGCGGAAGCCTGCGGGTGTTTTCCAACCCTGGTAGAAGGCACGCTGCTCGAATGCCTGATCCCGAGCCTGCCGCACGAGCAGCAGCGCAGACCCAGCCTGGTGCTCGAGGTCGATGGAAGATGACGCTTCGAGAATGGGCGCTGCCCGTCTACACGATCTTGATGCAGCTTGCGACGGGGGCATTATTTATCCTGTGGGTCATCCGCGGATTGAACCTCAGCCGCCTGCCCGGCGCCAGCCTGGACAGGATCCTGCGCCGGCCCGTGCTGGTGGTCTTTCTCACGATAATTTTTGCGGTGATCGGGTCGCATTTTCACCTGAGCAGCCCGCTGCTTTCGTTCCTGGCGATTCTTAATTTTCGGCACTCCTGGTTAAGCCGGGAAATCCTTTTCACCATCCTGATGCTAATGACCTGCGCCGCGCTGCTGGACCAGATTTGGAAGCCGGGCGGGAAGTCTGCTTCAATCGTGGGCGGCCTGGGTTGGACGGCGGTGTTTTTCGGCTGCGCGGCCATCTTCAGCATGGCGAGCATCTACCTGCTTCCCACCCAGGCTTCCTGGAACCACTGGTCCACAATCCTGATTTTCTTCTGCACCAGCCTGCTGGTGGGGATCACTTCTGCGACGGCGCTGCTGGTGATGGACGCGGTTTTCACCCGGCAGCATGAACCGGAACTGGCTGAAGACCGCCTGCTCATCCTGAAACGGTCCTTCAAGTGGCTGGCTGGTCTCGCTGCGGGGGCATTCGGCACGGTGGCGTTCATAAACGTCCTGTTGATCTTGAATGCGGACCGGGGCAGCACGCTGACCCAAATCAGCCTGACCCTGCTGATGGAGCTCTACCGACCGCTGCTCGTGGTCCGTTTTGTGATGCTTCTGGCAGGCGTCGGTATTTTCGGGTACGCCGGGTATCAGCTGCTGCGGGAGCGGAAATCGCTGGTCGACCTGGTGATCCCCATTTATCTTGCCTGTTTATTTTCGATCATTGCCGAAATCCTGGGCAGGTTCTTATTCTATGCCAGCCACATCCGGCTGGGAATTTAAGGCGAGGTATGCGATGACGATCCGAATCTTAATCGCTGACGATCACAAGCTCTTCCGGCAGGGTTTGATTGGATTGATGGAAACGCGCGAAGACATGGTGGAAGTCGTCGGCGAGGCGTCCACCGGACGGGAAGCCGTTCAGCTGGTGGAGCGGCTGAATCCCGACATCGTGCTGATGGACATCTACATGCCGGAGGGAGACGGGCTGCAGTCGCTGCGCCAGATCCGGGCGCGCTTTCCGGGCGTGCAGGTGGTGATGCTGACTTCATCGGAGAGCGACGAGCACCTCTACGCGGCGGTCCAATCCGGCGCGGCCGGCTACATCCTGAAAAGCCTGGACGCGGAGGAGCTGTTCAACCTGATCCAGGGGGTTGCTGGGGGCGAGGCCGGGATGACCAAGGCGATGGCGAGCCGATTGATGAAGAACATCGCCCGCCGCTCTTCTCAGCCGGAAAAGGGTGAAGAAGCCCTGACCGAGCGCGAGCTGGCAGTGTTGCGGCTGGTCGCAGGCGGCCTCAGCAACCCGCAGATCGCCGCGGAGCTCAATATCAGCATCAACACGGTCAAGAGCCATCTTAAGAACATCCTGGAGAAGCTCCAGCTGGAAAACCGCACTCAGGCGGCGACGTTCGCGCTGGAGCGAGGGATCGTCTCCGGAAAACCATGGGAGGACCGCAAGACGTGACGACCAAACAGCTGGCCTTTTATTTCGACGCAAGCGCCTGCATGGGGTGCAAGGCGTGCCAGATCGCCTGTAAAGACCAGTACGATCTCCCACCTGGCGTGATGTGGCGGCGGGTGCTTGAATACGGGGGCGGAGACTGGGTGGAAGAGGGAGACCAAATGGTTCCGGAGCAGGTCTTCAGCACCTTCGTTTCGATTGCCTGCAACCACTGCGAACAGCCGATCTGCATGCGCGTCTGCCCGACAACCGCGATCCGGAAAGGGGAGGACGGCCTGGTGCAGATCGACCCGAACTTATGCATCGGCTGCCGCTACTGCGAATGGTCGTGCCCGTACGGCGCGCCTCACTTCCGGGAGGACCTGGGCGTCATGACCAAATGCACATTCTGTGAAGACCTTCTGAAAAATGGAGAACGTCCGGCCTGCGTGGACGCCTGCGTACACCGCTGCCTGGATTTTGGAGAAAAATCAGACCTGGAAGCAAGATACGGAGATTTGAACGCGATCGAGCCGCTGCCCAAAGGCGAGATCACCCATCCATCGATCGTCATCACCCCTCACAGGAATTCCCAAAAAAGCGGTGAAGGGACGGGCACGATCCAGAACCTGTTAATAGAGCTGTAAATACTTTTTTCAGGGAATCCAGAGATATCTCTCCTCATACCACCCAATCGGGTGAGAAAAGATCGCCCTTCGGGTTGTTAACAACGGCCCCGGGTTCGAGTACTCTTATCATAGGTTAACCTCGAATTCTATCCATTTTGTCCCGAAGAGCAAGGAGAGTGCAAATGACCTTACGAAAAAATGAATGTTTTCAAGGCTTATTTTGTTGGGGGAACGAAAGCAGACAACCCCCAAAGTCTATTCAAGAAGAATTGAGACGGAGGAAAAAATAAATGGATGAAAAGAACTTCCTCACCAAAGCCCTGACTGAAACAGTCCTCACCCGCCGCAGTTTCCTGAAATGGAGCGCTGCGTTGGGCGGCGTGACTGTTCTGGCAGGGGGTATCAAATACGGCATGAAGGTGGTCGAGGCAGCTCCTAAAGCACAGGAAACTGAGGTAATGACCACGACCTGTTATCACAACTGCGGCGGTCGCTGCATCCTTTACGCCGAAGTGAAAGACGGGACGGTCACCCGCATCCTGCCGGACCAGGACATGGAAGACAGTTTCGAACATCCGCGAGTGATCCCCTGCCTGCGCGGTCGATCGCAGCGGCGGAGGGTCTATGCCCCCGAACGGCTGAAATACCCGATGAAGCGGGTGGGCAAACGCGGCGAGGGTAAATTCGAGCGGATCTCCTGGGAAGAAGCCCTGGACACGATCGCAAGCGAGTTCACGCGAATTAAAGAAAAATACGGAAACGAATCGATCTACTTCAACTACGCCTCGGGCGGCAACCACCGGCTGGACGGCACGTATGCAGGGACCGGCCCGTTAGGCCGCCTGGTGAGAATGCTCGGCGGGCATGTTAACTTTTATTATGATTACAGCACCGCCTGCTATACCGCAGCTTTACCGTTAATCACAGCCGGCGCGAGCAACTCGGTTGACGACTGCGTCAACTCCAAGCTGGTCGTCCTTTTCTCGGACAACCCGATCGTGACCCGCTCGGGCGGCAACGGAGAAGGCTACTACCATCTCATGGCCAAGAAGGCGGGCGCCAAATATATCGTCGTCGACCCAATGATGACCGACACCGTCGTCGCGCTGGACGCGGAATGGATCCCGATCTACCCCGGGACGGATGTCGCATTGATCGCGGCGCTGGCTTACGTGATGGTCCAGGACGGGACCTACGACAAGGAGTTCATGGCGAAGTATGCAGTCGGTTTCGACGAGGATACGCTGCCAGAGGACGCCCCGCCCAACAGCTCCTGGATGGCCTATATCATGGGCCAGGCCGACGGCGTCGCAAAGACTCCGGAGTGGGCTTCCAAGATCACCGGAATCCCCGTCGATCGGATCGTCAAGCTGGCGCGTGAGATTGCGAGCGTCAAACCCTGCGCGATGTTCCAGGGTTGGGGCTGGCAGCGCCGGGCATACGGCGAGCAGGTCGTCCGGGCGCTCCCGATCCTGTGCGCGATGACCGGCAACTTCGGCGTGAGCGGCGGATCCGCCGGCTTGCGCCCAAGCACGGGAACGGCGTTGAAAATGAATTCCTTCCCGGCTGGTGAAAACCCGATTAAAGCCTCGATTTCATGCTACATGTGGCCTGATTTCATCGAACGCGGCTCAGAAATGACCAATGGGCCGCAGGACCGGATCAAGGGCGCTGAAAAACTCACTCAAAACATGAAATTTATGTTCAACTGGGCAGGCAACTGCCTGGTCAACCAGCATTCCGACACCAACGGCACCGCGAAACTGCTGGAGGATGAGACCAAGCTTGAGTTCCTGCTGGTAAGCGACAACATGATGACCCCCAGCGCGAAGTTTGCGGATATCCTGCTCCCGGACGCGACCCAATTCGAAATCGAAGACATCATGACCGGGCGCGGCGAAGGCCACCAGAGCTTTGCACTCTTCAGCCATAAGCTGGTGGAGCCGATGTACGAATGCAAGGACACGCTCTGGGTCGCCGAACAGCTTGCCGAGCGCCTGGGTGTGCTGGAAGCCTTCCAGGAAGGACATACCAGCCGCGAAGCCTGGCTGCGCGACATGGTGGCCTCGGCACGCGAAAATCATCCGGATTTTCCCGAATACGACGAATTTAAAAAGAAAGGTGTCTTCAAGCTCATCGGAGAAGGCAATTACGTAGCCTTCAAAGCATTCGTGGAGGATCCAGTCGCGAATCCACTTAAGACCGAGACCGGGAAAATAGAAATATTCTCACCCTTCCTTCAGAAGCTGAACGATCCGGAAGAAATCCCGGCCATCCCGAAATACATCCCAGAGTGGGAAGGCGTCAGCGACCCGCTGCGCGAGAAATATCCGCTGCTGCTGCTTGGCGGCCATTATGTCCCGCGGTCGCACTCCACTTTTGACAACGTCGACTGGCTGCAGGAAGCACACCCGCAGTCGCTGTGGATGAACACCCTGGACGCTCAGGAGCGCGGCATCTCCAGCGGCGACAAGGTAAAGGTCTTCAACGACCGGGGCACAGTAGTCGTCCCGGCGCGCGTGACACACCGCATCCGACCCGGAGTGATCAACCTGCCTCAAGGCGCATGGTTCACGCCCGACGCTGATGGGGTCGACCAGCGCGGCTGCATCAACGTGCTGACCAAATATCACCCGACACCACTCGCCAAGGGGAATCCGCAACACACGAACCTGGCGCAGGTTGAAAAGGCGTGAGGGAGATTAAACCATGGCTAAACAATACGGTTTTTATTTCAATGTAAATGACTGCTCAGGCTGCAAAGCCTGTCAAATCGCCTGCAAGGACAAGAACGAGCTCCCGATCGGGATCAAGTGGCGGAGAGTCTTTGAGTACGGCGGCGGCAGCTGGGTACAGGACGGCGAATTTGCGCTTCCGAGCAACGTTTTCGCCTACTTCGTTTCATCCGCCTGCATGCACTGCGAGGCCGCCCCTTGCGTGGATGTCTGCCCGACCAGCGCGATGACCAAGCGCGAAGACGGGATCGTATATATCGAGACAAGCAAGTGTATCGGCTGCGGCTACTGCGGCTGGGCCTGCCCTTACGGGGCGCCCCAGTTCGACGAGGAAGCCGGCGTCATGACGAAATGCAACATGTGCATGGACCTGGTCGACCAGGGCAAGAAACCGGCCTGCGTCGACGGCTGCCCGCTGCGAGCGCTTGACTTTGGAGATCTTTCAGAGCTGCGCGCCAAATACGGGTGGTTCAACGACCCGGCTCCACTGCCAGACGGCGGCTATACGCGGCCATCCCTCGTCGTAACACCCAGCCGGAACACGCAGAGCTCAGCCAATGCGACCGGCAAGATGCTGAACCTGGAGGAGGTGTGAGATGGAACTCCGAGAATGGGCACTTATCATCTTTACAACCCTGACTCAGCTTTCGGTCGGCTCGTTTGTCGTGCTCGGCATCGTCCACTTTTTTGCAGCCCGGAAATACGGGGCAAATGAAGCGGACCGGCTGAGCGACCGGGCCTTGCTGGCAATCGGACCGGCGATGGCGTTGGGCTTGATCGCCTCGCTGCTGCATCTGGGCAACCCGATGAGCGCATATCGGGCAGTCACGAACTTCGATTCTTCATGGTTGAGCCGTGAGATCCTGCTGACGGTGACTTTCTTCGTAATCGGCGGCGTGTTCGCGATCATGCAGTGGCGGAAGATCGGCTCGCCTATGGTCCGCAACATCATCGCCTGGATCGCGGCGATCGTCGGTCTGTTCGCGATTTACTCAATGAGCCGGATCTACATGGTCCCCGTCCAGCCTGCCTGGAACACCTCGTTTACACCGCTCACCTTCTTCGTGGCTGCCTTCCTGCTAGGGACGCTGGCAATCGGGGCGGCGTACGTGGCTAACTATGCTTACATAAATAAGAAAGCCCCCGAAGACTGCGAGGTCCAGCTTGAAATCCTGCGGACTGCACTGCGCTGGATTTCGCTGGCGGCGGTCGTGCTGCTTGGAATTGAGCTCGTGATAACACCGCTGTACCTGGCTTACCTGGCAGGTGGAAATCCGGCTGCGGCCGAGACAGCCAGTATGATGGGCGGTGAGTTCGGCGCGGTTTTGGTGCTGCGCCTTGTCCTTGCCTTCCTGGGTGCTGGCGTCCTGGCGCTCTTCCTTTACCAGAACGCTGCCAGCTCCAACAAGGAGAAAATCCTGGCCGTGCTGGCATACAGCGCTTTCCTGCTGGTGCTGGTATCGGAAGTTCTCGGACGGTACCTGTTCTACGCGACGCACGTTGGCGTAGGGGTTTAATCTTATCTGGCTCGAACAAATCGCATCTGGGGCAGGCAGCAGCCTGCCCCAGATTGGAATCTGGTACAATTTCGATGCAAATGAAAGCGGTCATCTTCCCGAATCCGGTCAAAATTTCCATCATTCTTTTATTTTTTTTATCGATCCTGGCGGCGAACGGTTTTGCAGCGCCTGCCATGCAGCAACCAGGTGTTTCTGTCATCCCGCTTTCGACCAACGGGAGCGAGCGCGGCCATTCGATCGCCTTCTCACCGGACGGCAGACTGGTCGCGGTCGGAACAACCTCAGGGGTCCTGCTGTTCGACGCCCAAACGAACGAGCAAGCGCGGTTTATCGAGACAGCATCGTGGGCGCGCAGCCTGGCTTTTTCCCCGGACGGCCGTAAGCTGGCGGTCGGGCTTTTCGACGGGACCATCCGCCTTTACAACGCCCCCGGAGGGCAGCCAGACCTGACGTTCGCCGGGCACGAAGGCCGGGTTCGGGCGACAGCCTTCACACCGGACGGCTCGGAGCTGGTTTCCGTATCGGACGACGGCAGCGTGCGCACCTGGCGCACTTCGACCGGCAGACCCCTCCAGACCCTTACCGAAGGTCTGCTCGAACCGCGGACGATCGCGATCTCGCCGGGCGGCGAGCTTTTGGCAGTCGGGATGCGCGACGGAAGCATCGGGCTGTTTAATCTGGACGATTTGAGCCTGCTGCGCAGCTTAAACGGGCACACCGATTGGGTCCGCAGCCTGGCTTTCTCGCCGGACGGCAGCCAGCTGGCATCGGGGGGGTTTGACAAAACAATTCGGGTGTGGGATATCGAAGGGGACTCAAGCCCATTTGTTCTTGAAGGGCATACTTCCAGCGTGCTCGGGGTGGCTTTTTCCCCGGACGGAGAGAGGATCGCCTCCGGCTCGGTAGACACCACCGTCCGGCTCTGGAAAGCTTCTGACGGGAGCGCGCTGCTGACCTTCCAGGGGCATGAAGGGTTTGTCTTCAGCGTCGCGTTTTCCCCGGATGGGAAGACGCTGGCCTCCGGCTCGGAAGATAACACACTGCGGCTTTGGGACCTTTCATCGCCACTGGTTCTGCAGCATCCCGACGAAACCGGGCCGGCAACACCAAGCGACTGCCGGCTTTGCCACCATTCCAGGGGGCTGATCGAACCGCCACGGGTCACCGAACTGCGCTGCGACGCCTGCCATCCATCCGGGATCGGCGTCAACTGGTGCCCATTCTTCAGCCAATCGAAAAAAGCAGAGCTCTCAAGCTACTCTTCGCGTGCAGATCTGCCTGCCGGAGTGCAGGTCGGGAGCGAGGAGCTGTCAATCTCGCTGGCCTTTCCGGCGAACGGCGAAACGCTGTATACGATGGGAGAAGCGTTCGAGCTCGCCACATTCGGCGGCACCGTCCACTTCCGCGGCGACGCAAGCTCGGTCACGGTGCGGCTGGACCTGTGGTCAGGCGATCAGATCACCGTATCGCAAACCGTCCAGCCGAATCCAGACGGTTCTTACCGCGTTAAGGCAGTCTTGAATCCAGGGATGTCGGCGCCTTTCCCGCTCCAGCCGGGGGACAAAGAATGCACGGTCTGCCATATCAATTTTATCGAATCCGTCCCGCTGCCGAACGGTCTCGTTCGAGCAGTCGTCACCGCGACGACACCCAAAGGCGAGCAGGCGACTGACGAGCGCTGGTTTGCGGTTGACGTGAGCGGTCGAGCTGCTGTGAACGTTCAGGTGCGCGACCTCGACACCGGGCAGCCGATCGAGGGCGCGCCCGTCAAGGCCGAGACTCTGCTCTACAACTGGCGCGAGCGCTTTGCCAGCGGAAGCACCGAGACAGACGGCACGGTTGCATTCTCCCTGGAAGCACTGTCCCAGGCAGAAACGCATTACCAGCTCGAGGTCGACCAGGCGGTGGTCGACGGCGTGCTGTACGAAGGCGCTGAGGCGGTCGAGCTGACCATTCCTGCGGGCGCTGGATCTGTCCCGAACGTCGAGCTGTCGGCGCGCCGGCGCAAGGGTTCGATCGCCGGTATGCTGCGAGGTGCAGACGGCAAGCCGCTCCCCGGAGCCGTGGTATGGGCTGCTGCAATTCCAGGAGGTCCGGCACACCAGGCGACAACGGATCAAAGCGGGCGGTTTGAGTTTTCCGATCTTGACGTGACCGAATATCTGCTCGCCGCAAGCGGCGAGGGGGCAGGTACCGCTGAGGCAATGGTGAACTTGATCGAATCACCAGACGCCAGCGTCGACCTGAACCTGCCCATGCTGGCGCGCTACAAGCTGGCAGCGACAGACGAAGAAGGCAGTTTCCTGCCGTTCTTCTGGATTGTCGACGAAAATATTGGCCTGGCATCGCTGAGCAACCCGCTCAGCGGAGAGGCAACCCTGGCTGAGGAGCCTGAAAGACCGGTGGTTCGGACGGTCTCGGCTCCCGGACACTACGCCCAGGCGGTCAGAATTGACCCGAATATGGCGGAAGAAACCGCGAAGGTCTCGCTCCTGCGGCGTCCAGACCTCCACCAGGCGGCCTGGGGCCAGGGTCGGGTTACCATACCGGCGGAGACGATCGCCGAGGCAGCTGAGAGCAGGATCGACCTCACAAGGGGTTGGATCTGGGGTAAAGGAGGGGGAACTGAGCCGCTGGTCATCCGAGACTGCTGCCGGGCGGATTGAAATCCCGTCCGGGAGATTCGCCGTCCTTGTCGACCCGGATGGAGAAAGCTGGCTGTATCTGTACGAAGGCGAGGCCCTCGCAAGACTGCGCGACAGCCAGATCGTTGAACTCTCCCAGGGACAGATGCTGCCACTCCTTGAAAATGGGCAGCCCATGCGGATGAATGAACCGCTCACCGCAGCGCTGCGCCCGGATAATCCGAAATATCCAGCGATCGTGTTCGAGCCCGGATTGAGAGCACAAATCGCGAACGGGCTGATACGACTGGGGATCGGCACCGCTCAAACGGTTACTTTTATTACCTACATCCTGGTATTTCTCTCTATTGTCATCCTGCCCTTACTCGGGCTATACTTGATCATCCGCCGCAGGGCGAGCCAGCACGATTTTACCAACCATCAGGAGAACGAATGACTCAAAGCCGCAATATGGAACGACAGATCGAGCAGATCACGGGTGAGATGCTGCTATTCGGGCTGTTGGGAAAGCTGATTTATACATACCCGGCTCGAGATTGGATCCAGGAGCTGCTGGCGGAAGATGTTTTCAGCGAGACGCCTTTCGGCGAGACCCAACCGCAGGTCATTGAAGGCTTGAAATTGATGCAGACCTGGAACCAGGCGGCACTCGAGCGACCGCTGGCTGATGCCGTCCGCGAGCTGGAGGAAGATTACCAGAACCTTCTCGTCGGGATGCGGGAAATCCTCGCTCCGCCGTGGGAATCCGTCTATCTGACCCGCGAAAGGCTGCTGTTTCAGGCACCTACCATCCAGGTTCGGCAGTGGTACCGCCGCTATGGTCTGGAAATCGAGAATATCGGCCGCGAGCCGGAAGACCACCTGGGGTTGGAATTGATCTTCGTCGCGCATCTCGCTTCGCTGGCGGTTGCAGCGCTGGGCGATGGAGACCATGCCCGTTATCTTGAGCTCATCCAGGCGCAGCGTGATTTTCTGCAGGAACACCTGCTCAAATGGGCGCCAAAATGGTGCAAGGACGTGATCGAACACGCTGCAACCGGCTTCTACCGCGGGGCTGCGCTGATGGTACGCGGGGCGCTGGACGAGACCGTTTCATATTTAGAGCAGGAAGCGCAGGGGCTGCGGCCGTGAACCTGATTTCGGCTGCCGGCAGGCTGCTGAGCCTCGAACATTCGATCATCCAGCTGGAGGCCGGGCGCTGCGTCCATGCGAGCCACAAACGGTTGCACTGCCAGGCCTGCTTCGATGCCTGCCCGGCTGCGGCGCTTACAGGCGGACCGGTGCCGACACTGGATCCGGAGCGCTGCATCAACTGCCTGGCGTGCCTGCCGGTCTGCCCCACCGGCGCTTTTTCGGCGGAAGACGAGAGCCTGGACCTTTTCACAACCGCCGACCGACTGCGGAGCAAATCCATCGAGCTGGTCTGCGGGAGAAATCCTTCCCCCAACTTGGTCTTCTCGGAAGACGCCGTCCCGGTGCAGGTGAGCGGATGCCTGGCGGGCCTGAGCGCGAGCAGCTTGCTGGCGCTGCGGGCGCTGGGGGTCGAGCGGATCGGACTGCGCGGGGATGCCTGCGGCGAGTGCGGCTTGAAGCCGCTGACCGTGCAGATCCGACGCCAGCTTCAAATCGCGGCAGATCACCTGGAAGGCGCGGGGTTGGAAGCCGGGATCGCCTGGATCGATGCGGCGGAAAACCGAAAAACGATCAAAAAATCGGCGGCGAACATCCACAGCCGGATGATCTCACGCCGGGACCTGCTGCGTTTGAAAACAGAGCCGGTCCTGAACCCTTTTATCGCGAATCTCAAGACCCAGCTGCCAGCCAGCGCAAACCGCCCTTCCCGGGAGCGGATCCGGATCGCCTATTCGATCCAGCGGCTGAACCCGCCGGCTGAGGGCGAACGCCCGTGGCCGGCAGAAGAGCTGGGCTATGCCCGGGTGAGGGTCAGCGAAGCCTGCACCGCCTGCGGAGTCTGCGCCCGAACCTGCCCGACCGCGGCGCTGATCTTCCAGAAGCAGGACGACCAGTCTTTCGTGCTGGCGTTCCAGCCGCGCTTCTGCATCGGCTGCGAAGCCTGCGCGGCGGTTTGCGCCCCCGGAGCGGTGAGCATCGAACATTCGCCGAGCTTCCAGGAGGTCTTCGGCAGGACGCAGCCCGACCTGCTCGCCTCCGGCGCCCTGACCCGCTGCAAGCGCTGCAGGACGCAGATCGCAAAGCGGGATGGGGTTGAGCTCTGCCCGCTGTGCGAGTTCCGAAAGAAGAACCCGCTCGGCAACGTCCCGCCTCCCGGGATCCAGGCGATCATCGATTTAAAGATCTCCGACAGGAAAAATGATCCATCCCATCGCTCAAAATAACCTGGACCAGATCCAGAACCCGGCCTTCCGCAAGTACGCGGAGCGCTACGTCGAGATAACCCAGGACTTCCTGGCCCAGGTCAGCAGGATCGGTCTGGATTTCGAAGCCAAACCCGAGCTGACGGACCAGGCAGACAGGCTGAGGCGACTGCAGGTCAAGGGAGTCCAGCTGCGCAACGACCACAAGAGCCTGGTCTGGAAGCACATCTCCCCTTCGTGCCTGGCCTGCCGGACAGCCGAAAACAGCGAGACGTTCTTCATTTCGCTGCGCTGCCACCGGGACTGCTACTTCTGCTTCAACCCGAACCAGGAAGGGTACGCCCATTTCCTCGAACACGAGCGCAACCTGAAAGCCGAGCTGGAGCAGGCCGCAGCCCAGGGACGCAGGCTGGAGCACATCGCCCTGACGGGGGGCGAGCCGCTGCTCCACCCGGACAAGACCCTGGAATTCTTCCGGACCGCCCGCCGGCTTTACCCCGAGGCTTTCTTGCGGCTCTACACCAGCGGAGACCAGCTGAACGCTCAAAACCTCGGCGCCCTGGCTGAGGCCGGGCTGGATGAGGTCCGCCTGAGCATCCGGATGCACGACCTGGAGAAAGGCCACCAGCACACTTTCGAGCGGCTGAGGCAGGCGCGCGATCATATCCCGCACGTGCTGGTGGAAATGCCGGTGCTGCCGGGGAGCTACGCGGCGATGACCGGGGTGCTGGACGAGCTGGACCAGATCGGCGCCGACGGCATCAACCTGCTGGAGCTGTGCTTCCCGATGAATAACGCGGACGAATTCCGGAAGCGCGGCTTCAAGCTCAAAACGCCGCCCTTCCGGGTGCTCTACGACTACTGGTACGCCGGCGGGCTGCCGATCGCCGGGAGCGAGGAGGTCTGCCTGGACCTGATCCAATACGCGGTCGACAGGGACCTGCGGCTGGGGCTGCACTACTGCTCGCTGGAAAACAAGCACAGCGGGCAAATCTATATGCAGAACTCGAAGGCTCCACAGACCCGCACAGGCCATTTCTCCTCCAGGGATTTCTTCATCAAGACCGCGAAGGTCTTCGGCGAGGATATCGCCCCCGTCAAGCAGGCCCTGATCAAGATCCGCCGGGCGGTTTTCGACCTGCACCCGGAGGGGAATTACCTGGAGCTCCACCCGCGCCATCTCGCGATGCTGCCGCTTGAGGTTGAAGTAGCCATATCCTATAATGTGTTTGAAAGCCGGGAGGACGGCAGCTATATGAGGGAGCTGAGGGTGGATCGGACCACGCCGGGGGAGTTCAGGTTCGAAGAGGATTTGTGACCATTTTTACTTGCGTTTGCAGCCGATTTAATCGCATAATTTAAACATCTGTAATATCCGTCTCCCCGACCAATCGAATAGAAGGAAGAATCCCATGCCCGTCAGCCTGAACAACCGCGTGACTCTCAAGAACGGTCAAGTGATGGGATACGCCGAAGTCGGCGATCCGCAGGGCGCGCCTGTGATCCACCTGCACGGGCTGCCAAGCTCACGCTACGAGGGGACCAATCCGAACCACATCAAAACTGCCGAGCAGCTCCATATCCGCATGATCCTGCCCGATCGGCCTGGGGTTGGCCTCTCGGAATTCCAACCCTACACCATCGCGAGCTACCCCGACCTGCTCGCAGATTTTGCCGACCAGCTTGGGCTTGAGCGCTTCCCGGTGGTCGGCTACTCGAGCGGCGGGAAATTCGTCGTCTCCTGCGCCTGGAAGATCCCGGCACGGCTGAGGCAGGCGATCGTCGTCGCAGGCAGCGCACCGTTCGACCTGCCCGGCGTCAAAGAGGCGCTGAGCAAGTCCGACCGCCAGGTTTACGGAATGGCGGTCAAGCTGCCGTGGGTGTTCAAGATCATGCTGGGGAAGATCGCCCGAGATACGAAGAAGGACCCGGCCAGCGTGATGTCGCTCTTCACCGACATCTCCGAGGCGGACAGGGTCACGATGAAGGACCCCGACGTGCTCGAGACGCTCGGCAGGATGGTGAACGGGGCCTTCGAGCAGGGCACGCGTGGCGCAGCCTACGAATGGAAAATGGAGGCGCTGCCGTGGGGGTTCCGGCTGAGCGAAATCCAGATGCCGGTCCAGATCTGGCACGGCGAGACGGACCAGATCGTCTCGGTCGAGCAGGCGCGGATCCTGGCGAACCAGATCCCGGGCTCGGTGCTCAAGATCGTCCCGGAGGCAGGGCATACGATCTTCGTCAATCATTACGAAGAGCTCATGCGGGCTGCCGTCAGCTGAATCTTGATCGACCCTGATCCGCAGGCTGGAGGGATCATAAATAATGAAGGGGATCTGATGGTTAAAACCTTAGCGGCGAAAGGATCATTCCATGGATTAGGTTACAGGTGCTAGATGACCAAGGGCAGGAACAGGATCGGGCGCGGGCTCATCTCGGAGGAGCCGCTGTACGGGCAGTAGGTCACGAACGAGACGTCGGAGCGAGCCGCGCCGGTCATGCCCGGGAGCGAGGCCAGGTCGATGCTCCAGCTCCCGGAGGAGTCCACGTCCACGCTGCCTTTATAAATCCCACCGCCAGCCGGCCGGGAAGGGTCGCCGACGGCCTGGTAGATGTCCACCGTGCAGTACGGCTCGGCAGTGCCCCAGACCAGGCTGCCGCTGAGGGAGGTGACCTCAGGATAATTGAGATAATTATTCGGGCCGACGTCCAGGTCGCCGGGATCATTGGGGGTATGTCCGTTGATCCCCAGGTCGATCGGCAGGCCGCCGTTGCGCGAAGATCGTGTTGTGGCGGATGAATGTGCCGACCAGCCGTTGCTCCGGATATCGCCTCCACCGCCACGCCGGCCTGGCCGTTATTTACGATCCAATTATTGCCCACCACGTTGGCCTGGATGTTATCTGTCCCTGCCCCGACTGATCCGGATGCCGTGCCCGCCGTTGGGCAAGCTGGCGCCGGAGGGGCTGACCCCGATCCAGTTGCCGTCCGGGGTCGCTTTGTCCGGCTGGTAGCCGACGAACAGGTGGTCGCCAGAGCTGGTGATCCCATCGCCCGAATGACAGCCGATCACGTTGCCGTAGATGAACGCCCGGTCGCTGAGCGGCTGGGTCGGACCGTGGACCCAGATCCCGGTCGAAGCGCTGCGCTCGACGCTGGGCTGGTCGCAGCTCGCCGAGCCGGGGAGCACGCCGAGGTGGTTGTAGGCGATGCGCGCCCGCTCGGCAGTCCACCACACCAGGATATCGGAGATCACCCCGTTGACGAACACCAGATTGGAGAGGGTCACGTCGTCACCCTGGATCTCGACCAGCTCGTCGGCGACAAAGCTCACCGGCCAGGTGCTGAGGACGACCTTGCCGCCCTCGGATTTCGTCCCATTGATCCATGTGCCTTCATCGTAGAGCACCGGCAGCTTCTCATAAAGCCTGATCTCATCTACCGTGCTGTCAAAGAGGATTATGTCGAAGTAGCCCACGCCGCAGCCGCCGGAGATGCAGTTGGTGGAAGGATCCCAGGTGCAGCCTGTCAGCAGGCTTTTTTCTGGCTCGACCCAGCCGCAGCTCATGAGCCCTTCGGAGACGAGGATCGCTTCACGCAGCGAAAGGTACCCGTCGGGAAGAATCATGTCATTTTCGGTATTGACGATGAAAATCGAGGTGGATGGGGCCGGGTTGGGACGTATTTCCAGGCGGGTGAATGAAGTCAATAACAAGGCCATGCTTAAGATCCGCAGCGACCACGATCGGGTTGAGGACATTTGGGCACCTCTTTTGCTCGCCTGCAAGTTGGGATTCTTTGGATATTGAGATTATAGTTGGTTTTTGGATCAGAAGTCTAAATCAAGACTGGCGCGATCCACCACTGGGCGTGCACCTCAATATTTCGGCAATCTTGAAAGTGGCGGTCGGAAGCTGACCCGGTCGCCGGTCGCTTGGATTGTATTTTTCTACGGGCGGCACTTCAGCGTGGATGTCGATGCGGTCGAGCAGCGAGCCGGAGAAGCGATTGTTTTTCCTGGTCGTCAACTGTTTTTATCCAGATAATAAAACAGAACGAATCTTGACATTGTATGAAAAATGTGCACAATAATAGATAGGACGTCCGATTCGACAATGCTTAAGAAACCAACCCAGATTGTCGGGAAGATCGTCTTTGTAGAAGGGAGGACGTATGTTAATTTTGGAGAAAGTGCCAAAACATAGGACAGTAGAATTTATTCATGCTACTGGCAATTTACGAATTGTCGACTCCATTTTAGCCATCCCACCTGGTTTATCCATCGAAGAGGTCAAGCCAATTATCGAGAGATCCCATCGATTCGATATTCCACCCATGTTAACTGCAATGATCAGCCAGGTGGATGCGTCTGGACTCACCCCAAACTTTGTTGGAGTTGATAGATCGCTGCTCAATTCAGATTTTGGAAAAGCTGCGTGCAATGCCCAGGACGTATTATTGGAACTTATTAAACTTGGACAAGAAAAGTTATTCGAGATCAGGGATTATCCGATAGATTTACAAGTTGAAATATTCGATACACTTGATGGTGGAAAATGCACGCTTCGGGCGTTGAGCATACTCGATCAATTTCAGGGAGACATCATTACCAGATTGCGATTAATCCGGAAAACATCGCCGATTGCCCTGGCAATCAGACAAGCCAACGAAAAGAGTTTATATGATTTATACGCAAATCCAGAATACAGGGGTGTAATAATTTCCCAGCTCAATCCACATACTGTTGGTCATAAAAATATCAGGGATTGCCTGGAGGAATATTTCAGTCAACCAAGGATAACATATACTGCTTCCAATGGACCTGAAGGTCGAGTTTCTCATATAAGCTATACGTTCTATATGCCTAATATCTTCAAAGTGCGGTTAGGCAAGGATTTCCACAAAGCTTCAGTCGGCGAACTCGTTGAAAATATCACCCCTGATATCTATCGAAAGTTTGAGGGTGAGAACATCCATTTTGATCCGGAAACGCCATTAGGGTTCATCGCTTTACTAAGGGATTTTGGCGCACCGTTCCCAAGAATTATTGCTGAACAGATAAGCGCGGATGAATATCTCAGAAGGAAAATATTTGCAGAACAAGAAAATCTTGCCGCAATTAGAGACTATTTTGAATCAAGATAATCTAGAAGCAAATCTCCTTCTTTATCGTATATATGTTTTATCCGCTGTTATGCTGAACAGAAGCCCTGGTGTGAGAAATTTACTGCAGCGTCAATCTGGCTGAAGATCTTGACTTTTTCCAAACATTGTAGAGCTGGAATAACCGGTCGCTCTTAATGTTAAGTCAGCTTACTAAAGACCCGAGAATAACTTCCGTAACATCATCCAAAATGATATGTTGCCCATTTGGACTTCACGTGAAGAGAATACTATCCGTTTAATTGACTGCTATAATGTCTGAAATCCCAAATCCAGGCGAATGGACGACTGCCCTGCTGCAGACCTGAGCCCATTCCGATGACAAGGAAAGCCCCATGAACGCCGATCCCCAGATCACCGACACCTACGCCCACCAGCTGCTGCCCCAACTGTGCTTCGTGCAGACGACCGAGTTCTTCCCGAACCTGTGGAACGCCGATCCAGACAGCTATGCGAACCTGCTGTGGGAGCGGATCGCGGCGCTGCTCGAGGCGGAGGAATTCACGCCTGGGATCCGCGGGAAAAAGATCGATCCGGGTGAGGGGCTGACGATCTTCCTGGTCGAATTCCCGCAGACCGAGCCGGGGGACGCATCGCTGCGGGCGGCGGCGGCGTTCGTTTACCGGCGCAGCGGGGTGAGCTTTGCGATCCAGCAGATCGGGTGCTTCACCCAGGAGCGGAGCAAGGAGGGTGTTTTCTGCTACCAGTGGGAAGATTCGCCCAGCGAGTACGTCTGCACGCACCAACAGAGGCTCGCGGATGAGGGTGAAGCGGGGTTCGTGGAGGCGGTGGAGGCGAGGATGCGGCCGCAGGTCCCGGTTGGAGAGCCGATCGAATCGGAGCAGCCGTCGGAAGCGGAGCAGCTGTTCGAGGCCTGGAAGGACAGGATCCCGGAGCACGTGCGAGCCGAGATCCTGGCTTATTTTTCAGGGGCGCGGGTAAGGCTCGGCGAGATCTGCGAGGAGATCGCAGAGGCGTATCCGCAGGTCCGCGGCGAGCTTGAAGAGATCCAGGAGGAGTCTGAAGCTGCCTTCTTCAAGATCGGGGTGATCAGCTTCGCGGTCGGGAGCGAAAAGCGGGAGCTGGCGAACATCGACGTGGTCGAAGCGGTCGCGGTCGGGGACCTGCCGCCGGTGCTGGGGATCCCGCTGCACCAGGCTTCGGACGGGCTGGGCGAGCTGATCGGCCGGATCTATGATGCGCTGGAGCGAGGCGGGCTGCCGTTTGAGCGGGATTGGCCGGAGCGGCTGCACGGGCTGTTTGAGATCATGGGAAGGGCGGAGATCGACTGCATGGTCAAGGGGATGGTGACTTTTCTGGAGGAGGGTTGAGGACTGCCCTCACCCCCGACCCCTCTCCCAGGGGGAGAGGGGAGAAGGCGGAGGGAGGAGATTAAGCTACACGAAGCGCGGTGGAGCAGAGTCGAGATTTGTGGAGGAAAGAACGAAGAATTGAATCATTCCATTTGAATGAAAAAAATTCAATTCGATTCAAATCGCTTTTTTGAAGGGATCGGACGAAGGGTATTATAGCACAATTGTTCTGATTTGGGGAGGGGATTTATGGGAAAGGAATTTTTGATCCGTTAGATTGAGCTTTTTTCAATCACCTACCCGTACTCCATGTTGGAGAAGCCTATCGGTTTGCGTTACCCGCGTGTGGGCGGGTGTGGATTCTGTTTGGGAGCAGGAAAACTCGAAGCCAGAGAAATGCTTGAAAACCGCGCAAATCCCACACGTCAGGTGCGCGCTTTGTCGGGCACCAACTGGTCTTCATCATAAGTTTCGAGTTGAGTGGATAAAACCGCATTTTAACGATTAACTCGGAAGACTTTCTAAGAATTCTTTGACAATTTCCTTGAACTCGCGAGGCTGATCCATATTAGGCAGGTGAGCAGCATCTTCGATGATTACTTTTCTTGCAGACTGTATTTTCTCTATCATGTAATCGGCAGCCGCAAGCATGTAAGGTGTATCATGAGCGCCAACGATGACCAGAACAGGTATGTCCAGATCTCCCAGGCGATCAAATGCTGGAGTCTGTGTGTTGGGCAGACGTTTTCCAAGCTGCTTGACTTCATGGGATAGTGCATTACGATTCATTTCAAATAACAATTTTCGCATTGCTTGATTTACTTGTTCTGGCGTTCGATCCATGCCATCGAACCAAATTTGAGTTTCGATTTCAGCCACCAAATCCAAATCATCCGCTTCGAAAGCCTTCTCAGCATCAGCAAATTTAGAAGGTGTGGCTACATCTAACTTCAACCCACTCGGACCCGCATCGACCATAATTAATGCCTTCGCTCGCGATGGATGTGTCAATGCAAAATCCATTGCCAAACCGCCTCCCATTGAACACCCCATCATGACAAGAGGCCCATGGATTTCCAAGGCATCGAGTAATGAAACCAAATCGCTCAGGTGACTAAACTCGCACTCCACAGGCTCGCTTTTCCCATAGCCGCGCATGTCGTATCGAATGACTTGATAACTCCGGGCAAAATCTGTGAACTCGTTATTCCACTGACGGCTATCAGCTACTCCAGCATGGATCATCACCACTGGTATTCCCTTGCCAGCAGTTTCGTAATAAAGCTTTGCATTGTCGATATCGGCAAAACCAGATTTAATTTGGGGCGTTAACATATTCACTCCTTGTAGATTGCATTTACGGATAAATCTATGCTTCGTCCTGGTGACTAACGGCAGGCGTTAGCTGCTGGCGGGAGTGAACTCGGTACCAAACAAGCTCGCCCTGAAGAGATATTTGTTCATCTGTGAATAGACAAATTAACAAGATTTATGCTTGAAGCAGGTTTCTATTTCGTGGCTTTCTTTTCAGTGACTTCTTTTCCACCCAGGTTGAGAGAGCCAGACATATCACGATGAGCTCCAGTAGTTTGTTTCACTGTAAATTCTGAACCATGCAAGATCACATGGGTAATAGCTCTAGCATGTCCCGTACCTAAGCCAAAATCCGTCTTAAGCCATTCAACAATCTCTTTGTGTGATGTCAAGTTCTTTTTCTTTGCTTCAGCGACGAACTCTTCAGGCGCTTTTCCGGTTATTTCTTCAACTTTATCCAAATAGGCTTGAAATGACATCTGCTGCACCTGATTTCCTTTCTTCATGGGATTTTATTGTAACTGATATATGGTAAAAACCTAAAGCCCAAGTTTTTTAGTTTTTAAACTAGCTTTGCCTTGCAGAGCAAACGTCATCCCAAAGAGATGGGTGCTCGCGAAGATCAGGCTTTTCTGGCCCACCTGACCTTTAAATCGGCTTCTACACAGAGCCAGGCGCTCAGCGCGCTGCTTTATCTGGAGCGTAATGTTCTACGCCAGGAGCCTGTTCCAGGCGACTCGGTGCGCGCCAAGCCATCTCAGCACGTACCCACGGTGCTCAGCCGTGCTGAAGTGCAGGCGGTGCTGCATGAAATGAGCGGCATTCGCGCCGTCTGAGGGCGCGGAGGGCAGGATGTGAGAGGGGTATTATTTGACTGGCGAGGAGATTGCTCCACAGAGTTCGTAGATTGCTCCACAGAGTACGTGGACAGGTTCGTCGGGGAGTGCACCCTCCTCGCAATGACAGGATGGGATGGGGGTTTTTTTCGACTTGCAGGCGGATTGCTCCAAAGAGTACTTGGATTGCTCCACAGAGTACGTGGACAGGTTCGTCGGGGAGTACACCCTCCTCGCAATGACAAAGTCGGGGAGTGCACCCTCCTCGCAATGACAGGGTGGGATGGGGGTTTTATTCGACTTGCAAGCGAATTGCTCCAAAGAGTACTTAGATTGCTCCACAGAGTACGTGGACAGGTTCGTCGGGGAGTACACCCTCCTCGCAATGACAAAGTCGGGGAGGGCGCCCTCAACGCAATGACAGGGTGGGATGGGGGTTTTATTCGACTTGCAAGCGAATTGCTCCAAAGAGTACTTAGATTGCTCCACAGAGTACGTGGACAGGTTCGTCGGGGAGTACACCCTCCTCGCAATGACAAAGTCGGGGAGGGCACGCTCAACGCAATGACAGGGTGGGATGGGGTTTTTTTTTGACTTGCAAGCGAATTGCTCCAAAGAGTACTTGGATTGCTTCGTCGGGGAGTACACCCTCCTCGCTATGACAGAGTAGAGGAGGGCACGCTCCTCACAATGACAGGGTAGGGGAGGGCACGCTCCTCACAATGACAGGGTAGGGGAGGGCACGCTCATCGCAATGACAGGGTGTGAGATAGGGGCAGGTCCTTCGCTGTGCTCGGGACAGGTCCTTCGCTGCGCTCGGGACAGGTCCTTCGCTGCGCTCGGGACGGGTCCGCCATACTACAGAAAGAAGCCGCTGAGGAGCTGGCTTTGAATGCCCGAGCGGCCGCTCCTGGACCCGTTTGAGCCCGGAACGGTATCCATTCGAGCCCTATCTAACGCGCAAAAAACTATCCCATCGGATAAAGAATGTAACCCTTGCGGTACCTTTACTGGATGCTGATGAGGCTTTTGAGGCGCGGGGTTCTCTGTTAAGATGGCACCATGAGCGCATGTCGATGGAAATGCAGCTTGATTTCTATACGCAGCACGCCAGCTGAATGAAACTCAACGGGATTGGACCATTGAGGTGGCAGCAGAAGCCCCGGGTGAATTCAATCCTGAAGCGCAGAAGGAGGCCGATGGGATCTATTCAATCGAAGCAAAGATGGCTGCTAAATCATTCATCAAAATTAATAAATTGGAGGTTTCCATGAAAAAATTGAGGGAAGGAAAGCTCAATCGGAGAGAGTTCCTGAAAACAAGCGGGACGGTGGCGACCGCGGCTGTGGTGGGAAAGCAGCTTTTCGGGGACCCGAGCCAAAGCCTGTTTCAATCGATTGCAAAGGGAAAACAGGCCGAGGGTGAAGAGACCA
>CAWBGK010000009.1:0-135630 GCA_963788305.1 uncultured Chloroflexia bacterium
AGTCCCCTGCACCATCGATGTTATTGCCAGAAAGATAACCCTTATCCAATAACCAGTGATTTTGATGTACCTTGAAATTGAGATTAGTAAAACCGTGGTCAGAGACAACAATTAATTGAATATTTTTTTCTTGTTTTTTCAATAACCTATTTAGCACATCTCCAACAAGATGGTCATATTTTTTATACCAAGTTTCAACCACATCAGGTCGGGTTTTCCAAAACATGTGTTGGATCCGATCAAGCAAATCAAAAACAGATGCGAGCAAACCCTCCTGAAAATTTTCTAAGTGATGAAATAATAAATTGGCGCGTGCCTGGAAGATTGAATCGCATAACTTCAGGAATTGATCATCAGTAATACACCTGTCCTCCAGCCCTGTTGTGTCTTGCGGCCAACCAAGCGTCAGAAAAGGGCCGCACGTTTTCCATGCATCCTTAACAAACGAAGCAGGTGTGCCATAACGCCACAGTGGGTGAACGGGGTGGATTTGAAGGGGAAGAAAATATAAGTTCAGGAACGGTTTAATGCTGGTAATGATCACCCGAGTGATCGCGTGAACTGATGCTAACCAACTTGCATTGAAGCTTAGCTCCAGGATAGGGCTCCACTCTCCAAGAAATAATCTTTGGATTACACCTCCAATTTTTACGTCTGCTGTCTGATCATCTATTAAAATGATCTCCAAGGGGACGACCGAATTCTTGGCGCCATATTTTGTCTTTATCTGCGGACCTTCAATTTCGCCAGAATAACTCATTTTTCCATTCATTTTCAAAGGAAAAATTGGGGTTTTCCCCTGTTTTGAAGGCAGATCTGAATTAGAAGAATAATATGCGCCAACGCCCAGACGTCCTTGAATATCCGGAGTACCCAAACCAGGGAGGGTCCGGACAGGCGATTCCGGCTCTGGCGGGGAATGTCGCTGGCCACCATAGTGAGGTAGAGGGGAAACCACGGTCTGCCGCGATATCAAAAATCGTCCGGGAATTGGAAGGACGAATGAAGGTCGTTCCACCAAAGCTTTTTGATTTTGGAAGAAGCGAAACTTGTAGACTATATGTCTCTGGATCGCGATGAACAAAATCAAACATTCCATGTTCCCCGGGATTGAGACCGGTCGCAATGCTTGTCCAGGAGACTTCGCTTTGAGGTGGATTGGATACCTGAAATTTCGAGTACCGGCCTTTTTCTAGGAATGCACCTAAATTAGGCAACTTTCCTTCTTGTTGAAGCTTTTCAAAGAGAACCGGGTCGTAAGCATCAAGCCCGATAATAACTGTTTTCATGTGATCGACAGAATCCTTATATAATATTCTAGGCAACAGGGGGATATTATACCGTCTGAAATCGAAAAAATAGAGACCAGATAGCATTTTCTGCCGCTGTATAATTTCCGAAGTGTATGAAAATAGAAAAACAGCGGACTTTGTTCCGCTGTTTTTCTATTACCTTACAAATACTTATTGGTTATAACTGAAGATCTGCCCGAGCCAGACCATCCGATTGTTCCGAGATGGAAAAGCCAAAGATGTCGAGAATTTTCCGCATCGCGTGATTGTCCTGGGTCATAACACATTCAATTCGTTCGTATTTCTCGCGTTTTTGCTACATCAATCAGTCGTCGCATGAGCTCTTTCCCAATTCCCATCCCCTGACAGAAATCGCTAACCAGCATGCTGAAACGTGCAGCATTAGAGCCGTGAAGCCTGGTCATTCGACGTGGCCGCGATAACCCTGAGCTCATTTTCTTTGGCGTCTGGTTTTTCAACGATTAATGCTATCTCGTTGTTGTAATCCCCATGACAAATTCTTGAGAGGCGATCGTGTTTTGCCCGATCGCTAAGTCGCCTGGGATTCAGAAACCGCAAGTATACGCTTCTATCCGAAAGGGATTCATGAAAATCTACCATCAAAGGTTCATCTTCAGCTTTAACAGGTCGGAAAATCAGCCTTGATCCATCCTTTGCAGTCCATTCAGTCACATACTGGTTAGGATAAGGTCTGATTGCAAGACGAGGGAGCTGCTCCTCTTTTGTATCTTTATCATAAATGACAATCCTTGCATCCAAAGCCAGAAGTCTTTCCGGGGAGGCTAATAACGGATTGATATCTAATTCCTTAATCCAGGGTTGTTCACATATTAGTGTGCTGAATCTAACGACAAGCCTCTCCAGCATGGACATGTCGACTGCTTCGCGTCCGCGAACACCTTGTAAAGCCTTGTAAATACGTGTCCGTTCCATCATGCGGCGAGCTAAAGTTGAATTCAATGGGGGCAGACCCAACGCGCTGTCTTTGAATACCTCAACCAGCTGTCCTCCAAGGCCAAAAAGAATGACTGGTCCAAATTGGGGGTCATTGCTGCAGCCGAGGATGATTTCGTAACCCTCAAGATCGATCATCGGTTGGACAGTCACGCCTAAGAAATGCATTTTACCAGCGGCATCTTTCTCCCCAACTTTTAGTTTAATATTTTCGGAAATCTTTTTATAGGCTGCTCTCAGAGATACTTCGTCCCGAAGATTGAGCTGGACTCCACCGACATCCGTCTTGTGAGTGATCGTTTCAGAATGCAGTTTCAATACGACTGGATAGCCAATTTGGTCTGCGGCCGCGACTGCATTATCCTCAGTAACAGCGATGATTGTCTCAACAGTTGGAATTCGGTATGCGGAAAGCAGCTGCTTCGATTCATGTTCGGTCAGTATGGTTCGACTTTCTTCACGTGCCATTCTGATGATCTCTCTTGCTCGAGCGGCATCTGGAGGTCTATCAAGATTATAGGCAGCGAGCGTCGGTGTCTCGTACAAACGGTCGAGTATACCTGAATAGTTAGCCATGAAATCGAACATTCTGGCAGCGGTATCAGGATAAGGAAAGGATGGGATATTTGCACGTGAAAGGATTTTATCTCCTTCCTCAATATTTGCACCGCCCATCCAACTGGCCAGGACAGGCTTGTCTAACGTCTGTGCATGCTTTACCAATTCCTCTGCCGTTTTTGTTGGATCGGTCATATCTTGAGGGGTCAAAATCACCAGTATGCCATCACTATTATCATCATTTGCAGAAATTTCAAGTGCTTTTGCATAACGTTCAGGGCTGGCATCGCCTAAAATATCAACTGGATTATTATGACTCCAGGCAGAAGGAAGCAATTCGTTGTATGCCTGCATAGTTTCGTCTGAAAGCAGAGCTAGCTGACCACCATTCGTTATTAATGCATCGGTCGCAAGAACGCCAGGGCCACCTGCATTTGTAAGAATGGTCAAGCGGTTTCCTTTTGGCGCGGGTTGTTTAGAAAACAAGTCAGCCATGTGGAATAACTCAGCAATGCTGTCTACTCGGAGTACTCCCGCACGTCTGAAAGCAACTTCCAGGACTGTATCACTTCCTGTCAATGATCCAGTATGCGAAGCAGCCGCTCGAGCTGCGCCTTCAGTTCGTCCAGGTTTGATTACGATTATCGGCTTTGTATTAGCTACCTGTCTCGCTGCAGATAGGAATGAGCGGGCATCGCCAATTGTCTCCATATAAATGACGATACTTTCGGTGTTTGGGTCATCCCCCAGATAGAAGATCAAATCTCCCCAACCAACATCCAACATGGATCCAATCGAAACAAAATGACTGAAACCAACATTCTCGGTCAGGCTCCAGTCGAGAACCGCCGTGCAGAGGGCACCGCTTTGACTGATAAAACCTACTTTCCCTGGGCGAGCCATTGCTGCTGCAAATGTTGCGTTCAAACCACTCATCGGGCTCATCACGCCCAGGCAGTTCGGACCAATGATTCGCATCCCGCCCAGATTTGCATATTCCATAATCTGGCGTTCGAGCTCCAAACCTTTTGGACCGGTTTCTTTGAAGCCTGCAGAAATGATTATTGCTCCTTTAATTCCTGCTTCAACGCATTCAGAAATAATAGCTGGAACACTAGGGGCAGGTGTTACAACCACAGCGAGTTCAATTTGCTCAGACACCGAAGAAATCGAAGGATAAGCTTTAACTCCAAGAACGCTAGATCGCTTGGGATTGATTGGAAAAACAGCCCCCCCGAATGGATTGCTTATTAGATTCCACATTAATGTCCGACCAACACTGCCTATCGTCTCGGTGGCGCCAATGAGTGCGACATTTTTGGCGCAAAAATCGCCGATAGTGGATTTTGCTCGTATGAAAGGATATCATGCACTGGATCAAGAACAGGTAGACTATTCGAAGACATCATTTTTTTTATTCCCTTGTTGTTTTTATTGCCAAATTTACGCTAATGCAGATTCTAATCCCATGACGGAATGTTGGTTATTCAATTCTTCATTGTAACTTAAATCCTAAATGTGCAATTAGTAACATATGTTATCAATTATTCGTGAAAAATAACACAAAACCAAATTGCTTCCGATCCATAGACAATGGAAACAATACTGATAGCAAATGACTGAATTTGTATAAGAACTCAAATAGTGACCATTTCCCTTCGCTTTTTTCCATTCAATCCTACGTGCCGCGTTCAGCTTGCGCTATAATTTAGCATGAATAGTCCTGATTTATTTGCCTTAAGTACTGGAACAATCTAATGGTGGATCGAAAGAAAATTCAAGCCTGGATCAAGGAGATTGAGCAAAGGCCATCCTCTGCGGCGTTGATTTTGAATTATATTGGAAATCGTTTGGAGGAATTGACATCAAAGAATGAAGAATTACAAGCAGAAATTTTTGCTTTACAATCTGGAAACCGAGTGGGAGCATATGAAAATAAGATTGCTCACCTGGAATACCAAATTGATTTATTAAAGCGACAGGGTTTTGCAATTGATCCAGAATCCTCTACCGAAGCGCATAAGGCTATTCTTACTCTTAATAATTCAAAAGACTTTTCTAAACTGCTGATTTATGATTCGACCAGTCGAGTCGCCAAATTGGATTTTTCTCCAAATCTTCACCAGAAGTTCACAGAAATCGGTCAATTAACAAATATTGACAGTATCCAACCTGAGACATTTCGAATTGTATCTGCTTTACCAAATGAGGAACTCTTGTTTGTATTTGATTCAGGTCGCGTGGCAACGGTTGGAATTGAGAAAATTTCGCTCGCACAAGCTCAATTAACAGCAGACGATAAAGTTGAAAAGAGAATTTTAAGCTGGGATAATGTGGGAAAACCCATAAATACAAACGGTGGGGAACACCTTTCGTGCATTTCATCTTTCTCACAATTGCCTTTTTCGGACTATTTTTTCCTCATAAGCAGACGCGGCTACTCAAAAAAAATACGTACCAGCATGGCCAACTCCATTATCTCCAATCATTACATTGGAACGAGTATTCAATCAAAACCAGACTGTTTGTTCACGATGAGTTTGGTTCAATCGGATGAAAAGCTCGTTGTTATGTCTCAAGAGGGATTCCTTTTGGGTATTTCAAACCAGTCGATACCAGTTTCCTTAGAGGAGATCTTCAAATTAAATATTTCAGACCATGTCGTTGCGTTTATGAAACCAAAACGTGACGAATATATTCTTGTTATGACAAATATTGGGAAAACGGCACAAATAATGGTTGAACAGATTGAGATGGTTAATAGTATAAGAACAAGAGGCCAGGGATTTTTATCGACAAAACGCAAAAATCAGGGGGTAAGAGTTATAGGTGCGGTTGCAGCCCGAGATGAAGACATGGGGATTGTCATTGACCAGTTTGGTAATATTTCTGCAATCACCATTGGCGAGCTTGCTGATGCGGGAACTCTTCCAAACGGAATCGTGCCGATAGCTTTTGCTGTAATTTCATCGCAAGATCGATCCAGCTAACATTATGGGTGTCAACGTCGGCCTGGACTTTGGGACATCTAACTCAGGAATTGGAATATATAATGGTTCGCAGGTTAATTTGCTACCCATAGATTCTCAAGCTTCAATGCCAGAAGTTGTCAAGTCAATACTCTACATAACACGCGATCACAACCATTTCATCGGTCAACAAGCAGTGGATCTTTATCATATCCAAAATACAAATCGTGCCAGGAAATTTGTAAAAAAATGGGCAGGTGAGTTGGAATATATCGGCTCTGAAATGAGATATGTCCGCGACCTTTATGTCTTTGAGGATGAGTTAAAGCCAGGCCGTTTGATCCAATACATCAAGACAGCTCTGAGGAAAATGGGTGGGTTGTCTGGTTATCGCGGAACCAATATTTTTGATCAGTTTTATTCGGTCGACGATTTAGTAAAAATTTTCCTATCAAGTATCAAACAACGCGCAGAAATCATTTTGAAGTCGGACATTACCGGTGTAGTAATCGGACGACCAATTCTTTTTTCAGAGAATACTGATTTTGATAAGCTGGCAGAAGACACCTTGTATTATTCTGCCTTGAAAGCAGGATTTATTAACGTTGTTTTCGAATACGAGCCAGTCGCTGCTGCGCTTTATTATGAGAAAAGCTTGAAAGGAACTCAAAAAGCGTTGATATTTGATCTTGGAGGAGGTACGCTTGACATTGCTCTGGTAAAAATCGGTGATCCTGGTCAAAGGAAGATTTATGCCAGCGGAGGCATTGAGATTGCCGGGAGCGATTTTGATCGTGAAATTATTAAAAAACAGCTGCTAACTTATTTTGATCCAAAAAATGACGACATGCTTCCTGAAATTAAGGAGATGATCCAGGCGGTTCCCGATTGGATCGCATTGACTGAGATGAGCACCCCAATTCATCACACAATTCTCAAGCAAGTCCTCCAAGAAAAACTAGCAACCAATGAATTAAGAAGATTGGAGTCTCTAATCTTCAATGATCTTGCTTTTGCATTTTACAATAAAGTTGAAGAAGGAAAGATCGCATTATCCGGGCAAGGGGCAGCTCTGATTCGGATGGACGAAAAGGCTATTAATATTTGGGAGCTTTACACACGCAATCAGTTCGAATCAGATATCCAATTTCAAATTGCTCAGGTTGAAAAGGCGATCAGGGATGTTGTTAAAATCGCAGGTATGGAGCCAGCCGAAGTCGATGTTGTTGTCAAAACGGGTGGCTCATCAAGTATCCCAGTTTTTACGGAAAAACTTGAGAATATTTTTGGTAAAAACAAAATCGTCGAGACAAATTCGTTCAGCAGTGTGACAGCAGGCCTGGCGATCCGCGCTCATGAAATATTCTAGCACAGGTTATAATTTCCTCCATGGATCTATTTACCCACGCCTTGAATGAGAGAATGAAAGATGAAGCTCCGTTAGCTGCCAGGATGAGATCGCGGACTCTGGAAGAATTTTTCGGACAAGAAGAGATCCTTGGTCCTGGTAAACTGCTACGAAGAGCCATTGAAGCGGACAAATTGTTTTCTTCGATAATCCTTTGGGGACCTCCTGGAAGCGGAAAAACGACCCTGGCAATGATCATTGCCAACCAAACAAAAAGCCATTTTAATACTTTGTCTGCAGTTCTAGCGGGAAAGGCCGATCTCAAACAAGTAATCGATCAAGCGATAGAGCGCCGTAAATTCTATGGAAAACGAACGATCTTATTTGTTGATGAAGTCCATCGCTGGAATAGAGCTCAACAAGATGCGCTTCTCCCTCACGTTGAAACCGGAACTGTGACTTTAATTGGAGCCACGACCGAGAATCCATATTTCGAAGTTATTGGAGCATTAGTAAGCCGGTCCAGAGTATTTCTCTTGCGCCCCCTTTCAGATGATGATGTCCGAAAGGTTTTAGAACTTGCTTTAAACGATGCAGAACGGGGGTACGGCAGTCGAGTTATCGAACTTGAACCCGATGCGATGACGCATTTGATCCGGGTTTCTGGAGGAGATGCGCGTAACGCACTTAATGCCTTGGAGTTAGCGGTTGAGAGCACCCCTGAGGCAGCTGGAGGAAAGATAATTATCACTTTAGCTGTGGCGCAAGAATCGATCCAACGTAGAGCTGTGCTTTACGACAAGGATGGTGATGCTCATTATGATACGATTTCCGCTTTTATAAAGTCAATCCGCGGTTCTGATCCTGATGCAGCACTATACTGGCTTGCAAAAATGCTATATGCTGGAGAAGATCCCAGGTTTATTTTGCGAAGACTCATAATATTGGCCGGTGAAGATATTGGCCTGGCAGACCCGCGCGGTTTGTTGGTGGCGACAGCCGCGGCACAAGCTTTTGATTATATCGGTTTGCCTGAGGGGATTTTCCCTATCGTCGAAGCGACACTTTACCTTTCAACAGCACCAAAATCAAATTCAGGACTGGCGTATTTCAAGGCATTTCAACGGATCGAACAGGAAGGAATCGCAGCTGTTCCCGCTCACCTCCAGGATTCTAAACAGGGATGCAAAAACATTAGGTCATGGAGTTGGTTATCAATATCCACACGAAGATCCATCGCATTTTGTGCCACAACAGTACCTACCAAAACCGCTGCTTGGTACATATTTTTATCAACCATCCGGATTAGGTTATGAAGCAGATGTTAATCTACGTTTGGAGCAATGGCGTTTGGCACAGCGTGCAGCACTGGGAATATCAAAAGAAGAGCTGCTGCCAAATCTAAACGATGATCAAATAAAAAATATCAAGGGAAAGCATGGGAGATAGTCCGATCAGATGCCTACTTTCTTGCTGATAAGGCATGGGGAAAATGATTATGTGAAAAAAGGCCGATTGGCAGGCCGAATGCCCGATATTCACCTTAATGATAGAGGCCGGAGTCAGGCAAATGAGTTGGTTTCAATTCTATCAGGTTTATCTATAAGTGCTGTGTATTCCAGTCCTTTGGAAAGAGCTATAGAGACTGCGACTCCGATCGCAGAAAGATTTGGAATACCAGTAATTACAAGCGATGGCTTGATAGAGGTCAATTCCGGCGAATGGCAAGGTAAGAAAATCTCGGGATTACACAAGCTGAAGGAATGGAAGCTTGTTCAGCTAACGCCTTCGCTAGCAAAATTCCCTTGTGGAGAGACAATACCACAGGCTCAATTCAGAATCGTTCAGGAATTAGAAAATCTGTCTGAAAAACACGAAAAGAATGATATCCTTGTTTGCGTATCGCATGCAGATCCAATCAGATTGGCCGTTGCGTTTTTTTCAGGTATCCCGCTGGATTTATTTCAGCGTCTGATGATTGCTCCTGCTTCAATCACTACAATTGAAATAGGATTCACTGCTACGAAATTGATAGGACTTAATTACACGCCAACTTTCAAACTTCACGACCAATGATTCCGGGATTATTTTTTTATCATCCATAGGAGAGCAAATGCCTTCTGAAGAAATTGATCTTCATCCAGTTACCCACATTACAACAGATGCTATTGGCCAACCAGGTAAGCGTGTTTTTTATCTGCAAGGCTGGCAAGGGACCCGGACAATAACCCTGATAGCTGAAAAGATACAGATTCAATCATTGGCGGTTGGTTTAGAACAATTTCTTTCTGAAATTTATCAGCGATTTCCGAATTTGCCAGAAGATAAAGAAGATTACCAGGAAGAAAAAATGCATATTAACCCGCCTGTTGACCCACTTTTCAGAGTGGGGGAGCTAGGATTGGGTTACGATGCTGAAGATGATCTTGTGGTGCTCGTAGCGCGAGAAGCGGTAATCGAAGACCAGGATCCGGAAAATTTGAGAGTGGTTCGATACTGGTGCACAAGATCGCAAATTCGAGCGATGTGCCATTGGGGAATGCTGGTTGCAGCGAGTGGTCGTCCCACCTGTCCACAATGTGGAGAAGCTATGGAGCCTGACGGTCATTTCTGTCCGAAGAGAAATGGTCATAAACACTGAAGAATACACCTGTTTAGAGCAGGGTTCTATCACGGTCTTGGGGGAGTTTGTGTGGGGGTCGAATTATACCTTTCTCACTCAGGTAGATTATCACCAATTGACCTGCAAGGGAGTTTATAAACCAAGTAAGGGAGAGCAGCCTTTATGGGACTTTCCAGTCGCTTCGCTTGCAAAACGCGAAGCGGCAACATTTCTAATCAGCCAGGCGATCGGTTGGGGATTTGTGCCACCGACATGCTTCCGAAAAAACGCGCCATTGGGACCTGGTTCGCTCCAATTATTTGTTGACCATGATCCCGAGTATCATTTTTTTAATTTCTCGGAATCGGATCGGCTGCTCATGCGCCCCGTCGTCCTTTTTGATCTGATTATTAATAATGCCGACAGGAAAGGATCTCACATTCTGAAGGATTCCGAAGGAAAGTTTTGGCTGATCGACCATGGATTGAGTTTTCACGTGGAAAATAAACTGCGGACTGTGATCTGGGATTTTATTGGTGAACCAATCTCAAAAGAATTATTGGATGATATTAATCATTTTAATGATTATTTATCGAGCGCAGAAAATGAACAATCAAATTTTTATATTAATTTGAATTCTTTAATAAGCAATGCAGAAATTTCAGCCATGAGAAAAAGAGCGGATGTGTTATTGGCGACCGGCAAATTCCCAGCTCCAGAACCAAACAGACGTCCGTTTCCATGGCCACAAATTTAGGACATAAGGAGAAGAATAGTGAAGGAATTTCGGATTGCATTTATGGGGTTTGGGAACGTAGGAAAGGCGCTTGCAAGATTAATTCTGAACAAGCAGGATGAGTTAGCTGATCGATACGGAATCCTGCTCACATCGACGGGAATCTTTACTGCAACTCACGGTGGTGCAATTGATTACGAGGGATTAAATTTGGAACAAGTACTTTCATGTTCCAACTATGACCATTTATCAAAAATATCATACAGTAATTCGAAGGAGTTTATCCGGAATTCTTGCGCTGATGTGCTTTTTGAAAATTCACCTGTGAATTATGTATCAGGTCAACCGGCATTAGATCATTTGCGGTGGGCGCTGGAGCTTGGGATGCATGGGATCACAGCAAACAAGGGACCGGTGGTACATGGATACAAAGAATTAACTGAAATTGCTCAAAAATCCGGAAAAAGTTTCCTATTCGAATCAACCGTCATGGATGGATCTCCGATTTTCTCCTTGTTCAGAGAAGCGCTCCCAGGAGCAAATTTAATCTCATTTCGAGGAGTTCTAAATTCAACGACAAATATGATCCTAACCTTGATGGAACAAGGCGATAGCTTTGATCGAGCCGTCCTCCATTGTCAAGAAATAGGAATTGCTGAGACCGATCCATCTGGTGATATAGATGGTTGGGATGCAGCGGTAAAGGTTGCTGCGTTAACGTCGGTCTTAATGAAATTTCCTCTCAAGCCTGCAGAAGTTGATCGTACAGGTATCCGTGCGATTTCGAAAAATGCTGTTGATGCTGCTTTTCAAGAGGGAAAGCGATGGAAGTTAGTGTGTACTGCGAAACGTGATACCGACCATGTCATGGCAAAAGTTGCCCCCGAGCTCATCGGTCCGGACTCACCGCTTTTTGGGGTAAATGGCACTAGCTCCGTAATCCAGTTCGAAACGGATGTATTAGGTTTGTTGTCGGTTCTTGAAGAAGATCCCGGGCCTCACACGACTGCCTATGGTCTGTTTGCAGATCTAATTAATGCTGTAAGAGATTAGAGATGAAAAAAAGGCGGTTGAAAAGACCGCCTTTTAGAATAAATATTAATTTCGGCTCAATTTCCGATTATGCAGCCACGTTCTCGTTTTGTTCTTCTTTCAAGTCTTCTTCAGAAAGCTGTTTAACAGGTTCGTCCTGTAGCGAATTTTCAGCGGGTACCGGCTCTAATATCGCGGCGTTCTCGGATGTTTCTAACTGGTTAGGCTGCTCAGAGATCTCAACTGCCATATCAGGGTGTCTCTCTTCACTTTTTTCCAAATCCACAGACATATTGTCCAAAGCCCATGCGATCTGTCTCTCCATCGGAACCTGGCGCATACTTAGCGCGACTCGCTTACGATCAGGCTTGATGTCAAGAACTTTCAATAAAACCTTATCACCTGGTTTGATAGCGTTCTGAGGGTCCTGATGAGAGGAATATCCAATCTGGCTCGAATGAATTAACCCTTCAACACCCTGGGGGATTTTCGCGAACGCACCAAAATCAACAAGCCGAGTGACAATACCTTCAATATAATCCCCGGCTTTTAATTCGTCAGAGATGGTTTGCCATGGACCAGGCAGGAGAGCTTTTCGACTGAGACCAATTCGTTGGCGCTCACGATCCACCTCGATAACTTTTACTTCTACTTCATCCCCGATTTTTATCAATTCATTAGGGTGTTTCACTTTTTTCCAAGAAAGTTGGGAGACGTGAATCAAACCATCAATCCCGCCAAGATCAACAAATGCCCCAAAATCTACCACTTTCACAACTTTCCCTTTCAATACCTGACCTTTCTTAAAACCGTCAAGCATTTTCTGCCGAAGCTCTGACTGGGCGCTTTCAGCTGACAAGATTAATCGCCTGCGTTCAGCATCGACCTCAGTAATTTTAACGTCGATCGTTTTACCAACCATCCCGTTCTTGATTGCATCCGCTCGTTTGGGATTGCGAACACCGCGTAATTCTGGGACGAGAGAATACGGCACAAAACCTCGCAAGTTTTCATAGAGAACGATTAAACCGCCACGATTGTGATCCACAACATCGAGGGTTAAAATCGAGCCATCTTCGAGGTCCTTTTTGGCTTCTTCCCAGATTTGGCCTTCCAGCCCCTGACTTAATGAGACTTCCATTTCGCGATTTTCCGAAGCCGCAGACGTTACAACAACAGGGACCTGGCTTCCTGAAATCAAGCTTTCAAGTAGTTCAGGACTTACGTGCTCTATGTCGCGGAGAGGAATAAGAATCTCGCGTTTCAAACCAAGATCAAGAAAGATACCCTCCTGGTCTTTTCGGATGATAGTTGCTTGAAGGAGTTCACCGGGTTGAGGATTTTGGGTGTCATAATGTGCAATAAGATTCTCAAACCATTCCGGCTGCTGTGTGGGTTGGTCGACTGATTGGTCCATAAATTAATGACATTTCCTTAGATGGGATGGAAGAAAGCAAGATTTATCGAATATATCAAATAATGAGATAACTGTCAAATTGAGTCCTGGAGGTCGATTACGCTTTAAGCTTCATTTACCGATCCATTCAAAAATAGTGGTCTCGCCCTGTCCAACCCCCACACATAATGATGCTAATCCAAAATAAGGCCTGGATTCGGACTTTTCCCGCCGGCGCATTTCATGCAGCAAGGTTGTAACAATCCGCACACCTGAACATCCTAAGGGATGACCTAATGCAATCGCACCGCCATTGACGTTCGTGATTTCTGGATTTAAGCCTAGCTCTTGAATAACGGCCAGCGATTGGATCGCAAATGCTTCATTCAATTCTACCAACCTGATGTTATCGATGGATAAACCTGCCCGAGAGAGGGCTTTTCTTGTAGCAGGTACAGGTCCCAAACCCATGGTTCGAGGGGGTACACCTGCGGAAGCAGATGAAACCACTTTAGCCATAGGTAACAAACCAAGCTCTGCCGCTTTTTCTGAGCTGGCCATCAAGACTACAGCAGCGCCATCATTTAAGCCAGAAGAATTGCCGGCTGTAACTGATCCTCCTTTTCGAAACGCTGGACGCAACCTGCTTAATGATTCTATTGTAGTATCGCGGCGTGGACGTTCATCAATAGTAAACGAAACAGGCTCTCCTTTTCGTTGTGGTATGGGTACTGGGAGAATTTCTTGGGAAAATATGCCCGAATCTATGGCAGTAATCGCCCTTTGATGAGAAATAAACGCAAATTCATCTTGCTTTTCTCGAGTAATTTCCGGGAACATTTCTGCAATATTTTCGGCAGTTTCTCCCATTGGCTCAATGCCATATTGGTCGGCCATTATTGGATTGGGATATCTCCAACCCAGCGCAGTATCCCAAGCGGTAAGGTTGCCAAATGGAAATCCAGTTTCAGATTTTGGGAGAGAATAGGGCGCGCGGCTCATACTCTCCACGCCGCCAGCTAGATAGAGGTCGCCTTCACCGGCCTTGATTGCCCTGAAAGCCATGTTGATCGAAGCCAAACCAGATGCGCATAGACGATTGATAGTCAATCCTGGCACTTCCACCGGGAAGCCAGCAAGCAGCAGAGCCATCCTGGCTATGTTCCGATTATCTTCACCAGCCTGGTTGGCACAGCCAAGATAGACTTCTTCAATTTGGATGGGATCGATATTGTTTCGCTGGATGATTGTTTTGAGAAGCAAAGCAGCAAGATCGTCAGGGCGCACCGAGGACAATTTTCCACCTAACGATCCAATTGGGGTTCGAATAGCGTCAATAATTACGACTTCTGTCAACTTTTCCTCCGTGCTATCTCTCCGAAGATATTCATGCCTATGGGTGTAATTCTACTCCTGCTTTCTTTGAATGTTAAGCAAATAGGTAATTTGGGTTGCCTGCTATAACATCCTATTGTCGTACCGTTCAAATGCAAAAAATGACAATCCCATGGATTGCCATTTTTACTTGATGTTCGAAGGGTGTTTCTTAGAGAAGATATTCTCCGGCCCATTCTACTCCTAACTCGGAGAGATTTTCTATCGTTGGGATGCCTTCCACCGTCCAACCATTAAGAGAATAATAAAAGTCAAGAGCGGATTCGAATTCTTTTTTGTCCATTGATACCCCGGCAGTTGGTCCTTGACCAAGCAGAGGTGTAAAGAATTTCGCTGGCAAAGCATCTTGCTGTCTTGAAAAACCTTCTCGCGCGTTAAATACCCTCATTAGATTTAGTCGCCGTCGACCAAGCTGCAGTAACTCATCGATGCTGGTTTTCCAACCAGTAACTGCATGAACCATTTCTACGATTTCTGAAGGGCTGTACAGCGTCCAAGCAGGACCCCATACAAATTGGCAAAGTTCCAATGAATCGAGCATACTATAGAATTGCTGGGTGAGAACCGCAAATCGGACCTTTTCAGCATCAAGGCTGCCGGGTTCGCACGGATTTATCAGACCTAATTCGCTTAATCGGGAAAGGTATAAATCCGATGTCACTGTTTTTTCATACATCCAATCGTGCTCGCTAGATTGATGGTCGGCCCCAAATGGATTCACGGCGTAGATAAGGCCTAACGATTTTTTTGCTTGAGGCATGTGAGCAGGTGCCTCTTGGTTTTAACACAGGTAAGAAGAGCCTCAGCTTCAGGCCCCCATTTTTTCGCAGCTCTTGCTGAACCCTGGGATAGTATTTCACCCAGCGACCCTTCATTTCTCACAATCTGCTGTAATACCTCCAGCATCACAGCTGGATCACCAAATCTCAATTCCATTCCTCCAGTTTGTGAGGATCCTATAATACCATTCTCAAAACATTCTATTGCGAAGGCAATTGTTGCTCCAGCCGTTATGGTATCGACTCCATAGGCATTGCAAATTTGATTTGCTCGGGAGATGGCTGAAAGATCTCGAATTCCGCAATAAGATCCGAAAGCGCTGATCGTTTCGTATTCAGGTCCACCATACATTGGATCCACCGAATAGTGTTCAGTTTGAGTCTCTACAACTCGCTTACATTTCACAACACATGCAAAGCATGTCTTGCTTTCTCTGAGTATAGTCTCAGTTAACCTTTCACCGCAGATATCATCAGCATATTCAAACTGCCCTTCAGAATAATTACGGGTAGGTAGTGATCCCATGGTGTTCTGAAATGAAACGACACTTGCTGTTCCGTGTTTTGTTAGACCATCCATATCTGGATTAGAGGATAATCCTTTTGCCCCAATCCGATTCAGTCTTGTGAGCGCAGCAGGGTTTGCCAGAGATAATTTTGATTTTCCACGGACTACGATGGCGCGCAAATTCTTGCTTGCCATTACCAATCCCATCCCAGTACGGCCATTATTACGGCTGGCCATCGTTACCAGGCTTGAAAAAAGTACGCCGTTCTCTGCAGCTGGCCCGTGTTGTAGTACTTCGGCATTCTTCTCCCCGGTTTCAAGCTTCAATATCTCTTCTACCTCGGCCGTTGTTTTTCCAATTAATCTAGAAGCATCATGGAAACATGGTTGACCGTAAAATATCGAAAGATAAACGGGATTTTCAGACCTTCCTTTTATGACGATTCCATCAAATCCAGCAAATTTCAACTCTGCAGGGAAAAAACCTCCAGATTGTGAAGTCGCCAATTGCACCACTGATTGGAGATTTTGCATTGGCATTAAGCCTGCTTAAGCCAGAAATTGGTGCTCCAGTAGTTGCACTTGCAAAGAGCGTCAATACACACTCCGGCGAAAGTGGATCAATGCCTGGAGGCATCAGTTTCAGCAAATAATATAATCCCATGGCACTTCCGCCCATGTATAGACGATAAAATGCCTCAGGAGGATTCTCGATATTAAATTTCTTATTTGTTAAATCAATATGCAGAATACTTCCAGTGTATCCGAATGGCATTTTTGCCTCCAGGTTGCAGTTCTACTGATCAAACAGAATCCGGTTCAGGCTCAAAGGGATTGACATCTGGGATCCCGGGTTTAATAAACCGACGCACAGGAAAATAAATCAGGATTCCAACAACAATAGACAAGAGTGCCAAGCCCAAGGAGTTAAATCCTTCTTCGACAAGCTGGCTGTAAACTGCGAGTATAAAAATTACTGTTGGTCCTAATGTAACCAGAGTAAGACCGAGTATTCCGCCTGGAATTTTTTGGCGTGGTAAATCAGGCAGCTTGATGCGCAGCTTCCATAATGCAAGAAAACACAACAGCAATACAAGGACATTGAGAAAAACATCGACCACTACAAGAAATGCAAAAGCCTGCAGCGAAAATATACTGAATATCAATCCGCAAAAAAGGATTGCGACCCAGGGCGTGCCATATCGCGGATGGACTTTCACCATGAATTTCGGCATCATCCCATCTTCCGCCAGGGCGAACGGAATTCTGGTTCCGCCAAGCCCATTCCCGATGAACAATCCAATCATCGATAACACAGCAGAGAATGTGACTGTCAGCCCCAAAAGTTTGGAAAGAGGGCTGTCTTTACCCGCAACTCTATCTCCAATCGCATGAGCGATGTCTGGGAATTCCCAGCCGACTTCACTCGATGGATCGACTCCCCATTCTTCCATCTGATCAGGGGTGACTCCATACTCTTCAAGAGTAACGCCAATGCCTTCGCCGGCTTCCGCTTCTTCAATCCCCCAGACTTGATAGCGACCGTCATAACCGGCTCCACCATATAAGCCTGCAAGGGTTGGCAGCATATAAGTTGCAATAGCTGCAAAAAGAACCATGGTCATCGCCATCGGATAGGTCCTTTTCGGATGTACTATTTCATCTCCGGCGGCGGTGGGAAGCTCCCATCCCATATAATTCCACATAACGATAAACAAACCGATGCTGAATGCACCTGTGAAGGTTTCTCCGTTGGGAAGGAAAGGAAGGGAAATCGTCTCACCGCTTTTTATCCAGGCATAGAAACCTAAAATGGTCATCAAAATCAAAGGGATAAGCATGATTGCGCCGAGCCAGTTCGTAGTTATTCCTGAAAGCCTCGCACCTCTTACATTCAAAAAGCTGATCGACCAGATCAATATTAGGGCAACAAACCACGATAAAACCCACGCAGGTATCTCAACTCCGCCAATTACTGCACCTTCACGTAGTGCGGGAATGAAATAGCCCAGGTAATACGCTCCAAGAACTGGATAAATTGAAACATCTACCCATGAGACAACCCAGTTCATCCAGCCAGCAAGGAATCCCCAGAAAGGACCAAACGCTTGTTTTATCCAATGATAGTAACCGCCTTCGCGTGGCATCATGGAGTTCATCTCACGAACCATCAACATATTGGGAATCGAATAAATTAATGGAGTAATGAGAAGGAGAACGAGTGTCAAGCCTGGACCAGACCAACCTACCAATGGCTCAACGCCGAAGGACCCGCCGCATACTGTAAAATAGATAATGCCAAATAATGGAAGTAGGGTCAGTTCGCGCTTGAGCTTTGATGATTCCTTCTTGATCTCAAGCCCCTTAGAAGTTGTGATATCAGCCATTTGCTTTTCCTTTCAATTCAAATATTCAGACAGAATAATCTCAAGAAAGTCAATTTTCAAACCCTGGGAGTAAAATCCATTTTTTACTCCCAGGGTTTTATATAATCTATTATTTTGCTGGATATTCCATTATGCCGTATGGAAATCCATAATCCGACATCTTATCCATAAATGGTACTGGATCGAAAGCCTCTGGCCCCAAGCACCCAACGGCTTTCCATATCCCATGTTCGAGCAAATCCCATCCGATAACCGCATTGAAAGCTGTTTGAGCGACCACAGCCTGACAATTAAACCGCTGCATGCAAGTTTCATTATCAGCAACTTGATAGATATAAACCTGGCGCGGCTGTCCGTCTTTTATCCCATTCACCCAGGTGCCTGCGCATGTCTTACCAAACATTTTTTCCCCCAGGTGGGCAGGATCGGGAAGACATGCTGCCACGACGTCCCTCGGGGCAACTTCGACATCTTTCACTTTTACTTTTTCTTTGTTGTCTAAGCCTAACATCTTCAGGGTTTTTAAGACAGAGATAAACTGATCTCCCAGTCCATACTTGAATGTAACTCGATCACACTTTATCCATCGAGGAACTAGCAAAACTTCTTCGTGTTCGACGTTAACGCATTCGACATTTCCGATCCCATCAGGAAATTCAAATATTTCTGGCTCAGAAAAAGGTTCTGTAGTAAACCAACCTCTCTCTTTTTCCCAGATGACCGGTGGATTAAGACATTCCTCTATTGTCGTCCAGATCGAAAAATTCGGCGCGAAGTCATATCCTCGCACTTCAAGGTTTGCGCCGTCGCGGATGCCGATCTCCTTGATTTCGTCAAAAAGATAATCCTGGGCATAGCGAGCAAATACATCGGCCATTCCCGGCTCGACACCAAGCCCTAAAAGAGCTAGCAATCCTTTAGTTTCCCATTTTTTTGAGCGTTCAAATTGATAATCGCCTAGTTTTATCCCAGTTTTATTATACGGCTCCAAT
Source organism: uncultured Chloroflexia bacterium (assembly GCA_963788305.1). Lineage (GTDB taxonomy): Bacteria > Chloroflexota > Anaerolineae > Anaerolineales > UBA4823 > UTCFX2. Next base: position 18,970 of record CAWBGK010000009.1, read on the forward strand.
GGATGTGGTTCTGAAAGTGTCATGGCCATATCCATGTAATCACACCCGAACTCATAAGCCGCATCGAAAATTGGCACATTATATTGTGGATCGCAGCCGTTCATAATAAGATCCACCTGATATTTTCGGGCAAGTTCTTCGATGAGCTCCTGATTGCTGGCATCGATGAATTCTGCCGGAAATCTTTCGGGATCACCAAGCTTTTGTTGGACTTCTTTTGCTCGCTCGAGATTGTAATCGGCGAGAACAACTTTATCAACCCAAGGGCGAGATTTTGCGATCACTGCAATTGCCTCGCCAACTCCACCAACGCCAACGAGAAGTACTTTCATAGGTTGCTCCATTCTGATAATTAGTATGTAGATTATTTTGATTGAGAATTACTTAATCGGGTGAAAAATAATGTTGGTATTAGAGATCGCAGGATTTGTCGTTTTTACACAATAACTTTTACAGCAATTACCGAATACGACGATCCAACTTGTTTATAAAGATAAAATTCTATTCGGTCAAGTGACAAATGTCACCTTAGCTCATTGGTTATTCCAATGCTAAAAAGCAAAGATTTGTGCTTTGCTTGAGATTGATATACAATTGTCAAAAGGAAGTTATATCGAATGGTGTTTTATGATTTGTAGACAAATGTTTTGTAAAATTGGTGTGATTTATTTCTTATACCATTCTTCCTCTTCAATTGAAAAGATAATGTAGCCAAAAGCGTATCCTTTTGGGCCGCTTGGGGATGAACATCTCCCCACAAAAATTTAAAATATCGGCGTAGCTCGTGATCGATATTAGTCATCTTAATTCCTAATATTTAACCATTTCTAATCACTGAAAGAAGGTTTTCTGGTGATTTTACTTTTGTTGCAAATCCATCGACCATAGTGAGAAGCGGGTTCTGTCTGGAGTATTGAGGACCTAACATAACGATAATGCGAACCCCTGGAAATAATTCGCGAATCAACGTAATTGAGTTTTTATCTCGATGTCCTAATAAATCGCTGTCCAGAATAACCAGGTCTGGATAAATAATTTCTTTTATAGTTAACAATTCGGACATATCTTCGGCTTCTCCAACAACAACCCAACCATACTGTTGTTCAAGGAGCACTCGTAATGCATGTCTTACTCTAGAACTACCATCCGCCAATATAATATTCATCGTGTTTTCTCAACAATATTAATAATATGAAAACTCTCCTGCCACAACATGCAAGTGGAGAGTTTTATCAATAGCCAGCAGGAGTATTTTTATTGATTGCTGATCAATTTATGTTTAATAGCAAGGGAAATCGCTTCAGCACGGTTGCTTACATTCAATTTCGAGAGGATATTACTCACATGCACCTTTACCGTGGCTCGGCTAACAAATATTTTCTCTGCAATTTCTGGATTATTCAATCCTTTTGCCATCAAAGCAAGGACTTCACGTTCTCTCCTGGTCAAATCTCTTCCGAGGGTATCAACTTCATCTCTTCGGATGAGTGATTGGACAGCTTCGGGGGACAGTGTAGGTCTGCCAGCATATGCTGCCCGGATCGCATCTGCCAAATCGTCCCCGGAGATATTCTTCAGCAAATAGCTGATTGCTCCTGCTTGAAGGGCGTCCTGTACTAATTCTTTATCTTGAAAGCTGGTCAACGCAATTACCTGGATTTCAGGCCAATTTTTATGAACCAGATGGGTTGCTGCCACGCCTCCAAGTTCCGGCATAATCAAATCCATTAAAACGATATCTGGACGAAGCTGGTCGCACAGAATCATCGCATCCTTACCGTCCCGAGCCTCGCCCACAACCTCTATATCGGGTTGATTTTTTAGGAATGACACAAGACCCTTTCGGACCATAGCGTGGTCATCGACAATTACGATGCGAATCAGGTGAGCTTCCTGCATTACGTCTTTTGGATCAATCATGATTGTCTTCTTTCCATACAATTTGTACACTTGTCCCATTTCCGTTTTGACTTTGAATATTAACTTCAGCTCCAATGGAAGCTGCACGCTCTCGCATAATATTTAAACCAAGATGATCTGAAGAAATATGCTCTGGATTAAATCCTCTACCGTTATCGTTCACGTATAATTCGATAACTTCACTCTGAGGGGCATAAGGGATCGAACTAGTTCCACCAACTTTTTTTAAGATAATGGAAATTTCTGTAGCTCGAGCATGTTTCAACGCATTGTTTAACGCCTCCTGTGCCATTCGGTAAAGAGCGATATGAACATCTGGCGGTAATTCAGAATATCCATTTGTGGTTACTGTAATTGGGATGCCTTCCCGACCGGTGGCGGCTTCAGCTAGCTGGCGGAGCAAATCTTCCAGATGCGATTCTATCAGCGCTGAAGGCCTTAATTCCATCAATAATGTTCTCATCTCAGCCAGGGCTCCTCGATTAAGCTGGCGGAGTTCAGTTAAAAGCTCCTGCCCTTCTACAGGATTCGATTCTAGAACACTTGGAAGTGCCTCGGCGATTAAACTAGCTGAAAAAAGTGATTGAGTAACGGCATCATGAAGCTCACGTGCCAGTCGATTTCTTTCCTCGGTGATGGCAATTTCGTGCGTTTGCTCGAAAATTTGAGCGTTCTTTATCGCCAGGGCAGCGCGCTGGGCGAGTAAGATCAATCGATTTAACTCTTCAGGTGTTATGTGATGAGGTTTGACAAAATCAGCACTAAATACGCCAAATACCTCTCCACCAACCTTAATCGGTACCTGCATCAGGGAGCAAATGTTCTCTGGGCCAGTGATATCTTGTCTGACGCGTGGATCTGCAAAAGTGTCTTGAATTATTACAGGTTCACCGGTTTGAGCAACAACCCCAACAACTCCGTTCCCAATGTCGGTCGAGAGTTTTGATATCGTTTCGGGGAAAAAACCAAATGCAACCCGAATATTCAGTCTTTTCTTTTCATCGTCAAGAACAAATAATGTTCCTTTGTCTGCTTTTAAAGCTTAATGGCTGCTTCAACCAGCGCTTCTAAGACTTGATCCAACTCGAGATTTCGGTAAATGGTTTCATCAGCACTGTAAAGTGCTTCGAGTTCCTGTCGGCGAATATCGATTTCTTGCGTCCTTTCTTGAACCAATTCCTCCAGTTGACGGCTGCGGTTTTCAACACTTCGTACACGCATTCGATATCCAGCGAAGAAAATTGACATCCCGATCATAGCAGCCACCAACTTAAACCAGATAGTTTGCCATACAGGAGGAATGACGCGGATATTTATTGATTTTCCTTCTTCATTCCAGACCCCATCATTATTTGATGCCTTTATGTGAAGTTGATAATTTCCTCCAGGAAGGTTTGTATACCTGCCAAAATTCCTGGTTCCCACATAATTCCAATCGTAGTCGAAATATTCCAGCTTGTATGCATACTCATTATTTTCAGGCTGAATAAAATTGAGACTTGCAAATTCAAAATCGAAAGAATTTTTGGGCCAACGGGATACAACTTCTTCTTGCAATTCAAATCCAGAGCCTTTATTATTAGATTGGCCATTTAATTGTAAGGAAATCAATTCGACAGGGGGACGAATAGTGTTATCTCGGATTTCCGTCGGGATGAATGCAGTGACGCCATTAATTCCGCCAAAAAAAAGTTCTCCATTCGGAGCTTTATCATAAGCGTACGAATTAAACTCGTTGTCCTGAAGCCCATCTTTTGCAGTATAAACCTGAAAAATCTCCAACTCAGGATTGAATTTCACCAAGCCTTTATTCGTGCTCATCCAGAGTAATTTCTGATTATCTGGTAGGATCCCGTAAATCGTCTCATTTGGCAGTCCATCCTTTTCATGAAATATTCGCATCTCCCCGCTGTTTGGATCGTACCGGACCAATCCTTTCCCAACTGTGCCAATCCATAGCATTCTTTGGGAATCCTCATATATTGATAGGATATTCATGTCAGAAAGCGCATGTTTTTGATCGGCTGCGCCGCCAATAGACTTTAAATTCCCTGTTTAACGGGTCGAAGAGTGAAAGGCCAGCATGTGTTCCGATCCAAAAAAGACCATCGCTGGATGTAAATATTGTATTGATCCGATTATTGTTTGAATACCCCAACTCTTCAGCGTTAGATGAGAACTGAGCAAATTCATTTGTTTTCGGCATAAAAAGGTTTAGACCTTTGTTCGTACCGATCCAAAGGTCGCCTATCTCGTCTTCGACAATTATGGAAACATAATCAGCGCTGATACTTTTCGAATTTTCTGGATCATTCTGATATCGTTCTAAAACACCTACATCAGGGTTGAAACGATTCAGACCTGCCCCTCCAATTCCAATCCAAAAATCTCCATTTTTTCTTTTGTGAATTGCCTGAATGTTGTTTGCCGAGAGGCTCGAAGGATCATCTGGATCGTGCTGAAAATGAGTAAATTGACCAGTTTTTCGATCGACATGATCTAAGCCGTTATCTGTTCCAATCCAGAGGTTTTCGCCGTCATGTAGGATCGACCATACGGCATTATTGATTAAGCTGTGCTCCACATTAAATTTTGAACGATAGTGAATAAAATATTGGGCTAATGGATCAATTTTAGATAGCCCACCACCAAATGTGCCTATCCAGAGAGATCCAGCGTTATCTTGAAAAATATCATAAACATAATCTGTGCTGAGGCTGTGTAGGTATCCAGTCTCATTTGAATATTGTATCCATTCACCAGTGATTGGATCAAATTGGAATAATCCGGCTCCCCACGTGCCTATCCAGAATCTTCCATAACGATCCTGAAAGAGAGATGTTAATATGTGGCTACCTGAAGTTGATGTTTGAGTTTTTTTCGGCTCAAAGGTCAAATGTTCAAAATGGTCTTGATCTTTTGTGATACGATTAATGCCACCACCTTCAGTCGAAAACCAAAGATTTCCAGAACGATCTTCCAGGATATCCGATATTCTGTTATGGCTGATGCTGTCTTGATCTTCCGGATTGTTTTGGAAGGTCACAAAAAATTTTGTGGCTGGAATCCATTTCAGTAATCCGTCCGATGTTCCAAACCAAAAGTTTCCACCCAAATCCTGATAAATCGCATTCGCTCTGCTTTGAAGAAACATTTCGGGGAAACCAGGTTCCTCGCTGAAATGTTTAAAAATTCCGTTTATTGGATCGAATTGATCAATTCCATTTTCCGTACCTAACCATATAATTCCACTTCTGTCTTGGAATATTTCGAAGATGATATTTCCAGAGACGCAGTTTACATCCGTTGAATTGTGAGTGTAATGAGTGAATAAACCAGTCTGAATATCGAGGCGGTCAAGCCCACCACCTTGAGTACCTATCCAAAGTTTCCCAGAATTATCGGAAATCAGTGAATATACCCAATTCGAGCTTAAGCTGTTAATGTCATCCGGATCATTTTTATATACCAGGAAATTCCTGCCATCGAAACGATTTAAACCATCCTGCGTCCCAAACCACATGAAACCCTTTGCATCTTGAGCGATCGCATTCACTACGCTCATAGAGAGACCTTGATCAGCTGAAAAACGCTCAAAACGAAGATCTGAACCCGGCATCCAGGGTGGAGCGTGTTCTCGAGCAGATCCAGTTTGCTCCGGTTGGATAGATTTAGCGTTTACGTGTGAATTGAAATGAAACCCAATAATTAATATGAATAAAGAAAAAAAACTCACGATAATTCTGTGCATTTTTTGTTCCAATAGATCGCACTTTCCCCTAAAAGTATATATCAAAACTGGATAAGAGTATTGAGAAATTTCGATAAATGGATGGATAAACAGGCGTAATTAATTTATCCACCCATTTTTACTGATGTCCCTAACAACAAGGCTCGGAAAAGAAGCAGCCTTTATGGTTATAATACAAAATGCGCACTTATAAAGAGTGTTCAGAATCGAATATTTTGGCATCCAACATCAACGGAAATTGTCCGCAACCGTTGCTTCAGATTTAAATTGTAGCTGCTAAGCGATGTAAAAAAGGTGAAGCTGAATGGAGGAAGAAATGAGAAAACGAGATTGGACCTTCAGACTGGTCATTCTAGCGGTTTTGGCGACCATGTCATGTAATCTACTCCATCGCTTACCAGGGAGTATAAACGAAACTTCCCCAACTACGGAAGGAAAGTCAATAACTCTCGAGCCTCAATCTTCCTTTGAACCGGCGAAACCAACTGCGGAAGAGCAACATTCGATAGTTCCATTAAGCCAGGGGCCATTGTTTGCCGTATTCGAAGAATCACCGGGGAAACAGCCGCATTGATTCAGCAAGAAAAAATCGCTTCAGACTTAAGTAATGTGAGAAATTCATTCCTGCTTTCTAGTGAGATTATTAATAGAATTGTGGAAGATGGTTTTGTTGTTACAAAAGGGAATGAGCTTGAATTCTTCGGATTGTATGAGAAAGCTCGCTATGATAACCAGCCGATATTCATCACCAGCGATTCGTTGCTTCATTCATATCATCTCATGTTCGATAAGTCGCTGCGTGTAGCAGAAGAATTTCATTTCATACCATTGTTGAATCACCTCAATCAAGCAATGGTAGCGAAGAGTGACGAAATATATAATCAACTGCGCGGCACTTCATGGGAAGATGCAGCTAAGCGGAATGTTGCTTATTTCTCTGTCGCCAATCTTCTTTTGGATGAAAATGCTGCAGTCCCCGAGTATTCCAAGGATCTTGTTAATGCCGAACTCGCATTAATTAATACTGCGTCTGGGATACAACAATCACCGATATTCACGGGACTTGACAATGGAGAAGATTACACTCAATATATTCCACGAGGTCATTACACACGGAACGACGCCTTAAAATCATATTTTAAAAGCATGATGTGGTATGGTCGGATGGCTTTTCGGTTGAAAGGTCGGGACCTGGAAATTGGAAAGGCTGAAACACGCTCTGCAATTTTGCTCGTCCATGCTTTGCGGAATACACAAGTTGATGGACGTGCGGCAATTCAAGCCTGGGCGGATTTGTATGCGCCAACCGTTTTTTTTGTCGGAAGGAGCGACGATTTAACGGTAATCCAATACGGGGATGTATTAGACTTTATCTATGGAAATGATTATCAGCTTCAGGATTTAACCGATGAAGAAAAGCTGAATAATTTCATCGGCCTTGCAGAAACATTACCTCCGCCGAAAATATTAGGCATGGTTATTCAGGATAGTGAAGATGAAGAACAGGTGACGAAAGGATTGCGTTTCATGGGGCAAAGGTTCGTGCCTGACGCTTATATTTTTCGACAGCTGATCTATCGAAATGTTGGTACCCGAGATAATCGTAGAGGATTGCCAAGGGGTTTGGATTTATTCGCTGCAATGGGTTCTGATCGAGCTTACATGCTTCTTGAACAGATGGGGGATATAAATTATGAGAATTACCCATCCCAAATGGAAAAAGTTCGTTCATGGATATCGAACCTCACAGTTCCAGAATGGACGGATACGCTAAACAATGCGTGGCTGTATTCATTTTTCCCCCTGCTTCAAGCGCCAGGTGATGGATATCCTGATTTTATGCGCTCCGAATCCTGGATGGACAAACAATTGAATACTACTCTGGGAAGCTGGGCAGAATTGAAACACGACACAATATTATATGCCAAGCAAGTATATGCCGAGATGGGAGGTGGCCCTCCACCCCCACCTCCCTTGCCTCCGAGAGGATATGTGGAACCTGTACCAGAGTTTTATAACCGTCTGGCTGGATTGACTGCTATGACCAGAACAGGATTAGAAAGCAGAGGGCTTCTCAGCAAACCAGACCGAGAGGGTTTGGGGCGATTGGAAGACTTAGCGAGAGCATGCCAGGCAATGGCTGAAAAAGAACTTCGCGGTGAAGCCCTAACGGATAGCGAATACGAGCGAATTCGCTATTACGGAGGTGAGCTCGAAAAACTTGTGATCCTTTCAGCTGATATGGATGTTCAAGAAGAAGGAGTTGGCACTCCAGTAGATATGGCAGAAGACCAACAAGCAGCTGTTATTGCTGACGTAGCTACAGATCCAGATCCTTCTGGATCTGGTCAAAGCGCTCCTGTTGTCCTGGAAGTTGGGGTTGGTCGGATCAATGAGATTTATGTCACTGTCCCTGTTGTAGATGTTGACGGGAAGACAATACTCCAGCTAGCAAAAGGCGGTGTGTTTTCTTATTACGAATTCAGCTGGCCGGTGGATGACCGTCTCACCGATGAAAAATGGCGCCAAATGCTTGAAGCTGGTAAAGCACCTGAGACACTTCCCTGGGTTATAAGCTTTTTCATTGAAGGTCCTGCATATGCAGATCTGGTGGATGGCGTGACAACATTCGAGAAGGATGTGACTTATTCCTATTGGGATCCGATCAACTCAATTGAAAACCTATCACCCTGCTCAGGAAAATTATCGCTCAGAATTGTCAGGATTGAGTCTACAAAAACAATACATTGGGCATACATTGATGCATGTAAATTTTAGATCGGTAGACCTTCAATCTCCTGACCGTGCGGTCGTAACTGTCCGGGAAAGATGGATCGACAAGCTTTATTCCTTTTCAAGTGATTTCCCGAATTATGATGAACTGGTGATTGGCGAACGTGGTCCGTACGACCTTGATGTGACCTATAATTTGGAGAGAGTCACCGAGTCCTGGGGTGTTATCTGGAAGGTTACCCAAGCACAATACGCGAATCAACCACCCGGATGGTAATGAATTCAATATTGATGACGGCCAGAAGAATTATCCAACCTGCAACGAAGAGTTCGAAAGAAATATCTTGCTTGGTTTCTATTATTGATAATTTTTCCATCTCAAAGCAGCAGTTTAATGTCCTCGCTTGCTAGTGGTGATAACCAAAACAGTACCTCATGGTTATACTTGAGAGATGGAAGTATTCCCAACCGCCAAAATGACCTGACAGAACTCTTAATTGTGGGGGACATCATGCTGGGCCGTGGAATTTTGTCAGATTATCAACCTTTCCAACATGTTACTCAAAAGCTAAATCAGTCAGAATTCTTATATGGGAATCTAGAAGGAGCAATATCATCAAAAAATGTTTCGGTATCAACAAGTGGTAGATCGATGGAAGAAAATCCATTCAGAATTACTTTAAATCCCGAGGCAGCGCGAAGTCTTGAGAATGCAGGTTTCGATCTCGTCTCATTGGCAAACAATCACAGCCTTGATGAAGGACAAGCTGGATTGGAGAATACTGCGGCCATCCTTTCTGGGAGCGGGATCTATGTAATTGGCTCGGGAAAGAATATCCAAGAAGCACATCGGGCTTTCATCAAAGAGATAGGTGGAATTCAAGTTGCTTTTCTTGCAATCAACGCGATCCGGACGCCGCGAGATAATCAGTTTCGAACAGACGAAAATGAATGGCAGATTGCTGATTGGGATCTCGATCAGATTTCATTGTCGATCCGGGATGCAAAAATCTACTCCGATGCAGTGGTTGTCATGGTTCACTGGGGAGACGAGAATGAAATTCACGCCAGCTTACCACAAAATGACGCGGCTCAATTTTTGATTGACCAAGGCGCTGATGTTGTTATCGGAGTCCATCCTCATGTTGTTCAAGAAACTGCGATATTGGAGAGAAATCAGGACAAAGAACATGTGGGTTTTGTGGCATATAGTTTGGGGAATTTTATATTTGATCAATATGATGAGCTGAACAAGTTCGGCTTGAGCTTGAGGTTGTTATTTGACAAATCCGGGTTAGCTGCAGTAGAAGCGCTGCCATTATTGAGTGGAGTTCGAACCGAGATGGGTAGAAGGTGTCGATGCACAGAAATTGATTGAAAGGATCAGGCCAGCTCCAAAGAATAATTTCATATCGATGTACCAGAAAGGATTGCCAACCCATTGAAACTCCAGACAGAGGCATAGAAAAAAGTCCAAGCACTATTCAAATTGATTTGACCGGTGATGGAATTGATGAAATAGTCCAATATACAAATTACTCTGTAAAAATATACGAAAATGGGACGCTAAAATGGCAGAGCGATAAGGACTGGATGATTTAGGATATGGCGGCAGGAGATCCTAATAATGATGGTCGAAATGAAATTGTCCTGGCATTGAACAAAGAAGATAATTCGGGAGAGCCGAAAAGCCATCCGTTTATTATTGGATATCGAGGGGGAATTTATCGGCAAATTTGGGGAGGATCTGCTGTCCGATATCCCATTTTTGAGCTGGAGTTGTTGGATCTGGACAGTGATCGATCTGAAGAATTAGTCGTGCTGGAAAAACGGACGCATTACCAGAAAGCAGTTACGATCTGGAAATGGAATGGATGGGTTTTCAGTCAGCTTTGGAGCTCCCCTGAAGGTCGCTATGAGGAGTTGACGGTATCAAAACCCGGAGAGCGAATTCCTGTGATCTCCGTTGGGAAAATCTGGTGACCAATTGTATCTACCTTTTTTTGGATAAGTTCAAGTATGGCAAAAGTATTTAACATCGCTTTTGGGATAAACGAATCCAGCAAAGCATATTCCTGATCTTTGCTTCCATCATCGCTCTGTTCTGAGCAATGAGCGTTCATCCCCGATGGTCCTAACCCATCCAGTACGGGATAATCACTCCAAAGATGGTTCCCATCCGATAAGCCGCCTCTTGCTTCAGGAATGACCTGCAAGTCGAATTCTCTCCCACATTTTTCCCAAATTTTGAATAAAGTATTTGTATTGTCATTATTCGGCCATGGATTGGTGCTTGAAATTAATTCCACGTGTAAACTGCATGGGAAACCATCCTGGCTTGTGATCGTTGATTCTTTTTCCAGTGCCATAATGTTCACAATCCCCAGCTGAAATACATCAGGTGAGAAGGCGCGCATTTCTACATAGGCTTCTGCATGATGCGGAACTCGATTAACAACACTACCGCCATGAACAACACCAACGTTGTATGTTAGTTGTCGGGAATAATCCGTGAGCTGAGCTACCAGGTTGATGGTTTTCGCCAACTGCACAATCGCATTTGCACCCTGTTTGTGGGAATTGCCCGCATGCGCCCCACGTCCATTCGAAATTATCCGGAATTCGGCACGACCTTTCCGGCTTGTGACGATTGAGTTAAATTCAGAATTTGGTGTAGCTCCTTCGAAGATTAAGCAAGCAGATGCATCGATAGGAATTATCTGTTTGCATATCCTTCCGAAATCTTCAGAAAGTGTCTCTTCGGATGCGTCCAATGCGACCATCCAGCGGGTGTCTCGATACAACTCGGGATAGAAGGCACTGATTGCATCAAGTACCATAAATATCATGATAGTTCCACCTTTGATATCCACCGAACCTGGTCCGTAGACGCGATTTCCGACAAGACGATAAGAAAAACCATTGGCACTTTCCTCTTCTGGAGGAAATACTGTATCGAGATGCGAAATCATGGCAATGAAAGGAGCATTTTTAGTAATCTTTTTTCCACTTTCATCATTTTCAATGTTTAGAAAAAGATGCTTCCCAAAATTGAGGTTCTCAGATTGAATAAAATTCGACTGAAACCCTAATAAGGAAAAGAAGGATGCAGTTAAGTTTCCAAGGAGATTAATGCCTTCTGAATTTGATGTAAATGAATTTATATCGATCATCTGGCGGTGCATCTCCATATAATGCGGCAGCCGAGATTTAAAGTAAGATGCAATTTCAGGATTAATCATAACTTTTTTCTATATTGAGAATTTATGGTTTAGGAGTGCCCGGTGGGCTTCCTACGTCTGCAATAAGTATCCATCCGATAATGGATCTTTCTTCTCCCTGATGCTCAACCAAAACACATTCACGGCTGAAGGTATCGAATCGGCGTTCATCAGGGAGAAAACGAAGTCCACCACCGGTCGGAATTCGTCCTATCGCGTTGTAACCTTCATAACAACCACTCCGAGCCCAAACATCCCTTAGCGCTACTCCGATAAATGGAGTTAATGTTGGTGTGAAGGTTGGAGTTGGTGTTGGAGTTCGGGACGGAGTAGAGGTTGTGGTTATCGTTGGTGTATGCGTTGGAGTTGTCGTCGGAGTCGAAGTTGTTGTAGGAGTCAATTGCGAAAGGTAGGAGCGGAATCGCCCAAATCCAAAGTAAGAGAAATATCCCAATAATTACGACACCAAACACTCCAAGAACGATTTTAAGTATCAATAATCCGTAAGCATAAGGTGACAATAACCGATTGAGACGTATCACATTTGGATCATTTGGATACCTTTGGCGTGCTTCTTTGCTTATATGGGCTGCTTGCGATGGCAATCGCTTATGATTTTCATATGCTGCATATGCTTGAGAAAGTTCATCTTGTAATCGTGCTACAATCACGTAGGAATTTTTCAATCTCGCCCGACAAATGATCGAGACCCTCATCCAAACCTGATAGATTTCGGATTTGATCCAGTTGGGATTTTGCTTGCCGGCCCAGGTAAAGGGCTTCGTCCAGTGTTACAGCTCGCTCGGCTTGTGCTTTCAGCTGCCTCGCCTGTTCCTGAAGCGGTGAAAGGGCTCGTGGAATTAAGGACTCAAGGCGCGTATTGAGTTTGAGGAATACAGGATTTTCTCCATATTCTCCTAATAGAGTGTCCAGATCTGACTTTGCTTGTGTAACGGACTTTGGATCAAGGTTTGGACTAGAGATTGTTTTGTTGATTTCGCGGACTAACTCATTCACTTTTCTGAATGCCTGAGCTTTGTCACCATATTTTGGTAAACCTGTCGCTCGTGCAGCGGTATCCAGTCTCTCAATCGACTCCTCAATTTTTCCGAGTTGAAACAGCTGCAAGCCTTCTTCGTACGCAAGTTCCGCATCGATATTTTCCTGCAATTTTTGCTCAAATTCAAGACCCTCTTGCCAACGCTGGATACCTAATTCGTGAAGGATCGCCTGTGCTTTTGAAAGCATATTTAACGCATCAGAATATCTACCGACACGCGCTGGCAGATTGAGCTTTTCCGAATGCAGATGCAGCTTCAGGTGGTAAGGCTACAGCCGGAATATAACCGGTGCGAAGGTAATTTTCAGATTCCGATCGATGCTGGCGAGCACGCTCCCATCCAGGTTCTATTTGAAGGACCTTATCGAAGTTCTTAATAGCTTCAGCATATCTTCCTCCGTAAAAAAGCCTTTCTGCTTCTTCCATTTGACGGTCTGCTTGAGGGTCACGGGATAACTGTCCGTTGAAAATGGCTTCGACTTTATTGTCTCCGGTTTCTGACGACGACTTTGCTATTGGCGGTAGGTCCTTTTCGGAAGTAGGTTGTATCGTCTTCGATCTGATTAAGTCTGGATTTCAGGTTTCGTCGGAGACACTGGATGGAATCCTGATCTGCAGGTGGAATATTCAGGTATTCAGAAGAATAAATCAGTTCTTCGATTTCCAGAAGTGCTTTTCGCAGCTCGACCAATGGTGGGGAAACTTGTCCTAGAAGTTTTTCCACATTTATTTGAATATCTGTTATTTCGGTCACTTATCCTCCCAAGATGTCGAACAAACCTGAAAGCTTTTCATGGATATTTATTATTTTTTCGTAAAGTGATTTTGCTGATGTAAATTCACCTGAAAGAACTGCTTCCAGGATATTTTTTACTTCGGATGGAAGTCTTTGATCATCATAAGTCCAATTAACAGTGTAGCTATTAGCTGCGGCCTCGATTTCTTCAGGTCGATTTGGTCCTAAGGGTAGTGCACCTTGAGCAGACCGACCGGTTAGAATGTAGTGAAGTGCCCGGGCTCCAAACTGGACAAGGTCAAATTGTGTTTCTGCGATGGAGAGACCTTGGGGAAATCGTTTAGCAACATTCCAGTCGATCATAAATACACCGTTTAATTCGCGTAGCCAATAATAATGTAGAATTTTATGGTCACGATAAATAATATTTCGAGAATGGGCTTTTTCAAGAATTTTACATATCTGAGCTGCCATAACAAGGCCGTCTAGAGTCGGGAGGAATTTACCATTGGTGTATCCTGTATCGCATTGGAGCAGCAAGTTGTCTTGCTTAGAATATTCTTGAATTGCCAGGTAAGGAAGCCAACCGCTAGCTGTCCGGTTTTCGATATCCGCCAAAAAATTATGGATTGAATCCATTCCGAAACGAAGAACATCCCCTTTAACATATCAGCCGATTGGCTGGTGGTTTCGGAGGGGAATTCTGTGCTATCTCTCAGGATAAATCCGCATTCAAGGAGAGGAATCACACCGGTGACATCATGCATCAGGCTGAGAATCAGGGCTTCTTCTCGAAAAAGAGGAAGGGCATATTCAGTTCGGTCTGGACGCATGATCTTGAAAGCGGTGGAAATTCTCTGCCCGCTTTGAGCAGGAACATTCCCTCGAAAAATTCGAGCAGAGGATCCTCGCGCCTCAGGTGCCCACGAATCCAGCGGCTCTCCCAGGAGGATACCTGCTGAGGTGCCGATACGCAACTCTTTTATCCCGGTTATGGCAGGTTGAATTGTTCTCTGAAATTCTTTACGCTCAATCTGCACGATCCCCCTGGACATCGCCATCAAAGGTCTGCGGGGTTCGAGCGAAATCAACCAACTCAGATCGGTTCGAAGGTTTTCGTGCTGAATAAGTACATCTGTGGGCTCGACACCCTTCCGAACCTTGCTGAAAGCTTCCAGGATATCATCTAACCAGACCGCTGCGCCGATCTGGTTTCGGATTTCTCGACCTCGAAGTTCATGGCGGGTAATAAAATCTTGTAAAGGTTCTTCATTGGTTAAACCAGTTCGAATTTCATTAATCCACGTGTCCGCTTCTTTCAGCGCTTTGTCTGCCTGAATTAACCTTATCCGATCGGGATCCCAGATAAGGACACGCTGAAGTGCGACATGCGCTGAATGGAAATCTTTCCGGTTCCAGGCGTCTAAAGCGATTTGAGCCTGTGCCTGAGCCTGGTCAAGAGCATTAAAGACGGACTTAGTTGCATCAGGAAGAAGCAATGCGGCTTTCTGAAGAACCTGTTGTATATCCAGATAATTTATTCCAGAGTCGGGAGGGTCAGGCTCAAGCAAAGTCCAGCGCGGCAATATGATTTCTCGTAGAGTATTAATAATTTCAAGACGCAATCTATTGTCGTGCTCCAGTTTTTCGGTTGATAGAAGTGCGTGTACCAATCGATTCGTTGCAATCACTGGTCGTAAGCTTGTTGGCCCTATCTCGTAACTTCGGATTTGTTCACTAAATATTTCCCACCAATCTGGCACTGGATTACGCAATGAAGCTATTCTTAGCGACCAAAAAGAAGAAATCCAGTTTTCGTCTATACCTGCCGTTAATGTGTCAATACCAATTTCACCAGTTTTGACTAATTTAGAAATTCCCAATAGGATATCTGCATATTCATTCCTAATAATTTGTTTTTCTTGGGCTTGATCACAAAGATTGGAAAATAATTCAAAATCTCCAGATTCAACCAATGAGTGTGCAATCTTTTGAAAGATTATTTTTGCACCCTCGCAATCTGGTAATTCACCTAAGGCGAAAATCCTGTTATGGATTTCGCTCAACTCAGTAAAGTCATCCATAGACGCTGAGTTCATATCAATCATGTCTTTTTCGGACCGGCGCAGAATGCGACGATCAACCATGAGATCGTTGAGAAGATTCTTGGCTTTCTTAAGAATAGGTGATACACCAGCAGAAAATGCATTCGTCGCCAAAAAAACAGTTGGCCAATCAAGCATTTCAAACAATGGGGCAGATTCACGTGCCAGGAATTGCCCCATCTCAGAAAGAAATTGTTGATAGTCTCCTAGACGGGAGTGAATTCTATCTTTAGAGATACCATCAGCCTCAACAAATTGACCATTCCCCCAGTCAATTATCGTGAATTGCAGATTTTGATAATCCCAGAAAATATGCTCTGTTTTGATATCGTTCCACAGGATGCCAAAGATAGCTCCTGAAGGAAGTTCTGCAGTAATGGTATGAATTGTCTCAAGATACTCAATAATTCCTACGATAGCACGCAGAAGCAGCAGTTCTGGAATCCTTCCCTGCCTTGAAATCTCCTTAACAAAGAGAGATTGTTTTTCTATGGAAGAATGTTGACCTTCAGATTTATTATCCTGAGATGAATTATCAGAAAACCTGATTTGCCTTGCCATCTGATCGAGACTGATACCCGAAGCAGGAGAGATAATTATGAAAAAGCGATCCGTAAATTCTGTACCTGGTTTACTTCGATCGATCAGGTACGGTGATCGTATTGTGTGAGCGGGCGTATTTATACTGGATAATATCCCAAGAATTTCAGCTTCTTTTTGAATTTGCGAAGCTTGGCGAATTAAATCGCTAGGAAAAGATTTCCGGCGCGGCCGTTTTAGTATCGCCAACCGGCGATCGATAAGCAATTCAACCTGGTAAACCTCGCCAGCATCACCCTCGCCAAGTTTACTTAATAAATTCCAGCCGCGCTGTTGGCCAGGAGCGGTTTCCAGAAAGTTCACCTGTTCTATACTCGGTTGGGTTTATACAGACCAGCAGGATTCGCTATAAGCATCCCTGCTCGGTAAGAGATCGGATCAACAAGCGAGAATGAATTTGAAATGTCGGCCCTAAAGAGTGGAATCCGCTTTAGAGAATACAAACGTTTTTCGATCTTATCGATGCCTGCCAAATCATTCATCCAATGAAAATGATCATAAGCCCGGAGATCAATGATTCGAGAGTACCCTCGAAGGGTCTTCTGTCCGTCTACATTAAAAAAGTCCTCGAAATATGAAAGGACAAGCTCGCGTGATGTCTTGAAAATTGGTTCCCGATAACGCAATCCTGTGAAGTTAGATTTTGCCACAGCACCGAACAGGTTATTCTGTTTATAAATGGCCAATACATGGTCATCATCTGTCCCAGGTTCAGGGAGTAAATCAATAATTATTGGTGGTCTATTTATCAGACGAAGCATCGCTGCTCCAAATAATGCACCATCAAGACAATGAGCAATCCTATCGCGAAGAACTTCTTGCGGGCAGCGGTTCGTGTTTTCCGAACTATACTCGGTTTGATCGAGAAATTCCTGGATTTTCAGAGGAGAATTCGAGAGATTCAATGACATCACGATCTAATATTGATAATGATTGGTAAAATTTCAGTATCTCGGGGTCATCCATGATTACACCAAAATGTGTCTTAGCATTTGGAATATAGAAAGATAGACAACTAAAAAGGCTTTCCTGATTATGTTACCACGATTTATTGATCGCAGGATCGGTTGATCCGCAATATCTTTCGCTTTTCTTCAAAAACCCACAAAACTGATGGGGAAATGTACGGTAATCGTAGGGTAAATGTAGGGCAATCGTCAAGCAATCTAATCGGGCGTTTGGTAATATAAGCTTGAAGGGCGATTTCTCTTCTTCTCCTCCTTAGAGAGAGCCGGGAGCGGCGTACCCGGCTCTCAACGATTCATAGGATATGTACTGTTATCCAATTCGTTCAACTCATCGTATCTATAACAATCTATCGTGTGATCGTTTACCATTCCAGTAGCCTGCATATGTGCATAACATATCGTTGGGCCAACAAATCGAAAACCTCTCAATGCCAATTCTTTACTCATCAATTCCGATTCTGCAGTTTTTCCAGGTATTTCCGAAATACTTTTCCAATTATTATGCAGTGGTTTCCCGCCAACAAATTCCCAAATAAACTTATCGAATGAATCAAATTCTCTTTGAATATTGAGAAATATCCGCGCATTTGAAACACAAGCATTGATTTTGCTTCTGTTTCGGATTATATTCGGGTTGCTCATCAATAAGGAGATTTTCGCATCGTCATACTCCGCAATTTTTTCAGGATTAAATTCATCAAATGCTTCGCGAAAATGCATCCGTTTATGAAGAATTGTACGCCAACTAAGACCAGCTTGAAATCCTTCTAAAACGAGAAATTCAAAAAGAGTCTGATCATCATGGACGGGCGTCCCCCATTCTAAGTCGTGGTATTGTACGTATAATGGATCATCTATTGGGACCCAGGCACACCTGATTGGCATCTTTATTTTCCCTCCACTAGGTCATGGATTTACCTTGGTCCTGCCCATAGAAATTGACCAAAATTTATTTTCCCAAACTCGTCAAACACAATACCTTCGGCTTCCAATAACAGCCTTTGATTATCTCTCGAGCTCCCACTCAGGCTAATTTTTCCCTGGGCATTAACCACCCTATGCCAGGGGATTCCAGATGGGCAAGAGGCCATTGCGCCGCCAACCCATCTGGCAGCATATGCCAGATATTTCTTATTTGACGTATCTTCGGGGGATGCGACCAGTCGTGCAATTTGACCATATGTCGCAACTTTACCTGGAGGGATTTTTTGTGCCATTTCCCAAACCTCAAATTGAAATCGATGCGGATCGGGAGGTGATGAAAAATTTTGGCTCATTTTGGGTCTATTCCACATAAAGGTCGAATTAGAGTGCTGGAAGATCATCCCATTATATTATTAATCACACAACAACATCGACACAATATTCGAGCTTGTGTTCGATGTGATTATGAGGAATGGAATGGTTTATAATCTTCGGCAGTGGATGATATTGCAAAAAACGAGAATCGCCAGATAATTCGGGCAGCCGGGATTGTTATGGTTGCATTCATAATAAGCAACCTTGTGGGTTTGGTCCGTCAAATTCTGGTCGCAAAGTCATTTGGAACGCAGGCTGATATGGAGGCTTTCAACGCTGCTAATCGTGTTGCAGAGTCTATTTTTAATTTGGTGGCAGGCGGGGCGCTTGCCTCGGCATTTATTCCGACTTTTACTACACTTTTATCGACTCAGAATCGTGAGCGAGCCTGGAGGCTGGCTTCTTCAATCGCGAACTTGATTTTTGTCCTATCTATCTTTATTGGAATCATCGCAATTGTCTTTTCGCCCTGGATCGTGCGAAATATTCTCGCGCCTGGTTTTGCGGATGATCCCCAGAAAGAGCTGCTCACTGTAGAATTGATGCGGCTGATGATGCCATCGGCTGTAATTTTTGGGATGAGCGGATTGGTGATGGGTATTCTAAATTCGCACCAATCATTCTTTTTCCCTGCAATAGCACCAGCCATGTATCAATTTGGAATGATCTTTGGTGTGGTTGTACTTTCGCCTGGTATCGGAATATTTGGGCTTGCCTGGGGTGTACTTATCGGGGCATTATTGCACCTTGCGCTTCAAATTCCAGCTTTAATACAGCTGAATGGGCGATATACATGGTTGGAAGGGATGAATTCGCCAGATGTATGTGAAGTCGCTCGATTGATGGCGCCTCGCTTGCTGGGAGTAGCCATAGTTCAGCTAAATTTCTGGATCAATACTCGCCTGGCTTCCCGGTTTGTTGAGGGAAGTGTCACCGGAGTGGTCCTGGCTTTTACCCTCATGTTGATGCCTCAGGCAGCAATCGCTCAATCTATTGCAATAGCTGCACTGCCCACATTTTCTTCTCAAGTTGCTCTGGGTAGGCTGACCGAAATGAGGCATTCTCTTTCTGCGGCTCTTCGTGGGGCTATGTTCTTTTCCATTCCCGCATCAGTAGGATTAATGATTCTTCGCGTGCCTATCGTAAGACTTTTATATCAGCGTGGTGAGTTTGATGAAAAATCAACGGAGCTGGTCGCCTGGGCGCTTTTATTCTACACTGCCGGACTAGCCGGACATGGATTAGTTGAAATCCTCTCCAGAGCGTTTTACTCATTGCACGATACAAAAACCCCGGTCTTTGTCGGGATAGGTGCGATGAGTTTGAATATTGTATTCAGCTTTATATTCACGGGATTATTCGTCAGGTGGGGGTGGATGGGGCATGGGGGACTTGCATTGGCGAATTCTATCGCGACAGCATTGGAAGCAGTCGCCTTGTTTTTCTTGATGAAGAAACGACTAATTGGATTGGAAGGTAAATTATTGATCGATGGAATTTGGAGAACCTCAATCGCTTCGGGCGTAATGTGTGTGGCGTTATTCTATTGGAGGTTCGCAACTAGTCAATCTTCAAACTTATTTGCAGCTTTAGGAGGGTTAGCTCTTGGTGTTATTATTTTTATGATATTTGCCTATCTTTTAAAGATCGGTGAAATGCAAAGCATTACTGCATTAATAAAAAGAAGAATAGCTGGATGAATTTTTGGAAGCAAGTTCCGAATGCGACAAAAATCTATCTGGTAATCACGATCTACCTGATAGTCCTGTTTTGCGGTCTGGCGATCCTCCGTCAATATCGAGAATCGCCTGATCAATTTTCACTGAGCTGGTTGTTATCAAGAGCTAAGATAGGCATTGATGAAACACCAAGCCCAGATTCGGCCGAGATAGTATCGACTTCTACAATGAGGGGTGATGCAGCTTGGTTAAGAGCGAAGACAAATACCCGCATTTTAGAAGGTCCTGGTGAAAAATATCCTGAAATCGCCTGGTTGGAAGACAATCAAATAACAGAGATCGTCGGGGCAAGCGACGATGGAAAGTGGTGGGCTATTAAACTCCCTTATTTTGCAAATGGAATGGGATGGGTATTAAAATCGGAAGTCGAGTCTAATCGCACAGAATTGGTTCGTGTAATTACACCTGAGTCAGCCATCCAGCCATTTGCCACCACATCAGATCAAATGCCGACCGGAAAGGCGATTGCCAACATTAATATCCGTAGTGGGCCTGACTTGAAATATCAGAAAATTGGCACATTAGAAATAGATAAATCTGCCGAGATTATAGGAATGAGTGCTGACGAATTTTGGTATTTAATAAAAATCCCCGGAACAGAAAATCTTCAAGGCTGGGTGAGCAGAGATTATATTATTGTCCAAAATGCGGAAAAGATTTCGATTGTGGGCGAAAACAACGATTTCGAATCGACGCTTTCTCCTAGTTCTGCATATTTACTCGCGAAAGCGACACTCAACGTTCGCAATGGCCCTGATATTACTTTTGCAGTGATCGGACAGCTTGAATCCGGTGAGCTGGCTGAAATATTGGGAAAGACTTCTGATGGACTCTGGTGGGCAATTCAATTTTCTGGCGCGTCAGATGAGCAGGGCTGGGTAGCAAGCGCATACGCTGATGCAAAAAACGTAGAAAATGTACCAGTGATTCCTTGAAAATTCGAATGTGAAAACTTCGGGTTCTCATTCTTGGTTTGAAGATATTCCCTCAAAATCATTACTCGTAAGGATCTTGACTTGCATCTCCGCATTGTCAAGGAGCCTGGCACAATGGTCAGCTAACTTCTTTCCATGGTCGAAAAGTGAAAGAGCTTCCTCAAGTGTTTTCTCTCCGCTTTCCAACGATGCGACAATTCTCTCCAGTTCAGAATAAGCATCTTCATAAGAAAGATTGTCAATCGAGATCGGGTTTTTAGAATTGGGTTTAACTGTCATTTTCCTATCCACAAATCAATATATAGATTTTTATGTATTAAAGGGTATAAGCTTTGATCAAGCGAAAACTAATATTCGGATATCGGATCACAATGTTGTTTCTTTTCAAGTATTCTTCCTCTCGGATACAATGGCCGGGAATTGTCCGTCCGATAGATGAATATTAATCTCGTCATGCATTAAAACATTTTGGGTTGAGGTAACAAGCTTTCCGTCCTCTTTTGTGACGATCGCATATCCACGCCGGAGTACGGAAACTGGATGAAGGCTGATCAAACGTTGGTACAAACCCTTTTGATTGGTTGCTTTTACTAGTAAATAATGAGAAATGACTTGATCCAACAAACGCTCAGTATCATCTAATTTTTGAAGGAGTGTCTGAATTAACCTTGTTGGGGATCGATATTCAAGCATTTTTTGATAGCCGATTACAGAATTCCGAAAGGAATTTATGATATCTACAATTATTCGATCGAGTTGAGTATTGCGATCTGTGAGGTCCACCTTAAGGTCTATCCTGGAGGGAGTGGCTAACTCTGCTGAAGCAGTCGGAGTGGGAGCCCGTAAATCACTGAGAAAATCTGCAATAGTGAAATCTGTTTCATGTCCAACTCCCGAAATAATCGGAACTGGCGATGCGGCAATCACCCTGGCAACTCTTTCGGTATTGAACGGCCAAAGATCTTCAATTGAACCACCTCCACGCGAAATGATGATCAGGTCTAGAAGCACATCTCTATACAATTTCTCCAATGCATTGGCAATCGAATCGGGAGCGTCTATCCCTTGAACAAGCGAAGGGGAGATTGTTACTTCCACTACAGGGTATCTTCTTTGGAGAGTGTTAAGAATATCTTGAAGTGCTGCTCCTGTTGGAGAAGTAACTATCCCGATTTTCTTTGGAAATCGTGGGATAGGTCGTTTTCGGTCCGAATCGAATAAACCCTCACTTTCCAATTGATTTTTTAATCGCAAGAATTCTTGGTAAAGCGTCCCTTCACCAGCCAATCTGATCTGATCAACATAAAGCTGGTACTGACCAGATACTTCATAGATACTAATTTTTCCATGCACTTCAACCGAAAGACCATCTCGCAAAGTAATCGGTAGACGATTGATCGTTGATCTCCAGATCACACACTTCAAGGATGAATGTGCGTCTTTCAAGGTGAAATATACATGTCCTGAAACAGGCCGAGCTAAATTGGAAATTTCTCCATGAATCCAAAGATCTTGTAAGGCTTTGTCGCTCTCGATGACATCCCTAACATAACGATTGAGCTCAGATACGGACCAGAAAGGAATCGGGTTCGAATAAAAATTTTTCATTATGAATATTCATGTTGACTACGATTATTAAAGCCTAAAAACAAAGGATACCTTTATTCAATAAGGATGTCAACTATTCCCTTATCCTCATTTTTTTGCTAAAATACTTTTATCTCAAAAAACCTCTCATCTATTAAGATCATGTCAATAATCAATCAGACGATTAAACCTTATCTTTTGGAGTATTATCTTGAACCATCTTTGGACACCATGGCGAATGGAATATATTCTTAAGGAAAAGAAAAATGGCTGTGTTTTTTGCGATGAGCTTGAAAAGAATGACGGTCCAGATAATCTCATAATTTTTCGAGGGCAATGTTCTTTTGTTATCTTAAATCGTTATCCTTATACAAGCGGCCATTTGATGGTGGTCCCATATATTCATAAAGCTGTATTGGAAGCCCTAAACCAAGAAATCCGATCCGAGTTAATTGAATTATCAACTCTTTCGATGCAGGTTTTGCGAAAAGCTTATCAACCTCAAGGCTTCAACCTTGGTGTAAATATTGGCAAGGTTGCAGGCGCAGGCGT
Organism: uncultured Chloroflexia bacterium; assembly: GCA_963788305.1. Taxonomy (GTDB): domain Bacteria; phylum Chloroflexota; class Anaerolineae; order Anaerolineales; family UBA4823; genus UTCFX2. The sequence continues at coordinate 42,176 of CAWBGK010000009.1, forward strand.
ATTAGAGCATGTTCACATGCATGTTGTACCTCGTTGGGGAGGTGATTCAAATTTTATGACTTCATTAGCAAACACAAGGGTACTCCCGGAATTACTTCGAGATACATATCGAAGAGTTCAGGAAACCTGGCGGATACCTTCAGAAAACGTCGACGAATAGTATCTACGTTGATAGTCTCCATAAAATATCCTCCTCTTCCTGTAAAAATAAGCTATAGAATCCAATCGAATGCCACAGGAGGTGGCTAATGGTACTGGAATCTACAAGCAGATTACCTGTCATTTTAAGCGCGGCACGCACTCCCATTGGTCGATTTCAGGGAAGTTTGTGTAATATTTCGGCGCCAAAATTAGGTGCAATCGTGATTAGAGCTGCAACAGCAAGAGCGGGGATCAAAAAAACCGGAAGAAATCAATGAAGTGTATATGGGTAATGTAGTTTCTGCAGGCGTGGGGCAGGCGCCGGCTCGGCAAGCAGCTATATTTGCCAGTTTGCCTTCTGAAGTTGGAGCAACGACGATCAACAAAGTTTGTGGATCGGGTTTGAAATCTGTCATGCTTGCCGCTCAAGCGATTAAGGCAGACGAAGGTGAGCTTTTCGTGTGTGGTGGAATGGAGAATATGAGTAGAGCTCCATATCTTGTGGGTGGAAGAACCGGGGATTTGCGCTTTGGACACGCTCAGCTAACTGACTCGCTCTTGCTCGATGGTCTTTGGGATCCTTTTGAAAATTGGGCGATGGGGGACGCAGGCGAATTTATTGCCGCTCAATTTAATATTTCAAGAAAAGAACTGGATGAATATGCCTGTCAAAGTCATCAAAAAGCTATCCGGGCTATAGATGAAGGAAAGTTTTCATCTGAAATTATTCCGGTGGAGATCCCCACGAAGAAAGGCCAGGTCTCAATTTTTGAGATTGATGAATGCCCTCGTCGGGATACATCTTTCGATATGCTCTCAAATTTAAAGCCCGCCTTTCAAAAAGATGGGAAAATCACCCCTGGAAATGCTCCTGGGCTGAATGATGGCGCGGCTGCGCTGGTTGTTGCCAGCCAACAAAAATCCGAAGAATTAGGTCTGGTGCCGATGGCCAGAATTCTTGCCTGGGGACAGGCAGCTGTGGAACCCAAATGGCTTTTTGACGCTCCAGCGAAGGCAATCCCGGTTGTTCTTAAAAAGGCTGGCCTGACAATGTCCGATATCGATCTCTTTGAAATTAATGAAGCATTTGCCGCACAAGTTCTCGCAAATGGCATGGCCTTGAAAGAAAAAGGTTGGGATTGGTCAAAAGTAAATGTGAACGGTGGGGCAATTGCACTGGGCCATCCGATCGGTGCAAGCGGTGCAAGAATATTGACAACACTTTTGTATGCTCTAAAAGACCGGGGAAAGAAATTTGGGCTTGCTTGCCTGTGCCTTGGTGGAGCAGAAGCTGTCGCAATGATCATTGATGCTGGATAACGGAGGGATCATGGGTATCCGGAAGATTTTTGTTATTGGGTCTGGGACAATGGGGAGCGGAATTGCTCAAGTAGCCGCAACCTCTGGATATCAAGCAATTCTTATGGATATTTCTCCGGAGCAGCTTTTAAAAGCAAAAGAATCAATCCAAAAATCATACACAAAGACTTTTTGAAAAGAATAAGACTTGATCTTAACCAGCTCCAAGCGGCTCTGAGTATTCCAACAACGACGACCTATGAAGGTGTTGCTAATGCTGACTTGGTTATTGAAGCAGCAACTGAGGTGCCAGATTTAAAGTTAAGATTATTCTCTGATCTGAGCCAGCGAGTTAATCCACAGGCCTTGCTTGCGACGAATACGTCTTCCATAAGCATCACAAAAATCGCTGCGGCAACAAATCGACCTTCCCAGGTCATTGGGATGCATTTCATGAACCCTGTACCCTTAATGCGCTTGGTTGAGGTCATCCGTGGTCTGGTGACAAGCGATGAAACTTGTGCACAAATTCTTACGGTCTGCAGGGCGATGGGAAAGGAACCAATCGAAGCGAACGATTCACCTGGTTTTATTTCGAATCGGATCCTTTGCCCAATGATTAATGAAGCTGTTTTTGCCCTTCAAGAGGGGGTTGGAACACCTGAAGCGATAGATTCAGTAATGAAATTAGGAATAAATCACCCGATGGGCCCATTAGCGTTATGTGATTTAATAGGATTAGATGTAGTGCTCTTCGTGTTGGAAGTCCTTCAGCGTGATCTTGGTGACGATAAATACAGACCGGCCTACTTACTCCGAAAGATGGTAGATGCTGGACGTCTTGGCAGAAAGACCGGTCATGGTTTTTTCAATTATGAATAATTAGAAAATCAATCATTTGTGAAAAAACCTACACCAAGAATACCCGGACCGCCATGAGTCACAATGGCTGGCGGCATATTATATATCTCTACATCGGTTTGATTGACAGCTTGTCCTAGCTCGAATGCAAGGTTCTGCGCCTGAGCGGCAGCTTCGGCGTGTAATATTGTCAGATATCCAGTGCCATCTCTTGGAATCTGTTCTAGAACTATTTCCTTAAGACGTGCGATAGCTCGTTTATGGGTGCGTTCTTTCTCGTATTGGTCCACTTTTCCATCATTCAATCGTAAAATTGGCTTGACCTGCAGCATACCGCCTAACAATGCAGATGCCCCTCCAATTCGACCGCCGCGAGCAAGATAATCTAAAGAATCCACCAGGAAATAAATCCTACAACGGGATGACATTTCTTTTATCTTGTCGATCAGATCAACAATTCCCATTCCCCCTTCTGCCCAACCGGTAGCAAATTTTACAATTGTCCCAAGCGGGCTGGCTACCAGGCGGGTGTCGATCACGTGAATATCAAGTTCAGGAAAATCTTGAGATGCAATGATTGCCGAGCGAACAGTCCCACTTACTTCGGATGAAGGATGGATGCAGAGGATCGGGTTGTGATCTTGCGAAAATTTCTCAAATTCCTTAATAAAAAGCTCTGGCGGAGGAGCAGCGGTTTTAGGAAGCATCGAGCTGCTTTTTAACCTGCTCATAAAGGCAGAAATATCCATATCGACGCCTTCTAAGAATGACTCTTCTCCAAAGTTGATAACTTGAGGAATAATCGGGATTTGATGTTCCTTCGCATATTCAGGAGAAAGGCATGAGGTAGTATCTGTAATGATGTGTATCATAATTGCTTCCCTCTTCATGAAGTTTAATGTTTTTAAGATAAGAAAAATATGAAAACCATATTGACCTAAATTATTATAAAATGGAGACTCCAAAGAATTTATTATTTAGGCTCGTTTGGTGGTATTGGAAATGTTATTTTAGGAATTTTTACCAATCCGATTATAATTATTCCAATACTTGTAGTTAAGCATGATACCAAAAAACTAATATTAATGGCTGTGAATATCGAAATTTCCGGTGGTAAGACCGAATTATTAAGGATTGTTGCAAAAATTGCACCAGACAATCCAACCCCAAGGACCATCCCAAAATTTCGTGATGTTGCGAGTATTCCAGACGCAATCCCTAAGTGAGTTTTTGGAGCCGAACCCAGTAATGCACTGTTGTTTGGTGAGATGAAACATCCAATTCCAAACCCTGCTATACCAAGACGAATCGCCAGGTCTTGGATCGGCGTATCCACCGATATTCTTGAAAGTAAAAATAAACCTATTGTCAAGAATACCATACCTAAAAGTGCAGGTAGTCGAGTGCCTATTCGGTCAGATATCAAGCCAGCGATTGGTGCGGTCATTGCCATGATTAATGGCATGATCGTGAGAATCACCCCAGCATTGCCAGGATTAATCCCTCTGCCTTGAATCAGATAGAACGGCATTAAAAATATGATGCTGTACACCCCGATGTAATTGATGATTGAACTGATCACTGAAGATGTAAAAATTGAATTCGAAAAGAGGCGAAGATCCAGCATCGGAGATTTTCCTCTTCTTTCAATCATATAAAAAATCCCTAGAAGGATAAATGCCGAGAGAAAGAGAAGAGTGATCGGAATTGAATCCCATCCGAGTGTTGATCCCTTATTTAGTCCAAACAAGAGTGCAACCAAACCCAAAAGGAACAAAACTGCGCCGATAAAATCGAAAGACTTTATCTCCACGTTCTTAATATCGGTTTTGATTGAAATAATGCTTAAGCCCATCGCGGTGATACCGACTGGGATATTGATGAAAAATACTGAACGCCATCCGAATTGTTCTGCTAAAAATCCACCAATAGCAGGACCAATCGTAAGACCCAGATAGGTCATCGTGGCTTGCAGACCAAGCGCCTGCCCTCGTTGTCTTGATGGAAAGCTGGATGTAAGTATTGCCGGCGAATTAGCCTGAATTAATGCTGCACCAACCGCTTGAATTCCTCGCGAGATAATGAGCATCTGAATTGAAGAGGAAAAGCTGCAGAGAAATGAACTGGATATAAAAATCCCAAATCCACTAATATAAACTGTTTTGTGACCCATCAGATCCCCTAGACGCCCGAAACTTAACAATAAGCCACTCGCAACCAATAAATAAATCGTCACGACCCATTCGATCTCTGTAATAGAACTTTGAAAGTATCGGCGCAATACCGGCAATATTGTGTTTACAACACTGCCATCCAGCGCGGACATAAACGTGCCGATACCGATAGCTATCAACACCATCCATTTTCTGGGTTCAATTGTTGTTGAGAGCGAAGTATTCAATGAGACGAAATTTGTTTTCTGAATAACCAGATTTATTTTGGGCCAGAGATTTATGCAAGTATCAATTTTTCGGAGATGCTAACCCCTCTGTGTATTCGGCTGATGATGTCAGCAAGCATTCCTGCGACTGATAATGTCACGATTTTTGGATGACGCTTATCGATGGGGATTGGTATGGTGTTCGTTGTTACAAGTTTTTCGATTCTTTCTTCTTTGTCCAGGATATCAAGCGCTGAGGGTAGTAAAACCGGATGGGTCACCGCAAAGAAAGCGGTACCAACTGCTCCGCGGTCGTAAAGGGCATCAAGTTGCCTCATCACACTGCCGCTTGCCAATAAATCATCAACGATTATTGGGCGATGTCCGGCGATATCCCCAACTACGTGAGTGGTTTCAGTTTTTTGAAAGCCCAATCGCCTCTTGTGCATTATCACCAAGGGCAGGTTTAGCCGCTCCGCGTATCGACCAGCCATGCCGGCGCGTCCAACATCAGGGCTGACGATCGCTGCATTTGCAAATTCCGGTTTTCGGAAATACTCTGCGAGCAGTGGCATCGCGGTTAAAGGATCGACTGGTATATTAAAAAAGCCTTGTGTCGCACGATTGTGGATATCGATGTAAATTATTCGAGCAGCTCCCAATGTTTCCAACAGATTAGCAACAACGCGTGCGCTAATTGCTTCTCTACCTCTTGCCATTCGATCCTGGCGGGCATAAGGAAAATAGGGCACAACAAGTGTGACAATATGCGAGCTGGCTCGCCGAAAGCCATCAAGAAGCAACAACATTTCCATTAAGTTGTCATTGACGGGGACCGAACAGGGTTGAATCAAGAATATGTCTTGATCGCGAACAACCTCATCAATCATGATGTGAATTTCGCTATCAGGCAGTACCTGGGTCGTTGATTTTCCAACAGACGTGCCTAGAATTGTCGCAACTTCTTTTGCTAACTCAGGATGCGCAGAACCGGAGAAAATTCGGAGCGGATGGACGGACATAATTCACGCGAAATTGGAGGAATTATTAGAAATTGATACTGACTAATTTTGATTATACACTACAAAGCTATGGCATCTTTACCGATTGGGAACAAATGTCAAACGATGCCTGGTATGCGAATTGATCTCTTCGTGATTGACCAGCATCGGGTGATAATTGCCTTTAAGCCAGTCATCTGTTTGGTCATTAAAATGTGGACTTGCAGGATTACCCGATTGCCCACCAGCCAACACCGAGCAGGACTTTTCCAATTCAGCAAGGTCGACAATCATTCGATAGGCTGGTCCTATCATATGGGTTGAATCGAGATTATGATAACTGGTGCCAGTCGCCCAGACAGTTGTATGGTCACCGCCCACGGGATAGGGACCGATATTAAAAACCGAAGCTAAAAGTTCGTTGGATCCAAGAGCGTGATTAATGGTAATTTTATGAAGAGATCCCCAGGTCCAATTTTCAATGTCATTGCCTAAAATTATTTTCAATTCCTGGACTGTCTGATTCAAAGCAATTAGAAAACAATCATCTCGAGTTTCGCCCTTTCCAATATTAAACCAAGATGAATCGGGTCTGCTGCAAAGATCCGAAATCCATGAGAAGCATCGATCTCCATACAATGTACTATCGGCCAGGATAGGTGTTGGTCCTTTGCCGGCGACTTTTTCGACTAAATCGAGTTGGTTAACTTCGGATTTCTTTACTGCCTCTGATCCCGGGTGGAATTTATTCTTTAATATTAACCGAATTAGTTTTCGAATAAATACCTGATAAATGGCTGCGGCCTGGCTGTCAGCGTTTAGAATACCGTCCCAACTCTTAATGTATTCCAACGCTTTTTCTAGGTCCGAGCCGCCTTTATGAGAAGAATTACGCAGATTAAGCCTTGCTAAATGTCGGGCAATGACTCTTGCTGTTGGTGAACATTGATCAAATTGCATGCGTTTGAAGTAAGATGAATCAATTTTTTCATCCCCAAGCCGCGCATTTTTATCAAGGATCATTTCTGAAATTCTCTGTGCTCTATCTCCGGTAATTGGTTCTAGCTCGAGGCTAACAGGATAATCTGCACCAACCACGCGATTATTGGCTGTGACAATAAATCCCTGGGAAGGATTCTCCAAACTTGGTAGGGATGAAAATGGCAAATAGGAGGACCATTCATATTCATTCGTCCATCCAGGAACCGGTGTCTTACCCTGTCCCTTATTTCGGAAGGGGATTTTACCCGCGAGAACATAGCCGATATTGCCTTCACGATCAGCAAAAACAATGTTTTGATTTGGGGTTGTCCATTGTCTAGCAGCCTGGCGAAATTCTGAGCAGTCCTTTGCGAGAAAAAAGCCATACAAACAATTCATCATCGGGTCAGGGTCTAAAGCGGTCCAGCACATGGAAAGCGGTGATTCTCCCGCCAAATCTGGCGCCAGATGATTTATGATTGGACCATGGCGAGTAATGATCGTTTCGTGCTTTACTGATTCTTTGTCTTTAATTTTGATTTCTTCATGAATCACTCGACATTTTTCCCAATTCCCTTGATAATCTGCTTCATATTCTCCGGCCTCGGTGCGACGGATATGTTCGATGAAAAGATCCTGGACATCTGCGAAGCCATTCGTAAAACCCCAGGCCACATGTCCATTATGGCCTGAAATTATTCCCGGTATTCCGGGGAATGAAACCCCATAAAGTGACAATTCATCCGTGACCAGATGGTTTTCGTACCAAATTGAAGGGACCGTTAAACCGAGGTGCATATCATTTGCCAGGAGCGGGTACCCGGACTTAGTCCATTTTCCGGAGACTACCCATGAATTGCTGCCTAATCCATCATAAGGCGAAGGACCGGAAAATGGTTTTACCTGCTGCAATTGGTCCGATACCCGAAAATGAATATTTTCATAATTTACCGTTGGCGGAACAATGAATGGCCATCTAGAAAGGGGAGGCGGCTCTAATTCTGCGGCTTCTTCTTGCCCAATACAATTGATTACTTGAGCACGTAGTAATTCCATCTCCCAATTAACAGAAAGCGACCAGGCCATCATCTTGACCCAGCTCAGGGAGTCCGCCATTGTCCAGGCTTCAGGTTGGTAGCGAAGTAGAAAGCATTCAATAGGAAGTTTGCCTGAAGCTAAAAAGGCGTTAATACCATTCGCATAGGCATTAAGTGCGGTGCGTGTTCTCTCGTCAAGTAAAGATATTTCAAATTCAGCAACTCTGCGCAACGTCAAAGTCCGCATCCATTTGTCTAGGGGTAATGTAACTTCGCCGATAATTTCTGATAATCTTCCCGCTGTCAATCTGCGGTAGAAATCCATTTGCCAAAGGCGATCCTGGGCGTGAATAAAGCCCTGACAAAAGAACAGATCATGTTCGGATTTTGCAAAAATATGCGGGATCCCCCATTCGTCTCGGGAAACCTTTACAGAATTTTGCAATTCGCCCGAGTGAATGAAACCATCTTGCTTTGGCAGCCTTGTCCGAGCCACCGCTTTGATGACTGGTTTCATTAGAACATGTGTAAATCTTTTACTCATCTTTGACCTCCTGGCACTCATTCGAGTGAACGCATTTTCGGTGAAAAAATCATCATCCCAAGAGCAAATAATAACAGGATGATACATCCTGCCAGGACTGCCGAGGGAGAATTTAGAATTTCTGCCAGTTGTCCAATCAAGAGTGCGCCTAGTGGAACGGATCCGAAGAAAACCAGGCTGTATATTCCCATCACTCTACCGCGTAAATTATCGGTAACATGCGTCTGAACCAGCGAATTGGCCAAATTAAGGATCAATACCAGGGATCCTCCGGCACCAGCAAGAAGGATTAGTGAAATTGGAATTTCTCTAGCAAAGCTGAATGCTGCAAGCATAAGTGGGAACATTATAGTTCCGAGAGTTAACATCTTTCCTCGAAACTTAAAGCGACCCAGCGATGCAATCGTTAATGCACCGATCAATGCGCCAAACCCTCGCGCAGAATTAAGTAAACCATTCGTACGAACATCTCCTCCAAGCACTTCTACTGCCCAGACTGGAAGAAGCACGACAAACGAGAAGCCAAACATCGCTTCGATTCCAATAAGTCCAATGAAGGTTCTGATGATTCTGTTGGAAAAAACATAACTGATACCTTCTTTCAGGTCTGCAAATGCAGATGATGTTCTAACTTTGGAGACCCAACTTGGAAGGTGCATGAGTGAAAGTGCTGCAATCACAGCAATGAATGAAAAACCATTGATTGCGAAACACCATGCAGGTCCAACAAGCGCATAAATTAATCCTGCAGCAGCAGGGCCAACGATCGCAGCCGTGTTAAACATTGTTGCATTTAGCGCGATTGCGTTCGTAAGGTCTTCACGGTCTACGAGTTCTGGAGCAAATGCTAGACGGGCAGGTGCATCAAAAGCGTTGGTAATTCCGAGTAAGAATGCCAGGATGATGATATGCCAGGGCTGAACGATGCCTGTGAAGGTAAGCAGTGCAAGTAAAAATGCTAAAACCATCATACTGGATTGCGTAATGACCAGTAATTTTCGAATATGCACCCGATCTGTAACAACTCCTCCAATCAACATGAATATCCAGCTCGGCGCACCTGAAGCGAAACCAACATAACCTAAATAAGCTGGTGAATGTGTCAACTCATAAATCAGAAAACCTAGGGCAGTATTTTGCATCCATGTACCAAACAACGATACGATTTGGCCGTAGAACCACAATCGATAGTTTGGATACTTCAATGAAGCGAAAGTACGACTGAAGGCGCTCAACGATTTTGTGCCACGGATTCACAGATAATTTAATTTCCAAGAATTTCAAATTAACTTTCTGATTCAATCCAATCATAAGAACGAGTAACTGCCTGTTTCCAGCGGGAGATCAACATGGATCGATGTGATTCGTCCATATCTGGCATCCATATCTTGTTCACTTGCCAAATTTTCTGTAATTCGACTGGATCATTCCAATATCCGGCGGCCAGACCTGCCGCAAATGCTGCACCAAGCGCCGTAGTCTCACTAATCGTAGGACGAATCACAGGAACATTTAAAATATCTGATTGGAACTGCATAAGCAGCTCATTATAGACCATCCCTCCATCAACTTGTAATTTCTGCAAATTGATGCCAGAATCAATCTCCATTGCTTGCAACACTTCGGTTGTTTGGAACGCAGTTGCTTCGAGCACAGCCCGTGCTATATGACCTTTATGGATAAATCGCGTCAACCCAACAATTACTCCCCTAGCATCTGAACGCCAATAAGGAGCAAAGAGACCAGAAAAAGCAGGCACGAAGTATATGCCTCCATTGTCTTTTACAGAGCTTGCAAGAGTCTCGATATCGGAAGAAGATTGTATCAAGCCAAGATTATCCCGTAGCCATTGTACGAGCGCGCCGGCGATCGCAATTGAACCCTCCAACGCATAGATCACGGGATTTGCTCCAAACTGGTAGGCTACCGTTGAGAGCAGACCATGTTTAGATTCAAGCGGTGTACGGCCAATATTCATCAACATGAAACAGCCTGTACCATAAGTGTTCTTGGCATCTCCGGGATGAAAACAGGTTTGACCAACTAAAGCCGCTTGCTGATCGCCAAGATCACCGCAGATTGGTATTTCAGCATGAAACGGACCGTCAAGTGTCGTGGACCCCCAGGAATTAGGATCGCTTGAAGGCTTAATCTCAGGCATCATCTGTCTGGGGATTCCAAATATTCCCAATAACTCTTCGTCCCAATCACACGAATTTAAATTCATCAAAAGAGTTCGACTTGCATTTGTCACATCGGTAACGTGTGAACCTTTCCCCTCACCTCCTGTGAGCCACCAGATAAGCCATGTGTCAATATTGCCAAATATGAATGAGCCATTTTCCGCGCCAGTTCGCGCACCTGGGACATGATCCAAAATCCATTTAATTTTGGTTGCAGAAAAATATGGAGCTAAGGGCAGTCCAGTAAGAGAACAAAAGCGTTCAGGACCAGCTTCAAGAGCCAGCTGATCGCACAACTGTTTTGTCCGTGTGTCTTGCCAGACAATAGCGTTGTAAACGGGTCTGCCAGTATTTTTATCCCATACAATCGTTGTCTCTCGCTGATTTGTGATACCAATCGCTAAAATTTGTTCTGGTTTTATGGATGAAAATGCAATTGCATCTCGAATTACATTTTTCGTACAATTCCAGATTTCTAAGGGTTCGTGTTCAACCCATCCAGGTTCTGGATATTTTTGAGAATGTTCCTTTTGGGATGATCCCATAATTTCGCCATTTTTATTGAAGATATGACAACGAGTGCTGGTAGTGCCTTGATCAATTGAAGCTATATATTTTCCCATGCATCGCTCCTTAAGATCAGTTTACATAATCCACAATTATTAGCTTTTTGATCGGGTTTGTTTATTGGTTATTCAATTTTAAAAGACAGTGCGAAAGTCATTTATTACAATGATGTACTTCCGACACTGCAATAATGATACTTAACGCACCATTTCATTTGCGGTTGTTTGATTTTCCAGTTTATTACTGATTACACGAATCAGTGGTCAGCACATTTAAGTCAGCTTGAAGTCGGTCTAGGCCTCGGCTTAATTGCAATGATTACAGAAAGGAATTCTTTTCCTGACTCCCCAAATCCGAATAAATTATTGTTCTCATCACTTAACAGCCAGCTTGATGTATATCCGGCTTCTCCATCTGGTGCAGTAAGATCAACGCGAAGATCAACTTCTTCACCTGGATGTACATTTTGTGGGATGTTTACTTGATCAGGCCCTCCCATTTTTTCACCATCTAAGTATCTCAAGTTATAAGCAGTTGTCCATATGCAGGTACCATCGTTTCGGACTCTCCAAATTTTTGCAAATGATTGACCGGCTTCGATGGCTGTTTTATCAGCAATTGTCAGATGTCTTATAAAAGTTGCCTGATTCGTGCATACCTTGACAGTTGGAGATGCCCCAGAGTTTTCAACATCTGTTGATGCGGCTGTTGGTCCTGGTGGAGGCGAGGATTAAATTTTGTGACGTGGGTTCAATAGTTGGAGGCGAGACAGGAGAATTAGTGGGAGAAGCCGGTATCGCCGCATCTAGATTCAAAATCCTAACAGCTTTTTGAGGATTGGTTTCTACATTACTCGGCGACCGAGTAGCTTTGGTAGAAACAGCAGGAGTGCAAGCTGTAATTATGAATTGACAGAAAATGATGAGAAATACGAAAAATAATCGTATTTTGTTCATGTCTATGACAACTTTGATAATTTTATTATAAATGATATGTGATCTGGCGGCCCGCGCCAGCATAAGTTATCGTAGTCAGCCGCATGATTCGCTTGGGATTACCTTTTGCTTCTTTTCGCGTGCTTCACGGACATTAAATGCAATCATAATGGGTTCGGCTCCCAATTCCCCGATCCCAAATTGGGTACCGTCCGTTGATACCAGCATCCATTCTGCAGAGTATAAATCGGGTACTGTCGGCGTTTGAAATAATAAATTGATATCAATTGTCCCACCTGGCGGAACCTCTTGATTAATAGGAATTGATTCCTGAGAATTTAAGTTATCGCCATTAACAAATGTAAATTGATAATCCTTGGTCCACGTACAAGTCCCAGCATTTTCGATTCGCCAGCTCTTTGTAACAAAAAGACCTGGGTCTAAGATTGAGTTATCCGAAACAGATAAATGACGGACCAACTCAGCAAGATTAGTACAAGCCGGGATAGTTGGAGTTGGAGATGCTGATGGAGTTGGCGAGGAATCCGGTGTTGGTTCAATAGTGCTCGTTGGAAGCGCGGTTGCCGTAAATGTGGGTGAAGGAATTGGAGTAGGCGAGCTCGATGCTGAAATACTAAGCGTCGGAACTTGAGATTGATTTTGACCCTGGTCTTCTGGAGGATTGCTTTGTTGCTGATTGGCACACGCTGTAATAGAAAAAATGCTTACCATTAAAAGTATAAATAATCGCTTCAAAGTAGTTTCCTTGGTGTAAATTTGTATGACCGACGATACACGTCGGTTGGGCTATCTTCTTCAGCCACCGCCGCCGCACATCCCCCTAAATATACCATTAAATTTCTTGTCTGTCCCAACGATGATTGAGACCCAGAAAAAGTTAAACTTACTGTTTCCTGCTCCAAAAACAATTCCTTCATCGTCCTGGAGCATCCAATTGCCTTGATAGTAATTTGATTTCTTTGGAGCTACAAGATCAATAGAGACCTCAACTGTATCGCCTGGAAGAACTTCAACCCCTATTCCCTTTGGTGACAGTCCTTCCATTTGATCTCCACTTGTGAAGATTAGCGAATAATCAGGCGACCAGGTGCACGTACCTGAGTTTTGAAGCAGCCACACTTTGGTAAATCGCTGACCCGATTTCATTTCAGATTCATCATTAACTGTTATATCTTCTACAAATTCAGCTTGGTTTTGACATTTTCCCCCATTTGAGTAATCAGCTGAATAATGATTTATTGGAGTCAACGATGGGACTGGTGTAGAAGTTGTGCTCATTTCCACATGGGATTGGCGATTCTCAACCTCAGGGAATATCGTTGAGAAGGGAGTTGGGGTTGATGTTGCGAAATAGCTGATACCAAGCGTGGCAACCATAGTTCGGACCGCAAGTGTCTGTGCCAAACCGGGTATCGATGTCTGAGCCGGTGTCGTCGAGCATGAGTTTAAACAAATAGTCGCGAAAATACAAGTAAAAATCAATGGTCTGTTGTTCATGCTATTCTCATAATTGTTTAGTTAATATCTAAATATAAATATAATCAAAGTTGTCGCGTTGAGTATATCAGCATTTATGCAATAAAAAAAGGTAACCAGAAGGAATATGCTGGATACCTTGCAAAAATGTGATTTTTCAGAAATACTTAGATTACTTTTTCAACCTTAATAGCACATATTTTATATTCTGGGATTTTTGCTACCGGATCGAGAGCTGCGATTGTTAGCTCATTTACTGGTGATGCTGGAAAGTGAAAATTTGCGAATATCATTCCTGGTGGAACGCGGTCTGTTAGCCAGGCTTCGGCCTCGATGCTGCCTCGACGGGAGGTAATCCTAACTCGATTATTAGGTCTTATGTCCAATCGAGCTGCATCATCAGGGTGAATTTCGACTTTTGCCTGTTGATATATTTCCAATAAGCCCTGAGATCTCCGGGTCATCTCGCCTCCATGCCAATGATAGAGAACTCGACCTGTACTGAGAAGCATAGGGAATTCTTCATCAGGCATTTCTTCTGGCTCTATATGTTCTATGGGCATGAATTTCCCTTTGCCGCGTGTAAATTGCCCGATATGCAGAATTGGGGTGCCATTATGGAATTTATCTTTTACAGGCCATTGCAGGATCTCACCATGCTCCAATCGTTCCAGGCTAACTCCTGCATAGCTGGGGGTAAGCGAAGCTATTTCTTCCATAATTTCAGAGGTATTTTGATAATCCCAATTTGCCAAAGAAGCGTTTTCGTCGATTTGCATACCTGCTTCAATTATTTTCTTAGCCAGATCTTTAATAATTCTCCAATCTTCACGTGCCTCCCCAATTGGAGCGATGGCTTTCCTGACCATCTGGATGCGCCTCTCCGTGTTGGTAAAAGTACCAGTTTTTTCTGCAAAACTGACACCCGGCAGCAGGATATCTGCATATGGCGCAGTCTCGGAAGGGAAAATCTCCTGTAATATTATCAGTTCACAGGTATTTAGCATGTGGCGGACGTGAGAGCTATTTGGATCGCTCATTACAGGATCTTCGCCAACGATGTACAAAGCTTTTGTTTTTCCTGTTTCTATTCCTGGGATCATTTCAGTTACCGTCATCCCGACTGAGCCCGAAAGGGGGACCCCCCAGGCTTTTTCGAATTTTTCTTTGACCAAGTCGACAGTTACATTTTGATATCCCGGGTAGACATTCGGAAGTCCTCCCATATCGCAGGCACCCTGGACATTATTCTGGCCGCGAAGCGGGTTTACGCCACCACCTGAGATACCGATATTTCCTAGCAGCATTTGCAAATTTGCCAGATCCATCACATTTCTAACACCAACGATATGCTGTGTGATGCCCATCGCCCACATCACGGCCATAGGTTTGTTCATTGCCAATATTTCTGCTGCTTCGTAGAGCAATTCCACCGGTACATGAGTAATTTTAGCAACTTTCTCGGGAGGATACTGGTTCACCACGGCTCGAAATTCTTCAAAACCTTCGGTCCTTTCTGCGATGAATTGATGATCTTCCCACCCCTTTTCAAGAATGATATTCATTATTCCGTTGATTAATGGGATATCCGTGCCCGGTCTATGACGAATATGCAATGCTGCAAACTCAGCAATATCAATTCGGCGTGGATCCGCCAGGACCAACTTAACACCTCGTTTGAGCACTGCCTGACGAATCTTGATGCCAAAAACAGGATGCTGCTCGGTTATATTTGATCCGATGATTAGCATCGACTGAGCATTTTGAGCGATATCATCCATCGGATTTGTCATTGCGCCAGAGCCAAACGCTGTGGCCAGACCGGCTACGGTGCTGGAGTGTCAGAGGCGGGCGCAATGATCTATGTTATTCGTCCCGATCACTTGTCTGGCAAATTTATTTAGTAAATAATTCTCTTCGTTCAAGCATTTCGCAGATGCAAGTATGCTGACGCTATCCGGTCCAAAGGTATCGCGTATTGATCGCAATCGCGATGCAGTGATATCAATTGCGGTGTTCCAATCGACATCGACCCATTCACCGCGATCGGAGGGTCGCTGAGTACCCTCAAGTAAATATTTCCTGACTTGTGGTTTTTTTAACCGATCCGGATGATGTATAAAATCAAAACCATATCTTCCCTTTACGCAAAGCGCCATACCGTTAACTGGTGCATTTGGATTGGAAGCTACGCCGATGATGCGATTATCCTTCACCTGAAGATCGAACTGACATCCGACTCCGCAATAGGTGCATGTGGTTGTCACCTTTTGGATTTGATGGGTGCGACCTTTCCCAAAGGACATTTTGTTCGATAACGCACCAGTTGGACAATAGGCGACACATTGTCCGCACGATTCGCAGCGCGCCTCCAGCATCGGAACTATCGGAGCCTGCGACAATCCTTTCATGGAATCCTCGAAATGCAACTCCCCAAACAAATCGTCCCTGCACTTCGGCGCATGCCTGCACACAACGCCGGCAAAGAATGCACTTATTCATGTCAACTCGAATGAATGGATTTGGATCGCTGTCAACCGGATACCGTTTCCCTTTGCTGCCCCATTCTGGCACGTCAATTTGATACTCGTACGCTATATCTTGGAGCTCACATGAACCGCTCGATTCGCAAACAAGGCAGTCCATCGGATGATTTGCAAGCATGAGTTCGAGAGTTTTTCGACGCGACCGAATAACGCGCTCGCTTTTGGATAAAATTTGCATCCCGTCCCAAACGTTGGTCGCACAAGCTGCTTGCAGAGAACCTCTGTCCGTGCACTTCGACGACACAAATTCGACAATTACCTGTTGGTGACAAATCTCGGTGAAAACAAAGAGTGGGAATCGTTATGCCATGATCGCTGAGCAGCAGAAAGTATGCTTTGACCAGGTTGTACATCTAATTCTTGATTATCGAAATTGATTCTTATCGTCATATCGGTTTTCTTTCGTCTTTCAACTCATTATGTCAAAGAACATGAATAAGACTAATCTCCAGCTTTCGTAGCAAGGAATTCTTCTTGGAAATTTAGACAGTGCAGACCTGATTGGAATTGGTACAGATTGTCCAAGCCCGCAGAAAGAGGCGTCGTTTAAGTTCTCTGCAAGTGCGTTCAACTCATCGATGTATCCTGATTCGTCTCGTCCTTCTGCCAGATTTTCAAGAATTTCGAATGCCCGTTGGGTTCCGACCCGACAGGGTGTGCATTTCCCACAAGATTCGTATGAAAAGAAGCGCAGCAAGTTCTCGTAAAAATGCGACAACTGAGATGCTTTGATCGCAAATCAAGAATGCTCCGGCTCCAAGTGAAATCCCTTTTACGCCTGAAGCATAGTCGATGGGAAAGTCCATCTTATCGGAACCTACAATTGTCCCGGCTGCACCGCCCGTCAAGGCGAAGTGAAATTTTGATCCGTGAATCATCCCTCCACCAAATTGATTTATTGCTTGCCTCAGCGTGATTCCAAATGGCGCCTCGAATAAACCAGGATTTTTGACGTGCCCCAAGAGCATATAAATTTTTGTTCCCGGGGTCGAATATTCACTTATAGACCGAAACCAGTTGCTTCCATTTGAGATGATGTGCGGCACAGCTGCATAAGATTCGACATTATTGACCAATGTCGGTCGCCCGTGCAGACCAAAAGTCGGGGGATAAGGTGGTCGATTTCGAGGTTCGCCGCGTTTTCCTTCGAGCGACTCGATTAACGCGGTTTCTTCACCACAAATATAAGCTCCAGCGCCGCGGTGAACATGGACATGAAATGAGAAATCCGTCCCCAGGATATTGCTTCCAAGATAGTTCATATTTTGTGCCTGGTTGATGGCATTTTCCAATCGCAGGGCCTGGACTTCATATTCTCCACGGATGTAAATATAGGCTTCGTTGGAACCGCATGCATACCCTGCGAGTGCCATCCCTTCAAGAATTTGGTGAGGATCCGTATCAATCAGGATACGATCCTTGAATATTAATGGCTCAGATTCATCCGCATTACAGATTATATATTTCGGGTCATTTTCCGCTTGTGCAACAAATCGCCATTTGCGACCAACTGGAAATCCAGCTCCTCCTCGACCAGATAATCCAGAAGCCTCAACTTCAGAAAGCACGGCCTGGGGTTCTTCTATGGAGAGCTGTCCTCAATCCTTCATAGGCACCATGCTTCAGAGCCGATTCAAGAGAATCTGGATCAACAACTCCGGCTCGCTTTAACATCACTCGCACTTCACCGTCTCTTGCCTTCGAATAATCGCTTGGTCGACCAAGAAACCCGGACGAAAGTAAATGAACCTCCTCGGGTGTAACTGGACCTACCTGATCGTCGTTAACAAGTACTGCAGGAGCTCGGTCGCATTGTCCCAAACAGCTCGTGTTTTCAACAGTCCAATCTGGGTTATTTTCATAATTGCTGCAAATGGCTTTTTTTAATTTCCATTGATCCATGCATCCAGCAAACCGGTCCATTACAGACGCGAATTATCCCGCGTGTTTGTTTTCCAAGCGAAAGCATCGAGTAAAATGTTGCGACTCCATAAACACTTCGAGGTGGGATTCGTAAGTTTTCGGCGAGTGCTGCAATATTCTGTTTGGACAGGTCAATTTTTCTAACAAGGAAGTCCTGAAGTATTTCAAGAATAGCTTCTGGATCATGATTATGATGCGCTATGATTTCTTCAATAACTTGATTGATTTTGATTTGATTATTCTTTTTCGTTTGGATCATTCGCGATAATCCTTCCGGGATGTGAATAAATTCTATATTGACCACGGCGTGCATATCCAATCAATGTAATACCCAATACTTCAGCCATTTTAACAGACAATGAACTGGAAGAAGTACGTGAAATCACGAATGCAGCTTCCAATCGATTTGCTTTTTGAAGCATTTCAGAACTGACCCTGCCGGTTGTCAGCAAGAATCTTCTGTGGAGCACAGGTTGTTCCAGTAAAAACTTCCCAGCAATTTTATCTAACGTGTTGTGCCGCCCAATGTCTTCACCGGTGATGATTAATTCATCCCCGTCAGTCAGAATTGAAGTGTGGACTCCCCCCGATGTATTATAGAGATCTTGTGATTTATACAATATTTCAACAAGGTCCCATATCTTTCGTGATGAAATAAGGAAGTCGTCAAATTTTACATGGGTTAATGATGTTGTGTCACCTTCGATCGATGTTACACCTCCCGTACATCCAGAAGTCTTTCGCCAGAATTTTGGTCGAGAAATTTGGTGGTTCAACCAGACATCAATATTATCACCAGCGGGACATAACCGTGCTTCTATAATCTCATCGAAAGTTTGGATCAAGTTCTCATTATATAGGAAACCAATCGCAAGGGCTTCTAGATCGACAGGCGTGCACATAAATGTCAGCCAATATTCCCCATTTACCGTTAAGGACACCGGAGACTCTACGATAATCTCGCCTGTTTGCAAGCTTCTTTGATTTGAATTAACTGCTGTATATAAAACCGATTTACTCGCACCAGTCATTATTAATAAAACCTTATTTAATCGATAATTGTCTTCGAAATCACCAAATAAAATTAATTAAGCATCGAGCTCTGTGAATGTCCATATCCACGAGATATTTACAAACTGTATTGTATCAGGAATAAATTTCCAAAGCACCTGAACCATTTTGATATAATTCCGACCAAGATCAGGACAATTTCCCAGGAGGGCATTGTGGAGAAATATCGTGTCAATTCTAATGGAACAATAAAACTTGAAGAATGGGATCCGGATGATACAAGCGAATTCGATCGGGGTAAGGATGCTGGATCGGAGAAAGCAGCCCAAATAAGTGAGGAACTGGAAAAATTACAGGAGCTTTTATATGCCGAACAAAAAAGAAAAATACTGGTCGTTTTGCAAGGTATGGATACATCCGGAAAAGATGGTGTGATCCGTCATGTTTTTGAAGGAGTGAATCCACAAGGAGTACAAGTAGCCAGTTTTAAAGTCCCAACGCCTATCGAAATCTCCCATGATTACCTGTGGCGAATTCATCAGCAGGCACCTGGAAAAGGAGAGATTGTCATATTTAATAGAAGTCATTACGAAGATGTCCTGGTCGTTCGCGTGCATCAGCTTGTGCCCCAAAATGTTTGGTCGAAAAGGTACGAGCAAATACTTGCATTCGAAAAAATGCTTTACGATGAAGGTACCGTGATCTTAAAATTCTTCCTAAACATCAGTAAAGATGAACAAAAAAGAAGACTTCTGGCGCGCATTGAAGATACAAGCAAGAATTGGAAATTTAACGTTGACGATATTAAAGAGCGTAAGCTGTGGTCTGAATACCAAAAGGCTTATGAAGATGTATTGAATAAAACCAGCCGGGAATGGGCTCCATGGTTCATTGTGCCATCGAATCGAAAATGGTACCGCAATTTGGTGATTGGAGCAGTTATTGTGCAGACCTTAAAATCTCTTGACATGCAATATCCGGTGGTGGATATTGATCCAAAATCAATTACCATCGAATAAATGGACTTAAGGAATATCCCAGTAAGCGACTTCATCAACGAGAACTTGAAAAGTATCTCCTGAAACAGAGCGAACAACAAGTCCAAACAGGCCATCCTGATAGGTCTGGTCTGAAAATTGAAAAATGAGGGTGTTATTCGCAAACAGCTGGAAATCTGCTCCTTTTGCAGATATCCACATAGTATTGAATTGTTCTCCTCCTGGTTTTATCGCTGAAGAGCTAGTCCAATTATGAATTCCAGTATATACCCCGTTATCCATTCTATAGATACGGTACTGCCCATCACATGAGAAAGTAAAGACTAAACCCGAGTTTATGTTGCCATTTGGTTTATCAGGAGCACGAACAAGCAAACCATAACCATCTTTTTCAGAACAGATTGGTGATGTCTTGAATACGGCTTGAAGGTAAAAATCCTTCAAATTTATCGATCCAGCAACTCGCCATTGGTCTGCGGTCGGTTTTAAAGTCCTCATAACGAGCATACCGTCTGATATTTGATATACGACATCCGAATCTGGTCCAAGATACCATGGTGTAGATTTATTTTCAAATGATATGCTCCAATCTGCCTTTCCGAGAGAAGATGGAATTGAACCGGTTTCAGGATTCGGTATGCCTGCTTCAACTTGAATCTTAACCCAAAAAGCAGTTTCAGAATTTTGACCCAGACCGAATTCCTCACCTGTGGAAGATCGCAGTTTCCAAAATCCTTGATAAATTCCTGGAGTTGGAGGGGCGGTTTGCGGTAAATATAATTGTATCGATGCACCAGGAACGACAGTCTGACCGATGGGTGATGGGCTCGTTCCGTTCATTTTTTCACCTTGAAAATGAACCAACTCGTAATCAGATCCCCATACGCATGTCCCAACATTTCGAAGAGTCCATGTTTTTATAAATTCTTGCCCCGGTGCGAAAATTGTACCATCCAAGATAGTTTCGTTGATAAATTTGATTGAATTCGTACAGTTAGATTGGCTTGGTGTATGAACTGCAGCCTGAGTGGGGTTGATAAATTCGGTTTGGGTTATCAGTGGAGTATTTGTATATGTGTTGGATAGTGTAGTTGTTGGAGTTGGTGGTAAATCGATAAAAGTGGCTGGCGGAGTGTTGGTCGATTGACCAGTTTGCTGGAAGTACTGCAGTTTGTAAATATGAATTAAATGAAATTGCGGTCTGTGTTTGAGCAACAATACCCGCCAGCTCGGATTTTTGGTCAGGTCGCGGCAGGTTACAGGAATAAGCGAAGGATAAGAATATTATTATTGCAAATATGCTGATCAATATTTTTGTCATCGAGATTTTCCTAAAATGATTCATCTAATAATTTTAAATATTTTAATAATAGGACGATATCTGCTTAAGTAATGTTCCGTCAGCTTGAGCCAGCTGCCTGCAGGGTTCGAGATCTCTTGTCAAGAAAAGAAAATGCAATCACGCTCAACATCCCGATACATGCACCGCCAATCCAAATCGCAGTCGGTCCAAAAGTATCATTTAAATAGCCACCAAGAATAGGGGCAATTCCGGATGCAACGCCCCACGTTAAGGCATAAAGGCTCATATAGCGACCGCGTTTGTCAACCGGTGCCCTGTTGGCGACATACGTGCTGGATGTCGGAACGATGACCAATTCTCCGATCGTCATGATCACCATACACACCCAGAACCCCCAAAAACCATTCATGAACGAGACCATTCCTACTGCTGCCATATAAAAAAATGCACCCACAGTTACAACCGATAGGGTAGGGTATCGTTTAGTAATTCTGGTGATGAACAGCTGCAAGGTAACGACCATTATTGCATTTGTAGTTGGAATAAATCCATACATCTGCATGGGTACGGAATAGTTTTCGGTGGCATGAACGGGTAAAAGTACCCAAATTAATGATGCGCACATTGAAACTAAAGTGAATGAGAAAATAAAGCTGACATAAGGGTAATCTTTGAAGATTGGTAGATATCCCCCAAGTTTCTCCTTGGTAGCTTTTTTGAACTTATTCTCATCCCGATCCATAACTGTCTTCGACGGTAATGTTTCGCGAGCGAATAGAAAAAGGAGTAAGCTATAAGTGATCATGCCGAACGCTGCGAGATAAAAAGCCAGCGTGAAAGAAGATGCGGCAATAAATCCACCTATTGCTGGTCCAATCGCAATTCCCAGGTTGTTGCTTAATCGAAACAATGCGTAAGCATCAATTCTTTTCTCGGGCGGGACGATATCAGCCATCATAGCATCAGCCCCTACCCGATAAAGTGGATTTACACTTCCTGTAATGCCTAATAGAATCGCGAATTGAATAAAAGTACTAGCATTACCAAGAAAGATATACGCCAGCCCATTGATCATCAGGCTGGCGATCATGATCCATTTTCTGCCCAGGCGGTCAATGATCGGACCGCCGATGAACGACGCGGCCAGGCCTAAAAAGGAATTTAATGTGAACAAGCTGGCAGCAACGGTCAATGGGGTATCTAGTTTGTCGCTGATGTAGACTAGCCAAAAAGGCCAAATCATGCTGGAACCAATGGTGCTTATCAGCATTCCAACAAACATCAACCAAAATTGACGAGGATATTCCTTGGAAAATACTTCGGGCTCGAGTAACAATCATAATAGCCACTCGTTTTGCATTGACTTCAACCGAATGGCTATTATATCCCAGACCGAAATCGATCTGATTGTCGATATAGATCAGGTCTATCAGCGTGTTTCGATAGAATCTTTCACACGATTTAATTCCAATCGAAAATTTGAGAGCTCAGTCTGCATCTCAATGGATTTACCTTGCTCAGATCGAACGAAGCGAGTATAGGGCGAAATTGCGTTTTGAATGTTTTGGATCGAGCGATCAATTTCCTTTTGAAATTGTTGATGCAGGGAATTCGTTAATTGTATCTCGCAAATTCGCAATTTTTCCAGCCATTTCCTTCTTTGCGATTCTTCGTCGTGCAGGAATTATGACTAAACCAAGTGCAGCAATGAATGTCGCCATCAGGATTCCAGTAATATCGGCTGCTACGGTTGTCGCCATTGCAGTGATTACTGCCCCCAGGCTTATTGCTCCAACCTCAAGAATGGCTGAAGCAGCGACAGCATCCTGTGCGCTTTCAGCTATTGCTTTTGCTTCAGCAGTTTTATCATATGTTTCAACGATTCGTTGTGACTCCCGGGCGATCGTATCGATCAGGTGATCGCGATCATACGAAAAATTCCCCATGCTTACAGATCCAATAATCCGACTTTGATAATTGCGCCTGCGTTCAGATAAATGTTCTGAAATCGCCTGCCATTGGCGTAAATCAGAATCAACCAACCAGTCAATCAATTCGCGAACTTTTGCATCTATATTTGCTGGCACATCGAGGATCACTTCCTTTTCGAAATCATGTCTGATGCGTTCTTTACTGAAAAGATCAAAAACTCGTGTTAGCTTAAACCTTTCATCAAAGAAATTTTAACCCGCGTCTTTCCATTTCGTAGAGAACATTCTCGATATCTGACATCCTAAAATTGAAGTCCCTCTCCATGTCCTCATTGTAAAGCTGGAGCTGAGAGTCCACATCCGCTAACATTTGAGTGTCTTCTCTCAACATATCCAGACGAGATTTCGACAACAGACAAGTAGCGATCTGTAAGGAAAAGCGCAACACCGATGGGATTGAGCATTTTATGATGGATCCGGCTTTTCTCATCAAGGCTGGTCCGAATAAATGTTTCAAGTGCTTCAAATCTACTTGCATTCCAAAAATCTGGGAACCCCTGTTTTGCTTTCAGTGCAAGCCGGGCACTGATAGGAAATATTTGAGGTGTTACATCGAGAAGTTTTTGAGAATTTTCAAGGACAAAATTGTTTATGATTTGGATTTCATGATCGTCTTGAAGGATGTCAATTTTATTAATGACAACAACCACTTTTTTACCCCAATTGCGGACTAACTCAAGAAATTGTCTTTCACTTTCTGTAAAAGGTCGGTCGGCAGAAGTTATGAAAATAACAAGATCAGATCGTGGTATGAAGTCAGTTGTTATTGATTCATGAGACCGAATGATCGCATTAGTGCCCGGTGTGTCAACAATACTGATCTCCGAAAGCCATTCAATTGGCAGACTGATCACTAATTGATGCTCTCTGATTAGGGTTCGCTGATATTCTCTTCCAAAGCGCAGCAGATTTAATCTGTGACGTAGTCGGTGTGACCCCTTCTTCGAGAAAACGATCGCCTAATAATGCATTGATAAAAGCACTCTTCCCGGAATTAAATTCACCAACAATAACTAATAAGAAGAGCTCGTCTAATTGAGATATGGATTCTTAGCAGAGCTTTTGTATCGGCGTCATCGGCTTGAAATTTTACAAGGGAGGTCAGTAAATTATTCAGGATAATGCGTTCTTCTTTTAGTATGGTATCGTATTGTGCCGTCAGAATCTTCATAAATTTACTCCCGCAAATGGATTATAGCATTGAGAAAAGAAATGGTGTATTTAATCCGAATTTGGAGATATACTCTGTTCTTGTTGAAATTCGATGCCAACAAATTTGTAATGGCTGCTCATTGTTGCGTCCGAATATTCGATTTGAAAATTGCCAGATCTGTCAACCTTGTTACGCTTTGAAGGCATGTACTACACGCGCAATTGTCCAAATCGATCGTGACGACCCTCCATATATCGAATTAGGTCGTTGCAATGGATGCGGTTCATGCGTACTAGCTTGTGAGAATGGCGCAATATTGCTTTCTAATCCTCCATTTCAACATTGTCGAGGAAATACTTAGATATTTTGAACTCCAGCCCATGTGTGTATATGTTTCTATGAGATGTGTATGACAAGCAGAAGATTCTGGGTTCGCATGTTTTGGATAGCCGGGATGATTTTCAACCTCGCTGGATGTATTTCGAACAGCGACATTATTTCTTTGACGGAATCAAAACCGACAGCTGAATTCACCGAAATTACTGATCATCAATTAATCGAAACCTCTTCATTTCCAGAGGTCGCATCCTATTTTCCATTTAGTTCAGCGCTTCAGGCTGATGAAATTGGCAAAATCAGTTCGCTGATTTGGCTTTCAGATAATAATATTGTCTTGGCAGGATCCAATAAAGTCGGTGTAATTGCACTGCCTGATCCAGAATCATATTCTGCACAGCAATTCTCTGTTCAATCGATGACACCCACCGACGATACAATATTATTAACCCGAAGTCCTTTTGAAGAAATTATCGGTTGGGTCAGTAATAAGCAGGAAATCAATATTTGGAAGCCAGATAAGACTAAACAATCGAAGGTGATTGGCACTTCTTCCAGTCCAATCACAGGATTAACGATCCATCCACGTGGCAAAGTTGTAGCATACTCATCAACAGAAAAAGAACTCAATCAGGTAGACATTTTAACCGGCGATTTGGTGTTTAACCAGAAAACTCCTACCTGGTTATCCAATCTATCATATTCATCGGATGGGACTAGGATTGCAGGAGTCGACCTGGTAAGTTTTAGAGTATATATTTACTTTGTAAATGGTGAGTTTGAAAAACAATTGGAATGGAGCGATTCTGCGATTTCGTCTTTGTATGGCGCATACTTCAGCCCCGATTGGTCGCGTATCGCCTGGGTCGCCCAAACCGCTGTTATGATCATGGATGTTAAATCTATGAAGGAATTGGTGTTACTTTCACACGAAGACCCGGTTAGTTCTATCGCATGGTCTCTTGATAGTAAACTGGTTGCAGTTGGATCTTTGGGAACTGGCGGGGAGGTAAATATTCCCAAGGTGGTAATGTGGGAGATCGAAAATCCAACTCATCGGATCGAATATCCACAATCCGCACCAGTGATAAGCCTGTCCTTCTCCCCTGATGGAACCCAACTCGCAGTTCTCGTTCAGACAGGCGATGTCCACATTATCACCTACTAGTAATGCAAATCTCATGTAGAGGAAAAACCTATGAAAACATTTCGCGTTGCTTTACTTGCTAATCTTAAAGATAACGCCCCGAAATTCCAAGGGATGAGTAAAGATCAGTGGGATGATTTAGATAGTGAACACACGGTCGATGCACTTGTTAATGCAATGAAATCAACTGGACATGTTTGCGAATTTCTAGAGGGCAATTTAACCCTCCTGGAAATACTGCCGAAATATAAACCCGATATTTGCTTTAATATTTGCGAAAGCCATTTTGGAGATGCTCGCGAAGCACAAATTCCAGCTCTATTAGAGATGCTTAGAATTCCCTATACAGGCTCAAAAGTTCTAACTCTTGCACTCGCGCTTGATAAACCCATGACAAAGCGCATACTTACATATCATGATTTGCCGACTCCTCCTTTTCAGGTTTTCGAACGTGTTGAGGATCCTCTCAGTGACGATATGCAGTTTCCAATGTTTGTAAAACCCAGCCGTGAAGGGACAGGAATGGGAGTTTCGGCAAGATCCATTGTTAATAATCCACATGAGTTGAAAGAGCAGGTAGATTATGTCCTCAGGAAATATCACCAGCCTGCTCTTGTAGAGAGGTTTATTGAAGGCCGGGAAGTTACTGTCGGGATAGTAGGAAATCTTGAAGGACCAGTCGCAAGAAGAATGCCAATCGATGAAGAAGCTCCCCAGATTCAAGCCGGGCTAAGATTCTTACCACCGCTTGAAGTAGATCTGGATCCATTTATTGATAGTGATATGGTTTACAGTAACCGACTTAAGGTGGAGTTGGCGAAAGATTTGAATTATCTGGTTCCTGCACCCATAGGAAAAGAGCTTGAATACGATTTAAATTGGTACACAGCTGCTGTTTTTCGAGTTACAGGCGCCCAAGATGTCTCAAGAGTAGATTTTCGATTGGATATCCATGACAACCTGAAGCCTTATATCCTCGAGACGAATCCTCTACCCGGTTTGTCCCCTGGCATTTCAGATCTTGTAATAGAAGCGCAAGCTGCAGGTATCGAATACGAAGAGTTGGTCAATCTAATTCTGGAGACAGCTCTAAAACGATACGGCTTGATTGGATCGAAGATATGAAAATTGGTCCTAAAAATATAAGATTATATTATGCTTCATCCTGGTTGTGATATGGGAGCCGTCCACTCACCCATACCACCATCAAACTCACATCATCTGCATTAGTTGTTTCAATGGGGTATTTCTCTATGTAAGCCTTGTAAAGGACATCAAAATCCTCTCCAGTAGGCCATTCTGGTACGAATCCGGGCAGATAGTTCCTATCCACCTGGAGAGGCAATACCTCCCATCCGCGAATAACTAATAGATCAAAAACATTCTGTCGAAGTTCGAAGTGGATCTCTGCCCAGGCAGATAAAATCGCTGAGACTACTTGAGGATTCTTCGCAAACGCTTCTGAAGTAGGTTTTATCTTCAGATGCACGGGAGCATTTTTGATATTGCGAAAACCTGGGACTTGGATATTTTCTTTGCATAATTTTTCAACACGAATTCTATCGTCCTTTGGTAATTCCGATAAACCTAGAAGCGCAGATTTTACAACCTCTAGTCGAAAATCATCACGCATGAATTCATTGATAGCATGAAAAGGGAGGTAACGTATTGTCTTATCGTCCACACAAATATCCTTTGCCTGATTAGTAAATGGATTGACAAATCTGCATATGTCCGGCTGATTATTTTCAAAAAGTATACAACAAAAACAAGGATACAAATCAATTCCCTCAAGTCTGAGGTATACTCCCCGCGTATTTTGTGAATCTTAAGGAGATTTGAAAATGGCTTCTCTTTATACTCCAGAAAGCGTTATGGCAATCGTAGCACATCCAGATGATATAGAATTTACTTGTGCTGGAACTCTCGCGAAGTGGGCGCGCAATGATGCGAGAGTGTCTTTTGTACTTTGCACAAGCGGTGACGTTGGAATCGATGAACCTGGAATGACCCGCTTGCTTTGTACAGAAATCCGAGAAAAAGAGCAGATCGAAGCGGCCAGCGTCGTTGGCGCCACAGAAGTGATTTTTATCCGAGAACCCGATGGAATGCTTCAGGCTACGATTGAACTCAGGAAAAAACTTGTCAGGGAAATTCGTCGATTTAGACCTGAGGTCGTAATTTGCGGTGATCCAACAATTGTTTGGGCAGGGGATGATTATATCAATCATCCAGATCATCGCGCTGCTGCTACAGCTGCATTGGACGCGGTTTTCCCCGCTTCTGGTCAGCCAAATCTTTTCGAAGAACTGGAAGCAGAAGGTTTTTTTGCACATAAACCGCGTAAAGTCTTTGCCACTTCCTGGGGTGGAGCCGATAATTTTGTCAATATTGGGGAAACGATAGACATTAAGATTAAAGCATTGAAATCACATCGATCACAAATGAAAGATTGGGATCCGGAACCGATGATTCGACAGTGGGCAGCAGAAAGTGCAAAAGGGAAGGAAATGGAATACGCCGAAGGATTTAGGGTCGTTACGCTTGTCGATGACGAAACCTGGTCAAAACCGAATAATAAATTAGTCCATGGCGAGACTGGTCAGATCAGCTGAAGATTTTGAAGCATATCAGCGACTGCCAGTAGGGGCGCTGCGTCGTTCCGCAAATGATTGAGAGGTTCACCATTGGTATCCAAGAAGGATATTTCTTGACTGGCAGGTATAACACCAAGAAGCGGGATGTCAAGGCGGCCAATTCGGTCCTGCAGTACTTCCGATAAATTGTCATTTACTCGATTTAAGATCAAATGGGCATTTTCTATATGTATATCGAGGTTATTTCGAAATGCTGCTATTCTTTCGGCCGCGACAATTCCACGCAAGGTAGGATCAGAGACAATTAATAAATGCTGGACATCACGAGTAGTCCTCCGACTTAGATGTTCCATGCCGGCTTCATTATCAATAACAACATACTTGTAATTCTTGCTGATGCTGTCAATTACTTCTCGCAAATTATGATTGACAGCGCAATAACAACCCTGACCTTCAGAACGACCCATTGCGATTAAGTCAAACTGATCTCCTTCTGACAATGAAGAACGGATTTGGTAATCGAGATATTCACGCTTGGAGATCCCGCCAGGTAGACTGCCCATCGCAGCTCCTCCAGAATTTAGGGAGCTTTGAACCTGATCGAGTAAATTTTCGCGGATATCTCCTACGGTCCAATCTAATTCCAGGCCGAGTACCATATTTAAATTACTGCTGGGATCAGCATCAATCGCCAATATAGGTCCGATATGATGTGACGCCAAGGTATTTATTATCAATCCTGCAATTGAAGTCTTGCCAACACCTCCTTTGCCAGCCAGAGCGATTGTAGTTGTCATATTTTTCCTCTAATTTATATACCCTGAAGAATTCAAATTATTATTCGAACAATAATTTAAGCTTGTCTGCTATCATTTCACAAGAAATTCGAAGGGCTGGGACATGGTCATACACGGCAATGCCTAATCGATCTGCTTCTTGAACGAGAAGATCCGCTTCCAGAAAGCCCAATACCGGTAAGTCCGGAGTTTCTGCTTCTAAGAAGATTGCTTCTTCCCGATTTCGAACTTTATTTCCAACCAACCAGAGGCGAGTAAGACCAATATCAGTGGCTAATTTCTTAATCTGTGATGCAGTACCCAAACTACGGCGGGTTGGTTCCACAACAATCAACATTGCATCCACAAAATCAACCGTTGCTCTGCCTAAATGCTCAACGCCTGCGTACATATCTAAGAGTAGGATGTCATCTTTCCGAAAGAGCAGGTGAGTGAACAAAGTCTTCAGCATTGCGCTTTCTGGACAAATGCAGCCTGATCCTCCCATATCGACGGAACCCATTTCTAATAGCCGAACATTCTTGTAAGTAACGCTAAATCGATCTGGAATATCATCAACTCGCGGGTTAATTGTAAAAAAACCACCCATCGCCCCTGGACGAGCGCCAGTTCTTTCTTCGATTAGTTCACCCATTTCTGAGATCGGATGCAGTTTTTCTCGCAGCTCCATGGGAAATCCAAGAGCTCCTGCCAGGCAAGGGGATGGGTCTGCATCCACTGCGAGAACCTGACGACCCTTATCGGCAAAGGATTGAGCCAACAGGGCAGTGAGCGTTGTTTTTCCAACACCACCTTTTCCGGTTATCGCGATTTTCATCGGGTAGCTGCCATTCTTTTATTCATGACGGATTCTCACTCGTGGACCTTGCGGTGTATCTTCAATGTCAAATCCGGATTGGATAATTCTGTCTCGAAGCGCGTCAGCTTCTTTCCAGCTCTTTTCATTACGCATCTTCTGTCGCTGCTCGGCCAGCGCGAGGATTGCTTCAGGAATTACTTCTTCTTCGGGTTTCCACTCACCAAGATTTAGGCCGAGAATCCGATCAAATTCCAAAATAGTAGCTTTCTTTGACGAATCTGCTAGAGCGCTTCTTGCAAGTTCCCAAACGACAGCTACAGCACGCGGCATATTCAGATCCTCGTTGACTTGAGAAGTAAATTGTTCGAGATAATGAGAATCAATGGATCCTGGTTCTCCCCATCCCAATACCAAAACCCGTAATTTATCCAAGGATTTTGCTGCTCCGTCAAGCCCTTCCCAGGTGAAATTGAGCTTAGCTCGATAAAGTGCGCTAAATGTAAAGAAACGATACGCAAGTGGATCATAGCCTTTGTCTATGAGCGTTTTAATTCTTAGAAAGCCACCCTGCGATTTTGCCATCTTAGCTTCATCTATCTGTAAAAAAAATCCATGCATCCAAAAATTTGCCAGATGAGTGTTGTAGCAAGCTTCAGTTTGAGCAATTTCATTAGTGTGATGAACAGAAATGTGATCTTCGCCGCCGCAATGGATATCGAAAAAGCTGCCAAGATATTTAGCGGACA
This sequence comes from uncultured Chloroflexia bacterium, assembly GCA_963788305.1. GTDB lineage: Bacteria > Chloroflexota > Anaerolineae > Anaerolineales > UBA4823 > UTCFX2. The sequence goes on from CAWBGK010000009.1 coordinate 72,949, forward strand.
TCGCCGAGCATTCAATATGCCAACCAGGGAAACCTTTTCCCCAGGGACTATCCCATTCCATCTGGCGTTTTTGATCTTTTGGACTAAATTTCCAGAGGGCAAAATCAGTTGGGAGACGTTTTTTGCCCATCTCAATGCGTGTCCCTGCTTGCAAACCTTCTACATCAAGTCTTGCCAGGTAACCATAATCAGTAAGCTTCGATGTGTCAAAATATACTCCATCGGAGGTAATATAAGTAAAGTCCTGTTTTTCAATACATTGAATGAATTGTATCTGCTCATTAATATGTTCTGTAGCTTTACACCAAATAATAGGTTCAAGGATATTTAAAAGTTTGATGTCTTCTTGAAAAGCTTGAGAATAATACTCAGCGATCTCCCAGGCAGTTTTTCCGGTGCGTCGAGACCCTTTTTCCATTTTGTCTTCACCGGTATCTGCATCTGAGACTAAATGTCCGACATCCGTGATATTCATAACATGTTTAACAGAATAGCCATTGAATTCAAGGGTACGCCGAAGAATATCCACAAAGATATAGGTTCGCATATTCCCAATATGCGCATAGTCATATACAGTTGGACCGCATGCATAGAGACTAACATCGTTTCCTGAAAGAGGTTTGAAATCTCGGATACTCCGAGTATATGTATCAAACAAACGGACATTTATCATGCGCTTACTCCCGTTCTTGTAAAAGGTAGCATTTCAGTTTATGGTTGTTTTATTTGCTTTCGATTGAGCCAGATTCCCAATAAAACTACGAACACAGATAAGATCGCTAGAAATATCATGGTTTCGGTAAACCTCGCATCATTTATCGGACCTGGACCCGATGGTACTGGAGTTGATTGTGGTGTCAGGGTGGATGTGACCGTTTCTGCTAGTATTAAAGCAGCGTGCTTGATAGGTAAATTGACGGTTACATATGTATTTTGTCGACTATAAGGATTTCTTTGGAATGTAGTGCTATGAGCTTCAGTCGAAAAAGGAAGTATCGTGAAAATTGTCAATATGAAGGAAAAAATAATTTTCATCGTCAAGCTCATTTCAATCACTATAATATCTGTTATAAAACATCCGACTTAAGGATATGGGTGATAACAGTTGCTCCACTACCGCCAATATTCTGCGTCATGCCAATTCTCGCACCTTCGACCTGTGTCGGACCAGAATCGCCTCGTAATTGTTGAACAACCTCAACAATTTGATAAATTCCAGTTGCACCAACCGGATGACCGCGTCCCTTAAGACCGCCTCTGGTCGATATGGGTATTCGTCCATTTGAACTGATCTCTCCGGTCAAACCAAGTTCTGGGGCTTTACCCGGTTCAGCAAAACCGCAGGCTTCAAGTGATAAGGCAGACATGATCGAAAAAGCATCGTGTAGCTCAAATAGATCGATATCCTTCGGTTCCACACTTGCCTGGTTGTAAGCCTGAGATGCAGATTTTTCTGCTGCCGCAAGCCAAAGCGGATTTTTACGAGATTGAACCGCCAACGTATCTGTTGCAGCAGCGGATCCAACGATTTTGATTACCGGTCGACTTCTGGATGTTCCCTGTGGAAAATATCCAGATGAGCTGTCAATCCCTGCGATGATAATTGCAGCTGAACCATCGCCAATTGGAGATGCGTCCAGCGAGTTTAATCGGGTCTGAGATCATTCTGGCCCGTTCGTAATCTCTTTGATCGATTTTTTCATGAAGGCGAGCGAATGGGTTATGGACAGCATTTGCGTGAGCGTTGATGGAAAAAGGGGCAAAATCCGTATGTTTCCAGCCGTATTCATGCATATACCGCTGCATAATCAACGCATTAATTCCAACAAATGATAACCCGTGGATTATTTCATAATCTGCATCTGCAGCAGTTGCCAGGGCTGCAGTGGTATCAGGGGCTTTCGTCTCACTCATCTTCTCTACGCCAACGACGACAGCAGTGTCGAGTTCATATGAACCAACAGCCATCAATCCGAATCGGAGTGCAGCAGCTCCAGAGCCACAAGCGGCTTCAACTTTCAACGATTCTCTACCTTTCATCCCCACCCAGTCGGAGATCAACGATCCTAGATTCTCCTGTTTGCTTAAAATGCCAGAGAGCATATTGCCAACAAAAATGCCATCAATAAAGTTGATTTCAGCATCGTTCAAGGCTTTAAAAATTGCTTCTCCGGCGATTTCTCGTATAGATTTCCCCCAGTTTTCTGTAACGACCGTTTGTCCAATACCAATGATTGCAATCTCTCTCATACTGAATTATCCGTTTGCCCAAAACTTCCCATTTTCTTTTAAATATTAAGGTTGAATCTATCAGATGATACCATCCATTTCATCGATTATACACTCAAGGATTTAAAGGATAGGATTTGGAAAATCATTTATCTGAACACTGCCGATATTGATCATTTGATCAAGTTCGATGGGAGAATTTACCGGTCTGTTACAAATGAAATGATCGCAGACATAGCATGTCGATTTATTATCGATGATGGTTCTGTTCATTAATAATTCTGGGGAATCTTGGGGGGCAGGGAGAGTGGAGGAAACCAGTATACATCCCGATCGAAAACGATCCCAGATGACATCTAGAAAGCCTTCTAAATCCTTTGAGTTACCATCAGACACTAAAACCACTTGCATTATGGGAATTAACGATGTGTAAATTGCGCATAGCCAATTCCCAAACATCAGTAGATTCTCTCCCAAATAACCATAAACTCTACTCATCAAAAATTGCGTTGATTTTCTATATTTTTCATCCCCGGTAAAAAAATCCATCAGGAGAAGCGCCGTGACAGCCTGAGAAATTCCAGAGGGGGTGGCATTGTCCAAAAAATCTTTAGGACGATATATTAGGGACTCTGTATCCGGGCGAGTTGAAAAGAAATTTCCTAACGCATCTGAAAAGAGCTGGAGCATTTCTTTTGTTAATTTCCTTGCCGATGCAAACCAACGGTTATCATGATCTGATTGGTAAAGCGAAATCAAAGCGACAATCAGACTGGCATAATCTTCGAGATAGGCGTCATATTTTGCAGATGCTTGCCTCCAAGACCGCAACAAGCCGCGCTTAGTCGACATTTTTTCCAACAAAAATCCAGCACATTTTTGGGCAACGAATAAGTAATTAGGATCTTTGAGATAGCGCGCGGCTTCTGAAAGAGTCTGGAGTGCCAGAGCATTCCACGATAGAAGGACTTTGTCATCCGTTGCAGGACGCACACGCTTTTCACGGTAAGAGAAAAGGATAGTACTAATTTGAGAATACAGCAAATCCACATCAGATGGTTCTAAAGAAAACATTTCTGCAAGTTCATGAGTGCTCATCTCGCGACGAAGAACATTCCTGCCTTCGAAGTTCCCTTGTGCAGAAATGCCAAATGCTGCTGTGCAGAATTTTATTAGATCGATCCCAGAAGGATTATATATTGAACCTCTTTCCAACTGAATAATTGACTCAAATTCATTAATGGTCCAGGTATAGAACAGTCCTTCCATCCCGTCAGTGTCCGCATCCAGGCTTGAAAAGAAAACTCCATCTTCTGAAGTTAATTCCCTGATTATAAAATCCAAAGTTTTGCGACAAATTTCTAAGTATTCCTCGTCTCTAGTCAATAGATAAGCATAGAGATAAACTCGAGAAAGCAGAGCGTTATCATATAGCATTTTTTCGAAATGCGGGACAAGCCATTCATTATCGGTACTATACCGAGAAAAGCCACCCCCGATCAAATCATACATTCCACCTTTAAACATTGACTTGAGTGCATGGAAAGCCAAATCCAAGGCTAATCGATCACCATTCGAGCCAAATCGAAGAAGAAATTCAATAATCATCGGATGTGGAAATTTGGGTGCCTGACCCCAACCTCCGGATTTCCAATCATAACCCTTTGCGAGAGTCTGTACGACTTTCTGCAACTCATTCAAATCCATTGACAGGTTTGAAGAAGATCTGCTGCGCATCAACGAGTTATTCCTGATGTATTCGGTCACTTGGTCAGCGGAATTCAGGATTTTTTCTCGGTCTTCAACCCATAATCTTGTGACAGTTACAATAACATCTTCAAAAGATGGCAGGTTATAGCGACGAGCTGGTGGAAAATAAGTTCCACCATAGAAAGGCTTACCATCTGGAGAAAGAAAAACGCTCAAGGGCCAGCCACCATGTCCTGTTAATGCAACAACTGCATCCATATAGATTGAATCGATATCCGGTCGTTCTTCACGATCCACTTTAATATTAATAAAATTATCGTTCAATAACGTTGCTATATGGGGATTTTCGAAAGATTCACGGGCCATTACATGACACCAGTGACATGCGGAGTATCCAATACTCAAAAATATGAGTTTCTCCTCAATCCTTGCTCGCTCTAAAGCTTCTTGGTTCCAAGGGTACCAATCGACTGGATTTTCGGCATGTTGAATAAGGTAGAGTGAATTTTCACCCGACAATCGGTTCCCCATAAATTATTCTCCAAACTCAAGCTCAAATGCAAGATCATCACCCCAGTTTGGTGCTGACTCTAAGACGATTTCTCCGAAAATTTCTTCTTGTTTGACTAGAATGATATCCCGTTTAACTAGCTCCAATAAAGCCAGGAATGTGACTACTATTTCAAGTCGATGGGATGTCCCTGAAACAAGTTGAGAAAAAGCTCCTAGCTTGTTTTGATTGATATATTCAACGATCCACCCGATTCTTTCACGAATAGATATTCTGGGAGCCGCAACGACTGAACTAAGCATTGATATCTGGTCTTCTTTGAAGAAGAGGTATTGGGCAGCTTGAAATAATTCAAATACCGTGATGCCATTTAAATCGACAGAGGGTTCAACATGGGGAGTCGGAGCCCAACGCGGAAATGTGTGCCGAAATGAATGCTGCTCTCCTAATAATTGGGCAATTTCCTTATATCGCTTATAGACAATGAGCTGTCTTGCTAATGCTTCACCAGGATCAATCTCACCAGGTTCACGGATGGGAGGACGAGGCAATAATGCTTCTGATTTGATTTGTAGCAGCCTGGAAGCGATAATCAGGAACGGTGAGACGTCTGATGCCATATTTTGAGGCATTTGATGCAAATGATCAATAAATTGGTCTGTTACATGTGCAAGAGTCAATTTTGTAATATCTAATTCAGCCTTCTCGATCAACTGGAGAAGTAAATCAAGCGGACCTTCAAATATGTCTGTTGATACGATATAAGGTTTCAAAGAAAAGAGGTTGGGAGACATCCCCGAGATTATACCTGACATTTTTCTGCCGTCATGCTATACTTCCAGACGCCAGATTGAAGTGACTTTTTTACTTATAGAATTCATTGTAACAAAAAACCCCGATATGCATCAAAGGTTGAGTGAGAGAAATATTTACTTGGAGGAATTTATGATTTCAGAACCCATTCATGTAACAGACGCGGCATTTGAGAAAACAGTTCTTAAATCAACAATCCCGGCAATTGTTGATTTTTGGGCACCCTGGTGCGGACCATGCAAAATGGTAGCTCCAATATTGGATAAAATTGCGAAAGAACAAAGCGGGAAATTATTGGTAACAAAAATCAACACGGATGAGAATTCGGAATGGGCGATGAAGTATGGCGTCCAAGGGATTCCAACGATGTTGTTCATCGCAAATGGAAAAGTAATCCACAGGCAAGTCGGGGCATTGCCGGAACCCATGCTTCGTGAAGTTGTGTCGCAATTCCTTGATGTAATAACGAACAATCCTGCATAATTTACAATCGACATAAAAGTGAAGAAGGTCGAGATGATCGAAGCTCTCGACCTTCTCTATTTTTAAATACCATGATCCTAATCGGAGAATCGCTCGATCCTGGCGCCTAAACTCCGCAATTTTTCATCAACTTTTTCATATCCACGATCAATTTGCCCGATATTTCTGATTGTCGATTTCCCTCTGGCAGCCAACGCAGCCAGGACTAAAGACATACCTGCCCGGATATCTGGACTTTCCATTTTCTCTCCGAAAAAAGTTGTTGGACCCTGGACAATGCAGCGATGCGGATCGCAAAGAACGATGTGTGCTCCCATGCTGACCAATTTATCGATGAAGAACATTCTGCTCGGATACATCCAATCATGAAAAAGTACGCTCCCACTTGACTGGGTTGCAACTACAATCGCGATACTCATCAAATCTGTTGGAAATGCCGGCCATGTCATAACCTTGATTTCTGGGATTGCATCACCCAAGTCGGGTTCAATCTTAAGCTTTTGATCAGATGAGATCAATAAGTCGTCATGATCATAAACCCAGGTTACACCTAGCCGTTCAAAAACCATTCGGATCATCTCGAGGTATTGGTGTCCGCAACTATTAATCCGAATGTCCCCTTTCGTAACGACAGCCGCACCGATAAAACTGACGACCTCTAGATAATCCGGACCTATAGTGTATTCACCTCCGTGAAGCTCACTGACACCCTTGATATGCAAGGTATTTGAACCAATCTGATCTATCTGAGCTCCTAATGAATTCAGAAAGTGGCAGAGTTCTTGAACATGTGGTTCTGATGCTGCATTCTTGATGACTGTCTCACCATTCGCTTTTACTGCCGCCATAATCGCATTTTCTGTTGCTGTTACGCTGGCTTCATCAAGCAATATACTGGAGCCTTTTAAGTCCTTGACTTTAAAATCCAGGACATGGTCTACCCGATCATATTCTATTTTTACGCCTAGCGCTTGCAATGCCAAGGTATGGGTATCCAATCTTCTGCGACCAATCACATCACCTCCCGGGGGAGGTAACCGTAATTCCCCCGCTCTTGCAACCATTGGACCCGCAAGTAATATTGAGGCTCGAATTCGCCGACATTTTTCAGGATCCAAATCCGCTGCTCGAACATGTGATGCGTGAAATTTGAATGAGTGTGTAGCCGTTTGCTCAACCGAAACCCCAGAGACTCTCCAGGAGGATCTGCATATCCTGAACATCTCGTATTGAGGGAACATTATGCAAGGTGATAGGTTCTTCAGAAAGTAAGGTGGCTGCAATCAATGGTAATGCAGCATTTTTATTACCAGATGGGGTTACTGTCCCAGTCAACGCAGTTCCACCCTGAATTTCAAATTTATCCATGATGATTATTCTCCTGAATATTCTGGTATTAAAGAGATCATTGCTATAATACCGTACAATTACAGTGATTATAATGAAAAATTCCCTATTTCATTCCAGGTGAAATCATGGATTCGTTATTTTGCTTTTTGGGGGGCGTTTTTTGCGGAATGATCATTAACTATTTTGCAGATGTTCTACCAAATAAACGTAGACTGATGCCGCCTTTTTGTCTTTATTGTGATGAGCGCTATTCAATAATGAACTATTTCATTTTTCCAAGACGCTGCTCGAATTGTCATAGAGGTCGTTCAATTCGCACCTGGGTCATCGAATTTGGTATGGGATTGTTCGGCGTATACTGGTTGGAATATCAAACTCAACAACTTGACTTACTGATAGGTTTTATCATTATGTCATATCTCGCCCTTGTTTCTGTTATTGATATAGAACATAGACTTATAATGCATCTGACCAGTGTATGTGGGTTTGGGATAGGATTAATGACAGGAATAACCTTGCATGGCTGGCAATCGACGCTTTTTGGTGGGTTGGCAGGTTACGTTTTTATGTTTGGATTTTACAGTTTGGGTTTCTTGTTTATTAAGTTATCTCACCGAATTCGAAGGCTAGAGATTTATGAAGACGAAGCAATGGGGTTTGGAGATGTAAACCTTGCAGGAATCATCGGTTTGATGTTAGGTTGGCCAGGGATTACTATGGGTATTCTCATTACTATCTTCAGTGCAGGTGTAATAAGTTTGATATATCTTTCGATAGCTCTATTGAAAGGAAAATATCATCCTGATCTTTCAATTCCTTACGGCCCATTCCTGAACTTGAGCGCTTTTTTTCTGCTTTTCATCCGGCCGTTTTTCAACCAGATTTAAATGTCTGTAAACCATGGAAAAAATAGCCTGGGCTGCTAATTAATAGGGCAGCCCAGGCTATTTAAGTGAAAAATTAATTACGCTGCTGCTGATTGATCACTTCGACGGAACCACCGCTTCCACTCTTTTCCATCCCACACCACTAAAATTGGGGAAGCAATGAATATCGAAGAATAAGTACCACTGAGAAGTCCAACAAGAAGAATTGTGGCAAATTCGCGTAAAGTCACTCCACCAAAGAGTGCAAGCGCCAAAAGCATGAATTCTACAGTCATCAATTGAGTGTTAATTGACCGCTGGAGCGTCTGTACGATTGAATGATTCACCAGAGTTTCAAAATTTAGTCGTTTGAAAATCCCCGTATTCTCACGGATGCGATCAAAAACTACAACTTTATCCTGGACCGAGAAACCAATGACCGTAAGAAGTGCGGTTAAGAACATAGAGTCGATACTCCACCCCCATAAAACACTTCCTATGGCCGTGAGGCTGAAAACGATCGCAACATCGTGAATCATCGCTATGATTGCACAGATACCATATCGAAACGCATGGGGTACACCTCGAAATGCGAATGTCATATAAATCGTTACGATTATGGCCGCAACCGCAGCAGCCTGTGCGGCTCTAGCGGTGACTTCTCGACCAATCGTTGGTCCAACGCTATCGAACTTAAGAACAGTAACTTCCGAGTCAAATTCATTACTCAGCTCGGAAACGATTGAACCGCGAACTGCTTCTTCAAGCACCGACGATCGAATAACATAGGATCCTTCGCTCGTCGTTTGCACCTGGACATCTTCCACACCTAATCGGTCATAAAGTGAAATAATCTCCGCTTCGCTCGGGTTTGCGCTAGCGATTCGAACTTCCAACAGACTGCCACCTGTAAAATCGATCGAAACTGGGAGCTTTCCCGCAGAGATCATGTATCCCAGTAATGCTAATCCAGGAATGATGATTAATAGAGAAAACAAGAAATAGTAGTATCTTTTACCAATGATGTCTATCATTGTAATTTCCCTTCTAAATCCCAAACCACTTTGAGTAGTCTTTGGATTTGAAATAATTGGTCACCAATTCCATCAAAGCTCGCGTAACTACGATAGCTGTGAAAAGGCTGACAACAACACCAATCATCAAAGTAATGGAGAAGCCTTTTACGATTGTTGCACCATAAGTACTTCCGAACCAGAAGAGGATGCCACAAGTAATCAATGTCGCAATATTTGAATCGCGTATGGATGGCCAGGCTCTACGCCAACCCAAATCAACGGATTGCCGAAGTGTTTTTCCAGACCGCAATTCTTCTTTGAGCCGCTCAAAAATCAGGATATTCGCATCCAATGCGCTCCCTGTACTCAATAAAAATCCTGCAATTCCTGGAAGCGTAAGGGTAATTGGAATAAATCGGAAAATCGCAAAGGTTCCCGCAGCGAATATCAAAATAGAGATACTCGCTAAGACACCAAGCAATCGGTAATAAATAATCATGAATAGGATTACAATCGTAAAACCTATCAACCCAGCTACCAGACTTTTTTGAAGGGATTCCATACCAAGTGTCGGGCCAACAGTCCGGATTTCGATTACTTTTAACGGAATAGGCAGTGATCCATATCGAAGTTGGATCGCCAAGTTATTGGCTTCTTCTGCAGAAAAATCTCCACTGATCACACCTTGTCCGCTTGGAATTGCTGAATTGATCGTTGGAACTGAGATGACCTCTTTATCCACCACAATTGCGAGGACATCACCAATGTGTGCAGCCGTAAAATCCGAGAAAACCTTCGCACCATCCGAGGCTAACTCAAATGCAACTTCATAGCCCCCGGTCTGCGGATTCGTTGAGACATTAACTGATTTTAAATCCGCACCTGTGAGGACAGTGGGAAACGTTTGAGTTGCGACAACAGATGATGTAATTTGAGATGTAGACGTAATTGTGCTGGTAAGCGCGCTTTCGGCAGGTCCAAGTTCTGTGTTAATCTTAGACCCAATCAGCATGACGGATTGTTCCTGCGGAATTCCAGAAAAATCAACCAATTCAAGCAGGCCCGTTTGTTGAATTGTCGCAAGAGCTCTTTCCGGATCAGTTTCTCCGGGAAGCTCAACAACAATCCGTCTATCCCCGGCTTTTTGAACAAGAGCTTCTGTCAAGCCTAGTCCGTTGACACGATTTTCTACAATGCTGGTTGCTGCATCCATGGCACCAGCTTCAATTGGTGTTGACTCGGGTAGGTCTGCTTCCATCAGAGCCTGAACACCACCAACCAAATCCAATCCCAGGCGGGTGGCAACATCTTTATTCAACCCCAAAAAATGGAAACCTGGGCTGTTTGGTATCACAATATAAATTGCGAGTGCTACCACAACAACGATCAAAATGATTAAATAACTTAAACGTTGAGACATTCCAACAGCGTCCTCCTAATCCAAACAAATACCAGCCGAAGGCTGGCAAACCGAAGGGAGATTATACCCCTGAAATTCTATATTGTCCAATTATCCAGGTTTTCTTGAAATAGATTGCAGAAATTTCAACACTAGGTTTAAAACTTCGTCAATTGAGCAGATATCCGTGTCAATGTTCAGATCAGCATGCTGTCTGGCGTGCCGAAGACGGAATATTTGCTCCTCGTATTCTTTCCGAGTCCAATCAAGGTTCTTTCTTGAAATTGAGAGAGGGTAAGATACGTGAAGATAGATCAAGACATCAGGTTTCGAGATTTTCTTCCACATATCGGGCACATAAGAATGCTCCTGGGCTATGTGGCGGATATCGTATTCTTTTAACTCCGAGGCTGCAGATAGGGTAGATTTCCCGGATGCACAAGGTCCTACAATACCAACGCGGAGCTTTTTCATTGGCTTAGAATTTAAATATTTTAGTATTTCAGCTGTTCAGGGGAAAACGTACATTCATGCGGCGAACAGAATCTCCGCTGTATTCAGTGACATTAATGACTACGACAGAAATATCATCCACAGGTCTTTCATCATCCAACCTCACCGCTTCCCGTAAAAGTGAATCAGCAATCCAATCGGGCGATGGGTTGTCCTCATCTATCAACAACTGTTGGAATGATCCTGGGATGTCCATCGGATGACCCGAGCGTTCCCCCGCATGACTTAGACCGTCGGTAAAGGCAACCACATAAAGTCCTGGCTCAAGATCAATCTCAGATATCACTGGACGGGTATCCCTATAGATGCCAACCGGCTGGCTTGGTTCATCCAGCAGACTGATTTCTGAATGCGACGAAATCAATACAGGCGCCGGATTATTCCTTGTGATCACCAGGGTGCGTGTCTGCTGGTCAATCGAGAGGATATTCAGTGTCGCTGAAACTTTCCCGCCGCGCTCTGTATAAAGTGTGTCAGAAGCAGCGCGAGCAGCTGCGCCATCTCTAACTCCATCCGCTAATAATGAGATGACCTTCCTAACTACCAATGTTGAAATCGTCTTTGCACCTTTTCCGGAGCTTTGGCCGTCAACCATTACCACAGAAATTCCACCATTAGGTCGCTCGACCACTTCAACAGTGTCACCACTGGAGGAGACAGCATATTTTTTAGTCTTAGAGACAGATATTTGCATCTCCATAATTTATAATTTTACATCAAAAACTTTCGGATTTTTGCATAAATCATTTCACGGCGAGCTGACCACACCCCGCCTGGATATCTATTCCTCTTCTGGTTCGAACTGTACAAGGAATGCCGTACCGTTCAAGAATGGCTTGAAATTCGTAAGCTTTCTTTCTTGATGATGCTTTACCGGGATATTTTTCAGTTGGGTTGAGTGGGATCACATTCACATGGCACATTGAAACTCCCCCAAAGATAAAGGGTTTCATCAGCTGAGCCAAAGCAGCTGCCTGATCAATCCCATCATTGACACCTTCTATTAGGGCCCATTCAAAAGAAATTCGACGGTTGGTTAATTCGACATATTTCTGGCATGCAGTCATTAATATCTTGATCGGATACTTGCGATTAATTGGAAGCAAGGTATTTCGCAATCCATCGCTGGCAGCATGAAGGGAGATTGCAAGGTTCACCTGCCGTTTCTCTCGGGCAAACCGTTCGATCATAGGTACTAAACCCACTGTCGAAATTGTGAACCGACGAGCACCAAAATCAAAACCGTGTGGATCGTTAAGACGGTCGATTGCATTCATCGTTGAATTGTAATTATGAAAAGGTTCACCCATTCCCATCAGGACAATATTTGTAATGCGTTCTCCGGATTGCTGCAACAGCCTGGAATAATAGATCACTTGCTCTACAATTTCCCCGCCAGTCAGGTTCTTGCGAAATCCCATTTGACCCGTTGCGCAAAACACACAGCCCATTGCACATCCTGCCTGACTCGAAATGCAAATCGTCCTGCGATTACGGTACCTCATCAAGACCGCTTCAATCGCAAATTCTTCGGACAATCGAAAAAGGGTCTTAGTTGTCTCGCCGTCCTCAGAAGCTATCCATTTGATCGGCTCAAGATGACGAATATCATAACGGTCAGCTAACTGTGCTCGTAAGGATGCGGGTAAAGTGCTGAACTCATCAAATGAAGACCATAGGTTAATATATAAGCCTTGCCAGATTTGTTTTACCCGATACTCTGGCTGACCAAGTTCCTTCAGATCTTCGGTCAGATCGGCGACATCAAGATCATAAATCAGCTTTCGATTTGGGTTGCTCATAATTTCTTTATCAGTGTCGTAAGATCCTGTTCAATAAAATCGGGTGCGGGAAGCCACGAATATGCAGCTTCCATTGTCGTCACGCCGCTCAGCACGACTCCAGTTTTACACCCGGCTTTTTGTCCACCCGCAATATCGGTTTCAAGACGGTCACCCACTGTAAGAGTCTCGTGGGGAAGAACACCTAATCGTTCAAACGCGACTTGAAACATTTCGGATTCGGGTTTCCCCATGATGTGGGGCTCAGTCTCGGATGCTGCGACAACCGCTGCAAGGATTGAGCCTGCACCAGGCATCAAACCCTCTGGTGTGGGATAAGTTCGGTCGGGATTGGTGCCGATGAACATTGCTCCCGATCTAATCAAAGCAGCTGCGTTTCCCAACTTCTCATAATTTATTTTTCTATCCATGCCGACGATCACTGCAAGGACATCCCGTTCTGAAATATAAAATCCTTGATTTTCAAGCGTTTCAATGAGACCAAGTTCGCCAACAACATAAACCGGACCTCCGCCAGGAAAGTGCCGGCTCAGGAATTGTGCAGTTGCATCCGCTGAATTGACAATCTGGAGGACATCCAACTTAACTCCCAGCTCAAGCAATTTATCCTGATTTGCCCTGGCAGATCGAGTCGCGTTATTTGTCGCAAGGCAAACACGCAAATCCTTTCGATCGATCTCTTTGAAAATCCACGGTAAATCACCGATGGGTTGATTATCCCGCCATAAGACACCATCCATATCCAGAATAATTGCTTTTATCGCCGGGTTTCTTGATGTCATGTATCCTCCTAAGAAATTGCGAGTCGTGCATTAGAAAACACGACTCGCAAGCAAATCACCTATGTATTCAACTACGGTTTATTAATAGTCAGCTTTGCTTCTGGGATTTCCATTACATTATCAACAAGCCCATATTCCACTGCACCTTTCGCATCCAAATAGAAGTCACGGTTTGTATCGTGGTCTATCGTCTCGATTGACTTGCCTGTATGCCTGGCCAGGATGTCTGTTAATTGTTCCTTCAGACGCAAGATTTCGCGTGCCTGGATTTCGATATCCGATGCTTGCCCTTGAGCGCCACCCAGGGGCTGGTGCATATGGATCGTAGCGTTCGGAAGCGCATACCGTTCACCTTTTGTCCCGGCAGTTAAAAGAACCGTCCCAAAAGATGCGGTCATCCCAACAGCCAACGTTCGAATGGGATTCGGAATCATCTGCATGGTGTCATATATAGCCATGCCTGCATAAACCTGTCCGCCTGGGGAGTTTATATACATCTGAATTGGCGATTCAGGATCCTCACTGCTCAGGAAAAGAAGCTGAGCAACTGTTACATTTGCTACCTGATCATTGATTGGTGTGCCAAGGAAGACAATCCTGTTCCTCAGCAGAAGTGAATAAATATCATATGCCCTTTCGCCGCGCGCGGTGGTCTCAATCACCATCGGGATCAGGGACTCGGGGTTCATCATTTTTTCCTCCTGAAATAAGTTACGGATAAATCTTGTGCTAAGCTTCGATTACTTCTGTTGTACCTGGCTTTTCTTCAGCCATCTCCAGGCTGGTCGATTCTATCTTGGCGTCTGAATTCTCGGGCGTTTCATTTTCCTCCATCTCAGGCGTTTCCATTCTTCCACGGGCGTAATCACGCAGCCTTTGAATGGATTTTCGCGTGAGAAGGTCGACAAGCACATTATTAACGATGTTGTTCTGGACATCAGACTTATTGAGCTTACGGGATTCCTTCTCTGGAAGAACCCGCTGCAAATACTGCAACGTGCTGCCGGCTTCGGACTCTAACTCTTCGCGCTCAACCTGGATTTTCTCAGTGTTGCCAAGCTCAAAAAGAAACAGATTTCTCTTTAACCTTTTTTCTGCAGCTGGTTTGACTTCCTCACGCAATGCCGCCTCATCCATTTTGCGAGACTTCAGGTAAATACTCATATCTTGACCCTGACGTTCGATCTGATCATTCAGGTTATTTATGACCTGGTCAATCTCATCTTCCAACATCTGGGATGCGAACTTGAATTCAGATTGTTCAACCGCCAGATCAATGATTTCGTTATCATAGGTCTCATTGAAGACATCCTCAGCCTGCATTTCAAGCCTGGTCCTGACGTCTATTCTCAAAGCATCCAGGTTTTCAAAATCACCGATCGAAATCGCAAAGGCATCATCCAATTCCGGAAGCGTTCTGGATTTAACATTTTCAATTTCAAAATCGAAATGAGCAGGAGCGTTTCTCATGTTTTCGCTGGCATAATCCTCTGGGAATACATAATCGACACTGCCAGAAGCACCTGCAGATTTTCCAATCAACAATTGCGAAAAACCACGATATGGCCACTCGTGATCGTCGTCAAGTCGAATGATGAGCGGGTAGGACCGCTCTTCGACTAATGGCCGTTCCTGTTCTTCCACAAGAATCGTCCCATTCAAATGAACTGAAACAACATCTCCTTCTTCAGCAGGGCGGTCAACTGGCTCGATAATTGCCTGGCGCTCACGAAGCGAGTTTAGAGTATCCTGGATGTCATCTACACTAACGGGTGTTGGCTCGTAAGGCTTGCGTATAGATTTATAATCTCCAAGGGTTACTTCTGCATCCAGAGGAACCACAAACTCAAGCGTTAGAGGTTCCATCTCGGCTACATTTTCAAGTCGTCCGGGGCCGTATGGTTTGATTTTAGCTTCCTCGATGACTTCGGGGTAAATCGTTTCAACAAGCAATTCCAATGCTTCTTCAAAGATTGCTGCCTCGCCCACAGTTCGCTGAATGACAGGGTAGGGGGCTTTCCCAGGGCGAAAACCCGGTATCTTAATCCGGCGGGCAAGTTTTGATGCAGCCCTGCGTTTCATCTCATCCAGTCTTTCATCCTCGATTTCAGCGGTGATCTTAACTTCGTGGTTTTCCAGGGGTTGTGTTTCGATTTTCAAGGCAGTTTCCTTTATAGCGTAATATTAATGAATACGGCGGAATAATCCGCCGCATTATAACATGCGTTCATCAGTTGAATTATAAGATGAATATATAAATAATGGGGAGATGGGAGCCGGATTTGTACGTCTCTACCTCCCTTTAAGTGCGGAATGGAGAGCCCAGTAGGCAGGTTTGGGTTGGCTGTTAAGATCAAAGAGGAGGGGGATGTCAGGATTCCCAGTGTATCCGGGAATCCATGATTCCCGGTCAGTCAGTCCCCACGTAAGAAATGCCTTGCAGTTTGTTATTGCAAGGCAGCTAATCATCGCCTGACGGTAAATCTCTGCTTGGGCATCCAGCTTATTTTCAAGACTCTCGTGGCTGTATTGTGTCCGTACATCCATCTCCGTGATATGGACATCCAAACCAAGCTCAGCCAGACGCTTCATGTTAGCTGCCAATTCATCGTGAGCTGGTGGTCCATCAAGCCAAACATGCATCTGAAAACCGACCGCGTCGATTGGGACCCCACTGTCTTTCAGATTTTTTACCAGATTGTAGATTGCCTGAGATTTTTCATTCAATCCTTCACCTTCGTGGTCATTGTAGACCAAAATAGCGTCCGGATCGGCTTCATGCGCCCAGTGAAAGGCCAGAGCGATGTACTCCGGTCCTATGACTCGCAGCCAGTGTGTATTCCACAAGGCGCCATCGGTTCCGATTGCTTCATTGACAACATCCCAAGCCCATACCTTGCCGCGATAGCGTCCGACCACCGTTTGGATGTGGTCTCGCAGGATTTGCTTCCACTCCTTTTTTGAGAAATGACCTTCCGTGACCCAGGCTGGATTCTGCATATCCCAGACAAGGACGTGTCCATAAACAAGCATGTCATTTTCCTTGGCAAACGCCACAATTTGATCGCTCCTGGAGAAATCATACCGATTACGCTCTGGATGGATAAATTCCCATTTCATTACATTCTCAACCGCCAACATGTTGAACTCACGAACGAGTAGGTCGGTGTATCCCGGTCGATTCCAAAAGCTCGGATCTGTAGCGGCACCTATGGCCAGCCCACGCTGGTCAGCAAGCAGGCGCAGTGAAATGACCGGGGTGGGAGAAGGCGTTATGGGTAGGAACCAGAGTCGAAGTTGGCGCCGGTGTTGAGGTTGGTGTTCTTGTTGGAGTAAAGAAAAGCGTAGGCGAGAGATATCTTGTAGGTGTATCGTACAAGACGCCAGAAGTCGGCGCCTCTGACTTATTTGAAAGCACTGGGGTACATGCACCGATCCATATCATAATGGTCATCAACATTAAAAGAGGTAGTTTCATTGTGAAGCACCATAGATAACCAATGACTTGACTAGTCCCGCAAACTTTTCGCGGTAAACCGATCCGGTTGGAAAAAGCAGGTGTAGTTCCGCTTCGGTCAACAGACGGTGCGATTGAGCAAGCGCCCTGGCGGCAGCCACGTCGGGAATTCTCGAATACCAGCCCAGGTTAAAACGTCGGATCAGGCTGACCCTCATCACCAGCGGGAAGAAGTGGAAGAATGGCACCAGAAAATGTGGCTCAAGGGGAAATTTGTAGTTAGGAGTCTGGATAAAGAAAAAACTGCCAATCCGTTGAACCTCTTCTGCCATCTTCGCCTGCGCCGACCATGTTCCCAGATGCTCGATTACCGAGTTAGAGAAGACAACACAGAACTGCCGGTTTCGAAATTCGGGTAAACAGGTGGCATCGCCAACAAATCTATGAAAATTCGGCCGATTTACTTCAATCGGATAGGAGTTTAACAAAGTGATATCTACCTCGTTCGCGTCGGTCAGCTCCATCATGTTCCCAAAATATTTCTTCTCCGCCAAGGTCCAGGATTTGAACCGGACGCGGCAGCGGGGCAATAAGATTCAGGAATAATTTAAAACGGCGTTGGCGCATAGAAGTAGCAAGGGTGCCAGCGGTGCGATGATCAACCAGTCGCCGCATGAAACGAGGCATTCCCGTGCCAGCATTCATTTCAGGGAGGTGATTTGTCTAAAACCCATCAGATAATTTAACATCTGGAGATTCCGGCTGACATAATTTCCCACAAGCCTTGCAATGGGGAAGACGGGGGTCGAACCCGTACGCCTTTCGGCACATGATCCTAAGTCATGCCTGTCTGCCAGTTCCAGCACTTCCCCGGGGTTACACCAAGCTTGCTTGTATTTGCATGTCAATTTTGTTAAAAAAACTACTTCACTATTCGCATCGCCTTAGATAAAATCTCACCGTTAATCTTAGTGCGCACAATTTTAACACCAGTTCTCCTAAGTCGCAATCAAGTTCTTCTGAGTCAATGTCTGAGTCTATGTCTGAGTCTATGTCTGAATCTATCTCTTGAATAAAATCCGATGCGAGTTATTCCTTGTTGTTGAAGGAATTAATCCAGGCAAGATTTCATTGTTGGCAGAACCTGAATACTAGATCACAATGAACTTATATTAAATTCCGTGTAAAATGGATGACAGGAAAAGGGAAAGCCAATTATTAGAGATTCCATAAGATTATCGACGGTAACGATGCATCGAACCAAATTGGGATTCATTTCAGGAAATTTGAAAGATCTATTCTTATTCTTTGGAGCGCTTCTGTTCGTTGCAATTGGCATGGTTTTGCTTCTGGATGCGAAAAGGTTCTCTGACATTCTTATCGGTCATGCCCAACACACTCTTAATGCCGAATTTACCATGCAGCGCTCCGCAGAAATGGTCCTTCAAGAAACGTTTTCCCAAACACCATTTCGCTTTCGGCTTGTAGGAACATTCTTAACGGTTACCGGAATAGCGCTCTTTTTATTTAGAATGGCTATCTTCAAAATCATTCAAGAAATGCCGGCTGATACAGCACTTGTATTTTATTATGCGAAGAAGCAAATTCGTTCGATGTCACGTAGGGATTCTTTAACTCTTTTTTCTCTAATGGTTATTGCTTTAGGATTACGTCTACAATTCCTTAATCAGCCTATTCGAGGGGATGAAGCCGCCACATACCTTTATTTTGCGTCGCGCCCATTGTATATTGCCCTTTCTTACTACCCGGTCCCTAATAACCATCTTTTTTACACGTTTCTCGTAAACATAGTCTCGAAAATAGGATTCCAACCAGAGATCATACGCATGCCATCATTGATAGCTGGATTCTTATTGATACCTGTTACTTATTGCCTTGGCAAGAGACTGTTCTCATCCAGCGTTGGGCTAATGGCAGCGGCACTTGTGACTACGTCATCATATCTTATCGAGTATTCTACACTCGCACGTGGTTATACAACCCAAACATTTCTCTCGTTACTGGGGATTTTTATTGCGACCTATTTGATTACCCAAAACAATCGCTTTCTACTACTATTATTTTGGGGGACATGGACACTTGCTTTTTATACAATACCTCCTACCCTGTATATATTTTTAGGAACAATTGCATGGATGGGTCTGATTGCTTTTAAGAACCGGAAGACTGAAAAAACCGGGGTTCAACCAGACCAAATAATTGGTTTATCTTTTGCAATTGGATTTACAACAGTCTTTTTGTATATTCCCGTCATTTTGCTTTCAGGACCCGAATCGATCCTTTGGAATCGATTCGTTATACCATTAGACTGGACACAGTTTTTTGTAGGAATTGGCCCGTCACTATATTCAACATTACAGCTTTTTCATCGTGATTTGCCTTATATTGTTGTTGCAGCATTGATATTTGGATTTTTTATTTCGCTCGGGATACTACTGCGACAAAAATCAATCTACGCGCTGCTTCCAATCGTAATCCTGGCGGGGTGCACGGGACTTGTCGTAATTCAACGTGTGGTTCCATTCGAACGCGTTTGGATTTTTCTCATTCCCATATACTTGATCTTCTCATCGCAAGGTTTACACCAGATTCTGACGTATTTGCATGTGGCTGACCAGCATATACTAACAGGATTCGGCATTCTAATAGCGGTATTATCGATCATCCTTCTCAAATCTCCCTCTATCACCAATTCGATCGACGACACAATGATTGCAGCTGAACCGATCGCACAATATTTAAAGAACAATATCCGCGAAGAAGATCGAGTTTTTAATCCAAATTCGATGGTTGTCTATTATATGAGATTATATGGTGTGCCTGAGTCATCGATTGTTTATGAGCCTTCTGAACAAGCGTCAAGATTTTGGATTATATGGGCGGAGGATCATCCACCGGTCGATGGCATCCAACCTGACCAGGCTGCCGATCACTACTTAAGTGAGAAATTTCCCGATTTGTCGTCAAAAGTGCTTGTAAAAAGATTTTCGGATGCAAGACTTTATCTATTGAGTATATCCAAGTAAGTAATTAAATGTTGATATTAATATTTCCGAAAATAGATAGTGACGCTATAATTCACTGATCAAATTCACGGAGTATAGTTATTGAGCAGGGTCATTCATACTGAAAGTGCAGGAAAAGATCGGACGCAATTATCGCGAGATATTCTGCGCGCACTCCACCAGCTGATGCGACAAAGCAAGGTGGATGAACAAACTCGCGACCTGGCTGCTTTCATTTCGCTCGCGTTGGATGATATCGCTAAGACCATCGACGCATCTGTCACAGCATGGGAAAAACGGGGATACTGGCTGAAAGCAGACAGATTTCGGCTGGAATGGGAATGGTCGGAGAGGCTTGGAAGGAAAATCCGCGATGCATTGATGAGTGACGATTGGGACTCGGTCGCCTTGACATCGGCACAGGTGGCTGAAAAATTGAAAGGCATCCAGCTCCCAAAACGAGAGCCAATTACAATTCCGTGGAACGGTGCGTGGGAAAAATTACAGCTGACTAACCGACCACAGAGATAGCTGTTGCACTGGCTTTCTACCATTCAGAAGGACAAAGGGCAGCAGCCGTTCGACCGCGATCCCCAATTTCTTTAAATCAGATACAGACCTCACCATACCAAAACGTCGAGCTGACAGGATAGCCTGAGCGTTTTTAGGACCGATCCCGGGCAGCCGAAGCAGGGTGGGGAGGTCTGCAAGGTTGATTTCGACTGGTTTCTCGGCGAGGTTTTGCCTTGCCCAGGCTAATTTTGGATCGACTTGCATGGGTAGATCTCCGCCGGATTCAAAAGGCAGATCTTCAAGTGAAAATCCATAATCTCTCAGTAGAAACGAAGCTTGATAAAGTCGGTGTTCACGGATGTGAGAGGCCGGCGGCAGGTTTTCAAGAGGAGTATCCGGGACAGGATTGAAGGCAGAGTAATATGCCCTTTTCAAGTGATAGACGCGAATCAAGTGCTCGGTTGTGCTCAGCAACTCAAGGTCGCTCTCGCCCACGGCGCCTACAACAAACTGAGTAGTCATCGAAGGCCGCATCCCACCAGGACGGACTGGATCGAGTCTGGCGCGGACTTTTTCGACGGATTTCATCGGCTCAATCAGATCATCCAGAAAAGATTTATGAGGCGCCAGATCAACCAGGCGGTCAGGATTCGGCGCTTCCAGGTTGATTGAAACTCGGTTAGCAAGTTTCATCGACTGCTCGATCTGGTTGAATTCAGCGCCGGGCATGATCTTCAAGTGGATATACCCGCCAAAACGGTATTTTTTGCGGAGTATTTCAGCGGTCGCAATGATCTTGTCCTGCGTGCGCAGTCCACCACCGGCAACCCCAGAGCTGAGAAAAAGCCCTTCGACCACGCCTGCTCGGTGATAAGCCATGAAAGCCTTCGCCATTTCGTCCGGACTCAGCGTTGCCCGGCGGAAATCACGGCCCGCCCTGAAGGGACAGTAATTGCAGTCTTTCTCACAGGCTGAGGTGAGAAGGGTTTTCATAAGCGAGATCGTCCTGCCGTTCGGCATGACTGCCTGAGTTATGTTCAGGTCATCAAGATGGCGCGTCGAACCGAGCTGAACCGGGCAGTCATTTTCTTCTCCTGGCTCATACTGCATCTGGGAGGAGAGCTCACGCAAACGTTCGAATGGATCCATGATCGTCGAAGATAATTGAATTAAAATTTAATTCAAATCGATTCAATTAATCTTTCAGCCCATTCATTCCCATAATTATTAAGAAAAAAGAACAGGCGTATATTCCATTATAGCACAATAGTTCTATTCTGACAATGCTTCCTAAGGTTATTTATGTTCATAAACTGTTAGGGATGAATAGAAGCTTACAAGATCAATGATGGAATTTGATTAAAGAGGTTCGCGTGACAGGAGCAGGGAGGTCGTGTGAGAAAGACATATTCCTGGTAATAAAGAAACCTTTGGACTTGATGATTAATACTTTTTTGATTTGCATATAAAACATTTCTGTGAGATTTTTATCAGAATTCGACAGCAGGGGGGCATTTTTGGGGTTTTCCTTCAGAAATTATGAAAAACCAGTAATGGTATTGATAAGTATTATTATCAATACCATGATTATTTTTATGCTATAATTACAGTTTGAGTTTCACATATGTTAAAAAACTTCGACAATACGTCTATTGATCAGGCAATTTCTTTATATATCAATTCTGTCGCTCTATCTCGGAGTCCTAATACAGCGCGATCCTACCGGAACGCTCTGAACGCTTTCAGGATAGTCCTGGAAGGTAAAAGTCTTATCCCTGAGGAAACACCAATCAGCGAGCTGCCTGAAGATGCAGTCAGCTGGTTTGCGCAATCGCTCAAACTTAATACTCCGGCGACGGAACAGCTTTACCTGACTGCCGTCGCCGGTTTTTTTGAATTTTTGTCCGCCGAGCAGCTTGCAGAGCCAAATCTGCCGCGCATTCGGCTTTTGATACGCCAAAGAGCCCGAAAACCTGGCCAGCGGCTGCCGCAATTTCCTCAAAATGACATTGATATTACCATTGAATATGCTATTAATCTTGCATTTCAAACTTATGAATCACCCAACGAACAATTGATCCTTATGCGCGATCGAGCCTTCATATTGGTACTGGCTGATACCGGTCTGCGGGTCCATGAAGCCTGCGGTTTACGGCGTGGAGACCTGGATTGGAATGAACAAAAAGCTATTGTGATCGGAAAAGGAGATCGCCAGGCCGTTGTGCGCTTTTCATCCAGAAGCCTACACGCAATCAAGGATTACTTAACCGTCCGAAGCAAGCTTGACGGCGGCTCGGGTAAGCCGCTCCCAGCGCTTCCACTATTTGCGCGCCACGACCGCGGCGCCGGTAAAAAGATCAAGCCGATCACAACGGGTACCGGACGCAATATCATCCACCAACGCGTGAGTGAAGCGCTCGGCGCTGAAGCAGCCGATACGATCACACCGCACTCGTTCCGACATTATTTTGTCACGACAGTGCTGCGAGGCTCGGGGGGAAATCTCAAAATGGCCCAGGAGCTCGCCAGACATCGAAACATTGCGGTCACCCAACGCTATGCGCATCTTTCAAATGATGAGCTTGACAAGACCTACGAACAGATCTTCGAATCAAAGGATGCCAAGCCCGATGAGGATTAGAAATCCCCATTCTAACACTGATAGAAATCAAACTCGAGCTCCCCTACCCTATCCTGGTTCATCCAAGGAATTTCATTATTATCCATCTCCAAATTTCAGGATATTTGTCACTGTATCTTCCTTCAAAAAAAAAGTATGATACTTTGTGAATAAATTAACGATCTGTAGTCTCCAGGTCAGAGGGAAATATGGCATTCAACCACGCATCAGAAGGTGAAGATCCGAGGATACTCACACTCCGATCTCACCGCGAAATTGCCCGAATGGGCGGCGGCGAGAAGCGAATCGATGTCCAACACAGCAAGGGGAAATTAACCGCTCGAGAGCGCCTTGATTTGCTGCTCAACTCAGGTACATTCAATGAGCTTGAACCCTTCATAACAGCCCCAGGCGATGAAATGGGTCTCGCGACCGAGAAATACCCGGGCGACGGCGTTGTTACCGGTTATGGCCAGATTGAAGGGCGAACGGTGTACGTCTATTCGCAGGATTTCACCGTTTACGGTGGTACCTTGAGCATGATGCAAGGTCATAAAATCTGCAGGGTGATGGACCTGGCGGTCCGAAACGGCGTTCCTATTATCGGGCTGATCAACTCCGGCGGCGCCAGGATCCAGGAGGGCGTCAAAAGCCTGGGCGCCTATGCGGAAATATTCAGGCGGAACGCTCAATATTCAGGAGTCATCCCGCAGATCAGCGTGATGTTAGGCCCGTGCGCCGGCGGAGCAGCTTATTCTCCGGCTCTGACCGATCTGATCATCATGGTAGACAAACATTCGTTCATGTTTCTGACGGGACCGGAAGTCATCAAGGGCATGACCGGAGAAATCGTTGACGCAGAAGCCCTGGGCGGAGCTGCAGTTCACAACACGATGACCGGCACATCGCATTTCATCACAAAAGACGAGCGTGAAGCATTGGAGCTGACGCGCAGGATCCTTGGATATTTTCCATCCAACAATGTTGAAAATCCTCCCTGTTTGCAGTCCATAGACGATCCGATGCGGATGGACAGCGATTTAAACCACCTGATCCCGCAGGATGCCTATGAACCGTACAGCATGCACGACGTTATCCAGCATGTCGTCGACCGTGGATCATTTATTGAGATCCAACACGGATGGGCGATGAACGCAATTGTAGGCTTTTCCCGGATTGGCGGAAACAGCGTGGGGATCGTAGCACAGGAACCCAGCGTCATGGCCGGCGTCATCGACATCGATGCTTCGGACAAAATGGCTCAATTCGTAAGGATGTGCGACTGTTTCAATATCCCGATCGTCACATTTGTCGATTCTCCCGGGTTTCTCCCCGGGACACACCAGGAATACGGAGGGATCATCCGGCACGGCGCAAAAGTGCTGTACACGTTCTCAGAAGCCACAGTCCCTAAGATCACAGTGGTCACGCGCAAGGCGTACGGCGGTGCTTACGTCGTGATGGGCAGTAAATACCTCGGAACGGACGTCACTTATGCCTGGCCGAGCGCTGAAATTGCGGTCATGGGCGCAGAAGGAGCTGTAAATATCCTCTTTAAGCGACAGATTGAGGCGGCACCAGATCCTGCCTCGGAGCGAAAGCGGCTTGTCGACGATTATCGCGAGCGATTCAATAATCCGTATTTTGCTGCCAGGGAAGGATATGTCGATGACATCATCGAGCCAAAAGAGACGCGTCCGAAAATCATCGCTTCACTTGCAGCTTTGCGCGATAAGCAAGCATTCGCACCACCACGCAAACACGGGAATATCCCCGTTTGAAGCAGGCATCCATTGACCGAAAACATGATTGCTGCACTTCAAATTACATTGATCGGGATGGGGCTGGTGTTTGCAGCAATCGTCCTGCTGTGGATCGTGATGGCGCTGCTGGTACGTTTTACACAAAGCCGTGAGACTTATTCGGATGTAAGCCCGATTGAAATAATTGCCGACGAGCAAGAAATCTTACACAAACGCGCGGCCGCTGCAGCAGTTGCGGCAGCGCTCGACCGGCGAGCTGACAGCATGACCCCGCATCCCTATCCGATACCGCCTACGCCAATCGTCAGCGCGTGGCAGGCCGTGCTTCGCACCCGCATGCTCACAAAAAGAAGGTTCAGATCATGAAATTCACGGTACGAATTGACGACCAATCTTTTGAGGTTGAGATTGGCAACATTAATGAGCGTCCAATCGTTGCAGTTGTCGACGGAAGACCCTACGAGGTCTGGCCAGAAAATGAAATGAACGGGGCACTTCAGATTGAGTCTGGAGTAGAAAAACCGCGAGAAACAGCTCGTCCCGAGGCAACAGGACCTGTTCCTTCCGGAACCGGCAGGGATACCAAAGTCGTGCGAGCACCAATCCCGGGAGTTATCGTCAATGTTCAGGTCAAAACTGGAGATATCGTTGAGATCGGCCAGGCACTGTTCACAATCGAGGCCATGAAAATGCGCAATCTGATCCGCGCATCCCGAACGGGCGAAATTGGCGAGATATTCGCCTCAATCGGGCAGACCGTCAACCATAATGACCCGCTGCTGGAATTTTCGGAGTAAAGTGGATGCCCATTCAAGATCTTCTGCCCGATCTTTTTAAGGGTATTGCGAATTTCACCTGGGGAAATGCCTTGATGATTCTGGTCGGGGCAATTCTGATCGCCCTGGCAGTGATTAAAGAATACGAGCCTGTTCTGCTGTTACCGATTGGATTTGGATGCATCGTTGCGAACATCCCGCTGACCGGGATGATGGAAGAAAACGGGATCTTTGGCGTGCTTTACAACGCGGGGATCAGTACTGAGCTTTTCCCGCTCCTGATCTTCATAGGCGTCGGTGCGATGATCGATTTCAGCCCACTCCTCTCACAGCCGTCGATGGTGCTGATGGGAGCGGCCGGGCAATTTGGGATTTATGGGACGCTGATCCTGGCGACCTTGATTGGGTTCCCTTTGAATGAGGCCGCTTCGATCGGAGTCATCGGCGCTATTGACGGACCGACTTCTATCTTTGTAGCGAGCAAGCTGGCTCCCGAGCTGCTCGCGCCAATTGCTGTGGCAGCTTATTCTTATATGAGCCTGGTCCCGATCATCCAGCCGCCGATCATGAAATTAATGACGACGAAAAAAGAGCGCAGAATCCGGATGGAGTATGCGCCGCGCCCGGTTTCTAAACGCGCAAAAATTCTATTCCCAATTGTCGTGACCCTGACCGTCGGGCTGCTCGTACCGGATGCTGCACCATTAATCTCATTTCTCATGCTTGGGAACCTGCTTCGTGAATCACTTGTCGTCGACAGGTTGAGCAAGTCTGCCCAGAACGAGATTGCGAACGTCGCCACCCTCTTCCTGGGTATTACCATCGGCTCGACGATGACCGCTTCCAGCTTCTTGAACTGGCAAACCATCAGCATTCTCATCCTTGGGTTGTTTGCATTTGGGCTCGATACGGCCGCCGGTTTGCTTTTCGGGAAATTCATGGCATTTATCACTGGCGGAAAGGTCAATCCGCTCATTGGAGCAGCCGGGATCAGCGCGTTTCCTATGGCCGGTCGACTGGCTGCCAAAGTGGCTCAAGATGAGGATTTTGATAACTATATTTTGATGCACGCAATGGGGACCAACACTGCGGGTCAACTCGGCAGCGTGATCGCCGGCGGCGTCCTGCTAGCACTTGTCAGCGGGATGGTTTGATCAGTAAGGTTTTAAAAACAGCTCTACAGGGTGGAAAGCTTTTCTCCCGGCACCATCCCTGATTTGGGATCGACATGACGTTCCCGAAGCGGCGATCAGGGTGGACTTGTCTGCAGAACGAACCGCCGGAAATAAGCTCAGCTCCCCAACATCCATCGATAGTCCGTAATGTTCCACTTCATAACCGAACGCGCCAGCCATCCCACAGCAGCCTGAATCGATCATTTCTACTTCATACCCAACTGAACGCAGCAGCGCTTCGGCCGCCCCTACTCCAACAGTTGAGCCGTCCGGCCGGAGCGAACGAGATTTCTCATAACAGTGACTGTGGAGCATTACTTTTCTTTTTAAGGGATTTGAGGAGGGATAATTATATTGTGCGGAAGTGGCTATGCGCATTATTTTAGAGAAGGAACGATTCCCTGCGTGAGATTTGTTTCCATTTACATTCCGGAGGAGCAGCTCCTCAATGCAGAAAGTTCGACCGGCGATCGATTGAACTATCGGGTCCTCCGGCAGCAGGTCCGGGTATTCATCCGTTAACGAAAGCACCTCAGAAGGCTCCACCCCAACAATCGGACAAACCGCTTTTGGATCAAGAGCCTCTAACGAGCGCACCAACTTGATTGCATGTCTTTTTGCCTGCCGAATAAATCCCTTTGAGATCAAGGTTCTACCCGTCCCTATCACTGGGAGAAGCACTACATCATAACCCGAACTTCTCAGCGCTTTCAGTGCGGCAAGTCCGACTTCTGGCTCAAAATACTCAGTAATTGGATCGGAAACGAAAAGCGCCTTTCCATGGGTTGCGGATTGTCCAGGTTTGCTTTTTCCCTTATCTTCATCTTCCCTGTATCTTTTCCACTGCGAATGCAGCGATCTTGCGGCAAATCTGGGCAGTCCGCGTTTGCGGCTGATCCCCAGCAGCCGCTCTCCAATAATCCGGGTTACGCTCCACATCATGATGGGATTGGCGATCCGATGCAGCGGCTGCCCAAATCGTGCAATCTGCCCAATATAGCCAAACACAAAGTCGCGCAGCCTGCGACTATGGCGTTGGTAGTACCATTCTAAGAATTCGTATTTCAATTTTGCCATATCCACCGAAGACGGACATTCGGCTTTGCAGCCTTTGCAAGCCAGGCAAAAATCCAGAGCTTTATAAACGGCAGTTTCGACCACAGGTTCAGTCAGACTGCGGGCGCTTACCAAAGCCCGGAGCAGGTTCGCCCGACCACGGGTGGAGTAAATCTCTTCATGAGTGGCCTGAAAGGAAGGGCACATCACGCCATCTGCTTTCCGGCAGACACCTGCACCATTGCACTGCTCAACCGCGCCGGTCAGACCCGCCTGTTTCGAAAAACTGAATACCGACTTCCAACCTTTCGATTGATAATCAGCTCCAAATCTCAGGTTCTGATTCATGCGATGGCAGAGGTGTAGACTTCTGGAGGCTTACGATCCTTCCGGGGTTCATCAGACCCTCAGGGTCGGCGGCTTGCTTGATCCGGCGGAACATCGAGGTAATCTCTGCGCCAAACATGCGCTCATTCCATTCCGAACGGGAAATCCCATCGCCGTGCTCTCCGCTGACTGCGCCCCCCAGACTGAGCGTCAAATTTACGGCATCGCTGGCCAGGCTGC
Organism: uncultured Chloroflexia bacterium; assembly: GCA_963788305.1. GTDB lineage: Bacteria > Chloroflexota > Anaerolineae > Anaerolineales > UBA4823 > UTCFX2. Next base: position 101,376 of record CAWBGK010000009.1, read on the forward strand.
GGAGCATCTGAATTCCATCCACCGATTTCAAGTTGATCACCGGCCGAATATGAAGACATCCTGCCGAGGCGTGCCCGTAATTCTCACCTTCTATCCCGTATGAAGCCATGATCCGTTCCATCTCACGAACGAATTCCCCCAGTCGATCGACTGGCACCGACAGGTCTTCGATGAAGCTCCAGGGTTTTTGGTCTCCTGGACGGGACATAAAAAGCCCTAAACCCGCTTTACGAACGCCCCAGATCATTTTCTGCGAAGCTGCAGAATCCGCCACCAGGGCTTTTCGGTTTTTTGCCAACGCTGCTGCTTTTTCTTTAATCAGCTGCTGAACACTGCCCGTGTATTCGACGACCAACAATGCAGGCACACCCGCCTGGGATTCCATGAGCGGCGAAAGCACGGAAGCTTGATCCGCATAGGCGGGCACAGACCTGGCAAGCGCAATTAAATTCTGCGGAATTAACTCAACTGCAGAAGGAAAGGTTTCAAGGATCGCAGGAACCTGGTCGCAAGCCTGAGTGATGTCTGAAAAAGCCAGCACGGTAAGTATCGAGAAAGTGGGTTTGGGCACCAGACGGACCTGCGCTTTGCGGATCACACCCAGCGTGCCCTCAGCCCCGGCGATCAGGCTGGCCAGGTTGATTGACCCGGCTTGAACTGGTGGATACGGCAAGGTATCAGGATTATTTTCCGACCATACCCGAGGTTGTGCCGGGGACCACGGGATCAGATAGTTGAGGTTATATCCCGATGCCCTTCGCCAGGTGCGAGGCCAGTTTTCCATGATTGCAGCTGATTTTGTTTCCCGAATTTGAAGTGCAGCGCGATAGAGGTCCGCTTCACGTCCGATACAGTTAGCAGCAATCTGCACAGCTGTACTCGTGGATATTTCCTTCAGCTCAACAGCAGCTCCGTCCGAAAGGACGACATCCAATCCAATAACGTGGTCAGCAGTCATGCCGTAGCAGATCGAATGGGCGCCGGCAGCATTATTAGAAATGCATCCCCCCATCGACGCGCGCTCGGCAGAAGCAGGATCCGGACCGAACATCAATCCAAATTCAGACGCCTGCTTGTTTAACGAATTCAATATCAGGCCGGGCTCCACAAGAGCGGTATGCTCTTCTGGATTGATCTCGATCAGCCTGTTCAGAAAACGAGAACAGTCGATGATCCAGCCTGCACCGATCGCCTGCCCGGCCAGGCTGGAACCTGAACCGCGCGGAATGACCGGGACGTTATATTCTGCACATATTTCTACAATCGCCTGGAGGTCATCAATTTCCCTTGGGAATACTACACCCATCGGTTCAATCTGATAGATCGATGCATCCGTGCTGTAAAGCAGCTTCGCGGTGTAATCAGTCCTGACATGCCCGGAGATATTCTTCTTAAGTTTTTCCGCTGTATTTAGAAGCTGATCGTCCGTGTGAAGTTTCAAATTTTTTTCCATTTTTGAATTGATTTCAGGCATTGTAAGTATTCCGGCCGGATGTGTCAAGTTTTTCAAGCACTAACAATTAAACTAAAGGAGAAGTTGACCCCTTACTGCAAAGTACTTGATGAAAGTCACATTGACTCGTCCAACTATTCGTACTAAACTCAATAACAATATCGGGAATAGATCAATAATAGAATCCTTGAAACAGGAGTCGTGACTCAAAATGAGTATCAGTCGTTTAGCAAGGTCAATCGCACCTTCGCCTACATTAGCGCTCAACGAAGAAGCCCGCATTATGCGTGAGCGCGGAGAGCCTGTCATCAATATGGGCATCGGTGAGCCGAAAAACAAAACGCCTATAACCGCTATTCTCAGCTCGGCAGCCCGGCTCAGTGGAGGAGACGTAAAATATACTCCGCCGGACGGCACACCCTCATTGAAGAAAGCGATCATCCGCTATACCGAAGAGAACTACGACCGGGTCGTTGCGCCCAATAACATCATCGTTTCAGCTGGCGCCAAGCAATCACTATTCAATATCCTTTACAGCATCTTGAATCCTCAGGATGAAGTGATCATCCTGGCCCCGCATTGGGTGAGCTACCCCGAAATGGTCAAGATGTGCTACGGCGTCCCGGTGATCGTGACGCCCGAAGACGGTCGGTTCATCCCTACCTTTGAAGAAATCGAGGACGCGGTAACGTCCTACACAAAGGCGATCATCGTCAACAGCCCGAACAATCCATCCGGAGCAGTTTTTTCGTCAGAATTGATTGCGCAAATCGTCGATTACTGCGAACAAAAAAAGATATACCTGATCATGGACGACATTTATCACAAGCTGGTTTTCAGCGGAGTAAAAGCTGCACCGGGATATCAATTTACCGAGAAAACCGTCGAAGATTCGATGCTGGTCGTCGTGAACGGCGTCGCTAAGCTCTACGGGATGACGGGTTTTCGAATCGGCTGGGTCGTGGCAAACCGTAAGCTTGTCGAAGTCATGACCAACGTTCAAAGCCAGATCACTTCTTGTACTTCATCCGTGCTTCAGGCTGCAGCCGAAGGCGCGCTGACAGGCATGCAGAGCGTCGTGGAAAATCTGAGGCTGACTTTCGAAAACAATCGCGATGTGACCGTGCAGGAGCTGAAAGCGCTTAACGGGGTTAAAGATCACGAAACCGGACGGCACGTTTTATGTACTGCCCGATTTTCGGGCGTATTCGAACGACTCCATCGAACTCGCAAAAATGCTGCTCAAGCGTGCTCTCGTCGTGACGGTCCCGGGCAAGGAATTTGGGATGGAGGGCTATTTGAGGTTGAGCTTTGCTGGCAGCATAAAGGATATCACGACCAGCATCGAGCGGATCAAATGGGCGCTCGATCCCAACTCACCCAATGAAATCTATATTGGCGACCGAAAATTGGTAAGGGATTGGCTATGAACAACCTCCTTGATATCAAAACCCCCGCCGAGGCGCAGGCATCGTCTCGTAAAGGCGATTACGGGCTTGAAAACCATGGATTAACAAACCTGAACAGGGTCTACTGGAATTTGCCAACGGAAGCTTTATACGAAGAAGCGATTTTCCGCAACGAAGGAAAACTCAGCCTCTCTGGACCGCTCGTGGTTAACACCGGCAGACACACTGCCCGTGCAGCAAATGATAAATTTGTTGTCCGCGAGCCCTTCATCTGAAGACCACGTCTGGTGGGGTCAATACAACCGGCCTTACAGCGAAGAGAAATTTCACGACCTTTTCAACCGGGTTCAGGGATTTATGCAGGGGCGGGACCTGTTCATCCAGGACTGCTTCGCCGGGTCCGATCCGAATTACCGCCTGCCGGTCCGGATCATCACCGAGCTGGCGTGGCACAGCATCTTTGCCCGAAACATGTTTATCCCCCCCGCAACAAACGAGGACTACCGCCGGCATGTCCCGGATTTTACCGTGATTGCCGTACCGAGCTTTAAAGCCTTTCCGCAATTGGACGGCACACCGTCGAATACCGTGATTGCGATCAATTTTCAACAGCGCCTTTGCATCATAGGCAATTCCGGGTATGCAGGTGAGATCAAGAAGTCGATCTTTACGATCATGAATTACTTGCTCCCGCTTGAAGGCGTCATGACCATGCACTGCTCCGCGAATGTCGGGAAAACAGGCGAATCCGCACTTTTCTTCGGGCTCTCCGGCACTGGTAAAACCACTCTCTCTGCAGACCCGCTGCGCGGGCTAATCGGTGACGACGAGCACGGCTGGAGCGACGAGGGTGTTTTCAACTTCGAAGGCGGATGCTACGCGAAAGTCATCGCGCTTTCTCCGACGGCAGAACCTCAGATTTACGCCTGCACGCGTCGATTTGGCACGCTGCTGGAAAATGTCGTTTACGATCCCGTGACTCGCCTGATTGACCTGGATGACGAAACTCAAACCGAGAACACGCGCGCCTCGTACCCGCTGGAGTTCATTGATAACGCCATACCGGAGAAGCGCGCCGGTCATCCGAAAGATATCATTTTCTTAACCTGCGATGCGTCCGGTGTCATGCCACCAGTCGCCAGGCTCGATCCTGACCAGGCGCTTTATCATTTCATTTCCGGATACACCTCGAAAATTGCTGGGACTGAAATTGGGTTGGGAGAAGAACCAGAGATAACTTTCAGCACTTGTTTTGGCGGACCTTTTATGGTGCATCATCCCGCTTATTACGCCAACCTGCTCAGACAGAAGATCGAGCGATATGGAGTCCGATGCTGGCTGATCAACACCGGTTGGGTCGGCGGTCCTTATGGGGTCGGCAAACGAATCAGCATCCGCTACACCCGGGCGATGCTCAACGCAGCTCTTGATGGAAAGCTTGATAACGTAGAATACACCGTTGATCCTGTTTTTGGCTTTCGAGTGCCGAGGACCTGCCAGGATATCCCCGAAGGCGTCCTCGATCCAGCATCCTCCTGGTCGAGCCGAGAAGCATATTTCAAGCGCTACCGTTCGCTGGCATCCAGGTTTATTGATAATTTTAAGAAGTTTGAAGATCAGGCATCCGAATGAAGTTAAAAAAGCCGGTCCGAAGATTTAAACTCATCGAACAGGCTTGAATGATTAATTAAACCCGAGAGGTCGAAGATGCCTTTCGGGTTTTTCTGTTTGTTATAACGCCCAGGAAAGTAAAATTCCGATGAATGCAAGGATTATCCCAAGATGCAGAAGGAAATTGGTTGATGCAAGCCACCCAATCCCGGGAAAGAATTGGATATAGAAAATTCAGACAAACAAGAACCATCCCGATTATGATTGGCAAACCTTTTCTACTTGCGAAAAAATCAGACAGATTATCAGCCCATCTACTCAACTTTCTATTCATGATTGCCTCGTATCGAATAGTATTCACTATGAATATGGGGCTAATGTCTAGATTCCAACAGGTGGATCCTCTTTCCGCTCAAAATACGGCTGAAAACGAGCCAGAAGGCGTCCCGGTACTTTCCCCTGGATAAACACGCCACCGCGAATATGCTCGACACGTTCGACCTGGCCAAATTCATGAAATAACGAGATCAAAGCGCCTTCATGGTACGGAAGCTTGACGGTAATATCCGTAAACATTTCGTATAACCGGTCAGCGATCGCAGACAGATAATTCTTCGATTCCAATTCCTCGCAGAGCGGAGACAGCCATCGCATTCGGAAAGTTTGACAATTTGTTCTGCGCTTCACGAGGATCTGCAAGCTGATCGATTTTATTCAAGACGGTCAGGACCGGGATATGCCCAGCACCAATTTCATGGAGTGTCTGGTGAACTGAGGCGGCCTGAGCAGACGAGTTGGGATGGTTGATATCGACTACATGCAAAAGTAAATCGGCTTCAGCGATCTCTTCGAGAGTCGCCCGAAAAGCTGCAACAAGCTCGGTTGGGAGTTTTTGGATGAAGCCGACTGTATCTGTGAATAACGCCTGATATCCGCCACGCAGCTCCACCCTGCGGGTTGTAGGATCTAACGTCGCAAAAAGCTGGTCCGCCACGTAGACATTCGCGCCTGCCAGCCTGTTCAGCAAGGTGGATTTGCCCGCATTGGTATACCCGACTAAAGTAACCAGAGGGATGCGGGAGCGGCTTCTCCTGGCTCGATATTGTTTGCGGTGGGTGCGAACTTTTTCCAGCTCACCCTTCAAATGGTCGATCCGCCTGCGAATTTCCCGCCGGTCGACCTCAAGCTGGGTTTCCCCGGGGCCGCGCAATCCTACACCGCCGACACTCCCAGTACGCCCCCCTCCCCCGCCGGCTTGACGAGCAAGGTGGGTCCATGCTCGCGTGAGCCTTGGCAGACGGTATTCATATTGCGCTAGCTCTACTTGCAGAGCTCCTTCACGCGTGTTTGCGTGTTGGGCAAAAATATCCAGGATCAGAGCCGTTCGATCGAGGATACGAAGCTCAACGCCAAAGATCAATTCGAGCTCGCGCAAGTGGCGAGGCGATAGCTCCTCATCGAAAATAATTACGTTAGCGTCAAATTCTACGGCAAGGGTTTTTACTTCTTCCACTTTCCCCGGTCCGATATAGGTATTTGGATTGGGATGATCTAATTTTTGAGTTGTTTCCCCTACGACCTCCAATCCTGCGGTTTCAGCGAGCAGACCTAACTCCATCAGCGAATCGGAAAGCGTCAACAGACCTTGCTTGCCGTAAATCTCGACGCCTACAAGAAAAGCTCGCTCTCTCGGTCTGGTTGTTAATTCAGGATTTTTCTTCGACATATTTCCCTGCATTTTCTATCAAAAAATTCAATCGATCTTTTCATTATCTTATTACTGAAATCATTATCGACCAGTATTCTCGTCCGATGTCTCCAGAAATTGGCTCAGGTCTTGCTGTGCTCGCACTGAATAAGCCTTTGCTCGCTCTCTTTTCCCTCGAATTCCAGTTTGGTCCATAACTGGCATGATCCCAAAATTGGCCTTCATCGGTTGAAAATCCTGGATGCTTGCTTCGGTGATGTATTTTATTAACGCTCCGAGCATCGTCGTTTCAGGTAAAATGATTGGCGGTTGGCTGTTGATCCTGCGCGCGGCATTCCAGCCCGCTAAGAGACCAGTCGCGATATTCCCTAAATATCCTTCCACGCCGGTGATTTGTCCTGCAAAGAAAATATCTGGTCGGTTTTCTAAATTGAAGGGATAGGGTGCAAGTTTCCAGGTGAAAAGATGTAGGTATTCCTGTGCATCTGACCATATCGGATGATATCTGCGTTTTCAAGTCCTGGAATCATTCGGAAGAGCCTGCGTTGTTCCGAGAACTTGAGATTGGTTTGAAATCCGACCAGATTATACAGCGAACCAGCCAGATTATCCTGTCGAAGCTGAACCACAGCATGAGGGTCGCTTTCCAGTATTCGGATCGACCAATCCGACCGGGCGCATGGGACCAAACGCCAGAGCTTCCCGTACCCCGACGTGCGAGGATTTCAATCGGTAAGCAGCCTTCAAAGAAGCGTGCTGCGCCTGCCCGAACTCCATGATCAATCTCGCTTTCGAATTCCCGCAGCTCAATCCGTTCAGCAGACAACAATTCATCAACAAAATCGTCATATTGCTTGCGAGAAAAAGGACAATTGATGTAATCTCCATCCGGTAAGTCCCCGCGCTGATATCGAGACGCTCGAAAGGCAATGTCCCATGTCGATTGATTCCTGGGTCACGATTGGAGCGACAGCATCAAAAAAATACAGCTGATCTCGTCCTGTGATCCGTTTGATTTCGGCTGCAAGCGCAGGGGAAGTTAGAGGTCCCGTTGCGATGACGACCGGTCCATCGGGAATGATCTTTATCTCCTTGCGGATCAGATGAATTTTCGGGCAGGATGTGATTTTTTCAGTCACTAGTTCTGCAAATGCTTCGCGATCCACGGCCAACGCTGCGCCTGCCGGAAGTGAAGTCTCTTGAGCGCATTCGATCAGCAGCGAACCCATGCATGTCATCTCTTCTTTCAATAATCCGGATGCCCGGTCGCTGAGCTGAGAGCCAAATGAATTCGAACAAACCAATTCTGCCAGCCGGTCACTTCTGTGGACGCCGGTCTGAGTTCCTGGACGCATTTCATATAATGAAACATCCACTCCCCGCTTTGCCGCCTGCCAGGCTGCTTCACTACCAGCCAGACCACCTCCGATAACGATCAACTCAGACATCTCAATGGTAATTGTACCAAGAAAGAGTAGTATAATCTTCTTGTTAACGATAAACGGAGCGATTTGGCTGGCCACACAGAGCCTGTCAACAGATTATTTTTATAACCATATGGAGAATTAAAATGAATTTCGGTCCTACTGAGCTAATTATCATATTGGTAATCGTCATCGTGCTATTTGGCGTCGGCCGGATCAGCAAAATTGCTGGCGAAATGGGCAGCGGGATTCGGGCTTTTAAACAAGGCATCCAGGATCCGGACGAAAAGAAAGAACAATCAGAACCAACCGCACCTGATCAGAAAGAGACCGACCAGGCCGATAAGTCCTGATCAATTGGTTAGCCCAAGATCCAAGAGAACCGCCTCCGATTTTTGGAGGTGGTTGCGTATCTACACAACAACTCTATTTCGTCCAAATACTTCAGCTTCTTACTCATGCCATTCCATGAATTCGATCACTCAATCACGACTGCACTATCTCGATCTGAATCCCGAATCCGAGAATGCAATCGTGCTCATCCACGGATTGGGAGCGACATGTGATTCCTGGGCTCTTCAATTCGATGAATTGTGCCGTTCAGATTTCCGTGTTTTAGCTTTTGATGTGCCGGGGTTTGGAAAATCTGATCCAATTAGCGGCGGTCTTTCTGCCTGGGCATCCAGGATTGCGCAATGTGCTTCTGCAATCCAGTTAACATCATATAAGTTGGCAGGGATTTCTATGGGAGGCGTCCTTGCTCAGCAAATTGCTATTGAATATCCCGAGACAATCAACAAATTGGTGATTATTAATTCATACGCAAGGCTGGATTTTTCAAAACCACAAACCTGGCCTTATTTCCTTACTCGAGTGATCCTGCTGCATACACTCGGTTTACCGGTTCAGGCAAAAGCCGTAGCACGAAAAGTCTTTCCTAAGCCCGAGCAGGAAATGTACCGACGTGTACTGATTGATCAAATCCTTCAAGCAGACCCACGATCTTACCGGAGCGCAATGCATGATCTCGCACGTTTTAATAGTGCTGACCGTCTTCATAGGATCCAGGCTCCAACACTTGTGATAACCGGAGAACAAGATTCCACCGTCGCACCCAAAATTCAAAGCCGTCTTGCTCAGGGAATCCCAAATTGTCGCCAGGTGATCATTCCTGATGCCGGTCATGCTGTGTCCATCGATCAATATCAAGAATTTAACCGGATCCTGGTAGACTTCCTGTTGAATTGAGAATTGTATTGGAGAATAATATGAAACACCTTTCCATCCGATTATTGATATTACTAGTAGCCTTAATCTCACCTGTGTTTGCTGCATCCGCGGCTGAATTCCGAAGTTATCCAGGCCGTTCTATTCTTCTCACCGACCTGTCCAGCGTGCCACAAGTCATGGAGGAAATCCTGCCTCCCCTTGTAGAAAAATTTCCCAATCAATTGGATATTGTCGGAGTCGATGTCACTCATCCAGTTGGAAACGACCTGTATCAAGCTGCGCTCATTAAATACGAGGTTTCAGACGATAGGATCGGAGTCCCCACATTGATCCTTGGTTCAAACATACTTGTTGGAGCCGATGAGATTGAAGCTCATATCGCCGAGCTGATTGAAGCCGGACTGGCGTCTGGAGGTACGGAATGGCCGGATATCCCAGGTCTTAAGCCAGGTCATCGCTGCACAGGATCAAGTCGGTACACCTATTCTTCCAGGTGCAAATCAACAACAGACCTCTGATCAAAATGGACAACCTGTATTTGTTCAAAAATTTCTGCAGGACCCCATCGCCAATGCAATTGCAATCGTTGTTTTAATCGGAATGCTCATCTGCGCCGGAACAGTCCTTGCCAGCTATCTCAAAGGTCCTGACAGCAAGTTTCTTACTTTCCCCGATTTATTTATTCCAGTCCTTGCGATCATCGGGCTCGGAGTGGCTTTGTATCTCTCTTATGTCGAGATTACTCATTCCGCTGCAATATGCGGACCGGTCGGCAACTGCAACAGCGTTCAAGAAAGCCCATATGCGAAATTGTTCGGAATTATCCCAATTGGTCTGTTGGGAGTTTTTGGTTATCTCGCAATCCTGGGTAGTTGGCTGCTGAGGATTTATGGACCCGAATCCACTCAGAAGCTGTTTACAATCGCAATATGGGGAATGGCATGGTTCGGCGTCTTGTTTTCAATCTACTTGACCTTTCTGGAGCCATTCGTGATCGGCGCCACCTGCGCCTGGTGCATAACGAGTGCAATCGTTATTACCCTGCTGCTGCTGGCATCGACTGCACCCGCAAAAGAAGCACTTCGGATCGATTACAATGAAGTTGATGAAGATGATTTATGGATGAAAAAGGGGAAGAACCAGAACAGATTACTGATTGAATTTGTCGACGATTATCCAGGCATTTCGATCCGAGACGTTCAATTCTGATTTCACCACCAACTTCGGGAAACAACCCGGCAATGGCCTGTGGGGATAAGAAATGGCTCCTCATTAAAGCGATTTTCTCTGCCAGGGCAACAAGTTTTACCAGCGGCTGGTTAAGATCCATTTCTTCAATAACCAGCCTGCCGCCGGGTTTCAACAATCGCCATAATTCGTCAATGGTTTTTTGGTGGTTGATGACATGATGGAGTGCATCGACCATCAATATCCTGGTAAATAATCCATCCGGAAAGGGCAAGCTTTCCGTATTAGAGCATACCAGACCGCAGCAATTCTTTTGAGCTGCCTGTTGAAGCATATCCATAGATGAATCTGCGATGACAATCGATTCGATTTGTTTGTAAGGAATTGTGCGATCCTTCCAGTCCCCCCTCCAGCATCTAATACTAAACCATCAGCTGGCAAGTCCAAAAGTGATATTAATTTTTGCGGGAAGGCTGCCTTGATCGCCCTATCATAGAAAGGTGCGAGCAGGCTAAAGTGATCGAGGATAGGCACAGCGACGTCCTCATATTTTCGTTTTAGTCGAACTATCGGCGGATCAACGGCAGGAAAATTGGATTTTCGATCGTATATTCACGCACATTTAATAATACGAGGTTGCGAGAACAATCTGCGAAGGTATTAAATTTTATCGGTGGGGACAATTCATTTCCAGAGAGATCCAAGAGCCTGCAAGCTCATAGTCTCAGACGAGGCGGCAGCATGGTCTCCCAGCTTAAAGAGGAAACCGCCCGGTCCAAAGTCGGCTGACCCTCCAGAGACACCATAGGAGAGAATCTGGCGCCCCGAATAGGATCCCCAAATTTTTACAACGATCCCGGTTACAGGAGTACCAAGCTGGTTTATAACCTGTCCCCCAATACCAGACCAATTGCAGCCAGCTTCTATATCGACAAAATTACTGATTGATGTCGGTGTTCCTGATTGAGGTGCAAAGATCGTCTCAGTGAATTCGGCAGATGCAGAATTGTAAGAAATCCCAAGAAATAGCAGCATTGGGATCAGGAAATATCGACATTTCCGTACACTGACCAGACTCCTGAACATCAATATTCTTCGTCTTCATCCAACCATAATTCATCGTCCTCTTCGTCCAGGTCGATGTCTTCCCATTCTTCTAACTCTTCCTCTTCTTCTTCCCAGTCGTTATCATTATTAACATCATCCGCTCTCGAGAAAGTCATGCATCCGGCATCCGGATCAATCTCAATCGCGGCCGCTCCGCAGTATCCATCATCAAGAAATACACAATCGATGTAGTGGCAGCGAATACACGGCATCATTACCTCCTAAAATATTAATATAAAACATATTACCTGCCATCCAGAAACCAGGCATCTACCTGCCCGCCGGACGGCACTGATTTTACCCCAGAAGGGATTAAAAGCATAGCGTTTGCCTGAACCAGGGAACGCAGGTTTCCGGAACCCTGGTGACCGGTGAGTCTTGCAACAGATAAGCCGTCTTCTTGAGTCACTACAGCCCGAAGATAACTTTCGCGACCGTCCAATTCAACCGCATCTACCAGTTTTACCTTTATTGTTTTCCTAATCTTATCTTTTTCACCCAGCATTTGCTGGAGGACGGGGCGAACAAAGACTTCAAAACCTACAAAAGCCGAAACCGGGTTGCCAGGCAATCCAATAAAAGGAGTTTTTTCGTAATAGCCAAATGCAAAAGGCTTGCCTGGGCGCATATTTACTCGCCAAAACTCCAAATGCCCAAATTTCTCAATGACATGACGGACGAAATCCATTGCCCCAACGCTTACTCCCGCTGAGGAAAGGATCAGGTCAACTCCAATCTTTTCGACTGCGTTGAGAGTCTTTCGAACGTCTTCCGGGTGGTCAGCTATGATGCCAAGATTTATCGCCTGCGCCCCAAGTTGCTCCACCTGGCCAATCAGCGTGTACATATTTGCATCATGAATTTTTCCGGGTTCTAGTGGCGCTTCAACCGGTAGCAGCTCATCTCCCGTCGAAAAAATCGCCACCCTCGGTTTTTTATGAACAAACAGCTCTGCCTTTCCCACCATGCTTAACAAACCTGCATCCTGAGGCCGCATTAAGTGACCGCGCTCCAATATGATTTCTCCAGCCTGGAGATCATCCCCTTGTCGGCGAATATTGTCATTCTTACGGACGGTCCGGTTGATACCAACCACTTCAGGAGCCTGTAAACCAACCTGGCGATAATTGAAATCAGTCCATTCAACAGGTACAACTGCATCAGCGCCTGGTGGAATTTTTGCTCCAGTCATGATCCGCGCTGCCTGACCCTGATGGATGAAGGTTTTAACATCCTTCCCAGCAGGGATGTCTTCGACAACCTGGAGTGGTATCGGATGTTCGTCCGCCGCCAGGAGCGTATCATCGGCGCAAACAGCAAAACCATCCATCGCAGAAGTGTCAAAAGAAGGGAGGGATATCTGGGAAATGATAGGCTCAGCCAGGACTCTACCAACTGCAGAACTGAGCGGTATTGCTTCAGAGGCTAGCGTTGGGAAGTGTGCGAGCAGCCGCCGGCGAGCTTCGCTAACATTGAGCAAATTCGTTTCCTGTGCCATTCGGAGCGGTATTATACCATCATGCGAGGACGTAAATCGTAGAGTTTTTCAAGGAAAAAAATCGGATCATCCTGGCCGAACCCGACGAGCCTCCATCACATTTGCCAGGTTTTCAAGACGATCCAGGACGCGACTGAGCTGAATAATATCTCTCACTTCGATCACCAGGTCAAAAACAGCCAGATTTCGACTTGTTTCGACTTTTACCCGCGGCATATTGACCCCTTCATCAGAAATCAGCGTAGACACATCCTTCATCAGCCCATCTCGGTCGTAGGCTTTGATGCGAACAGGTACCGGGTACGTGGCCTTTGGCTCTCCCCAACTCACCCTGACCAGCCTTTCACGATCACCGATTCTGAGTACGTTCGGGCAATCTTTTCGGTGGATTGTTGCCCCCCGGCCGCGAGTGATATACCCTACAATCTCATCGCCAGGGGCTGGATTGCAACAGCGAGCGAAATTCGTCAGCAGCCCCTTCAGACCCAATACGGTTACAGCATCTTCGGTAGGACCTGTACCAGCAGGTTTCGATGTGGGCAACAGCTCATCGATATTTTCTTCGCGGTCTCCCAAAGTAAGGTGGTTAACAATCTTATGAGTTGGAAGATCGCCCGTTCCAAGCGAGACGTAAAGATCTTCAACAGATCTTAATTCAAATTCTTTTGCTAACCGCTCAAGATTGGTATCTGAAAGACCTAGCCGACGCAGCTCTTTTTCCAACATCACTTTGCCTGTGCTCGCATTCTTTTCGCGAGCCTGCCGCTTGAACCAGTTGCGAATTTTCGATCTCGCCCGCTGAGTTTGGACCAGTCCGAGATTTGGATTCAACCAATCCAGGCTTGGACCACCGCGCTTGGCGGCCAGAATCTCGACTTTATCGCCAGTATGGAGCTGGTAATCCAAAGAGACCAACTTCCCATTGATTTTTGCCCCACGGCAGCGGTGGCCGATATCCGTGTGAACCTGATATGCAAAATCGATCGGTGTTGAGCCGGCAGCTAAATCAATGATGTCCCCCTTTGGCGTAAACACGTAAACACGGTCCTGGAAGACCTCGTTTTTCATGCTGTCAACAAATTCACCAGCGTCTTCGACATCCTGCCGCCACTCCATTAACGACCGCAGCCACAAGATTCTCCGTTCATAGTCATCATCTCGTCCGGAACCTTCTTTGTATCGCCAGTGTGCAGCAATTCCATACTCTGCGTTCTGATGCATTTCCTGGGTTCGAAGTTGGATTTCAAGCGTTTTTCCGTCGTCATAATTTACAGCAGTATGGAGGGATCGATAAAAATTATCTTTAGGAGCAGCGATATAGTCATCAAATTCATTCGGGATCGGCCGCCAACAAGAATGAATGATCCCTAACGCGGTGTAACATGCTGTGGTATCTGGAACGATCACTCGAACTCCACGGACATCATGGACCAGATCGAACGGGATTCCCTTACGGACCATTTTGCGGTAGATTGAGTAGATGTGTTTGGGGCGCGCTGAGATTTCCGACTGAATATTAGAAGCAGCGAGGACAGTTTCGAGCTTCTGCTTGATTTGCTGCATCTCCAGCTCGCGCTCAGACCGCCGGCTCGCCAGATTATCCGCAATCTCACGGAATTTCTCCGGGTTAACATATCGAAAACCCAGATCTTCCAGCTCCCATTTTATTTGCCAGATTCCCAACCGGTTCGCAAGTGGTGCAAAAATATCCAACGTTTCCTGGGCAATTCTCCGGCGTTTATTGTCCGGCATATGCCCAAGCGTGCGCATATTATGCAGCCTGTCGGCGAGTTTAATAAGAATTACCCGAACGTCTTCCCCCATAGCCAGGAATGTTTTTCGCAGAGTCTCTGACACCAGATCATATTTTCGGCTACGAAGGATAATGTCCGCAGCTTCATCCGGGGCAGCCTCACCCCGTCTTTCTGCAATTTCTCGCTGGACTTCTTCTTCGAGCACTACTTTTTCTTGCTGATCCCCCCGAGAAACGCGCGGCAAATGTGTAAGCTTGGTCACACCATCGACGAGCCGGGCGATCTCATCACCAAAATCTCGATCCAAGTCTGCTAGGGTGATGTCAGTGTCTTCTACGGTATCGTGAAGCAGCGCAGCGGCAACGACTGAGGGTGGAACACGCATTTCCGACAGAATATTTGCTACCGAAATGCAGTGATAAATGTAAGGTTCACCCGAAACACGTTTTTGTCCCTCATGAGCTCGTTCTGCAACGCGATAAGCCCGCAGCACAAGATCCCGGTCGGCTGGGGAATATGTTTCAGGCAGTGAATGGATCAAATCCTCGATCTGCATTATTGAACCTCGGACTGCATGAGTATAACATCGGCTCGCATCCAAACCAAGGGTGCTTAAAGGTTCATCCCTGTAAAATTTTACTGAATTTATACGGGCAATTTAATGGTTTTCATTGCGTATTCAGACTGCGGAGAGTAAATTATATCTACCAGCATAAATAACCCGTGAAACAACGGTCAATCAATCAGGTTCAAACAGGAGGATCCAATGTTAAGATTTACGCGATATTCACTTTTTGTCGGGATAGTCATCCTGGCGCTCGTATTTCCGATCTCAGCTGGCGCATCGGGTAATTGCCCAGGGCACCCTCCCAAACCAAAATGGGGGTATTGTGGCTGGCAGCAGCCATACTACGTTGTCTACCCAACTTTCTTTGTGAACTCAGTTGTGAGAAATGGGACTGTGACGGTGACTGCATACAACCTGCCGGCTTCGGATACTTTCCAGGTCCGGATGGGGTATTATGGGACGTTGGGAATCAACGGTATCCCGGTGGCGAAATTCTCTACCGGCAGCGGCGGCACCCAGACCATGACCTTCGCAATCCCACCCGAGCTGTTTAACTGCTTCCAGATAGCGGTCCGGATGCAGAGCGTCCAGGGATCTGGTTTCTTCGCCTACAACTGGTTCTATAACAACACCGCCTACTAAACGCAAGATTCTTCGAATCTCCTCTAAATAAGAAAGAAGATGGTCGTCTGCTGCGGACGGCCATCTTCTTTCTTATTAATCGAAAAATACGAATTCGATGATCTGATCAGGGTTGGACGGCGGGTGTGTCCGTTGGAAGTGGAGTTGGGGATCTGGTGACATCGATAATTGCTTCCCAGCGATACGGCTTATAAGGTCGCCC
This sequence comes from uncultured Chloroflexia bacterium, assembly GCA_963788305.1. Lineage (GTDB taxonomy): Bacteria > Chloroflexota > Anaerolineae > Anaerolineales > UBA4823 > UTCFX2. Next base: position 117,170 of record CAWBGK010000009.1, read on the forward strand.
AAAGAAGTATGTCTCCACCACACGCCTGAAGATTGGAGCTGCAATTTCTGAACCCTCACCGGCATTTTCGGCGATTACGACAACCGCAATATCGGGTTTTGTCTCATTATTTTCGAAGGTATACCCTCCAAACCATGCATGCGGAGTTCCAGTCTGCGAGGTTGCAGTCCCAGTTTTGCCTGCAATCGCAACTTTCAGGTCATTAAGTTGAAGAAACGCCGTCCCCATGGGTTGCTTACTGCTCGGGACACCTTTCATCGCTTCTTGAATGATCCTCAGATTTGCTGGTTTGAGCGGGAGAGTACCTTGCTTTTCTGGTTTGAAACTGGATCGAACAGCGCCATTCTTGCCAACGATTTTTTCAATGATCTGAGGTCGGTAGAGTGTGCCGCCATTCCCAACTGCGGCGATAAAACGGGCAACCTGAAGCGGAGTTACTTGAAGGTCTCCCTGACCAATCGCCAGGTTGGTTGCGTCCAGCGGACTGGCCGGATCCGGTACATTCCCTGCTTCTTCTTCCACCCCCTCAATCCCCGTTCTACTCCCAAGGCCAAAGCTGCGCGCCATCTCCGATACGGACGTCGTCAACCCGGCACTGTAAAGGTCGTTGCCAATGTGATAAAACCAGGGATTGCATGATTTAATCAAGCCTTGAGGAAGGGTTAAAAGTCCGCTGGGCTGAGTCTCGCCGTCCTCTTGAAAATGGTCCCAGGTCCAATCATAAAGCGTTATTCCACCCAGCTCATCAAATGTGTAGTTGCATTCATAGGTGGAATCGGCAGTATACCGACCGCTTTCAAGCCCGGCTGCTGTGGTTATAATTTTAAATACAGATCCTAAGGGATATTGACCCTGTGAAGCGCGATTGAACTGCGGCAGGCGCTGGTCGTTAGTGATTTCGCCGAGCAAGGTATTCCAATTGTAATTTTCAATCTCGAATGCATTGGGATCGAAACCAGGCGTAGACGCGAGCGCCAGCACTTTTCCAGTATTCCGCTCCAGAACGACGATAGCCCCTCTGAACGACGACATCGCTTTTTGAACCTGGTATTGGAAATCGCGATCGATCGTCGTATAGATATCCTCGCCTGGGATGCTGGCTGCCGAACCCAACTCAACGATCGGTTTGCCGTCTGGATTAAACACATAAACTGTTCCCCCAGGCTTACCATTCAACGTCTCTTCCCCCCAAAGCTCGACCCCCTTGCGACCGACGCGATCATCACCCAGGTACCCCTTACGCCGAAAGCTGCTCATTTCTTCTTGCTGAATGGGGCTGACGTATCCCACCAGGTGCGGAGCGATCCCATTTCCAGGATAGAGCCGGCGGCTGTACTCCGAAACGACAACGGAGCCAATATTTTTCAATTGCTCCAACAAGCGAGGTTCATCATCGATCGGGACCTCACTTATCGGGATGTACTCTCCCGGATTGGCGTTTGCGATCATCTCTGCGATCGTAAATGAACGATAATTTGAGATGCTCGCCAGCATAGAAAGCAATCCCTTAGATTCTTCAAGATTGACATAATCCGGCCAGACGCCAACTGCAGCAGCATCGGTTTGCTGTGCCAGCGGGTTTCCATTTTTATCAAAAATGCTCGCCCGGCCATCCCACTCCCGGTCGAGTCCAAGGTAGTTGCCACCGGCCAGCTCTGGAAGCGCCAATCCAGCATCCCAAAGAATCCGCCAGCGTCCTTCTTCGAGCGACAAGCGCATCACCATCTCTCGCTGGAAATTATCAAGAATCGCTGTTTGATAATCTACCCTGTACCCGATATCGGCAGTCTCCGGGCTGGTTTGCGCCGATATTATTTCTGCTGACAAATCGATCAAGGTAGTCTCATTTGCGAGATTTTCATAAACTTCTTTGAATTTTTCAGGACTGATATTCGCCTGCACCGACTCAGCAAGCAGGGGATACATAGACTCGTAATCAGAATCTTGCCACGCTTGCAAGAATTCTTCGGCAGCCAGTTCGGCGGATGGGGGCTGAGTGACGCGCACGTCCGGCGGCCTCAAGGTCGGTAAAGGGGTTGGTGATGTTTCGAGTTGATTTGGTTTACAAGCTGTTATTAGTAGGAAAATAATGATCGCTAAAGCTAATGTCCGGACCATTTTTCCTCTATTTTGGGTGGATATCAAAAAGTAGCCTCGTAATCTTGATTCATCAGCAGAAAAATCGTCTAAAATTTAATATTCGAAAATCATAAACGATTTTAACCCTTCTAGCAAGCGATGATGGGAGATATGAGCATCAATTAATCCTTTCTCGATGGAAAAATGAGCGCAAGGTCTCATTAAAACCACACCTTAAAACCAGTCATTTGCTGCATTTTTTCTGTTTTATTCAGCGATTATAATTACCCCTTCCGAACCGGGAACCTGGAGCAAGTCGGGTTCGTCCTCTGACCTATTGAGCTGATCAAAAAGGAACTACAACCTGTGAACAAAGTACTTCTCCAGCCTTTCAAACTCTCTATTAGCCGAATCTTGCTAGTTTCTCTGGTGGCGGTTTTTTTTAGATTTTCGATTTGCAGCCTGACCATCATCCCTGCTGCTGCCCAAACCTCGCTCCCGCAAGAGTTGAACGATATCCGCATGAACGCGGTTCCTGGTTTTGAAGGAAATTTTAAATACGGGGAATGGATCCCGATTTTTGTCGAGATTGAAAATAATGGGCGCGACTTGAATGCAGAAATCCAGGTATCTATTCCAGGCGCGAATGGAACGATCGTTTACGCAGCTTTGGTAGAGCTGCCCTCACTGGCGCACAAGCGCGTAGTCCTCTACGTGCTTCCGAATAATTATTCCCGCGAGCTTGATGTCAATTTGGTTTCGGACGATGAATTACTGGTTTCAGACCGGATTTCCGTTCACCCAAATCCAACTGTAAATTACCTGGTAGGCTTGATCGCGCCTGAACGAGGTGCGCTTTCCATGATCGCTGCTGCCGAGCTGCCTGGAATTAAAAGAAGCAGAGTCATGATTGATATCCCACTGGATCAGATCCCGGAACGCCTTGAAGGCTTACGAAGCTTCGACTTGTTGGTGCTCAGCGATCTGGATACAACCTCACTAACACCATCTCAAGGCATCGCAATCGAAGCCTGGGTGCGCCAGGGAGGCAGGCTGGTAATTGGTGGAGGCGCACACGCACAGCTTACAACTGCTGGTCTCCCAAAATCGCTATTCCCTGGCGAAATCTCAGCGACCGAGGAAATACTTACAGTTCAATCCTTAGAAAAATTTACAGGAAAATCACAACCGGTGCTCATACCCGGACCATTTGTAGTTGCGGTGCTTAAATCCGATACGAACCGAATCCTGATCAGCGACGGGCAAATTGAATTCGCATCTGAGTGGAAAATGGGGAACGGTTCAGTCAATTTTCTCGCACTGGATCCAATCGTAGCCCCTTTTGATGCCTGGAAAGGTACATCTGACTTCTGGAGCGCGTTGATCTCTCCCGGCGCTGCATTTTCCGAATATCTGCCGACCGATATGTCTGCCCGCCAGCAGTTCTCCAGTAATATGCCTTATGTGCTTTCCAACCTTCCGGTCCTGGATATGCCCTCCGCCAGAGGGTTGGCCTTGATGCTGATTGTGTACATACTACTTATTGGTCCCATCAATTACCTGGTCCTGCGAAAGAGAAACCAGCTGCAACTGGCCTGGATCACAATCCCAGTTATTACGATTATTTTCTCAGCAGCATCCTTTACCCTGGGATACATCCTCCATGGGACAGATATTTTTATTAACAAGATTTCTGTCCTGCAAATTTCACCGGAAGGTAGGGCTCATTTTGACAGCTTTGTTGGGATTTTTTCCCCGGCGCAAACTGCCTATCAGATCGAAGTCAAAGGTGGCGGTTTGCTCAGCCCGCTGAATCCTTATAACGAGCCGTGGAGCTCGGTCAGCCCATCCTTTGATTCAAAGTCTGCGGGCCGTGTGATGACCCTGGTCCAGGGGGATCCTGCGTTGGTGAAGGGATTGAGCGTGAACCAATGGTCCATGCAGAGCTTTATGTCGGAAGGAGAAATCCCCAACTTCGGAGCCATTACGGGTGATTTACAGCTCGTTCAAGACAAGATCACTGGCTCGGTCACAAATTCAACCTCGCATTCATTCCTGGACTCATCCCTAATTTTAGGGAATAAATTCGTACGAATTGGACCTTTGGAACCCGGTCAGAAAGCGGATGTCAGCCTGGAATTGGCTGCTTTGGGTATGCCCAATTTCTCTGCATCTTTAAGTTATGCGATGTTTGAGAATGAGATCAACGCGGCAGGGTCTTCTACCCGCCGCCAGGCGGAAGCCCGCCGCTCAATCGTGGAGAGCTTGTTTGAGCGCGCACCTCCCTACATTTTTTCTTCCAATTCCACTACTTCAGCATCCTTCTCCGCCCCAACACCCACATTTATCGGGTGGATGGATGAAGCCCCTCCTGAGGTTGGCATCGCGGGAGTTCGAGCCAGGTCGACAGACATCAGCTGTCGTCGTGATGCCATTATCTTATGACCTGGCGGATTCAGGGAATGTATCCATCGCAGTCGGGATGGTCCCTGGAAGCCTGGTAGAAAATCCACGCGAAGGGGGCACCTGTGGAATGGCTGGTACAACCTCTGTTTATATTGCCCGAGGCGAAGCGACATTCGAGTTTAAAGTCCCCCCACAATTCTCTGATATTGAAGTTGAGAACCTTAAGCTTTCCCTGTTGACTGACAGCGGTGATTTCACAAGCCCAAAAGTCGAGCTATATAATTGGGATAAAAGCATCTGGACTGCCCTTTCTGGCCTGAATCAAGGTGTCAGCCTGATCCCAGAGGCCAGAAAATTCCTTCGAACCGACGGCCTCATCCGCGTCCGGCTCGGCGCAGAAAATGCTCAAAGCTGCTACTACCTTGCGCTCGGCATGGACGGCTTCCGGCCTTGAGCCATCCATCCTAGAGGATTACGAAAACCAATGTATGCCATCACCACTCGAGACTTGTCTCGCTCATATGGGAAAATCCAGGCGGTAAATCATCTGAATCTCAAAATTCCCTCTGGATCACTCTTCGGCTTAATCGGGCCGAATGGCGCTGGAAAAACGACCACTATCCGGATGCTTGCTGGTCTGCTAGAGCCTGGCGAAGGGGAAATCCGAATAAACGAACTCACGATTCAGCGCTACTGGCGGGAGATCCAGTGGCAGATCGGATACATGCCGGATTTCTTCGGAGTATATGATGAATTGCTCGTCTGGGAGTACTTGGATTTTTATGCTCGATGTTTCAGGCTCTCCTCGGATAGGCGCAGCCGCACGATTGATGAGCTGCTTGAGCTAGTGGATTTGAGCGAGAAACGCGATACATATGTCCATTTGCTTTCGCGTGGGATGCGCCAGCGATTATGCCTGGCACACGCTTTAATTCACGACCCCCAGATCCTGCTGTTGGACGAACCCGCATCCGGTCTAGACCCCCGCGCCCGGGTCGAAATGCGCGAGCTTTTACGCGAGCTTCAGAAAATGGGGAAGACGATCTTGCTCAGCTCGCATATATTATCCGAACTGGCCGAGCTATGCGATCGAGTTGCGATAATGGAGCACGGCCGACTGGTGACAAGCGGGCCGTTGGAGGACGTGCTTCATCAGGCCGAGGGGCATAGAATGATCGATATTCTGGTTCTGAGCGATGCCGAGCAGGCTGCAGCAGTGTTGAACGGTTTCTCGGGAGTCCAGAATGTCATTGAGCAACGAAGCAGGGATGGTGCAGTCCATTTCGAGATTGAATTCTCTGGCGACGATCAATCGGCGGCAGACTTGCTTGAGAACTTGATCTCTGCGAAAGTCCGCGTCTCAGCCTTCAGCGAATCAATGTCGAGCCTCGAGGAGGCATTCTTGAATCTGACTAAAGGTGAAGTTGCCTGATGGATACCGTCAAGTCCTATGAAGTCAACCCGATTATCGTTAAGGAGCTACGTTCGCGAATGCGCGGCGGTCGCGCTTTCGCGACCTTAACGATCACGCTTGTTTTACTTGGAATTCTTGGCTATGCGCTTTATCGCATGACTCTGACAACATCCCAATATTCATCGAGTCCGATCAGCCCACAGATCGGACAAATGCTCTTCACAGGCCTGGCATTCCTGCTGCTGCTGATCATCGCAGCAATCACTCCATCCATAACTGCTGGAGAAATCAGCGGGGAACGTGAGAAACAGACTTACGAAATGCTCCTGGCAACTCCCCTCTCACCCGCCTCAATCCTGTGGGGAAAGCTCATCGCCGCGATGAGCTATATCTTCCTGATTATCTTCGCAGCTATCCCGATGGCCAGCCTTGTATTCATTTACGGCGGCGTTTCGATCCGGGATATGGTTAAAGCTCTGGCAACCTTGCTGGTGGTTGCGATCATGTTCGGCGTCATCGGCTTGTTCTTTTCGGCGCTGTTAAACCGCAGCGGCCGCGCAACCGTGCTTTCATATCTGACTGTCGCCTTGCTGTTATTTGGTCCGCTCTTTGCGGCAGTGATGGTCGGTGTGATGAACCAATCCGATCCACCACGCTGGATCATGGCTCCAAGCCCAATCATGGTGCTGGCTTCTACTTTCAGCTCTTCCGTTAATCCTTCGAGCATCCCGAGTGCGTTCTGGATGTTGGGAAGCCCGGTTTATTGGATCCTCGGTTCTCCGCCTATCAGCATGACCAGCATCCCACGTCCGGTTTACCATTTTGGATTGCCGATCTACGGTTTGCTGACGCTGGTACTTTACCTGGTTACGACCCGACTCGTCAGACCGGTTCGCCGCTGGCACATATCGCTACCCGAAGCGCTTTTGACGCTTGTTTTGATATTAGGCTTTCTGGGCATTATCGGATTGGGTTATCTAGGGACAACCAACCGCTATGAAAACATCCAAATCTTGAATTCCGCGTCTCCGACGCCATTGCCTGAGATTGTTCCCGACCTTCCGGCGATTAAGCCAGTCAATCCTGAAGAATTCACACACGCCTGTGCCAGAAAATCCCACCTCATCCCCCAAAGGGCTAACGCTTCCGCACCATGGTGGTGAACTGAAATGAGCGATCTTCATACTTTTCTCTCGCGCTGCCGCCGGCGAATGCACTCAAGGCGGAGCTGGCTTGACCTTCAAAACACGCTTTGGATACCTTTTCTGGTCGGCTTGGTTATTCAAATTGCCGGCAGACTGTTTCCAATTCAAGGGTTAATTCTCTGGACTTTGATCCCTATTCCGTTCTGGGCTGCAGGAATTGTGCTTTCAGCGTTGATCAAGCGGATTTCCCTTTACCAGACAGCACTTTCCGTCGACCTGGAATTAGGCTTGAAAGAGCGACTTTCGACTGCTTATTCCCTTCACTATGGAGATATGCAGGCAGCTGACGTTGCTTTTATCACTTCAGGATTAGATTTGATTCGACGCCAATATGATGATGCAGTCGAATGGGCATCTAAAATTGACCCAATTCTAGCATTTCCTTTTACAATTCGGACGAAACCCCTGGCGGCAGCGGCTGGATTGCTCTTTATTGTCTGCCTTTCTGCCTTGCTGCCCAACCGGATGGAGCTCGTGATCCAGGAACGCCGCACAGTCCAAGAAGCTGCCAAAGCGCAGGCAAGCCAATTGGAGCAAGCCGAACACCAGATCGAAAATCTTGAAACTCTATCCCCTGAAGCTCGCCAGGCACTGGTTCGACAATTAAAGACACTGACGCAATCGCTTCGTGAGAATCCAGGAGATCTGGATCAAGCCCTGGCAGATCTGTCGCGCTTCGAGGATCAGCTGCGCCTGAACCTCGACCCGAATCTGGCCGGTCGTAAGGCTCTGGGAGCCCAGCTTTCGGCACAGGTCGCCCGGCTCGGCCAGAAGGGCACAGGCGCAAGCAGCTCTGAAACTACGGATGAAAATTTCGAAGCGCTGCTTGAAAAGCTGGATAGCATGTCCATCGACGAACTTGATCAAACTTCTCGAGCCCTGGCACAATTATCTGCAATGGCTTCACAGGTGGGTGATCCTGTGCTGGCTTCAGCTCTAGCAGATTTAGCCGAGGCAGCGCAAGAGAGCGATCCTCAAGCTGCTGACCAGGCTGCCCAGGCCATCCAATCGGCAATGAAGCGGCTTGATCAGCAGCTGACTAACCGGGATATTCAACAAAGCCTGCTCAGCCAGGCGGCAACCAGCCGTCAGGCGCTTTCTCAGGCGGCGCGTCCATTTGCACAAGGCCAATCTGGAAGCCAGGCTGCGAGCACAACAGGCAGTGGAGGGCAAGGACAGCAGCCTGGAGGGGGCGGTGGAACGCAGGCGCGGACACTTCCACCAGCAGTCGGAGGACGAGCCAACATCAGACCACGAGGAAGTGCACCTTCAGTGCAAGTTGGTGCGTTCGACGAACAGGTATACGCCCCCTGGCAGCGATCATTAACCGAAGGAAATGAGCTCTTTATACCCGGCCAGGATACTGGCGAGGGAGAAATTTCAATAATCGAAGGACAGGGTTCACAACCCGGAATATCGAATCCTGCGCTGGCGCCATATTCCGAGGTCTACTACCAGTATTTATCCGCCGCAAATCAGGCAGTTGAGCAAGGATATATTCCTGCAGGTCTTTCAGAGTATATCCGCCGTTATTTTTCTTCACTGGAACCACGATGAAGGAATAAATAAAAATAGATCCAAAGTTAGGAGAGTTCTGATGACCTCTGATTTGAAACTAGCTAAATCTAATTCCGCAGAAAGCATGACCCCTGAAAACTTTTGCGGGATTGTCGCAGATATTGAAGCCCAGGTAGGGCGGATTATCGTCGGCCAGCAGGAATTAGTCCGGTTTACCCTGGCTACCTTGCTGGCAGGAGGTAATGCCCTATTGGAAGGGGTCCCCGGTTTGGGAAAAACCATCCTGGTGCGCACGTTCGCCCAATCTGTGGATTTAACCTTCGCCCGCATCCAGTTCACGCCTGACCTGATGCCATCCGATATTGTAGGGACTAACCTGATCGTTGAAGACGAGAGCGGCAGGCGAAGTTTTCAATTTGAACCCGGACCGATCTTTGCGAACCTGGTTTTGGCCGATGAGATCAATCGTGCCACACCAAAAACCCAATCGGCCATGCTCGAGGCCATGCAGGAGCATTCGGTCACGGTTTCGAAAGCTACACGAATGCTGCCAGAACCATTTTTTGTCCTTGCGACCCAAAATCCAATCGAAATGGAAGGCACCTATCCGCTGCCTGAAGCGCAGCTGGACCGGTTTTTCTTCAAGATAGATGTGCCGTTCCCGTCGGCTGCGGAGCTTGTTCAGATCGCCGAACGGACAACTTCTACAGCAGCTCCACGCGCAGAAAAGGTTGCTAATGGGCAGACCATCCAGGAGATGCAGCAGCTGGCGAGATCGCTTCCGATTGCGCCTCATGTAACCGGATTTGCGGCTCGCCTGCTCAAATCCACCCATCCGACTGATCCATCCTCGCCGCAAATCGTCCGAGATTATGTCAGATACGGCGCTAGCCCACGCGGGCTGCAGGCGATGGTCCTGGCCGGCAAGATTTTTGCTCTGTTGGATGGAAGATTTAACGTGGCATATGACGATATCCGCCGCGCATCGCTCCCCGCACTGCGGCACAGGCTCATCTTAAATTTTGAAGCTCAGGCTGAGTCCATCCATGCGGATCAAATCATCCAAAGTCTATGCGAGCTTGTATCCCTGGAAGAATAGTCCTTTCAATGCCAGCAGAAAAACAAGTTCTGTTCAACGAATCTTTTCTGCGCCGTTTGGAACGGCTTGCATTGCAATATCACAGCGCAGCCAAGAGCCAGGTGCAAGGCGAACGGAGAAGCTCGCAGCGCGGTCAATCGGTCGAATTTGCCGACTTCAGACCGTACTCGCTGGGTGACGACTTCCGCCGGATTGATTGGAACGCTTATGCCCGGCTCGAGCGTCTATTTGTCAAGCTGTTCCTCGATGAAAAAGAGATCACCGTGCACCTGCTCCTGGACAACAGCGGCTCGATGGATTGGGGTGAGCCCAATAAATTCTCCTACGCCGTCCGCACAGCGGCAGCATTCGGATATATCGCCCTGGTTGGTTTGGATCGAGTTTCAGCATCTGCGCTTTTTACCACTGATCGCAACAATCATCAGAGGCTAAGGCCCGTCAGAGGCAAAATCTCAGCATTTCGTTTGTTCACGTACCTTCAATCCATACAAACCAGCGAAACGTTCTCAGATCCGACCAACACGCCAGGATTTTTTTCGCTGATGAATGAAAAACCTGGAACCGTATTGATTTTGAGCGATCTGATGGGTGATTCCTGGCAGTCCGCAGTCAATCGGATCAGCGCAAGGGGCCACGAAGTATCGATTATTCACGTCCTCGCACCTGATGAAGCGAATCCACTGTTAAGTGGCGATTTCTGTCTGGTCAATTCGGAGAATGCAGAGCAAGTTGAGATCACTGCAGATTATGAGACGATTCAGAAGTACAACAAGCACCTCGTCGAATGGCAAAATACCTGGGCGGGATTTTGCGCAAAGCGGCAGATCAATTATGTTTCAGTCACATCGGGACTACCGTTTGGAAGAGCTGATCTTTGCGTCTCTACCGAAATCAGGTATTCTGAGATGAGGTTTCTTAACCCAGGCGCTTCCATGTTGTTTGCGCTGATCCCGGTCATCCTGCTGCTTTATCTGCTGAAACTTCGCAGGGAAGAAAGACCGGTATCCAGCACTTACCTCTGGAGGAAAATAGTTCGTGATATGCAGGCGAACGCGCCCTGGCAGCGTCTGCAGCGCAACCTGCTTTTGTTCTTACAGCTGTTGTTTCTGACTGCGCTCATCATAGCGGCAGCACGCCCATCCGTCCGTTCTGGAACCATTTCGAGCAAATCCACAGTATTCATCTTCGATACTTCAGGCAGCATGTCGGCAAAAGACGTCCTGCCGAACAGGATCGAAACAGCCAAGAAGCAAGCCCTTCAACTCATTGATGGGCTTGAAAGCAATACCCTTGTAACGATCATAAATGCAGGCGAGCGCCCTCAAACCCTGGTCTCTCTCAGCACAAACAGATATCTCATCCGACAAGCCCTCGGTCAACTTCAACCTGGATCAGGCGGCTCTGATTTGGGTTCTGCTCTTCAAATTGCGGCAGCGATTGCCCGGCGGCAAGCGGATACGCATACAATCGTGCTCTCGGATGGGGGTGCCGTCCTGCAGGAACAAATGTCGTTCCCTGGAAGCATAACATTTATCCCGGTTGGATCCAGCGCAGAAAATCAAGCGATATCGGTATTTTCGCTCTCCAAAAATCCTAAAAACTCCTCACTGATTGCATATGCGACTGCAGCAAATTACGGCGGAGCTCCAGCATCGCGACGCCTTGCAGTTTTTGCAGATGGGGCCATGATCAGCGCGGCGGATATCGAGGTGCCTGCAGGAGGAGAACGGTCGCTCATCGTCAACGGAATTATCAGCACTACAGAGACTGCCGAAGCGCGCCTGCTTCCGCCCGATTCAGGCAAGGATTACCTGGACCTCGATGACCGCGCCTATGCAATCGCTCGACCTTCTGAGCTGATCACTGTAACAGTTATCGGCAGCGGGAACCTTTTTCTCGAGACTGCACTCAGCCTGCTGCCCAACATTAAGCTGATTTTGATCAAACCGGATGAACCAGTTGATCCCACCTCACAATTGGTCGTCTATGACGGTGTAATCCCAAAATTGGCCGATGTTCCACAAGGGAACTTGCTTTTCATCGCTCCTCCGGAGAGCACAGCATTTTTTAGTATTACCGGAACTCCTTAACAATCCCTTCCCAACTGTCGTCGAACCAGCTGATCCCATGGTCGAAAAAATTGATTTTTCTGGGGTAAACATTCTGGATTCGGCCGAGCTTTCAGTCCCTTACTGGGCAAATTCACTCGTCGAGGATTCGCTCTCCCCCCGACCCCGTCCTCCCCTGATTTTCATTGGGGAGACTGAAGGTCGGCGAATCGGAGTGATGTCTTTCAGCCTCACCCGATCGGATCTCCCCCTTCAGATCGCCTTTCCAATTTTGATCTCGAATATGGTCAGCTGGCTAACTCCTGGCAGCTCAGGCGGAATCCCAACCTCGATCTCAACCGGTCAACCGCTCAAGATCGAGCTCCTTCCTGATGAAGAGGACATTGCTTCTAAGATCACTGTTACGAAACCTGATGGTAATGCAGTGCATTTGGATGGCTCGTCCGGACAGCTGGTTTTCGCCGATACCGGTCAAACCGGAATTTACCAGATAAATATTGGAAACCAGAAATCGATCGCCTTTGCTGTCAACTCGTTTTCTCCAAATAAATCGCGGATTGCCGCACAGACCACTCTTCCCATCAAACAAGCTGCTGGAGAAGGGAAGATTACACAAACCCAAATTGGCTGGCAGGAATACTGGCGGTTGGCTGCCAGAACAGCTCTGTTTCTGCTCATCCTGGAATGGCTGGTGTTCCACAGAGCTGTCCTGAACCTTCAGTTTCGCAGGCTGAGGATACCATCCAGAAAAGCGAAACCATCCATCCGATGAGCCTGTCATTCAGTTACCCCAATTACCTTTGGATCAGTCTGATCCTGCCATTAATGGCAGCGCTTGCCCTTGCAAGCCCGCTTCGTCGAAATCCTGGTCGTTTCTATTTAAACCTGGCGATACGGATGCTGATATTTCTGGCATTAATCCTATCGCTCGCCGAAGTCCAGCTGAATATTCGTTCAGATCTGCTCACAACAGTTTTCGTCCTGGACGCCTCCGATAGCGTATCTCCTGATCAGCGCCAGATGGGAGAAGCACTCCTTCGTGAAGCAATAAGCAACAAACCAGAAGGTGACCAGGCTGCCTTGATCGTCTTTGGTGAAGAGGCGCTGGTCGAGAGGCTGAGCTCAGACGATCCGATTCTCGCAGAAATCACTTCCATACCGGTATCCGAACACACCAATATCGCTGGCGCGCTTCAAATTGCCCAGGCGATTTTCCCGGGCGAGGGCGCCCGTCGAATTGTGCTTCTATCTGACGGGCGCGAGAACTTTGGCCAGGCCATCGACCAGGCCGAGCTTGCCGCTGCAGCTGGAATCGAGCTTAGCTACATTCCACTTGGCAGTGCGCCTGCAGGCGAAGAAGTCTGGATCGATTCACTCCATGCTCCCAACGAAGTCAGGGTTGGACAGGATTTTGATCTTAACGTCGTAATCGAAAGCTCTGCCTCGCTCGATGCAACCCTGCGCGTCTTCGAGGAAGGGGCGTTGGTCAAATCCATCGAGATCCGGCTGCTGCCAGGTTCAAATCGGGTGAACATCCCGATGAAGGCTGCGACGAGCCAGTTTGATAATGTCGGCATGTTTCGCCGTTTTCATGTACAGGTGATCCCATCCGCGGACACTCGCCTCCAAAATAATTCGGCAAGCGGCTTCACAATTGTCCAGGGACCTCCATCCATCCTGGTCGTTGAAGGAGGACCTGGAGACGGCCGGAATTTTGCAGAAGCACTCAAGGCGTCTTCGATGAACGTTTCCCTGAGCGCACCAGCTGAGATGCCATCATCGCTGAATGAGCTGGCAAATTTTGAAGGAATCGTGCTGGTTAACGTCCCCGCTGCTGCACTCCCAACTGGCCTGATGGACATCTTGCAGGTTTATGTGCGTGATCTGGGGAAAGGTCTGGTCATGGTCGGCGGTCCAGGATCATTTGGATCCGGCGGCTACCTTCGCACGCCGTTGGAAGAAATCCTTCCGGTGGATATGGATGTTCGGGACAAGAGCATTCAATCGAACCTGGCATTAGTTTTGGCAGTCGACAAGTCTGGGAGCATGGGCCGCTGCCACTGCGACAACCCTGACCTGAACCAGTCGTACACGCCCAATCAAAGCGGGCAGCCGAAAGTAGACATCGCTAAAGAAGCTGTAATGCGTGCTGCCAGCGCGATTGGGAAGGATGATTATCTGGGCGTGGTTGCATTTGATTCTCAACCACGCTGGGCTGTCGAGCTGGCGCAGCTGCCTGATCCACTCTCGCTTGAACGTTCGATCAGCGCGATCCAGGCTGAAGGTGGTACCAACCTTGAGGCAGGAGTCAAAGAAGCTTATCAAGCCCTGCAGGATGTACAAGCCAGGCGCAAACATATCATTTTGATGACCGATGGCTGGGTGCGCACCGGCGAACTTAACAATCTGGCTCAAGAAATGGCTTCGCAGGGGATCACCTTCAGCATTGTAGCAGCAGGAGAAGGTTCAGCCGAGTACCTGCACGCACTGGCTTCGTTGGGAGGAGGTGAATTTTACCCTGCCACGAACATCCAGGAGGTCCCGGATATCTTTTTGAAAGAGACGATGAAATCTGTCGGTAAATACATCGTTGAAGAAGCCTTCTACCCAATTCCAGCTTCACCAAGTCCTATACTGCGAGGCATTTACGCAGGGGGACTTCCCCCCCTGCTCGGATACAACGGCGTCTCGGCAAAGAAAACTGCTCGCCTGGACCTGATCACTCCAAAAGGCGATCCACTTCTTGCTTCCTGGCAGCACGGCCTGGGTCGCACCGCGGTGTGGACTTCAGATTTCAGGGGTCAATGGGCGATCGAATGGTTGGAATGGGACGGCTTTGCCCCATTTGCGGCCCAGCTAGTCAGCTGGACGCTTCCGTCACCTCGTGCTGAGGGGCTCGAAATCCAGGTATCTCATCAGGAAAATGAGGCAATCATCTCGATGCGTGCAGCGCATAAAGACGGCAGCCCTTATAATTCGCTCACCGGTGTGGTCACAGTGATCGACCCAAACCTTGAAGTCCGTGAATTATTAATGAAGCAAATTGGCGCCGGACAATATCAAGCTTCTTCGGAGGCATCCACCCCAGGGGTTTACCTGCTGCGTGTTGGAGTAAATGACGGCGACCAGTCGCTGGGTCAATCGACTTCAGGATTGGTGGTGCCCTTCTCGCCTGAATACAAGACCAGCGGTGTGGATTTCAACTTACTCAGCCGACTGGCTGGTACGACGAGTGGAGGTGAAATAAATGCAGGCGATCCAGCTTCCATTTTTGCCCACACCCTGGATTCAATCCCAAGCTCAACACAAATCTGGCTGCCCCTGCTCATCCTTGCCGCGCTGCTCTTCCCACTAGATGTCGCGCTGCGCCGATTGAGTGTACGGAAAAAAGATTTGTCGAAGGCATCTGCATGGGTCCAATCGATATGGCATCGCTCATCATCCAAGGACCTCGAGCCGCAGCCCAGGCTTTTAGAAGGTCTATTCGAAGCACGCCAGCGCGCCCGCCATCACATCGACCGCCAGGATCATTCGTTTTCGTCTGAACCGTATCCGCTGAACAATTCTGTCGGAAATATTCCTTCAAAACCTGTCTATTCGAGCGAAAGCGAAGAGCCCTCAAAAGCACCTGATGAGGTCCAGCGCGGAGAAAATGAGACAATAGACCGGCTTAAAGCTGCAAAAAAGCGCCTCCGCCGGTAGGTGGAGGTTGGATTTTCTAATCGTTTGAATTAGCACCTGTTCGAGGCTGTTTTTTTTCGCCGTATCAGGGATTTTAAGGAAGGATCAATACTTGACCCGGATTGAGCCAGCTGTCTGGTGAGAGGCCATTGAGCTCTGCCAGGTAGGCTGGATCAATATCGCCGTAATAACAGGCAATTCGATAGATTGTCTCGCCGGGCTGCACGATATGGGAATCCGGATGCGAGCGCAGCCTTCGATCCCCTGGAAACGGATACGGATCGCGGGGGAGATAGACTGGTTGACCTGCGAAATATATTTGTCCAGGGAAAAATCCATTCAACCAGAGTATCTGGTTCGGATCGATGTTATAACGACGCGCCAGGCAAAATGGAAACTCCCCACGATGCAAGAAAACAACGTCCGGGATCTCGGGAATCGCAGCGCTGGATGGACCAGAAATTTCGGTCGCTGAAGCACCACTCGGGACCAGCGTAAAAACAGGGCTGGCTGATGGTGGAGAGATCGTCTCCGACACAACCGGAGGCATTGTTGCCGAAAGCTCAGGCGCTATAGTTGGAAGTCCAGGTTCAGGCGTAACCTGGGTGACCTGAGGAAAACTGGAAGGTGAGGGTGTAGCCGCGGCAACTGTCTCCGCCTGTACTGGAACCGCCGTCAAAGTCGCCTGGATCCGTTCTGCGATGCTTGTGCGCGTCAGTAAGAGTGGCTCTATCGTCGAGGAGGGTTCTATCTCAGGCGTCGCAGTTGCCGGTACAGGACGGTTGCATCCCCAAGACAAAAGGCCAAGGGAGATTATAAAAATAAACAAGCACAAACGCCTCCTGTTCACCAGACCTCCCGACATGGACCCAATACAAGAACCTAAATCGATTATCTTACTGCGATTATAATCTAAATCGAGAAATCTTCCCCATGCCAGACGCCATGATCCGGAAGATGGATGGGCGCAGCATGGACATTATTAGAATGGCCATCTATCTTTTCTTCTAATTGCTTCACATGCTCCATTAACAACGCCAATGATTCGCCAATCGCATCTGGGAGACGGTTATGATCTAGATCTGGCTGGGTCAAGTCGTCCCTTGGCTGGCTTCGCAACACGACCTGCCCAGGGACGCCGACGACTACCGAGTCAGGCGGCACATTCCTGACGACGACTGCATTCGCGCCAATCCGGCTGCACTCACCAACTGTAATCGCACCCAGGATCTTTGCACCTGCCCCAACAACAACATAATCTTCCAGCGTGGGATGACGTTTACCCTTTTGGACGCTCACCCCACCTAAAGTAACGCCGTGATACAGTGTGACAAAATCACCGATTTCAGCAGTCTCGCCGATCACGACACCCATCCCATGATCGATGAAGAGCTCCGATCCGATCTTCGCTCCAGGATGAATTTCAATTCCGGTTAAAGCCGCGCATAATTTGTGAAATCCAGCGGGCGATCAGCTTGAGTTTTTTCTTCCAAAGCCAGTGCGCGAAGCGATGACCCCAGACCGCATGCAGTCCGGGATAGCATAACAAGATTTCTAAAGTACTTCTTGCAGCTGGATCGCGCTCGAAGACCGAATGCAGATCACTCCGGATGATTCGAACTGCCTTTTGTAACATGACCCACCTGTCTAATGATACTCAATCCGCAAGATCTGAAAACAACGGCGTGCTCAGGTAGCGTTCTCCGTAGGATGGGATGATCACTACGATCAATTTACCCTGGTTTTCTTTGCGGTCTGCAACCTGCATGGCAGCCCAGGTCGCTGCACCGGATGATATCCCTACCAGCAATCCCTCTTCCTGAGCCATCCGGCGAGAATAAGCAAAGGCGTCGCTGCCTCGAACTTTGATGACCTCATCATAAATCGAAGTATTCAAGATTTCAGGTACAAATCCTGCTCCGATCCCCTGAATTGGATGCGGTCCGCGCTGACCGCCGGAAAGGACTGGCGAGTCGAAGGGTTCGACCGCGACGATTTGGATTGAAGGTTTGAGTTTCTTCAAAACTTCTCCGACCCCGGTGATTGTCCCACCGGTGCCGATCCCTGCAACAAGAACGTCCACTTTTCCGTCGGTATCGCGCCAGATTTCTTCGGCAGTAGTGCGGCGGTGGATTTCTGGATTGGCTCGATTCTTGAACTGCTGCAGGACCAGGCAGTTTGGATCTGCTGCAGCCATTTCCTCAGCCTTGCGTATCGCGCCGTTCATCCCTTCTGCGCCCGGAGTTAATATCAATTTTGCCCCGTAAGCCCGGAGCAGCATTCGCCGCTCGCGGCTCATCGTTTCGGGCATGGTCAGAATCAATGGATAACCGCGCGCGGCACAGACCATCGCCAGGGCAATCCCGGTATTTCCGCTTGTAGGTTCAACGATCGTAGTCGCCGGTCCAATCAAACCGGCTGCCTCAGCGGCCTGGATCATCGCTGCGCCGATCCTATCTTTGACGCTGTGACCCGGATTGAAATATTCCAGCTTGGCGACCACATCCGCCCCCGCACCAGAGCTTATCCTGTTCAGCCTGACCAGCGGGGTATTCCCAATCAAATCTGTTATGTTGTTTGCAATTTTCATAAAATATCACACCAATTCAGGGATGAGTGATCTGGATTTTACCATCGGTCTAATATTTTCCAACGCATTTTTTCTATCCCGGCTTTTTGGACCCTATCCACACAAAGCCAGCTCTTCTCCTTCCATCACGAAGTGAGTAAATTCGCTGACGGACCATTCCCGCAAACCCAGTTTTTCCACAGTCCGGCCGCGCCGGTAGTAATCTGTTCGGTGTATGATGCAAGCCAGACGGATGATACTGTCAATCCCGCGCACCGATACGCCGAACCGCTCCGCTAGCGAGGCAATCGGGACCAGGCTCATCGGAACGTCTTCTGTGATGTACCGATGGTTCAATGTTGGAGGCGCCTGGATTCCGTAATAACCGGATTGATTGTGGATCGCTTCATTCAAATCGGCG
>CAWBGK010000010.1:0-174938 GCA_963788305.1 uncultured Chloroflexia bacterium
AATAAATATTTGTATGACGCGGAACCCATGACAGATATTGAACAAGCTGACAACCTAATCGAATTTTATAATATCGAAGAGCCAAGAAATCAAAATAGATGGGTACTGATCAACAAACTTGAAAATGAAAAAATGGGCACCTGCGGATTCCATCTTTGGGATAGAAAAGAGAATAAAGTTGAATTGGGTTTTGAGCTTATGCAACAGTATAACGGGAAGGGGTTTATGACAGAAGCCGTAGAGGCAATTCTTGAATTCGCACGTGCTGAAATGAAAGTAAATAAAATGATTGCGATTGTATCTATCGATAACAGTAGATGTAAAAGATTACTGGAAAAGCTCGGATTCATGACTGTCGGTAAGGAAGAATGTATATTTAGAGGAAACATGGTTCTACATGATATTTATGAATTGGAGCTTCTGAAAGGTGCGGATTACCCCGAAATTCCACAGTGAATGTCGTTGGATGGGTTGCTAACCCATCTTACCTGCCCCCGTCGTGCTTCATTCTTCCGCGATTCAGCTTTTTACCCTTGTCTAAATCGAACTTATGTGCTACAATACTCACCAAAGGTTTCCCATCAACACAAAGGGATTTGAATCGATTTGAATTTTTCATTTCAAATATCATGATTCAATTCACATGATTTAAATCGAATCCATCAGCTCCCGATGGGCTCTGCCTCCCTCCGCCGATCCTCCTCCCCGTCCAGTTTCTCTCTTCATCTACACGCAGTCCCCTGGATCTTCCTCCAGCCCGAAATCCGCTCGGCCAAACTGGCCCACAGGACGGATCCTCGCCTTCACCCTGACTAGATCAAGGCCTTAAAGCCGCTCTCGCCGCGATAATCTGTGTTATCATCCCCAACCTATGGAATCAATCCGTGAGCTCTACCGAACCGGGCGCGGGCCCTCTTCCAGCCACACGATGGGGCCGGCCAGGGCTGCCGAGCTCTTCCGCCTCCGAAACCCGCAGGCCGCCGCCTACCGCCTCACCCTGTTCTCCGGCCTCGCCGCGACCGGGCGCGGCCACATGACCGATGTCGCGGTCCAGGATGCGCTGGCCTCGGTCTCGCTTGAGCTGGTCTGGAAGCCCGAAGTCGAGCTGCCGACCCACCCGAACGGGATGCTGTTCGAGGCGCTCGACGGCGGCGGCGGGCTGCTCGACTCCTGGGAAGTGTTCAGCGTCGGCGGCGGAGCCTTGCAGGAGCCCGGTCAGCCGCTCGAGACCCCCTGCGTCTACGAGCTCACCACGATGGACGAGATCCTGAAATACTGCTCGTCAACCGGGATGTCGTTCTGGGAGGTCGTCCTCGAGCGCGAGGGTGAATCGATCTGGGATTTCCTGGACGAGGTCTGGGTGGCAATGCAGGCCGCGATCGAAAGGGGGCTGCGTGCAGACGGGGTGCTTCCCGGCGGGCTCGGCGTGCCGCAGAAAGCCTGGTCCTTCTACCGCCAGGTGCAGATGGAAGGGCACAGCTTCATGAACGAAGGCTTCCTGCCGGCTTACGCCCTGGCCGTAGCCGAGGAGAACGCCAGCGGCGGGATCGTCGTCACCGCACCGACCTGCGGCTCGAGCGGGGTCCTCCCGGCGGTCCTGCGCTTCATCAGCGAGCGGGTCGAGACACCGCATATGGCGGTCCTCCGGGCGCTGGCGACCGCCGGGTTGATCGGCAACCTGGTCAAGCACAACGCCTCGATCTCCGGGGCGGAGGTGGGCTGCCAGGGCGAGATCGGGACGGCCTGCGCGATGGCCGCCGGCGCCGCGACCCAGCTCTTCGGCGGGACACCGCGCCAGGTCGAATACGCCGCCGAGATGGGCCTGGAGCACCACCTCGGGCTGACCTGCGACCCGGTCAACGGGATGGTCCAGATCCCCTGCATCGAGCGCAACGTGTTCGCAGCCCTCCGCTCGGTCAGCGCGGCCCGCTACGCCTGCTACACCGACGGCTCTCACCGCGTCTCGTTCGACGAGGTCGTAGCTGTGATGCGCCAGACCGGGCACGACCTGCCGCCGCTGTACCGCGAGACCTCAGACGGCGGGCTGGCGAAGGCGTACCGCTTCCCGGCTGCAAAAAAGCGCCGGCCGCACAAGCCGGCGATCGGTGGCCCGACTTAATAAAAAAAGCCCCGCGAGGTTTCGGAAACCTTGCGGGTCTTTTCGATAATTCGGGTCTTCTCGTCAGAGGTTAAAATCACCGGCAGATTCGGGCTGGTAGAGCAGCTCGAGCACGACCAGGTTGCGGACCCCGTCCGGGACGGACCATTGGATCGTGTCTCCGACCCGGTAGCCGAGCACCGCGGTGCCGATCGGCGCGAGCACCGAGACCCTGGCGCTGCGCAGGTCGGCGTCCTGCGGAAACACCAGCGTGAACTCGATCACATCCTGCTCGTCGAGGTCCATCAGCCGGACCTTGGAGTTCATCGTGATCACGTCCGGCGGGACCTCGTGCGAATCCACGATATTCGCCTTCTCGAGCTCACCCATCAGGTCGTTCAAGTAGGCGCTGCCGCGGTAATCGCCGCTGTAGGCGTCCCGCAATGCTTCCAGCAGGCGCCTCCGGTCATGATCTGTGATCAGGATGCTTCTTTCGCTCATCGTCTCTTCAATCTCTCGTTGGATAGGTGTACCAGGTCTTGTGACCTGGCTTCCTGGGAAGAGTATAACATAAGTGAGCGAGCCGATCGCCCAAAGCGGCAGGAGCGAGTTTCCCCCAATTCCATCGGTTTCAATATACAATAACCGCTGGAGGACCAGATGGATTCATTTTCCCAAATCACGTTGGACCGATTTACCGTGCTTCACAAGGCGCTGATCGAGGCGCTGGAAGGGCTGCCGCAGGAGGCGCTGGACTGGTCTCCCGGTCCGGATTTCAACTCGATCACCAGGTTGATCGTCCACCTGACCGGGGCGGAGCGCTTCCTGTTCGGCGACCTGATTATGGGTCAGCCCACCGGCCGCGACCGCGATCTCGAGTTCCAGGCCGAGGGCTGGAGCGCCGAGCAGCTCGCCAAGCGCATCTTCCTGGCGGAAGAGACGATCGCAGGATCGCTGGGGACGCTCGCCCTCGTCGACCTGGAGGCCGGGCGCAACCACCCGAAGCACAACACCGAAGTCCCGGTCGGGTTCGCGCTGCTGCACGCCCTCGAGCACTCCGCCGAGCACCTCGGCGAAGTCAAGCTGCTGCGCCGGCTGTGGGAGCAGAGGGGCTAAACGACAGCCATACGGATGGGTAACCGAGTCGGCAGCCTGGGGCGGGTTCGGATCAGCCGGGTCCTGATCGCGGCGGTGCTGGTGATGAACGTTCAGTGCGCCATCCAGTTCCTGGCGAACGCGCAGGCTTACCTGGCCGCCTACGAGCTGGAAGGGGCGCCGGGTGCGGCGGCGATCCAGGGGCTCGGCGTGCTGTTCCTGATGTGGAGCGTTCCGTACCTGGTCGCGTTCTGGGACCCGCTCAAGCACCGGGTCTCGCTGTACGAAGCGGTCGCGATGCAAGCGATCGGGCTGGCCGGCGAGACGCTGATCCTGCTCGGCCTGCCGGAGGGCCACGCAGCGCTGTGCGCCTCGATCGGCAGGTTTATCCTGTTCGACGCCTTGGGTTTGGTCGCGTTGATCGCAGCGGCGTGGATAACGGTTGATACACGAAAAATGCAATGATAAAGACCGAACCACAGAGACACGGATCACACGGAGTTTAGAAATTCTCTGTGGACTCTCTGTCTCCATGGCAAATAAAATGATAACTTAAATCAATCTGTGTTGATCTGCTTTGATCTGCGTTCTTAAAGTCCTATGAATCTGCCCATCGATAACACTCCTTTGCTCTGGCCGGCGGTGCTTTCAACCTGCCTGCTGCTGATCAGCGTCAATCCGAGCGACAACCAGGTGCGAATGTGGTCCGGCAGGGATCTCTCCGAGCTTTCGACCCAGGACCTGGTCGGAATCATCGGCCGGACGAACCGGGCAAGCATCGTTGAGGATGAGGATTGCTTTAACGGCATCACGTTCTGACGAGCGCGCTCCTGGCTCGCCCATCCCCCCAGCCAGAGAAAATAAAGCCGGCTCACCCAGAACGCACAGGAAGGAAGATAAAACAATGAAGAAAACTTTCATTATTGGGCTGATGCTCGCCCTGCTGCTGGGTGCCTGCTCGACCCGGGTGATTGAGAGCCCTCCAGGTCCGGCCGCAAGCGTGCCCTCCGCACCCCAGGCCGAAATCGCGAACCCGGCCTCTCAGAACTGCCTGGATCAGGGCGGGACGCTTTCGATCGAAGAACGCGGCGACGGTGGTCAGTTCGGCGTCTGCTATTTCGAATACAACCGCCAGTGCGAGGAATGGGCGCTGATGCGCGGCGACTGCCCTGCCGGCGGGCTTAAGGTCACCGGATACCTCACCCCAGCCGCCCAATACTGCGTGATCACGGGCGGAACTTACGCAATCACCGCAGAAAGCGGCGCAGACGACGAACAGGGGACCTGCACGTTCAAAGACGGCTCTGCCTGTGATGTGTGGAATTTATACAACGGCAAGTGCAGCCCCGGCCAGCTCCCCGCCCCAACCGCAGCCCAACCGCAAGAGCTCAAGCTGGGCCAGCTCGTCTTCGACTCGACCCGCCTCGGGGATTACCGGGACCTTTACCTGATGAACGCCGACGGATCGAGCGTCACCCGCCTGACCGAAAGTGAAGCCGGCAGCTTCGCCGGACCCTGGTCGCCGGATGGGCAGCGCATCGTCTTTACCGCCTACGGCCTCACCAACAGCGTCATCAAAGCTATGAATTTCGACGGCAGCGGCCAGACCACCCTGAGCGAGATCTCGGGATCGGATGAAGGTTTCCCAGACTGGTCGCCGGACGGCCGGAGAATCGCCTTCACCTCCCGGCGCGACGGGAACAACGAAATCTACCTGATGGACGCAGACGGCTCGAACCCGCTCCGCCTGACGGACGCGCCCGGGGATGACTTCGCCCCGAGCTGGTCGCCTGACGGTACCCGGATTGTCTTTGCATCCGACCGCAGCCAATCCGCAGGAGTCTACGATCTGTTCATCATGAACGCCGATGGCAGCGGGATCATGCAGCTGACCGACGACCCGGCGATCGACTATTCCCCGGATTGGTCTCCAGACGGGAAGACGATCGCCTTCCGCTCGCACCACGATGGGCCGGCAGAGATCTATGTGATCAACGCCGACGGCAGCGGGCTGAGCAACCTGACGGAAAATCCGGCCGAGGATTGGGCGCCGAACTGGTCGCCGGACGGCAGCCAGATCGCCTTCCAGACCGACCGGGACGGGAACTGGGAGATCTACAGCATGGCAGCGGACGGCTCAAGCCTGCTGCGCCTGACGAACGACCCGGCGGACGACCAGCTGCCCTTCTGGAGAAGCCGGCACCAGACCAGCGCAAGCGCCCTGCCGATCGTGATGGGCGCTGGCGCACCGCTCACGGCGCGCCAGCTCACTGCGCCGGGTGCGCTGATGGGAACCGGACCTGCCGGCTTTAGCTGGAGCCCGGCAGGCGCCAGGCTGGTTTACGTCGAACCCCAGGACGGGCGGGACGTGTTATGGATCTACGATCCCGAAGCAGACGAAAAAAAGGTGCTGCTCGACCCCGGCGAAAATCCGGACCAGATCGACCTGTCCTCCGCCCAGTGGTCGCCGCAGGGCGAGCAGCTGCTGCTGTCAGGGGGGAGCTCGCTGTGGCTTTTAAATGTCGAGACGGGCGATCTGAAAGCGCTCGAAGCGGGCGGCGGGCAGGCGACAGGCCTGGCGTTCTCGCCGGATGGGAAGCGCCTCGCCTACGTTCAGGACAACGACCTCTATACCGCAGACATCAACAGCGGAGAGATTTCCCGCCTGACGACCGACGGCAGCGAGACCGTGTTCAACGGCGCGCTGGATTGGGTCTACAACGAGGAGCTGGCGACGCGCTCCTCCCAACCGGCTTACGCCTGG
Source organism: uncultured Chloroflexia bacterium (assembly GCA_963788305.1). Classification (GTDB taxonomy): domain Bacteria; phylum Chloroflexota; class Anaerolineae; order Anaerolineales; family UBA4823; genus UTCFX2. The sequence continues at coordinate 5,958 of CAWBGK010000010.1, forward strand.
TCTCCCGACGGAAAGCGCCTGATCCACCTGCGCCTGGACGAAGCCGAAGTCCAGGACCACTCGGTGACCGACTACCAGACGGTGCCCCCCGGCCTCAGCTACACCCGCTATCCGACTGCCGGCAGCCCAAATCCCAAAGCCTCCCTGTTCGTGATCGAGCTCGAGACCGGCCGGAGCTCGGAGGTCGAGCTGGTCGAAGAGGCCGAATACATCCTGCCGTTTTTCGCCTGGTTTCCGGATTCGAGCGAAGCCCTCTACGTGACGGTCAACCGCGCCCATACCCTGCTCGAGCTCAAGGCCTGGGATCCCGACCGCGGGCAGCGGGCGGACCCTGATCCAGGAAAGCGACCCGAGCTGGGTGAACGAAAATTCGTACGCCGCGCCGATCTTCCTGGGGGATGAGGGCCAGTTCCTGTGGCTTTCCGAGCGGAGCGGCTTCATGCACCTCTACCTGTACTCCCCTCAGGGCGAGCTGATCCGGCAGGTGACCGAAGGGGAATGGATGATCGACACGCCGGCCTGGAACCTGCTGATCCCGGGCCGCCCGGTCTACGTCGACCCGGCGGGCGAATGGGCCTATTTCTCAGCCACCAAAAACGGCCCGATGGAGCGCCAGATTTACCGGGCCAGCATCCAGAGCGGCGAATTGGAGCAGGTCTCAGGACCGGCCGGGTTCCACTTCGGAGCGCTCTCAGGCGACGGTAAGTACCTGGTCGACCAGTATTCCGACCTGGAGACCCCGCCGATCACGAAGGTCCTGCGGGCGGACGGAGCGGAAGTGAGCGAGCTGGGCCGCTGTGCAGGTCCGTCGCTGGAATTGCCTGCGGTGCAGCGCGAGTTCGTCATGGTGAAGGCTCACGATGGGGAAGACCTGTACGCCCAGATCGTCCGACCCGAGAATTTCGACCCGGCGCGAAAATACCCGGTGATCGTGCACTGGTACGCCGGTCCGACGCTCCAGATGGTCTCGAACCGCTACGGCAAGACCAACCTGTTCAACCACATCGAGCGCGACGTGCTCTACACGCAGGCCGGTTTCATCGTCTGGCGGCTCGACAACCGCGGCAGCTTCGGGCGCGGGCACGCCTTCGAGACGCCGATCGCCAGAGAGCTCGGCAAAGCCGCGCTGGACGACCAGCTGGCCGGGATCGAGTACCTGCGCACGCTGCCGTACATCGACCCCGAGCGGATCGGCTGCGACGGCAAATCCTTCGGCGGGTACATGAGCCTCTACGCCCTGATCCACGCCCCGCAGGTCTTCAAGGCAGGCGTGGTCGGCTCGGCCCCGACGCGCTGGGACTACTACGACACGATCTACACCGAGCGCTACATGGGCACTCCGGCGCAGAACCCGGAGGGCTACGCCGCCACCAACCTGATCGCCCTCGCCGGGCAGCTCCAGACCCCCCCGCTGATCATCCACGGGCTGAACGACACGAACGTCCACCTGCAGAACTCGATCAACCTGATCGAGGAGCTGGAGCGGATCGAGAAGCCGTTCGAGTTCCTGCCGCTGCCGAATTTGAACCACAGCTACCGGGGCGACGGCCTGGTCGCGGCGCTGAACGCCAGCGTGGATTATTTTGTGCGCATGCTCGGGAACCGCTGAGAAAGCGATGCGATGAGATACCGGTGGATTTATCCAATCGTAATATCTGATCGTCAGCCTGCTGCTGAATGCCTGCGCCGGGACGGATCAAGCCGCGCCAGCAACGCAAGACGGTGAAATTCAGGTCACGATCGGCTACACCGTCTCACAGACGGGCAGCCTGAACGTGGAATCGACCCGCCAGAAGGACGGGCTGACGCTGTGGATGAAGCAGGTAAACGATGCCGGCGGAATCAAGCTCAAGGATGGCTCGGTTATCCATTTCAATGCCAGGTACTATGACGACGAATCCACGAAAGATCGAGTCCAACAGCTTTACACGCGGCTCGCGACCAGGGATCATGCTGCTTTCCTGATCAGTCCGTATTCCAGCAACCTGGCCGATGCCGCTGCGGTGATCGCCGAGCAGTATGGCAAAATCATGATCACAACCGGCGCGGCTTCGGACAGCACATACAAGCGCGGCTTCACCCTGGTTTACCAGGCTTACACGCCGGCCAGTAAATATCTCAAAGGGGCGGTGGATCTGCTGGCCGCAACTGACCCGTCTGCAAAGAAAATCGCGATCATCCACGAGAACGACAAAAACTCGACCGATGTCACCAAAGCAGTCAAGGAATATGCGATCGAGCAGGGTTATGAAGTGGTTTTTTTTGAAGGATATGACACCGGCACGACCGATTTTGCGCCGTTTATCAACAAAATCGAAGATACAGACCCAGATGCGATTTTGGGCGGCGGCCATTTTCAAGATGGAAGCACCTTTGCGAAACAATTATCCGAGAAGGAGATAAACGTTAAATTGGTGGCGCTGCTCGTCGCTCCAGCCGAAGATACCTTTGCCGAGATCGGAGATGCTGCCCGGGGTATCATCGGTCCCAGCCAGTGGGAGCCGCAGGCTCACTTCGACGCCGCCGCGGCTCAAAAGGCAAACCTGCCTTTTTACGGCCCGGACAACCTCGATTTCGTAAACAGCTTCAAAGCGGAGTACAACGAGTCGCCGTCTTATCACGCCGCGGGCGGTTACGCCGCCGGTCTGATCTTGCAGAAGGCGATCGAAACCGCCGGTTCGTTGGATGCCCAAAAGATTAAGGATGCCCTGGATGCGATGAATATTTTCACGTTTTTTGGACAGATCCAGTTCGATCCCGGCAGCGACAGCCACGGACTGCAAATCGGGCATTCGATGGTCTATATCCAGTGGCAGGAAGATGGGCAAGGGGCGCTGGCGAAACAGGTGGTCTGGCCCTCCGAGGGCGCTACAGCAGAAATTTTGTATCCATACAGGTAAAAAATGAGATGCAGTACCTGGTCGACGGACTTTTAATCGGGTTTGTTTACGGCCTTGCGGCGATGGGTATGTCGCTGATCTGGGGGGTGATGGATGTCATCAACCTGGCTCACGGCGTGCTGATCACCCTGGGCAGTTTCGGCGTCTACCTGCTTTTCACGAGCCTGGGGGTCAACCCATACCTGGCGGTCCTGCTCGCCGGCGCGGGCGGACTGCTGGCAGGAATGGGTATTTACCGGATCGCGATCCAGCGCGTGATCAATACCTCGAGCCTGTCTACCCTGCTGGCGACCTTCTCGATCAATATGATCCTGGTTGGGCTCGGAACAGCAGCCTTCAGCACGAACCCGCGCGCCCTGGACATCGATCTCGGCAGCATCACGATCGGCTCGGTGACCGTGCAGGTCACTCGACTGGTCGCTGCGCTGGCTTCCATCTTTTTTGCGGGCGCTCTGTACCTCTTCCTGAACCGGACCACCCCGGGCAAGTTCACACGCGCCATTACGGACAACCGCAGCGCAGCAGAGCTGATGGGAATCCCCTCCCAGCGGATGCTGGCGTTCAGCTTTGGGTTGGGCTGCATGCTGGCAGCCATCGCCGGAGGATTGATCGCCACATTCTTTCCGTTCAACATCCTCTCCGGCGATACCTATCAGGTCAAGAGCTTCGTGATCGTCGTATTGGGCGGATTAGGCAACCCACTCGGGGCGTTATTGGGAGGATTGATCCTGGGGGTTTTTGAGGGAATATTACCGGCTTTTGTCCATACCTCCTGGGTGCCGGTTTTTGAGTTCGTGCTGTTCATTATCATCTTGATCGTCAAGCCAACCGGCCTCTTCGGAGCAAAAAAGTGAGATTTCGAGGCTCACCTGGATTATGGCTTACCCTGGGGGTGATCCTGACCGCCTGCCTGCTGCCGGTGTTCACCAACAATCCCGCGCTGAGGGAGACGCTTTTCACAATCCTGCTCTCCATCGCGATGGCAAGCAGCTTGAATATCATCCTCGGATATACCGGATATATCAGCTTTGGCCACATCGTCTTTTTCGGGCTGGGCGGATATGTCGGGCTGTATTTATTAAGCACGGCTGGTCTCTCGCTCTGGATTGCGATCCCGGCTGGCGGCGCGGCTGCTGCGCTGCTCGCTTTCCTGCTTGGCAAGGCCATCCTGCGCCTGCGCGGCGCTTATTTTGCGCTGGCGACGATCGGCGTCAACGAGGCGATGCGGGCGCTGGTGATCAATTTACCCCGTCTCGGCGGATCGACAGGGATCGCGCTGCACTTCAGCGTCTATGAAGCATACGGCGGCGCGACCACGGCGCTCTGGTTAGCCTATGGGATGATGATCCTCCTGACTCTTGCGATCATCCTGCTCAGCTACAGGATCAAGACGAGCAAATTCGGCCTGGGGTTGATGGCGATCCGTGAAGACGAAGATGCCGCCGGGGTGATGGGGATCGACACGACCAGCTCGAAGACCTGGGCATATGTCCTCTCGGCGATCGTTCCAGGGATGGTCGGGGTCGTCTACTATTTCAAGAACAGCAGCATCGAGCCCGGCGATGCCTTCAACCTGTCGGCATCGATCGAGTATCTGGTGATGGTGATGCTGGGGGGCAGCGGAACGGTGGTGGGACCGGTATTGGGTGCGGCCGGCTACGAGATTTTGCGCGGCTTTCTCTTATTAAGCCGCCTGTTTAAGAATATCCAGCTTACCGTGGCAGGTTTGCTCCTGCTGCTGGTCATTTTATTTATCCCGGCAGGCGCGCTGGGCTGGTTGCGCAGGCGTTTCCCGACTTCTGAGGAAGATCCTCGTATGACGATCTTGAATTTAACCGGCGTTTCGAAGTGGTTTGGCGGGCTGAGGGCGCTGACCGAAATCAACATTGACCTGCCTGAAGGCCAGGTGTTAGGGCTGATCGGCCCGAATGGAGCCGGCAAGACTACCCTGTTCAACGTGATCAACGGTATTTATTCGCCAGAAGAAGGGCGCGTCACCTTTCGGGGCCGGGATATCACCGGCGAGAACCCCTTTCACCTGGCGCGGATGGGGATGGCCCGGACGCACCAGATCGTCCGACCTTTAAACGAGCTGACCGTGCGTGAGAACGTGATGGCCGGCGCCTGCTTTGGGCGAGAGTATAAGAGCCTGAGCGAGGCCGGGAAAATCGCAGACGAGGTGATGAAATTCGTCGGGCTTGATAAGCACAGCGGACAGCTGGCAAGCAGCCTGAACATCGCCGAGAAAAAACGCCTTGAATTGGCGCGCACGTTGTCTGCGCGGCCTTTTCTGCTGTTGTTGGATGAGGTATTGGCCGGACTGAACCCGTCCGAAATCGCGATTATGGTCGAAGCTATTCTGGGGGTGCGCGACCAGGGGGTTTCCATCATCATGATCGAGCACGTGATGCAGGCGATCATCCATGTTTCTGACCGGATCATGGTGCTGAATTATGGTCAGCAAATCGCAGCAGGGACGCCGGCGGAGGTTTTGCAGGACAAACAGGTTATCGAAGCTTACCTGGGCAAGCCTGAGGATGCAGAAAAGCTGATCGGAAGCGAGCAGTAGCATGGCGATTTTCGAAGCCCACGAGATTTCCTCCGGTTATAACGACGTGCAGATCCTCCACGGGACCAACCTGGTCGTCCAGGAAGGACTGCTGACGGCATTGGTGGGCGCCAATGGGTCTGGTAAAACCACATTGTTGCGGACGATCATGGGCTTGATCCGGCCGCTCCAGGGTGAGATCATCTTCAACGGAAAAGAAATCACGAACCTGCCGGCGCACCAGAAAGCGGAGCTGGGCTTGATCCTGACGCCCGAGGGGCGGCAGCTGTTTAGCATCGATGAGCGTCGTCGAGAATTTGGAGATGGGAGCCACGCCAAAACGAGCGCACCCGCAGCTTCGGGCCAATCTGGAGAAAGTATTCGAGCTTTTCCCGCATTTGAAAGACCGCCGGAACCAGATCGCGGGCACCCTGAGCGGCGGCGAGCAGCAGATGCTTGCTGTGGGGCGCGGGATCATGGCGGAACCCGTCGTGTTTATGATCGACGAGATGTCGCTCGGCCTGTCTCCTGCGATGACAACCACGCTGTTCGAGATCCTCGTCCGGCTCAAAAAATCCGGGATGACCCTGCTGCTGGTCGAGCAGAATGTACAGATGGCGCTTGCGATCAGCGACTATGCCTACGTGCTGTCGGAGGGAAGGACGGACCTGGAAGGCTCCGAGCAGGGAGCTGATCAAAAACGAAAAAGTGCGCACCGCCTACCTCGGTTTCGGCGCACAGGAAACCCAGACCTGAAATCGGTGGCTGCGCGCAGGTCTTCAGCTTTTGCGCGAGCCGGTCAAATCGACTTAGCGGTATTCAAAGGTCAATAGAGAAGGAGCTCAGGAATGAATATCCATAAACATGCCGTCCTGGCCATTTTTACCGCCGCATTCATGCTGATGGGCTGCACCGCGCCGATCACGCAGGTAGCCCCTGCCGCAACGGCTGTGGAAACAGAAGCAGCCGTGATCGCTGCGGCGGCATCGCCTGCCCCGACCGAGGCTCAGCCCACCCAGCCGCCTCCGACTTCAGTGCCGACTCTTCCCGCAGCAGACCCAACCTCCGCTCCGACGGTCAATGTGCCTTTAAAGAGGCGCTTGGGAGCCTGGAGCCGCAGGATGTGTTTCAAAACTTCTATGACATCACCCAGATCCCCCGCCCCTCCGGTCAGATGGAGCAGATCCGGGAGTTCCTGGTCAACTTTGGGGATGGGCTCGGCCTGGAGACCATCGTCGATGAGGCCGGAAATGTGATCATCCGCAAACCGGCGGCGGCAGGGTTGGAAAATAGCCAGGGGGTCGTCCTGCAGGCGCACATGGATATGGTGCCCCAGAAAGAAGACGGAAAAGAGTTCGATTTCACGACCGATCCGATCGAGGCCTTCGTGAACGGAGAGAGCTATCGTCACCGAAGGGACGACCCTGGGCGCCGACAATGGGATTGGCATTGCGATGATCATGGCCATCCTGCAGTCGGAAACCCTGCAGGCCGGACCGCTGGAAGCCCTGTTCACCGTGGATGAGGAATCGACCATGGCAGGGGCGAATGGGTTGAAACCGGACGCCCTGCGCGGCAAGATCCTGATTAACATCGATTCAGAGGAGGAGGGTGTTTTCACCATCGGCGCGGCGGGTGGAGAACACGCCGCCATCCACTCCACTTACCCGCAGGTCCCTGCGCCCGCGGAGATGGCTGGATACCAGGTCAAAGTCCAGGGTCTCCAGGGCGGCCACTCCGGTGTGGATATCAACCTCGGGCGCGGGCATGCGACAAAAATCCTGGTGCGCCTGCTGAAAGAGGCCTCAGCCTATGGGCTGCGCCTGGCGAGTCTTTCCGGCGGCACAGTATCCAATGCCATCCCGCGCGACGCGGTCGGATTGGTTTTGATACCCAATGCTCAAGTGGATGCATTCTCGAGCTTTGCCGGGGAATTTGAGGCCACCGTACAGAATGAGCTCAAGGCAGTTGAACCAGACTTGAGCATCGAGCTGACCGCAGTCGAGAGCCCGACCCAGATCATGGACGAAAGCTTCCAGAAAACCCTGATCAACGCCCTGTACGGCACCCCTCAGGGCGTGCTGCGAATGAGCGACAGCGTGCCGGGACTGGTCGAAACTTCGACAAACACCGGTGTCACCGACGCCCGAGACGGCAATCTGGTGGTGGACTGCACCGCGAGAAGCTCTGTGGATTCAGAGCTGGCGGATACCGCACAGATGATCGCCAGCGTCTGGGAGCTGGCTGGTTATACCGTAGAATTTTCGGGTTCTACAGCGGTTGGCCGCCTGACCCTGAATCAGCGATCCTGGCGAGCATGAAAGCCGCGTACCTGGACCTGTATGGTGAGGAGCCGGAAATTATGGCTGTGCATGCCGGGTTGGAATGCGGCGCCATCGGTGGGAAGTATCCGGATATGGATATGATCTCGATCGGTCCGAACATGAGTGGTGTGCACTCGCCTTCCGAGCGATTGGATATCCCCAGCGTGGAGAAGGTCATTGCGGCTGCTGTTCGAAGTGCTGGAGAGCATTGCGGAGGATAGAAATAGGAATAGGTAATCGAGACTGAAGCGATCTGAGCCAGACTGAATGGCGCTGTATAAAGCCATGAGGACTCCCTGAAGCTCTCATCGAACCAGTCAGGAAACGCTGGATTAAAGTTAACCAGCCTGTACAGATAAACCACAAATAAATTTTGAAGGAGAACGCAATGAAGCTATCAAGACGTGAATTTTTGAAGACGATGGGCCTGGGGGCGGCTGCTGCCGGGCTCGGCAGCGTGACCCAGGCGACACCCGCCGGCGCGAAGGCTGCGGATGGTCCGATTTCGATTCCGATGCCGGAAAACGTAAAAACAGACCTCAAAAAGCGCCTGCAGACCCCCACGCCCACCGACCCGCTCGCCGCAGAGACGAAGATGGTTGCTCAGAACCTGGAGCCGGCGATCCCGCACGACGAACAGGCCGCCGAAGCGAAGAAAAAGCTGGATGCATTGGCGAAGAAGACCGGAAAGAAGCCGAACATCCTGATCTTCCTGATGGACAACGTCGGCTACGGCGACCTCGGCATCAACGGCGGCGGCCTGCTGGCCGGCGCGCCGACCCCCAACATGGACCGGTTGGGGCGGGAGGGCGTCCAGATGCTGTCGGCCTACTCGCAGCCTTCCTGCACGCCCAGCGCGCTGCACGCCTGCTGACCGGGCGCCTGCCGATGCGGCACGGCCAGCTGCACCCGAGCTTCGCCGGGCAGGCGGGCTCGCTGGGAGACGAGATCACGCTGCCCGCCCTGCTGAGCAAGGCCGGCTACGTGACCCAGGGGGTGGGTAAGTGGCACTGCGGCGAGGACGAGGCCTGCCAGCCGCAGAACCTCGGCTTCGACGATTTCTACGGCTTTCTCGGCTGGTCCGGGCTTTACACCGACTGGCAGGACGAGTGCTTCGCGCCGGAGTTCGCCCTGAGCCCGGAGCGCCAGGCTTACGTCCAGACCGTGCCGTTCAACCCGCAATGTCGTCCACGGCGTCAAGGGGAAGGGCATCGAGGACATCGACGAGATCACGATCGAGGTCAGCGCCCTGCTCGACGAGAAGTTCGCCGACTATTCGGTCGACTTCATCAAGAAGATGGCAGAGAGCGACAAGCCGTTCTTCCTTTACCACTGCTCGCGCGGCAACCACTTCAAGAACTACCCCAACCCCAAGTACAAGGGCAAATCGCCGGCGAAGTATCCCTACAAGGACTGCATCGTCGAGCTGGACGACATCGTCGGCAGGCTGGTCAAGACGCTCGAGGAAACCGACCAGCTCGAGAACACGCTGATCTTCATCACCTCGGACAACGGCCCGATGATGGAGCCCTGGCCAGACGCCGGCTTCACGCCGTTCCGGGGCGGGATCGGCACCACCTGGGAAGGCGGCGTGCGCGTCCCGATGCTGGTCTACTGGAAGGGCATGATCACGCCCGGGCAGGTCAGCGACGGGCTGTACGACTTCTGCGATTTCCTGCCCACCTCGCTCGACCTGGCCGGCGCTTCCAACCTGATGCCCAAGGACCGCTACATCGACGGGGTCGACCAGACCTCCTTCCTGCTCGCGGACGATGGGTTCTCGAACCGCAAGTACGTCTACTACTGGCTGCAGGATACTTACAGCGGGCACCGCGTGGCCGAGTACAAATTCATGTTCGCAGGGACTTCGTTCGACGATTTCGACGTCGTCAACGCCGACAGCGCGACGACGCTGGAGACCTATCCGAACGCGAAGCTTTTCAACCTGTACCTGGACCCCAAGGAGCGCTACAGCTTTGTTAACCGCCAGACCTTCATGCACTTCCTGATCAGCGATCCGTATGCCTTTCACAAGCAGACGTTCGTGAAGTACCCGCCAAAAAAATACGAGGCCGTGTTCGCTCAAATCCAGAGCATCAGTGAAGCGAGATTTAGGTCATTTGAATCAGCAGCGCTCCCCTTGCTTTCCTTGAAACCCTTGGGACAAGGGGTGGTCCATGCCAGTGGAGGTTGGATCCGGTGGGACGCATTTCAGGCTTTCCGGCGATGAGAATTTCATCCAGCCGGGCGGCCTGTCCTGCCGCAACCCCGGTCCACACCCTGGACGCCGGGGCAGTCGCCGCGCTGACTGCCCCGGTAAACCCAACCATGCGAATCGGGCTCAACGGCGGCAAACTGGAGTAGGTTAAGTACGCTTCACTAAAAGGAATGATTATATTTGACATTGCGGTTCATATCTTATAAAATGAATCATCGCTGATACGATGATTTCACGCCTGCATCGGCGTGAAACAGCCGCACTTTTGAAAGCTGGCGCCGGTTGCTGCCAGAGGAGGATTTCGAAATGAAGCGTTCCCACTTTTCATTCTTGCTCTTTTTCCTGTCCGCAGTCCTCTTGATCCTGGCGTTTCTGCCGGGCGGCCAGCCGCTCAACGCCGGCCTCTGCCGCCCCCGACCCGCAGCAAATCGTGCAGCGCGCCTGGGAGCTGGTCAAACAGTCCGGCGCCTACAGCTTTGAGGCCCAGGTCGACCAGATCGCCGTCCCGCTCGCATCTCCGCTGAACGTCGGCAGAGTAAGCAAGCAGCAGACCGCCCGCCTGGAAGGCAAGACCGACCTGGTCGAGCATAAGATGGAATTCTCGCTTTTTGCGGAAGGCGGCTCGGCGCTCGACGCCCGCTCCGGAACGCAGATCAAGATCGACGGGGAGCGGGCTTATTCCCGTCAGGGGCAGGGAGCCTGGCAGGAGATCGACGATTTCAGCTCCGCGATCGCCCCGCAGTCGGACTTCATGGCTTTCCTGGCAGGCGCGACGAACATCCAGCTTGCATCCCCAGCCAGTGAGTTCGAAACAGCTCATTACACCTTCGACGTGAACGGCCGCGGCTTCGCTGCCTACCTGGAAGAGCAGCTCACCGACCAGATGGCCGCCAGGGGCGAGCTGCCTCCCGGCGCGGTCGTCGACCTGTCGAAGCAGTTTGGCAGCCTTTCGGGCAGCGGAGAGATCTGGATCGGGGCGGACGGACTGCCCGTGCGCCAGGTGCTGCACGTCCAGTTCCCGCCCACCAGCCAGGAGCAGATCCAGGCCGATGTGACGGTCAGCTTCCGCGATTTCAAGCCGCTGCCGATCGTTGCGGCGGCCAGCCTGACCCCGCTGGAGCGGCTGCGACTCGGCGGTGGGGTCCCAGTCGTTTCGCGAGCTCTGGCTGCTGGGCGGCTCACTCGGGCTTCTTATTCTTGGATTGATCCTGGGAATGCGCCGCAAGCAGGTGTATGCCGCGATCATCTGCGTGCTGATCACGGCGATGGTCGGCGGACCTCTGCTCCAGTCCGTCCAGGCGAGCAGCTATGCGCAAAAGCAGTACGCCCAGGCGCATGAGCAGGAGCAGCAACAGCAGCTGGAAGCAGTCGCCCAAACCGTCGCGACAACCGCAGACCGCGGACATCAGCCCGAATATATCCCCGCTCGAAGCCGCCCTGGCTGTCCCACCGTCCGCCGCCGGCTTGCCCGGATTGGCCTCGCCCCTCCTGCTGCCTCGCAGCCAGGAAGGGCCGGACTCCATCGCCGCAGTCACATCGACGCTGGACAGCGACGGCAGACGGCCTGACAGATGACCAGGAGCTGCTGCTCGGCACCGAATCGACCATCGGCGACACAGACGGCGATTCGATCTGCGACTTCACCGAAGTGAACGGCTTCACCACAGGAGACGGGAAGACCTGGTACGGCGACCCGCTGAACTTCGATACCAACCGCGACAGCATCAGCGACAAGCGCGAATGGGGCAAGGACACGAACGGCGACAACACCCCCGATCTGTGGTCGTTCGATAACGACGGCGACGGGGTGCCAGACCAGCCAGACATGTCGCCGTTCAAATTTAGCACTGCCAGCTTCGACGAGGCGCATCCCCTGCTGATGAGCTTCGATCACCTGACCCCCAACACCCCCACCTACGTCGAGTTTCAGGTCCGGCCCGTCAACCCGGCCCACCTGCGCTACGCCTACGACGTGTTGGATTGGCCCAAAAACGACGTGATGGGGCAGATCATGGACGCGGACGGGAAGACCTTCAAGGATGTCAACCCCGAGTCCGACAGCCCGCAGGACGAATACGGGGACGTCAAGCTGGTGCCGCTGCTCGAGATCGAAATCGACGGCGAGCCTGACCAACCTGCCGGATGAAGAATCGTTGAAGGCCTACGGCGTCTCGATTCAAGACCTCAACTCCGACGGGACCAGGAAAGCCTTATATGTGCCCCTGCAGGTCGTCTCAGATGTCGGCAAGAACACGGTGGCGTATTACGCCAAGATGCTTTACCTGCCCGCCTCCACCTGGGGCAGCTCGCACCAGGTCCGCATGGTCTGGGCCGTGCAGGCGCTTGTGGACATCTGCGCCGAGGACGGCATCGAAGAGGGGATATGCATGGAGTTTGAAACCTACAACGATCCGCAGATCATCCAGACCTACTACGACAACTTCACGCTGACCGGCTTGAACGTGCGCGAGCAGCACGGCACCCGCTGGGCGGTGACCTATAAAGACCCTGCAGTGATCTCCGGGATAGACAAAGCCGCCCAGATCAACCAGCTCAACCCGCTCAGCGACCTGGTCTTCGGGTTGGACCACAGCTTCCTGGCCGGCCGGCTGGGCGAAAACGGCAAGCGCGACTTCCCGGTGTCGGAGATCCACCGTCGCTTCGATCACACCGCCAATGCTGCGGTCCCGGTCAACCCCGACCGTTTTGGGATCAGCGAAAACATCCTGCTGGTAAACGAATACGAATTTGAGCATATTGACCTGGCTTATATGCAGATCTCCGTCACCGAGACGAAGAAGATCCTGGGCAATTACACCTCTTCCTGGACCGCCAGCCAGCCGATCACTCCGACGATCCTGTTCGCACACGAGGAGTACTACCGCCCGCTGAACATGGATTCGATGGGGTCATACAGCAACATCACCGTCTCAAGCGACGGGCGCCAGTATTCGCTTTCGCTGCCCAGCAGCGTCCCGGCAGGAAGCAGCCTGGGAGCCGTTGAAATCTTTACCGCGACCGCGGTCAGCTGGGCGCCCTTCATCTTCCAGGACGGAGAGTGGCGGGACGCACCGCTGGATCAATACCTTGAAGGGATGCGCAGCATCTACCCGCCCGAGATGATCGATCCCGACCCGGCCGTCGCGGAAGGCGGGCTTATGTTCCTGGAAGAATATTATGCCAACATCTACCAGGGCTACTTCAGCGTGGTCGAAGAGGGCGCGGAAAAGCTCGAATCCCCGTTCGAGGAGACCGACGAGGCGATGACCGAGTTCCTGGAAACCTGGGACATCGTCTGGGAACCGATCAAGATCGCGCTGGAATGTTTCTTTGAATCGCAGCTGGCTCACTTCACATTAGAGTCGGTTGTCCAGCTAAAAGTGTTCTTTTCCAACCTCTACAACCGGGTCACAGGCAAAGCGGGGGACGTGATCAAATTCAGGGGGATCTTCTCCTACCATGCCGTCCCCTGGGGCAGCATGCTGACGGAAGGCATCCTGGCGCTCGCCTGGATCATCACCCACATTCCGCCGATCCATGAGAAGCTGGACGAAAGCACCTGGGGAAAGCTCTTCATTGTATCTATAACCGCCGGCTTTGTCGGTTTTGGGATCTATAAGGCTGCCAGCGGCAACCACAAGCACCACAACGTCTTCGGCGAGGTCAACGGCTCGAAATCCACGGAGTTCGGGTTCTGGGGGATGGTGATCGTCACCACGCTGCTGGTGCTGGCGCAGATCGGCATTTTCATTTATATGCTGGTGACGGGCCAGGATATCGACGGCGTGATGGTCGGCTTGATGGTCGCTAACCTGATCGCTTCGATCATCGTCGTGATCATCTTCGCGATCATCAGCTTTATCCCCTATATCGGCACGCTGATCGTGGCGATCTACAACCTGATCAACACCATCCTGTCCGAATTCTTGGGGATCAACTTCACCGAGATGCTGATCGAGGCGCTGACCGAGATTTTCTACGACGTGGATCCGATGGCCAGCCTGGCTCCTACGGTTGGAGAAACGCTGTTCGGCTTTTTGCACGAGAACGGCATTTCGGTGGGCAACGGAGTCAACATATCGTTCCCGATGGACGTCGTCGCCACCCAGGAGGACTATCAGACCTCACGCCAGATATCCGTGTACAACGATGTCGATTACGATCTTTACGGAACCAGGGCTTCTATTGATGTTGACGGGAACAAGAGCGCGATCGACCAGAATTCGGACTGGCACAACAAAGAATACGATCATCGTTTCCGAGGCTACGACTCATCGAACACCCTTTATACACAGGACATGTACCGGGCCCATGGGAATCTCACCGGCCAGCTGGACACGATCAGCTTCACAGAGGCCGGACTGAACAAGTCGTTCACCTACGAAACGGAATTTGACTACAAGATCCATGTCTACCGCTGCATTTTGCGGCTCTTCTGCAGCGACAAAACTCACAGCGGCAGCGTCGAAGAAGAGGATTCAACGCTGTATTTTGACGTGCTGCCCGCCAGCGTGGACAGCTTCTTCGACTGGAATTGGAGCGCCAGCCTGTTGCATGCGAATTACAACCCGCATGACTGGGACAATGACGGCCTGCTATCCACAGTATTCCACGGCAGCGACCCGGACGACAGGAATTGGGACAGCGACGGAGACACGCTCTCCGACGGCTGGGAAATAGAGATGGCCGCGACCTCCCCCGAGGACGGCGGTTTTGCCTTCAATGCCGTGACCTCAGATACCGATGGCGACGGGCTGCGCGACGACCAGGAACTCCGCTGGGGCACTGATCCGGCGCTTGTCGACACCGACGGCGACGGCCGCAATGACTTTGATGAAGTGACCGGCTACAACTTTACCTACGCCTCGGGCAAATCCACGCTGGTTCACAGCAGCCCGCTGGCGGCTGACACCGACCGCGACGGCATGGACGACAAGGCCGAATATATGCTGCATAAATTAGACCCCGTCCTGTATCCCTTCAACCCGAACGCCTGGAACACCATCCCGCTGAGCTTGCAGCTTCAGGCCGGCATCTCAGGCTATCTGAGCCCGGGAGCCACTTCCCCGCTGACAGTCACCGTCCAGAACAGCACCGACACGCCGATCAAAGGCACCGTCACCACTCAGCTGCCGTCGGGCTTGGTCTCCAGCGTGCCATCCCAGCAGGCCTTTGAAGCCCTGGGAAAGAGCGCTTTCGTTCGATCCAGCCTGATCCAGTCTGCCGCGAGCCTGCCGACATCGCATTTGACGATCACCGGCACGGTCTGCGCGGCGCTCGAAATGCCCCTGGTATACCTGCCCTTCGACGAAGCCAGCGGATCGAAGACCTTCTTCAACCAGTCGACCCTCGGCTACTATGACGCCACCTGCACCACGCAGTACGGCTGCCCGGCGAGCGTCGACGCCGGATACAAAAGCAGGGGGATCGCATTCAGCAGCAACAACCAGCGCCTGATTTTTAACCAGTCCGCGACCAACCTGAATTTCTCCGGCTCGCATCCCTTCAGCCTGTCGGTCTGGGTCAAGCCGGCCGCCTCGAGCCGAACAGATAAATTCTACATCTTTGGAAAAACCGACATGCAGGCGGACTCGACCCATGGATACAACCTGTACCTCTATCCAAACGGTTCCGGAGGCTATTGGATCAGCTTCAACAACGAGCTGATGCAGTTTAAGTATCAAAAAACACTGGTCCCAGGCACCTGGTACAACCTCACCGCGGTATCAGACGGCACGACCCTGAAGATGTACGTCGACGGGATCGAGGCGCCGGGGATTAACACGACCAATCTGATTTATTTAGGTCCCAGCAGCTCTGCACTGACCCTGGGCGCCATCATGGTCCAGGGCAACCCCGTCGGCATGTACTACTACAACTACCTGGGCAGCATGGATGAGCTCTATATTTACGACCGTGCCGTTTCAAGCGGCGAGATCGCATCGCTCTCGCGGCCGAACACCACCCGGGTTTCTCAGCCAGATTCGAGCTGCCAGCTTACAGCCAGCCAGCCGATCACCTTGACGGTCGACGCCGACTCACCCAGCGCGAGCATCATTTCGCCGGCGAACGGTACCTACCACAAGGGCGGCGGCTTCCTGGTCATCGGGGGCAACGCCCACGACCCGACCTCCTTCATTCGCAAGGTGCAGGTCTCCGTGGACGGCGGCGCCTTCCAGGACGCCGTCGGAGCGGAGAGCTGGGCGTACACCTGGGACATGCGCAGCCTCTCCTCAGGCGGGCACACCCTGCTCGCAGCGGGCGATCGACGCGGTCGGACGTGCCGGGCTGTCCTCCCAGCTCTACCTCAAGATAGATAAAGATCCGCCAACGATCAGCTGGACCAGCCCGAGCTGGAACCCGAGCTACGTCCGGTTTTTCAACATGCAGGACTGGTATTTTCCCTTGAGCGGATCGGTGCATGATGGAGAAAGCGGTTTCGCATCGGTCGAAGTGATGCTCGACGGCGGACCTGACCTGCCATTCGGTGGTTGGCAGTCCGCCAATCTGGATTACGCGGCTCGCACCTGGGTTCTGGATTACCAATTCCCGCTGAACGTGGTCGACCTCGACCCTGTGCCGAACCCCAGCGGTTCATACACGCTCAGCCTGCGCACAACGGATAACGTCGGCAACTCCATTATTATCACGGAACCCATTCAAGGGTTGATGGACAACAACCCACCCGACGCATCGCTGACAAACCCGATCAGCTCCACTGCGGTCATCACCACACCGATCACCCTGGGCGGGCTGGTCAGCGACACGAGCACGGTTTCCGACATGAACGTCGCGCTCGTCCCGGTGGAACAGGCCGAAGTGGTGCGAGACGCCGCGCTGGTCATGCACCTGAACGGGAAGAGCAATTCCGGTCAGCTCAGCTACATGGATGCTTCCGGGTTCAACCAGACTGGAACCAGCGACGTAGGTCACGCACCCAGCGCAGGCTTCGTCACCGGGAAAGTCGACGAAGCCGTTCAATTTTCAAGCGCACTAGCTTACATCAAATGGCGCGAGCCCTTGAAAACTCCCTTCACCAGCTCCCTGACCGCGGCGCTGTGGTTCAAAGCCAAAGGCGCCCCGCTGCAGAACACCACCCTGCTGAGCCTCGATCACGCCGCGGGGCTGTACTGGAAAACCGCGGGCGGACTGACTTTCAGCGTGACAGACGGCAGCGGCCTGACCTTCGAAGCCAGCAGCAACCTTACGCTGGCCGATGGATCTTGGCATCACGTCGTCGGCGTCTGGGACGGCTACACCCTGTCCATTTATGTCGACGGCGTCCAGGCTGGATTTGCAAAGTCGGTCGGGATGGGACCCCTGGACACCAGCACCAGCCTGCTGACGCTGGGGAACAGCACGGCGGGGGTAAACGGCTTCGACGGCAGCGTCGACGAGGTCATGCTCTTCTCGCGCGGCTTCACCCGTCAAGAAGCGGCAAATCTCTATGCCTTGGGAAACAGGGTCTGGGAAGCGACTGCGGTGAGCGACCCATCCGCCGCAGACCTCTCCCTGGACCTATCCGCTTCCGGATGGGCTCGAAGGCCTGTACGAGATCGACCTGCGCGGAGTGGACAAATGGGGCAACCGGGACGATAAGTCCGCCTCCTGGACGGCCTGGCAGGGCGAAATCGACATGCTGGCGCCGCGCGTCTCGATCCAGGCTGTAGATACGGGAGTCACCACGCAGGTCACCTGCAGCTCAACCGATCTAAACCTGAGCACGACCGGCTACAAGTGCCCATGCACGACGCTGCAGGAAGACATCACCACCTATGCCATGGTCAACGACTGGTACAGAACGACGATCATGGACAACACCCGGATGTACAGGATTCAATCCAGCTGCTCGGTGCACACGTCGAAGAAGCCGTACCAGCTCCAGGCCTGCGATATCTACGGGCGCTGTTCCACTGCCTCCATCACGGCGTCTTCAGAACCGGAAGCTTCGATCGTAACCAGGGCGCCGGAGGCATCAGCACCGCCAGAGGCGACTCCCACACCTGACAGCGCAGCTGCAGAAGTGACAGCCGTGCCGGAGGTCTCAGCCACACCGGATGCCATCGAAACACCAGGTCTCGAGGCGACGGTGGAGGATCAACCCACACTCGAGCTTACCGAGACGCCGGGTGTCCAGTCCACACCTCCGGCCCCGGTCTCCGCCGAAGCGCCCGCCGCAGTGGACGTCCCGGTCGAGCTTCCAGCGCCGGCGCTGCTTGAAGTCTCAGCGACGCCTGAAATCATCGAAACGCTGGAAATTACCGTAACGCCGATCGTCACAGCGACATTGTTCAATTTCAGCGACCCCGGAGCCGACTGCCATCCTGGATATAACGCTCGCGCCTGAAAGTAAGGCGACATCGGCAGATCCTGACTCTGCAGAGCCGCCGACCGAGACTGAGGTGAGCATGCTGCCCATCTCAGCCCTGGTCGATCCGGTCGACCGCAGCGTGCTGACCAGCTTCGAGCCGGTCGACCTGACCGTGCGCGCCGAAGCCTTCGACGGCCTGAAAGAAATACTCATCACATTGGACGGAGCGAGCCTGACCTCCTTCACCTTCCCGGACAACTCCGTGACCGGCTACCTGGGCGCAACGACCTGGACCCCTGCCCCGGACCTGCCCGACGGTGCGCACGTCCTGCTTTCTGCCGCCAGCGATTGGGCGGGCCATGTCCAGACCGAGCTCTACACCACGACGGTCTACCTGGACACGCTGCCCCCGGCGGTGGACGTCAGCCCGACCGTGCTCACCACCACCCACAGGATCTCGAACTGGGGTGTGGAGCTGGGCGGGCCGGTCAGCGACCTGGCGGGGATCCGCGATGTGCAGGTGGCGCTGCAGGACGGTTCCGGATTGCCGGGTCCCATCGCCGGACCGCTGCAAAGCCAGAGCGAAACCTGGAAACCAGCCTCGGTTGAAGGCGAGCGTTGGAGCTTCCCCTGGAGGCTGGACGGACGCCCGGATGGAGTAACTACTCCTGTGCTCGTCCAGGCGACCGACCTGGGCGGACACAGCGTGCAAGCTGCCCGAGAGGTGACTGTAGACGTCGTCCCACCGACAGCGATCACGATGACGGTGTCCTATATCAACTCCAGCGGCGCGCTCACGCCGGTCCTGCCGGGGCAGACGATCTACAACTCGCCGAACTCGAGCCTGCAGATCACCTGGACGCCCGCCTCGGACGGCAGCGGGCTGCGCGGCTACTACGCCGGGCTGAGCCAGGACGACCCGCCCGAGCCTGGAGACCTGACCCTGGTCGGCCCCGAGGGACCGCTGCAGGTCAGCCAGCACACCGAAGAAGCCCGGATGTACTACGCCTATGTCGCCGCCGAGGACGCGCACGGCAACCTGAGCTGGAACAAGCTCGGACCATTCTATGTGGACAGCCCGCTGACTCCCGACTTGATCGCGATGCCGCTCAACCCGGACGGCTCGACGCCGGGCAGCGTCTACCACGGCTGGATGGACAGCGGCGAGTCGCAGATCGGGTTCAACCGGATCCTCTCCGAGACCGTCCCGCTCGGGCTCTCGCTGAACAGCTCGCAGAAGTTCTACCTGAGCTGGGATGCGGCTGCGCTGCGGATAGCCTGGGTCGGCGCGAACTGGGATTCGGAAGGCGACATGTTCGTCTACCTGAAGACCGGCTCTGGCGGAGGGACGAACCAGGCTCTGAACCCCTACGCAGCCACCCTCGGCGACACGCTGACGCTGCCCTTCAGCGCCGACACCCTGGTATGGGTCAGCGACTCGCAGACCGCCCGGATGCTGCGCTGGAACGGCAGCGCATGGGCAGACGCCCTGCCGGGCGGGCTGCCGCCGGAAACTTTCCGGTTCACGACGAACGCCCCCGCTTCACTGACCGACCTGTACCTGCCTTTCAGCCTGCTGGGGATCGCCGACCCGGCGAGCACGCCGCTGGACGTAATCGCGTTCGGTAGCCAGGAACAGGCCCTGCGCCTGTGGACGGTGCACCCGGTGATCAACCCGCACGACAGCCCGATCCTGAGCAGGCTGCTGCTCATGCTGCCGGACCAGCACAATCTTGTGATGAGAAACGCATTCCACTGGGATAACCTTGGACTGGGACAATCTCCCAACCGGAGCCGCTTCCTGGACGTGGACGTGCGCGGCGTCCTGCGAGCAAACCCGCGCGGCATTTTCAGCAACAGCCGATGGTACGGCACCTACCTGGCGCAGCTCCTGCAAGCCGGCAGATCGGCACAGCTGGTCGGGGACGGGCGGCTCGTCAACTACACAATTTACTACTTCAACCTGGGCGGCGCGGCGAGGCCAGAGGGCCGGCTGACCCTGCGGATCACCACAACAGGCTCCATGGTCCTGCCGGGAGGCACGCCGATCACCAAAGCCGACGGGACGCAAGGCTACACCCAGGAAATCGACCTGGGACCGATCACACCGGGCTCCAGGGGCTCAGCAGATTTCCAGGGGATCGTCAGCTACAACGAAACCCAGCTGCAGTACGAGCTCTGCCGGCGGCAGAACCCCGGCAGCCCGGATGCCTGCCAGGCACTGCACGACCTGGCGGACAGCGCCGGGATCGAAGCCGACCTGGTGGCAACGCTCACAGAGGAAAGCGTCTTCAACCACTTCACGATCGAGCACCCGCTGGTGATCGACCCACCGCAGGATGTGAGGATCACTTCGCGGCAGGACGAGCCGTCCAGCGGGCTGCAGGCAGCGAGACAGGTTGCCCTCTCCGCCGTTCCTGCGAGGGTCGCAGGACGGGTGGAAGCCGCGCCGCCGATCTTGCTGCGCGGCGGGTTGAATACGCTCGAAGGCAGCGCCTATGACCCCAGCGGCGTGTCTGAGGTGACCGTCCAGGTCCTGGACCCGAACGGCGACACCGCGGACACGAGCTGCAGCGTGGACGGGCCGAAGAGCGGGCGCTGGTCTTGCGAAGTCAGCCTGCCAGGCTCGCCAGACGGGACGCGCTATTTCGCCCGCGCCCGGGCAATGAACCCCTTCGATTACACCAGCGAATGGAGCTTCTGGCGGGTGCTGATGATCGACGCGATCCCGCCGACCGTGACCCTGGATCCAGACAGCGAGTCTGCGCTGACTCAAGACGTGCTCGGCCCGGCCCAGACGACCCTGAGCGGCGGGATCCAGGACAACTCGATGGTCAAAAGTGTGGAGCTGTGCCTGAGCCCGATCGTCTACCTCAAAGGCAGGCAGCTGGACCGCCCCACCGCCGATTTGAGCTGCCGGGAGGTCGAGCTGAACGCGAACAGCATCCTGACCGGCACCTGGAGCACCAGCCTTCCCATCCCGCAGGGTGTGGACTACGCCTCGCAGACGCTTTCGCTGTTCGGGCTGGACGCAGCCGGCAACCGCTCCGACGAGCCGCTGGAGAGGGCATTCTGGTTTGACACCGTCCCCCCGAGCGTGACGGTCAGCACGCAGGTCTCGACCATACCGCTTGGCGCTTACACCGCCCAGCCGACCCCGATCCTGGCTGGCACGGCAGAGGACGGCAGCGGGCAGGTCGAGCTCGCGGTGCGGATGAGCTCGGAGGCAGGCGGGACGCAGCGGATTGTTATACCGGTGGAAGCCGGCGCATGGAGCTTCATGCCCGAGATCTCCAAGACCGGGGTTTACAGCCTGTCGATCGAAGCCCGCGATCCAGCCGGCAACCTGAGGACGCTTGGCGCCTGGACTCTCCAGGTGAGCACGAGCTACCTGTACTGGATGCCGGCGGTCTTCCATTAGGCCCACAGCAGGCCCGGACTGGGGATCCGGGCCTGACCTTGATCAAAGTTTTAAAACATCAGGGAATCGGGGGATTTTTTGTATGCATTCATCCGCATCCATCCAATTTTAATAGATCTCAACACAAAGAACACCAAGAACACAAAGGTCACGAAGTATTTCTTAAAATATCTTGATAGAATTGCGAAAGCGCATCGTCTTTAAAGATCACAATTTTAAATGGCGCCCTTCGCGTTATCTATTTTTCGAGGTTAATTATGGAGCCAGAATTCCACGACACTTACTCGGTTCACAAAATCCCGGTGATGCGGCGGTTTTCGCTGGACAACGGCAGGATGTCCGGCCGGAGGAATTTCTTCCACGCCCTGCTGGAGGTCGACGTGACCGAGCCCAGGCGGCTGATCCGGGAGCACAAAGCCCGGTCCGGCGAATCGATCTCCTTCACCGCTTTTATCGTCTACTGCCTGGGGCGTGCGCTCGAAGTGCACAAGGAGCTGACCGCCTTCCGGGACTGGCGCGGCAGGCTGATCGTCTTCGACGACGTGAACATCAACACGATGGTCGAGGCGGAGTCTCAGGAGGGCAAATTCGCGATGCCGCA
This sequence comes from uncultured Chloroflexia bacterium, assembly GCA_963788305.1. Classification (GTDB taxonomy): domain Bacteria; phylum Chloroflexota; class Anaerolineae; order Anaerolineales; family UBA4823; genus UTCFX2. The sequence continues at coordinate 28,281 of CAWBGK010000010.1, forward strand.
CATCATTCGAGGCGCCAACCGCCGGACGCTGCGCCAGATCCACGAGGAGATTCGCGCGGTCCAGCGCCAGCCGGCGAAGAGCCAGGAGGCCGGGTTCATGCGGACTTTCCTGCGGCTGCCGGGCTTCCTGCGGGTAGGCTTCTACGAAATCGTAATGCGCCGGCCGCAGCTGATGCGCGGCTACCTGGCGCCGGTGCTGGTGACCGCGGTGGGGATGTTCGGCGAGGGCGGGGGCTGGGGGCTTCCGATGGCAGTGTTCCCGCTGAGCGTGACGCTGGGCGGGATCGCCAAAAAACCCTGGGCGGTTGGGGATCGGATCGAGCTGCGCGAGGTCCTGGACGCGACCCTGAGCTTCGACCACGTGGTGGTGGATGGGGCGAACGCGGCGCGCTTTGGCGGGCTGTTCAGGAGGCTGGTGGAAGAGGGGGCGGGGCTGGAGGAGCTCGAGGAAGTTTGACTTAAAGATTGAAACACGAAGATATCCAAGGAATCGAAGGAATCTAAGTTTATTCATCGAATTCTTTGATTTCTTTGACGCCTTCAATTTCGTTTTTTTATATACAGGGGATGGGTAGAAAAATCAGCCTGGGGAGGGTGAAGTTAGAACCAGGTAGGCGGTTGGTTTCGTGGTATCCTCAATTTAAGAAAGTGAGAGGCGAGGTGAATTCGATGGCTGAAGGCTTTTATCTGATGATCGCGGTGCTCACCGGGCTGCTGCTGGTGATCGCGCTGGCGCTGCTGGTGCTGAAGATTCGGCGGGGCGAAAAGTTCAAGCCAGACTATCGGGCCTGGTTCGTGGTCGGGCTGATCTGGATTGTGGTCGGGCTGGCGGTGAGCCTGGCGTTGAATAACCCGGGCTATTACGGCTTTTTGGTGATGGGGCTGGTCTTTTTCGTGGTGGGGCTGAAAAACCGCGACAAATGGCAAGAGCGGGAGCGTTTCGCAGACCTCACGCCTGCACAGCAGCGGATCAAGCTCGTCGGATTAGGGATCGCAATCTTGATGCTGCTGCTATCGGGCGCGTATTACATCTGGATGCTGCTGGGCAAAGCGGATGTTTAACGATTTATCCGCACTGAACGTCAAAACGCAAAGAATCATCTCTGTTTAACCTTGGTTTGGTACAATATATATGAAAGCAATCCCATTTACTTCCAGGGGTTCCTCAATTCCATGGAATATTCAGCTCCATGGATTGAAGAAAATCGGCAGTAGAAAGAGGTCATCTTGGAAACGAAGCTGTTCGTCGGAAATTTATCCAAAAGGACGACCGAAGAGGATCTGAGCAGCCTGTTCTCGCAGAGCGGGAGCGTCTCGGGGGTTGAGGTGATCACCGTCGAGTGCGCCGCCGTCCCGAAGACGTTTGCGTTCGTCGAGATGGGCAGCCAGCAAGATGCGGAACGAGCGATCGAGCGGCTGAATGGGACCGAGATCAAGGGCAAGACGATCAAGGTATCCCCTGCCAGGCCGAGAGAGAAGCGCCCGGAAGGACGGAGCTGGTACAACGATCCGCCGCCGCCCACCCTGCGCAAGAGCTCGCCGCGCAAGTCGAAATGAATGCGCCAGAACCGCCCGGAAAGTTGATCGGGCGGTTTTGGGTTTAACGGAACAGGAAAGGCATCACAACGATCACGAACAGGGTCCAACCGACGTAAGCTGCGGCCCCCAGCCGGTACACGGTTTTGATGCGCTCGTTCCAGGGCAGGGGGTGATTCATCAACAGTCGGACGATCATCATCACCAGCAAGGTTATGTTGATGATATTCCAACCGATCATGGTCAGACGATTGATCGTGACTGCATCCGCGGCCGTCCGGTAGAGGATAGCCGACAGCGCATACAGGCTGACAAGCGCCGCCAGGACAGCCACTGCTAAGATCCCGATCCTCAATGCAGTTCCCAGTTTTGGCGAGGTATCCCGCATTTCGATGGGTGTCGCCCCTACGATCAGCCCCATGATCGCAAACAGCATGGCGTTATAGATGATCAGCACATCGCGGTTCTGGAAGGGCTGCAGGAAGTTGAAGGGGATGACGAAGATGTACACCACCAGGACTGCGAGTGTGAGCGGCAGCAGCAGGCGCATCATGGTCCCAATGAACTTGCTCATGCTCTGCTTGAAATCCTGGTCTTTCGGTTCCAGCAAGGGGTTGTAGATCGTCGCCACGGCGATGACCGGGATCAGGCCCGCTCCTCCAGCGGCGATCATCCGGATCAGGACTTCGGGTAGGCTGACGCTCAGGGCGGCGAACATGCCCAGCGTGATGCCTCCCAGGGCCAGGCCGGCGATCAGGTATACGCCTGCGACGACGCAAACCTCGATGGATTTCACCAGGAAGGCAAAGCTGTTATCTGCACCGGTAGCCAGCCCAACCAACGCCACGCCGATCCCAGCCCAGGCTAACAAGGCCAGGTGCGGGATCAGCAAAACCTGATAGTCCTGCGTATTTGAAACTGCCACGAAATGGTTCAGCAAAAAGGCAGCTGCAACAATTACCGCCAGGCCGATGCTTACTTTCAGGGTGCGGGTGGTATTGCTGCGGGAGCTGAGGTACAGGAACCAGATCACGAACATTGCAGTAATGGGGGCTGCCAGCAAAGCCAGAAATGGTATCTCGCTCGGAAAAGCCAGCTTCGGGTCCGATAAAGCCCAAAAGAGCAGCCCGTTCGCGATCGCAAGCGGAATTGCCAGCTTCCAATTCGGGTTGGTTCCTGCCAGGATTTCAGATTCTTGTGGAGCGCTCAGCAGGCGGTAACGCCATGCCTGAAGCAAGATGTTATCCGGATCGGCTGTGAAGCATTCGTTCAAGGCGGTCGAGAATTGCTGGATTTCATGTTTCGCCCGGGCGGACTGGAAAAGCGTTTCCAGCTGCTGCGGGTTGTTTTTATTCGACGTAATTTCTTGCAGGTAAGCCATGGCCTTGTCTCCAAGGAACCTTGAGATTGATGCTGTTTTCAAATTTTCGGATTCGAAACAGCGCTGCAGATACCTGTTTCGTTGGGGTTTCATTTTACTCCCAAAACAGCTTTCAATTTGAACACAGCGGATAATCCCTATATTCCCTAAATCAATTCTTCACGATCTCCTAACAGCTCGAGGCTATCATGAGGACATGAAGAAAAAACTGATCTCCCCACTTTTATTCACAGCGGTCGTCCTGGCCGCGTGCGGACTGGCTATTAATTTCGGATTCGCCCGGCAGCAGGGGGCAGCGCAGCAGCAAGCTTTGGAAGCTGCAGCCGAGGCGACCCGGCTCGCGCTCGCGACCCTGGAGCTGGAGCAGACCGGTCCCGCGATCGAGGCGCAACAGGCCGACGAACTGCTGTTCCTGTGGAAGGGGATGCGCAGCCTGGTCGGCAGCAGCACGGCTGCGACGATCGAAATCGAGGGGCTGACCCGCCAGATCCAGGAGGGCATGAGCGCTGACCAGCTCGAGGCGATCGCGAGGATGGAGCTGGACGCGGGTGCGAGCTTCGCGGTTTCGGCGGGGTCCGCGTCGGACACCGCCACAGACGAGGAAGCTTCTTCCAGCCAGGCGGCAGCTCTGCCTGCGATAAACGGCCAAACCCCGGGCGAGGGCGGGTTGCCTGCAGGCGAGATGCCGATGGGTGAGCCGGGCCAGGCGCCGACGGGAGGCAGCATGCCGGGCGGCGAAACCGGGACGCCGGACGAGGCTTCTAGTTTGCAGGCGAGCTCAGCCGCCAGCATCAGCCTGACGCTGCTGAACAGCGTGATCACCCTGTTGGAAGAAAAGCTGGCCTGAGGCACGACAATGGCAATTCAAGAGCTATACCCTGCGAGGAATCTGGGTTGCCAATCCGGCTTTCCCTAAATCATCACAGGAGGCTTAAGCTCTCTGCTCGCAGACGATACCTACCATACCGCCCGGCCAGCAAACCGGGCGGTCCGGATTAAGCAGGAGAGCCAGTCCCCCCTGCATGCTCCTGGAAGAGCGCAACCGTGAACGGGCGCAAGCCTCCTGACGGCATGGTGTATAGGTGTTCGAACGAGTCGATCAGCACGAAACCGGATCCAAGAAAATCGGACAGGTCCTCGGGGGCGTACCTGCGCACCTCCAGCCCGCTGCACATGCTCGCGCCGCTCGGAGCGAACGCGGCGATCAGGACGTAACCGCCCGGGCGGAGGGCGCCGCTCAGGAGGCGGCGGTAAGCCTGGTGGTCCGGCTCGAGGATCAGAAAATGGAGCAGGGCGCGGTCGTGTCAGAGGCCGATATTCTTGAGCTGTGCGAGCCAGACAGGATGAGCCGCGTCGTCGACGATCCAGGTCACCCGGGCGGATTTCTCCGCTCCCAGCCGGTTTTTAAGCTGCTCGAGCGCGACCGGACTGATGTCGGCTGCGTATATATGATGGAAACCGCGCTCGAGCAGACAGTCGACGAAGGACGAGACGCCTGCCCCGAGGTCGAGGATCGGGTCGGCGAGGGACAGGCTGCAGCGGTCCAGCAGGCGGAGCGAAGGGGATGGGACGGCTTCATACCAGCCCAGCTGTTCGGCGGGGCAGGACGCGTAAATTCGGTTCCAATGTTCAGCCGGTTCCATGGCAAATTCCTTTCGGCGGGATCCAGGTTGGGCGAGAGAAGCCAGCAGGGAAGTTAATTTTACAGCTTTTTACGCTCCCGGAGGAGCAGAGAAGCGATAGAATTCGATCAGGAGGCGAAATGGAGAAAAGACAGGTGATCAAGGTCGACACGGGGGCGGGCATTTTCTGGTTCATCGGCTGGCTGTTCACGATCGCGTTTGCGAAGCTGCTGTGGTGGGAGGCGCTGCTGGGGCTGATCGTCTGGCCGTACTACCTGGGGCTGGCTGTGAGGTAGGAGCCCTCACCCCTGCCCCTCTCCCGGGGGAGAGGGCAGCTGATGCTGAAGCAATCGCATTCGCAGGCAAGCTTGCGAAGTCGGTCCATATTGCGGAGGGCAGGCTCGGAAGGGATTTCTGGGCGAGCTTCGACGGACAAGTTGAACTCATGCAGCTTAAAAATAGTAGATTATGCAGGATTTTATGAGAGTCAAGACACTGTGTCTTTCGAACAAGCAGATTGGGTTGGCAGGTATTCATGATCGGATGACTGTTTCCCAGGCTGGCAGCATCCATTCCGGTCGCAGATGCCCACCGGCTGGCTTGCTGTGCTACGGTAAGGAGCATGCTTAAGAGGCCAGAGCCCATGCCGCCGCTAGCCCGCTACCTGCTTCTGCGTTTGCTGCTGCTCCCGATCACGCTGCTGGTCGTCACGTTGACGCTGATGGCATTGCTGACTACCGTGCGGCCGGAAGTGCACGCGTTTCTGTATTTACCTCACCGAGTTCAGGAAGACGCGGCCGAGATGACTAATGAACAGCTGCGCCAGGTGACCGATCGTATCATCCAGACCCACCACCTGGAAGATCCCTTTCCCATACAGTATGCTTACTGGATTGTCAGCGTTTTCACCCACGGAGGCGGGTACAGCCCTTCCGTGAAGGGCGATGCGTTCGAGGCGATATTGAGAAAAATCCAGTCACCATCGAGCTGACGCTTTATTCCTTGCTGCTTTTCATCCCGCTTGGGATTGTGTCTGGCTTGCGCGCCGGCTGGAGGCAGGGCGGGCGCCAGGACAGGCGCTTCCGGACAACAGCCTATATTGCCACCAGCCTGCCGCCTTTCATAACCGGATTGTTCCTGCTCGGCACTTTTTACACGGTATTGGATTCGTTTCCTCCCGGGCGTTTGGGGATCGCGATCAGCCAGGAGGTCTTGTCTCCCGATTTTCACCGGTTTACCGGCTTGATGACGATCGACAGCCTGCTGAACCGGCGGCCGGAAATCTTCTTCGACTCAGTCCGCCACCTGGTGCTGCCCGTGGTCACGTTGAGCCTGATGCACTGGGCTACCCTCGGGCGGATCGTGCGCACCACGATCATCAATGAGCGTCACAAAGAATACTTGAAGGCTGCCAGGGCGCGCGGCATCCCCGAAAGACGCCTGTTGTGGCGGCATGCTTTCCGCAACGTGCTCGCTCCAGCCTTATCCAGCAGCGCCCTGGCGGCAGCCTCGCTCCTGACCAGCGTCTTTATGGTCGAGGTCATCTTTGATCTAAAAGGCGTGGCAGACCTGATCGTGCATGGAACAAGGGCCGGTCTGGATATGCCTGTCGCAATGGCTTTCGCCGTCTACTCCGTCTTCCTTGTGCTGGTGATCATGTTCGTGCTGGACATTTTACGCGCAATCCTGGACCCGCGGTCACGTGAGATGATGATCCATGATGAAATCTGAACTTAATCCACAAAATACCCTGACCAGCAAGAACCGCCGATCAGGCTTTCGCAAAAACGTCGCGCTCTGGATGGGGGCATGGATCGTTGGATGTTTTATGCTCACCGCGCTGGCTGCGCCCCTGCTAGCCCCACCCGATCCAGAGGTCGAATTTTCAACGTATAAAGACATCGGCGAGCTGAACCGATATGTCCCATTCAAGCCCGGGGAAGGACTCGTGCTTGGCAGCGTGCCCGATCCGGACCACAGGCGGCAGCTGGACATCTGGTATTCGCTGGTGTGGGGGGCACGCTCAGCGCTGCTTTTTGGTTTTCTGGTGGTCCTGATCACGAGCACATTCGGCGTCATCCTGGGCGTGGTCAGCGCCTATCTGGGGGGCTGGCCCAATACCCTGATGATGGGCTTTACGGACGCCTTCCTGGCTTTTCCTGTGATCGCCGGGGTGATATTCTTCCAGCATTTTATCCTGCTGCTGCTGCGCAACTCAGGCGCGTATGTCTACTTTAACGGCATGGTTTACATGGAGACGCCCACCGCCTGGCAGCTCTTCCTGCTCGAGGTGGACCCGCTGATGATCGCCTTTATCGTTTTCTGCTGGATGCCTTACGCTCGTTTGATGAACAGCACAGTGATTCAGGTGCGCCAGGAAGAATACCTGCTGGCATCCCGTTCCCAGGGCGCCGGGCATCTGAGGCTGATCTTTCGCCACCTCATTCCCAACTCGATCTCACCGGCGATCATCCTGGCTGCGCGCGATGTGGGCTACCTGGTGCTGCTGCAAGCCGGTTTCACCTTCATCGGGCTGAGCGATCGCTCAGAGTGGGGCGAACTGCTCGCCCTGGGCAGGCAATTCATCATCGGACCCGGGGGCAATCCCTTAAGCTGGTGGTGGATCTACCTGCCAACCACGCTGGCGATCGTGCTTTACGGCGTGGGATGGAACCTGCTGGGCGACGGCTTGAACGACTGGCTAAATCCTTACCAGTCGTGAGGAGCCAGGCACAGCGGTATAGGTGGTTCGGCGACCAAATTCAACTCAAACCACAGAAGAACGCAGATCCAGCGATTTTTCTGGCAGGGAGGGCAAGCCCTCCCTTCGGAGGGCAGGCTTAGACCTCAGGAGTTCAAGCGCAGGAGGTCGGCGAACTCTGCAGCTCCGTGGTTTCCCCATTTTTATGACATCAGTCGGCCCAGCTTAGTTCAGACCTTTGGCCTGCTTGCCGGTCAGGTGCGCGATGCTGAGCTCGAGCACGCAGACGGCCTCCCAGTCTTTTTCGATCTCGCGCCGGCCGGCTTCGATATGGTCGGGGGAGAAGCGGGCGACCAGGGCTTCGAGGGCGGCGAGGCGCTCCTGGTCGAGGGTGAGGATGCGCACCGTGCCGAACGCGATCGCGCTGCGGTAGTGGGTGGCGAACGCTTCGGGCACGACCTCGTCCTGGGCGACGACGCAGTACGAGACCTTCGGGTTCGTGCGGATGGCGTCGAGCTTGTGTCCGGCGAGGGCGCAATGGAAGTAGAGCTTGCCGTCCTGGTAGATGTGGCTGAGCGGGACGGCGTAGGGGTAGCCGTCGTCACCCGAGACCGCCAGAACGCCCGAGGTGGCGGAGCTCAAGATTTCGACGGCTTCGGCTTCGGGCAGGGCCTGCTTTTTTCGACGCATTTCTCTGAACATGGTTCCTCCAATTTAGTGGTTTAAGCCGGGCTCCAGGGCGTGCTGGATCATGCCGCGGCTGAGCATGCCGGACGCTCCGACGATGCAGATTTTGCTTGGATACTCGGCCGGATGCTCAGACGTGCTGGTCGACCAGGATGGTGTTCCCATCGGGGTCGAGGAGCATGAAGTGGGCCGGGCCGGTGGTGGTTTCGTCGGTTTCGACGAGCAGCGCGAGCCCCTGCGCCTTGAGCGCCCGCTGGAGCTCACGCACGTCGGTGTATTCGCCCAGCGGTTGTGCGCTGCTGTCCCAGCCGGGGTTGAAGGTGAGCAGGTTGTGCTCGAACATGCCCTGAAACAGGCCGATGACGTGCTCGCCGTTCTTCATGATCAGCCAGTTTTGGGTCTGCTCGCCGAAAAACACGCTGAAGCCGAGCTTTTCGTAGAAGAGCTTCGAGGCTGCGAGGTCTTTGACGGCCAGGCTGACGGAAAATGCTCCTAGGTCCATGGGGTGACTCCTGGGGGTGATGAGGTGGGTGGTTTTGTAGGGGAAGTATAACAAATTAAAGAAAATGGAACCACAGATGAACGCAGATGAACGCAGATGAACAAACGGAACTTTATGATATTAATTCGGCGGGAGGGAGGTGGGAGAGGACCTGGGCGATTGAAATCGCTTCAACGATTGCTTCCGCAGGCTCAAAGAGATAAACCTGCCATCCCTGCGGACGGCAGGCCATCCCTTCGGACGGCAGGCCCTCCCTACGGACGGCAGGCCCACCATGAGCGCTGCCGGAGGTTTGTCCACCGCGCTGGTATAATCCAGGCAGTGGGACAGGAAAGGAGGCGGGCAGATGAAGGTTTTGCTGTTTGCGAGTGCGCTGGCAGTTATTGAACTCGCGACGGCATTCTGGCAGCCGGATGGGGATGCGAGGCCGCCAGACGGTCAGACGGCATGGTGATATGAGCCAATATTTGATGCAGTTTAAAAGGAAAATATCATGATAAATTTCACCCAGAGGCATTCCCTGCTTGTTTTCTTCGCCTTGACATTTATCATCTCATGGGGTGCGGTTCTCATTTTAGCCGGACCCGACGGCATCCCGGTAGCCGAGGACCAAGCTGTAGTTCTGGGGATGGCATTGCTTCTCGGTCCAAGCGTGGCGGGTATCCTGCTGACAGGCCTCACCTCTGGGATGGACGGCTTTCGGAAGCTTTTATCCCATTTGCTCAAGTGGAGAGTAAGCGCTCGCTGGTACGCTGTTGCACTCCTTACCGCCCCGCTCTCGACGGTTGCAACACTCCTCGTACTCATGCTTTTCTCCTCTGAGTTCACCCCCAGCATTCTCATTTCAGACGATAAGGCATCCCTTATCTTGATGGGATCTCGTTTCCGGCCTTATAGTCGGGTTCTTTGAAGAGCTCGGCTGGACGGGATTCGCCACCCCCCAGATGCGGCTCCGGAAAAGCATCCTGGCTACCGGCCTCATCATAGGCCTTCTATGGGGGGCATGGCATTTCATCATGTTTTGGGAAAACGACAGTTTCTCAGGAGCATTCCCGTTTGCTATCTTGCTCGTGCGCCTTTTCTCCTGGCTGCCGGCCTATAGAATAATCATGGTATGGGTCTATGATCGTACTGAAAGCCTGCTTGTCGTGATGCTTATGCATGTAAGTCTTGTGGCTTCTCTCACAGTCATAGACCCTGCGCTGACAGGGGTAGAACTCCTGGCCTATATCCTCGTGAGAGCCGCTGTACTGTGGTTTATCGCTGCTGTGGTTGCCTCGGCTCGGACGAAAACTGCTTGAGAAACATGGAGTAATAAGGGGGGGGGTGGCGATCCTCCTGCGGAGGGCAGGCTTAGGGTATGCGCATCGGAGGCGAATTTAAATCCAGGCTTTTCACTTGATGAGAAAATGCGAAGATGAAATGGGATGATTATCAGCAGGAAATCGGGCAAGATAAAGATTTTCAGGAAGCGCGCGAAGATCTCAAGCTGGCATTTGAATTCGGCGATGCCATCCTCAGAGCCCGGATTGAAAAAGGCTGGTCCCAGACCGAGCTGGCAAGGCGAGTTGGCACCAAACAGGCGAATATTTCACGGATCGAGGCAGGATTGGGGAATCCCACGCTGAGCGTTGTAAAGAAGATCTGCGAGGCGTTGGAGGTTGAAGTTCTTTTTGTTCTGGGTTATGAAGAAGCGTCTGGGTTCAAATACCAGAAATTGGATTATTCCAATCAATTTCAGACGGCAGAAAAAGGGAAGCCGTAAGATAGGTCGCCAAAAGGTGGGTAGGCTGCCAACACTTATGGGAGCAGACCCTCCCTTCGGATGGCAGGCCCACCATGAGTGCTGACGGAGTTCTAACCGCGCTGGTATAATCCAGGCAGAGGGACAGGGAAGGAGGCGGACAGATGAAGATTTTCCGGTTGGCGATCGTGATGGGGGTGCTGGGGTTGGGGGCGTACGCGCCGTCGAGGGGGGAGGCGAGGATGGGGGAGGCTCCGGGGATGAATGAGTTTATAGGGTCGAAATATGTACCCGAATGGGCTGGTTTTACTCCGACCGGCAGCATGAACGTCAGCCGGAGAATCCCTGAAGCGATCTTGCTCAACAATGGTCTGGTCCTCGCGGACTGGAGGATCCAACGGCTCGACATGCGTCGCGAGCGCCGAGCTGTACAACCCATCCAGCGGCACATGGAGCCCAACGGGGAGCATGAACGCTGCCCGGTGCGGTCATACGGTCACGCTGCTGCTAAACGGGATGGTGCTGGCCGCGGGAGGCAGCAATCCGGGGCCAGTCACCAGCGCCGAGCTTTACAATCCGTCGACCGGGGTCTGGAGCCTGACGGGCAGCATGGGCGCGGCCCGGGAGGAACATACTGCGACGCTGCTCGACGACGGGACGGTAGTGGTCGCCGGCGGATCCTATGAGTATGAACCGCTGCACTCGGCTGAAACATACAACCCTGCCACCGGGATCTGGAGCCCGGCTTACGGGATAACCTACGCCAGGTGGTTTCACGAAGCAGTATTACTGCAAAACGGCCATGCTCTCATTATTGGAGGCGTGGGAGAGGGCGGACGCGATCCTGGCAAGAAATGAGGAATATTTCCCAACGCCGCGCAGCTGGTATTCCGCCGGCGAAATGAACCACGGTCGGATCAGCCACAGCGCAGCGCTGCTGAACGACGGGAGAGTGCTGGCGGCAGGAGGCTATTCCGGCAGCGCCGCGCTGGCAAGCGCCGAGCTGTACAATCCGACGACGCTCAGCTGGAGCGAGACCGGGGGTATGAATTCCGCTCGATTCCAGCACAGCCTCACTGTTCTGGGGAACGGTCTGGCGCTGGCGGCCGGCGGGAGCGATGGCAGCGCTGCACTGGCCAGCGCCGAGCTCTACCATCCGGAATCGGGTAGTTGGAGCTTCACGGCCAGCATGAACCTCAGTCGGACGGAGCATTTTGCGACCCGGCTGAACGACACCCAGGTGCTGGTCGGAGGCGGATGGAACGGGACGGAGCTGCCTTACTTCAGCAGCTCCGAGATCGGCAGCTTCGTCCCCGCCAACCATCTGACCGGGACACTGATCCTGCCTTCGGGCTGGATCAGGAGCAGCAGTTTCACCGTGCAGTTTTCTGGAGACACTTCCGACGCCACGCTCAAGGACGGCGCACTCAGCAGCGACGGCAGCGAGCTGGGCCGAATGGATTGGGCTCTCGGCTGGAGTGTTCATCACCAGGAGCTGGGAGGCCGGCTGCGACGGGATCGACCTGCCGGTTTATCTGCGAGCACGGGATATCTACGACCAGACGGCGACCGTGATCAGCGGGACCGTGGACGTGGACACGACCGCACCCACCGCGGCGGTCGATCCGTTGAGCGCCCAGCAGGCCAGCTTCACATTCCCGGTTTCGTGGGAGGGGAACGACGCGACCAGCGGGGTTGAGGATTATGACGTGCAGTACAAGGATGGAGGCGGAGCCTGGACGGATTGGGTCATGGGGACGACAGAGCTTACGGCTGAGTTTACGGGGGAGGAAGACCACACGTATTTTTTTCGAGTGAGGGCGAGGGATGCGGCGGGGAATTTGGGGGGGTATTCGGGGGAGCATGTCCAGACGACGGTGGATGTGTATAAGTATGATGTGTTTTTGGCGGTGGTTGGGAGGTGAGGAAATGCGACTTAATGGATTTTTTAAAAAGCAGGAACAAGGATTATTTTGTTGGGCAATAGTTGGTCAAGTTGGAATGGTGGGTCAGTGAAACACTCTACTGACTGATATCCTCACCACTCATGGTAAAAAGTCAAGATTGGCAGATTGGTAAACACTATTGTGAAGCAAGTCTTTCAATTGTTAAATGAACTTGGATATTTTAGTCTCGCAATTACAGAAAAAATGTTATTTGACAATTTCCAAGAAATTTAGTGGGATAAACAATTGAAGGTATAATGGCACATCGCGAAATGGATAATTTATTGGGGTTATAATTCCGCCATTCAGAAGATAATCCTGGAGGGAAAATGCCACTCATTTGCCCTATTTGCCAAAAAGACGATAGGATAGAGAAAGTGTCATCTGTTCATAAGAGCGGAACAAGCTATGGAATTTATGGGGGGCCAGCAACAACTGTTGTATACACAAAAGGTAATGTAGGAGTAGGTAGCACATACGTCAGTGGAAGCACAAAATCTACTACAATTCTAGCAAAAGAGCTATCGCCTCCAGAAGCCCCAAGAAAACCATCTTTCCGCTTTTATTTTTATCTCGGGTTGGTATTTTCTTTTTTAGGAGTTTGCTTACTTTTTTCAGTAGTACTACCTTTAATATTTACACAAAGTATAAGTGAGATCAATGGTTTAGAATCCTTTATTCTTTTTTCACTTTTCTGTGTAGCGGCTCCAGGGTTATTGGGTGTTGGCATGATAGTATCAGGAAATCGTGTAAAGCAACAAGAGGTGCTTACATACCCAGAGCGGCTTGCTACTTTTAATAAAGATCTTGAAGTTTGGAATCGGGAGTATTACTGTAAAAGAGACGACGCCATTTTTGATCCTTTAACAGGGGAAGTTTGGCAATTTATGAGAACTGGTTAAATTCTTAGCAACCTACACGTTAGCCAATGCAATGTGCAATATCAGAATAGATTGAAGTGATCAACCTTGCAGAAGCCATGATGAAATAGGCTATTTGTTTTAGACTTTTTTTAAACCGCATGCCAGGCGAATGGCCAATTTAAAATCACCAATTTTTCTGATATTACACTATCGATATTTACAGAATTTCTAAATTATATCTATTCGTATTGAATCTGAAAGGGTAAGAACCGCCCAAATATATGGGCTTTTGAAGAACTTAATATGGGGATCACTCGCGAAGTCGTATGTTAGGTGGCAACCACCTTATGCCAAATATTGAGGTTGCAATAAAATCGCTCATTTTCAATATCTACTCATTTGTTCTTCTTTTTAATCAATTCAGGATAATAAGCCTATTTAATTATTATAGTGAAAATCTTCGGTATAGATAGTAGTTTGGAATTTTATAATCAATCTGTTTACATAACATGAGCGAGGAGACACAAAAATTGAGCGCCCGCTGTCCCTGCTGCAATATTATCATTGATCCCGCACCGAAGCGAAAGAAAGCTTGCCCCAAGTGCGGCAAACCAATATACATCCGTAATGGAAAACTTCTGAATGAGTTTGAAGCTCTAAGAGAAGACTGGCTTGGTTACTTAAACCCCCTAGACATCTCCAAGAAGCACTTTGATGATGCCAGGTCGCAACTGGCTCAACAGTTCGGTCACTCCCCAGGCTTTTACGATGTGGTCTGGAGGATTCTCAATAATGTGATTGCTTCCGCCGGTCGCCCAAACGACGATGTCGAAAAAGCATATTACGAGATGGCTCGTGTCGCTTCGTTCGAGCACAAAGATCCCCGCCGTTACATTGCCCAGGCTCTCACCACAAGCCTCCAGATCATGAAGATGCGAGGCGTCAAGCTGGTTGTCATTTCCTGCTACGCAGGAGAACCTGACTTCTCCACCTGCGATGCTTGCAGATCACTTCATCGCACTAAGCTTACCATAGACGAGGCGCTTTCCACCTCCCAATCCCCAATAAGTGCACAGGTGACACCGGTTGCCGATGCAGATACGAGCCGGCATAGGATCAGGCTGCCGAACAACTCGTCAAAATTGATCCGTATGGCATATGGTAAACGGATAGGATGAGTTGCTGACACATTCTACGGCAAGATAAGTAATAATGAAAGAAAAAGGTTCACAACTAAATGATCGAACAAATAGAAAAAATCATCCGTGAAAAGACAAGTGAAGATGCCTGGTGGAATACATCTGAGAAGCAAGTTGCCAAAAGATACAGACCGATATTTAGTCTGGAAAATATTGACAATCTCACAAGAGATGACTTCAAGTCATTTTTACTTATAAAAAACAATCTTCATTGGGAGGGGATTCACAGACGGGGAAACCTGGTCACATCCGATATGGATGCGCTCAAGCAATTTCTAAAGTATGTACTTACAGATGTACAACCCATTGAAAAACGTCTAAACACAGGATTTATTGAAGATGGCGGTTATTGGGTAAAGGGGATTGGACGAGCAATCATAACAGCCATTCTTGTAGTTGTTTATCCTCAAAAGTACGGGGTTTGGAACGCAAAAACTGAAGAAGCGCTTAAGAAGCTAAAGGTTTTTCCGGATTTTCAAAGAAATGATAAGTTTGGCGACAAATATAAGAAAATTAATAATGTTCTTTTGGAAATTGCCAGCACATTTAACATCAGTCTTTGGCAATTGGATGGCGTTTTTGGTGAAATCGCAGGAGCGAGTCCTTTTGTTAACAAAGAAGAGGCAAATGAAGAGCAGATTGAATATGAATTTAGGGAACATGGCATCATTGATCCAGTCGTATTTGGGATGGAAAAACACCTTGAAGATTTTCTGATCACCAATTGGAATAAAACGGTTTTTGGAAATAATTACGAGCTCATATATGGGGAAGGAAATGAGTTATTAAGCCAACAGTATCCAACTGATGTTGGAACAATTGATATTCTTGCCAAGTCTAGAGACAATAAAGAATATTTGGTAATTGAATTAAAGAAAGGAAAATCATCTGATACTGTTGTCGGACAGACTCTCAGATATATTACATGGGTTAAACGTCATCTGGGGAAAAGTATGAAAGTCTCGGGTGCGATTATAGTTCTGGATGCTGATCTAAAACTCAAGTATTCTCTTTACGACCAACAGGGAATTTCTTTATATACATACCGAGTTAGTTTTAATTTAACAGAAGAAATCTCTTTCCGAATAGAAGTAGGTTGGATTGGCGACCTACCCTTCGGACGGCAGTAATTGGGGCGGGTTGACAACCCTCCCTACAATAGGCAAGCTCGCCCTACTTATGTAACAGTATATGAGGAGTGTACCCAATGACCAGATTTAATGATGCTCTCCGCGGTTACGCGCATCCTATTCTGAAGCGTGATGGATTCATTTGCCGCTACTGCGGACTGGATGGCAAGCAGTGGCCGAATTGGTTATACCTATCTTGGGACCATTTGCTGCCAGTTGGGCATCCACAACGAGACAATCCGGATTTTATTGTAGCTGCCTGCCGGTTTTGCAACGAATCGCATAATCGAACTTTATTTCCAGTTGAGGGGAAAACCCAGGATGAACTTGTCGAGCAGAAGAAGAGCCTCATCCTAGAAAAACGGTCTGAGTATAAGCGGTTTTTTGATCAAGAAATCAAGGGTAATAAGGACAAATAATCCGAAAAAGAATTGAAAGTACTCTAAGAAATTTCCTCAGCAAACAGGCACCGGACTAGATCCCAGGAGATAAGCTGATGCACCTCTCCCCTAAACCCAGGATCGCGTTCTTGCTTCTCCTCCTGCTCTGCGCCTCGCTGGCATGCATGGGCGGAGCGGCGGCGACCTCCCAGGCCACCCCAGCCGGCGGGCAACTGGCTGCCAGGGATTCCGACCTGCCTGTGAAGGAAATCAAAGTCACCCAATTCTTTAATGCTACACGCATTAATGAGGTCGAGGTGACCCGTGAGGTGGTCGTCACTGCGCCGGTCGAGGTGGTCGTCGTCACTGCGCCGGTCGAGGTGATCGTCGTCACTGTGGTGGTCGAGAAAATCGTCGCGCAGGTCTTCGAGGTCACCCCCACCCCAGGCGCCCCCGTGAGCCAGTTCAGCAGCCCGGGGATGTTCCTGGTCGGCAAGGACATCGAGGCCGGCACCTATCAGATCCAGGGGGAGTGCTACTGGGCGCGGCTTTCGTGCCTGGAAGGCGAGCTGAATTGCATCCTGGCGAACGCGAACATCAGCGGGCAGAGCTACGTGACGATCCGAGGGGAAGATATGGCGTTCGAGACCTCGGGCAGCTGCAGCTTTACGAAAACGGAATAAGCACGCAGGGACTGGTCAAGAAGATTTGCGATGCCCGGCCAGATTTGAGGAAACCCTAAATTTCCTGCGCTTCTCATTTGACTTTATGGCTCGATTGAGCAATAATGTTAATCAGCACATTCCTCTTTCCACATCTGATAGCAGGAGGTTACCATGAACGTCTTTATGTGGTTCCTCTTATCGGTTGGCCTTTTATTGGGCAGCGGATTTTTCACCGGGCAGGCTTCCAATGTTATCGGGCATGCTCCCGCCTTGATCGAGGCAGCACCTGCGGGTACGGTTCGCCACGTCACCTCCAGCGCCACGGGGACCGGACCGTGCGACCAGTGGGCGAACGCCTGTCCCCTGCTGAAAGCCCTGGAACTTGCCCAGGCAGGCGACAATATCTGGGTGGCAGCCGGCACCTATAAACCCAGCTCCACCGCCAACCGGGAAGCCAGTTTTTCCCTTAAGAACGGCGTGTCCCTTTACGGCGGATTTCCAGCGGCCGGGGGAGATTGGCCGCAGCGGGATTGGCAGGTGAACCTGACGGTACTCAGCGGGGACATCGGGGCGGAATTGCTGGATTCCTACCACGTGGTCAAAGGGATCGATATTATCCAGACAGCGACGCTGGACGGCTTCATCATTCGCGAGGGACAGCGCCGACGGATCTGGCTCCGACGCTGGAGAATCGGGGAGGGGCGGGGGACTGTACCTGTATCAGAGCGATGTCACCGTCCGCAATGCGATCTTCGAGGAAAACTACGCCATAGGAGGCGGCGGGCTGTTCAGCGATGGCGGGCAGCTGCAGCTTACCAGCGTTGCCTTTTCCCAGAATACCGCATCCTATAATGGCGGCGGTATGCACACGTTCGCGGGGACAATCGCCACGCTGACCGGCGTCACCTTCATGGGCAATGCGACCCTGGGTGCTTATCCTGATGGCAATGGAGGGGGGATGGTCAACCATGGCAGCACTTCCAGGCTGGTCAATGTGGCCTTTATCGGCAATACGGCTTCGCATTGGGGAGGGGGGATGATCAACTATTCCGGCGGCACCGCCGAGCTGACCAACGTCAGCTTCTCTGGAAACTCGGCGGCAGGTGATGGCGCTGGAGGATTGGATATTGAAGACGGCACCGCCACACTGGTGAACACCATCCTGTGGGGAAACACCGGTGCAACCAATGAGATTGGTAATTATGGTGGTATCGCGTCGGCAAGTTTCAGCATTATAAAAGGTGGCTGCCCCGCAAATGTCACCTGCGATCCCCTATCCACGGTTTCTGCAGACCCGCTGTTTGAAAATGCAGCCGGCGGCAATCTGCGCCTGCAGCCCGGTTCGCCCGCCATCGACGCCGGGAAAAGTGACGCGCCCGGCCTGGCTGGCGTCACCACCGACCTGGACGGCAGCCCGCGGTTCGTGGATTATAAGGGCCTGGGTACGCCGGTCGTTGATATGGGGGCTTATGAAGCGTTGCATCTACACTATCTCTGGCTGCCGTATGTATCGCGATAAGCAGGGGATTATCTGCGGTTAGCTTATCTAAGGATACCTTATCCCAGCGTTTATCCGGCTGCCAGAAACCCAACCCGGGGGAGTTCCACTCGTCGGTCGGGTCGAACGACCCGCTGGGCGGGCGCATCTTACCGAAAATCCATGCCTGCACAGCAATGGGATGCGAGGTCAGGGCGCCCCACAGAGCACCGAGGAAAGGGGAACCTGGAATTGCTGTGCATTGCGGTCGCCAGGGGCGATTCCATCCCACACAAAGGTCGCGACGACGACAGGATTGGTGTCCTGGCAGCTCGTGAGCTCCACTCTTGTGGAACCCAGATGGCCTCGCTCGATCTCGAACACGAGCGGTTTGCCCTGTTCCGCGCCCGTGACAAGGATGTCGACAATCATCTCCACGGTCTTGCCGGCGTTCGCGCCCGCCAGCGGCTGGGTCAGCTGGAAGCGATCCCCGAACGGCCCGGCAAAGTCCGCCTCTGCGCTGGCCGACACCACGACGGGTCGAAGCCAGGTTGCCCCATCTACCAGGCCAAACACGGTCCAATCAGAGCTGGTCACCATCCGGAAGCGAACCAGGTGTGATTCGGGCCAGATCCTGGCAACGAATTGGTCGACCCATTGGCGGGTGAGAGCCAGGTATCCGTCGGGCGCCAGCATGCCATAGTCGGCGTATATATGCCCGCCGCCGGTCTTGACCCCTGCTGAGGCGGGCTCAATCTGGGTTCCCTCGTGCCACTCGTTGAACGTGGTGATCGCCACCAGGGCCGGCTGCACGCCCGCCTCCAGGGCGGCCTGCCAGCGCTCCTGGTAGGCAGCTCCATCCCGCCGCGGCACATACGTGTCCGCCTCATACCCAATCCGCACTGCCGAAAAACCCGGGTTCACGCCAGGAACGTACCAGGCCTCCGGTGGGAGGGCGCGTGCCCATGAGTAGGCATCCTTTCCGGCAGGCTCCAGCACCGCATAGCTGTACAGCCCGTCAAAGTGCCCGCCGTCGACCCACTCGCTGACTGTCTCGTCGGCGATCACCAGGCCGCCATCCGGCAGGGCGTGGATCGCATCCATGGCCTCTCGCCAATAGGATGGCTCTACCGCCGCCTCGTTGGAGTCCGGGAAACGCGACGACCACAGGAAGATCAGGCCCTTGGGTCGGTCGTCGGGGCTCCAGCGGCTGGAGGCAGTCGTGCGGAAGAAAGCAGGGCTCTCGCCGTAGTTCGCGTAGAGGTATTTGAGGTCAGACACCAGCGTGGCAGCTGTGCGCCCGGAGTAGGGCTCAACGTGAAACGCAACCTTGATGCCGTATCGCTCACCCATCTCCAGAAGAAGCGGCACGGCTCTGTCCTCGTTCGAGCGCTGACCCCACCACGATGATACGATCACACCCACGCCGGCCTCGCGGAGCCAGGCGAAATGCTGGGCGACTACCGCCGGATCGAGGCTGCTGTAGGGTCCCAGCTGCGGGTAGAAGTCGCTTGCGATGTCCAACGGAGGCTGAAATCCCCCTTCGGCCCAATGGATCCAGTTCTGGTCCACCTTCTCGTTCCGGTACCAGGGATAGTAAAAGGCCGCCACGCGGAGCGATGGCTCGGGCCCCGCGACGGGAGGCAGGGTCGGCGCAGGCGTGGGCGTGGGCGTGGGCATCGGTGTTGGTGTTGTTGGTGGTGGTGGTTGGGTCGAGGCCGGAGTGCCGCTCGCCACTGACGCAACCACAGCCGGCGCCAGCGCCAGCGCAAGCTTGCAGGAGACCAGGGGTACCGTGCTCAAGCACAGCAGCACGAAAAGGATTGACGGCAGCTTAGTCCTAACGCCCGCCTCCGTTCTACTTTGGTCGACCAAATCATAAGCCTGGGCATAATCCAGGTTGCGGCTTTACCCCGAACACCCGCATTATACCCCCGAACGCATCACCGGGTAAGCGAGGGATGGGAGCCATGAGGAGGAGAGCACCGCAACGGCCAAGGGAGAATTACCCATTGACCTGTCGCTGCGAACACGCTGAACAACTTGATCAGCCTGGAATATCTCAGGCCAACCCATCCGCTGGCGGGGTTGGTTCATTCGAACCCACATTACGGACGGCAGGCCATTCCTTCGCTACACTCAGGACAGGCCTTGCGGACGGCAGGCTTTCACATCTCTTTCAATCATGATAACATTAAGAAGTATAAGGTTTCGAGCAAGACAATTTTTGCATGCAAGCAGGGAGGACGAGAAACCGCGATGAAGCAGAAAGCGAGCGCTGGAATGTGCCTGATGTGCCTGTTCATGCTCGCAATCTCAGGCAGCCCAGGAATGGGAACGGGGGAGGCAGTACTGTATTTCCCGACGGTCTTCCGTTTCGTCGAGACCGGCGAGATGGTGGAGGTCCCGGCCGGCGAATTCCAGATGGGCTGCGACCCGGAACACAATGGGGGGCATCCCTGCGCCTTCAGTAAGAAGAATTTCGTGGAAGAGCTCCCCATCCATACGGTTACCCTGGACGCCTATAAAATCGACAAATACGAGCTGACCAACGCGCTTTACGCCCGGTGCGTGGAAGCCGGGATCTGCGCGGCGCCGGCTTCGGACGGCTCTTAACTGCGCTACCATTACTACAGCAACCCGAATTTCGCCGCCTACCCGGTGATCCACGTCGCATGGCACGAAGCCGGGCAATACTGCGCCTGGGCTGGAAAGCGGCTTCCGACCGAAGCCGAGTGGGAGAAAGCGGGGCGCGGCCCCAGCGCCCAGGCTTACCCGTGGGGCGAGGCCGCGCCCAACTGCGTGCAGGCCAACTTTTACGTCACCGGACCGATCAGCTATTACTGCATGGAAGACACCATGCGGGTGGGCAGCCATCCGGCCGGCGCCAGCCCATACGGCGCGCAGGATATGGCCGGCAACGTCTGGGAATGGGTCAACGACTGGTACGAATCGGGATACTACAGCATCTCGCCTTATTCGAACCCGCAGGGCCCGGCGGCAGGCGAAACCAGGCTGGTGCGCGGTGGCGGCTTCCTAAATCCTTCAAGTGAAATCCGAACCTCCGTCCGCTTCACAGCGCTGCCGGAGGATCACGGGATGCGGGGGTTTCGCTGCGCGGCGGATTCAGGACCGTGACGGACAGGGGGAAGGCGCACCCCGGCTTTGAAACCTACCCGTGATAACATTAAGCAATGTAAGCTTTTGGGCAAGCGTGTCTTCTCCATCCAACACGAATCCATGGAAATAGGAAAACAAAATGAAGAAAACCATCGCTGTCGCCTCGGTCATTATTTTCCTGGCAAGCTGTAATTATCCGTCCTTAAAATCAATCCGCACCGCCGAGCCCATTCCCGCTCAAACTACCCTACCAGCGGGTGCGATTACAAGTACGGCACAGCGGATTCCGGTGGTGCTGCTGCAGGACGGCGCGCCCGATGATATCGCCGCCGCGATGTACCTGATGCTGGATGCACGGGTGGATCTGATGGGTGTCGTGGTCAGCAACGGCGAGTCACACCCCGGTCGTGCGCTGGCGAAATGGGAGGATACCATTTATGCCTATATGGGGTGGATGGATGTGCTGGTGGCGGCAGGCTGCGACTGCTCGGTCGACCGCCACCCCAATGCCTTCCCCAATTCGTGGCGGGATGGCGCCGACAGCTTCTGGGGGATTTCGCTGCCGGAATACAACGGGCAGTCCAACGAAACCAGCGGGGCTGACCTGGTCATCGACCTTTCTAAACAATACCCAGGCGAGCTGGTGGTCGTCGTCACCGGTCCGCAAACCGACCTGGCGCTGGCGTTGAAAAAAGATCCGTCGATCATCAAGCTCATCAAGAAAGTCGTAATGATGGGTGGCGCAGTGGAAGTGCCCGGCAATATCAGAGCCGAAGACGGAACCCAGCCCAACACCACGGCGGAGTGGAACATCTGGGTGGACCCGACGGCAGCAGCCGAGGTGTTTTCGAGCGGCATTCCGCTGGATATCATCCCCTTGGATCCTGTGCCGGAAGTGGAGCTCGACCGTGACTTTGCCAAAAAGGTAGGGGAGGTGAACCTGCCCGGCGCCACCCTGATGTCATCCTTGTGGAATAAGGAGTTTGAACGGCAAAGCTCGGATGCGATCTGGATCTACGACGTGCTGGCGGCTATCGCGGTGGACCACCCCGAATATTACACCTGGATCAACGCCCCGATCAGCGTTGAAACATCGCCGGGACCCGACCAGGGGAGAACGGTGAAAGGGGAAGGCGTCAGCGATGCCATCCGCTACACCCGGCACGCGGATGAGCAGAGGGTGCTGGAGGCGCTCTACAATGTCCTAGCTCCGCAGGCCGGAACTGCTTCCTCGACAGAACCATCCGCCACGTCAGCTCCGATCGCTGCAACCACCAATTCCATCTCCGGGACATGGAGCGGGAAAATTTCTAACCCAACCCGCACCTTTTCGACGCCGATCAACCTGTCCATTCAATCTGGCTGCAAGCCCGGCAATGTTTGTGGAACATTCGCGGTGCCGCAAATCCCGTGCGCAGGGGATCTCTATCTCCAGGAGATAAACGACGGCGTCTTCCTGTTTCTGGAGCAAGATGCATCTGGCTCGGACGACTGCAAATCCGGTGGTTACGAAGAGCTCCAGCTGCAAGCGTATGGAACGCTGTCCTATCATTACCTGACCGCACCAGAGTCTAGCGGCGACATCCACGGGCATTCTGAGGAGACCATAAACCATCATCCTGCGGCTCAATCAGCAGCCGCAGGGAAGGCAGGCCATCCCTGCGGACGGCAGGCCTAAATCACGGGTGTTTGCCTCCCCCGCCGCCCGTCCCCCCTGGCTCGCCCTTTCCGTCCCCGCCCGGGTCAGATGGTCCGGGATCGTTCGGCTGCAGCGGGTTGTTTGGGCCCGGGCCTGTCGAGCTCCCGTCTGGCGCCTGGGTGCTGTTGGGGCCTCCGGTCGCGTACCCGCCCGGCTGGGCAGTGGCCTGGGCGCCGGGGGTCTTGCCAGGGCCGAGACCGGCAGGGGTGACCTGCAGGCTCCCGGCGGTGGGTTTGCCAGCAGGCTGCGGCTGGCCCGGCGTGGAAGCGCCGGTCGGGCTGTCCGACGATCTCAGCGGAGCCTGGGTGGGCGGCGCAGGCTGCCAGCGCAGCATCTGCTGGCGATAGCCCGCCGGGTCTGCCAGGCCCATCTCCGCAACCTGCAGCTGCTGCTGGAGCATGCTCATCACTCGCAGAACAACCGGATTGGCTTGATCGGGCGCTTCCAGCATCATCTGCTGCTGGAGCAGCGTCCGCTGTCGGATCTGAAGCAGAGCCTGGTTCATCGCCGGATCATCCATCCCTGCCGCCAGCAGGAGCATGCTGTGAAGCTTGATCTGCAGCTTGTCCACCACGCCGGCCGGCGCAGCCCGCCCAGATTGGATGAGGGCGCGGATCTCACCCACGCGCCGGTCGGCGAGCTCCAGATCCAGGTCCAGGCGGGTTTCATCGCTGGCCGCCAGGGTGATGAGCAGGTTTTCGCTCGCCGTTTTAAGGCCGTACAGGGTCTCGCCGGGCAGGCTGTCCTGGGCCGCATAGGCGGCTGCGCCACCCGCAGCCAGCACAAGCACGAGGGCCAAAAGCAAGACCACCGTCATCCAGGCTGGGGAGAAGCTTTTGATCCGGAACCAGGAGACTTTCGAGGCTGGCTTCCCGGAACTTGCAGCCCGGGCGGCGTCTCGCCGGGATTGGGGGATGGCGTCCACCTGCGCCAGGAAAGCAGCCCTGCCCCGGTCTCTCTGCTCCGGCTCGCGCTCAGGCGGCTGGCGGTACGCCTCCCACTTGCGGGCGGATACGGGATCCAATTTCATCTCAGACAAATCCATAATCGTTTCCCTAAACTTGCTGCAGCATTCGCCGCAGGCTTTCCAGACCTCGGTGCTGCAGGCTCTTGACTGCGCCTACTGGTTTCTGCAGAGCCTGAGCAATCTGCTCGTTCGTCCAATCTTCCACGTACTTCAAGATGATGACCTGCCGCTGGTCAGGGGTCAGCCTGCGCATTGCCTGAAGTATCTGGGCGTTCGCAGCCCTCAGCTCAACTTCGCTCTCGATTTTGTCTCCAACCATGGGTATTGTTTCGTCCACGGTCAGAGGTTCGAGAGGCTGCCTGCGGTAGATGTCGGTGATCCAGTTATGGGCGATGCGGTACAGATAAGCTTGAAGGCTCGACTGGGGACCATTCCCCGACTGCAGGGCGGCAAGCAGGCGTGTGAACGTCTCGCTGACGCAATCCTCCGCCAGTTGCCTGTTGTTCAGCAGCCGGAATGCGTACCCATACAGTCTGTCGCTGTAGGCATCGTACATCTCTGCCAGCGCCTCCCGATCCAGAGCTTGAATCCGAGGGAGAAGTTTTGCTTCGTCCACGCGTCCCATTATAAAGAGCTTTTTCGCTTTTCCAGATGCCAGTTAATAGCGCACCATCAGAGGGAGATAGATCTGGTGCAAACCTGTGCCGAATAGGGCGAACTGCGTGAAGTGGACGGTCGAAAAGACAACGGTATCCTCCGAAAGCCACTCCGGCTCGCCCATCATCTGCCAGGGCTCGCCCTCGCCAGCCCGGGACCACAGCTGCAAGGACTCGCGCTTCAGCCCGGCGATCTCTTCAGGCTGCAGCTTCAGCTTCAAGCGCAGCGTCTCGCCGAACTCGTTCAGCTCCCCAAAACGGTAGGCATTCAGCTCGAAGAAGCGGTGCGCGTACACATAACCAGCCGGCGGCTCGTCTGGGGGCTCACCGTTCATCAGCTGGTATTCGAAACGCGCCGTCTCCTGCACCGCCCCTTCCGGGATTTCCACCGTCAGGCCTTCATGGATCTGCCAGGTGTGTCCGAACGGGCCGACCATCACCGCGTGCGGCGGCAGTTCCACTTCACTGGCGACCGGCCCCAGCCGCAGCTTGATCCCCCCGGAGGCGACCTCAGCAGTGTTGGTGATCATCTCGCCTGGCGGAACATCCCCTTCAACGCCCAGCCGGTATTGGAGCGTGAGCGGCTCTCCCGCCTGCACGGTCCCCTGCCAGCGCAGCTGGTTGCCTTCCACTTCACCGGTATGCGGGCCGACCCATCCCAGGAACCGCACCTGGTTCAAGGCGGGGAGCGTGTCGGTCAGGGTCACGTTGCGCATCTGGACGGTGTTGCCCTGGCGCAGCGCCAGCCGCAGCTGGATGGTGTAAGTCAGCACGTCCCCGGGCCTGACCTGACCTGCATGCACCTGCTTGGTGGAGCCGGCCATATCGCAAACCACGCTGGTTGCACTTGCGATGTTGTTCGTGACGTCAGCTTCCACCGCCGCTGAGCTGATTTCCGCCTGCAGGACCAGCTCCTCGCCCTCGGGCCGGTCATCCGCAACTGCCAGGGTGGCGAAGATGTGCTGGCAGCAGTCGCCTGCCGGTAAAGCTCCGACCTGCCAGATCAGCAGGCTGCCGCTGATGCTGGAGGGTGGGAGGTCGCCGCCCAGTCTGTCGGTCGCGGAGACAAACTCCACGCCGTCCGGCAGAAGCAGGCTTACCTGCGTGTCGTCTGGGGAAGCCGTGTCGCCCAGGTTGCTGTACTTGATGTTTGCCGCATAGGTCTCGCCGGGGGCGGCATGCTGCGGTGCGCTGATCGTGACGCCCAGATCAACGACCCCTTCGGCGCTTGCACGGGTCAGAAAAACTGCCATCAATCCCAAACTGACGATCAGTGAGATCATGACGGGACCATATTTTGTTAATCGTTTCATTTTTGCCTCCAATGCACAGATTTTTTGGGCGGCCGCATTTCGGGTGTCTTGCGAACCGCGTGTTCTAATGATTAAGACGCTGAAAGTGCGAGGCAGATACGGGTAAGCAGGGGGTGGAATATTGTCCAGCAACTTTTTCCCCCGATCTGCGTAATCTATTCAGGAGTGTGTGAAATGAAATCAAACTATAAGTTTCAATTGCTTCAATTCGGCGCAGCAGTACTGCTTTGCGCACTGATGGTTTTCACGGCGAGCGGGAACGCGCAGGCGGTCGAGCTGGTCAGCGGCAGCAGCCTGCCGGCAGGCGAGACGGTCGACGACGACGTGGTGATCAGCGGGGAGAACGTGGTCATCGACGGGAACGTCAACGGCAACCTGATCGCGTTCGGCAACACGGTCACGGTCAACGGCGAGGTCAGCGGCGACATCATCGCCTTCGGCAGCTGGGTGATCGTCAACGGGAAGGTCTCCGGGAACGTCTTCTCTATGGCGCAGACGATCGAGGTGAACGGCGAGGTGGCGGGCAGCCTGTTCGGCGGCTCGGCGTCGCTCGAGCTCGGCCCGGAGGCGAAGCTGGGGAGCAACGTCTATTCCGGCAGCTACAACCTCGAGGCCCAGAAAGGCTCTACGATCGAGAAAGACCTGGCGGCGGGCGCTTACCAGGTGTTTCTCGACGGAGCGATCGGACGGGACGCCAGGGTCGGCGCGGCGGCGCTGGAGCTGAACGGGAGCGTGGGGCGCGACCTGATCGCGAGCGTGGAAGCCCCGGGCGCGAGGTCATTCATGCCGTTCCAGTTTTTCCCGAAGCAGCCGAATGCGCCGGTGATGCCGGAGCCTGCAGACCCCGGGCTGCGGATCGGGCCCGAAGCGAGCATCGGCGGCGAGCTGATCTACACCAGCCCTGCCAGCCAGGAGGCTGCGATCCAGGCGGCGCCGGCGGGCGGGGTTGTGTACCAGACCCCCGTACCCAAAGAGACGACCGAACCCGCACCGGCCGCGAAGCCAAAACCGGCAGGTTTTGGACTGCTGGGCTGGCTGTTCAAGCTGGTGCGCGAGATCATCGCGCTGATGGTCTTCGGCAGCCTGGCGATCTGGCTGGTCTACCCGCATTTCAAGCGCGCCGCGGACCAGATCGGCCTCAAACCGCTGCCTTCGATGGGCGTGGGGTTTGTCGCACTGGTCGTGGGCTACGCGGGCTTCTTTGCGGCGGCGGGACTGCTGCTGGCAATCGTGATCCTGTTTGCGATCGTGACGCTGGGCGGGATCTCGGGGACGCTGTTCGGGGTGGGTTTCTCGGCGCTTGCGCTGACGTTTGCTTTGTTCAGCTTCCTGGTCGCGTTCGGCTCGAAGCTGGTCTTTGCGCTGTTCGTCGGGCAGAGGCTGCTGCGCAACGCCTCGCCCGAATCGAAGGGCGCCAGGTACGGCACGCTGGCGCTGGGCGTGCTGATCTATGCGCTGGCGCATTCGATCCCGTTCGTGGGCTGGCTGGTGGCGTTCTTCGTGACGCTGTTCGGGCTGGGGGCGATGTGGTATGCGTACCAGGCTGGGCGGATGAAGGGCGAGGTTGAGGCAGTGCCGGCGCCGGCGGAGTGAGACTGCTTCACAGGCTATTGTCGCAATGAAAAGGGCGCCCTCCCCGACAGACGAATGTCATCGCGAGGAGGGCGCTCTTGCCTAGACAGGAGGGGATGTGGATGGAAGGCTCGCAGTGACAGGCTGAGAGGATCGCAGTAGCAGATCTCCTGTCGTTGCGAGGAGCGAAGCGACGAAGCAATCCCTGAGACTGCTTCGCCAAAGACCGGCTCGCAGTGACAGGAGGAACGGCTCGCAGTGGCAAGCGGGCGGGCTCGCAGTGACAACCTTTGTCATCGCGAGGAGGGCGCTTTTCCCGAAGGACCTGTCCACGTACTCTGTGGAGCGATCTCTGAGACTGCTTCGCACAGAGCGCTCGCAGTGACAGGCGGACAGGCTCGCAGTGACAGGCGGGCAGGCTTGCAGTGACAGTTCATAAGAGGCGGGCAGCGGTTTGGATACCCAGATTGAAGTTTTCATCATGTTCCAGTAGAATTAGATTCACATATTTTTCGACAAACTGAATAAGGAGCGTCTGCCATGCTGCCATTAGAAAAAAAGTGGTATCAAAGACTTCTCATGTTTTCGCCGTTCATGGGTGCAGCAGCCGGCGTGCTGGCTCTCCTCTTTATGAAAATAACCGGCACAGGCACGGATTTCTTCTTCGGCGGGACGGGCACGGGCTGGTGGGACGGCAGATGGTGGTGGATCCCGTTAACTGCTCTCGGAGGATTGATCGTATCCGCGCTCCGAAAAGCCTGGAAGATCCCGAAAATCATCCCCGGCTCCGTCGCATTGGCCCAGATGGCATGGGTCGACCCATCTCAAGCATTGTACTGGATCGTGATCACGACGGTTTCGCTGATCATGGGCGCCAGCCTGGGGCCGTCGTTCGGTCTTGTCGTGCTGGGCGGGGTCATCGGCTCATGGCTGGTGACGCGCCTGGGGTATCACGACGACGAGGAAGCAAAACAGCAGTACTCGCTGACGGGCATGGCTGGCGGCATGGGCGGCGGCTTCAGCGCTCCGCTATTTGCTGCCGTCCTGGCTTCGGAGATGTCTCCGACCTCAAAGAAGAGCTACGTCGCCGCTTTCATCCCCGAGCTTTTTTCTGCGACGATCGGCTTTGCCATCTACTTCGGCGTGACGGGCCACTCGATGCTGGGCAGCTACATCCTTCCGACCTATGAGCTCAGCTTTAAATATCTGCTCATCGGCGTCCTGCTGGGTGTGGCGGCAGTGTTCGTGCTTATCCTTTTCTCGCTCATCAGCAAGCTGGTTGACGCCGCAATGGCACGGATCGGCAACCCATATCTCCTTGGGATCGCCGGCGGCACGCTGGTCGGCCTGATCTCATTCGCTCTGCCGCTTACGGCGACCTCCGGGAGCGGCCAGCTGGCGACCGAGCTCCAGATCTCGGAGACTCTTGGGGCGGCTTTCATCGCGGCGATCTTGATCGGCAAAATGTTTGGGATCGCGCTCAGCCAATCGACCGGTTTCCACGGCGGCATCGTCTTCCCATCTATCTTTCTCGGCGGGACGGCTGGCCTGCTGATCCACAGCCTCTTCCCGAGCATCCCGATCGCGCTGTGCGTAGGGGCGATGCTGGCTGCGACGCCGGGCGCATTCCTGAGCGCGCCGGTCGCCCTGCTGATCATCGCGGCCGGCACGGTCAGCATCGGCGCGGAGGCGCTGGCTCCGATCGCCATCTCCGTCGTGATCGCTCACATGCTCATGTCAATCATGCGGAATTATGTGTTCAAGGAGCAGCTGCCCAAGAACGATTAAGTGCGGTTTTCGACCCGCTCGCCTTCGCTGTGGATACCAATCGTAAGCATCCGGACCGCAGTGGAAAGGGTAGGTCAGCGGCTCGCCCTAGTAGATAGTCAAAGCTCAATATGATAACTGGCACGGATCTTGCGACCAGAGAGGCAAATCTCAACGGGAAGGCAAGAGCCATGAACCAAAGATACTTTATAGAATTGACAGACGAAGAACGACAGCACCTTGAAAAACTAACCTCCTCTGGAATTGCACCTGCACGAAGCGTAACCAGGGCTCATATTTTGCTCAAATCAGACAGCAGCGCAGCTGGTCCGAATTGGAAATACGAGCAAATCTGCGCAGCATTCAACGTCTCACCCGTGACTGTTATGAATGTGCGCAAGAGTCTCGTTGAAAAAGGGCTGGAGGCAACCCTCTCCCGCAAAAGGCCAGACCGAGAGTACCAACATGCGTTGGATGGCGAAGCGGAAGCGCATTTGATTGCCCTGGCCTGTAGTGCACCGCCCGAAGGAAGAAAAGCCTGGACACTGCGCTTGCTGAGGGATCGGTTTGTCCGTTTGGGCCACGTAGATAGCGTTTCCCATGAGACCATCCGCACCACGCTCAAAAAAATGAACTCAAGCCGTGGCTGAGAAAGCAGTGGTGTATTCCAAAGGCAGATGCGGCTTTCGTTTGCAACATGGAAGACGTCCTGGACGTGTACCAAAGGCCCTACGATCCCAAACGTCCGCTGGTATGCATCGATGAAATGCCGAAACAGCTTCTCATGGATACCCGTGAACCGCTGGCGATACGACCAGGCGCCTCCGAACGGTTCGATTATGAATACAAGCGAGGCGGTGTAGCGGATCTGTTTATGCTCTTGGAGCCATTGGCTGGAAAGCGGCATATCGAGATCACCGATCAACGCCGAAGAGTTGAATGGGCTGAAGTGATGCGGATTGTTTCCGATGAGCTCTACCCAGATGCCGAGAAAATCGTTGTGGTTCTCGATAATCTGAACACCCATGTCTGGGCTGCCTTTTACCTGGCATTTGAGCCACAAGAAGCCAGACGGTTAGTGGAGCGCTTTGAATTGCATTACACACCAAAACACGGAAGCTGGCTCAACATGGCTGAGATCGAGTTATCCGCTTTGACCCGCCAGTGCTTGGATCGGCGTATTCCTGACAAAGATGTCTTGATCCAGGAAGTGAAAGCCTGGGAAGATCAACGAAACTCTGAAGTTGTTAAGGTTCATTGGCAGTTCACAACTGCCGATGCACGAATAAAATTACGAAGATTGTATCCAAAGTTTCAGGTTTGACAGACTACTAGCCCCTGCCCTCACCCCGCCCCTCTCCCCCTGGGAGAGGGGGAAGGAGGGTGGGACGGCAGGCCATCCCTGCGGACGGCAGGCCATCCCTGCGTCTCTTTGCGGGCGTAGGTACTTGACTCCATCCCATAAATGTGCAAAATAATAGACAGGTATCCCGTGTCGACGCCGGGTGTATCGGCGCGGCGCATTTCTGCCGGCGCCGAGCGATATCCTAATCTGTAAATGAGCATGATTTCCTGGGGAGGCGATGATGAAAACAAGAAAATCCCTGAACGGTTTATGGACGGCTGGATTTGTGCTTACCTTGATTGCCGGGGTAGGAGCCGGGGTCTCCAGCGCGGCAGGCGATTCCACGTCGGACTCGAACCGCAGCCGCTACGGCGGGCTGGCGGTGGGCGTGCCGTACGAAGACATCAGCGGAAAGGCCGACGCCGGCTTGATCAACATCCTGCACGGCTTTGAGGACGGATTGACGGAAAGCCCCATGCAGTGGTTCGACCGGCACGATGCCAATATTTCCGGCGACCTCACCGTCGACGACCTGTTCTCTTACGCGATGACGGCGGGCGACTTCAACGGGGACGGCTATGCTGACCTCGCCGCCGGCGCGCCCGGAGAGCCGCCGGCGCCGCTTCCCGGCGGGGTGACCGTGCTGTACGGCACGGCAGGCGGGATCTCCTCCGCCGGCAGCCAGTGGCTCGAGCAGGGGACGGAATTAGACGAGCTGGTCGGCGCCTCGGAGGCGGGCGACCAGTTTGGGTATGCGCTGGCGGCAGGCGACCTGAACGGGGACGGCTTTGACGACCTTGCGGTCGGCGTGCCGGGAGAAGACGAAGGGACAACGGCAGACTGCGGCGGATTCAACGTGCTCTACGGGTCGGCGGGCGGGTTGGCGGCGGCTGGCAGCCAGTGGTTCAGCCAGGCGTCGGACGGCGTGCCCGAGGACGCCGAGACGCTGGACCATTTCGGTTGGTCGCTGGCAGCGGAGGATTTCGACGGGGACGGCATCGACGATCTGGCGGTCGGCGCCCCATTTGAAATCGTCTATGACGGTTTAGATCCAAATATTGAAGCCGGTGGATTGGCGGTGCTGTACGGCACGGAAGCGGGGCTGTCCGCCGGCGGCAGCCAGTGGTTTGATCAGAGTACGGACGGCATAGACAGCGTCCCGAACGGGTTGGAGCTCTTCAGCTGGTCGCTGGCGGCGGGAGACCTGGACGGCGACGGCTTTGCCGACCTGGCTGTCGGCGTGCCTGGAGAGATCCTGGGATCAGACCCAATCGTGGTAGGCGCCGGAGGGGTGCATGTGCTCTACGGAACGGATGACGGCCTGTCTGCCGGGTTGAGCCAGTGGTTCCACAGGAATCTTCCCATGCTGGGATTCGCAAATCCATCCGACGAGTTTGGGAGAGCCCTGGCGGTGGGCGACCTGGACGGTGACGGCTTCGAAGACCTGGCGATCGGCGTGCCAAGGGCAGATTATGATGGATTAACTAACGATGGAATTGTATATGTGGTTTACGGAACAGCGCACGGGCTGTCGACGGACGACATTCAGATTTGGCTTCAGCATGAGACAGGCATGCCTCCGAGTTTGCTTGGCGAAAGGGAAGAAAACGACGTCCTAGGCTCGGCCCTGGCGATCGGCGACATCAACGCGGACGGCTTCGAAGACATGGCGATCGGCGTGCCGGGGGAAGGGGTGGGCGCCGCCGCCCAGGCGGGCGGGGTGAACCTGATCTTCGGCTCGGCGGAAGGGCTGCAGTGGACTAATATCCAGCAGTGGTTCGACCAGTCGCTGCCCGACGTGTACGGCGGGGAAGAATCAAATGATAAGTTTGGTTTTTCGCTGGCGGTGTGGGAAGGCGCGAACGAAATTTTCCTGCCCGTGATCAGGCGCTAGCAGGCGGGTGTAAGGCATAAAGGCGTTCCCGACCTCCATCCACCTGTCAGCGCGAGGAGGGCTGGCTCGCAGTGACAGACCTACAGGCGGACCGGCTCGCAGGGACAACGATTAGTGTTACCGAATCAATAGTAGAATCAATCAGCTGCAGTGGGTTTGCTTTTTCAAGAAGGTTATCCGGAGGGATTTAATGAATTTAGGACCAACAGAAGTCATTATATTGTGCGTCATCTGCCTGCCGATTATCTTTGCGATACTCCTGATCATATTCCTGGTCAGCAGATCGAGACGGAAATCGGCGACCAGAGACTATCCACCGGTAGTTCCATTCAGCCCGCCTGCTTCGGAGGTCCCTCCAGCTCAAGGTGAGCTGCCGCTGGCGCCGCCAGAAAGCGGCGGGACGAAGGAATGCCAGTTTTGCTCCGGGGAGATCCCGGTGGAGGACGATGTTTGCTGGCGGTGCGGGGCGCCGCAACAATAGAACAACAAACCACCCCTCCTGAATTCAGGAGGGGTTGGACAAAACATGGGGGGAAAAACGAGCTAAAAACGGCGCGCTCAGACTTCTTCGAAGAATGTAATGGAAGGCTGCCCATCGACGCCGGCTTTCTCCATCGCAGCCTTAAGCTCAGGCGATTGGGCGAATTTCTGTGCGTTCTCTAAAGAAATCCACTTTAAAACCACAATCACCTTGTTGGGGTCGCCAGCATCGCGGAAGACCTGGTCCGAAAGCATGCCGTTGGAAGTGCGCAAAGCGGCCTGTGAATCATAATTGATTTTCCAGTTTTGATAGTCTTTCACCCTGTGTTGAACCAATATTCCTGCCATGATCATAACTCCTATGCCCGATTGACGCTGGATTTGTACCTATCCAGTAAAGGGAACTTATTATAGGTCTATTAAGATAAATAATATCCATATTGTATCTCGGATCTTAGTTTCAGGCATGAGTATGATATGAGCATTTCAAGCGTAAGCTTGAGGCAATCGCTTTCCAGCCCGCTTAATTCGATGCGACGAATTGCGCTTCTCGACATCTAAATACCAGGCAAAAAAAATAATCAAAAATAATTCAGGAGAGATCACAATGTTTAACAAGAATGCAGCAAGTTGGGACCGGATCGTGCGCGTGGTGGTGGGGATCGTTCTGCTCTTCCTCGGTTTTGGCGGGATGGCATCCGGCACGATGGCAACGGTGCTGGGCATCCTGGGGGCAATTTTATTCTTTACGGGGCTGGTGGGCTTCTGCCCGCTGTACGCGCTGCTGAAAATCAGAACTAACAAAGGATGAGCGATCTGCTTATCTGAAAATACCACTATCGGGGCGCAAGAGATGCGCCCCGATTTGCTGAGATTGCAGCACTTTTGTCGAGTGCAATAAAGGTCAGGAATTTATTAGTCACACCGGACCCTGCCTCGCCAGCATCCGAAGGGTTGGTCGGTGACCATTCTACTTCATGATTACCGGCAGATAAATTTCCTTACCTTTGATCGAGAAGTTCCAGGTCTGTGCGCTGGTGGTGATCAATTCACCGGCGGTGTATGTTGTTGAGCGATAGGCTTCCACATACCAGGAATAGTCACCGATTGGTATGGTCGCCTCTGCGTTGGGAGCCGCGTAAGGTGTGTACACGGGGATATTCGGTAGTAATGGTATCGAACAGGACTGCCCCATGATAGATTTTGAGCAGGTATCTCTTAGCCCCGCGAACGGGCTCCCACTGGAAGGTCGGATCGCTGTAGCGCGAATCGCCGTTGGCTGGGCTGAGCAAATTCATCACAACCGCTTTAGTAAAGCTCCAGGTTTGGGCGCTGGCAACGATCATCTGGCTGGGTGTTGTGGTGGAAGACTTGTAAGCTTCCACCAGCCAATCATAGACGCCGTTCGTCAGGGTCTGCTCGGCGTTAGGGGCCTCAAAAGGTGTGTAAGTAGGGTACTGCGTGTAAATCGAATCGTATAATGTCGCATTTTTATAGAGCTTAACCTGATAATGGAACATTCCTGGCACTGCGTCCCACTCCAAAGTTGGATCATCGATGGATGAGGAGGCGTCGGTTGGCATTGTCAGGTTCATCACCGCGGCCTTGGTGAAGGTCCAACTCTGGGAGCTGGTGGCAATCAGATTGCCATCAGTGGTGGATGTCGAGCGGAAAGCCTTAACCTGCCAGTTATAGACTCCATTTATCAAGGTTTGCTCCGCATTGGGAGCGTTGTATGGTGTATAGAATGGATATTCAGTATTGATCAAATCATACAGACTAGCATCCTTGTAGAGCTCAACCTCATAGCGAACTGCCCCTTGCACAGGCTGCCATTGAAGAGTGGGATCATAGGTTTGACTTCGACCCGTTAGCCGGAGACTGCAGGTTAAAGGAGGCGCTCTTGGTAAAGGAGCGCGCTGGGCTGGTACCTATCAGGGTCAGGCCGTTGTAGGCTTCAACTTTCCACATGTAGCCCCCATTGATCAGGGTTTTTTCTGCATTCGGAGCATCATACGGAGTGTAAGCCGTGTAATCAGTACGGATATTGTCATAGGGAGTCCCCTCATCGGGTTTATAGAGCAACACCCTGTAATATGTCGCTCCTATCATACAATTCCAGGAGAAATTCGGATCTGCCGTGGTGACCGCAGCATCCGCGGGAGCAGCCAGAGTCACTGACGGATTTACGCATGCAGGTGGGGCACTCAGTGTGAAAGTACGAGATGTGGAATAGGATCCAGCATGTCCGTCCTGGTCTTCGCCACGCGCTTGCCAGTAGTAGGTTGTGTTCGACAATGCGGCTACAGGGGTGAGGTACAGGTTGAAGGTGTCATACTCTTTCAAGCCTACGGTAAAAGCGGCATCTGTAGCAACCCGGACATGATAATTGACTGCGCCTTCGACTGCATTCCACTGCAAGGTAGGCAGGGTAATGTTGGCTGCGTTCGCCGGGCTGACCAAAGTTGGCGCCGCAATCGTTTTAGTGAAGCTTCGAACGACACTTTTTGTCCCATCATTGTCATCCGGATCCTCACCCCACACCCGCCAATACAGCGTCCCGTTTTGAATCGTGGCTGTGGGAGTGAACTCCAGGTCGCAGGTCTTTTCATCGACCAGGATACCCCCAGTAAAGGTATTATTGTCAGCGACCTGGATGGTATAGCAAGCTGCTCCAGAAGCAGCATTCCAGCGGAAAGATGGGAAAACAATCGTCGATGCATCCGCCGGGCTGTTCAGCGTGGGGGCAGGGATTTGCTTGGTAAGGCTCCAGATGGCGCTGAACGGACCTGTGTGGTTATCCGGATCGAGACCCCTTACCCGCCAATACAGCGTTCCATTCGGAAGCGTGTCTACCGGCGAAAATGCCCGGTCGCAGGTCGTTTCATCCGAGACAATATTGCCGATAAAAGAGTCGCCAGTTGCAACCTGTACCTGGTAGCAGTAAGCGCCTTCAGATGCGTTCCAGGAAAAAACCGGGGTAACGATCGTCGATCCATTCACCGGGAGAGATAAAACCGGCGCAAGGATCGTTTTCGTAAAGCTCCAGGTTGAGCTCCAAGGTCCGGGATTGTTCAGCGAGTTCTTTTGCCCGCACGTGCCAGAACATCACATCGTTGGGCAATGTGCTGACCGGGGTGATGGTCAGGTCGTCGGTGTCTGCGTCAAACAATACGGTTGTGAATGAATCGCTGGTAGCCACCTGAATTTGGTATTTGGAAGCGTCTTCAACCGACTGCCAGGTGAAGGTGGGGGTGACGATGGTGGAGGTATTGGTGGGCGATACCAAAACTGGCGCGATAAGCGCAGAGGTGCCGCCAAGGGCTCCTGCAGGCAGCGAAAAGACCATCAAGATCAGAAATCCGATGGCGAGAAGTACTCGATATCTTTTCATTGTATTTTCCTTTTTTTGGCTGGTGATACTCTGTTAGGTAGGTGCGGAAAATCCTGATTAAACCCTCATCCGCTTGATGTATCTTTTATCGAGAAAAATCATAGCGACATGACAATCGAACAACAGAATATTTGAGATGCAGGGGAATCCCGGTAAAAGGTATTCTTCCAAAGAGCTACCTCACCGGATTAAACTCGTACCGACCAACACCCTTCATTATACATGGATTCAGCGGAGTCTAATAAATTGTTTTCCCCCCCAAATAAATAAACTGGTTCTAAAGCAGGTTGGTTTTAACCAATCAGGTGGCAAGAATGTGCGATTGAAATGGAGGCGTAGACCTGGTGTGATGTTTTGGAAGGGGAAGCCTCTAATAAGAATATCGTCATTTAAGTCAAGCTGCCAAATTATTTATGAAAAGTCTAAACTTAAAACATATCTCGGCTGATCAGTTTTCGGGGGACAGGTAACAATCGAGTCCTCTCTTTGTGAAAATTTTTTTGCCAGCTTATCAGCGAGCGAAATATGTCTTGTTTGATCAGTTTGAATCCGTGAGTACGATTATAATCAACCCGGTATAAAATTGACAAATCTTTTTTTCGAAAGGTTAAGGAGATTTTGGCTTGAAAATATATATTGTACGTTTACTGCTGATGATTGCGCTGTTATTCAGCTGGTTAACTTCCTCCACTATCGCGCACGCGGCTGTGGTCCTTTACGCAAAGCCAGCCGCAAGCGGCACCGGCGATTGCTCCAGTTGGGCGAATGCCTGCACGCTGCAAACCGCGCTGACCGGCGCAGCCAGCGGCGACGAGATCTGGGCTGCGACCGGAACGCACAAACCCACCACGTAGAAACAGACCGCAGCGCCACCTTCCAACTCAAGAACGGTGTGGCGATCTACGGCGGATTTGCCGGGACGGAGACGGCGCGCAACCAACGGGACCCAGCGACTAACCTCACCGTCCTGAGCGGCGATATTGACAATAACGACAGCCAGACGCCGATCATCACCGATCTCACGACAGTGACCGGCAATACAACAAACAGTTATCACGTCGTTATCGGCGCAACCGGCGCAACCCTGGATGGCTTCACCATCACAGCCGGCAATGCCAATGCCGATGACGTTTTAATCCCGACGGGAACGGCGGTGGGATGCTCAACAATTCCGGCAGCAGCCCAACGTTGACGAACCTCACCTTCAGCGGCAACTCGACTACCTACTACGGCGGCGGGATGCTCAACTGGAACAACAGCAGTCCGACGTTGACGAACGTCACCTTCAGCAGCAACTCGGCGGATAGCGACGGCGGCGGGATGTTCAACTGGAACAGCAGCAATCCAACGTTGACGAACATCACCTTTAACGGCAACTCGGCTGTAGTCGGCGGCGGGATGTACAACTTTATGTCCAGCAATCCGACGTTGACAAACGTCACCTTCAGCGGCAACTCGGCGACAACCCAACGAGGTGGAGGGATGTACAACTATTCCAGCAGTCCAACGCTAACTAACGTCACCTTCAGCAATAACTTAGCGGCAACCATTGGCGGCGGGATGTTCAACGAAGTCGGCAGCAATCCGCAGATTCGCAACACGATTTTCTGGGGCAATACGGCTCCCGGCGGCGGAGCGCAGATTTATAACTCCGGCAGCACTCCCGTAGTGAGCGACAGTGTCGTGCAGGACGGGTTCGCAGGCACGAATATCATCACCACTGATCCCCTGCTCGGCACGCTGGGGGATTACGGCGGCTTCACCCAGACCATCCCGCTCCTGGCGGGTTCTTCCGCCATCGACACAGGCAATGATGGTGTCTGTCCGACCACCGACCAGCGCGGCGTCACCCGTCCGCAAGGCGCGCATTGCGACATTGGCACCTATGAATATCTAGACACCACCGCGCCCATTGTTACTTCCATCACTCGCCTCAATTCCAGCCCCACGAATCTTGCCAGCGTGAGCTTCACGGTCACGTTCTCTGAATCTGTGACGGGCGTGGATGTAAGCGACTTTTCTCTCACAACAGCGGGTGTTTCAGGAGCTTCCGTAACCGAAGTCAGCTACTCGGGAAGTGTCTACATTGTGACAGTCAACACCGGCTCCGGCAGTGGCACTCTCCGTCTGGACGTGACCGACGATGACAGCATTTTGGATATGTCTGGCAATCCGCTCGGCGGGACAGGTACAGGCAACGGCAATTTCACCGGCGGTGAAACGTATGAAGTGCGTTTTACCCAACTCTACCTCCCCCTGGTGCTGCGGAACTGACCGAAGTGTTGGCGATGTGCAGTACACGATCCATCACAGCCACCGCACACCGGTGAAATAGAAGACCTGTCTCCTGAATACCAGTCCAAAAGTTATGTTCGTATTGGACCGTTCAGGATGCAGGAACAATGGCAAAATGGAAGATATTTACTGCTGAACAGATCATTATAAAACTGGGCGAAACTGAGGTACAGCCAGGAGAGTTTTATACTCAAGAAATCATATCCTTGTCATCCATCCCTTTGAAATGAGCCTCTTGATCCAGCAAGTTCGCAGAGAGCTAGTATTTACTATTCCAATCATTTTGCTAGAATTTGAAGGTTTCACTTTCTAAGCGGTTTTATGTCATTTACACACAGATAAATTTAATCCCACCCCCCAAAAAAACTTCAGGAGGGGTGTGATTAAATCAAGGTCAAACCGGTGTGTGCTCAGGCTTCGTTAAAGAAAGTGATGGTGGGTGCTCCCACAACACCGGCCTTCTCCATCGAGGCTTTGAGCTCAGGAGATTGGGCGAATTTTTGGGCGTTCTCTAAAGAAATCCACTTGAGAACCACAATCACCCTGTTAGGGTCGCTTGCATCGCGGAAGATCTGGTTTGAAATCATGCCGTTGGAGAGTGCGCAAAGCGACCTGAGAATCATAATTGATTTTCCAATTTGCATAGTCTTTCACCCTGTGTTGAACCAATATTCCTGCCATGATCAGTACTCCTAATCTCGATTGACGCTGTATTTGAACCCATCCAGTAAAGGGATATCTATATAGGCCTTATAAGACATATATTATCTATATCGGATCTGAATATTCAGGCATGAGTATGGAAATGAGCATTCAAGCGAGAGTCGAGGCAGTGTTTCCCTAACCTATTTCGAAAACATCCCGATCGAGATCCAGTACGGGACTGCCGCGAGCATCGCGACCATCACTGCGATGAAATAAATGATCCCATACCGGCTGAAGTGGCTGGATTTCCAGCCCTTGCCCGCCATGTTCGCTTCGGCGACCAGCGCAAACATATTTTGATAGCTCAAGAAGAAGGCGTTCATCGCGATCGCGATCATCGGGATCCAGACGAGCGGGTTGATGCCGTAGGCCTGCTCGATTTGAGGCAGGACCGCCGAGAGGATCGCCATGGTGGGGATGAAAATGGCGACGTCGATGAATCTCCACAGGAACATGGCGATCAAGGTGGCGTAGACAAACAGCCAGGGATTCCCGGCGACCGGCGCCAGCGCTGCGACCACGATCGTGGCGATCCATTCCGCGATCCCGGCCTCTTTGAATACCGCCGCAAAACCCATCGCCGTGCCGATGAAGAGCACCAGGTCCCAGTTGATCCCGGTGCTGATTTCCCTGGAGTTGATCAATCCAAAGGCTGCCAGCAGGAAAAGCGCGATCAGGCAGGTCGCTGGATCGGGGATGTGGTGGAGCGAGGCTGTCACGAACATCATAAATGCCCCGACCAGCACCGCCGCGCTGATTTTTTCTTCCCGGGTGACCGGGCCGAGCTTTTCATATTCCTCGATGAAGGCGTCTTTGGATAAGCTCAAGGGTTCGGACGGCCTGAAGACGAAATAGCCGGCGAGGGCGGTCAGGACGGTGATGATCGCAACCGGCAGCAAGGAGACCATCGCCCAGTCGGAGAACGAGACCGGACCGAGCCCCGGGACCGCCGAGAAGAAGCCGTTGAGGATGGGGCCGGTGAGCGAGCCCGTCAGCCAGGCAGTCCCCGGCAGGAGCGCCATGAACCAGGCCGTGATCAGGATCAGCGACCTGCCTTTAGAGCCTTCCGGCAGGTTCAAAATATTGACGCAGGACAGCGCGATCGGGGTGATGAGCACGACTCTTACCGTTATGGAAGGCGTCAGCATGGATAAGACGATGCCGACGAGCGCCCAGCGTGAACAGCAGACCGGGATAGGTGAGGCGGGTTTTTTTCAAGCCGAAGTAGGCGATGCGCTTGCCTAATCCGGTTTTTGTCAGGACGAAACCGAAGAAGAGCGCCGGGATCAAGATCCAGACCGCCGACCCGACGAACCCGGAAAAGACGGCGGCGGGGGATATGCCGATGATCAGCATCGAGGCGATGAACAGGGCGCCGCCGATCGAATAGGAGATCGCGAGCGGCTTGAAGATCCACAGCCCGATCGTGATGAAGATCATCATCAGGACCAGGTGCCCCTGCTGATCGAGCTGGAAGGGCTGGGTCAGACCGACGAGCAATCCCGCGAGGGCAAAAATGCCAAATCCAATCAAGCTCAGGTTAATTTTCAAGTTGACCTCGTCTGATTCAAGCGCGGCCCGTGTTGGTGATAATTTGTCTATTATACAGAAATTGGGTGGTTAATAGGGAGGAATAACCGGGGGTTGGAGTTTCGCCCTCACCCCTGCCCTCTCTCCCAAAGGGAGAGTGGAAAGAAAAGGGCACTATTATGCTCCGATATTTGCTTTGCTCACCCGCCATCTTGCATAATACCATTGGTCAAGGCACGGCAAGCCATCAGTGACGGTCTTCTCAACCATGACACAGATCGGTCGGCCATGCCTTTCTTTTGATCATACTAGGCACAGAGTCCACGGAGAATTTCCATTTATTTGTCCTGGCGTCCTTTGCTGTTCAATCTTTAGAAGTGAGGTTGGCATCCTCCCTTCGGAGGGCAGGTCCTCCCTGCGGTGGGGAGGCCGGCTAGTCGAGAAATCGGGCGATTGAAATCGCATCAACAATTGCGAAGCCTGCCTCCGCAGACTCAAGGAGATGCGCAGGCTTGACGAAGTGGGCTTGCCTCCCCCGCCACCTGTCCCTCCGGGCTCGCCTTTACCCTCCCCGCCTGGATCAGACCGCCCTCGGCGCTCGCCTTCACGAATACATTCGGGTCAGGCGGGTCGGCTTGCGCCAGGCTGTCGTTTCTTGGCTTCGCCATACTTGCGTTCGATCCAGCAGCGCTCCTTGAAGCTGTATGCTGCAATAGGATTAATTTTCATCTGAAAGGTCTATTCCGAGCTCGTTTTCAACACTCTCAAACAAAGGTGCTTGACTGAGCGCGAATACGTTATAGAATAGAAGGAAGAAATCCTGCCCTGGCGATATGGACACCTGCTCGTAAGATGGATGGAACGTGGGGAAAGCGATGGACAGTCATGAAGCAAAAGGCAAGCCTTGTAATTCGTATGATTTTCTTTTTCCTGATCGCGGCGACAGGAATAGCCGCTGTTGTGGTCCCGGCTGCAGCCCAGGATACCCCGCATGAGGATGTGACAATATTTCTCCCGGTGATCCTCAGCTGGCGATATACTGATCAAATAGTGGATGTCCCCGCCGGCGAGTTTCAGATGGGCTGCGACCCAGCCCACAACGGCGGCTATTCCTGCCCTTCCGACGAGCTTCCTCTGCACCCCGTCTACCTGGACGCTTATCGGATTGACAAGTTAGAAGTGACAAACTTTCAGTACGCTGAATGCGTTTCTGATGGGTCTTGCGCCATGCCGGCAACCGAAAGTTCTTTGACCCGCCCTTCGTATTATGATAACCCGACCTACGCTGATTACCCGGTGATCGCCGTATCCTGGTATGACGCCGAGGATTACTGCGCCTGGGCTGGAAAACGTCTGCCGAGTGAAGCCGAATGGGAGAAGGCTGCCCGCGGTGCCAGTGAGGTGGGCGCCTTCCCTTGGGGCAATACCGGCTCAATATGCGACCTGGCAAACCATGCTTTCATAATTGGATCAAATTTCTCCTACTGTGTAGGTGACACCTCTCAAGTGGGGGATTATCCCCTCGGAGCCAGCCCATATGGTGCGCTGGATATGTCCGGCAACGTCTGGGAATGGGTGAACGATTGGTACAGCAACAGTTATTACAGCGGCTCAATCTACAGCAATCCGCCGGGACCCATGTCAGGTATTGCGAAGGTGATCCGCGGCGGAAGTTGGACCGACGAAGTTGATATCTTGCGCGCCGCGAGCCGCAACAGCAGCCTTCCAACGGACCGCTTCTACAATACCGGCTTTCGCTGTGCCGCTTCCCCAGCGCCTTGAGCTGCTGGGCTTCTGGGTTCTGGTACTTGCCTAATGTAGGGCGAACTGTTAGTTCGCCGGCAGCAGTAAAATGCAAAAACGGCTTCAATTCCATAGATCCCTTCGATTTATTTCCGCTTTTCAAACATTCTGCTTCCTCGCCCCACCCTCTGATCCAGATCGACGGCTTGTCCTCCGCAGGGTGGACCTGCCCACCGCAGGGTGCAGTGAACCTTCAAAGACAGCAGGGTGTATATTAACAAGGGTTCTATTAACCTTCGGCGAAGATCAGGTTTTCCAGAAAGGCGGCCTCCCCGATGAAGATCCCTCCGGTTGGACGATCCCACATAATTCTCTCCGTCCTGCTGTACGTCATTTCGATGGCGCTCTTCGTCGGCGTCGCTCAGCCGGCCGCCCCGGCTCGGCAAACTCCGCCCTGGTTTCCCAGTCCGGCTGCCGCCCAGGCTCAAACCGGAGACCCTGTCGCTTTCCCCACGGTCCCCTACGAGCTCATCTCCCAGGAAAGCCTGTTCGCTTATCTCCAGGATTGACCTCGATCCAGCCCTATTCCGGCTGGCGCAGCGCCGGGACCCGCGGCGAAGCCGAAGCGTTGGACTATGTCAGCGGGGAAGCTGGGCGGTTTCACGACCCTCCAGGGCTGGGGGATGGAGCTCGAGCGGCAGAGCTTCAAAGTTTTCATGAGCACGGAGTTCTGGGAGACGCGCCTGTTCCTGACC
Source organism: uncultured Chloroflexia bacterium (assembly GCA_963788305.1). Classification (GTDB taxonomy): domain Bacteria; phylum Chloroflexota; class Anaerolineae; order Anaerolineales; family UBA4823; genus UTCFX2. The sequence goes on from CAWBGK010000010.1 coordinate 71,349, forward strand.
GCTTTCCGGGCGCGAGGTCGAGGCGCTCCGCCGAAGGGATGCGCGGCTCGCGCTGGGTCCCGCTGCTTGCCCGGGCGATGGATTCGGACGGCGCTCTGAACGATTCCGGGCGCGATCCGCTGGCTGCCTCCGGTCCGATTTTGGCGATCCGCGATGCGAATACGCTCTATAATCTGGAGCCGAAGGACGTGAAGGGGCGGGTGCTCTTCCTGGATTATGCCCTGGTCGACACCATCACGGAGCCGGATGCCCTGGATCACGGGTACCGCCTGCTGGACCTGATGGACCAGGGCGCGCTGGGATTGGTGCTGGTCAGCCAGTTTTCCAATGCGCCCGGTGTGAGCCACGGGGTGTTCGCTGGCGATGGCGCCGTCTTTCAATATCTGGATCGCCCTCCCAACGCGCATATCCCGATCCTGCACGCCCGGCTGTCGGACCTCTCCTCCGCCGGGATCGCCGGCTGGGATGATTTCGCGCAGGTCGAACTCTGCCCGGATGATCTGGGACACGGACGTCCGGTCGCCGGGGCAATCCGCCAACCTGGTAGCCCGAATCCCAGGACTGGACGGCTCGCGGGCGGTGATCCTGGGCGCGCACATCGACTCGCCAAACAACCCCGGCGCTTTCGACGACGGCAGCGGCTCGGCGGCGCTGCTGGAAGTCGCCCGGGTTTTGAACGAATCCCGAGGCCAGGCCGGCGGTGGACCTCTACCTGGCCTGGTTCGGCGGGCATGAGATCGGCGGGTACGGTTCTGCCCATTTCGCCTCCACCCACCAGGAGCTTTTGGATCGCAGCCCTGGCGATGATCCAGATGGATTGCCTGGGCCACCCCCTGGACGGAAGAACGCAGGAGATCACCCTGAGCTCGACCTCCTACGACCGCTTCGGGGACGACCGGCTGCCCTGGTCAGATTACCTGACCAGACCTGGCAGCCTCCCAGGGGATCGCCATCGAACAGGAGGTTGTCGCCGAGCCGACTGCAGACCACAGCAACTTCGATCTTTACAACCTCCCCAACGCAGATCTGATCTATTTCAATCAGGATGAGTTCAGAGTAAAAGGGAATGCCTACATCCATTACGCCATGCGCTGGCACGATCCATACGATACGGTAGAAATGGTCCAGGATGTCGGGGATGTGCTGGTGGATATGACCAGGGTCATCCTGGCTGCCGCGCTGGAAACCGGGCGCTCGGAAAGGACCATGCGCGTCCCCACACAGCCCGTGCGGCGCGCCCTGCTGGTCTCCAGCCACACCGAGACGGTCACGATCGGGCCGTCCATGTTTCGAGACCTGGGGATGGCGCTGGCATGGGAGGGCTTTGACGTCGACCTGGTCCCATACGGACAGGCCCTGAGCCCGGCTGACCTGGAGAACGCCGGCGTCGTCATCCTGCTCCCCACCCTGGACTATCCCGGGCGGCACGACGAGGCCTGGAGCGAAAAGGAGCTGGCCGCGCTGGAAAGTTATCTGGAGGCGGGCGGCTTCCTCGTGGTCACCAATTCCGGGTACAACCACGTGATGGTTCGCCGTCTGGAGGACTCGAACGAAGACGCTCGCGACCTCAACGATCTGTTAGAGCCGATGGGGATCCGGTTGATGTTCGGCAGCACAGGCGAAGACATCGTCCGGGCGGCCGCCAAACACCCCCTCATGGATGGGGCTGGATACCTGGCCCAGTACGGCGGGAATGGGGTGCCCATCCGGATGAAATCGGGGCTGGTCCTCGCCCGCTCGGATGGGAACACGGTGATCGGGCTGCTGGATTACGGCAATCTGGGCGGTCAGGTGCTGGCTTTGGCCGACCTGGGTATCTTGCAGGCGGATGGCGGCGCCAAGAATTTGAAGTTTATCCAGAATCTCGCCCATTACGCCCGCTTGCGGGGACAACCTTAGCGCGGATCCGTGTCTCACCCGCTGCGATTCGATGCCCTGCCCTCCCTGTGGAGGGCTTGTTATCGTCATATTAAAGATTGAAACGCGAAGACCTCAAAGGACGCGAAGATCACGAAGGTAAATCCGAGGAATTCTCCGTGATCTCTGTGGCTCTGTGGTCTTCACTTTCTTCGAAGAATCCAGCCTGCAGCATAAGCCCACCGCAGGGTAGGTTGCCGTCCATCCCTGCGGACGGCAGGCCCTCCAAACCCAATTTGTGAATTCTGGCGCCCCAACGCCGGGTTTTTTATTCCCTATTTCAGCACAACCGGCAAGAATAACCGAGATTCGAAGGGTTTCAGGACCAGCTTCGAAAGGCTGGGGATTCCGTTCACGAACACGGTGACGACGGCAGGCAAGTGCGGCAAGTCCGTAACGGGCAGCGAGGTGAACGTGGTGCCGCTGAATTCGCTGGGCGACATCCAGGTCCAACCCTCGTTAGCCAGATTTCGAACCTGGACCAGCGGGTAGTTGGTTGGAGAACTGTATGTGCCTCCGTACGACGCATCCGAATTCTGAAAACCGCGGAAACCCGATCCGGTGAGCGAGAACTCATCGTCGATTTCCTCCGGCATGACAATCGAGCTGATGACGGGCCGCCAGGCATCGGCGAAACCGAGACCAGGATCAAACAGCTCAGCGCTGGTGAGATAGCCGCTGGTCGGATTCATCTGTCCTGCCGCGATGAGCACCTTGCCGTTTAGTAACAGCGTCGCCGAGTGCCCATAACGCGGTGTGTTCAGAGAATCGATGTTTGTCCAGACGTCACTGATCGGGTCATAAAGCTCCGCGCTGGTTAGAGAGGCCGACCCAGAATAGCCCCCGGTGACGAGCAGTTTGCCGTCCGGCAGCAGGGTCGTCGTATGATAGACACGTGCGACATTCAGCGAAGCGGCGCTGGTCCAGGAGTTCGCATCAGGATCATAGACTTCTACGCTGTCTAGAGAGACGTTGCCGGGCGCCCGTCCCCCCACGACAATCACCTTGCCGTTCGGCAGCAACGTCGCGGTATGGGAAAAGCGAGCATCGGTCAGTGAAGCGGTGGGAGTCCAAGTGTTCAAGCCTGGATCATACAGCTCGGTGCTGTCGCCTACGGAACCCCATCCTCCTGTGACGAGCACCTTGCCGCTCGGAAGAAGAGTTGCTGTGTGAGTATAGCGGGGGCTGTTCAGCGAGGCGAGGGTTGTCCAGCTATCATCACTCGGATTATACGCCTCGGTAATGTCCAGAGAGCCACCGTTGTTACCTCCTGTGACGAGCACTTCACCGTTCGGCATCAGGTTTGCTGTGTGAGCAAACCGAGGCGTGCTCATGGACGAGACGGTCGTCCAGGTATTCGCCCCCGGATTATAAACCTCGGCGCTGTCGAGAGCTCCTCCGGTGTAACCTCCGGCGACAAATACCTTGCCGTTTGGTAATAACGTCGCAGTGTGGTTATACTCGCGAGCGGTGTTCATCGGAGCGACAGGCGTCCAAGAATTCGAATCTGGGTCATAAACTTCGCTGGTGTAGCCGTCAGTGCTCCAGCCTCCCGCGACAAGCACCTTGCCGCTCGGCAGCAGCGATGCAGCGTGAGAGGTACGGGCGGTGTTCAGCTCATCGGCGGTCATCCAGCTGCTTTCGCCGGGATCATAGAATTCGGCGCTGTCGAGAGGTGCACCGTCATAACCTCCGGCAACAAACACCTTGCCGCTTGCTAACAGCGTTGCCGTGTGAACATAGCGGGGGGTGTTCAGCGAGGCGACGGTTCGTCCAGGCGCCCAGGGCACCCAAATCCGGGTCATATACCTCCGCGCTGGCGAGTAGCGCTGCTGCCGTTGTATCCTCCGGAAACGAGCAGTTTGCCATTTGGCAGCAGTGTCGCCGTTTGAAAACTACGGGCTGCGTTCAGCGAGGCGACGGTTGTCCAGGCGCCCAAGGGACCTGAGCTCGGATCGTACAGCTCCGCGCTGCTTGTAACGGTAGTGGTATTCACCATCACCTCCTGCAACAAGCACCTTGCCGTTCGGCAGGAGCGTCGCGGCGTGACCATAACGGGCGGTGCTCAGCGAGGGGACTGCCGTCCAGGTGTCTGAGCCAGGGTCATAGATTTCGGCGCTGGTCTGAGCAGTCAGATATAAGTCTCCACCCGCAACGAGCACCTTCCCGCTCGGCAGCAAAGTCGCCGAGTGCGCGGCGCGACCGGTGTTCATACTCGTTGCAACCGTCCATATGTTAAGATCGGATCGTATATTTCCACGGTACCAATGGCGCTGCCAGCCCCATATCCTCCGGCGACAAGCACTCTCCCGTCCGGAAGCAGTGTAGCTGTGTGAGCGTCGCGAGCGACATTCAACGATGCAAAAACGGTCCAGGTGTTCTCGACCGGATCATATATCTCTGAGGCGGCGATCAAGCTGCCGTTGTAACCCCCTACGACGAGCACTCTGCCGTCATTGAGCAGCGTCGCCGTGTGAGCATGACGGCCGACGCTCAGCGGGGGGGCCGCCGTCCAGGTGTTCGCCGCCGGATCAAAAACCTCCGCGCTTGATTCACCAGCGTTGGTCCCATATCCTCCCGCGACAAGGACTTTGCCGTCCGGAAGCAACGTCGCCGAGTGGGCAAAGCGGGCGGTGTTCAGCGAGGCGAGGGTCGTCCAGCTGCTTTCGCCTGGATCATAGATTTCTGCGCTGTCGAGAGCGCCACCGTAGACACCTCCGACACCTCCGGCAACAAATACCTTGCCGCTCGATAACAGCGTTGCCGTGTGAGAACCACGGGCTGCGTTCAGCGAGGCGACATCTGTCCAGGTGTCTGCCAGCGGGTCATACAGCTCCGCGCTGGCGAGGTCGGAGCCAGCATAACCGCCTGCGACGAGCACATCGCCGCTCGGAAGCAGCGTCGCCGTATGGGATTGGCGTCCGATATTCAATAAGTCGACGGTTGTCCAGGTACCCAAGGCACCCGAGTCCGGGTCATATACCTCCGCGCTGGCGATGGAGCTGCTGCCGTTGTATCCTCCAGAAACGAGCAGTTTGCCATTTGGTAACAGCGTCGCCGTTTGAAAGCTACGGGCTGCGTTCAGCGAGGCGACCGTTGTCCAGGCGCCCAAAGCACCCGAGCTCGGATCATAAAGCTCCGCGCTGTCGAGATAGCCGTAGGTCGGATACACCTTACCAGCCGCGACGAGCACCTTGCCGTCGGGCATCAGCGTCGCGGTGTGACCGAGACGGTTGGTTTCCAGCGGATCGACTAGCGTCCAGGTGTCTGCGTCCGGGTCGTACAGCTCCGCGCTTGCGAGGGAGGCGGAGCCATCAAAGCCCCCCACGACGAGCACTTTGCCATTCGGCAGCAATGTCGCCGCGTGGGCATAGCGAGCGGTGTTAAGCAAATCGACAGAGGTCCAGGTGTCTGCGTCCGGGTCGTACAGCTCCGCGCTTGCGAGGAAGGCGGAGCCATCAAAGCCCCCCACGACGAGCACTTTGCCATTCGGCAGCAATGTCGCCGTGTGGTATACGCGGGCGGTGTTAGCAAATCGACGGAGGTCCAGGAATCCGCCTCTGGATCATACAGCTCGGCGCTGTCGAGATAAACGCCGGAGAGCGACACCCCCCCCACGACGAGCACCTTGCCGCTGGGCAACAACGTTGCAGTGTGATTATAACGGGCTGCGTTCATCGCATCGACGGTCGTCCAGGTCGGCGAGGCTTGGGCAGGTTGGGGCAAAGTCACGGTAAACAGCAATACGAAGACAAGCGCCAGCCGCCAGGACTGTATCAGACGTTTTGCAGGTACAAGATCAGGCGAGGTGTTCATATTTCCTCCGTTTTGGGCTATTCAATTGAAGTGCAGAAGAGGTCTGGCTTGGATTGCCTGCCTTGAAGAGGAGGCATAATGCTGAGACTATAGCATATTTAGGTTCTTAATACAATAACCTTTGGCCGAATTCGTCCTCACGAAATCGATTGTTTTTAATAGGGGAAGGGAAGGGATGGCAGGCCATCCCTTCCCTTCCCATTTTGTGAATTCTGGCGCCTCAACGCCGGGTTTTTTATTCCCTATTTCAGCACAATTGGCAAAAACAAATAATTAACATCATCGCTCACGAGCATCTTCGAAAGGCTGGGGATCCCGTTCACGAACACGGTGACGACGGCAGGCAGCTGCGGCAAGTCCGTCACGGGCAGCGAAGTGAACGACGTGCTGCTGAACTTCGTCGGGCGAGATCCAGGTCCAACCCTCGTTAGCCAGATTTCGAACCTGGACGAGCGGGTAGTTGGTCGCAGAGCTAAATGGTCCTCCGCCCGACGCTTCCAAAAGCTGAAAACCTCGGAAACCCGAGCCAGTGAGCGACATTTCATCGCCGATTTCCTCGGGCATGGAAATCGAGCTGACGACCGGCCGCCAGGCGTCGGCGAAACCGAGACCTGGATCAAACAGCTCGGCGCTGGAAAGAGGATCCCCATCATAGCCTGCGCTCACAAGCACCTTACCGTTCGGCAGCAGAGTCGCGGAATGAACGCGGCGAGCCGCGTTCAACGGGGCGACATCTGTCCAGCTATTCAAACCCGGATCGTAAATCTCAACACTCGTAATAGATACCATGTCATACCCACCTGTGACCAGAACCATCCCGCTTTGCAACAGCGTCGCGGTATGAGAGCGATGCTTGGCAGTCATCGAAGCGGCAGGAGACCAAGTATTTGCCGCCGGATCATACAATTCCGCACCAGAAAGAGAACCACCAGAATCCTCCCCGCCAGCTACGAGCAATTTGCCGTTCGGCAGCAGCGTGGCAGTGTGAACGTAACGGCCCTGATTTAGTGATTCGGCGCTTGCCCAGGAGTCTAACTGCGGGTCATAAATCTCCACGCTCGCAATGGGGCTGTAATTGAAACCCCCGGCAATAAGCACCTTCCCGTCCGGCATCAGCGTGGCAGTATGGTGGTAGCGGGGGGTATCTGGAGAAGCAACGTCCGTCCAGGTGTTTGCATGCGGGTCATACAGCTCCGCGCTGGCAACATACGCGGCGCCGATGCCACCGATGACAAGCACCTTTCCATTGGGCAGCAAAGTCGCTGTGTGTAATTTACGGTTAGCGGCCAGTGAGTCAACGATCTCCCAGGTCTCTTCGATCGGGTCATATACCTCGGCGCTAGCAAGAGCGCTGCCGTTCCCATCTCCTCCCGCAACAAGTACTTTCCCAGTCGGCAACATGGTCGCCGTGTGACCGGAGCGGGCGGCATTTAGCGATCCGACGGTCGTCCAAGAATCTGCATCAGGATCGTACACCTCGCTGCTGGTCAGAGATCCGAGGGAATCATATCCCCCTGCCACGAGCACTTTTCCACTCACCAATAATGTCGACGTGTTTTCAGCACGGGCGGTATTCAGCGAGGAGACCGTCGTCCAGCTGCTTTCGCTGGGATCAAAGATTTCTGCGCTGTCGAGAGCGGCGCTGCCGTAACCTCCGGCAACAAATACCTTGCCGCTCGATAACAGCGTTGCCGTGTGAGAATAGCGGAGGGTGTTCAGCGAGGCGGTAGTTGTCCAGGCGCCCAGCGCACCTAAATCCGGGTCATATACCTCCGCGATGGCGATAGCGCTGCTGCCGTTGTATCCTCCAGAAACGAGCAGCTTGCCGTTTGGCAGCAGCGTCGCCGTTTGAGAACCACGAGCTGCATCCAGCGAGGCGACCGTTGTCCAGGCACCCAAGGGACCTGAGCTCGGATCGTACAGCTCGGCGCTGTCGGTAGCGGAGCCGCCAGTTATCTGTCCTCCCGCGACGAGCACCTTGCCGTTCGGCAGGAGAGTCGCCGTGTGAGCAAGCCGACCGATGGTCAAGGGTGCGACCTCTGTCCAGGTGTCCGCCTCTGGATCATAGACTTCGGCGCTGGTGAGATAGTCAAGATATAAGTCTCCTCCCGCGACGAGCACCTTCCCGTCCGGCAGCAGGGTCGCCGTATGCCCGGCGCGACCGGAGCTCATACTTGTTACAACCGTCCACGCGTTTGCGACCGGATCATACACTTCCACACTATTGGTGCCGCTGTTGGGTCCGTAACCACCGGCGACTAGCACCCTGCCGTCCGCCAACAACGTTGCCGTGTGGTAATCGCGGGCGAGATTCAGCGAATCAGCAACGGTCCAGGAGTTAAGCACAGGATCGTATATCTCGGAGGATGTCAACCGGTCACCGTTGTAGCCCCCTGCGACGAGCACCCTGCCATCCAACAGCAGTGTGGCGGTGTGAGAATATCGGAGGAGGTGCTCAGCGAGGGGATCGCCGTCCAGACATTCAGCGCTGGATCATAGACCTCTGCACTGGCGTCGCCAGAGCCGGACCCATATCCGCCCGCGACAAGAATTTTACCATCCGGCAGCAGCGTGGCGGTGTGGAGAAAGCGGGCGGTGTTCAGCGAGGCGAGGGTCGTCCAGGTGCTTTCGCCCGGATCATAGATTTCTGCGCTGTCGAGAGCGCCACCGTAGTAACCTCCGGTAACAAATACCTTGCCGCTCGATAACAGCGTTGCCGTGTGAGCATAGCGGGGGGTGTTCAGCGAGGGGACATCTGTCCAGGTGTCTGCCAGCGGGTCATACAACTCGGCGCTGGCAGAGCCAGCATATCCGCCTGCGACGAGCACATCGCCGCTCGGAAGCAGCGTCGCCGTGTGGATAAAGTGGGCGGTGTTCAGCGAATCGACGGGGGTCCAGGTGTCAGCGGCAGGATCATAGACCTCCGCGCTGGTGAGACCACTGGCGCCGACGCCGCCTCCCGCGACGAGCACTTTACCCCCTGGAAGCAGCGTTGCTGTGTGAAACCAGCGGGAGTTGTTCAGCGGATCGACGGTCGTCCAGGTGTCCGCCTCCGGATCATAAAGCTCCACGCTGGTGAGAGAGCCGCTGGTCGGATACACCTGGCCAGCCACGACGAGCACCTTGCCGTCGGGCATCAGCGTCGCGGTGTGACCGTAACGGGTGGTTTCCAGCGGATCGACGAGCGTCCAGGTGTCTGCGTCCGGGTCGTACAGCTCCGCGCTGGCGAGGGAGGCAGAGCCATCATAGCCACCTGCGACGAGCAGCTTGCCGCCCGGCAGCAGCGTGGCAGTGTGATAGGCGCGGGCGACGTTCAGCGAGGTGACGCTGGTCCAGGTGTCCTCATCCGGATCATACAATTCGACGCTGTCGAGAGAAACGTTGGAGAGCGTCCGCCCCCCCACGACAAGCACTTTGCCATTCGGCAGCAATGTCGCCGTGTGGACATAGCGGGCGGTGTTAAGCGAATTGACGGAGGTCCAGGAATCCGCCTCTGGATCATACAGCTCGGCGCTGTCGGCGCTGGAGCCAACTCCTGCTGTGACAAGCACCTTACCGCCGGGCAACAACGTTGCAGTGTGATGGTAACGGGTTGCGTTCATCGCATCAACTGTCGTCCAGGTCGGCGAGGCGAGAGCGGGTTGGGGCAGAGTCACAGTAAACAGCAATACGAAGACAAGCGCCAGCCGCCAGGACTGTGTCAGACGATGGGCTGGTGTTTGATGAGGCATGGTGTTCATTATTCCTCCAATATGAATTGTCTTTTGTTCTTAGGAAGGGGTTTGTTTTTTAGGACAGCCTCGACTGCAAGGCAACATGCTGAGACTATAGCATAATCGAGGACTTAATACAACAACCTTTTGGCGTTTAACCACTACAATATCGAAAGTTGTTCGGGTGGGAGTGAAGGGCAGCAGGCAGCACCTGCTGATGATCTATTCACCGGAAAAGCGGCAAAGCTCTTCAACTGGAGTAGAATTAGCCATCGGCTACCCGGCTCTGCGATTTAGAATATCATGAAACCGAGAATCGTCACCCTTTTTCTGCTGGAGCAGGTCTTGAGCGTCTTTGTTATGGCCGCGGCGCTGTTCCTGTCGGCCGGGCGGGTGGACTGGCCGGCGGCCTGGGCGGCGATCGCGGTCTGGCTGGGATGGTTTGCGGCGATGGACATCATCCTGCTGCGCACCAACCCGGAGCTGATCGGGGAGCGCCTGTCGCCTCCAAAGGGGGCCAAAAGCTGGGACAGGGCGATCCTTTCCGTCTTACGGCTCGCGGAGCTGGGGCGCTATATCCTGGCCGGGCTGGACCAGCGCTTCGGCTGGACGGTCGGTTTTCCGCCAGTGGCCCAGTTCGCTGGGCTGATGGTCTGCACCTGTGCAGCGGCGCGCTGTTTATGTGGGCGCTGGCTTCGAACCCATTCTTCTCGCAGGTCGTCCGGATGCAGGGCGAGCGCGGCCATGCGGTCGCGACGGCGGGCCCGTACCGCTACGTGCGCCACCCGGGTTACGCCGGAATGGCGCTGTTCGAGGTGGCATCTCGACCCTGCTCGGCTCCTGGCCGGCGATCGCGGCTGGAGGGTTCTGCGCGATTCTGCTGATCCTGCGGACAGAGCTCGAGGACCGGACGCTGAAGAGGGAGCTGGACGGGTATCAGCGAGTATGCGCGACCGGGTGAGGTACCGGCTTGTGCCGGGAATCTGGTAACGTTGATCGAGGAGGTATTGATGTCTGTCATCCATGTCGAACAAAGCGAGTTCATCCCGGCCGCTCCGGAGCGGGTCTACGAGATCCTGCGGGATTATGAAAACCACCACCGCCACATCCTGCCGGAGCAGTATTATTCCAATTTTACGATCGAAACCGGCGGTCTCGGAGCCGGGACGGTCGGTTGGGTCAAGGTCAGCGCGATGGGTCGGACGATGCCGCTTCATTTTCGGGTCAGCGAGCCGGAGCCGGGGCGCCGGATGGTGGAGACCAACCTGGAGACCGGGGCGGAGACCAGTTTTGTGCTCTCACCGGAAGAGTCCGGGACGCGCCTGACGATCGCGAGCGATTATCAACCGGCGGGGGGGCTGTCCGGGTTTCTCGACCGCAAGCTCGCGCCGGGGGTGCTGCAGAAGATGCTCGCCGCGGAGCTTCACAAGCTGGTGGTGTATGTCGGCAAGCTGGACGACACCTGGGTGGTGAAGTAGAGCCCTGTAATGGACCCCAAAAACTGGACATAACCCTTAGGGGTAGGTTATGATCCAAGAAGGAGTTCCTGATGAACCAACGACGCACATTCAGCCCTGAATTCAAAGTTCGGGTCGTACTTGAAATGATCTCTGGCGAAAAAGGTCTGATGCAGGCCAGTCGAGAGTACGGGATCAAGGATACGGTGCTCAGCCGCTGGAAACAGGAATTTCTAGAACGGGCGGCTGACGTGTTCGGACAACCCCGGAACAACCGCGAGCAAGAACAAGAGGTGCGCATCACCGAACTGGAGCGAATGGTGGGACGGCTAACCATGCAATTGGACATGGCAAAAAAAGTATTGGGTACCTCCAGCTTTCACGACCACAAAAGCGAATGATGGTGCGGATGTTAACCGAAGAAATGGGCTTATCCACTCCGGGTGGCCTGCGAGCTGGTTGACCTTTCACCGAGCAGCTACTACTATGTCAGCCAGGCAGTGGACGACATACAGCTTCAAGGTGACCTGGAAGCCGTGCTGGGCGAGTTTCCCCGCTATGGCACCCGGCGCGCCACACATCAACTGCATCGCCCACCTTACGGCTATCAGGTCAATCGCAAGCGGGTCCAGCGGCTTATGCGCCAAAAAGGCTGGTTACAGCCGATAAAACGGTACAAATATCGCACCACCAACAGCGAACACCCCTATCCACGCTACACTAATCTGGTCGAAGACTTGTGGATCATGCGTCCTGACCAGGTTTGGGTGGCGGATATCACCTATATCCGCCTGAGAGAAGGGTTTATCTTCCTGGCAGTAGTCATGGATGTGTTCACCAGAGCCATTCGCGGCTGGTGCCTGAGCCGGTCCCTGGATGTCACGTTAAGCCTACGAGCTCTCGAAATGGGTCTGGCGGAACATGTACCCGAGATCCACCACAGCGATCAAGGCGTCCAGTATGCTGCCAGTGAATATGTCAGGGTGCTGAAGAGGTATCAAGTGCAGATCAGCATGGCAGCTGTCGGAGAGCCAGAAGAGAATGGCTATGCCGAACGTCTCATGCGGACCATCAAGGAAGAGGAGGTGGATTTGTCAGAATACCGGAACTTTGCCGACGCGCAAAACCAAATTGGGCGATTTCTGATGGATGTGTATAATCATAAGCGCATCCATTCATCGCTTGGGTATTTGACGCCGGTTGAGTTCGAGCTCGCCTATGGGCTCGCTCTCACTCAACCGGCCGAAGGTGCCCCCTAAGAATCCCTAAAAAAGTGTCCAGTTTCATGGGTCCACCACGCCCTCACCCCTGCCCCTCTCCCATCGGGAGAGGGGAAGAGACCTAGCCCCCTGCTCCTCTCCCATGGGGAGAGGGGTATTCGGATTCATTTCACAATCAGCGGCAGATAGGCATAGTATTCAGCGCACAGCTCCTTGACTAGGATGTTGTCGAAGCGCGATTTAAGCGAGCTGCCCGCTCCGGTGTATCCTTGCAGCCCGATTTTTCCGTGCGTGATCGACGTGCCGGGATCGTCGTAGGAATAGGCAAGGATCACCATTCACGTAGACAGTGATGTTATCCCCATCCAACCTGAACAGGACATGATGCCACTCGTATTCATCCTGGTGAAAGTACTCCATTAATAGCGTGCTGGAGACCCCATTTGTCGACTTTTACGAGATTAATGAAATCGACATTTTCAATCAAGGAGGTGTGGTAGTAATTATTCTCGTCGATATAGTGGTATAAAAAATCCTTTCCCCATCCATTTTCGATCACGACGTCAGCCTCGAAGGTGTAATCCGTCCAGGAGGTGTCGCCGGCGAGCGATTCGCCTCGTAATTGAGATCCAGTGCCCATATCCACGACGTACTCGAAGTTTTCGACGTACCACGTCCCGTCAAGCCGCGTGGTCCAGCCGTCGGCGTTGCCGTCGTTAAAGTCATCGCTGAAGAGGACCGCCCCGCAAGAATTCGAGACGCTGGAAATCCGGGAGAACTCGCTGTCTCCTGCGCGGCTGACTGGACAGGGCAAATCTGGATCCCCAAAACCAGGGTGATCATTAAGATAACGGATAATTTTTTATGAAACGATGAAGCCGAACATGGGTCCCTCCTGCTGGTCATTTCTGATCGCTGTGCCGCCTGAGGATCAGCTGATAACGCGGACGGCGGCTGGGCGGGCGATCCTTCTTGTTATGATTATCGCGCCGGTTGATCATAAATGCAACGGGTTTCGGGGTGGAGGGGGGAAGCAATTCCTGCCAGGTTATCGTAAATGGCGGGCCATTCCTTCGCTGCGCTCAGGACAGGCCCTTCGGACGGCAGGCACATACCCTGCGATGGGGTTGTGAAGTAAGTGATGACCACGGAGCAACTGTGTTATCTGTCAAGATATAAACTTACCTCAAAAGCATGACGTGATTTCGGTAAGCTGGTAGAATTGCTTTACCCACAGAACGGAAGACGGGAACCATAGCCCTTTCACATCAGGGCAAGTTCTCGTCTTTCATTTTTAGGTAATCTCGAGACTTTCCGAGAAACGCCAGCTCAGACTATCTCGGATCATGGCATTCAAGATCGTCAATAGTTTGCGCATACAGGCAACAATTGCCACTTTTTTGATCTTCCCACGCTTGAGCAAACGCTGATAGAAATCATGGATCACTGGATTGAAACGAGTGGCTGAGATGGTTGCCATGTAGAGAACTGTACGAATATCCGACCGTCCTCCTTTGATGCGCCTTTTGCCTCGAAAGAAACCGCTATCATAGTTCATTGGGGCAACGCCTACCAGTGCAGCGATCTGCTTGCGGTCACTATGCCCCAATTCTGGCAAAGATGCTAGCATCAGTGAAGAAGTAACCTTCCCAATCCCGGGGACGCTGCGTAGGATCTCATCTTTGGCTTTGAAATTGGGATCATTCAGGATGAACTGCTCGATCTGCTGATCCAGCTCGTCTATTTGCTCGTCCAACCACTTCAGATGGGCTTCGATATTCCCTTGCATGGCCTTGTGAGCGGTCTCAAGGCGGTTCTTTTCTGCTGTGCGGTTCTCAATCAACTGCCGTCTTCTAAGAACCAATGCGGCCAGGAGCTGCTCTTTTTCATCCGGCAGACGAGTTGGCTCTGGTTTGACCGCCTGGCCGTAGTGGGCCAGCAGACGCGCGTCCAGCCGATCTGTTTTTGCCAGTAACCCGATCGACCTGGCGAACTCTCGGACCCGATGTGGATTGATCAACACCACCGGCACCCCTGCCCCGTATAACTCACTGACCAGTTTCTTTTCAAAACCCCCAGTTGACTCCACAACCACCAACTGGGGTTGTAATTCAAGACATCGCTGCATAATGTCTTCTATCCCCGCTTCATTATTCGGCACACGCCAGATTTCTGCTTCTCCAGTGCTGGCATAGTCCAGCTGCTTTTTGGATACATCGATCCCCACATAGATTTCTTCGGTTTTCATTTTCATTCTGCCCTCGCATGGTTATAATTGCTTTGCCCGTTCTAGCAGAATTCGGACTCCAGGTCCCCACAACTGTTCGGGCATTGCGTTGAGATGGCGCAGCAACCTCTGCTCTGCGACGGTCTCCTGGACCTATTTGCGGACGGTCTGTTGCGCCATCTTGCATAATACCATTGGTGAAGGCATGGCGAGCCATCTCCGTGACGGTCTTCTCTACCTGGACACAGATCGGTCGGCCATGCCTTTGTTTTGATCATACTAGTCACAGAGACCACAGAGAATTGCCTTCTATTCACTTTGCGTCCTTTGCGGTCTTCGCGGTTCGATTTTTTAGCTGCAGGGTTAGATGGATAAACGCATGGCGTTGGATGCTGAAGTGTTAGAATATGGCGAAGCAATGGGTAAGGTTTCTTGATCCTGACTCCGGAGGCGCCTGATGAGCATCTGGGATTCCCCGCTTTATTTCTCGATCGGCCTGCCGCTGATCGTCTTCTGCGCGCGGGTGATCGATGTCAGCCTGGGAACGCTGCGGATCATCTTTATCTCGAGGGGCAAGAAGTACATCGCGCCGCTGCTGGGTTTTGTGGAGGTCTTCATCTGGATCTCGGTCGTCTCGCAGATCGTGCGCGGGGTGAACGACCTGCCCACCTACCTGGCTTATGCGGCCGGGTTTGCGGCGGGGAACTTTGTGGGGATGTTCATCGAAGACCGCCTGGCAATCGGCAAGCAGATCATCCGGATCATCGTCCCGAACCAGGTCGACGAGCTGATCCGCAACCTGCGCGCGGCCGGCTACGGCGTGACACGCTTTAACGGCGAGGGCGCCAACGGAGCGGTGACGATGGTTTTTACTGTGGTCAACCGTAAGGACATCCCCAGCGTGATGGGGTTGATCCGCGAAACCCATCCGCACGCATTTTTGTCGATTGAAGACGTTCGCTCCACCCAGGAGGGCGTTTTCCCGAGTCATGAGAACACAGGGAACGCGAGGTTTTGGGGCCGAAAGACAAAGTAAAATTATTAAAATCATAAGGAGCTCATCGATGCCAAAAAATCCAACCAAGACAACCAGCTCTTCTGAAGACGGCCTGAGCCGCCGGGAATTTTTGAAATTAGGCGGGGCGGTCATGGCGAGCGGAGTGGCGCTGCCCTCCCTGGCTGGCGCTGACGAGCAGCTCGAAGAGCAGCAGGCGAAGCTGCCGTCGAGCCGCTACAACCTCGTCATCATCATGACGGATGAGGAACGGTATCCGCAGCACTGGCCGAAAGGCTGGGCGGAGCAGAACCTGCCAAACCGCAGACGCCTCGCCGACCACGGGCTGACTTTCAACCGGGCTTTCTGCAACAGCGCGATGTGCTCACCCAGCCGGGCGACCTTCTTCACCGGGTTGTACCCGGACCAGCACGGGGTGACGAACACGCTGCAGACCGGGGAAGATTTCACCAGCCAGCCGACGCTTCAGACCACGACCCAGAACATGGCGCGGATGCTGGCTTCGGCAGGATACGACGTGCAGTACCGCGGGAAATGGCACATGAGCAAGGACCCCAGCGGGCTGGAACACGTCCAGAGCCAGGCCGACCTCGCCAGGTACGGTTTCAACGGCTGGATGCCGCCCGATTCCGGGACCGACGACCAACCCAGGCATTTCGGCGGCGGATGCACCAATTACGACGCCCAATACGCCGACCAGGCCGCCGCGTTTCTCAGGAACGCCAGGCCGAGCTCGGCGAAACCCTTCGCGCTGTTCGTGATGTTTTCGAACCCGCACGACATCATGGCTTATCCGCATGGATGGAACGAGGCGAGCGGCAGCGACCTGGCTGAATTTGAGGGCTGCGACAATTACGGCGGCAGCGCGCCGGCCTGTTTCAACCAGCAGATCAAGCTCCCGCCGACCTACGACGAGAACCTGCTGCTCAACCATAAGCCGGTGGTGCACGAGGAGAGCAAGCTGTTCTTCGCGGCTGCGCTGGGGCCGGTGCTCAAGATGCAGGATAAGCTGAACTACGTCAATTTTTACGCCTACCTGCATAAGGTCGTCGACAGGCATTTCGGCACCGTGCTCGAGGCGCTGGAATCGAACCCCGGCTTGAGCCAGAAGACGCTTGTGATCCGCCTGGCGGACCACGGCGAGATGGGGCTTTCGCACGGCCTGCGCGAGAAGGTTTTCAACGCATACGAAGAAACGATCCACGTGCCGCTGGTGATCTCAAACCCGACGCTCTTCCCCAGGCCCGTGCAGAGCGAGGCGCTGGTATCGCTGATCGACGTGATGCCGACGCTCGCGACCCTGGCAAAAGTCCCGAACCGGGGAAAATGGACCTTCAAGGGAATCGACCTGACCCCGATCATCCAGGATGCGGTCGATCACCCGGACGATCCCACGGCGAAAGTGCAGGATTCGATCCTTTTCGAGACGGACGAATCTTCGGACAAGGTCAAGGGGCCGATGCACATCCGCTGCCTGCGCGAGGCGAGGTGGAAGTTCGCGATGTATTTCGACCCGTCCGGCAAAGCGGATCCCGAGTACGAGCTCTACGATCTCGTCGAGGACCCGACTGAAATCCACAACCTGGCGCATCCCCGCAGCCCAGGCTACAACCCTGCCAAGAAGGAGGAGATGCTCGACAAGCTGCGCGCCAGGATGGCGAAGCTGGGGCAAATCCCGCCTGAAGCGTAGAGTGGGCAGGCCATTCCTTCGCTGCGCTCAGGACAGGCCCTTCGCTGCGCTCAGGACAAGCCGTGAGATGGGGTTGTGAAGAAAGTGATGACCACGGAGTTACAGAGCCCACAGAGAATTGCCTTCTATTTCCCTGCGATGGGGTTGTGAAGAAAGTGATAACCACGGAGTTACAGAGCCCACAGAGAATTGCCTTCTATTTCCCTGCGATGGGGTTGTGAAGAAAGTGATGACCACGGAGTCACAGAGCCGACAGAGGAATTATGTAAAAGCCGGGTATACGGGTTTGCCGATCGTGCGCTATTTTAAAGATTTGAAAGGGTAAGGCGATCGAAATAACAGCAAAGCTTCCCTACGGAGGCAAGCCTAGCTGCGGACGGCAGGCCATTCCTTCGCTGCGCTCAGGACAGGCCCTGCGGACGGCAGGCTAAAGTCGTCACTGCCAGGTTCATGGAATGGGCAGCTGCCGATGCCCTCACCCCAACCCCTCTCCCAGGTGGAGAGGGGCTAAGAGTCCGTTGGATGGTCAGGCCATTCCTTCGCTGCGCTCAGGACAGGCCCTGCGGACGGCAGGCATACGTCGACACGAGAGGAGGATATATATGAAGGACAGGCTGCTCAAGCAGGCCGGCCGTGAATACAGCGAAAAGCAGCGGCTGGTCTTGATGCTGTTTCTGGCGCCGGTCTTCCTGTTTTTGCTGCCCTGGCTTTTCATCCGGCTGGGGGCAAAGATCGACCAGCGGCTGGGCTGGGCGCCCATTCTGAGCTCGCCGTTTAATTTCGTGCTCGGGGGGCTGATGATCACGGCAGGCGGGCTCTTTGCCGTGTGGTCAAACTACAGCCAGCTCACGCTCGGCAGGGGGACGCCCGTGCCGCTGATGGCGACGCAGATGCTGATCGTGCAGGCGCCCTACACGTTTTGCCGCAACCCGATGGCGCTGGGGGCGATCCTGATGTATCTGGGCGTTGCCGCCCTTTTTCATTCGATCGGCGCGGCGGCAGTGGTGCTGTTTTTTTCTGCAGTGCTGCTGGTCTATATCAAACGCTTCGAAGAAAAGGAGATGGAGCTCCGCTTCGGCGATGAATACCTGGAGTACAAACGCCGGACGCCGTTTCTGATCCCGAGGTTGAAGAAGTAGGATGGGTTGGCAACCTTCACTTTGGCTGATTTTTTTAAAGATTGAACCACAAAGGTCACGAAGAGCACAAATGAATCGAAGATTTTCTTTATGGTGGCCAGCCCTCCAAGCGGAAGGCAGGCTCTACCTTGGGTTTCAAGCACCAGCCCGAGCGCCTGAAATGAAGGGCGCCCGTCAAGGGGTCGGAGAATGGTTGAGCACTCTGGCGAACAGGAGGACGTTGTGATGAATGACCCAGACAGGAATTGAACGGCGGCAACAACCCCGGGGGACGGGGGTCTGCCCAGGGTGAGGCTGAGCGCGGCGGACGGGGCGCGGGCGGAGGTTTATCTTTACGGCGGGCAGGTCACTTCGTGGGCGCCGGCGGGGGGGCAGGAGCGGCTGTACCTGAGCAGGAAATCGCAGTTCCAATTCGGGGCGCCGATCCGCGGCGGGATCCCGGTGCTCTTCCCGCAGTTTGGCGCGAGGGGGCCGCTGCCGATGCACGGCCTGGCGCGGCTGATGACCTGGGAGCTCGGCGAGGTGAGCGAGCGTGGGGATCGGGTCACTGTCGTATTGCGGCTGCGCGACAGCGAGGAAAGCCTGGCGATCTGGCCGCATCCCTTCGCAGCCGAGCTGACCGTATCGGTCGGCGGGAAGCGGTTGGAGGTGAGGCTCGGGGCAACCAACACCGGAGGCGAGCCGTTCTCGTTCACCGGCGGGCTGCATACTTATATCCGGGTGACCGAGCTCGACAAGGCGTCCCTCAGGGGGCTGAGGGGGCTGCGGTTTCGCGATGCGGCGAACGGCTGGGTCGATGCGCTCGACGAATTCCCGCAGGTCGAATTTGCAGGCGAGGTGAACCGGATCTATTTCGAGGCGCCGGGCGAGGTGGAGCTGGTCGAGCCGGGTGGGAGGACGGTCATCCGGCAGGCGGGCTTCACGGACACGGTGGTCTGGAACCCCGGGGCGGCGAAGTGCGCGCTGGTGGGTGACATGGAGCCGGAGGACTACCGGCGGTTTGTGTGCGTGGAGGCCGCGACTTACGAGGAAGCGGTGAGGCTGAACCCCGGGGAGCGGTGGGAGGGAGTGCAGAGCCTGGAGGCTTGAGACTGCTCCACAGAGTACGTGGACAGGTTCGCAAAGGACGTCCGCAGTGACAGAGTGGAGGGGACGCTTCGTAAAGGACGTCTCGCAGTGACAGAACTCCTGTCGTTGCGAGGAGCGAAGCGACGAAGCAATCCCTGAGACTGTCGCACAGGACGCTCGCAGTGACAGGCGGACAGGCTCGCAGTGACAGAGAGGAGCATAACCTGCCGGGTCGATCAGGGTTAACTATATTCGGTGGTAATATTCAGCACGGATTTGATCTCATATCTTTCTGGAGGCACACATGGATTGGATTTCGGTCGTTCTTTCGCTGGCAGCAGGGCTGCTGCTGCTGTTCGCGGGGCGCAAGTTTTTCTGGCTGGCGGCCGCGATGGTGGCTTTTCTGTTTACTTTCCACCTGTTCGAGAACCTGTTTGGGGGCGGCTGGCTGGGTTTGATCATCGCGGTGGTGGTCGGCGGAGTCTTCGCGTGGCTGGCGACGAAGTTCGTCAAGGTCATCGGCTACGTCGTCGGGGCGCTGGCGGGCGCGGTCGGGCTGCCGATCTTCCTCAGCTTCTTCGGGATCGATTTCGGCTGGATGTGGGCGGCGCTGATCGGGGCGGTGATCGGCTTCCTGCTGATGAGGTTCATGTTCGACTGGGGGCTGATCGTGCTGACGGCCTGGGCAGGCGCCAACGTGGTCGCCGACAGCGGAGCTCGGAGCCTGGGGCAGGGCTCGATGATCGCCGCGATCATTTTCCTCGTGCTGATCGCGGCCGGGATTTACGTCCAGGCGGGTCAGATGAAGGCGAAGAAGTAGAGAAACCGCGGATAACCACGGATATTTAATGGTCTAAAGATTGAAATCACGAAGGACACGATGCGCACGAAGAAATCGAAGTTTAACCGCAACCTTTTCATCGGGCTGGGCGCGGTCTACGCGCTGGCGGTCGCAGCTTTCCTGGTCGCCGGGTACGCCAACGAGCCGGAATTCCAGCAGCCGTGGATGCTGGCGCTGAACCTGGTGATCCTGTCGGTGCCGGTGCTGCTGGTGCTCGGGGCGGTCTACGTGCTGGCGAGGGCGAGGCACGAGCGCAGGACGCTCGGCGAGGTGAATCCCCGCCTGGGGAGGATCATCCGCTGGGCGCCGAGGGTGGCGGCGATCATGATCATCCTGTTCATGGGGCTGTTCTCGCTGGACGTGTTCGTGGAGGGGGCAAAGCCGGCCGAGTTGGCGGTCGGGCTGCTGATGCACAACCTGCCGTCGCTGGCGCTGATCGTGGTGCTGGCGCTGGCCTGGAAGCGGCCGAAGCTGGGGTTCTGGGCCTTCCTGGCGCGGCGGCGCTGTTCGTCGCTTTTTTCGTGCGCAGCTTTTACGCGCTGACCAACCTGGTGCTGTTCGTGCTGCCGCTGGTGATGATCGCGCTGCTGTTTTATGCGGATTGGAAGTGGGTGGAGGGAGGCCCTCACCCCGGCCCTCTCCCGGTGGGAGAGGGGGAGGTTGATGAAGAAGCGCCTTTACCGGTGGGAGAGGGGGAGGATTTGGGGGAGCAAGAAGACGAAACCACAGATGAACGCGGATGAATGCTGATGATTTTGGGTTGATTTGAAAGATTGAACCACGAAGAAGGCGAAGGAATCGAAGGACACGAAGAAATTCCTGGAGAATTCTTCGTGTCCTTTACGTTATTGGGTCTTCGGGGATTAATATCGATTTCTTCTTCAAAATAATTCCTTGACATATAGGACAATAATAGTATTATTATTTGAGGAGGAATCGATCTTGAAATCAAATTTTCTCCTGGGAGGAAGGGTTTTAAGATTGAAGCACGAAGAGCACGACTGCACGCATGAATACGAGGAGTGCCAATATGGCTGCTGAGGTAAAAATCGCGCGCCCGATCTTCGGCGGGTGCGCAGACGCGATGACCGCTCCGATCCCGGGAGCCGGCGAGCGGAAGGATGATTCGGCTGCTCGCTCCGTCATACTTCCGGACAGGTCCGTCATTCTTCCGGACAGGTCCGTCATACTTCCGGACAGGTCCGTCATACTTCCGGACAGGTCCGTCATACGTCTTCCGGACAGGTCCGTCATGCTTCCGGACAGGTCCATGCTTCCGGACAAGATCACGCTGGCGGCGTTCGGGGTGCTGGTGCTGGTGCTCGGGAGCGGGTCGCTGGTGGTGCGGTACACGTACCAGGAGATCGCGCCGTTCTGGGGCGGGTTCCTGCGGTTCGCGTTTGCGGCGGTGGTCTTCTGGGGGATCGTGGTCGCGAGGCGGATCCCGAGGCCGCACGGGCGGGCGCTGAGGGGGGCGGCGCTGTTCGGGGCGCTGAACGTGGGGCTTTCTTTTATCTTCATCCTGTGGGGGCTGGTGGAGACGCCGGCGAGCGTCTATGCGCTGATCGCGGCGACGGTGCCGCTGCTGACGCTGTTCTTCGCAGCCGCCCACAAGGTCGAGTGCGTCTATCCGAGGGGGCTGGCGGGCAGCACGCTGGCGGCGGTCGGGATCGCGGCGATCATGGGGACTTCGCTGTCGGCGGGGGCGCAGCTTTCGCCGCCGCACCTGGTCGCGATCCTGCTCGGGGCGGTCTGCATGGCGGAATCGGGGGTGATCGCGAAGCTGATCCCGGAAAGCCACCCGATCGCGATCAATGCGATCTCGATGACGATCAGCGCGCCGATGCTGCTGGCGGCTTCCTGGCTGGCGAGGGAGAGCCGGGCGCTGCCGTCCACGCCGCAGGTCTGGCTGGCGCTGGGCTGGCTGGCGGTGGGCGGGGCGGTGCTGGGGTTTGGGCTGTACCTGTTCGTGGTGTCACGCTGGACGGCGAGCGGGGCTTCGTATTCGTTCGTGCTTTCGCCGGTGGCGACGATCATCCTGGCGGCGGGGCTGGCGGGTGAGCCGGTGACCTGGCCGTTCGTGATCGGGGGCGGGCTGGTGCTGTTTGGGGTGTGGATGGGGGCGATGAGCGGGAAGAGGTGATTAACCGCAGATGAACGCGGATTTAGGTTTAAAGATTGAGACGCTAAGAAATCGAAGGAATCAAAGGAATCGAAAGGGGAAATGGGGGATTTAACCGCAGATGAACGCAGATGAACGCGGAATTTGGGTTTAAAGATTGGGACACGAAGATTTTCTTTAAGAATTCTTCGTGTCCTTCGAGTCCTTTGATTCCTTCGTGTTTTATTCTTTAATTTCTATCTTATCTCCTGATTACGGGCAGGTAGATCTGGATTTGAACCTCGAAGGCGCCGATGTCGGTTGAGGCGAAGCCATTGCCATCGCCATCCACAGGGCGGTCGGCACCGCGCTGGTCGGTTTGCGGCGAGGTCGTCAGGAAATCCGACGTCGATCGCAGGGCTGCCGGGGAGCAGGGCATGGGTCTGGGTGGGGCCGCCGTTAACCGCGAGCGGTGCGAGCAGGGGGTCGGTATCTAAGAAATTGAAAGGCTCGACGAAATGGCAGGTGTAGTCGCTGGACAGGTTGAAGGAGCCGGGGATGTCAGGGGGATTGGAGTAGCCGGCGCAATTCTCGGAGATATCCGAGGGGACGGTCGTGCCGCGGAGATTTCCGGCAACGATCGTATTCACAAATTCGACCTGGGAGGCGGGAGATTCGATGTAAATTCCGCCGCCGCGCCCCCAATCGTTGTGATCGGCATTGGCGAGGTTGCCGGCGATCGTGCAGCTGTGCAGTGACAGGGAACCACTTCCAAAGTAAGATGCCGCCGCCGGACACATTGGTAACGTTACCGCTGACCGTGCTATTCACCATCTTCAGCCATCCATAAGTGACGATGCCGGCGCCGCCGATCGTCCCCGTACCGTGGTTGCCCGACACCGTGGAAGCAGAGATTTCCATCTTGCCCAGAGTGAAGATCCCGCCGCCACTATACAGGACGATATTCCCAGGGCCGACGGTGCTGCGATCCAGCCAGAGGTCGCCGAAGCTGGCGATGCCACCGCCATAGCCGGCATTGTTGTTCGTGATGGTGGTTTGAGCGAGGACCAGCCGGGCGCCGGGCAGGTTCAAGACGCCGCCACCGTATAAATCGTACATTGTGCCGGGGGCGGGGACTTCGGCGCGACCGGCCGTGACGGTGAAGCCGTCGAGAAGCGCGGACTGGGCGAGCGGGGAGGGGCCGATTAGGACGTGGACTGCGTTGTCGGCCGAGTCGCCGAGCGAGGCCGATATCCCCGCTCAGGACGGCGGGGTGGGTCTGCGGGCTGCGCTGGGCCCAGTGGCCGCCGCCGGGGGGGAAGCCGCCGTAGATTGCTGCGCCATTTTTGAGCTTGAACGTTACGGTGCGGTCGCCAGCCGGACCGAGCGGTTTGTAGACGCCCTGAGCAACCCAGACCATCCGGCCGGGGGATGCGAGGGCCAGCGCGGACTGAAGATCGAGGAAGGCGCGGGCCCAGGTGGTGCCGTCATGCGGGAGGCCGGATGCCGAGGGGTCGACGTGGATGACCGGCTGGGCTTCGTGGGCTCCGATATCGACGATCGGGGGAGAGCCGAGCCAGGTATCCGGAACCCAAGGGATATCCACAACGCGCGGGTTCCCGTCCAGGTCGCGGGCGAGGTCGGCGGGGAGGGCGCCGTTCCCACCGGCGTCGATGAGCGGCGAGGTGGGCGAGAGGCGCAGGTTTCCGGCTTGCGGGGCGACGAACTGCGGGTCGAGGTTGAGGTTGCCGGGACCGGGGTAGACTTCGCCCTGGATATCGCTGTAGACCACATCTGTCTGGCTGTCGTATGATGTAAAGATCTGGGGGCCGGTTTCGGCGGTGTTGCCCCACAAGACGGTGTTTCTGATAAAGAGCTCGCTGGCGTTAATGTTGTATATCCCGCCCCCTACGTCTTGGGCGGTATTGGCTGAGAAGGTGACGTTGGTCAGGACGGCGACGGCATGATCGAAGGTATGGAGCCCGCCGCCGTTGATCGAGGCGGTATTGCGGTCGAAGACGACGTTCTCCAGCTCCGTCACGCCGTCCGGTCCGGGGCCGGTGATGAACAGGCCAGCGCCGGCGGCGGCGTAGTTGTGCTGGAAGACGATGTTGCGGAGGGTGGCGGAGCTGGACTGCAAGAACATGCCTCCGCCCCACTCGCCCGTGGGCCCACTCCAGTCGTTGTAGGCGCCGGAGATCACGAAGCCGTCCAGGACCACCCGGGAGGCGAGCAAGCTGGCGGTGACGACGCGGTAGAGGCGGGTTTCAAGCAGCTCGCCGCTGGAGACGTCGCCGCTGAGGGTGGTGAGGTTCGTACCCCAATTGCGCTGGTCGAGGGAGGTTTCATCGCCGCTAAAGCCGCCGTAGAGGGAGACGCCGCTCTTGAGCCGGAAGGTGGCGGAGCGGGGGTCGCCTGGAACGGTCGGCACGGTGGGTTTGTAGACGCCGGCGGCGACCCAGATCTGGGTGCCGGGGACGGCGAGGTCGAGGGCGGTCTGGAGCTCGCAGGCGGAGGCGCCCCAGGAAGCGCAGGAGAGGCCGGTGGCGCCCGGCTGGACGTAGAGCGTGGTCGGGGGGGTGGGAAGGGCGGGGGAGGCGGCGAGGGCGCTCCCGGCTGTGAGGACGAGGACCAGCGCGAGCTGGACGGTCAGGCGTGCGGTTCGAGGGGTCATGGGGTCCTCCTTTGAGCGGGTCGAGGGACGGTTGGGGGGCGGAGGCGAGTACCTATAGTATCGCGCCGGAGGGAGGAAAATGCAACAGGTAGTGGAGGAAGGGGGGTAAAGATTGAACCGCGAAGGACGCAAAGAACGCGAAGGGGAAGAAGGGAAAGAAGGAGAATTTAGCCACAGATGGAGGAGGGTTTTGATAGGTAGAATTTTAAGATTGAAACACGAAGGCGGCGAAGGATTTAAAGATTGAACC
This sequence comes from uncultured Chloroflexia bacterium, assembly GCA_963788305.1. GTDB lineage: Bacteria > Chloroflexota > Anaerolineae > Anaerolineales > UBA4823 > UTCFX2. The sequence continues at coordinate 96,477 of CAWBGK010000010.1, forward strand.
GCGAAGGACGCAAAGAACGCGAAGGGGAAGAAGAGAAAGAAGGAGAATTTAGCCACAGATGGAGGAGGGTTTTGATAGGTAGAATTTTAAGATTGAAACACGAAGGCGGCGAAGGATTTAAAGATTGAACCGCAAAGGACGCAAAGGACACGAAGGGGAAGAAGGGGAAGAAGGGAAAGAAGGGGAATTTGACCACAGATGAACGCGGATGGAGGCGGATGGAATTTAAAGATTGAACCGCAAAGGACGCAAAGAACGCAAAGAACACGAAGGGGAAGAAGAAGGGAAATTTTGCCACAGATGTACGCGGATGAACGCGGATGGAGGCGGATGGAGGAGGGTCGTGATGGATGGAGTTTAAAGATTGAGACACGAAGGAATCGAAGGGTTTTTCTTAAGGATTCTTTGGGACCTTTGTGTCCTTGGATTCCTGCGTGTTTCTAGTCGTTAATTTCTATCTTATCTACTGATCAAGGGCAGGTAGAGCGGGATCCGCTCCGGCCCGTTCAGCGCACCGCCGCCCGCCGTCGCCCACGAGAGTATAATATCCATGCGAATAAGTCATCGGGCTGAGGGCCCAGGAGGAAACGATGTTTGAAAAATAATCGAGAAGATCAAGGGAATGCTGAGGGTGAAGGCGACGGCGGATGCCGAGAGGGGGGCCCGGAGGAGGAGGCGGAAGGCAAGGGGCTAAACTGGAAGACCTTGGTCGTGGATTTTCTGACGCTGCTGGGGATCGACAGCTCCGCAAGAACCGCACGCTGGCTGCAGAGCTCGGCGTCGACCCAGAGCTGAAAAGCGGGTCGGCGGCGATAGAACGAGGCGCAGCCCAAGGCGAGCTCAAGAGCTGGCGAGACCGGCGGCAAATCCCCGGACGCGCTGGATTAGCGGGATGCGGTTATGAAGTAAGTGATGACCACGGAGACACAGAGCCCACAGAGAATCGCCCAATTTCGGTTTGCGGTCTGCGCGGTCCAATCAAGTTCCGGTGATTCTGACAAATCCACGGACTGCCTCTTCCTTGATTGTCCGCATGAGCCGTTCGGCATAGCCATTCTCTTCTGGCTCTCCGACAGCTGCCATGCTGATTTGCACTTGATACGTCTTCAGCACCCTGACATATTCACTGGCAGCATACTGGACGCCTTGATCGCTGTGGTGGATCTCGGGTACATGCTCCGCCAAGCCCATTTCGAGAGCTCGTGAGGCTCAACGTGACATCCAGGGACCGGCTCAGGCACCAGCCGCGAATGGCTCGAGTGAACACATCCATGACCACTGCCAGGAAGACAAATCCTTCTCTTCAGGCGGATATAGGTGATATCCGCCACCCAAACCTGGTCAGGACGTATGATCCACAAGTCTTCGACCAGATTGGTGTAGCGTGGATAGGGGTGTTCGCTGTTGGTGGTGCGATATTTGTACCGTTTTATCGGCTGTAACCAGCCTTTTTGGCGCATAAGCCGCTGCACCCGCTTACGATTGATCTGGTAGCTGTAGGGCGGGCGGCATAGTTGATGTGTGGCTCGCCGGGTGCCATAGCGGGGAAACTCGCCCAGCACGGCTTCCAGATCACCTTGAAGCTGTATGTCGTCCACTACCTGGCTGACATAGTAGTAGCTGCTCGGCTGAAAGGTCAACCAGCTCGCAGGCCACCCGGAGTGGATAAGCAAATTCTTCGGTTAACATCCGCACCATCATTCGCTTCTGTGGTCGGGAAAGTTGGAGGTACCCAATACTTTTTTTGCCATGTCCAATTGCATGGTTAGCCGTCCCACCATTCGCTCCAGTTCGGCGATGCGCACCTCTTGTTCTTGCTCGCGGTTGTTCCGGGGTTGTCCGAACACGTCAGCCGCCCGTTCTAGAAATTCCTGTTTCCAGCGGCTGAGCACCGTATCCTTGATCCCGTACTCTCGACTGGCCTGCATCAGACCTTTTTCGCCAGAGATCATTTCCAGTACGACCCGAACTTTGAATTCAGGGCTGAATGTGCGTCGTTGGTTCATCAGGACTCCTTCTTGGATCATAACCTACCCCTAAGGGTTATGTCCAGTTTTTGGGGTCCATTACAGGGAATTTGCCGCAGATGAACGCGGATGGACGCAGATGAATGAGGATTAATTTTAAAGATTGAGCCGCGAAGAGGGCGAAGGTGACAACCGGTCAGAGGTTAAACCATGGGATGCAGCTTTTATTTCAAATGCCATCATCCACACGGCCACGCCATTTGGTCGTGTTTTTTTATTGGTCGAAAATTGCTCCCAAAATTGATGTGTGCTGGGCTTGACATAATGTAATGTTTGTATTACTATTGTAATGTATAGCGTACTATTAGTAATTTTCAGCATACACAAGGAGAGTCGAATGTCAAACCGAAAAAATGAGATCAGCGTATCTCTTGGTCAGCACGCTGCTCATTTTGGGGTACTACCTGTTCAACCTGATCCCGATGTTCCAGCAAGGCGAGTTGAATTCCGATGAGGTCTTCCGGCTGGCCGGAATTGTGATCGCTGCGACGATCGTCCTGAACATCCTCGGCAATATCCTCACGAATATCCTGATCAACATCGTCCATGCGATCCAGACCCAATCCGAACAAATGGTGCGGATGATCGAAGATGAGCGCGACAAGCTGATCGGGCTTGAAGGGCACCCGGGTGACGTACGTGGCTTTTTCACTCGGCGTCTTGATCGCGATGCTGAGCTTCGTGTTCGGCCAACCGGCGCTGGTGATGTTCAGCCTGATCATTTTCTTCTCGCTGCTGTCGGAGATCATCGGCGACCTGGCGCAGTTCTATTTTTACAGCAGGGGGGGCTGAGATGCAGAAGTACCAGGTTCGCAGCAATATCCGCAAACTACGTTTCCTGAACGGCGAAATGACCCAGGAACAACTGGCTGAAAAAGCCGGCGTGACACGCCAGACGATCCTCGCGATCGAGGGCGGCAAGTACTCCCCCTCGCTCGAGCTGGCCTTCAAAATTGCGCTTGCGTTTGGCGTGCCGATTGGCGAAGTCTTTTCTTATGAAGCTGGAGATGAATCATGAAAGCAATTTTCTTTACCGAATACGGTTCCCCTGAAGTCCTGCGCCTGGTCGAAATCCCCAAGCCGACGCCCAAAGAAAACGAAATCCTGGTGCGGGTGCACGCCACACCGGTCAACTACGGCGACCTGACGGGGCGGGATTTCCCCCACAGCCCATTCAACATGCCCGCCCTGCTCTACCTGCCTTCGCGGCTGGCTTTCGGCTGGAACAAGCCCAAGATCAAGATCCTCGGCAGCGAACTGGCCGGGGAGGTGGAAGCGGCCGGCTGCGAGGTGAGGAAATTCAAGCCCGGCGACCCGGTATTTGCGTACGTTGGGATGAAGATGGGCGCGAATGCCGATATCATCTGTATACCCGAAAGCGGGACGATCGCGATCAAGCCGATTAATATGGGCTACGCCGAAGCCGCCTGCCTGCCCTACGGGGCGGTGATGGCCGCCAGCCTGCTGCAGAAGGCCAAGCTCAAGCCGGGGCAAAAAATCCTGATCAACGGCGCCTCCGGCGGGATCGGGGCGATGGCCGTCCAGCTTGCCAAACAGCTCTACGGGGCAGAAGTGACCGGCGTCTGCGCGGCGGGCCGGCTCGAGTACGTCAAAGCGCTCGGCGCGGACAAGGTGATCGATTACGAAAAGCAGGATTTCACCCAAAACGGCGAGAGCTACGACGTGATTTTCGACATCCTGGGCAAGCGCTCGTACGCGCAAGTCAAGCATTCGCTCACGCCCAACGGGATCTACCTGCTCGCCAGCTACAAGATGAAGGCGGTCATGCAGATGCTGTGGAGCTCGCTGAGGCACAGCCCGCAAAGAGTCGTCTGCGCGTTTGCGAATGAGAGCGCCGAGAGCCTGAGGCTGGTCAAGGAACTGGCCGAGGCCGGGAAGATCAAGGTGATCATCGACAAACGCTTCCCGCTCGAGCAAGCTGCCGAAGCCCACCGGTATATCGAGTCGGGGAGGCGGCAGGGGAACGTCGTCCTGATCGCAGCCGAGGGATGAGGTCCAGCGAGGAAAATCCTGCGGGCGGGTGATTCTTACACGGGCGAGCTGGATCGGATCGAGCTCGCCAGTGGTAGGGCGGGATAACAACCATCCTTACGGACGGCAGTAATAGGGCGGGTTAACAACCCGCCCTACATCTTGGGGGTATAATCCAATCGACCGGGTCTGCGTGCAAACCCGAGAGACGCCGCAAACCCGACCCCCCTGACTGCAAGCCATTTGATTGAAAGCCATTGATTGCGACTAAAGGAAAGGACGCTCCCATGCACATGCACACTAGAATTCTAGCCGTCCTGCTGACCGCCGTCCTGTTTTCGACCGGCTGGGCGACTGGGCCGGCTTCGGGCGGAAAGGCGCCGTCCGAGCGCAGCCTGCCGGCAGAGGTCGCCGAGAAGGCAGGGCTGCTGAGCGAGGCGCTCGAGGAGCAGGGCTTTGAGGTCCTGGAAGGCTCGCTGGAGCTGTACACGAACGACGACTGCCCGGCTTCGTACGAGGAAATGGGGCTGTGCTACGCCAACAACCCGGCCGCGCCGTACGTGCTGGTCTCGCTGCCGAAATGGGAGAAGGAGTACGTGGACCCTGCGACCGACACGGCTTTCGGCTACGGCAAGCGGGCCCCCTACCGGCTGGACCGGCGCGAGGCGATCGTGATCCTGGGCGAGCTGCCGCCGCAGGCGAAGTATTTCGGGCTGCAGAGCTATCTTTTCACCCGCCAGGGCAAGTTTGACAAACACTCAGCTCTCTACCAGTACCTGATTTCACTGAACAAGCCCCAGCTTTTCGTCAAGTTCTTCACGGAGGTGCCGCAGAACTCGCGGCGGATCATCCAGTTCGCCAGCCTGAGCAACGCGATCAACAACGTGGTGATCGAGGAACAGTCGGGCGAGGCGTTCGGACAGGAGAAGACCTTTATCATCACACCCGACCGTGTGATGGAGGCTGCGGTGCGCGAGGCGCTGGAGGAGATCGAGGTCGCAGATGAGGACATCTTCAGCGAGCCGATCCCGCCCGGGCTGAAACTTGGGCTGAACAAACCGGCGGACGATTTTATCTCGATCATCCGCTATGCGATGCCGGCAGACGGCGGCGACCCGGGCGACCCGTCGGACGTCTGGCGGAACACGCTGCCGATGGCGGTGCTGCGGGTGCGGGATACCCGACCCGGGCGGCTGGCCGAGCCGTTTGAGCCCTGTGGTGCTCGAAGAGCGGGCTTATGCCGTCGAGACCGATTTGAACATTAATCTGAATAGTCTCGCAGCGGCGGTCGCCGGACGGTGGGGACAGCCTGGAGCGCTGCAGAAGGCTCAGAAGTTCCTGGTGATGCAGAAGGCGCCGTTTAACCTGGTTGGACCCGAATGCATCGAGATCGGCGAGAACTGCCTGGCCGACACGCAGGATACCTTCTACCAGTACACCCTGCCGGTGCCGATCACGGATCAGACGGTCTATGCGGCGGTGGGCACGCTGGGGACGCGCACCGGAAACGCGACCTACGTGGGGCTGGGGCTGAGCTCGTCGGTACGGCTGCTGGGGTTTGACAACCTGTCGGACCCGGACCTGGAGGACACGGCGGAGGCGTACAGCGGCGTGGTGGGGAATACGGACAAGCTGTTCGTCTACTATTTCGCACGGAGCTGCTCCGCACTGGACGGCCTGACCGACGGCAGCTGCATGGAGATCGACCCGTCGGACGTGCCGACCTGCAGCGATCCGAACCCGCAGAACTGCGACCGGCTCAGCCTGTCGCTGCGGGATTATATCTTCCCGGGGACCCGGCGGGGGCCGAACGAAGCCGGCAAGCTGGCGGCGATCTTGATCCCGCTGGCTGTGCCGGAGGATTGAGCCGGAGATGGTCCACGGAGTACGTGGACCATCCCTGCGGATGGCAGGCAGGTTCGGCGGCAAGGAACGCCGCTTCGCAATGACACGCGTGTCACTCGATTAAGAAATGCGCGAAACGCTGTGGAGTACCTCGCAAGGACACATGGACCTTGCTGCAAAGGACTCTGCTCGCATGGATGAATCCAGCCACGAATAACACGAATTTCACGAATATTCCTTTATGATATGGGTGTTATTCGTGCTCCGAATGACACGCGTGTCATTCCATTATGAAATGCGCGAAACGCTGTGGAGTTACGCAAGAAAGGGTTGAGGATGGCAAATCTGATCTATTCGACGATCACGTCGCTCGACGGCTACGTCGCTGACGAGCAAGGCAATTTCGACTGGGGGGAGCCGGACGGGGAAGTGCATTCGTTCATCAACGAGCTCGAGCGAGAGGTGGGCATCTATCTCTACGGTCGAAGGATGTATGAAATCATGGCCATCTGGGAGGACTTCCCGACGGACGAGGCGCCGGCCTGGATCGCGGAGTACGCGGGGATCTGGCGGGCGGCCGAGAAGGTGGTCTACTCCAGCACGCTGGACAGCGCTTCGACGCCAAAGACGCGGATCGAGCGGAGCTTCGAGCCCGAGGCGGTCCGGCGGATGAAGGCGGCCGCGGGGCGGGACATCGGCATCGGGGGAACCACGATTGCTGCGCAGGCCCTCAAGGCCGGGCTGGTGGAGGTCTACCAGCTGTTTGTTTTGCCGGTGGTTCTGGGAGGCGGGAAGAAGGCGCTGCCGGAGGGGCTGAAGCTGAAGCTCAGATTGGTGGATGAGCGCCGGTTTGGGAACGGGACGGTGTTTTTAGATTATCGGATCGAGCGAGGCGAGGCTTCGGGCAGTTGAAACTGCGGCAACGACTGCAAAGTCGACCCTCCCTGCGAAGGGCAGGCCTTCGTCGAAGCTCGATGAGCCTGCCCTCCGCAGAAAACATCCAATCCAGGTCGCAAACCAAAACGTAACTTATGCGATCGAGGCGGGTTTTATCAGTCGAATGCAATCAACAATCGATTAAAAAGGAGAATTTTCATGGGTTACATTTTAAGCTTTCTGGTCGCACTGGTCGTTTCCGCGCTCGTGATTTATATCGTCGGCAGGCTCAACCTTGGGCTGACCGTCGATGGGTTTGGAGCGGCGATCATGGCCGCGGTTGTGATCGCGGTCGTGGGCACGGTCGTACTGTGGCTGCTCAGCGTTTTGGGCCTGCCCGTCGGCGCCGGCATGTATGGATTGCTAATCACGATCGTGGTGGCAGCGATTATCTTGATGCTCAGCGACCGCTTCGTGAAAGGCATGAAAGTCAAAGGCTTCACGGGAGCGATCGTCGCGGCAGTCGCGATCGGCGTCGTGGGCTATCTCGTCAGCTGGCTGCTCGGCGTGCTGGGCATCGGCGTTTAGGCTGATCCAGTTCGTTGTTCGTTTGAGCCATAAGACATCCCTGAATTAATCTTTCGGGGATGTCTGCTTTTTTAAGCGGCGTCTTGCCGTCGGGCGGGGTGAGATCCCTGGGTCGTGAACAGCACTCAGTGATAGAATCAATCCTAGTAAAGAAATCGGGAGAAAATTCGTGGCTCACAAATGGGTTGAAAGCGACGAGCTCGCGGCGCTGTACGTGTATTATTTCGGCGTCGACCTGCTGCCGTATGGGCTGGAGGAGATCGCCTACAGCCGCGGGATCAAATACACCAGCTTTAAAAACCGGATCGAGAATTACCGCAACCTGGACGACAAGGGCGGGCTGGAGGACTACGACAGGGGCACGCGGGACGTTTTTGAACGCTACCGAGATTACCCGGAGCCAGAGCTGCGGAGGATCGCGTTTCCCGAGCTGTGAGGGAGGGATTCCCTCACCCCCCTGCCCCCTCTCCCAAAGGGCGAGGGGGGACAATTGATTTCAGCCCCATGCCGGCTCTCCCGAAGGGCGAGGGGAGACAAGCAGCTTTCATCCCCATGCCACCCTTCCCAAAGGGCGAGGGGAGACAAGCAGCTTTCATCCCCATGCCACCCTTCCCAAAGGGCGAGGGGAGACAAGCAGCTTTCGGCCCCATGCCACCCTTCCCAAAGGGCGAGGGGAGACAAGCAGCTTTCATCCCCATGCCACCCTTCCCAAAGGGCGAGGGGAGACAAGCAGCTTTCGGCCCCATGCCAGCTCTCCCGAAGGGCGAGGGGAGACAAGCAGCTTTCATCCCCATGCCACCCTTCCCAAAGGGCGAGGGGTCAGTCAATAAAGACAGCTGATTTCAGGAAGAACGCAGGTCGCCAGGCCGCTGAAGTTAGCTGCACCAATAAAATAACTATAAACCATGCAGTAAATGGAGGCTTAAAATGAAATTTTCCGCACCGAAACAAATCACCTGGATCATCGCGCTGGTGCTCGTTGTGCTGGCACTGCTCGGTTCGTTCGGCGTTATCGCTGCAGTCGCCAGCTATTCATTCTGGTTTGCGCTGATTGCTGCTGCGCTCATGCTGATCGCAACGATCACCAAAGGGCTTTAGTCCAAAACTAACCAGAGAGCTGCGCGCGTTTTCGGCCTGGGAGGCGGCAGCTCTTTGGTTTTAAATTCCCTTGTAATGGACCCCAAAAACTGGACATAACCCTTAGGGGTAGGTTATGATCCAAGAAGGAGTCCTGATGAACCAACGACGCACATTCAGCCCTGAATTCAAAGTTCGGGTCGTACTGGAAATGATCTCTGGCGAAAAAGGTCTGATGCAGGCCAGTCGAGAGTACGGGATCAAGGATACGGTGCTCAGCCGCTGGAAACAGGAATTTCTAGAACGGGCGGCTGACGTGTTCGGACAACCCCGGAACAACCGCGAGCAAGAACAAGAGGTGCGCATCGCCGAACTGGAGCGAATGGTGGGACGGCTAACCATGCAATTGGACATGGCAAAAAAAGTATTGGGTACCTCCAACTTTCCCGACCACAGAAGCGAATGATGGTGCGGATGTTAACCGAAGAATTTGCTTATCCACTCCGGGTGGCCTGCGAGCTGGTTGACCTTTCACCGAGCAGCTACTACTATGTCAGCCAGGCAGTGGACGACATACAGCTTCAAGGTGACCTGGAAGCCGTGCTGGGCGAGTTTCCCCGCTATGGCACCCGGCGCGCCACACATCAACTATGCCGCCCGCCCTACAGCTACCAGGTCAATCGTAAGCGGGTGCAGCGGCTTATGCGCCAAAAAGGCTGGTTACAGCCGATAAAACGGTACAAATATCGCACCACCAACAGCGAACACCCCTATCCACGCTACACCAATCTGGTCGAAGACTTGTGGATCATGCGTCCTGACCAGGTTTGGGTGGCGGATATCACCTATATCCGCCTGAAGGAAGGATTTATCTTCCTGGCAGTGGTCATGGATGTGTTTACTCGAGCCATTCGCGGCTGGTGCCTGAGTCGGTCCCTGGATGTCACGTTAAGCCTACGAGCTCTCGAAATGGGCTTGGCGGAACATGTACCCGAGATCCACCACAGCGATCAAGGCGTCCAGTATGCTGCCAGTGAATATGTCAGGGTGCTGAAGACGTATCAAGTGCAAATCAGCATGGCAGCTGTCGGAGAGCCAGAAGAGAATGGCTATGCCGAACGGCTCATGCGGACAATCAAGGAAGAGGAGGTGGATTTGTCAGAATACCGGAACTTTGCCGACGCGCAAAACCAAATTGGGCGATTTCTGATGGATGTGTATAATCATAAGCGCATCCATTCATCGCTTGGGTATTTGACGCCGGTTGAGTTCGAGCTCGCCTATGGGCTCGCTCTCACTCAACCGGCCGAAGGTGCCCCCTAAGAATCCCTAAAAAAGTGTCCAGTTTCATGGGTCCACCACACCCTCACCCCCCTGCCCCCTCTCCCACAGGGAGAGGGGGGACAACTGATTTCAATCTCACTTTAGCATTCCCTCAGCAGATGGGTTGAGCACCCGCTTCAGAAGGTACGATTTCGGTATCGGCCTCGGCACAGGTTTCCTTGCCGGCGATCATACAGTCCAACCCGGTGGGGAGCAGGACATTCCTTCGCTGCGCTCAGGACAGGCCCTGCGGAGGGCAGGACATTCCTTCGCTGCGCTCAGGACAGGCCCTGCGGAGGGCAGGTATAACGACTAAAGTCGTTACTACCAAGTGCATGCATATTGCTCTGCAGGATAATTTTACGGCCCTCCCTGCGGCTGAAACTGGGGAGAAGATTTTTTCAGTCCAGGATGTATAATCATCTCTTCTCAATGGCTTGCAAACTGCCCATAATCTCGGAAAGGGAGAAATTTATGCTATTCGAAAAACCTGTTTTTAACGCGCACGCTCGGAAAAACGAACATACAAATCACACCCATCGGGTTGGGAATGATGGAATTCTCCGGCGGCGGCGGATTAATGGGATTCGCATTCCCGGTGATCCCTCAGGAAGAGAAAAACGCGATCGTTCGGGCTGCGCTCGACGGCGGGATCAACTGGTTTGATACCGCTGAACTTTATGGAAACGGCGTATCGGAAGCCTCATTGGCAGCCGCCTTAAAAGCTAACGGCAAGGCAGACCAGGAAGTCGTCGTGGCAACCAAATGGTGGCCGCTTTTCAGGACGGCAGATAATATTGGTCGCACGATCCAGGATCGCGCTCGCTTCCTGGACGGGTACAGCATCAGCCTCCACCAGGTGCACCATACTTTCAGTTTTTCTTCACCTGAGGCGGAGATGGATGCGATGGCGGACCTGGTGGAAGCCGGGAAAATCCGCTCGGTGGGTGTGAGCAACTTCGACGCAAAGAAAATGCGCCGGGCTTTTCTGAGGCTGCAAAAACGCGGCCTGCCGCTGGCAGCAAACCAGGTTCTTTACAGCTTGCTGGACCGCTCGATTGAAACAAACGGTATTCTGGATACTGCCAAAGAACTGGGCATCACGATCATCGCATACACTCCGCTGGCTTCGGGGCTGTTGAGCGGCAAGTATCATAAGAACCCCGAGCTGCTGAGGAAGAAATCGTTTTTCTGGCGGGCCAGGCTGCAAGGCGGCGTCGATAAAAGCCGGACGCTGGTGACGGCTATGGATGAAATTGGAGCCAAATACAACGCCACGCCTGCACAGGTCGCGTTGAATTGGGTGATCCATTTCCACGGCGATACCATCGTAACCATTCCAGGAGCGACCAAAGTGAGCCAGGCCGAGGAAAGCGCAGGCGCCATGAAATTCAGGTTGTCCGACGATGAGATGGCCCGGCTCGACGAGCTCTCAAGAGGCTTTCGCTAATTCAATCAGAAAATCTTCGCCTGGTCGTGCCGGGGTGCGCCTACGGCAACCCGAGCTGCAGGAGAGGGACCGACGCCGACGACTGGCTGTGGGTGCATCAGGGCGAGCTTGCCGGCGGGTTGGAGGACCGACCCACGCGGGCGGTGAAGCAGTCGACCGCCGAGGAGCGGCGCTTCCGGAACGCCGCCCACCCGCGAAGGGGGAACTCCTGGGAAGACGATCTTAAGCTGCTCCTTGAGATGCGCTAACCGGGAGGCTGAAGGCGCCAAGTGATTTCGACTACAAGGGCACAGCATGTTCGGGTGACCTGACATTATTGTCGGCTGGATGAAATGATCCGGGGGTTAGAATAACCGCTGCAGCTCAACCTGATGATCATCCTGCCAGCTGATTTTAGGAATTATGAAGAAACCGGATGGAATTCGTTCTCCCTTCAAATTTCTCCGCCAGAGGATCGGCGGTGATGCGGCTGAACACAGGCCTGAGAATGGATCGACCCATCCAAAACTGATCGTTCTAATTTTCGTCAGCCTGGTTTTTTCGACTGCATTTTCCTATCTCCTGAGCAAGCAGCCCACCGTCCTGGTCCGATCCGACCATTTTTCTCGCTGGTACGCTACTTATAAACTGGTTGCTGAACACCGCAGCCTTTATGATCCCCAAAATGGCAGGGAAATTGTCGCTCTAAACTCGATTCCATTCGACCCAATCGAGGGGAGCTTTTTTTATCCAGCTTACCTGACCGTTTTTACCCTCCCGCTTGCACGGCTCCCCTACCCTCAGGCGCATTTTATATGGTTGACCCTGATTCAACTATTTTTAATCTCAGGGATCGGGTTAATCTATCATGAAATTAAATGGCCAGCCTCTATCAACCAGTTTACACTGATCCTGTTCCTTTCGGTTTTATTCATACCCAATCTTCAAAATACGATCTGGGGCCAGTTCAACACCATCGCAGTCATCAGCCTGGCCCTGGTGTATCTATGCCTGCGCCGGCAGCGATATCTCCTCGCTGGAATCACGGCGACAGGGATGGCCTTCAAGCCGCAGCAAGTCCTGCTCACGCTGCTGTTCTTGCTCGGATGGGCACTGTTTCAACGGGAGCGCTGGCGGTTTTTCCTGGGATTTGGCCTCGGAATGTTCACTTTATGGCTCACTGCCAATCTATTCGAACCGAATTGGGTCGGCAGTTTTATCCGAGGCGTCAAGGCTTATGACGCCTATCTTCACCCCAATTCAGCTTTAGATCTTACCAAGCAGCCCGGCCTGACCTTGTTTTTTGGGATGGCCCTGCTCTCGACCTGGTTTTTTATGCGCAATCTTGCCAGCAAACCAAACAGCATCTCTTTCGCCGGATGTATTGTCTTAAGCCTGGGGGTCTGGTGGTTGGCTGTACCTGTGCTGGGGATGATGCATTTGGCTGCTTTACCCATAGCCGTGCTGCTGTTATTCGCAGGCCTTGGGAGAATAGAAATCCAAGCTTTACAAGGTTGGGTTAGCTTCATTCCTGATGCTGTATATGCTCGGCATGCTTGGATTCGTTTATGGATTATCATCGCCCGGCTACTATGGGCTGCATATCCGCTATGCTGAAGCAGCGTACAAGCTCGCAGCACCCGTCTTGCTGGTACTTCTGGCTGTTCCGCTTTGTTATTATCGGAAGGAGGATCGAGCCTCTCCCGGTTGGATCGAGCGGGTGAGGGATGCAGACCACGGCGGGTCAGCGACCCGACCGACATTCGGGCGAGGGGGCAGTACAAGGCGGGTCAGCGACCCACCCTACGAGCTTCGCCTGGTCGTGCTGGGGTGCGCCTACGGCAACCCGAGCTGCAGGAGAGGGTACGACGCCGACGACTGGCTGTGGGCGCAGCAGAGCGAGCTTGACGGCGGGATGGAGGAAGAACTCTCGCGGGCGGTGAAGCAGTGGACCGCCGAGGAGCGGGCCTTCCGGAGGGCAGGCTACCCTTGTAATGGACCCCAAAAACTGGACATAACCCTTAGGGGTAGGTTATGATCCAAGAAGGAGTCCTGATGAACCAACGACGCACATTCAGCCCTGAATTCAAAGTTCGGGTCGTACTGGAAATGATCTCTGGCGAAAAAGGTCTGATGCAGGCCAGTCGAGAGTACGGGATCAAGGATACGGTGCTCAGCCGCTGGAAACAGGAATTTCTAGAACGGGCGGCTGACGTGTTCGGACAACCCCGGAACAACCGCGAGCAAGAACAAGAGGTGCGCATCGCCGAACTGGAGCGAATGGTGGGACGGCTAACCATGCAATTGGACATGGCAAAAAAAGTATTGGGTACCTCCAACTTTCCCGACCACAGAAGCGAATGATGGTGCGGATGTTTAACCGAAGAATTTGCTTATCCACTCCGGGTGGCCTGCGAGCTGGTTGACCTTTCACCGAGCAGCTACTACTATGTCAGCCAGGCAGTGGACGACATACAGCTTCAAGGTGACCTGGAAGCCGTGCTGGGCGAGTTTCCCCGCTATGGCACCCGGCACGCCACACATCAACTATGCCGCCCGCCCTACAGCTACCAGGTCAATCGTAAGCGGGTGCAGCGGCTTATGCGCCAAAAAGGCTGGTTACAGCCGATAAAACGGTACAAATATCGCACCACCAACAGCGAACACCCCTATCCACGCTACACCAATCTGGTCGAAGACTTGTGGATCATGCGTCCTGACCAGGTTTGGGTGGCGGATATCACCTATATCCGCCTGAAGGAAGGATTTATCTTCCTGGCAGTGGTCATGGATGTGTTTACTCGAGCCATTCACCCGGCTGGTGCCTAAGTCGGTCCCTGGATGTCACGTTAAGCCTACGAGCTCTCGAAATGGGCTTGGCGGAACATGTACCCGAGATCCACCACAGCGATCAAGGCGTCCAGTATGCTGCCAGTGAATATGTCAGGGTGCTGAAGACGTATCAAGTGCAAATCAGCATGGCAGCTGTCGGAGAGCCAGAAGAGAATGGCTATGCCGAACGGCTCATGCGGACAATCAAGGAAGAGGAGGTGGATTTGTCAGAATACCGGAACTTTGCCGACGCGCAAAACCAAATTGGGCGATTTCTGATGGATGTGTATAATCATAAGCGCATCCATTCATCGCTTGGGTATTTGACGCCGGTTGAGTTCGAGCTCGCCTATGGGCTCGCTCTCACTCAACCGGCCGAAGATGCCTCCTAGAATCCCTAAAAAAGTGTCCAGTTTCATGGGTCCACTACACCTCACCCCCCTGCCCCCTCTCCCAAAGGGAGAGGGGGTTTTGAGTCTTTCTCCCGATCCCACCGGGAGATGGGGGAAAAGACCTTTTATTTATAAATCAACTACACGCAACCGATATTCTTACCAGCCAGCAGTAGGCGGAACTCAACGCCGGACCGTCGGCAGGTAGATGCTGTAGGGAGGATAGATCAGCACGTCGGCGGTGTCATTCGGCCCTCCCTTATCCAGCCGGATCACGCCGCCGTACTGGCCGAAGTACGGGCCGGCGGTGAAGATGCCCATGGAGCTGATTTGCCCGGCCAGCGGGTTCAACAGGCTCCAGGTCAGCGGCGGCCCGAAGATCGGGTTCGCGTAGACGTCCAGCGCCTGATAGCGCCACTGCAGGCTCTCGCCGGGGACGAGGACGGCTTCTTCGGGCAGGACCTGCAGCGAGACCGACCGGGCCGGGGAGGACTTTCAGGGTGCGCAGGGCGGCGTCGCTCAGGCCGGTAGACTGGTCGAGGACCTCGAAGCGGACGGTGTGGTCGCCGCTTTCGGTGTAGACGTGGGTGGCGGTGAGCACGCTGCTGAGCTCGGTGTCGAACAGGCCGTCATTTTCCCAGTCCCAATGGCCCTGGAGGGCGCCTGCTCCGCTGGAATCCCTGGCGTCGAACTCGAAGGTCGAGCCGGCCAGGAGGACGGTCGGGGTTTCGATCTCGAATGTGGCGGTCGGCGGCTGGCTGACCTGCGGGCTGTCCGCGGCCGGGTTCGCCAGCGGGTCGGATGCCTGCGCTGAAGGAGCGGGGGGCAGCACGAAGATCTTCTGCCGGATCTGGCTGATGTTGAAGGCCCGGTCCCAGACCTGCAGGGTGACGGTGTAGGTGCCGGGGATCATCACGGTCTGGGTGATGTATTTGTCGTGCCCGAGCGGGATGTCCCAGCTGCCGTCGGAGGTCAGGTCCCAGCGCACGAGCAGGTCGCCGCGCGGCGAGGTCTCATCCCGGCTGGGCCAGGCGTTGAGGGTAAAGGTGTCGCCGGCACGGCCAAAGATCGGGTCGCGGGTGAAGCGGGCGGTGGGCGGGGTGACGTCCACGGCGCCGAAGGTGAGGTGGACGTCGTATTCGGTCTGGCTGCGCCCGTCCTGCCAGGCGACGATCGCCTGCTGGAGGGAGGGGACGTAGACCAGAGCCGGGTAGAGCTGCCAGCCTGGGTAGACGAAGACCGGGTCGTCGGCGAGGTGCATTACCTCCCCGAGGGTCGAAATCCAGTTGCCGCGGATATCATAACTGCCGCCGTCGCGGTCGTCCTGCCAGACGATGCGGTAGCGGGCCGGGTCCAGGTCTGCGGCAAAAACCAGATCGGGGTACTGCTGGTGCGAGAGGCCGGTCGCTTTGGAGACCTTGAAATTGAGGCCGAGGCGCGTCCCGTCGGAATCGACCCGGGCGGCGTAGATATCGGCCCCTTGCGTGCCCGAATCGCGGTAATCCGTCCAGGCGACCAGGTACTCGTCGTCGGCTTCGTTCCAGGCCGCAGAGGGGTGGATCTGCCCATCGGGCGCGATGGAGACGAAGTCCGAGTCAACGAGCGTCCCGTCCGGGAGCAGGATGCGCTGCCAGATGTCCTGGTCGGTGGAGCTTACGTTCGCGCTGTAGGCGAGAAAGACATGGTTGTCTGTGGGATTGTAGACCAGGTCGGGGGATTGCGCTGCGTTGTAGTCGGTGAGCACGAAATCACGGGTGGTGTTGTCTGGGAAAACCCGCCGGGCGGCGATCCTGCTGGAAGACCCCACCTCCGTGAAGGCGATCCAGAAGGAGTTGTCGGCAGGATTCGATACATGGACCACGTCTGGGTCCAAGAAGAGGGTATCCAGTCAGGGAGGGATAATTCCGAACCGGTTCCGGTAAGCTCCCCTGGGTGGTCACCCGGCGGTGGCGCAGAGAATCCTGGTCCTTCCCCTCCCAGGCTACCAGGTAGCGGTTTTCGAGCTCTGAATAGGCGACGGATGGGTTGACGTCATCATCGCTGTGGGTCGAGATTTCGAAATTCTCGCCGATCGGCAGGCCGTTATGGTCGTAGCGCTGGGCGTAGATGTCGGCGTCGCCGCTGCGCCAGTCCTCCCAGACGACCAGGGTCTCGTGGTCGCGGCTGTTATAGGCTACGGCGGGCATCGTCTGGTCGTCCGCGGCAGGCAGGGCGTTGAACTCGTGGCCGCGCAGCAAGCTGGGCCACCAGAGGCGCTGGGCGAGGATCCGGTCGCTTTGCGACGATGCGGCGTCGAAGTGCGGCCAGGCGACCATATACTGACCGGTGGCCGACCCGTAGGCCAGCGCCGGAGCTTCAGCCGCCAGGGAGGTGGAAACCGGGAAATCGTACGGTTCTTTTGCCCGGCCTGATCCATACAGGCGGGAGGCCATGATGCGGCGGTTGGCTGTATCACCCTCCAGCTCGCTGTAGGTGAACGCCACGAGATACTCCATCCGATCGGGGTTGTAGGCCAAGGCGGGAGAAAGCGAGAAGCCCTGGAGTACAACGAGCGAAATCGCGAGATTTGTCAGACTCTCGTCACCAGAGGTATTCGGGTCGTCGAGGGGGGCGCCCTGGCGGCTGATGCGGTCGCCGGCGATGATTGTGTCGGTCGAGCTTTCCCCCATCCAGGCGACCAGGTACTGGTGCAGGTGGGTGTTGTAGGCGAGGTCCGGATCGAGTGCGTCGAAAGCAGCCAGCCTGTGGATCAAGAAGTTCACGGTGGGGCTCGTCTCGACCTCTGGCGTGCCGGGGTTGTCCAGCAGGCCGCCTTCCGCATCCAGGCGCTGGGCGAAGATGCCGAAGTGGTTGTCGTCGCGGCGGTCCTGCCAGACGACCAGGTAGTGGTCATCGTCCGGGTTGTAGACGACCTGCGGCTCGTCCTGGACGCCGGCGGCGGTTGAGATCGCGAAGCTGACCGCGGGGTCTTCTTCGTCGAGGGGCGTGCCGGGGTTGTCCAGCAGGAAGCCGTCGCCGTCCACGCGCTGGCCGTAGATTTCATCGGACTGCCACCAGACGACCAGGTACTCGTCAAACAGCGGGCTGTAGGCGATGGATAGGTGATTTTTGTCGAAGGGCATTGTGGAGACCGGGAAGTTAACCCCGAGGAGCGACTCGTCTGCGGCGGTGGAGGGATTGTCGAGCAGCGCCCCGAGGCTGCTGATGCGCTGAGCGTAGATGTGCCGATATGCGCTGGTTCCGGAGAAGTATGTCCAGATGAGCAAGTATTCGTGGAGCACGGTGGAATAGGCCAGGGCGGGATTTTCGACGGAAGAATGAAAGTTGATCACGATCCCGCCGCCGACCGGGACGCCGTTCGAAGCGTAGATCTGCGCCAGGACGCCACGATTTGTGGCCGCGGCGATCATGAACTGGTCGTCGTCCGGGTTATAGGCCACCGCGGCGGAGGCCGGGTGAATGTAAGCGGGCGTGGAGACGAGGATATCGCCGCCGGCCGAGGAATGCCTGGAGAAGGCCGCGGGGGCGCCCGGCTCGAGGGGGGGCGAGGCTTTTTGACCGGCCGGGCCGGCCGGCTGGATGCGGTCAGGAGCAGCACCAGGGCGACGACGAATTTCAGCAGAAACGTTGGGATGGAAAGACTGCGCTTTTTGTGCATGAGAGAACCCTCCTTTGATGCGCGTAACAAGAACCCTGGACCCCCGTGTTCAGCGTTGCTGACGTCCTGGCTTAGAGATTATTCGGTGTTGGATCGAGTTGGCGGTGGAGGCGATGTGAGGTATGGTGAAGGTGAGGCGTGATCCCCAGGCAGAATTTCCAGCAGCAAGAAAAATTGTGGAGAATTTGATTTAATTATAGCACGAAGTGCTGACGACTTATGCAAAACCCTGACTCCGGCGGGTGCCGGCGAACCACACTCTGAAGGCTGTACCGCTTAATTCATCGCACATGGAATATAATGGGATTACGCAGTTTCAAACCAGGGTGAGCAAGAAACGGGATGATGCACTTAATCCATTTAAATAGATTAGGGAGCCTGCCATGCTTGCGAAATTGAATGCTATTCTGTGTGCGGTGCGCCGACTATTCTTATGCGCTGTGCTGCTGCTGCTGATCTCTCCACGGACAGCGTTTGGGAAAAATAGCAGTTTTCGAACATCTGCTCCAAGCCAGCCAAGCGGCTTCAGCGAGATTCAAGGAGCCTGACCTGAATGGCGCGAACCAGCGCATGGATGATCCAAGCGCCAAGGCCTGCATGGTGGCGAACACCGCCGGGATCGATGATCACGGCTTCAACGCCGGCACCTGGAAGGGAATTCAAGACGCAATCGCCCTGCTTAACATTGAAGGCAAATACCTTGAGTCCGAATCACAAACCGACTACGCGACTCACATCGACACTTTGATCAGTGAGAGCTGCGATCTCATCATCACGGTCAGCTTCTTGATGGGTGACGCTACCGCGCAAGCCGCATCTGACCATCCGGCGCAAAAGTTCTCGATCGTCGATGTCGCATATGACCCGATCCATCCGAATATCCTTTCACAGGTCTCACGCGAGCGACGAGGCCGCCTTTCTGGCCGGCTATGCGGCTGCCCGGCTTAACGAAAACCGGAAAAGTGGCGACGTTCGGCGGCATGCAAATCCCGACTGTGACCAGATTCATGGACGGTTTTGCGCTGGGCGTGATGTATTTCAACCAACAGCACGGCACGGCTATCCAGGTGCTGGGATGGGACCCGTTTGAACAGAGCGGCCTGTTCACCGGGAACTTTGAGAACACGGATGATGGGCGCATAGTAGGCGTGGTGCTGATCGAGCCTCGGCGTTGACATCATCATGCCGGTGGCTGGACCGTTAGGCTTAGGGACCGCGGCGGCGGTCAAAGATCGCGGCAACGCAGCTATCATCGGCGTCGACACCGACTGGTACTACTCTGCTCCTGACTACAAAGAAATTACCCTGACCTCGGTGATGAAGAACACGGACAAGACCACTTTCCTCGCGATTAAGTCCGTCGTGGAGGGAACCTTTGCGGGCGGCGTGATCACCGGCACGCTGGAGAACGGCGGGGTGGGGCTGGCGCCTTTCCATGATTTTGCCGGGGATCTGCCGCCAGGTCTGCAGGACGAGCTGGAAACTGTCAAGGCAGGCATTCTGGATGGGACTATTGAGACACTCCCCCCTGGCGACCAGCTTTACCTGCCAATCGTGGAAAAGATCAGCTATCATCCAGACTTCAAGGCATGCCTGGCAACGGACACCACTGGGGTCGACGATCAGAGCTGGAACGCCGGCGCATGGAAAGGGATTCAAAACGCTGCAGCCCTGTGGCACATCGAAGGAATAGATATGGAGCCTGGGCAGGAAAGCGACTACCCGAAACACATCGACGCCTTCATCGACGATAACTGCGACCTCATCACCACGGTTGGCTACACGATGGGAGATGCCACATCGACGGCTGCCACAGCCCATCCGGCGCAAAAGTTCTCGATCGTCGATGTCGCATACGACCCGATCCATCCGAATATCCTTTCACAGGTCTACGCGAGCGACGAGGCCGCTTTTCTGGCCGGCTATGCGGCTGCCGGCTTAACGCAAAACCGGCAAGGTTGGCACCTTCGGCGGCATGCAGCTCCCGACTGTGACGGCATTCATGGACGGTTTTGCGCTGGGTGTGAAGTATTATATCCAACAACACAGCACATATATTGAAGTGCTGGGATGGGACCCGGCCTTACAGACGGTCCTGTTCATCGGCAACTTTACCAGCTTTACAGACGGGTACGTGATGGGCGCAACCCTGATGGCAGAAGGGGCGGACATTATCATGGAAGTGGCAGGGCCGGCAGGATTAGGGACTGCGGCGGCGATCAAAGAACACGGCAACGCATTCTTCATCGGCGTTGACACCGACTGGTACTACACTGCCCCGGTTTACCAGGAAGTCATCCTGACCTCGGTGATGAAGAACACGGAGGCGACAACGTTCCTCGCCATCCAGTCCGTGTTAGAGGGCAACTTCGCTGGAGGCAATCTCCTCGGCACGCTGGAAAACGGCGGCGTGGGGCTGGCGCCATTCCATGACCTTGGTGGGGAGGTGCCGGCGGTGCTGATGTTGGAGCTTGATTTGGTCAAGGCAGGCATTATTAACGGAACCATCGCCACCAGCCCCGACTGATCCTCGAATATCACACCCCGGAAAGTTGGGTCTTTGAACCGATCTGCTTTTTAAGCCCTCACCCCCCTGCCCCCTCTCCCAAAAGGAGAGGGGGTTTTTCGTACTTTTTCCCTAAGCCAACGGGAGAGGGATGGGGTGAGGGAGGAGGCGGGGAAATTTACTTGCATTCGGCGATTTTTTGGTATATAAATAAGGTAGATACGATCATGTCCTCGCCGCAGGCGTTTTCTTTCTATCCAACCCACAATATTCCACGCTCCAAGCCCAAACCAAACAAATAAAGGAGGCAACTCCACAAATAATCTATTGAATTTGATTCGCCGTCCAGGGGGATTTTGCCCATCCGTCACCTGTTTTGCGGATTCTCGCCCATCGAAAAGCCGCCTGGACCTGCAGTGCGCAAAACGGAACTCAGTTCAGGATTGACTCGCCGCATTTTCATTGAAAATTCAATCCAGTAAGGAAAAGAAAATGAAAAACAGGCACCTGCTGATCCTCTTTGTTGTGATCCTTTCAGGAATCTCAGCATCTTTTGTGCTTATCAACACGCTGGTACAGGCAAATTCACCCTCCAGCGCGGTTCAGGATGAGGCAATCCCGGCTGATGATTTCAAGAACGCCGCCTCTCCGCTGGAGCTTCCAATCAGGTTTCCCTACGGAAATTGGCCGTGGTATGCCCAGGGTGAGATTTTCGTCAACCCCGAACCGCCTATACCCGGCAGGCTGGTAGAAATATGCGCCCAGGTCGTCAATGATGATGTCAATATGCCGCATGCTGCCCTGCTGGAATTTGGCGTGGCGCCTCTGGGCATCGGTGTGCCCTATCGTCCAATCGGCGCCCAAGAGGTCGTAGTCCCTCCGGCAGGCTCTTCCACAGGCTGTGCCGTTTGGACCGATCCCGAACCCGGACGCTGGGGGATCGAGGTGTTGTTGTCCCAGGAGGGATCCCAGGAGCCTATGCGCAGCCTGCGAAACCTCGACCTGTGGGAACCCCTGGTTCCAGGAGAACCCCATGAGCTCGTTTTCCAGGTCGGCCCTTTCGAATCAGAGGGCATTGTGACCTTTACGCTGACCGGACATCAGCCAGGATGGGAATTTGTCGTCGATCCCATGGAAATCCGCGTTTCTAAGCCTGGTGAGATATTTACCGCCACCCTGAAGACCACCCCTCCCCGGGGGGTCCTGCTGGGCTCCGGGCTTCCAATCGTAGATGTGGAAGGTTTCCTGAACGAGCAAAGCATCGGCGGCTTTCGCAAATTGGATTCGCCTGGAGTGCCGCTGCATATCCCTGCCGATCCCGTCTATGCCGAGCGGGAGATCACGGTCACGCCCTACCCGCCGCTGGCGGGCGAGCCGACCGAGATCTGCGTCGAGCTGCGCAACCCGACCCCCTTCCCCCAGGACGTGCTGGTGACCTTCTCCTGGGCGGACTTCGGGATCGGGCTGCCGTTCACGCCGATCAACGGGCCGCGCCCGGTGCACCTGCCGCCCTATTCGGCGGTCAAAGAGTGCATCCACTGGGTGCCGCCTGTCTCCGGGCACATCTGCCTGGAGGTGACGCTGGAAGCGGAAGGCTACGCGCCGCAGCGCAGCCAGCGCAACATCGACGTGGACGAGCCGCTCAAGCCCGGGGTGCCCGATATCCTGGTCTTCCCGGTGGGCAACCCGCTGCCGGAGACCGCCACCATCACCCTGGGGCTGATCCCGCACCTGCCGGATTGGAAGCTCGAGCTCTCCCAGGACGTCTTGCCAAATATGGAACCCGGACAGGTCAAAGCGGTCGAGCTGACGGTCACCCCACCTGCCGGGGTGATCCTGCCGCCGGACAACACGCTGGTCGTGGACGTGGAAGCTTATGCCGAGGGCAGGCTGATCGGCGGCTTCCGCAAGATCTTCCGCCCACCGGTGCCGCTGCACCCCTTCCCGGACCCGCCTTATGCCGAGCGGGAGATCACGATCACGCCTTACCCGCCGCTGGCGGGCGAGCCGACCGAGATCTGCGTCGAGCTGCGCAACCCGACCCCCTTCCCCCAGGACGTGCTGGTGACCTTCTCCTGGGCGGACTTCGGGATCGGGCTGCCCTTCACGCCCATCGACGGGCCGCGCCCGGTGCACCTGCCGCCCTATTCGGCGGTCAAAGAGTGCATCCACTGGGTGCCGCCCGTCTCCGGGCATATGTGCCTGCAGGTGACGCTGGAGTCACAGGGCTACGCGCCGCAGCGCAGCCAGCGCAACATCGACGTGAACGAGCCGCTCAAGCCCGGGGTGCCGGATAAGCTGGTCTTCCCGGTCGGCAACCCGCTGCCGAGACCGCCACCATCACGCTGGGGCTGATCCCGCACCTGCCGGATTGGAAGCTCGAGCTCTCCCAGGACGTCTTGCCAAATATGGAACCCGGTCAGGTTAAAGCGGTCGAGCTGACGGTCACCCCACCCAGGGGGAGCCCCTGCCGCCCGACCATACGCTGGTCGTGGACGTGGAAGCTTACGTCGATGGCAGGCTGATCGGCGGCTTCCGCAAGATCTTCCGCCCGCCGGTGCCGCTGCACCCCTTCCCGGACCCGCCTTATGCCGAGCGGGAGATCACGGTCACGCCCTACCCGCCTCTGGCCGGCGAGCCAACCGAGATCTGCGTCGAGCTGCGCAACCCGACCCCCTTCCCCCAGGACGTGCTGGTGACCTTCTCCTGGGCGGACTTCGGGATCGGGCTGCCCTTCACGCCGATCGACGGGCCGCGCCCGGTGCACCTGCCGCCGCTATTCGGCGGTCAAAGAGTGCATCCACTGGGTGCCGCCCGTCTCCGGGCATATGTGCCTGCAGGTGACGCTGGAGTCACAGGGCTACGCGCCGCAGCGCAGCCAGCGCAACCTCGACGTGGACGAGCCGCTCATGCCCGGGGTGCCGGATACCCTGATCTTCCCGGTCGGCAACCCGCTGCCGGAGACCGCCACCATCACGCTGGGGCTGATCCCGCACCTGCCGGATTGGAAGCTCGAGCTATCGCAGGACGTCTTGATGGACATGCAGCCCGGTCAGGTTAAAGCGGTCGAGCTGACGGTCACCCCACCCGCCGGGGTGATCCTGCCGCCGGACAACACGCTGGTCGTGGACGTGGAAGCTTATGCCGAGGGCAGACTGATCGGCGGCTTCCGCAAGATCTTCCGCCCACCGGTGCCGATCCACCCCTTCCCAGACCCGCCGTATGCCGAGCGGGAGATCACGGTCACGCCCTACCCGCCGCGCCTCGGCGAGCCGACCGAAGTCTGCGTCGAGCTGCGCAACCCGACCCCCTTCCCCCAGGACGTGCTGGTGACCTTCTCCTGGGCGGACTTCGGGATCGGGCTGCCGTTCGCACCGATCGATGGGCCGCGCCCGGTGCACCTGCCGCCCTATTCGGCGGTCAAAGAGTGCATCCACTGGGTGCCGCCCGTCTCCGGGCATATGTGCCTGCAGGTGACGCTGGAGTCACAGGGCTACGCGCCGCAGCGCAGCCAGCGCAACCTCGACGTGGACGAGCCGCTCATGCCCGGGGTGCCGGATACCCTGATCTTCCCGGTCGGCAACCCGCTGCCGGAGACCGCCACCATCACGCTGGGGCTGATCCCGCACCTGCCGGATTGGAAGCTCGAGCTATCGCAGGACGTCTTGATGGACATGCAGCCCGGTCAGGTTAAAGCGGTCGAGCTGACGGTCACCCCACCTGCCGGGGTGATCCTGCCGCCGGACAACACGCTGGTCGTGGACGTGGAAGCTTATGCCGAGGGCAGACTGATCGGCGGCTTCCGCAAGATCTTCCGCCCACCGGTGCCGATCCACCGGCCGAGGGATCCCATCTACGCCGAGTCCGAGATCGGGGTAGATCCCTACCCGGTCATCCCCGGTGTGCCGACGAAGCTCAGCGTCGAGGTGTTCAATCCAACGGACGAGGACCAGATCGTAGAGGCCACTTTCAGCATCGCCCCCTTTGGGATTGGATTGCCCTTCCAAACCGATTTCATCGAGCCCAATCCGATCCAAATCTTCGTCCCGGCGAACGGCGCGGCGCGCGGTTTTGTCGTCTGGAAACCACCCGTTTGGGAAGGGAAATTCTGCGTCAAAGTGACACTGGAAATGGAGGGTCATGAGCCAATCTGGAGCCAGCGCAACATCGACGTTGGCGAGCCTCTGAAACCTGGCGTCCCGCATGATCTGATCTTCCCGGTGGGCAGCGGCGAAGCTACCGAGCCGGTAACCGTCACGCTGGGGCTGATCCCGCACAAGGAGGGCTGGCAGATCAGCCTCTCCAAAGATGTGCTACCCGACATCCAGCCCGATGAGGTCGTCGAAGTCACGCTGACCGTCATCCCACCGCTGGATGCGAAGCTGGGCACAGGCGAGCCGATCGTAGATGTGGAGGCTTTTGTGGAGGGTGAGCTGCTGGGGGGTTTCCGCAAGCTGGATATCCCCCCGGTGCCCATCCACAAGCCTCACGAAAAGGGGTATGCTGAAATCCGAGATCAGCATCGATCCTTATCCTCCCCAGGAAGGGGAAGCGACGACTGTCAGTGCGGTGGTGCAAAATACCAGCGATGTCGAGGTCACGGTCGACCTTGAATACGGATGGGCGGATTTTGGCATGGGGATCCCCTTCACCACGACCGGGATGCTGCCCTTCACGCGCACCGTCACCCTGAGCCCAAGCATGACCAGCACGCAGAGCGTCGAATGGACGCCTGTACAATCTGGCCACCAGTGCGTCATCGTTCACCTGACAGATCCTGCAGGCATCTACGAACCCCAGCAAAGCCAGCGGAACGTGGATATCGTCAGCCGCCCGCCCTGCGGCGAGATAAAAGTCTACACCTTTACCGTGTACAATGACCAACCTGTCGCGGTCACCGTCGACCTCGGCCTGATCACCTTCAACGTCCCTGCCGACTGGGTTATTGAGCTGGTGCCCAGCGGCAGCGTGGAGATTGAAGCCAACGGTAAACTCGTCGTCGAGGTCCGTGTAACCATCCCCTGCCCGAATACCCCCAGCGCGATGCTTCGCCGTGCGCAAATCCGTGCGCTGCAGGAGCAAGCGGGGGGGTCGCCGATCATCGATGTGGAGGGGTATGTCGAAGGTGAGCTGATAGGCGGCATCGAGCTGCAATTCGATGGCGAGGCGGTGAGCTTTATCTATTTGCCCGTCATCTCCAGATAGACCCTGGACAGCGAGAACTTATCGATGCCACGCCGAACCCGGTGTGGCATCGATGCTATTCCAGGAAGAAGGCTGAGGCAGGGGAAATGGGTTATTCCTGGTTAAAGCACCGGACAATGACCCTCTCTGCGGAGGGCAGGTATAACGACCCTCCCTGCGGAGGGCAGGCTGAAGTCGTTACTACCAAGTACATGTTTTGGTAGGTGTTCCTGGTATTGTCGAATTCAGCCGTCGGTTTTGGGCAGTTGAAACTTCAACAAATCCTGCCTGCGGTAGACTGGCCTACCTTACGGGTGCAGTCGTACCAACAAATTCGTCCATCACAGCCTGGATTTGGGCGAGCTTTTCGAGCGTGCGGGCGGCGCGGTGCGGGCGGTCGGCGCGCCCGAGCTGCGCGGCGAGGGACTCCCACTCGGCGGGTTCGAGGCGGCCGCGGCTGTGAAAGGCTTCCTCGAGCTCGACCGCGCGGGCGGTGAGCCAGCTGCAGGGGTGCGGGGGCAGCCCGGCGAGGGGCAGCGGGCCGGCGTCCGCGGCCAGGCCGGCGAGCTCGAGGGCGAGGCTGCGCAGCTCTGCGACCTTCGGGAACCAGACTGAGCGGCGGATGTGCTGCTCGGCGGCGCGGCGGACCAGCCAGGGCGGGATGTCCGACAGGCTTTCCAGGTAGAGCGAGACCAGGGCGGCGTCCGGCTTTTTCTCGGGGTAGGCGCGCAACAGGCGCTTGATCACGATCCAGAGCGTTTTTTTGCTAGTCGAGGCCATATTTTTTCTCCAGCAGTTCGAGCGGGTCGGGTGAGTGAGGCGGGGATGTCTTCGGTTTCGGGCGGCAGAGGGTGCAGCCGGGCGGGCCGCGGCGCGAATACAGGTCCAGCAGGCCGGGGATGTTGCGCGGGTTCCAGCCGTGCGAGAGCCAGTGCTCCAGCGTGGTCCTCCAGAGCTCCAGGTCGGCGATCTCGGTGAAGATCATGGCGCGCTGGGAGGCGTTGGGGCGGATGCCGGTCTGGGAACGGTAGAGGTCAACCGCGCCGCCGAACTCGCGCTTGCAGGACAGGCGGGTTTCGGCGGAGCTGGATTCCAGGTTTCCAGAAAGTTGGAATCCGGCCTCTCCCTCTTGATTCTTACTACCTGAATCCAGTTTTAATGACTCTGATTCTTTAAGAACAGAACAAGAATCTTGATTCGTTAAGGTATTAAGAGAGGGGGCGATTCCGATTTTCCGGAAAACCAGTTTTTCGTTTTTCCGGTTTTTCGGTTTTCCATTTTTCCGGTTTTCCGGACCGGTTTCGGTCGGCGGCTGCGGAGCGCTTGGACCGGCCTGCTCGCCGGCATCTTCGAAGCGGACGATGAAAAACCCCCTGCCGGCAGGAATCCAGCTGATCGCGCCCGAGGACCTGAGCTCGGTCAGGTGGGAATGGAGGGCGGTAATGCCTTTACCGACCCGCTCGGAGAATTGGCGGAGGGTAAAGGGCGGGGTCTCGAGATCCCCGCCCGCAAGCAGGCGGAGCTGGATCCAGGTGAGCAGCGCGGCGGGGCTGATCCGGCGGCTGCTGACCAGCGAGGTTGGGATGGAGATGGTGGGCGGCAGGGCTGCTGCGTCTCGAGGGTGAGCAGGCTGCTGAGGGGGCTGCTGAGGGGACGACATGGAGGCGGGTCTCACAAGGGCTAACTATACATAGAACATCTGTTCGAGTCAAGGTCTTTCAGGGGGGATTTATGGGGGATTTTTTTCGGGGGAGGGTGAATCGGGCATCCCCCAATGGGGGATTTTTGGAAAAACGCGGGGGATTTGTGCGAATCCAGCTTGACATTAGAACATAAGTTCTATTATGATCGTAAAAAGATTGAACCGCGAAGGACGCAAAGGACACGAAGCACACGAAGAAAAGATCATTCGCGAAGGACACAACTTTCGCCCAGCTTAAAGATTAAAACACGAAGAAATCGAAGGAATCTAAGTTATCGAAGTTGGTTTTGAAGGATGGGCTCATGACACCAGAAATGCTTGCAACGATCTGCGCCGCGGCGATCTCGCTGGCGGCATCTTACCTGCCGGGCTTTTCGGGCTGGTTCGAGCGGCTGGACGGGACGCAGAAGCGGCTGTTGATCCTCGGCCTGCTGGCGGCAGCGGCGGCTGGCAGCTACGCGGCGGCCTGCGCCGGGCTGGCGGGAGCGCTTGGGATCGCGCTGACCTGCGACCAGCCTGGCCTGATCGCGCTGGTCCGGACCTTCCTGGCCGCGCTGATCAGCAGCCAGGCGGTTTACACGATCAGTCCACAAAGTACGTGGACAGGTCCACAAAGTACGTGGACAGGCCCCCAGAGTACGATGGCAGGCCCTCAAAAAACAAAGACAGGGCTCTAGAAACAGCCGGACGAAAAGAGGAACGATGACCGCAGAGATCAAACCCGAACGCACGCCGACCCCACCTGCCAGCCTGGCGGAGGAAGCCGAGATGCTGGAGGCGGTGATCCCCGAGCTGTACGAGCAGGTGATCCAGAGCCGCGATTTCGCTACCGCCACCCGGGCGATGCAGAGGCTTGGCGAAGCGGCGGATCGGCTGAAGAAGCTGACCGAGGCGCTGGAACAGGAAGAAGGCGGGAGCGACGGCGTAAAGGCGGCCTTCTGGAAGGCATTCGCCGAGACGATCCAGGAGCTGAGAGGCCGTGAGCAAGAGCGCTGAACCTGAAGTGACCCGGTCCCCGAAAGCGAACCGGTCCGCGAAAGCGACCCGGTCCCCGCAGCCGAGACCGGAGCACTGCCCGATCCTGGCGGAGTCCGAGCGGGTGCGCGATCTTTCGAACGACCTGGCCAAGACGATGCGCAAGCTGCGCCGCGACCTGAACAAATGCGCCCGGTGCCCTGCGTTCGAAGGGTGCGCGGTGCTGAAGGACCTGAACACGGTCGTCCAGGCCGCGCTCGACCAGGTCATGGACGAATGGGACCTCGAGGCGATCACCGCAGGCCGGTAAGCCAGGCTTGACCATAAGCAGGTTGGAACGCCCAGGCTGGAAATTTGGGAGGTTCCAAGAAGAAATTCATTTCCCAGAAAAAGAACAAGGAGACCTCCCTTATGCCCGCACTCTCAGGACAGAAAACAGTCACCACCGCCGGCACAGCCGTAGCACTCGGAACAATCGCCATCAATGCACCCATCATGATCAAAGCCTTAGACACCAACACCGAACTCGTCGCCCTTGGATCGGACGGAGCGGGAGACGTCACCGTTTCAAACGGGCTCTTGCTTGCAGCTGGAAAATCAGTCGTATTGGAGTTTATCGGACACCTGGGCGGGCTCTGGCTGGACTCGGCCGTGAATGGTGAAGGTGTATCCTGGCTGGTCCTGAACGTATGAGCCACACCGCCCTACATGCGCAGGCAGGCTGGACGCAGCCGCTCGGCGCTCCGGTACGCTCAGGCCGACGCTCGGGGACGAAAAGCGCCCCCCTCGCTGCCCTTCGCTACCCGTTCGCCCCCTCGCTCAGGTAACACGATGACACACCTACTCAGACGCAAGATCATCCTCCACCACCCCACCATCGCCCCAGGCAGTGAGCTCTGGTATCTGGCCGGCGGGATCTCCCCATCAATCTGTGAAGGAGCCTGGCAGGGAATCGGCGCGGCTTCGCTTGGCAGCTATCTTATATCAACCTGGCCAACCCCGGAACCTACGACCTCACCACCACCCAGGCACCCATCCTGGTAAGCCGCGGGATGGTCCTGCAATGGAGTCGATCAATTCCTAAATACCGTAGTAGTGCCCACAAATATTAATTGGTCTCTGATCGTCCGCTATTCTGGCATATCTTTTGCCGACAGACGGCTGCCCGATCGTCGGAAGCCGGGTCGACCCACGCACAATCTTCACTTGGAAATCGCCCCACGCCCAGGCCCGATAATCAGGTACATACACAGCAATTCACGGGTGACAAACAAACGAAGAAGCCGGAGCACACCGACAACGGAGTCATGGGAGTCGCGGCCAAAGACATCTACCGCGCCGGCACTATATCGCAGACTCATACCACCCGCCGTAAATCAGGCGCTTTTTCGCTCATGGCAATCGGCTGCCTGAACGATAGGCGGCTTCAAATGGGCATTCTGCGAGGTAACCGTAGCAGCCCTGGCAATCTATAACGATACCCTTTACCGCTGCTCAAATGCATCGCACTCTCAGCAGCAATGGCCGCTCTTTAGGAGAACTCAAAATGCCACTTACCTTGACCGAACGCTATCAGCTTGCCCATAACCCCGACTTCATCGAACGCGTAATGATCGCAGCGATCGACGCCGCGGTGGATACGTCCAGCGAAGCCACATCCGGGGACCCGGAAACCGACGCAAACAGAATCCAGTTTGCCCAGGATATGGTTCGAAGGCCGCGTGAGCTCGCCGAGAAGGTATCCTACGCAGTCGTAACCCGCACCGCAATCATCACCGACGCAAACCCTACCGACGTGAAGATCAAACAGGCCGTGCTTTTGTGCTGGAATACCTTTGCCGGGCTCAACCCCAACGCAGCTGAAAGCCCATCCTGACACCCAAAAACACGATGAGCTCAACCCCGCCCCTAACTCATGACAGATCTCACCACTGTTATCAAGAACGTCCTCAAAGACGTAACCCTGTTTTCTCATCACGTCTCAGGCACGAAGCTTAGAAGCTATCAGATGACAGTCGCCGCGGCAATTGCAAACTCGGTAATTTATAAAAAAGGCCTTTCGTTCGTTGTCGTATTTCCGCGCCAGTCAGGAAAGAACGAGTTACAGGCCCAGATCGAAACCTATTTGCTAACCCTGCTGCAGCGCATAAATGCCGAGATCGTCAAGGTATCGCCCACCTGGAAGCCGCAGAGCTCTAAACGCAATGCGCCGGCTCGAAAGAGTGCTGAAAAGAAACCTGCTATGCAAGGACCGAATGGCAGAAAGAGTCAGGTTATATCTACCGCGTGGGCAGTGCACGAATTTACTTCCTGTCAGGCGGTCAGCAGTCCAGTATAGTCGGAGCGACAGCCTCAACCCTGCTGGAATGCGACGAGGCCCAGGATGTGCTCATACCAAAATGGGATAAAGAGATCGCACCGATGGCAGCGAGCACCAACGCCACGCGCGTATTTTGGGGGACAGCCTGGACGAGCGAAACCTTACTTGCACAGGGAAAAACGGGCAGCCCTCGAGCTCGAAAAGCAAGACGGAGTGCAGCGAGTTTTCAAATCACAGCCGATCAGGTACGTGAAGAAGTGCCCGCCTACGGTAAATTCGTCGACCATGAAATCGCAACCCACGGCAGGAACAACCCGTTCATTCGCACGCAGTATTTTAGCGAGGAGATCGACGCCTACTCGGGGATGTTCACAGCGGACCGCCTGGCTCTTATGCAGGGAAATCACGCCCCATTGCACAGCCCCGCCCACGATGCGATCTATGCCTTCTGTATTGACGTAGGGGGCGAGGATTTCGATAACGAGGGTAATGAGACCAATACCGCAGGAAAACACAACTCAACCGCTCTGACGATCTTCGAAGTCCAGAACCCGGAAAGCGACCTGCTGCCCGGTCCAAACTTCCTCACAGTCTACCGACGCACATGGGAGGGGAGCTCATCCGTCCAGCTGTTCAGGCAGATCAGCGCCCTGGTAAATCTATGGTTGCCCCATCGAATCGTCATAGATGCTACCGGAGTCGGGGAGGGATTAGCATCATTCTTGCTGAATCAATTCCCTTATGCCGTGATCCCGTTCAAGTTTACGCAAGCTTCAAAATCCGAGCTCGGCTGGAAGCTTATTTCCCTGGTAGAGACCGGCCGGTATAAGGAATATCAAATTGAACCTGTCATTGCGAGGAGTGAAGCGACGAAGCAATCTCCTGTCATTGCGAGGAGTGAAGCGACGAAGCAATCTGATCATGACTTAGCTGAATTGCAAAGTCTTTTTTGGGAGCAGTGCCGGCGCTGCAGCTATGATATCGTCCCAGGTCCAGGAAAAATAATCAAATGGGCAGTGCCAGACGGAGTGAGATCATACCAGACAGGCGAGCTCTTACACGACGACTTGCTTTTATCCGCGGCCTTGTGTGCATCCCTGTTCGACGAGCCATGGGGTAATGCCAATTCAGCCGTAATCAAGCCGTTCGATCCGCTAAAGGAAATGCGTTACTAGCCTGTCATTGCGAGGAACGAAGCAATCTGTCATTGCGAGCGAAGCGAAGCAATCCATGAATTATCCAGTGTCAACCCCGACCATTACGCAATACTTCGGCGCAAACCCGCAGGATTACACCCAATGGGGATATCCTGGACACAACGGATTAGACCTGTGGACCGCAGACCGGCCGGCTTATATCTATGCAGTCGAAGAAGGCATCGTTGAAAAGGTCGGGTATGAACAGGGAGGTTACGGGAAATATATCGTGGTAAGGCATGAGAAATTCAGATCCTATTATGCCCACCTTTCGGCAGTCTATGTAGCGCCTGGCGCGGTTTGCGCAGCTGCTCAACCCATCGGCACTCATGGGATCCACGGGAAACAGTACAGGCCCGCACCTGCATTTAGGGATCCGCACCGAACCGCACACCGGACCGTATAAAGGCTACATTAACCCGCTGCCGGTATTGACGTTTTCAAGTCTCCCAAATGCAACGGATAATGAGAATGAGCCGGCAGCCTGGCCCCAACTTATATTGCAAAACAGCCCAAGAAACCCTACACCTTCGGCTCAGTGATCGTTGCCCGCCACGGTCGAATCATGTTCCGAATGAAGAAATATTACTAATGCCTGATTACTTTATCCCCCTTCTAATTGCTCTTGCCTCAGGCGGTCTGTTCACAGGTGCAGCTGCATTATTCAATTCACGAAACAGCGCCCACAAAGACGAAATGGTATCGCTCAGGGAAACAATCAAGACTTTGCAAGACGAAAACCTCAAACTCAAGACCACTATCGAGGAGATCGCCTCAGAGAATATCTACTACCGCCAGTGGTCCGAACGCCTGTGCTATCAGGTGATCAGTTCGGCGCGGTCCCTTGCACAATCACCGACCCCAAAAAGAACAGGAGTGCTGCTTATGCCAGAACACGAAAAGATAACCCTAACCCTATCGCAAAACCTTAGCGCAGACAATCAATACGCGACCAAATCAACCTTCAAGGCTAGGTTTGTCCGTGCCGGCAGGGTAAAGGCAGCCGACGGAACAAACTCAAACATACATCGTCGAACCGTCAGCCCTCGAAACCGCCTTCATAAATTCCAAAACTGCGCGGTATTCATCGACCACGCCGGCTTTTTTGACTACCCTTCACTGTCACGCCTGGCCGGGGTCACAGCAAACCCGCAGTACAACCCCACCGAACAGTCCATCGAAGGCGAAATCAAGCTCAACAGCACCCCCGCAGGATCGCTCGCCTCAGATTTGATCCATGATTTGTTGGGAAACCCCGAGGCATCTCCCGACATAGGCCTTTCTATGGTGTTCTACGCACGCTTTGCGCCCAGGGACGACCCCGACGAGACCACGAAGAATCACCGAAATAAAGAAAGTCGAAATCAGTTGACCTGGTTTTTCAGCCGGCAGCGGACGGAAGAATCTTACAGGCACTATCAGCAGTTAGAGAAAATGCATGGAACGATCAAGGAGAAGAAACTATGCCAGACCCATTTGAACCGACCACATTAGCAGAGAACGAAGTCGCGATCGATCATTCAGGCTTCAGGCTTGCCCGAGCTCGCAAAGGAGCAAACTCAAGAAAAGTCAAGTACTCCACCGCCGAGGAGCTCAAGTCAGCCATCGAGGGAGAAGAGACCTACCTTGCCAGCCTGACCGCCGACAGGGTGATCAATATCGGGGGCAACCCGCCGCGCTCCCCGCAGATTACAGGCATGGCAAACAGCCTTGACCGGATTCAGCTTGCCCTGGACGCTCTGTTAAGCGGCACTCAACCGCCGGCCGGGATCCAGCCGCTTGACCGGAATCAGGAGCTCTACCACCTGCTATCCGGGGATTATGAAATGAACGGGGTTTTCCAGGGAGAGCGAATCCAATTTGGCAACGTCAATTCATCGACCATGGCAAACATGGTAGCAAACGCCCTGAACAAAGTCGTGATGCAGGAATTCCAGACCTACCCGCAGTGGTGGACTCCCATCACGATTCCGATGGACTTCAACAACCTGCAGGCCGTGAAATGGTTAACCCTGGGAGGCGTCGGGGAGCTCCCAACCGTCGCAGAAGGCGCGGCCTACACCGAGCTCACCTGGGATGACAAGTACGAAACCTCCACGTTCTACAAGAAGGGTGGATACCTTGGGCTGACCATGGAAGCCATCGACAAGGACGACACCGGCCGGCTCAGAAATGCGCCCCGAGCTCTTGCACAGGCTGCCTGGTTGACTCTGTCGAAGTCTGTATCCTCAATCTTCACCGCAAGCTCAGGCGTCGGCCCAACCCTGACCGATGGGGACGCACTCTTCCACACCAACCACGCCAACCTGGGCACGACCGCATTAAGCATCACATCCTACATCGCAGCCCGCCTCGCAATGCGCAAGTATACCGAGGTCAATTCAGGCGAAAGACTCGGAGCACTGACCGCACCGAAGTTTATCCTTGTGCCACCCGACCTGGAAATCACCGCCCTGCAGGTCCTGGCCAGTCGAGTTTGACTACACCTACGCCCTCTCCAATGCGCCGGCAGGCCCTACGAACGTGTTAGGGGACGGCTCATCGATCATGGAGCGAATGAACTTTGCGAGGTCCAGGGTAATCGTTGTGGACTTGTGGAGCGATACCAACAACTGGGCGCTGGTCGCCGACCCCCGGCTCTACCCCACCATCGGTATCGGGTTCAGGTATGGGCGCTCCCCGGAGATTTTCAGCGTAGCATCACCAACCGCTGGGCTCATGTTCACCAATGACACCATGCCGGTCAAGGTAAGGTTCGTCTACGCCACAGGTCCAATCGACTACCGCGGGTCTGTATAAGGCCAATGTCGCATAGCTGTTAGCTATTAGCGATTAGCGAAGCAATCTGTCATTGCGAGCGATAGCGAAGCAATCTGTCATTGCGAGGAGCGAAGCAATCTCATGGAACCCAAAGCAGCCCTTAGTTATGCGATTGAAGCCCTGTCGAAAGAGATCCAAAAGATCGCAGTCGACGCAAACCTACATGACGTTATGGGCGCTAATCATGCCTACACGGTCCGAGCTTCACAGAAACGAAAGCAGCTGGTAGAAGCCCGCGTATACCTGGAAACCTTGATGGATCAAATCAAGCCCCAAAAACCAAGAACCAAGAACCAACAACCGAGGTAAATTATGGACCGAGTTTTTCAGCAAGTTTACGTTATCCCTGGCACCCTTGCCGCGAACCACACCTTCTTAGCAACCATGCCGTTCGATGCGCAGTTGATTCATGTTAGTTTGGTGAACACGACCGCCTACGCCGGCACACTTAAGATCGGGAAATCCAGCGACGACGACGCCTATCTCCTGGCCGAGAACTTCGGAGTATCATCTACACCCGTGGAAGTCGCAACCTACGCCGGGTTCGATGGGGCAGACGCCGGCAGTCAATTCCCGCATATCCCCGATGGTACGATCCTCTTGCTTACCATCACCGACCACGGCTCCCACATGGCTAACGTGTGCGTGGTCCTCACCTTTACGGAAGGGTAGCCGCATCCTTCTGGCTGCCTATCTTTTCTCCCCTTAAACTCACCCCCCACCTACCGCGTGGGGGGTCGAGGGAGAAGTAACCCCCATATATAGCGATCTGTCATTGCGAGGAGCGTAGCGACGAAGCAATCCCACCATGAGAATCAACGCCAGCGCCACCCAATTTATCCCCAAAGCCACAGCCAGCCAGGTACTCAACACCGGCCCAGGTAAGGTTTATGCAATCATCCTGACCGTAGACAAGATATCCAGCATCGAAGCCAGCCTTACACTTTACGACAATACCGCAGCTTCGGGCACAATCCTGATCAGAGTAAATGCCCAGGCATACGCAGCGCCAGTAATCATCTTCTTTGATAAGCTCATGCCCCTCACATTCACCACCGGACTCACAGCAACAACCTCAACCTATGGGGATGCATTTGTAATTATGGAGGCTTAATCATGCTCAACAAACTCCGCGGCAGATTCCAACCAACAACTAAGAGCCAACAACCAACAACCAAACTAACCAGCGTAACCGCCCAGGTCGACGACAGCCCAGGCTGGACCTCACTTTCCAACCGCCCCCACGACTACGACACAGCCAGAGTCCAGGAAATCTACGCCGACGCACTCGAAGCCTGGCGTAAAAACCCCATCGCCTGGCGAGCAATCGCCATCACAACAGACTTTGTAGTGGGCGATCGAATCGTAATTTCCAGCCCAAACCGCAGCCTTAACCAATTCATCAAGCTTTTCTGGTCGCATCCCAAGAACAACATGGCCCAACGCCTGGAAAATATGTGCGATGAATTGTCACGGGCAGGGGATTTATTTGTCACATTGCACAGGAACGAGCTCGATGGAATGAGTTATATCCGATTCATAACCAAGGACCGCATCGAGAAGATCAAGACCGCCGAAAACGACTGGGAAACCGAGCTCGAATACTACGAAATCCAGGACGTGGGCGAGTCTAAACTCTGGTATTCACCCGCAAATCCCGCAGCCGGCACGCAGTCAGCAGTCATGCTCCATTACGCAATCAACAAACCGACCGGAGCACTACTAGGGGAAAGCGACCTGGTAACTATGACTCCTTGGTTATTGCGCTATTCCCGTATGTTGGAGGATCGAGTCAGGTTAAATTGGGCGGTCAGAGCATTCTTATGGTTCGTCACCGTTCCGTCGCAGAAGGTCAAAGAAAAACAGGAAATGTACCGCAACCCACCCGACTCAGGCAGCATCATAGTAAAAGACGAAAGCGAAACCTGGGAAGTCAACACCCCGCAGCTGAACGCCAACGACGCACGGCACGACATGCAAGCCGTAAGAGCCATGATCGACGCCGGCTCAGGATACCCCCCGCATTGGCGAGGCGACGCAGGGGACATATCGCTCGCGACCGCCCAGGCTATGCAGGGTCCAACCGAGCGGCACTTAAGACGCCGGCAGCTGTATTTCACCTGGATGCTTAAGGATATCTTGTTTCAAGCTTACAAACGAGCTCAGGGTATTGGGTTAAATCGGCCGTTAGCGAGTGAAGATTATAAGTCGTTATTCAGAGTGTCCGCGCCAGAGATAAGCCGATGGGATAACGAATCGCTGGCCAAGAGTGCGCAGGCAATCTCAGCTGCATTTGCAGACCTTACACCCACAATCATAGGCACGGCCGGCTCCCCACCCATGCCGAAGTCTTATGCTCGTTTGCTCTTGTCTACCGCATTCAAATTTATGGGCGATCCATTGAATGAGGATCAGTTGTCGCAGCTGGTCGCAGACCTCAAAACGCTGCCGGCATCTAAACCACCTGAACCCGAGCCAAGTCAATAGCATGCACAGGTCTAACGGGCTCGGTGCGTTTGCACTTGCTTTGATCCGCCCCTCGCCCGCCCTGGCTTGCAAAGGTAACCAAATGCAAAGTCACAAAAAACCAGGCCGTGGGATTAATCGCTCGTCTCTACGGTCTCTACGGTCGCTCCAGTGCGGGATCCCGCTTCACTTCGGCAGAGCGTCGGCGGGGGGCGAAGTGCCGGGCTCGCTCATGGAGCTGCTCGCCGTCACATCGCCAAACACCCCGCCAAAATACGCACTGCCTCCGTTCCGCTTGTCCCTTCCTACGCTCCTCCGCTCCCTACGTTCCTCGCTCAGGTATCTTGCTCCGCATCGCTCGGCGGTTCGCTCCGCTCAGGCCTACGCTCGGGCACAAAAAGCGTGCGCCCTTCGCTTGCCCTTCGCTCCGCTTCACCACCTCACTCGATCCATCCAATGCAAAGGTAAAAAGGAAACCAACCATGGCAACCCTATCATCTCTATTCGCAGAAGTCCGCAACCTGATCGCCGACCTCGGGGGCACCCCCGAAATTACAGATGCCGTCCTCGAAGATTTTATCAACCAGGCCATCAGGGATTTATCTTCTAAAGTTCCACGCATCTTAGAGTACACCGTTTCGACCACCCTCAATACCAGGATCTATGACCTCGAAACCACCCACAAAGACATCTTATCCGTGGAATATCCAAGCGCCCAAAACCCGCCCATATATCTAAAAAGAAGGTCCTACACCCACCCGCTTTTCTGGCAGCAAGACGGCTATTATGATTTCTTCAAATCCCAGGACGCGACGAGCACAAACCCACCCCAAATCTTTATCTCCGAAAAGCCCCCGCTCGGAGCGACCATCACCATAAAACTAACCGCAGAACACAACCCACTGCTTGATCCAACGGATACATGCTCCCTGGACGAACGTCACCTTGCATTAATCGGACTCTTTGCCCGCTGGAAAGTGCTCCAATATCTGGCATCATACGAAGAGCTCAACCCAGGCGCGCTCTCAGGGATGGGCAAGAACCTCGAAGAATCAAGCAAATGGGCCGAAGCCAGCTACTATACCGCCCTTCATCAAGCCATCAAAGCAGATTCACAGTCCGCAACCGCACCGTGGAAGGCAGATAAGTACGACGGCAGATATTGAGGGCGGTGAGATCAAACCTGATTGACACAGAGAGCACAGAGATTAATCAATATTCTTTGTGTCTCTGCTTTTTCTCCCCATCTTCGCGTCTCCGCCTCTGCCTGTCTCCCCCTTTCCGCGTTGGATTTACCAGGTGTATAATCAAACTCACGATCGATTAATCTAAGCTGTAAAAAACACAGCTCCTCAAACCTCTGATCTGCATCGATGAAGAACTTCAGGGGAACATCATGAACTCCGTATGGAGGCTAAACCCATGCTCAAAAAAATTGCGACACTGCTCATCCTGGCTGCTTTTTTGTTCAGCTCGCCGGCACAGGCCCAAACCGCGCCGGATGGCGGAGGCGGAGGCGCCCTCGCGCGTGCTGTCCGTCGCCGCGGCGGCTTTCCGTCCCAACCAGGACGGCTACGAATACGACAACGCCGGCTACCTGGTCCAGCATATCTCCTTTGGAAACCTCTACCCGGATTCTTCAGCCTATTACTTCGCCCCGGTGCACCTGCCGCACGACTCGATCGTCACCGGCCTGACCGCCTATCTTGCCGACAATCACCCGACGAAATCCGGCTCCGTCGAGCTGATCGAAACGGCGCTTGCGACCGGCTCCGTCTCAACTTATGTCGCCTCCGTCGCTTCGCCGGCCGGGATCAGCTCGGACTTTACCCCCTATTCCGTAGTGAGCGCCAACAAGCTCGTCGACAACCAGCACTACGCCTACTACCTGCGCTATGCGACCCCCATGGAGCAGACAACAGCTGAAACGATCATTCTGGGCGGGGTCCAGATCAGCTACAGAGAGCAAGAACCGACCAGCCCGAGCTTCTATTCGCTCACGGCGGCGGATTTCACCCCCTTCTCGCAGGAAAACGACTATTCAAACTCGGGGGCGCGATTGGAATCGGGTGGGATAACCAACGTCGACTATCAGGCCGGCATCAACCTGCCCAACGGCGCAAGGATCGACTCGCTGACCTTCACCTACTACGGCTCGACGACAAAAACCGTATCGGCCACCATGGCGAAGACCGGCCTGGACGGGGTTTATCACCCCCTCGGCGGGGTAAGCTCTGCCCTCGCAGCCGGCAGCGGCTCCAGCAGCACCACCACTTTCAGCGATAATGAAATCAGAAATGGATCGTTTACGTTCTGGATGTTCTACCGCTTCTCCAGCGGGCCGATCGCTTATGGCGTCTCGATCCAGTACACCCCCCGCATCTACGACACCGATGAGACCCTCTGGAGCGTCTCAGCCGCCAGCTTTGTGCCCAGGCACGGCAACTATACCTATCAAAACCAGGGGCGCCTGATCGTGCATCAGGGCGGAGGCGACGATGAGACCGGCAACTACATGGCGCCGTTCTCTCCCCCGACAGGCGTCTCGATATCCTTAATATACTTCATGGTAGGAAATTCGATCAACAGCACGCCGGGCGAGCTGGTGCTTCTCAGGGTGACCGACGAATTCGACCTGGACGATATGTGGCGGCATGAAAGCGAGAGCCACGGCGGCTGGTACGGGATCGGCTCAGGCTTGATCCGCTACAACCCGATCGATTACCTCCACACCACCTATTACCTGCGCATCAATCTGCCGACTGCGACAGTTTCAGACTGGGTCAACGCCGTCGGCGCCAAAGGCGAATGGGCCTACCAGCGCTTCCTGCCGGCGGTGAGAAGATAATCGACACGGAGACGCGGAGAAGGGGAGACGCGAAGACAAGCAGAAAAAACAGAACCACGGAGACACGTAGAACACAGAGATACCTTAAAGAATCTCTGTGCTCTCCGTGGCTCTGTGGTTTTTTCCCTGACCGGTTATTTCCTGATAACGGGCAGATAGATCGTATTCGGCGGCACTTCGTCGACCTGGATCGTCATCGTGAAGGTCTGGTTGTAGTCGACGCCCGGCGGCGGGATGACCTCCAGCCAGTAGCTGACCTCGTTCGCCGCCAGCGCGCTGGATGAAACCGGAGCGAGCGGACCCATCTGCCCGCCCATCGTATTGAATGTATAAGGCGCAGGACTGTAGCTGAGCACCTGGCTCATGAGATTACCACTCATTCTGGTGTTGGCGACCGGGACACCACTGCTGTTCACAACCTGGGCGAAGAAGGGGGCGGCCATGTTCACGCTGAACTGGGTCTCATAGCCGTAGGGAAGGTAGCCGCCGCCGCAGGCGGTGCAGTAGTCCGGCATCGGGAAGCGCACCATGTCGTTCGGGTTGAACTGCACTTCGAAAGGCACGGTGTTCTCGTAGACAAATTCCGTATCGTCGTCGTCGCAATCCAGGCCTAAACCGTCGTGGTCAAAGTCAAACTGGCCGGGATTGCGCACCTCGCGGCAGTTGTCTGCTGTGTCCGGGACCCCATCGTTGTCGTCGTCGTCATCGCAGTCATTGCCCAGCCCATCCTTATCGGGGTCGCCGTTGTCGTTCCCGTAGGTGTTCGGGCAGAGGTCGCAGGCGTTGCCGAATTGTCCCCGTCCTTGTTGGCCTGGTCGGGATTCTGACCACCGTCGGGCAGTTGTCGTCAGCATCCGCAAAGAGGTCGTTGTCGTCGTCCGCATCGCAGGCATCGCCGTCAGAGTCGAGGTCGCTGTTGCGCTGGTCGCGGTTCGGGTTCATCCAGCAGTTGTCGCGGGCATCCACCACCCGGTCGTTATCGGAGTTGTCGCAGGCGTCGCCGCGCCCGTCGTCTGGATTGTCCATGTCTTCCTGCCCCGAGTTGCGCACCGTCGGGCAGTTATCATTCGCATCCAGCCAGCCGTCGTTATCATCATCTGTTTCGCAGGCGTCGCCATCATAATCTCCGTCGGCGTTCGCCTGCGAGAAGTTGGGGACGTTATCGCAGTTGTCCTCGCCGTCCGGCACCATGTCATCGTCGTTGTCCGGGTCGACCGAGTCGATGACCTGGTCGCAGTCCACGTCCGAATCATGCGACACCTCGACGGCCGCAAAGGCGTTGCGCACCTGGCAGACGTCGGAATATGTGAACCCGTACTGGTGGGTGAGTGAATAATGCAGCGAAGCGTTCACGGCCAGATACGCGACCGAAGCAAAATCCGCGGTGGTCGGCAGCACCTGCATCGTCCGGTAAAACAGGCGGTTTGCCTTCGTCTGGCCGATCCCGCTGATCGTGAACCCGTTGAAGGTCTGTCCATCGGTGATCAGGTAGAAGGCCTTGTTCGTGATCCCGCTGTTGGAATGCACCCCACCGCGATCGTTGCCGCTGTTTGGATCGCTGACATACGCTTTTTTATGCGGGCTCGAGAGACGGTCGGGGTCGTTGCACTGGGTCGGGTCGGCCATGCTGCGCATGGCAGTATTGTTAAACGGTCTGCATCCGGGTGAAGCGTCTGCAAGGCTCAGCGCTTCACCGACCCACCAGTTCGTGTTGTCCACAAAGTGAGCCAGGATATCGGCGAAGCTGTCGTTGATCGCCCCGGATTCGTTCTCGTAGGTCATGCTGTCTTCGTCCCCCTTCCAGCGGTGATCCGTGACGGCATGGCCGTACTCGTGGGCAATGATGTCCAGGGTGGTGTAGCCGTCGCCAAACTCCATGCAGTCCCCGTATGGGATGAAGTGGGCGTTTCTCCACTTGATGGAGTTCGAAGTGACGTCGGTGTACAGCACGATCTCCTCGCCGTCGTCCCCGTACGAGTCGCGGCCCAGGTTGTTCCACCACCACCAGTAGACCGTGCTGATGGAGCTGAAAGCTCTTTCGGCGTCCGCGTCTCCCCCGGGAGGCAGCTTGTCGCAGCCGTCCTCGTCGCAGCGGTTGTCGTTCACGTTCGTAAACCACCATTCCGCGCAGTTCAGGCTGTAATCGGCGTTGTTGGCGGTGTCGATGTCCAGGTCAAAATCGGGGCGCGCCTGGATGATATGGTTTTCGCTGTCTGTAGCGCTGCGCCCCGCTGCGGGCGTCGATAAACGCCTGCTGGTTTTCGGCGAACGGCACCCGCCAGGCCAGGTAGGTCTCCTGGTCCGGCGAGCCGTTCAGCCCCATGTTAAGGTAGCGCAGCTGGGTGACCCCCTTGATGTTCACGCCCGGCCCGGAAAGCAGCAGGGCAATCTGCTCCGCTTCCTCCGCGCTCAGCAGCGGGTTCGGGTCGACGGCGATGTCGGGCACGTAGTTCCCGCTGAAATAGACGATCCGCCCTGCCTCGATCACCACCCCCAGCTCGGCCATCGCGACCGGTATGCCGGCGTGCAGCTGGCGGTAGTAGACGATCGCGCGGTCGTCGCTCGTGCGCACCAGCTGCAGCTCGGAAGCCGGGTCTTCCAGGCGCAGCGCATCGTAGTAGGTCTCGAAGAACCACCAGGCACGCGCCAAATTGTCGTCCGGCACGCTGGAGGGGACGGGGATATCCAGCGAAGCATGCCGCAGCGAGCCGCCCAGCCCGAGCTTGATCACCGGTGGGACGCTCGAATCGTCCCGCAGGCGCTGGATGCCCGCCTCCTGGGCGAGGTCCGCTTCGGTCAGGTCCGGCGGGACCTCCGGCGGCGGGCTCGCGCAGCCGACCACCAGCCGCGGCGCGGTCACGCCCTTCTCGCGGCTGTCAAAAAAGGCGTCGACTGCGGCATCGTGCGGCTGCAGCCCGACCACCGTCTGGGTGACCTCGCCGCTGGCCCACAGGTTCACCAAAGTGGTCACGTCCAGCGCTACCCGCACCGGCGCCGGAGCGCCCGCCGGGTAGCTGATGCTCTGCGCGTCGAAGACGATCTCCGGCTCGGGCTGGTTCGCCCAGGTGGCCGCCGCTTCAGACCATTCGGCCTGCACGCTGTAGGGCTGCACGGTGAAGACCGCCGGCGCGGGGTCCTTGTACAGCACCAGCTCGAGGGCGGCCTTGTCCACGTAGGAACCCTTCGGAAGTGCTTCGCCCAGCTCAAACGCAATCAGCGAGCGCGCCTGTGCCGTGTTGCTCAGCACCTGCAGGTAGTCGAGCGAGCCCTGCGGCGTGTTCGGGTCGCTCTCAAGCAGGACCGTGTCCGCGACCGCGCGTGAAAGTCCCGCCGCATCCTGCAGCCGGGGCAGCCGGGTTCACCGTCACGGATACCGAATCACTGTTGTCCGAAAGGTCGCTGTCGGGCGTGGTCGAGCCGACCTCGGCGCTGTTCACCACCGTCCCCTCCGCTGTCGGGTGGACGACGATCGTCGCAGACGCCTCCCCCCCGCCGGGCAGGCTGCCGAAGCCGCAGGTCACCACCCCCGCCACCGCGACGCAAGTCCCCACCGGATCGACCGAGACGAGTTCCACCCCCGCCGGCAGCACATCCGTGAGCAGAACCCCCGCTGAAGCGTTCCCGCTCTGGTTGGTGACGGTGAGCTGGTAGGTCAGCTCCGCCCCGACCTCGACCGGGTCGGGCGCGGCGCTCTTCTCCAGGCTCAGGTCGGCCGCCGGGCAGGGCGAGTACTCCAGCTTCGCACCCCGCCAGGTGAACGGTCCGTCGAAATATCCGCTCTCCGGCCAGCCGTACATCTCGTCCGCATAGTCCACGTCGTGGTGGTAGAGCGCCAGCCCGAACTGCGATCCGCAGGTACCGCCCGTCAGGGTCAGCGGGACCTGGTACTCCGCCATGTCCATGTCGACCGAAGAGGCGTTTGCGGTCCAGCCCGGGATCGTCGCCGGGTTGTAGCCGCCCGGGTAGCCGCCTGCGCCGCGGTAGCTGCTGCGCTGATCGTCTTCGATGTCCACCTGCAGCCCGATGTCGTCCG
Organism: uncultured Chloroflexia bacterium; assembly: GCA_963788305.1. Lineage (GTDB taxonomy): Bacteria > Chloroflexota > Anaerolineae > Anaerolineales > UBA4823 > UTCFX2. Next base: position 140,566 of record CAWBGK010000010.1, read on the forward strand.
CCTCAGACCAGATTTCCTGCCCGTTGTCGGTGTCCAGATAGAGGCGCGGCGTAGCGCTCGTCGAACGTCCCCTGCGTCCCGGTCATGCAGACGAACAGGTTGTACATGTCCTGCTTCAGGTAGACCGTGCTGATTGCCCCGCCGGCTTCCGTGAAGTCGAAGCTCAGCGCCTCCCCATATTCCACCCCGCTGTCGCAGCTGCCGTCCAGCGTGGCGGCTTCGTCGTCCTGCGGGATCGTGATATACCCCCCCGAGCAGGGCGGGGCGGCGAAGCGGCTCGCCGTCCAGCTGTTCGGGTAGTCGTAATAGGTGTTGGACGGCCAGCCGTAGTCGTCCCCCGACCCGTCCACATGGTGGTGGTAGACCGCCAGCCCGAAGGACTTCCCGCACAGCCCGCCCGTCAGCGTGATCGGGATCTGGAACTCGGCCTGGTCCATGTCGACCTCCGTGGCGGCCGCCGTCCAGCCCGGGATCGTCGCCGGGTTGTAACCGCCCGGGTAGCCGCCTGCGCCGGAGTAGCTGCTCAGCGCCCCATCGTCGAAGTCCACCTGCAGCCCGATGTCGTCCGATTCGGACCAGGTCTCGCGCTCGTTGTCGGTGTCCAGGTAGACCCTCGCAAAGCGCGAATCGTTGCCGCCCGTCACGCCCGCCAGGCAAGCGTACAGGTAGTCCCCGCCCTGCTTCAGGTAGATCGTGCCCGAGGTTGCGTAGGCGTCTTCGAAGTCGAGCTGGAGCGCCTCGGCGTACTCCGTCCCGTAGTCGCAGTTGCCGTCAATCGTCACGACCGCATCGTCTTCGGGGATCATCAGCGCCTCGGGCATTTCCGGGCGCTGGGGCGGCGGGGCGGGTCGGCTCTCCGCCCGGGCTGCGGGCGAGACAAAGCCGAAGAAGAGCGCGATCAGACCTGCGGCAAAGATCAGGCTGATTGCGGACCGGACCAGGCGACGAGCATTTGCATTCATAACACCCTCCTGATATTCAAGTTATAGGGACGGTGGAACTTATTGTTTCAAGGGCAGCGGTTAAACAGCAGTGCCTTCCCCTTCTGAATGTTTTAGCATCGATTGGAGGGAAGTCAACAGGAGGTGGGGGAGAGAAGCAGGGAGGGCGACGAGTGCTACCTGGATCAGGGATGAGATAACACTGAAGGAGAGAACGATCAGGCTGGTCGCTCAGCATGCACAAAGTTGTTTCAATTCTTGTGAAGCGACTGCTAAACGGCTCCAGTTCCATAACAATAATTGCATTTCATTTCACGTGTTCCATGACATGCTGGGCAAATCGAACCTAATAATCCATTACATGTTCTACATACGGGATCGCCATATCTTTCTTTGATCCCTCGACAGGTCGGGCAAGGTAAAACCCCATTCCCTCTGCAATAATCACAAGGGATATAACCGATACCTCTGCATTTACTGCAAGTGTCCATATCGATCCTCCATCGAAACAATTAATAAGATGGCTTGATATCGCAAGCCGTAAGGTGGGTTGCTGAACAGCTTTACCCTTTCAGACCACTTCGGATCCAGATTCAAGATCCAACACAGCTTATTAGGGCTGGGTGGTGAGTGCTTGTGGGAATGTAAAAAGAAACCAGCATTTTACATTAATCAAAATGATATTAACATTTTATGGGTACCTGCTATGGTACGAATAAGAAAAAATATTCCATAGGTTTTGAAAATATTTTATGTCGTTAATCTCCAACTCTAATTAATTCACAATCTGTTTGTAATGCAAAATCACTTCCAAGCACTTGGATGTAGAATTGTCCGACTGAATTATCATTTGCGATAATTGAAGATGGTCCACCGGTAGCATCACTGAGCCTTGCCCAATAACAAGAGTCATCACTTACTGCTTGACCTTTGTAAGTTCCAACTTGAATATCACTGCCAATAAGATACATACCTGTGTCAATTGTCTGAGGAAAGACTACGGAGTTATTGGGTATCGATTCATATGCTTTTAACTCGCAATCCGTTTCGAAAGCAAAATCGCCTTCGAGAATCTCAACATAGAATTGACCGATCCCGTTCTCGTTTGCAATAATTGCATCAGAGTTTCCGGTAAAATCCTTTAATCTAGCCCAATAACAAGAATCGCCCGCATAAGCTTCTCCTTTGTAGATGCCTGGATTAATTTCCGATCCAACCATATAAGTACCTGGCTTTATAATATTAGGGTCTTGTGTCTGAGTCGGTGGAAGGGGAGTTTTTGTAGGCGGAGGAGTGGAAGATTGTGCAATTGTTGGCTCTACGGATTGCGTATATGTTGGTGAAAGTACATCTATTGGCTTCTCAGATGAAATAGGAATAGAAGTTGATAAGGTTTTTTCTGGAGATGTCTGACTTGAAAAACTACTAAATAGAGCAGCGGGAACACTACATAAACAACATATTATCAATAAGCCAACTAATAAAAAGAAGATTTTTTGGATAGTACCCTGTTTTCGCCATGTTACCTTAATCCATGCAAGAAACTGGCTGATCGTTTCCATTAAAAATCTCCGTTATTATAGCTATTGTTTTCGATTAAACCTCTTTTTAATTCTTATTACAAATTTTATCTATATCTGTAATGCTGACTTATTCGACATATTTCAGACCTAAAATTTCTACTGGATTTCCAATTGAAGTTTTTTGAATAGCTCAGAGAATCTTTCGAGTTTTTCAATCTTGTTTTGAGCAAAAGTGTTCAAGCTTCCAGAAGGACTTATTGCATAATTTGTTAGGCTTTGATAAGCCAAATATAGTTCTTTGACAGTTTCGTAGGTATCTTGATATTTCTTAGGAGGATCTTGCAGTTCCTGCATTAATTCTTGCACATCTGATTGATGAGTTTTAATAGTTTCAATTGCACCTCGGGCGGAATAACTGATGTAGTAATTAGAAAGGGCGTCATTGAAGTCTTTTACAAAACGCCCGTTTTTTATTGTATAGGGATTAGTTGCAGGTGAACGCTTCTCATATATAGCGTTATACCAAATCTGTCCAACAGTATCCAAGATATTCTCTGAAGTCGATGCAGTCATAATCATGGTTTCTGAAATTCGGCGTAGATTATCAGCATAATCCTTCTCTTTCTTCAAATTCAATGCATACAACACCGCAACAATTAATAATGCAATGATTGAAACAATGCCGATGATTAGTAATTTAGGAGTCTTGTGCTTGTCGACCGATGGCTGAGCAGTTTCCTTTGATATTCCACCTACCTCTTCTTTCTCATCCACTAGCGGGTATCCGCAATACGGGCAGGCCTTCACTTTATCGGATACCTCTTTGCCACATTCCGGACAAGGTATAAGAGCCATCTTTTTTCTCCTTCTGCTCTATTGACTCCGCCTAATTGATTTTTTTAGATTATTTGAAAATATTGGATTGCTTGTGAGTTATTGTATATCATGCATTATTAGGTATACCAGCGAGTTCGTTCCCACCAATTATGAATAATATGTTACCACAGTACAAATATTTTATTTGACCATTGAACAAAAATATCGGCCTGACTGGTCTTTCGTTGCGCTCATGATGAAAGGGTTGAGTAGGAGGTGGGCTGAGCAGGGTAGGGATATTCACGCAAGGAAGGCGTGGGTGTAGTACTGCGTGAGGGAGGCAGAAAGGATAACGAATGAAACCGATATTAACGAGTCCAACTGTATACGACACAAGCAACCTAATTCTTTTTTAGGTATTTTTGAATACTATCAATCGATGTTGAGATTTTATTTAGATCTTTAGATATATCTTCAATAGTTTTGGGGGGAAAGTAGGAAGTTCCCCAATAATTTAAAGGGTCAATAATAAAGCTATTAAGATACTTCTTTTTATTCTTGTTTGTATATGAAACTTGGATTTTGAGTGGAGAAGGATGAGGTTCACGAAATAACTCTTGACCTCCAAATAGAGATTTATATTCTTGATTAGGTGCCATATAATTTGCCCCTTGAAAAAAACCAAGTTCATTTATCTTACGTAATCCTTTCCGTTCAATTAGATCGGAATCTTTTTCAATTTCAAATTTAAGTTTATGGGCAGCACCTTTGCCAATATTTTTCACCACAATATCGTAAATGTTCTGATATTGAGAATTTGGTTGTAAATAAATGGATAATTCAGGTTCGGTTTCTGCCTCTCTTAATTTCTTAGTTTCAAAAACGAGGTAGGCAGCAGCTATAACATTTATTAATCCGAATATAGATGTTAAAATCTGATTCAGAAGTATCCAACAGTCCATAACTTTACTCTTTTCTAAAAGAGTATTAGAGTAAACTCTTTTTATATAAATTATCCGCCCAGAGCAGCAGGTCTGGTGTAATTATCGTGAAGATACTAACCTCAATCAAGAAGAAACACCACGACCTACAAAACGATTTTACCTTATCACCCAAGTGGTTAGAGCATATTGAAATACATGACTTAAACCAGCTACCAGAATTGATCCGGGTCGTAGTAAATCCGAAGGCTTGCTCGCCGACCTACCTTGCTCCCTTCCCGCCCGCACCTTTATCCGACCCCAGGCTCCCGCCAACCGCTAACTGCTAACAACTAAAAACCAATAACCAACCACCATCAACAACCCCCAATTGCCGTAAAAATCCCGACGCTGCCGCGCAGAAAATGCTACAATCAAAAGCAGTCAATCGTTTTTTGCCCCGTTTTTGAGCAAGCGTTCGATGAAAGGAGAACCAGCCATGCACAGCAATCGAGAAGGCGTCCCCCTGCATATTCGAGTCCGACGGCTACTACAGCCGCCAGATTGAATGGGGTGAGATGGATGGGGGTTTTTGGGGTTTTCCAGCCGGGTTTGACTCCGACGGGCTGTTCAAAGGGCTGGCCTACGGCTGCGAGTGCCCCGCACTGGGGCTACCTGCTCAAGGGCAGGATGCGCGTCAAATATGCCGACCACGAAGAAGTCATCACAGCCGGGGAGGCCTACTACCCTGGAGCCGGGCCACCTCCCGATCATGGAAGAAGACTGCGAGATGGTCGAATTCAGCCCCAAAGAATTGTCTCGCAAGATGCTGATGGTCGCGGCCCAGAACATGATGAAGCCCTAGCGGGGCGAAACTTAGATCCAATCGAGCCGGGAGGCGGGTAAGCCTTCCGGATGGTTTGTGTTAAGCAGCAGGGCGGGCCTGTCGTCCGAAGGGATGATCGCTGACCCACCATTTTCAATCCAGTCTTTATCAAATCCTGCCATCCACATGCCTCTCGCTTATTTCTTCCCCCCTCCCCGCAAACATCCTTGTACGATTAAACCATCTGCGTCCATCCGCGTTCATCAGCGGTTTCATCTCCCTCCCTTCCTCCTCCCACCTCGCCCCTCCCCGCCGTGCTTCGTCTGGATTCGCCGATCAGCTGCGAGATAGAGCCTGCCACGCGATTGGATATTGACTAAATCCGTCGATTGGTCGATAAGCAATTCATCATCTCATCTGCGGCTCGCGGCTTCTCTGCCACAGCAGGGCATCATGCATAAAGGTTTGAAGCTCGCCGGAATCATCGTCAACGTTCTCGCAGCCCTCGGGCTGGCGTCCTGGGGCATCTGGTCCTGGTTGCTCAGCTCGCCCAGGCTGTCGACGAAGGTGTCGGAGATGCGGAATTCCATAACATTTATTCTTTCAGGGCGCGTTCAAGCAGGTCCCCTACTTTTAGCTCCTTAGCCCACTGGTTCAAATAAGCCAGATCAAGCTCCCCGGCGCGCGTTTTCAACACACCCAGAATATCCCGCCATTGACGTTCTGAGACTTCGCCGCCCAGGCGGTACCATTCAAGTTTGGAGAGGATGGTATCTTCAGGACTGGAAAATTTGGCGCTGACTTCTGTTTCAAAGGTAAAGGTTTGCTTTTGGGCGCGGGCAAGCTGGGATTGAAGAAAGGGACGCTGGCGCGGGATAAAAACATCCACCTTGAACATGGTCTCGCGGTGGATGATATTGAAACTGGAGTTGCGTTGAACAGATTCGGCGATCATTTCCTCATCGACGTAGAATTCGCCCTGTAATGCCGAGACAAACGACTGGATATGTTCATGCCGCATTTCGGCGACGATATCCGAATCCTGAGTGGCGCGGATCATGCCGTAGAGTGTGCTGGCAAGTGAGCCGCTAATCAGATAGGGGATGGAAAGTTCCTCGAAAACATGCGTGACTTTTAAGGTGACTTCCACTGGTTCATTTTGCATGGCTCGGCTCTCCATAGACTTTGCGCGCCAGTTCATCCCCAAGCAGCAAGACCGCCAGCTTGAAACGCAGCTCGGTTTCACTGGCCTGTGGATATTGCGAGCGTAAACCCGTCATTGCCAGCAGGCGCGCAGACGCATTCAACTGCGCCAGCGCCTGCATTTTGCGCGTGGGACTTGCCTGCCGCCATAGCTGGATTTGCAAAGCTTCCATTTTGGGATGCGTATCGGAAGAAAGAATGCTCATCTACTTAACTCGAAGTACCTTCATCACTACATCGCCGCGAAGGCTGCTGTCCCTCGAAATGCGTGATGCACCGTCCTCGCCGGTGCCTGAATTTTATCCTTTTCCCGGCATCAGCGTGTCCTTGCGGTGAATTTCGACAATCCCGATCAGTATGTGAGGATCGGGTCAAGCTCCTTGGCCTGCTCCACCCACTTCTCGACTTCGGAGAGGTAGGGCGTGCGGCGCACCATCTTGCGCGTCTCGTTCGCGACCAGCATGGCTTTGTACAGGTTCTCGGGATTTCGGTTGCGCAGCTCTTTGACGGTGTCGACGCCAGCGGCTTCGAGCAGCTCGCTGAATTCCTCTCCAACCCCTGAGATGCGCATGAGATCAGCCATGTTCACCCATTTCAGGATCAGGGCGGCAGAGATGCCGGTCTTTTCAACCAGGTCTTCCCGGCCTTTACGACTTGCGCCGGCTTCGAGCAGCTCGGCGACAAGCAGGATGCCGATCTCCTTCAGTTTGGCAGCGTAAACCGGGCCGATGCCTTCGATGGTCTCTACCGGCACCCACGGCTGAGCTCTGGCATGCACAGCAGGGACCTCAGCGGCTTTTTCTTCCAGGGGCGGTGCGGCGACGAGGTCCAATTCAGGCGCTTTGACTTCTGCCTCTGCGATTTCGGGCTCAACGACTGCAGCTGCAGGCGGGGGCGCAGGGGTTTCCATTTCGGCAGGCACAGCCGGCAGGTCCAGGTCCACGGCGGGGGCTGCTTTCGTTTCCAACTGCGGCTCGGGAACGACGGGAGCCGGCGCCTCAACCGCGGGGATTTGCGCCTCGGCGCCTGCTGCCAGGGCCCCGGCAGGCTGAGCGGAAGGCTTGAACGCTCCCTGCACGGAGGGCATCAGGCAGTAGACCAGGATCAGGACGTTTATTAGAAAAGCCGGGAACATGGCCGAGAACGACGACTGGCCGATGATGGATAGAAAAACCAGAATCAAGTTCAAAACGGCCACGACGACGACGAACAGCCAGCCTTCCAGGCGCAATTTCCACAGGCTGTATCCAACCCAGAACAGGACGGCAGCGCTCACACCCCAAAGCAGGGCGCCCAGCAGGTTGAAATTGAAGAAGCGGAGCGGACCGAGCGAGAAGGGCAGGAGGCCCAGGAACTGGAGCGTATGGTAAGCAGCGAACAGCGCGTCGATGATGACCAATACGGCAAGGATGGTGATGCCGAACGGACGCTTTTTCGTCATAATTTTCCTCCGGAAGATGTGGGGTTTTGATTAATATATCTCTTAATTTATATTAATGCAATGATAACTTTCTCAGCGCCCGGCAGAGCACCCGTTGTTTCTATTTAAACCTACCAGAAAAAATCATTTCAGATGCCCGAATTTGTGAAAGCGGATCACCAAAAATTATCCACACCGGAGGAAATGATGCTAGAATAAAAGACAAGATTGTCAAAATCATCACCCTTTGAGGTGAAAGTGTCGATCGAATTCATTCGACGGTGGAATCTCGGTTGGGATAATTCATTCAGCGCGTTACATGAGCAGGAATTTTTATCCAGGGTTAGCCTGATAGTCTGAAATGAGAATGGAGATTGCAGCATGGTCTACAGAATCTTCTACCACCTGATGACGATATTCACGTTAACCCTGTTACCCAGCAGCTCAAGCTTGTTCATATCTCCACTCCAAGCCCAAACCCCTGGCTCAAGCCAGCACGGGGCCCTGCCCGGAAATGATCCCTTCCCGGGCAGGCTAGCTCGCAGCGACGGGAGGCAGATTCGGGCCCTGCTGGAAAAGCAAGTCGATCCCCCAGCCTCCTCCCAGGCGGCAGACGGCCTTCCCGGCCAGCCCGTCTACTTCAAGGCCTCCAACACCGATCAAGGGGATGGATTTGGGACCTCGGTAGCGGTGTCAGGCGATCTGGTAGCAGTTGGGGCGCCATTAGAGGACAGCAACGCCACTGGCGTGGATGGAAGCCAGGCGGACAACTCATCTGGACAGGCCGGTGCGGCTTATGTCTTCGCCCGCAGCGGGTCAGGCTGGATCCAGCAGGCTTACCTCAAAGCATCCAACACCGATCCAGCGGACAATTTTGGCTGCGCGGTGGCTGCCTGGGGAGACACGGTCGTAGTTGGGGCGTGCGGCGAGGACAGCAGCGGCGACGGAGGGGAGAGCGACAACTCAGCGGGAGATGCAGGCGCGGTGTACGTCTTCACCCGCAGCGGATCGAGCTGGACCCAGCAGGCCTATCTCAAAGCCTCTAATGCTGAAAGTGGGGACTATTTTGGATACTCGGTAGCGATATTCGAGAACACAATCGTGGCCGGGGCGCTTTATGAGGACAGCAGCGCCGTTGGGATCAATGGGGATGAGGCAAACAATGGTGCTGCTGATTCCGGGGCGGCCTATGTGTTCACCCGCAGCGGATCAAGCTGGACCCAGCAGGCTTATCTTAAAGCCTCCAACACGGAGGCGAACGATTGGTTTGGGTACTCGGTGGCGGTGGGGAACAACGACACCCTGAACGACATCCTGGTGGGAGCGCCGTGGGAGGACAGCGATGCCAATGGCGTGGGCGGTGACCAGAGCGACAATACCGCGTGGGATTCAGGAGCGGCGTACTACTTCACAGATAGCGGGTCGGGTTGGAGCCAGAAGGCTTATCTCAAAGCTCCCAATTCCGACAGCAATGACCTTTTCGGCATATCGGTGGGGCTGCGGGTGGAGACGGCTGTGGTCGGGGCGCCAAGCGAAGACAGCGCCGCCAGCGGGGTGAACGGCGACCCGAACGACAACTCTCTTGAATCATCCGGGGCCGCTTACATGTTCGTCTGCTGGACTACTTGCTCATATTTCGCCTACCTCAAAGCCTCCAACCCGGATAGTATGGATCGATTTGGCTGGTCGGTGGCAGCGACAAACGGGACGCTGTTGGTCACTGCGCGTCTCGAAGACAGCCGCTCAAGCGGAATGAACGGAGATCAAGACGACAACTCAGCCTCTGGTTCTGGGGCAGCATATTTCTTCAAATATATACTGGGTGAAGGTTGGAAGCAGCAAGCTTACCTCAAAGCCTCCAATACAGAAACGGACGATAATTTCGGCTGGAGCGCGGCGCTAGATAACGATGTGCTCGTGGTAGGGGCGCGGGGGGAGGACAGCAACGCCACCGGGGTGAATGGAGAACAATCCGACAACTCGGCTGTGACTTCAGGGGCGGTATATATCCCAGAAACGACCAAATATAATTTTTTGCCAATCATTACAAAGAGCAATACGCTGTAAACGATAATGAATAAGCCTGGCTGTCCCGATCGGACGGGACAACCAGGCCAGAACGCAAGCGATCAGTTCCTGGAAACCAGGTTTTAAAAATTCTTGTCAATGCGGATCGGCGGGGAAAAAGATATTCACCCAGGCTGTCAAGGCGAAGGATTTGGGTTTAATGCGGATGCGCGGAGATCATATTACTGGTCTTCGCGCCTTTAAGCCTTTGAGAGGAAATCATTCTTTACCATAGAGGCACAAAGACTCCGCGTTTATCACTGGGCAAGACGAGGTTGAGATGAAAAAAGAAAACAATCCGAGCAAGGACAAACCCATCACCGTATCTGCCGCAGTTTTCTACACGCTGAAGGGGGCAGAGAAGGTGTTCCAGGACCTTCAGCTCCAGCGCAAGCTGAAAGGCGGGAAAGCGGCTGTCATCCTGGAAAAGGACCTGCGCGGCGACCTGCATCTGCAGGATTTCGGACCCAATGCCGGGAAAGGCGCAAAGACCGGCGGCGCGGCGTGACCGGTGAGATGGTCTAAAAAACTTCCCGAATATGAACTGCCGGAGTAGGGCTGGGCTTCCCGCTGAGCTTGCGCAAAACTTCCTTAACCAGACCCATAACCATGACCCGAGGGGTCAGGACACTGACGTTCAGCCCGGTCTTGCCGTCCGTCGCCGAAGATGCCAGCCAGACGGCTTTTTTTGCCGGGACTTCCGGTGGATTTGCCCACAGCCGGATCACGGTATTTAAGCCGTTGACCTTTTCGCCATACCCCTGCACGACTTCAACCTCGGTCAGCATTTCCGTCAGAACGAGGCCGGGGTTGAAGGCGATGATCGAAATCCCGGTGTGCCGGTATTCCTTTGCTAACGAGGCCGTGAAGGAGTTGACCCAGCCCTTGCTGGAGGCGTAAGCGTTCTGGTTCGGCACCGGCTGGTCCGATCCGCGGCCGAGGATGTTGATCAGCTTGCCAGAACCCTGCGGCAGGAAGGTTTTCATGGCTGTGTAAGAACCGTAATACACACCGAAGATATTCGTCTGCAGCACCCTTTCAAAACGATCCACCGGGACGGAGATCGAGGGACCGTAAGGCCCGCTGATTCCGGCGTTGTTCACCCAGATGTCCAGCTTTCCATACGTATTAACAGCCAAAGCGGCCAGCGCCTCAACCTCCTCGTAACTGGAAGTGTCGCAGGCGAAACCAACCGCTTGACAGCCGTCATTTGTGAGATTGTTAACAGCCTGGTCGAGCGTCTCTTTCGTCCGAGCCGCCAGGACAATATTGGCGCCTTCGGCGGCGTAAGCCTGGGCAATCGCCAGACCCAGCCCGCGGCTCGCGCCTGTGATCACCGCAGTTTTTCCTTCTAATAATCCCATAAAAAATCTCCCAAAAACAGCAATGTGCGTCCAGGATCATCCAGGACATCGTTATTGTACCCTCTCCTGCATGATCCTTCCGGGTAAGCCGGAGAGATTCTTTCAGGCGCTGCAAGAATTGGCGGTTTCTGGGAAACGTTCAGGGATATCCTTTTTGATCAGGATTGATGTTCAAACGACCTGCCCGGGATGGACTGCGCTAACCCGGGCCTGGAATGCGACCCATTCAACAGCTTCATCAACAGCCAGTGGAATGTCAGGAATACGATCACCAGGAAAGTGCCGATATACATCAAGACTGCCACCGGGAGCGAAGAATCCGTCCCAGAAAAAAAGCCATGTATAGTCGCGCCGAGATAAGCCACCAGGCTCAAGACATGGATCGCTCGAAAAGCCCTCAGGCCAATTTTCTTACGAAGATAATATGTCACAGTGACCAATACCATGAGATACAGCCCGATGACCCCGATCCCCACCCAGAAAGGTCGATAAGGTGAGAGGAAAGGAACGAGGATCTGCGCAAGCGAGTAGGGCATATATTTATCTGCGCTGAGGATCAGGATATGCAGCGCCAGAAATCCCAGCGACAGGAGAGAAATGAACTCGTGAAAATCGAAGGTGAATGCGCGATGCAGCAGCCGGTCGAGAATTTTGCTTGAGACGGCTAACCCCCAGGAAGTTGAAAACCAAAGCAACAGGTAAGCTGTGATCCCCGCCGAGCGGGTGATATACCAGGTCGATTTTGTTGTATCGAAGGCGAACAGGCGATTCGCCAGCTCAACAAGCCAGGCGCCTTGCGGAGTAATGGAGTACAGGATCGTCGCTCCAGTAAAGAGCCCCAGGCAAAATACTACGATAAAGCCGTATGGGCTAACCCCTCTACGGGTGGGTTTCGAACGATTGATAGACTCAATTGAAGTCATTAGAGATCATCTCCTTACTATTATGCAGCCCCCAAAGGCTGCCATCGTTTTCCACGGCAATGAAGCGCAAACCCGGGATCCGAGCAGCCAAGGCGGTCGCTTCCTGAGGGGCTGCAACCAAAAGCGCCTTTGCGAAAGCCTCGGCGCAGGATGCCCGTTCCATCCAAACCGAAACGCTCATCCAATGCGACCTGGCTGGTAATCCTGTGCCTGGATCAATGATATGGTGGCGAAGCTGATCCCCCTGAATCCAGCGCCGCTTCGTCACGGATGAGGTTGCCAGCCCTCCCGGCTGAACCTTCAGCACTGCCAGAGTGTTATCGAAGTCACGCGGGTCTTCCAGCGAAATCTCCCAGCTCTCCTGGCCCTGGGGTAGTCCGGAGAGCGCAAAATCACCTCCAGCGCTGACTGCGCACGCATCGCTAACCTGCCTGAGCAATCCAACAGACCGTTCGGCAATCCAGCCTTTGGCAATGCCTCCAAAATCCAGCTTCATCCCGGCTGGCAATCGAACAGCACTGCTCTCCTCATCCAGCAGGATCTCAAGAAGATCCGGCCTGCTCCACGCTTCCAAATCCCGGGCAGGGAGAGGCAAACGATCCCTGATTTCATCCATGCTGTGACCGTACCCAACCTGAATCAAAGCAGGAAGAATGGACGGGTCGAACAGTCCATCCGTCCGCCGATAGAGCTCTACGGACTCGCGGACCAACTCAAACAGGTCCTTCGACGCCTTAAACCATCTCCCGGCGGAGTGGTTGAGAGCGGTCAGCTCACTCTCAGGGAGAAGCGCGAGAAGCGCTGCTCGGATTCGGCCACAAACCGACGAACCTCTGCAAATCCTTCCTTAAGCCCGTGATTCTGCCCTTCGGCGGCGACCTGCACGGTCGTGTTCATTGCCGGAAACTCGTCGAATTCCATTACGAGCTTCTCGTCCGCAAGCTCGGGACGTAGTTGTTGTTGAGGGTGATGCCGGGCGTGTTCGAGCTATTCATCATGATCTGCGGGCTCTGCTGAAGCTGCTCGAGCGAGGGGATTGGCGCAAGCGCTGGGATCACAAACTGGGATTGGGATACCTGCACCGGTCCTGCGATCAGAGCAGCGGGCTTTTCCGAGTGAGCGAACAATATCCAGCCAAAGAGGAACGCCAGGATCGAGCTGGCTGCAAGCCAGTAGCGGATCATCGTTTTCATAAGGTGGTCCATAGGAATTCTCCTTTTCGTCGAAGATTCTACGACTAGTCGTCGTAATCCGATCCCTCAGCTTGATAGGCTTGATGGATTGAGATCTGACCGTCAGACGTGATTTGAATGACGCCTGCATTCTGCAGTGCGACCAGCACAGATTGATATTGTTGGATCTGTGTTTGATCCTGCTTGACGAGCGCATTGACCTGGTCGAGTTTCTGAGCCGCCTGAGTCAGCTCGGTTTGATACTGCTGGTCACGCAACTGATATTGGGTTATCAGGGTCTGGATCTGCTGCAGATTGGCCGGGTCTACGGCGACCTGGACCGAGGCTTGCGTCGCGGTCGGCGCGTTTTGAACCTGCGCCGACTTCGGATTGAGCAGTGCATTGGCGCCCAGAGCCAGCATCGTCAGACCGGTGATCATGCTGATGAAGAATGCTGCCAGGATCGCCTGGATTTGCTGACGATTTTTATTCGGGTTGGAAGATGCTGTCATGGTTTTCTCCTTTATTTTCGATCAGGATTGATATATTCAAGTCTATCGTACGAAGATGACAGAATGATGAAATGTTTGAAACAGGTCAAAAGTCCCTTTGTCACCTTCTTTTCATCTTGCTAAGGTAGAATCTACCCTGAGCTCCGAATATGCGCATCCTGCTCGTGGAAGACAACCGCCGCCTGAATTTATCCCTGAAAACCGGTCTCGAGGAAGACGGTTATGCAGTGGATGCCGCTTATGATGGCGAAGAGGGGGAGACCTTTGCGCTGTCCGTCCCTTATGATCTGATTATCCTGGATATCATGCTGCCCAAGAAAGACGGGTATCTGGTCTGCCGCGAGCTTCGCCGCCAGGGTCTGCGCACGCCGATCCTGATGCTGACCGCCCGAGATACCGTCGATGACCGCGTCGAAGGGCTGGACAGCGGCGCAGATGATTACCTGGTAAAGCCGTTTGCCGTCAAAGAACTTCGAGCCGCGGCTGCGCGCCCTGCTTCGGCGAAATGATCCGGAGAAAAGCGGGGTCCTGCAGGTCTCGGATTTGATCCTGGATCCTGCCAACCATCAGGTTCGACGGGGCGAGAATCCCATCGAGCTAACCCGCCGCGAATTTGCGCTGCTGGAATTCTTGATTCGCAACCCGAACCGCCTCCTGACAAGGGAGATGATCGAGACGCACGTCTGGAATTACGACTTTGTCTATGGATCAAACGTCATCGATGTGTACATCCGCAGGCTGCGCCGAAAGATCGACGAGAACTATGCGGTAAAGCTGATTGAGACCGTCAGGGGTGAAGGCTACCGGCTGGTTTCCCCGGAAAAGGACGGTTCCCGACCAAAGCCATGACGTCCGCCACCGATCCGGATCTGCGGTTCCAGATTCACCATTTCCTTAACAGCGTCCGCTTTCGGCTTACGCTCTGGTTTGTCGCCATCCTGGGTGTTATCCTCGCCATTTTCAGCCTGTTTGTGTACACTCGCCAGGTCCAGATCCTGCGGACCGAAACCGTCAACCGCCTTGCGGCTGAATCGCGCCAGATCGAAGGGTATTATCACGAGGTGATCGGTCAAAAGATCGAGGAGGAAGAAGACGGGTCGCAATCGTCCGGCATCATAGCAGGAAATGCGCCCTTGATCCAGGGAGATGATGTCCTCGCGGTCATAGGTTCGCAAGGCGAAATCCTGCAGTCATCCGGTGATCTGTCCACGGCAGACCTCGAGAGCGTGATCAGGCTTTGGAACAGCTTGAAATCGCCTCTGACGCCAATTCCATATGCGCCTGAAAAGGATCAGGAAACCTACCTGTTCCAGATCACACCGATGAGCATCGAAGACTATTGGCAAGGGGCGCTCGTTGTCGGCAGCCCGGTCGACGGCACCCGCCAGCTGCCCCGCCTGGCATTGACGCTCTTTCTGGGTTCGGCGTTATTTTTGATGCTCGCTTTTGCTGGAGGCTACTGGCTTGCCGACCGGGCGATGCGGCCTGTGCAGGCGATCACGCGCACGGCGCGCCAGATCAGCGACAGCGATCTCAGCCGCCGGATAAAACTGAATCGAGACGATGAGCTGGGCGAGCTGGCAAATACTTTCGACGAGATGCTGGACCGGCTGCAAGCTGCTTTCGAAAGGCAGAGGCAGTTTACTGCCGACGCCTCCCACGAGCTGCGTACCCCCTTGACCATCATCGGGCTGGAAGCTACACGCACGCTTGAACGCACCCGCAACCTTGAGGAGTACGAGCAGGCGCTCGGCGTGATCCAATCAGAAAACGATTGGATGAGCCGGCTGGTTAACGAGCTGCTTACCCTGGCCCGGATGGATTCTGGTCAGCTCAGCTTGAATAAGGAACGGATCGAGCTGAGTGATTTAGCCCTGGATGCAGTCGTCCGGCTCACCCACCTGGCCAACGCCAGTGGGGTGAGGCTCGAAACCGGGGAGATGGAGGAGGTCTTCATCCTTGGCGACCGCAGCTACCTGAATCAAATGCTGACCAACCTGATTGAGAATGCAATCAAATACACGCAAGGGGAATCGGCCCGTGTGCTGGTGGAGTCAGGCCCTGGAATTTTCCAGGATGCGCCCGCTGGATTCATCCGCGTCGCAGACAATGGGCCGGGTATCCCGGCAGAGCATATCCCTTTCCTGTTTGAGCGTTTTTATCGGATCGATGAGGCCCGCTACCAGGACCAGGAACGCGAGATCAGCGCAGCTTCAGGCACGGGATTAGGTCTGGCAATTGCCCGATCAATCGCCCAGGCTTTGGGGGGATCGATCGAAGTGGACAGCCAGGTCGGCGAAGGGGCAATTTTTACCACGTGGTTTCCATCAATAAGCACACAGCCTTGAAGTAAAAACACTGGGAGAACCGCATCTTTCGTTATCCTTCCGGCACACTCAGCGAAGGCGTCAATTCGTCAATCGCTCAGCTGGTCTGCCATCGCCTCGCCCATGATCTGGTGAACCCGGCTGGTCAGGAAATAATAGCCGTAATAATAATATTCATCCGGACTGGCGCACGACTCGTCAAAATCCTCGGCGAATTTCGTACACGGTTCGTCCAATTGCGTCAGGCCGTACTGCTCCGGATTGCTCCGGATGCTCTTTTCGATCGCCCCGAAATCGGAGATATCGATTTTTACATCCAATTCCTGGGCGAGTTTTTCCATTTCCTCAGGCAGGGTGGAATTCAAGCGGGCTTGAAACGCCTTTGCTTTACCTTGAGTATTCCATCTGGCTATTCCAGGGAGAGTGGAATAATCGAGCGAATTTCCGACCATAAACTGCTTCGCCCCCAGTTTTGCCAGCCGTGTTACTGCCTCGCCCAGGTTGCCAATCACCTGGTCGGCGACACGCTCCGCGGCTTGATCGCTGTTTACGGCCTTCTTCTCCAGCTTCGAGCTGATATCTACCATCCCTATCTGGATAAAGTGGAGCGAGTCAGGGTCGGCTTTTTTCCCATCCAGCTCTGTTTCATAATTGTCGATCTGCCCAAAGAGACCCGGATTCTCAAAGATATCCAGGTCAGCCATCTCAGAGAGGTAATCGCCAGAGCCGCTTATTGCGCCAACTACGGCATAATTGGTCAGCCCAACTTTCAGCCGGTCAGCCAGGACGTCGACCGCGACCGGTCCGTTCGACCAGCGGCCCTGCCACAAACCGAGCTTATTTTGTGCCCACTTTTCCTTCAACATCGGGGGTAATTTCCCATTCTCGGCCGCTTCGTTCCAGTTTTTATATCCGTTTCCGTTATCGGAAAATTCATCTCCGAAGGCGACGACATGCGTGATACGGGGGCTCGCGGCGGTATTGGTGGAAGCAGGGACGGCGGTATTGGTGGAAGCAGGGACTGCGGTGTTCGTGGAAGCAGGGACGGCGGTATTCGGGATGCTCGGGCTTGTGGAACATCCGAGAAGCAGGATGACCAGCAAGAAGAATATCATGGCTTTCTTCATCACGACCTCCATTTGTTATGATTAGAACTGCTCATGCGCCATGCGGCTCAGAATAACCCTCTCAAACCCGGTGCCAGATCTCTCTCAGGCATAAAAATAAACAACCCTCCTGCGATCCAAGGAAGGGTTGTCCTGATTGCAATCCGGTATTAAAGTAAACAGGTTTGTGCGGTGAACTCCCTGCGATTGCGGAGCTCTTCATGAACTGATTTCAGTATAGATTAATTTACGGGCAGAGTCAAGAGGGATGACAATCCGCCTCCGCCCCCAGACCGGTCGACGATCTGGGGACCAGCTTGAGCAGCAGGTTTGATCCAGCCGCAGCTCCGCGCGCTCCGTAGCTCAGCGATTTTTTCTTCCCCACGGAGACGCAGAGTCCATGAGAAACACGATAACTTCGTGTCTCCCTCTCCTTCCCCCGCCCAACCATCCGTCGAATCCGCTCCATATTCAAGCTGGATTGGATTGTTCTGTAGTATCATAATACGGTGCTGATGAACAACCTGGTTTCAAACGCTGCCTTCGAAAATCGCTCCGAAACCGAGACGATCGAGACGGCTTAGATTTGCCGGTTTCTTCGTCTTTGATCTGGTATGGATTGTTGAGATGCCTCGACCTCAAAAAGGAAAACGAAAATGCCGCAAAAAGAAGAACCCATTCCGAATAAAAAATTAGAGCAGCGCCTCGAAGAACGAGAGCAGCTGGACCAGAAACAGAAAGAGAAGCAGGACTCTCAAAAAGAGGCCCAGAAACAGCAGGAGCAGAAGCACGAGCAGAAACGGGTGCTGCGGCAGGCGGAGCAGCAGCAGCTCGAGCAGGAACAGGCCGAGAAACGGAAGCTTCGACAGGCGGAGCAGCTCCAGAATCGGAGCAAGAACAGGCCGAGAAATGGAAAAAGAAGCCCTAGCTCGCGAAAAAACACAAAAAAGCCAGACCTGAGGGCTGGCTTTTCTTATTGATATCCTGCTCGAAATCCCAGGTCCTATCCGGTTTTCTCGTTGGGCAGAAATCGCGTTACGGTTGTCTTGCATACCGGGCAGGGGCCCTGGGCCATCCTGCGGCCGTTGGGGCTCACTTTCACGACTCCGTTCTTGACCGGCCGTTTCGTGCGGCACTTGACACAGTAGCCTTCAAAGTCCATGGTGTTTCCTCCTTTCCCGATCGTATTCGGGCGGCGCAAATCAACCTTCTAAGGTCATTTATATATCATTTTGCGGTTTTTTGCAATAGCCAGCTGTGCGACCGCCTGCCTCCCTCCTCTCCCGCTTCATTCCAACAAGTACGGCATCATCGACTCCCACTGCGCTTTCCAGACCACCGGCACCAGGTTTTCGAGCAGCTCGCTCGGCATCCCACGCGAAAAGACCGCCCGCTCGCCCGGGGGAAGGTTGAAGAGCATGAACGGGACCGTCAAAAAGGGCGGGCCGCCAATTTTCTGCCCGTGCTCGGACATCTGCCCGACCAGCTTCTGGCGTTCCTCCAGCGGGATCAGCGCGTCTGCCTTCTCGGCGATCTGCGTGGCCTCGACCTGGATATGCGGATGCCACAAGTCGTTCAGGCGGGTCAGCGCCCTCTCCAGCTCCTCCAGCTCAGCTTCCAGCAGGCCGGTTTCGCCCCCCTTTTCCAGCGCCTGGCTGACTTCGTCCATGATCAGGACGATCCGCTGGTGGTCCTGCATCAGGGAGTCAAACGGCGCCTCAGGAAGCAGCGCTCGAAAATATGGGAACACGATCTCGTCCTCGGTCAGGTGGTGGGAATTCAGCACGGAGACCAGCGCCTGGATGTATTTGAACAGCCCTTCCAGGTTGATTGCGCCTGCTATCGAGCCTTCCGAGAACCACCGGATGCTCATTAATGAAACGCTCAGCCCCCGGGTGATGATGTTGTGGATTTGGGTAAAACCGACCAGGATCAGGTTTTCGTTTGATTGAGACATCTGTTCCTCCTTTTTAACTCGCCTGTCTAATGACCGCTCGATCCAGCGGACCGGCGGCCGATCCTGATGGATCTTGAATACCCCCATTTTAACCGAATTCTCGGATGCGCCCGGGGGAAGCTTACGCCTCAGATTCTGCTCTGGTCGCGACATTTGTCTTATTGCTCAGGTTTTCTAATGGAACTATAATTCTTTATAGATCCTCAACCAGTCTCCCCCTGAAGGGACTGCAAATTGCCCCTCAAACCGAACCTGAGCATCCAATGGCATATCACGACGGCATGCGGTCACCACTGCGAGCACTGCTACATGTACGATCCGCTCACCTGGCCGGCGGAGCGGCAGGATACCCTGCCTCTGGACGGCCTTTTCCGCATCCTGGATTCCTTCTGCGAGTTCGAGCAGAAGTGGGGCGCCGAGATCGCACATTTCGCAATCACCGGCGGCGACCCGCTCCTGCGCAGGGACTGGCAGGAATTCGTCCGTGAGCTGCGCAATCGCGGGAAAACCGTCTCGATGATGGGCAACCCGGAGACGTTGAGCGAGGACAACGTCGCCGCGCTGGTCGAGCTGGGGGTCATGGATTACCAGCTCAGCCTGGACGGGCTGGAAGGCACCCACGACCGCTTCCGGGACGACCCCGGCACCTTCCGGCGCACGCTGGAGAAGCTGGACCTGCTGAAGCAGGCGGGCATCCGCTGCAACGTGATGTTCACGCTTTTTCCAACCAACGCGGCCGAGCTGATCCCGCTTGCTGCGTTTCGTGGCCGAGCATACCGCCGCGGCTTCCTTCAGCTTTGACGTGGGCGTGTTCGCCGGAAACGCGGCCGAGCTCGACCGCAATTTCACCCCGCAGGAATTAAAATCCATCTTAGCCGGCTACAACGCCGAGAAGAAGCGCCTCGAAGAATGCCGGTTTCCCGCTCGGGGTGGCCGAAAAATGCTCTTTTCACCAGCTCAACCGCTTCGAAGCGGGCGAGTTCTACCCGTACTGCGCCGAAGAGCTGAGCAATATCGGCGGCTGCCAGATCGGCTGGAAGGGCGTCGCCGTGCTGTCGGATGGGACTGTGCTGGGCTGCCGGCGCCTGCCGGCGGTGCAGCTGGGTAAGATGCCCGGGCAGTCCTTTGAAGAGATATTCCTGGGCTCGCCCGTCCTGCGGCAGTACCGCCGGCGGGAATTTTTTGAAGGCTGCGGGGAATGCGACTTCTATATGGTCTGCCGCGGCTGCCCGGCGAACGTCTACAGCCTGACCGGCAGCCCGTTCGCGCAGAACCCTCTCTGCTACCGCCACCTGGTCGACCGCCAGACCGATCAGGCTCGCAAAATCCCTGCCGGTCCGCCGCTGGATTGCTCATATGAAGGCGGAATTTGCCTGGATCAGCGCAAGCCTGAGCGCCACCCTGGCAGGGCGCTTCGAAGCCTACCTGGAAGACGAAACGCTGCGCGAGCTGTTCGTCGACCTGGCTTACGACCTGGAACAGCGCCGCAGCTTTCTGGCCGATCCGGAAGCCTATTTACGAGAGCTGAACACCCCGCTGCCTGACGACCAGCGCGCCTTCTTGATGCTGCACTTCTCGGAACATGCCGACGACCAGGCCTGCCCCAGCGGTGGACGAGACGATATGGCTGAAGCGATGTTTGCCCGGATGCTTCAGACGTTAAAGGAATGAGCCGGATTTCAGCCTGAAAGGAGATTGGCTCTATGGAAAAAACTGTGCAGGATTTTCAAGTGCGGCTGCGCCGCGAGCGGGACTTCCGCCAGCGCATCCTGGAGGCGCGCAACGCCGGGAGCCTGGCCGAGACCCTGGCGCAGGAAGGGTTCGAGTTTGACCCGTGCCTGCTGCAGGTGGACGTTCCGCAGGTCCGAACCAATTTGCACGGCGGGCAGTGCTACTGCCTGATGAGTCCTGCGGAACGCGAAAAAAGGTAAGCCCCCAATCCAGGATACCCTGCTCGGGACGGCGCAGTGTGCGCCTGATTCACGCTGCAGCTGCGCAGACCCGGGCGGTGTGCGATGATCTACCCGGCCTGATGATCGACCCGACCCAGGGAGATTTTCAGCCGCAATGTCGCGCGCCGACCCACCCTGCATCTTTCCAACCGGTCGAACCCTGCTCTGGATCCAGGCGTTGCGCTTGCATGGCAACGCCGTCGGTCACATGCTGGAGGTCTTCCGGGGTTTAATTATAAGTTGCGACCGGCTCAAAACCGGGCAATTCAGCCAGCTATAGCGCCGCGGCGAGGGGGCAAACAGGTTTGCGATCTGCTCCAGATCTGGAGCTGGAGGACGGGCGAAGAGCGCCGTTGGAAGGGCATGTTAATACGACTAATTTCATGCTATAATTCCACTTTGAAAAGGAGGTGGCTCGATGGCAGCATTCATGGTGCAGTTCAGCTATACCGAACAGGGGATGAAAGGGCTTGTCAAAGAAGGCGGATCAAAACGACGCGAGGCGACTGAAAACCTCATTAAAAGCCTGGGCGGCAGATTGGTCGCCTACTACTTCGCCTTTGGAGAGTACGACGGCTTCGCGATTGTCGACGGGTTGGATAATGTCGATACTTCGGCTGCGGCTCTGATGGTAGGCGCAAGCGGCGCGGTTAAGACCAAAATAACCGTTCTGATGACGCCTGAAGAGATCGATAAAGCCGCCCAGAAGAGCGGAAATTATCGCCCTCCCGGGCAATAAGACAACTCAGGCAGGATCATTTGAAGGGGTGAAATCAACGTCCGGTTCAGCCGGATGGTTTCGCGTACGGTCAGGTGTTGCTCCGTCAGAGTACGTGGACAGGTTTTTCAGGAAGATCGCCCTCTTCGCAATGACAGACTTCCTATCACCGCGAGTGTTCATCGCGAAGCAGTCCCATGTCACTGCGATCCTACCCACCTGTCACTGCGAGTGTTCATTGCGAAGCAGTCTCATGTCACTGCGATCCTACCCACCTGTCACTGCGAGCCTGTCCGCGTATCTTGCGGACGCAGCGAAGCAGTCCCATGTCACTGCAATCCAACCCACCTGTCACTGCGAGCCTGTCCACCTCTGTGTCACTGCGAGCCTGTCCGCGTATCTTGCGGACGCAGCGAAGTAGTCCCATGTCACTGCAATCCAACCCACCTGTCACTGCGAGCCTGTCCGCGTATCTTGCGGACGCAGCGAAGTAGTCCCATGTCACTGCAATCCAACCCACCTGTCACTGCGAGCCTGTCCGCGTATCTTGCGGACGCAGCGAAGTAGTCCCATGTCACTGCGATCCTACCCACCTGTCACTGCGAGCCTGTCCGCGTATCTTGCGGACGCAGCGAAGCAGTCCCATGTCACTGCAATCCAACCCACCTGTCACTGCGAGCCTGTCCACCTCTGTGTCACTGCGAGCCTGTCCGCGTATCTTGCGGACGCAGCGAAGTAGTCCCATGTCACTGCAATCCAACCCACCTGTCACTGCGAGCCTGTCCGCGTATCTTGCGGACGCAGCGAAGTAGTCCCATGTCACTGCGAGCCTGTCCACCTCTGTGTCACTGCGAGCGCAGCGAAGTAGTCCCATGTCACTGCAATCCAACCCACCTGTCACTGCGAGCGCAGCGAAGCAGTCTCAGGGATAGCTCCACAGAGTACGTGGACAGGTTCGTCGGGAAGATCGCCCTCCTCGCAATGACAGACTGCGTATCACTGCGAGTGTTCATCGCGAAGAAGTCCCATGTCACTGCGAGCTTGTCCACCTTTGTGTCACTTCGAGCGCAGCGAAGCAGTCTCCTGGATTGCTTCGTCGCTATGCTCCTCGCAATGACATGTCTATTGAGGCTCACTCACCTTTTCCTTCACAAAATAACTCGTTATATAAATCCCCCCATCCGGGATTCATGCTGTTTACTAAATCAATCTTCTTTTGACGTGATCCAGCTTTTATCCTCTTTTCTTCGGCAATGGCAGCATTAACATCATCGGTTATTTGGAAATAAACCAGCTTATGGACTCGGTATTTTTTCGTGAATTCGCTTCCTGTTCCTGATCGATGTTCCAGGATGCGGCGTTGCAGGTTGTTCGTTACTCCTGTGTAAAGAACTTGATTGTTTTGGTTAGTCAGTATATAAACGCAATATTGGTTAGTCTTAATCACGGTTATAACCAAATTCGTCGGTCATTACGATTGTCCTCTACTTGTCACTGCGAGATTGTCCGCTGTTTTGTCACTGCGGACGCAGGGAAGCAGTCTCAGGGATTGCTTCGTCGCTATTCTCCTCGCAATGATAGACTACGTGTCACTGCGAGCCTGTCCGAGTATCTTTCGGACGCAGCGAAGAAGTCCCATGGATTGCTTCGTCGCTATGCTCCTCGCAATGACAGACTGCGTATTACCGCGAGTGTTCATCGCGAACCAGTCTCAGCCGCAGGGTCGGTCGCTGACCCGCCGGGCTTCACCTCAGATAGGATCGAATCGCGATCGAGAAGATCTCCTGCGAATAGTGGTATCCCTTTTCTTTCGGTGAAAAACCGCGGTCGAATTCTTCGGCTTCTTTTTCGTCGAATTCATAGACCGGGCTGTAGCGGTATTTCCACTGTCCGACCCGCCAGCGCCCCGGCCTCCAGCTCCAGCGCGAGCATCCCATTTGGATAGTCCCCGTTCAGGTCGCTGATATTCAGGTCCTTCGAGCTCTTGAAGCCGTGCTTGCAGTAGTTGTGCGGGTCGCCCAGGATCACGACCGCCTTCGCACCCTGCGCCGTCGCCAGCTCCAGGGTATGCCGGATCAGTGCGCCGCCGACGCCTTTGCGCTGGAGCTCCGGCAGGACACAGACCGGTCCGAAGCTCACGATCTCCAGCTCCCCGCCCAGCTCGTCGATCAGCCAGGATCGGGTATACATGATATTTCCGACGATCTTCCCGTCCACTTCTGCGACGAAATCGAGCTCTTTCAGGAAATCGGGATGGTCCCGCATGATGTGGACGAGATAATGCTCGACGCAGCCTGGGAAATACAGGTTCCAGAAGGCTTCGCGGGTGAGCTCTTCGACTGTGCGGAAGTCGTTTTCGGTCTCGTTTCGGATTGTGAGTTCCATAAGGACGATGTCCTTTTCTTATAAGGTGCTGCTGGGGCATGCTGAAAACCAGGTGCTGCGCCGAACCCTGGCAGAGACGACGAAAGACACTGCCCAGGCGCACAGGCTGGGCAGTCCGGTTCGAAAAGTTCAGACCACAAGTTTATTCCAAGAGAATATTCTGTTTGTCTGCTTTTTTTATTAACGGCCTTTGTTTTCCCTGGCAATTTCATAAAGGATACCCCAGGCTAAATCTGCTGGAGAAATATCAGGTTCTGCCTGAAAATCTAATCACACCAGTATTTCTGGCAATTGTAGTCCCAGGTGCATACCCCGAACCGAATTCCAGTGTGTACCTTCATTTGTGGGATTTTGTGCTGCGTTCCTTTTTTCTCGTTTTGCTGTGGTTCGCCGGCCTGTACCTTCAACTGCCCGTTTTTGTTCTGCATCACTTCTTTCTCCTTTTGCTGTTATGGATTGGATTGTGCAAAAGCCCGATGATGTTTTTCTCAGTCTACTTCAATGACTTATGAATAATAGCATAAAACAATCATCTTCACATTCGACAATTGACTCGTTTTATTTATTCTTTTTGGGGTGCTGGAAGGGAGGTTTCAAAAGCGCATAGGATGGGAAATCCGATGGATCTGAACGACCTGTGAGATCAGAATAGATTGTCAGCCTGCTTCCTTGTGATCCAGGGAAGCAGGATTAAATGCAGTACAAACTGCTGGAGTAAGACAGCCCAACGGAACCTGCAGGTCTGCTCCCTCCGCCCGAGGCGTTATAATGGACGGATCGACGGACAGGTGCATCAGGAAGGATGGACAACCTATCAGACGGCCCTTCTAAGAGTCCGGACCGGCACAAGCGAGGTGACAGCATGGACACGAACCCACGAAAAGAACGCCCAGATCGTCTACTTCAGCCACGGCGGCGGCCCGCTGCCGATCCTCGGCGACCCGAGCCACCGGGCGATGATCGACTTCATGACCCGCCTCCCGGCCCAGCTCCACCGGCCCGACTTCATCCTGGTGGTCAGCGCCCACTGGGAAGAGAGCCAGGCGACGCTGATCGGGGCGCCGAACCCCGAGATGTTCTACGACTACTACGGCTTCCCGAAAGAGGCCTACGAGATCACCTACCCGGCGCCCGGGCAGCCCCGAGCTGGCGCTGCGGATCGCCGGGATGCTGTACCGAGCACCATGTCCCGAGCCGGATCGACCCGGAGCGCGGCTTCGACCACGGCCTGTTCATCCCGCTGAAGCTGATGTACCCGGGGGCGGATATCCCCTGCCTGCAGCTCTCGCTGCTGCGCGGCCTGGACGCCGCGGCGCACATCGCCCTGGGCAGGGCGCTGCGCGGCTTATCGGACCAGAACCTCCTGGTGGTCGGGTCGGGCTTCTCGTTTCACAACATGCGCGCCTTCTCCTGGCAGGGCGAGGCAGCTCCCGACCCGGCCAACGACCGCTTTCAGGACTGGCTGATCGAGACCTGCACCGGCCCGCTGACCCAGCCGGAGCGCGAGCAGCGCCTGGTCGACTGGGCAGCAGGCGCCATCGGCGCGCTACTGCCACCCGCGCGAGGAGCACCTGCTGCCGCTGCACGTCTGCCAGGCGATGGCGGACAGGCCGGCCCGGCTGGTCTTTGACGACCGGATCCTGGGCAAGCGCGGGGTCGCGTTCTTGTGGTGAGGGAGAAATGCTTCCCCTCCCCCTATTCCAGCCACCTCGCCACCCATTCCGGGTCCAAACGGACCAGGCGGTTCTTCTTCAAGTTCTCCTTCATGATCCAGCGGATGTCCTTGTCCGGGCTGAGGAGCCACTTTTCCATCAGCTTTTTGCCTTCGGCGGGCAGGGCGGCTGCCGCGACGCTCCAGCAGTAGCCCAACCCCTTGCGCAGCGCAAGGAAGTCCTCACCGTGCCGGTCGGGCAGGACCAGGATGCTCTCGGTGATCCGGTCCAGGATCAGAAGGACGGCGAGGGCGTGCTCGCTGCTCTTGAGCAGGCGAGGCTCGCACAGACCAGCCGCGGCGGCGCGCTGCACGAGCGGGGGCCCGCCGCACCAATCCTGCATCGCCGCGATCAACCCTCCCATATCCGCATCCCCGAACCGCTGGAGCGCCATCGCGACCGCCTCGCGGGTCCGCCAGCGCGGGTCGGAAGCCAGCCGGTGCAGCTCTTCCAGGTGCTCCAGCTCGCCCTCCGCCAGCAGGCGCCCCAGCCCGACCGTCCCGCAGAAGGCCAGGAACTCGTCGGGCGAGCTGACGGGCGCCCGATCCGGGTGGGTTCTGGGCGATCAGGCGCTCAAACAGCGCACGGTCGCCTTCGTCTGCGGCGGCCTGGGCCAGCTCGAGGTTGCCGCGCGGCCCGGGCAGCCCGGATTCCCGCCGCAGGTATTCGTCCCAATCGTCCAGGGACCGCAGCGCGGCCCTGTATTCGTCGGTTTTGGTCATTGGCTGAGCTCCTGCCCGCCCGCAGCCGGAGGGTCCACGGCTCTCACGGAGATCTCGCCTTTCATCAAGACGTTCTGTGTGACAAAGCCGTTGGCCGGGTCGCGCACGTAAGCCACGTAGTCCGCGAGGTCGCCCTTCAATCCGACCGTGTTGTGGTTGACCAGGATCGCGCCGCGGCGCATCAGGGGTGCGACGATTTTGGTCACCTCCAGGGCGCAGCTCGGCCAGCCGTCGTTCATCATAAAATCGATCGGTCCAGCGATCGTCTTGAGCGTATCGACCGCGTTGCCTTCGAGGACCTCGACATATTCGCCCACGCCGGCAGCCTTGCAAGGTTGCGGCGGGCTGCGTCCGCCTTGGCGGGGACCAGCTCCGTCCCGTAGACCAGCCCGCCCCCATTGTCGCGCACCGCCAGCGCCAGGTAGATGGTCGAGACGCCGAAGGAGGTGCCGTACTCGACGATCCGCCTGGCATCGATCGCCCGCGCCAGCAGATAGGTGAAAACGCCCGCTTCGGGCGAGGTCGACATGTAGAATCGGTCAAAGCGACCTTCGAGGCGCTCCCAGGGCAGGGGTTTGCCGCGCAGCATCCTGCCTAAATATGGCACAAAAACCCGCATCAGCCGCATATGCTCTTTGCCGGCTTCGGCGTGCAGCCCGCGCAGCACTTGCCTGGCGCGCTCGTCGGGCAGCGAATCCAGGGGAGTTCTTTTCGGTTTCAAAATACCTCTTTTTTCGGTTCCTCCGGCTCGAGCACAATGATCGGGATGCGGCGCTCCCCGGCGCGCTCTTTATAATGCGGATAACCCAGGTAGAGATCGCTGGCGTCCTGCCAGAACAGCTCGTATTCGTCGCCGGCGGCCTCGTGGGCGGTGCAGTTGAGAACCTCGTCCCCGCGCGTGATCGATGCCTTTGGGTGAGCCTTCATGTTGTAGTACCAGGCGGGATTGTGGTCCTGGCCCCAGTTCGAGGCGATGAAGGCGACCTTCTCGGGGCATTCCGGGTCGACGATGCCGATGATCGGGACCGAGCGCGGCTGCCCGCTCTTCGCGCCGGTGGTGGTCAGCGTGACCATCGGCAGCCCGGTAGCCAGGCTGGTCATCGTCAGCTTGCCGCCGCTCAATTTGAGGAAAACCCGGTCGAAATGGTGGAGCGTGCGCGAATAAAACCAGGCGCCTGGTTTTGTCGATGCCATTTTCTGCATGAATGCATGGAAGGGGGGGTACTTTTTTTTAGCCATCTGGACCTCGATTTCTGGACAGGAAGGCAGGGGTTAGATCGTCCATCAAATAAGGGCAGGCTGCTGAGATAGCAGGGGTGTTCAGCACGAGAGATATTCGATATTGTACCGAAATTCAGCGGATTTGGGGGAGGGTTCGATACGAAGGGCTGTTAATCGCGAAGACACAGAGAGCACGGAGAAAGACCTTTTCACCGCGGAGACACAGGACACACACAGCGGGAGGGGTGGAGCTGCCATACGCTGCTGCACAATGACGGATTACGGAGCAGTATTGTTCAGAATTTCTTGTTGAATCCGGATAACAGCAGGACCGACAAAAAACACCTGCAGCGCAACCACAGCTACAGCAGCTGCCCCAAGGATCAACCCTGCTGCTGCAAACCCTTTCCCGGTTTCTGTCCCAGGATTTTTTCTGATTTGAGACCAGGATACCAGACCCAGGACGGCTGCACAGATCCCCAGCAGTACAACGATGTATCCGCCCGGATAGACATTAACGGGATCCGTGCGGTAAATTCCAAATATTGGGATGTATAAGACGGCCGCCAGGCCTATGAGTAAGCTAATCACAGACAAGGTATTGCGTCTTTTTGGTATGTTCTCCAAACCCATTTTAACCTCCTTATTTGTTCGCTCAATCCAGCAGGTGATCTCATCGAACAACCGTCCTGCTATCGGATGAAGAACGGCTTCGGGGTCGGGGGGAGGTCGGTCACCGGCGGCGTCGGAGCGCGGACGACGCCGATCGAGGACTCCCACGGATAGGTCCGCTTCGCTTCGCCGAAGAAATACAGCTCCATCACGCGGCGGAAGATCGGGGCGGCGACCTCCGAGCCCTCCCCGGCGTTCTCGGCGATCACCACCACGGCGACGTCGGGGACGCCCGGGCGGTCTTCTTCACTAGAAGCCTGCAAACCAGGCGTGCGGCGCGCCGGTGGAGTTCGTCGCGGTGCCGGTCTTGCCGGCGATCCTGGCTTTCAGGTCGCTCAGCGGGCGGAAGGCAGTCCCTTCGGGGCGCTCGCTGTAGATCACGCCGCGCATCGCCTCCTGGATCAGGGCGAGGTTCGCCGGCGTCAGCGGAAGCCTGCCCTGCTCGTCTTTTTTAAAGGTCGAGCTGGCGCTCCCGTCCGAGGCGACGATCTTCTCGATCAGCTGAGGGCGGTAGAGGACGCCGCCATTGCCGAGCGCGGCGACGAAGCGCGCCACCTGGAGCGGGGTGACCTGCAGGTCGCCCTGGCCGATGGCGAGGTTGGTGGCGTCCAGCGGGCTGGCGGGGTCGGGGACGTAGCCGGGCTGTTCGTCGACGCCTTCGATCCCGGTCCCGCTCCCCAGGCCGAAGAGGCGCGCCATCTCGGAGTTCAGGGTGGGGAGCCCGGCGTTGTACAGGTCGTTGCCGATATGGTAAAACCAGGGGTTGCAGGACTTGATCAGCCCCTGCGGGAGGGTCAGCAGGCCGCTGGGCCGGGTCTCTTCGTCCTCCTGGAAGTGTTCCCAGGTCCAGTCGTACAGGGTGATCCCGATCAGCTCCGTGAAGGCGTAGCCGCAGTCGTAGGTCGAGTCGCGGGTGAACCTACCGCTCTCCAGGGCGGAGGCCATGGTGATGAGCTTGAAGACCGAGCCGAGCGGGTACTGGCCTTCGGCCGCCCGGTTGAACTGCGACAGGTCTTCCTGGGTGATGATCCTGGTCTGGCGGGCCTTCCAGTTGTAATCCTTGTTCTCGATCGCATTCGGGTCGAAGCCCGGCGAGGAGCTCATCGCGAGCACCCGCCCGCTGTCCAGCTCCATGACGACGATCGCGCCGTAGTAAATCGAAAGCGCTTTCTGGATTTCACGCTGGAAATCCCGCTTTGATCGTCAGGTGGATGTCCTGGCCGGGCTCGCTGGGGGCGGAAGCGAGCTCGAAGGCGGGCTGCCCGTCCGGGTTGAAGACGTACAGCCTGCCGCCGATCTCCCCGGTCAGCAGCTGCTCGCCCCAGCCTTCGATCCCCTGGCGGCCGACCTGGTCATTTGCGAGGTAGCCCCGGCGGCGGTAGCTGGAGGTCTCGTCCGGCTGGATGGAGCCGACGTAGCCGACCACATGCGGGGCGATCCCGTCGTCGGGGTACACCCGGCGGCTGTATTCGGAGATCACCACCGAGCCGTAGGTCTTGAGCAGCGCGAGGCGCTCGGGGTCCAGGTCTGCGGGCGCTTCGCCGAGCGGGAGGTACTCGCCGGCAGGGGCGTTCTGGATCAGGTTGGCGATCACGTCGAGGCGGTAGGGGGAATAGGCCGACAGCAGCGAAGCCAGCTGCGGGATGCGCTCCCGGTCGACGTAGTCGGGCCAGATGCCGACCGAGACCGCTTCGATCTGGGAGGCGAGCGGATCGCCGAGCAGGTCGTAGATCGCCGCCCGACCGGACCAGTCGCGCTCGAAACCCAGGGTGCGGCCGCCTTCGAGCTCCGGCAGGGCCAGCTTCGGGTCCCAGTCCAGGCGCCAGCGCCCCTGCTCGAGCACCCACGGCAGGGTCACCTGGCGCTCGAGCTACCCCGAAGACCGCCGAATGGTAGCTGAGGCGGGCCGGGATTTCTGCCTGGTGCGGGTCGAGGCGGCTTTCGCCAAGCACGACCTCCAGCTTTTCGACCGCCGCTTCTTCGGCCAGGTTCTGGTAGACCTGGCTGAAGGCTTCCCGGGTCCAGGCGGAGCGGCTCTGCGAGGACAGCGCGGCGTACATCTCGCCGTAGGCGCCGGCCTGCCAGCTGGAGACGAACTCGCGGGCTGCGTCGTCCACGGAGGGAGGCCGGGTGAGGCGGAGCTGGGGCTGAGGCAGGGTGGGCGAGGAGGTAGGAAGCGCTTCGACCTGCGGGCGGCCGCAGGCGGTGAGCAGGAGGGCGGCGACCATCCCAAGGCACAGGAGCATGAGGGCGGGGGGTGAATTGAATTGTCTCATTAAATTCAATTCGATTCAATTCCTGTTTTGAGAGGCCGCTGAAGGCAAAGGATAGTATAGCACATAAGTTCTATTCCCGCAAGGGTTTGGGCCGATCCACCACAAGGTGGGAAGGGTCAGGATTCCGCGATCGAGACGCTGGATGCGGCATCGCTGCAAGGTTATCGCAGCAGGCCGGCGAGCGCCCTGCTGACCTGATCATCCGGGTGTCGCGCGACCAGGTCTGCCAGCGATTGGCGAGGCAGGCGATCGAGGGGATTCTCGCGGTATTCGTCCAGAGGCGGGAATATCCCGAGGCCGTTCAACAGCCTCCTGGTCATCCGTTCGTCGGCCCGCAGGGCGAGGGAGATTTCGTGGATCGTGTAAGAGGTCTGGGAGGTCATGGGAGGCTCCGTTTGTTTTTCCAATTATATGCTGTTAGCGGTCAGGAGGCGACAAGGGACTGACGTGTTCCAGGGATCGCGCTAATCCTTGATCACGACCAGGTCGCCAGCTTCGGTCTTCTCCACAATCAGCATGGGCAGCGGCTCGACGGCCGGACCTTTGGTGACCTGGCCGTCCTTGTCGTAGCGCGAGCCGTGGCACTGGCAGACGAAGCCCTCGGGTTTCTTCTCGACCGTGCAGCCGAGGTGGGTGCAGACCATGCTGATCGCGGTGATGCGCGCCTTCATCCCGGACGAGCAGGGCGGGGACATCCGCCAGGACGGTGCGCGAGCCGATCGGGTAGTTGGCCTGCGGGCCGATCTCATAGCGCTTCGGCGGCGGGGCCGGCGGCTGGTAGCTCAGGAAGCGCAGGACGCCGGCCAGGCCGAGCAGCCCGCTGGCCCAGAGAATGGCTTTGGTCGAGATCGAGAGGAATTCCTGGCGGTTGATGGTCATTGGTTGTTGGTTGTTGGTTGTTGGTTGTTAGCTGTTAGCTCTTAGCTCTTAGCTAATTACGAATTCCTAACCGCTAATTGATAATCGCCAACCTGCATGCGCAGGCAGACTGCTAACCTGCTTGCGCAGGCAGGTTGTTAATTCCTAATTACTGAATGCTAAAGGCTAATGGCTTGTTTGTCAATTATTAATCGAAGAAGGATGCAAAAGTCTGAATAGGATTCGTCCTCCATCATGTACTCCGTGTCGATTGTATCTACCATTTAATAATTCGAGATCTTCGTCTATTCGCGTTTCGAACTATAAAATTTTAGATCCAGCGCCCTGGCAGAATCCAGCTCTGCCTGTCCTTTGTGTTCTATTCATCTCAGCCGGACCCTGCAGTCAAGCTGTTTTACCTCGTGCGCGTTATCTCCCGATCAGGGAACCCGCTTGAATAACCGGACCTTACCTTGCGCCCAATCGAGGTTGGCAATCAAGGAATAATGATCCTGGATATATCGGACAATTTCTGGAGCTGCTTCTTCTGCGCCCCAAGAATCGCGGAAGTATACCACCCAATCTGGAGGGTCAGCCTCGAGTGTAGCCAATATTTTGGCTTTTGTCCAATCCAGCAGATACCAGTTGTAATGGAAGATCCAAAATTCTGGCGGCTTGCGCTGCAGCAGGTAGTAGAGATTTGCCGACGCTTCGTCATCTGGGAAGACGTAGACGCTTTCTGTCTCTCCAATTGTCGATCGAATTTCCTGGGCGAGTGGTAAAAGATCAGAATATTCGTCGACAAAAGGATGTCGATCTGCTCTGAAAGCCGGACGATAAAAAACACCCGCCTTGACGAAAAAAAAAGCGGAAAAAGCCACAACCATGCCAAATGCAAAGATGCGCCACGATCGAAGTTGCCTGAAGGCGTATGAAAGCGTCATTGCGGAGAGCAGCGCCACGACCGGCAAGACAGATTGCAGATGAAAGAAGGCAAAACGGGGATAGGCAGACACTGCGCCTGTTATCAGGATCAGCAGCCCCAATCCAAAGTTAAGCCAGTTCCGATCCCTTCGACGCATGAGATCGAACGCACAGACTGCTGCAAAGGGGACCAGTATAAAGCAGCTCGCGATTCTCCCAACGTCGACGAGCTTAAGGGGTTCAACGCTATAGGTGATATATCTCCCTTCGAGATGATACCCAATCACCCAATAGAAAAGATCCGCCAGAGAGCCGGTTTTCGCGTAGTAACCGACTAGAAAAACCAGGATGGGCGCGACAGCGGCCATTCCGATCACCACCAGCTGACGGATGATCATTGAAGCTGAACGGTGGGTATACCAGCTCGTGAAAACCTGCCAAAAAACAAAGGCGAGAAAAGCCACAACCGCAGTCTGCTTGATCAGCACTGCAATACCACCTAAAAAGCCGCATAGAATCAATAATTTCGACTTCTGGGGGACACAGGAGGGCTGGTATGCAAGTATCCAGATGATGAAAATTGGCGCCAAAAAAGTCTCGTACCAAAGCTTGCCAAAACCGAATGCATGTGACCAAAGTACAAAAAACCAGGCGGCCCACAGCCCCCAAAGCGGATCAATCTTGCGTGTTCCTGTGATATAAGTCAGAACAGTCGTCAGCGTAATGAGGCTTAACAGCACAAGCTTCGCCAGCTTGAGACCGTCCGTTTCAAGCTGCCTCAACGCTGCAATTATCATCGGCATCAGCGGGCTGTGAAGATCGACAATGTGTTCGTAGGGGACAAAACCATTTTGCAGCATCCATGGCTGCAGAACCACGCGTGGTCCCAGCGAAAGATTTCAGCCGACTCCCGTATGCCCAGACTTCGAAAATTATCAAACCCCCCAATCCAAGAGCGATCACTGCTGGCAGCCAGGACGGATTTTTGTTCTCAGACTCGGCGTTTGAAGGCAGCACTTTGCTTTCGAGCTTCATCATCTGGGATTGACCTGCAAACTCAGCTCCGCTGGAGGCTAAAGTGCAATTCCCTGCTCGATGCACCATGCCAGCGAGCGCCTCATTCCCTCCTCCAGCTCGATTTGCGGGTTATAGCCCAGCTCGCGCTCGGCTCTGGCGATCGAGCAGGCAATCGTCTTGTTCATCTCGGACAGCACGTGGATCTTCTGCTGGTACATCCCGATCGACTGGATTAAAGAATTACACAGTTGGGCGATGTCGCCGGCAATATAGGGCAGTTTCAGACGTTTGTGCGCCACCTTAAGCCCGAACTCCTGTTCCATCAGCCGCTCGACCGTGTCGATGATCTCGGTCATCGGGTACGGGTGCCGGTCAGCAACCCAGTAGGTCTGCCCATTCGCAGCCGGCGTGCTCTCCGCGAGCAACAACGCCTGACACAGATTGTCGATGTAAACCATCGAGCGCAGGTTCGTTCCGTCCCCCACGATCGGCGATTTACCGCTGCGGATCATGCGGAAGAAGGTGGTTTGCCGTTCCGGCTGGCACGGCCCGTAGAACCAGGTCGGGCGCAGGATGACCGTCTCCAGCTTGCCGCGCTTCTGGTATTCGTGGACGGTTTGCTCCATCTGCATTTTGGAGCGCCCGTAGCTCATGTAAGGGTGATAAGGCGATCTCTCGTCAAACCGGTGATCACGGGATGGATTGACGCCGATCGGTGAGTTGGACGAGACAGCCACAACTCGCCTCACGCCCCTGCTGCTCAGCTGCCTGCAGCAGGTTGCGGGTGCCTAGCACGTTGTTGTCGTACAAATCGCGGACGAACAGCCTGGGGTGGATCA